>JBPYCQ010000001.1:0-307526 GCA_051846895.1 Bacillaceae bacterium W0354
CCCCTCGTATATTATGTTTAGGCCCTATCATTTGAGCCCAGATTTTCTTGCATTTCCTGCTGAATATAGTCAAAAGTCTTGGACGTCCCGAGATGTTCCTAGATAATGGTCTTAGGATCATTTGGGACAATTCTTTTCCCCCTTGTGGCTAGACCACACTATAAAGACTGTTTCCCAGTGTGCGTGCGGACCTTCCTACTCGCAGGCTGTGCACCCTGAACCTCGAACCTAGATGATAGTAGCTCTGGGGCGGCTTTCGAATCAGGGATAGTACTTATACACGAGGTTGCTGATCGGCGTTCACACTAGGGATATCTCAGGGCGTCCAAGAAATAAGTACCAATGATTCTAAATCGAAAGGAGGAAATCCCCCCATGAAATTATTTGCTGGATTAGATGTTAGTTCTTTTGATATCAAGGTTTGTTTGTTAGATGGTGAAGGAGAAAAGGTTAAATCCTTCACGGTCTCTAATGACCTTCCTGGTGCGAGTGAGCTTCGGGATACCGTTTTAGAATGCGTGAATGGTCAGGCTGTTGATACACTCAGATTCGGGCTTGAGTCCACGTCTGTTTACAGTTTTCATCCATCCATGTTTCTTCATCATGACGAGGCTCTCAAAGCACTTGGCGCAGAGGTTTTTGTCATGAATCCGAAACAGATTGCGAACTTTAAAAAGAGTTATAGTGATATGGACAAAACCGATGAAATTGATGCCTTCGTCATCGCCGATTATCTGCGTTTTGGCCGATTGCCAATGTCCGTGGTAAAAGAGAGCCAATATGTTGCGCTCCAACAGCTTACACGTTCCAGGTATCAGCTGGTCCATCAGGTTACCAAGGAAAAGCAGCACTTCCTTCAACACTTGAGTTTTAAGTGCAACACTTTCAAAGAGGAGGTCGACTCTTCTGTCTTTGGAAATGCCATGATGGAGCTGTTTTTTGAGAAGTTCAGTCTGGATGAACTTGCGCAAATGCCGGTCGAGGATCTGGCTGCTTTTCTTCAGGAAAAGGGCAGAAATCGTTTTGGGAATCCGGAATGCGTTGCGAAATCCATCCAGAAAGCTGTTCGCTCTTCCTATCGTTTAGACAAGGTTGTTGAAGATTCCATCGATATCATTCTCGGAACGACTATTGAAGTTATTCGTACACTTCAAAAGCAGGTAAAAGAGATTGATAAAGCAATCGAGAGAATAATGGCTGGCTTGACGCAAACGCTTGTAACCATCCCTGGCATTGGGCCAGTATTCACAGCTGGAATTATCGCTGAGATCGGCCAAATCGAGCGATTTGATGATGAAACAAAGATAGCCAAATATGCAGGCCTTTATTGGCGAAAACACCAATCAGGCCGCTTTACAGCGGACGACACTTCACTTTCGCGGAACGGGAATCAGTACCTCAGATATTACCTGGTTGAAGCCGCCAACTCGGTAAGAAGGCACGTTCCTGAGTATCAAGCTTATTACGCGAAGAAATACCAAGAAGTTCCGAAGCATCAACATAAAAGAGCACTCGTCTTAACCGCAAGAAAATTAGTGCGTTTGGTGGATGCGCTACTACGCAATCACCAAGTCTACACGCCAAAAAGGAGCGTGAATATATGAAGTTAGCAAACTTCAAAAATCCTTTTAAATAATTCCAGTAATTACCAAATATTTACTGGTCTAGTTTCGTAATGCCTTTTTTAAGAAATCTGAACCTTGATAATCAAATATTTAATTATTTCTTTGTTGACATACCACCGCAGGTCTTTTATATTATTTTTTACCAAAATATTGATAGTAATTTGTTTGAATAAATCCGTTAAATAGTTTTCGTTTTTTCGTTGCCTTCTGTCCATAACATGTTTCAAAATGTGGATATGAAGTTAAAATATATACGCTCCATTTAGGATGTTGTTTCATGATTTTACCTAAATCACGGTATATTTTTTCTACCGTATCTTTTTCACCAATTCTTTCACCATATGGAGGGTTACCAACTAAGTAACCAATCTCAGTTTTTGGAACGAAATCGCTTACTTGCATCTGTTTAAATTCGATTAAATCGCTTAGCCCTGCTTCTAGAGCATTTCCCTTCGCCATTTCAATGGCACTGTGATCAATGTCTGTTCCTATAATTTGTAAGGTTTGATTATAGTTTGCTAAGTCTTCTGCCTCTTCTAACGCGTTATTTATATGATCACTTGAATAAGATTCCCACTCTTCAAACGCGAATTCACGATTAAAACCAGGTGCAATATTTTGTCCGATTAACGCTGCTTCAATCGGAATAGTACCAGAACCAGTAAAAGGGTCGACTAGTGGAAAATCTGGATGCCAATTTGTTAATTTAATAAGTGAAGCTGCTAAAGTCTCTTTTAAAGGGGCATCTCCTTGGCTTTGACGATACCCACGTTTGTGTAAGCCAACTCCAGATGTATCCATTGAAATAACGACTTCATCTTTTAAAATGGCCACTTCTACTTTATATTTTGCTCCTGTTTCTTCAAGGTGACTATAAATGTTATAAGCTTCTTGTAATCGTGTGACAATTGCCTTTTTTACGATTGATTGACAATCGGGGACAGAATATAGTTTGGATTTATGGGATTTACCTACAACGTGAATGAAACCATCTTTAGTAATCCATTCTTCCCACGCAATTGATTTCGTATGTTCAAAAAGTTCTTCGAAAGAATAAGCTTTAAATTTACCTAATTGTAATTTAACACGATCTGCTGTACGTAACCATAAATTGGTTCGTGCAATACCTAATAAATCAGACTGAAAAGTAACTTTTCCATTATCTGTTTTGACATTAGTGTATCCTAGTTCTTTTACTTCATCTCTTACAAGAGATTCCAAACCCATAGCTGCTGTTGCGATTAATGTTACGTTATTAGACAAAACTACCCAATCCTTTCGAAAAAAGCAGTATAAATATGTATAGGCATAAGTAAAAATGACCGATAAGTGTTCTGTAAGCCATGTTCTGTACCTTAGTACTGCAAGCGGTGGTCAACCTCGTACTCCGGCAGCAATCATCTATCTACAAGTCAATGACTTGTCTCTCTGCTCGGTTCATTTCCCTGCAGAAAGTGCCCCTACCATAATTTGGGTTGCTCACTCGTGGGGTTTACCGCGTTCCACCTTAATTGTTTCCAATTAAGCTCGTCTCTGTGGCACTTTAAAGGTAGTCCAGTCTTATCAAAAGTGACTTAGACTGTTTCCCTGCCGTTAGCTATTCTTAAATAGCTACCTTGACTTATTGTTTCGTCAAGCACGAACACTACGGACATCTCAGTCCGTGTGAGCATGGACTTTCCTCTTCGAAAAATTCCGAAGCGATTACTCAAACACTTATCTTATTTTACTTATGCCTGAATATAATATTCTAACATAAAACAACAAACTAAATCACTAGTAATATATAGCAATCATTGCTCTGAATAACGTTTTCCAAACACAGCTTTTTCTAAGTTTGAAAGTCGTTGTAATACATCGTAATTAATTTGACCACGTTGTTGTGTTGTTTTAGTAGTTGGACTCACTGTGCCAGATGCTTTCAAACGTTTAATTTCGTCTTTTAATTGATTTATTTCTTTATTAAATTCCTCATAATCTTGAATAATTACATCTAAGAAGTCATCAACTTCATCTTGATTATAACCACGAATAGTAGTTTTAAACTCCTTGTCCAAAATTTCCTGTACTGTTAAGTTGATTTTCATACTCCTACCTCCCATAAACACATTAATATTCATTCTCTTGCCATTCTCTAGCAAAATCTTCAAGATCAAAAGCATTGATTACATCAATAAAATAATTCTTATATTCCTGATATTTCAAAGCAAGTTCATAGAAGTACTTTGGCGAGCCACCGAATTCTTCCTCAAATAGTATAATACAAGCATCAGTTTTTTCTATCATCCATTTATTTTTAGTAAAAAATTGCTTAGGGCTTTCGTAAGTTCGACTCGTTAACGGTTGGTAAAAATCAGCCTGACTGACCATCTCTTGATATATAGCTTGTTTATCCTCTTTCCAAACCTGTTCTTGATCAACAAATGGTGGGATGACTGCAATTTTTACATCATATTCATTTTTTAATTGCTGAACAACGTCAAATGCCCACGTCTCTACTCCTTGTTGACCGGAGATGACAACCCACTCTAACCCATTTTCCAAAAAACTGATAAGCCTTTTTTTTATAATACCTTTTATAATGGTGACTTTTTGATCTTTCTCACTAAATATATTCAGTTCGTGTGGTTTATATCCCGTTATTGTAACTGATTTTATATCCATATGTTTAGTATATCAAAAAAAGAGCTAGATTGTACTAGCTCTCAAAAAAATTTCAATTTGATTTATCTATATTTTGTCCAGCTTTTAAATCTTCAGATGTGAATGAGAATGGAAGTAATTCTTCAACAGTCGTTTCCATCACTTCCATGTTTTCATTACATATGTATACTCGCATTTTCGGAGAGAAAAATTCGCTCATCACTTGTCGACATGAACCACAAGGCGGTACTGGTCTTTTCGTGTTTGCAATGACTGCCATTGCTTCAAAATCTCTTTCCCCTTCAGAAATTGCTTTAAAAATAGCTGTTCGTTCTGCACAACATGATACGGGATAAGCTGCATTTTCAATATTACACCCTTTATAAACTTTACCATCTTTCGTTAACAATGCTGCGCCAACCGGAAAGTTTGAATATGGGACATAGGCTTGATTAAGCATATCTTTTGCTATAGTTACTAATTGTTCAACGTTCATGGGGTTGTCTCTCCTATCTTTGGATCATTTAATATTAAATCTAAATTATATAGAACAGATTGATGTAATTCTATAAAACGTTTTTTTCGCACATCATGAAAATAACTATGCAAAACCATGATTTCAAGGTTGTCTACTGTATTTTTAATTTGATTGGGAAAAAGAGGGATTCGATGTACATTTTTATTTGCCATCTCATCCCATAAATCAATTTTATCAAACAATTCTTTAGTTTCGTTCTTCATTTGGTAAAAATCATCGTAGTTTTTTCGGTCAAATTTCCGTCCATTAAAGTATTGATCATATATTTTTGTAATTATTTTATCTTTAAATTCATAAGTTAATCGCAAAAATTCATCCAATGTCATCACCTTACCTTATATTAAAACTTTACCATGAATTTTTGCAACTCGCTAATTATTTCTTTTTAATTTCATATTGAACAAACATCATTCTTTGTTTTAAGCTTTCTAGCTCATCTTCTAATTGTCTTAATGAAATTAAGAACTGCTCTTTATTTTTTATTTGTTCCATACATCACGCCTCCTTTAGGCATTATAAATTAGCTAAATAAATTGTTTCTCCTTCTCATATGACAAACAAAGAAGCAGTTCTGCAAATGTTCTTAACAATCAGCTTTTTTCGACAGACTCATTGTTTAACGGTATATCCATATTAGTCATTTTCAATAACAGCTTTCGTTTATTGTAAAAGGTCTCATCCATTCGTTTAATATTTTTCAGCTTCGTGTCTTTCCACCATCTATGTTTAATCTTTACTTTTTTAGACCAGTCTCCTTTATATTCCGTTAGTTGATGTTCAGTATTCCGGTAATATTCCATTAATGGTTTAGTTTTAATCAATGTTTTACCCATAAACTGTTCATACTCAAAACGACTACCTGTAACTTCAACATTTCTAGCAAACGATAAAAATTGTGGATATAAGTATGGGAAAAATAAAAGATTAGCTATTTTCTTTCCTATTTTAATACGACTTGAGACATTTAAAAAATGTGATACATAATCACCATATAATTTACCTTTTTCAGTCGGTAAAATAACAGCACTATAGTGTGCAAAGTTTTGAAACATAAAAGGAATAGAACGAAATACTTTTTGTTCATATGGGAACTGATCCATGATTGGTTGTTCAACGACATTTTGTTCATTTATAATTTGTGCGTATATCAGTCTTTTTTCATTTCCTCTCAAATAAAATTGATACCATTCATATTCCATAAATTCAGATACATGAAAATGCTTTAATAAAAAAAATAATGGCGTGTTTTTTTCACGTGACAATTGATAGATTAACAATTGAGGATAAGCATCTTGAAATATGTACCAATTAATACTTTCATATGTTAAATATAATGACTTCCTCTTTTCTTCACTTAAAATATCGATGTACGGTTGTGTTTGTAAATCGGTCATGTTCCAACCTGCGTTTCTTGATACAAAGCTTGCGAGAAACGCCCATTTTATTTCTGGGTACTTTTCGTAAAATGATAAATATGCTTTCGTACGAGTAACATTATTTTTGTTATACTCAGCTGTTTGTTGCTTAATATAATTGACAAGTAGTGGAATCATATCTGCCTGCATCCCTTTTCTATAATTTTGCAAAGAAAACGTTAATAATCCTTAATAGTATAACCAAATCTTTTTAGTTTAAAATCTGATATAATATAGAGCAGTTAGGGGGAAATATGGATGAGATATCCTAAAGGGAGCAAACAATTTAAACTAGCTGCAACAGGTCAATCGCAAATACCTACTCAATTTGGAAATAGAGGTATGACCCTAGAAAAAGAGATTGTAGCAACGAATAGTTATTATTTAGAGGCAAACATTGCTGTCATTCATAAAAAACCTACCCCTGTGCAAATTGTACAAGTAGATTATCCTAAAAGAAGTGCAGCTGTCATTAAAGAAGCCTACTTCAAACAGCCATCGACAACAGATTTTAATGGGGTTTATAAAGGAAGATATATTGATTTCGAAGCCAAAGAAACAAATAATAAACAGTCGATTCCTTTTGCTAATATTCATGAACATCAAGTTAAACATATGCAGCAAGTCGAAATGCATGGTGGGATTAGTTTTCTAATTATTAGATTCAAGCAAAAAAATGAAACTTTTTTATTGCCGATACGTCCATTTATAGAGGCGTGGAATAATCAATTTAAGGGTAAACGTAAATCATTAGCATATAGCTATGTACGAGATAACGGATATTTAATCCCATTCTCATACCAGGCAAACGTCGATTATCTTAAAGTTATTGACAATGTATATTTCAACGGAGGAGATTGCGATGAGTCAACAGACTAAAAGTCGTAAAGCAAAAAAACAGAGCAAAAAAAATAATAAAAAAATAACTTGGAAAAAAGTTTTACTAGCATTATTAATACTAGCATTCCTTGCATTCATTATTGTCGTAGGAGTTGTTTTTTCATATATCAAAGATGCTCCACCTTTAAATGCAGATGAACTGAAGGTACCACTTTCAACGACAATATTAGATCGCAATGGCGAAATGATTGCAGATTTAGGTGTAGAAAAGCGGAAAGAAATAGAATATGATGACATTCCACAAGTGTTGGAAGATGCAGTACTTGCAACGGAAGATAATCGCTTTTTTGAACATAGTGGGATTGATATATTCCGAATGGGTGCTGCCGTCATTGCTAATTTAACGGATGGTTTTGGTGCGCAAGGTGCTAGTACAATCACACAACAAGTTGTAAAAAATGCATTTTTGTCACATGACAAAAAGTTGAAAAGAAA
Organism: Bacillaceae bacterium W0354; assembly: GCA_051846895.1. Lineage (GTDB taxonomy): Bacteria > Bacillota > Bacilli > Bacillales > Alkalibacillaceae > CALKAL01. Next base: position 7,557 of record JBPYCQ010000001.1, read on the forward strand.
AATTCAAGAACAATATTTAGCAATTCAATTAGAGCAAGAGTATTCTAAAGAACAAATTTTTACGATGTATTTAAATCAAATTTATTATGGTAAAAGTATTTATGGAGTACAGAAAGCTTCTGAAGCATTTTTCGGAAAAAGTGATTTGCATGATTTAACGTTGGCAGAAGCTGCTTTATTAGCGGGAATACCACAGCGCCCGAATGCTCATAATCCTTTTAATAATCCAGAACTAGCAGAAAAGCGCCGTAATACGGTATTAGATTTAATGGTGCATCACGGTAAAATTACCGAAGCAGAGGCTAACGAAGTTAAACAAATCAAAGTAGTTGACATGATCCGGGACGACTATGTCACTGAAACACCTTATGAAGCTTTTATTGAACGGGTTTTAGAAGAAGCTGAAGAAATTTTAGGTGAGGATGTTGATATTTATTCAGCTGGGTTAACGATTCATACAACTCTTGATCCTAAGGCGCAAGATCATATTGAATACTTGTTAAGTGAAGAAAGTCCAATTGCTTATCCTGAAGGGATTGAAGCGGGAATTGCTGCACTTAATACTAAGACAGGTGAAATATTAGCTATTGGCGGGGGAAGAAATAAAGCTGAAGGAATCGGAGCAAGTTTTAACTATGCCTTAAATCCTAACGGAAGACAACCTGGATCTGCCATTAAGCCAATTGTTGATTATGGTCCGGCTATCGAACATTTAAAATGGTCTACTTACCATCAAATATTAGATGAACCTTATAGTTATCGAAACGATAAAGATAAGATCATTTCTAATGCTGGAAGAGGATATTTTGGTCATGTTAGTCTAAGAGAAGCATTTTATCGTTCACTTAACGTTCCAGCAGTTAAAACATTTCATGAATTAGGCGAAGAAATCCCTTCACAGTTTGCTAGAGGGCTTGGTCTTGAGTTTGAAGGTAATTTATATGAATCTGATGCAATAGGTGGTGGGAAAATTCAAGTTAACCCTCTACAAATGGCTGGCGCTTATGCAGCATTCGGAAATGGCGGAATATATAATGAACCATACGCGATTACAAAAATCGTCTTTCCTGATCAACAAACGATTGACTTAAAGCATGAAGCTAAAATAGCTATGTCTGATTACACCGCTTATATGGTGACAGACGTATTAAAAGACGTTATTAAAAATCCAGCCGGGACTGCTTATAGAAATACTGATCTCGGTAACCTACCAGTTGCAGGAAAGACTGGAACTACTAACCGTGGTGATAATGTTACACCTGATTCGTGGATGGCTGGTTATACAACTAACTTCACTGTTGCCGTTTGGTCTGGATATCCTGAAGAGCAACATATTGAAGGTACTTATCAATCGATTCCACAACAGTTGTTTAGTAACATTATGAACTTTATGTCAAATGGTATTGAGACAGCGGACTTTGTAAGACCAGATTCCGTCTTAGAAATAAAAGTTGAAAAAGGCTCAAATCCAGCACAATTACCAAGTGAGTTTACTCCAGATGATCAAATTGTTACGGAGCTATTTGTTAAAGGTACAGAGCCAACAGAAACATCAGATGAATATGATCAGTTAGATCCTGTTGAAAACTTTAATGTCGAATATATTGAAGAAGACGGACTACTTAACCTATATTGGGAACATCCTTCATTATTTGATGAAGATAACGATAAAAATATTACCTTTGAACTATCAGTTGCCGTCGATGATGGGGATTTTCAGGTCATCTCGACTTCGAGTGATACCGAATATACGTTTACAGACATTCAAAAAGGGGCGACTTATTCTTTCAAGGTTGTAGCTGTTAATAATGAAAATGAAGAACAGCGAAGTGAACCAGTACAAAAATCAATTGATATACCAGAAGATGAGTCAGATATTATCGACGATTTAATCGATGACGAAGATGATGATGAAAATGGTGATGATGGTGATGGCAACGAAGGCAATGGTAATAACGGTAACCAAGGTGGGAATGACAATCAAGGAAATAATGGTAACCAAGGTAATGGAGAAGGTAATGAAAATAATGATGGACAAAATGGTGAACACGATTCAAATGAATCAGATCAACCAACGGATGCGCAAGAAAATTCTAATGGATAATAACTAATAATAAAAAAGTAGGCTGTCTATAGGTTACGTTTTATAACCTAATTGACAGCCCTTTTTTTATATCGCACCTCTTTTTTTCATTCGCTTCTGCCCTTCTCTACATAAATGAAGTAGTGGGCATTCAGGACAATTTGGCGCTTTCGCTTTACAATGATATCTACCGAAGAAAATCATCCGATGATGTGTGACGCTCCACTCTTCTTTAGGCACTTTACGCATAAGTGTTTTCTCTACTTCTAAAACAGAATCTTTCCAACGACAAATACCTAACCTCTTCGACACACGCTCGACATGTGTATCTACAGCTATAGCAGGTACCCCGAACGCAACAGACATGACGACATTTGCTGTTTTTCGCCCTACTCCAGCTAAGCTAACTAATTCCTCATAATTAGAAGGGACTTGTCCATCATGTTTTTCTATTAGATCATGACATAGTTTTTGAATGTTTTTTGCCTTATTTCTAAACAGACCGATTCTTCTTATATCATTCTGTAGCTCTTCTAAAGGGACATTTAAATAATCTTCAGGTGCTTTATATTTTTTAAAAAGATCTGGAGTAACCTTATTAACTAATGCATCGGTTGCCTGGGCCGATAGCAAAACGGCAATTAACAATTCGAGTTCATTTGAATGTGTTAATTCGCATTCGGCATTAGGAAACATGTCACCAAAAGTATCTAAAACAACTCTTATCTCTTTCTTTGTAAGCATTTGTCCTCCCCCCTATTATTCTTCTAACCAATTATAATAGACAGATGTATCTCTTTTTTTAGTTTCTGCGCTATTAGAAGTTGATGTTGAGCGATGTTGGACATTTTTAGTCTCTTGAACACTTTTAATTCCTTTCTTTTTCCACTCAGCCAAAATACGATCAATATATCTAAAATTTAATTTACCTAGTAAGACAGCCTCTCTAAGCGCTGCTTTAATAAGTGCTGGTTTAAAACGATCATCATCTAACCAATAGCTAATCATTTCAATTTCTATTGGAGATAAGGCTCTTCCAAACTCTTGTTCAAATAAATTAAATAATTTCCCTTCTTCTTTAGACTGATCCTCTACGTTGTTGTCAACATCATATAACTTTTCAATTAAAGGAGAAATTGAATACCACTCGTGAACTATATCTTGTTGGTCTTTAAACTGATCAATCGTTAAAAGTTCATTATTTCTTAATTTCTTTAAAACATTCGCAACTTCATTCGGTGTAATCGTCATCAGATTCGCCACTTGATCAAAGGAAGGTAATAGATGATTTTCCTTTTGCAAATTAAGAATATGTATGATGACAACTAAATCAGTCTCATCTAAACCAATTCGTTTATATTCACTAAGTAATTTTGCAGGGATACTTAATTGATCAGTTAATAATTTTTGATAAGAGAATGGTAATGACAAAATAATCACCTTTTCTAATAGAAAGAGATGACCCTACATTTTAGAGTGAGTCATCCCTTTTTTTATTATGGATATAATCTGTTTAGTAATCTTGGGAATGGAATTGTCTCACGAATATGCTCAACGCCAGCAATCCAAGCAACTGTACGTTCCAAGCCTAATCCAAAACCAGAGTGAGGTACAGTACCATACTTTCTTAATTGTAAATACCATTCATATGCCGGACCATTCAAGTCATGCTCATTATATCTTTGTTTCATCAGTTCATAGTCACTAATTCGCTCTGATCCACCAATGATCTCTCCGTATCCTTCAGGAGCAATTAAGTCTGCGCAGAGCGCCACTTTTGGATTATTTGGATCTGGTTGCATATAAAAAGCTTTAATTTCAACAGGGAAATGAGTGATAAAGACTGGTTTATCATAAGCTTCAGCAATTGCTGTTTCATGTGGCGCACCAAAATCATCGCCCCAGTCAATATCATCGAACCCTTTTTCTTTTAAAAACTGAATCGCTTCATCATACGTAATTCGTGGGAAAGGTGCTTTAACATTCTCTAATCTAGAAGTATCTCTTTCTAACGTCTTAAGTTCAATTTCACAACGTTTTAACACAGATTGAACGACATACGATACATATTCTTCTTGTATTTTTAAGCTTTCTTCATGATCAACAAAAGCCATTTCCGGTTCTATCATCCAAAATTCTATCAGATGTCGTCTCGTTTTTGATTTTTCTGCACGGAATGTTGGACCAAATGAAAACACTTTTCCTAATGCCATCGCAGCAGCTTCCAAGTATAGCTGGCCGCTTTGCGAAAGGTATGCATCTTCATCAAAATATTTCGTATGGAATAGTTCAGTTGTCCCTTCTGCAGACGCTCCTGTTAAAATTGGTGGATCTACTTTAACGTATCCATTTTCGTTAAAATACTCATATGTAGCACGGATGATTTCATTTCTAATTTTCATTATCGCATGCTGTCTTTTAGATCTTAACCATAAATGACGGTGGTCCATTAAAAATTCTGTTCCGTGTTCTTTTGGCGTAATTGGATAGTCTACTGCTTCTTGTATAACTTCGATATTTGATACTTGTAGTTCATATCCTAATGGGCTTCTCGTATCTTCGACAACTTTTCCTGTTACATACATTGAAGATTCTTGATTTAATTTTTTAGCCATATCGAATACTTCTTCAGGAACATCTGATTTCGCGACAACACCTTGGATAAAACCAGTTCCATCTCGAAGCTGTAAAAATGCAATTTTTCCACTTGAACGTTTGTTATGCAACCATACTCCAATAGTTACTGTTTCGTTTAAATGTTTTGATACATTAGAAATTGTTGTTTTCAAATTAATTTCCTCCTTAAGAACAGCTATTACGAATATTTTTCTACGAATCTTTTGAGCCTAACGACCGCTTCTTCTATTAAATCTAATGATGTCGCATAAGATAGGCGAATATTATCTTCGGAACCGAAACCAGACCCTGGTACAATCGCAAGCTTTTCTTCTTCTAGTAACTTTTCAACCCATTCGTCCGTAGATGCGAACGGTGACTTTTCGACAATTTGCTTTACATTTGGAAACACATAAAAAGCACCATCAGGTTTGACACAACTAATATTAGGTATCTCACCAATCCAATTGTACAACTTATTTAATCTTTCTTCAAAAGCTTCCTTCATTTGATTAATTTCATCTTCTGGATTCGTATATGCCGCAATAGCTGCATATTGTGCAATTGAAGTAGGATTCGATGTTGAGTGTGAGGCTAAATTTGTCATCGCTTTAATTATTTGTTCATTACCTGCTGCGTAACCGATTCTCCAGCCTGTCATCGCATGTGACTTACTAACCCCATTAATGATAATTGTTCTATTCTTTAGTTCATTTGATAAAGCAGCTATCGAATGATGAGTTTTTCCATCATATACTAATTTTTCATAGATTTCATCAGAAACAATCCATAAATTATGTTTGAGTGCTACTTTCCCTAATTCAAGAAGTTCTTCCTTAGTATAAATTACGCCTGTTGGATTACTTGGTGAATTTATAATAATCGCTTTTGTTTTATTTGTAATTGCTTCCTCCAACTGACCTGGAGTTATTTTAAATTGATTAGACTCTTCTGCTTTAACATAAGCTGGGACACCTTCTGCTAATTTAATCTGCTCAGGATAACTAACCCAATAAGGAACTGGAACAATCACTTCATCATCTTTATTAAGTAAAACTTGAAATAAAGTATACAAGGCATGTTTAGCTCCGGTTGTTACGATAATTTCCTGACGATTGAAGTCTAGTTGTTGATCACGTTTAAATTTTTCAATGATAGCATCTTTTAGTTCAACCAAACCCCCAGCTGGAGTATATTTCGTAAATCCTTCATCCATCGCATTTTTTGCAGCATCAATAATATATTTTGGTGTATTAAAATCGGGTTCACCTGCACCTAATCCGATCACATCGTATCCTTCGTCTTTCAGAGCTTTTGCCTTTGATGTAATTGCCAATGTCGTTGACGGAGTTAATGATTGAACTCTATTCGCAAGATTCATATGTAACACACTCCTCTATTTTTTTCGAAATGATATTGAATCGTACAATTCGCCGTTAGTAAATCGAAATGTCTGAAATAAAATCCGTTCATTCGTTTCATATACAATCTCCCAAATGAATTGATCGTTTAAAATGCCAGGTGTCACTTGCAACAGATCACAATGATTACATGAATTATTAAATTGACTAATTATTTCTTCTTTAGTTAATCCTTCACTCTGTTCAATCCATTTAATTTCATCCGAATTTGAAATGTTTTTAGGCACAAATACATAAATGATTTCCTTGTCATTATTATCGCCTTTTAATACGGTGTATGACTGTTCACCATTATAGAAATAAGTTGATGTCACTTGTTCGATGGGTGCATGATTCATTGCAAGCTGAATAGCATCTTCAGAGTCAGCTTGCAATTCTTGATTAATATCGTAATAAATCAAAGTAAATAAGAAAATTAACCCGATAATTAATGTGATTAACAATATCGAAACTGTAATGACAATTTTACGTCCTGTAAATTGTGAAAATGGCAACTTGCTCATCCTTTTCATCTAATGCTAAACCAAACATTAAATCATCTTTTTTTAACGTACGATTTAAGAGATCAACAACTTTATAAAGGTCTTTATTATATGAAACCTCGATTTTAGAAATTATTTCTATTTCATCTGCCATACGACAACCTCCGCTTTTTTATTACTCTTTCTATTATAACAAGATTCAGCAAATATTTTAAAAATCATTATGATTTTGCAGGCATTTTTTTACCGTTTTTCTTTAATTGCAAATGATATTGTTGTTCTTCGTCAAATAATATATGAACTGAAGCTCCTCTTTTTAATAAATATACATCTACCCATGCTTGCTGAAACATTTCCATTGACGATTTTATTTTTTTAAAGTCTTTCCCTTGATTTATGATGGCAATCTCAGGGTCTAAAGCAACTAAGTCATCTTCAGTTAAATCTTTCAAGGAAAAATTTTCAGGAATAAATAATACGTTTATATTTTTTTTCCACTTAGAATAATCAGCCATTCCTTCAAACCAGTATATAACAAACTTTCCGTTAGAAATGGCAATGTTACCTAAATTGCTTTCGTTATTGTACGTGTATTCAATATAATAATTTGCACTAATAGCGATAACGTCTTGATCTTTTAATGTATAGACATTGACATCTGTTTGTTTAACATCGCAAACCCCATTAGTATATTTTGGTAAATAAACATTCCCTACACGATATTTTTTAATAATGGCGTGTAAATTGCCACAGTTTTCATTTGTTGGTCTTGTTATTAATATTCCTTTTATATGTTTATTTTCCCATTTTTTTAATCTTTTTAGAACTTCTTCTTTGCTTGTTTCATTTCCTGTATTGATAATAAATATTTCATCGTGATTTAAATGGATTATAGAAAAGTTACCTGACTCAATTGCTTCAAAAATAATTTCTTCGTTTGGGTCAAATTGTACGATAGGAGTTGATATAATGTAAAACAATAATAACAAAACTTTCAACATATTCACCCGCTTATCTTTTTAGTCACTGTTTATTATCTTTTGTTAATTTTAGCGAGTGTATGAAATCCAGTTTTTTGCATCATTAAATAATTGATCTGTTTTACAGTATTTAATCGGTACTTCAGGTATTGAATTTATAATTTCAGTACCGTAGCTTTTTGTCATTATTCTTTTATCAAGAACGACTAACATCCCTCGATCATTTTCATTACGTATGAGTCGACCAAATGCTTGTCGAAAACGTAAAATAGCTTGCGGAAGTGATAAGTTGTAAAATACACTTTCTTTTCTTTCTTTCATTAACCTTGCCTTTGCTCTAAATAATGGATCATTTGGTGAGTCAAATGGAAGCCTTGTCATTATGACAGTCTTTAACTGTCGGTCATTCAAGTCAAATCCTTCCCAAAAAGAATTCGTCCCAAGCAAAACAGCATGTTCATAATTCACAAACATCTTCTTTAGTTTCTCTCTACTGCCGGAAGTTACACCTTGTGTGAGTAAAATCATCTCAGAATGTTTATCTTTTTCTTTTAATGCTTCGTGAACATATTTCAGCATTTCATACGACGTTAAAAGGACAAATATTTTTTTGCTTAATTTAGTGTAAGTGTCATAAATAAATGAAGCCACATGTTCTGCGTAGCTTTGAACATTTAATTTAGTTACATCCGGAAAATCTTCTGGTATAAAGATTTGTGCTTGCTTTTTATAGTCATATGTTGAAGGTAAAATCACACATTTTGTTCCAGTTTCTTCCAAACCTAATGCATTTATAAATGACTGAAAAGAATTATTTGTTTGAATCGTCCCACTCGTGAAAATAATCGATTCATAAGAAGATAAAAACTTCTCTTTTAATGTGTCATTAAATTCGATAGGTTCAACGTGTAAATTAACAGCATTTTTTGCTCCATACTGGTCAATTTCTATAGTTCTGACTAGTTCATTTCTTTCATCAAAAAACTTTTCTAGACGTTCTTTATATTCATTTAAATCTTTTATGAATTGATATAATAACCCTTTTTTCCATTCATCTTTAAGCTTTATTTTCCCCATTTCAGCAATCATATATTTTAAAGATAATAGTAAGTCATTTAAATGATCTAATATTTCACCATTCAATAAAAGTTTTAAATAATGTTGATCAATCGTTATTTGGATTTTTCCCGTTTCTGATAAGTTGTCTTCTTCAGTATGCAAAAACAAAACAGCTTGATAGATAGATCGGTGAAATAAATCAGCCATATTTTTCAAATCTTCAATCGATACGTGATTAAAAAGTTTATTAATATCATTTAATAAATGTACAAAAGTCACATAGTCTAAGTCATATGATAATTGTTTTCTAGCCACCTCTTCAAAACGATGAGCCTCATCTACGATTAAATATTGATATGATGGAACTCTATTTAATGAATTGAAAATATTCGATAACAAATAGGCATGGTTAACAATTATTATGTTCGCTTCCTTAGCCCGTTCCAAAGCTAAATTAAAATATGATGTGCGTATATCTTCTTGATGTGTGTCATAGCCCGATATATACATCCAAATGTCTTCACCATTTGACGGTAATTGTATTTCATCATAATCGCCAGTCTCTGTTTCAGTTAACCATACTATTATGATAGCTAAAGATAATACGATATCATAATTATGGTCTTGAAAGTTATCCATAAACTGCCGTAGTTTTCCTAAATGAATATAATGAGAAGGGCTTTTTAATAAAACAACATCCACTTGAGTTTTTAACCATTTCTCAATAAGTGCCCGATCGTTATTCATTAATTGATGTTGAAGTTGAATCGTATTTGTGCTAATTATAGATTTTTTATTATATTTAAACGCTTGGTAAACAGAAGGTAATAAATAAGCAATAGTTTTACCAATTCCTGTTCCAGCTTCAATAATAATTTTCTCTTTTTGATTAATTGTTGAGTGCACATGCTCTGCCATATGAATTTGTTCTTGTCTTAGTTCAACATCCATCTCTGCATAAAAACGTTGTAAAAATTGTGAAAAAGATTCATCGATTATGATTGATTCACTGTCTTTTGAATTTACATGGCTTAATTTCCTAACTGAGAAACCATGTTGACTAATTAAATCAAATCGCTGTTTATAACGGTTACGTTGTTCTTCAATCAATAGCGGATATATAATTGAGAAATCACTTTGCAAATCATACATAAGTGGTTCCAATTGTTTCAATGTTTCATATGGTAAAGTTTCTATTTTTTCTAAAATCTTAATGAATAATTGTGCTGTAACATAAGCATCTGATAAAGCACGATGCGGACTCAAATGTTCAATATTTAAGTGTGCTGTAATATCAGATAATTTATATCCATCTGCTTTTGGAAAGAAAATTCTAGCCAATTCAACAGTATCAATCGTTGGACAAAAAATAGGGCCGAACCCTTCTTTATTTAACGCATTGTTTAAAAATTCGTAATCGAATTGTACATGATGGGCAACAAATAAACAATCATCAAAGTACGGTAAGATGTTTGGAACAATTTCTTTAAATGTTGGGGCATCTTTTACCGCTTCATCATCAATACCTGTTAATTTCTTTATAAAGGCTGGAATTTTTTGTTTCGGTTTTACTTTTGAAGAGTATTCTGTAATAATTTTGCGGTTTTCGATGACGACAATACCTATCTCTATTATTTCGTTACCGTATTTAGGTGAATGTCCTGTCGTTTCTAGATCAACTACTACGAATCGTTCCAATGTTACACCTCTTTTCAAAAAACACCTATAAAAAAGAACTCCCAATAGAGGGAGTTACATTGCAGTCATTGGTGTCTCTTCAACTATTATTCGTTCAATACCGTTATGTTCATCCATAATCGCTATTTTAGGTTGATGATTGATTATTTCCTCATCAGATAGCATCGCATATGAAATGACAATAATAATATCACCTTTTTGAACACGTCTAGCAGCTGCACCATTTAAACAAAAGACTCCACTATTTCGTTCACCAGCTATGACATATGTTTCAAAACGTTCTCCATTATTATTATTAACGATTTGAACTTTCTCATGAGGTAATATTCCTACTTTTTCTAATATATTTGCATCGATAGTGATACTACCAACGTAATTTAAATTAGCTTCCGTTACCGTTGCACGGTGAATTTTTGCATTCATCATCGTACGGAACATTATGAATCACTCCCATATTTTAACTGGCCACTATTCTGTAAAATAATATTATCAATTAATCTTGCTTTTTTATATTGAATAGCAACCGCAATTATTATATCATGATTTTCATTAATGTCATCACTTAATTGCGGGAAATTTAAACAATCCACATAATCAATTTCACCAGTAATATGTTGGGACAAATAATGAGTTACTTCGTGAATCACATCAGTTCTCCGCCAATGATTATTGTTTTTAATAAGATTTTTCCCTTTTAATAGTGACTGATAAATATGTTTTGCCTCTTCTCTTTCTTGTGGCAATAAATTAACATTGCGACTACTCAACGCTAGACCATCACTTTCACGTACTGTAACAACAGGAACTAATTCAATATTATAATTAAAATCTTTTATTAATGCATCTACTACTGCAACTTGTTGTGCATCTTTTAATCCAAAATACGTTTTATTTGGATGGATGATATTGAATAGTTTAGTTAAAACCGTAACGACTCCTTCAAAATGTCCTGGTCTTGATTTTCCACATAATACATCCGTACGATTAACTACATCCATTTTAATTGATAATGGTTTCGGATACATTTCATTTTGTGTTGGATAAAAAATATAATCGACACCATCATTTTGTAATATTTTCTCATCACGTTCAAAATCACGGGGATAACTTTCTAAATCCGTACTTTGATTGAACTGTAATGGATTAACAAAAATACTAACGATGACAATATCGTTCTGCTTCCTTGCTTCTTGGATTAACCGACGATGACCGTCATGTAAATAACCCATAGTAGGTACAAAACCAATTGTTTTTTGTTCTTTATTTAGTAGTTCTCTTTCTGCAATCATTTCCTTGATCGTTCTTACAATTTTCATCACGATCCCCCGTATAATCCTCTTAATGCTTCTTCATTGATTGAGTATGTATATTCTTCAGATGGAAATTGCCCTTGTTTAACCTCATTAATATAATCTTTAAGCGCTTGCTCACCTACTTCATTAAAATTCGCATAAGGTTTGACGAACTTCGCTAATCTGTCTACACCATATTGTAACAAATCATGATAAACTAGCACTTGGCCGTCACATAATTTCCCAGCTCCAATTCCAATAGTTGGAATATTAATTTGGTCTGTTATAATTCCGGCTAGCTTTTCAGGGACACATTCTAACACTAACGCAATTGCTCCTGCTTCTTCAACAGCTTTTGCATCTTTTAATAAACGTTTTGCATCCTCATCTGTTTTTCCTTGGACGCGGTAGCCACCTAAAACATTAACAGATTGTGGAGTTAGACCGATATGTGCTACAACAGGTATACCGGCTTGAGTTAAAAGTTTAATTGTATCTGTAACTTCCTCTCCACCTTCAAGTTTAATTGCTTCAGCGCCCGTTTCCTGAAATAATCTTTTGGCGTTTTTTAAAGTATCCTCATTCGAAATATGAAATGTCATAAATGGCATATCAACCGCTGTAAATGTATTAGGTGCCCCTCTTTTTACAGCTTTACCATGATGAATCATATCTTCTAGTGTCACTGGTATTGTTGAATCATACCCTAAAACGACCATACCGAGACTATCACCGACTAAGATCATATCAACTCCTGTGGCTTCACTCATCTTTGCTGATGGATAGTCATATGCTGTGACCATAACAATCTTTTCTTTCTCTCTTTTCATCCTTTCAAACGTTCTTCTCGTTTTCATCATTCATTCCTCCTCACCATAAAATTTCAGCCGAATATAAAATATGTTTCTTTTGATTCTCATCTTGGACTACTAGTGCTCCGTCCTCGTGGATTCCAATGATTTGTGCTTTCCAAGTTTTATTAGTTTGGACATCGACCCATTCGTTAATTTTGTAAGCATTCGTTTCCCACAACTCTTTAATGGACTGAAATCCTTTATTCAAATAAATTTCATACATGTTCTCTAGGTGCACAAATAAATCTTTATAAAGTTTATTCATATTATGAATGACTTTTGTTTGTAAATAAAGCGAAGTAGCTTTATTTTTGACTATTTCGTGAAAATCATGAATATCATGTCTTACATTTAAACCGATTCCAAGTAAAATATATTGAATCGTATCTTGTTCTGCCTGCATTTCCGTTAATATTCCAGCAAGCTTTTTTCCATTTATGAAAATATCATTAGGCCATTTAATTTTAACGTCTAAGCCAAGCTCCTCCAAGAACTTTGCTAGAGCAACTGCTGCAACCAATGTTAATTGTGGGGCTTGTTTTGGCTCCAATTGAGTAGGTCTTAATATGACACTAAACCATAGACCATATCCGGATTTAGATTCCCATGGTCTTCTCAACCGCCCTCTACCATTAGTTTGTTCATTAGCCATTACAACTGTACCATGTGGATAATCCTTTTGAGCAAGCTCATGACCTACGATTTGTGTTGAATCTACTTGTTCATAGAATTCTATCTGCCTCCCGAGCCATTTCGTATCCAGTCCCCATTGAATGGCTCGTTTTGATAATTGTGTCGGTGTCGATAAAATACGATAACCTTTATTAGTCACACCTTCAATGATATAACCCTCTTTTTTCAACTCGTTCATATGTTTCCATATCGCTGATCGTGTAATATTTAGTTGATTTGAAAGTTCTTGACCCGAAGTATATGTCCCCTTGTTGCTTGAAAGTAATTCAATTAATTTTTGCCGTGTATCTCCCATTTCTTCACCATACTTTCAATTGTTCCATAATCATTTTTAAGTTTGTTTTCGACAACTTGTTTTTCAATACGATTGATTATTTGACCAATCCATTCTCCACGTTTTTTATGTGGAAACCACTGAATCAGATCATTTCCAGTAACAGCTAATTCACTCCGTTTTTTAATTGGCAGATGTTGATACTGATTAAGCAATGATTGATAACTCTCTTTTTGAACATCTAACAATGTTATTAATTCGTAAAAATGGCTTAACCATTCTTTTTTCGTTTCATAAATCAAATAATTTGTCATTCCGTGATTGGCGTAACTTAAATATATATTTGATAAGTGCTGTGCGCCCTTTTTTATTTCATTAGACAATTTATAAGCTTTCGCCCAATCTTTTAATGAAATAGTTGGTTCAAGAAGATGTAATAAAGCGAATAGTACAGAAGGATTGTTTATCGGTCGTACTATTTTATTAGTCAGTTTTTTAATGATTTGATGATTGTCTTTAAAAATAGGTAATGATAAGTACACTTTTGTATTTAAAAATAAGGAGATTGTTAAATTGATATACTTCCCTTTAAATAGTTTAATTAATTCCTCTGTCAATCTTTCCATAGATATTTTTTCTAATAAATGATGATTCGATTGAAGTGCTGAAATAACTTCGTCGTCCAAAGAAAAACCTAATTGACTAGTAAAACGAAGTCCTCTTAACATTCTTAATGGGTCTTCATAAAAACGATCTATACTAGCTCCAACTGTTTTTATTAGTTTATTTTCTAAGTCTTGTCGTCCATTAAATGGATCAATGATGTTCCCACTCAAATCCATCGCCATAGCGTTGATCGTAAAATCACGCCGGCTTAAATCTAACGTAATATCATCCACAAACTCGACATTACTTGGGTGACGGAAGTCTTCATATTCATCTTCAATACGATATGTAGTCACTTCAAAGCTTTGATTATTTTCTAAAACTAATATAGTTCCATGTTCAATCCCAACTGGTACCGTATGAGGAAATATTTTTTGCACATCTTCAGGTTTGGCGTTTGTTGCAATGTCTACATCTTTAATATCAAGATTAAGAAGAAAATCTCTCACAGATCCACCAACAAAATAACATTCAAATCCATGTTCGATTAATGTATTCATAACTGTTTTCGCTTGAAGAAAACGTTCATGTAACATAATTGTTCCACCTTTATTCACTCAACACTCTCATATAAAGATCTTCATATTGTTTAACAATTTTATTTGCATGAAATTTATTAAAAGCGTTTGCTTTTGCATTGGTTGAGAAAGTCTGCCAAAGCTGATCGTTTTGTAAAACTTGTAATGCTTTGGCTGATATTTGTTCTATATTACCAACCTCACAAATAAATCCATCTTCATTATTTACGATGACCTCAGGAATCCCTCCAGTATTTGTACCGATACAAGGAATTCCACTAATCATCGCTTCGAGTAAAACGAGACCGAAGCTTTCTTTATCAGACAAAAGTAACTTCAAATGACTAATAGCTAACAAGTCATGAATATTATCTTGTCTTCCTAAGAAGATCACTCGATCTTGTAGGTTAAAGGAATGGACTAATTCATATACGTTTTTATATTCTGGTCCATCACCAACTAACAGAAGTTTAGCATCTATTCTCTCATTTACCTTTTTAAAAACTTTTACAACATCTTCAACACGCTTTACTTTTCGAAAGTTTGAAATATGTATTAAAACTTTTTCGTTAGGTTTAATATTTAATTGCTCTTTTAATCTTTCTGATTGAAGACCATTTGTGCTGACAGGATCAATAAAATTATAGATGACGTCAATTGGTCGGACGGTATTAAATACCTGGATTGTCTGATCTCTTAAACTGTTCGAGACGGCTGTAACCGCATCTGACTCATCAATCGCATAACGAATCATTTGATTTAAACTATCATCAATTCCTAATATCGTTATATCCGTACCATGTAATGTTGTGACTATTTTCACATCTTTTCGTGCCATATGCTTTGCAAAAATTGAACAGATTGCGTGCGGAATAGCATAATGTGCATGAATTAAATCTAGATTTTCTCGATTAATAACTTCTGTAATTTTATTTGCTAATGATAAATCATATGGTGGGTGTTTAAATACTGGATAATTTACAACATCCACTTCATGAAAATAAATGTTTGGATACAATTTCTTTAGCCTAAAAGGCATCGTTGTAGATATAAAATGAACGTCATAATTTTTCTCTGCAAGTTGGATCCCCAATTCGGTAGCAACCACTCCTGAGCCACCAAGTGTTGGATAACAAACAATTCCTATTTTTTTAGTCATCATTTCCCTCCCTCTCAGCTTGAATAAGGCGCCAATTTAACCAACCATTTTTTAATCCTCGAATAAACACTTCTGCAGAAGCCTCATTTGTTGCAAGCGGTATTTGGTATACATCACAAAGTCTAAGTAATGCTGATACATCTGGTTCATGTGGTTGAGCAGTTAATGGATCACGAAAGAAAATGACCATATCTAAATCGTTATTTGCAATTTTTGCACCAATTTGTTGGTCACCACCTAGAGGACCAGATTGAAAACGATGAATATTTAAGTTAGTTTCATCCATAAGTAACTTACCAGTTGTTCCAGTTGCATAAAGTTGATGTTCTGAAAAGATATTTTCGTATGCTATGACAAAATTAATTAATGCTGTTTTTTTCTTATCATGAGCGATGAGAGCTATTTTCATTAAATACACTACTCCTCCATTAAATTTTCTAAACCATAAACGTATTCATCCATTTGCATCACCTGCTCAATGGCAAATTTCACACCACTCATAAATGATTTGCGTTCTGTTGAATTATGTGTAATCGTCAAAGTTTGTCCATCTTGACCAAAAATAACTTCTTGCTGTGCGACGTAACCAGGAAGTCTAACACTATGAATACGAAAACCGTCGTAATTAGCTCCTCTAGCACAAGGGATTGTTTCTGTTTCGTCTTGATGCCCTTGTTGAAAAGATTGCCTAACCTCTTTAATCAACTGTGCAGTCTTTATAGCTGTTCCTGATGGCGCATCTAGTTTTTCATCGTGATGTTTCTCTATAATTTCAACATGAGAGAAAAATTTTGCGGCCATTTGTGAAAAACGCATCATTAAAACAGCACCTATAGCAAAATTAGGTGCAATAACAACACCTGTTTTTTGTTTTTCACTTAAAGTTTTTATTTCTTTTAATTGAGTCTCTGAAAAACCTGATGTTCCGACAACCGGTCTAACATGATGTAATAATGCCAATTTTGTATGTTTAAATCCAGATTCTGGGTTTGTTAAGTCGACTAGAACATCTGCATTCAATCGTTCAAAAGCTTCTTCAGCGACCGTAAATATTGGTGCGTCAATTGATGGAAGCCCTTCGATATCTTTGACAGATTTCCCTTGATTTGTACGATCAATGCATCCAACTAAGTTAAAATGATGATTGTCATGAATCATTTTTAATGCTTCCTTACCCATTTTACCTCTAGGTCCAGCTAATAATATGTTTATGGTCTCTGTCATGATTCATTCTCTCCATTCTTTTTCGTCCAACGATTTTGATCTCTTACTTCAAATTTAGACATGCTCATATCAAATGCTTCATAAAGATCAATATTTAATGAATTAGCAAATGTTATTAATACAAATAATACATCGCCTAATTCTTCTTCAATTAATTTTGGGGCTTCTGTTACTTTCTTTGGCTTTTCACCATAATGATGATTAATTTCTCTTGCAAGTTCACCTATTTCCTCGGTTAAACGTGCCATCATAGCTAGAGGTGAAAAATACCCTTCCTCAAATTGGCTAATAAAATCATCTACTCGTTTTTGCATGTGTTTAGTTGTTTGGTTGTTGTTCATCTATTACACCTACTTTTTTATCTAGTTTAATGTTAGCTAAATTCAATCTATTTGACAAATCTTTGACGCCTTAGTTGAACGTTGTATAGCATATAGTCTATAATGTTTGAGGTAACATCATGATTAGGAGGTGTCCTATGCTCGGTGGCATTCGAATTAAAAATACGTTATTCATATTGCTTGGGGCAGCTATATTCTCTTTCGGCATCGTTAATATTAATATGCAAAACAATTTAGCTGAAGGAGGATTTACAGGAATTACATTATTATTATATTTCATGTTTTCATGGGACCCAGGAGTAATGAACCTAATATTGAACATCCCTGTGTTCTTTGTCGGTTGGAAACTACTTGGTAAAACAACATTCGTTTATACGCTCATTGGAACTGTTGCTGTGTCAATTTATTTATGGGTATTTCAATTGTACCCATTTGATTTTTCTTTACAAAATGATATGACTTTAGCCGCGTTATTTGCTGGAATGTTTATAGGTGTTGGATTAGGAATTATTTTTCGTTATGGTGGTACAACTGGCGGAGTCGATATTATTGCAAGATTAGTTCATAAATATGTCGGCTGGAGTATGGGGCGTACAATGTTTTTATTTGATGCCGTTGTGATTGTTTCATCGATTCTTTTATATTTGAGCAAAATTGAAGGCATGTACACGTTAGTAGCTGTTTTTATCGGAGCAAGAGTCATTGACTTTATTCAAGAAGGGGCATACGCTGCACGTGGTGCGATGATTATTTCTGAAAATAGTAAACAGTTATCTCGCAAAATTATTGAAGATATGGATCGTGGAGTAACTGTCTTAAATGGTAGTGGGAGCTATACTGGTGAGCGTCGTGATGTCTTATACTGTGTGGTTGGCCGAAATGAAATTGTTAAATTAAAAAGCATAATTAATGATATTGATCCACATGCATTTGTTTCTGTCATGTCAGTACATGATGTATTAGGAGAAGGCTTTACATTAGATGAGAATAAAAGACCTATTGAACAATAAAAGAACAACGCTCAATCAAGAGCGTTGTTCTTTTATTCTCTATTTGCACTTAAGAAGATCATAACAAATCTTAATAGTTCCATGAGTGCAACAATAGCTGCTGCTACGTATGTCCATGCAGCTGCGTTTAGAACTTTTTTAGTTTCTCTATGTTCTTGGCTTGCAATAATGCCAGACGAAACTAATTGGTCCATTGCCCGGTTAGAAGCATTAAATTCAACTGGTAATGTCACGAGTTGAAAAAGTACAGCAAAACCCATTAAGGCAATTCCCACCGCCGCGAGATTTAGCATTTGAAGAAAAAATCCTGCAATAATTAAAAAATACGACAAATTTGAACCAAGACTTGCTACTGGTACTAAAGCATGTCTAAATCGCAAAAAGCTATAATTCTCTGCGTCTTGAATAGCATGTCCTACCTCATGGGCTGCTACAGCAGCAGCCGCTTGTGAATATTCATGAAAGTTATGTGAAGATAATCGAACAACTTTATCTCTCGGGTCATAGTGATCCGATAAAAATCCCTTAGTCTCTTCAATCCGTACGTTATATAAACCGTTATCGTCTAATATTTTTCGAGCAACTTGAGCACCTGTCATACGTGAAGAATTGGCAATTCTCATATGCTTTTTGTAGGTGCTTTTGACTTTATTGCTCGCCCACATCGGCAAAATTAATAATACAGCAAAATAGATTAAAAGTGTCCCCAATGTCATGTTGATCTTCCTCCAATTTTTCAAGTCCCTCTATAGTCAATTTTAGTCAAACTCATTTTTGGAGTCAATTTTTTTGTCTTGAGATTCCTTATGTTCCTTTTTATATTTTTTCCAACCAACATAAAATAATGTTGTGAAAATTATAGAAGAAACGAGAATTATTGTGACAACAAAACCATTCCATGTTGGTGCAGACGCCAAAGGAATAGTGTGAATCAACATATTTCCATCTCCCCGTAAACCTTTTTATATATGATATGCTTACGAGGCTTTAATGGTACGTTGCTTCACAGCAAAGCGATAGACTAAGTATATAGATAATATGCTTAACCAAAACGTAAAATAACCTATTTCATTCATATATTCCGATAATGTATGATATCTTGGCATCATACCAAATACATAGTCAATCACATCATTATGTAATGTCCAAATAGCTGCAAAAATTAAATGTTTCATTTCAATTTTGTAAAATGGAGCGTACAGAATGCCTTGTATCGCCATAGCTCCATGAGAAATGATTAACATTAAGGCATCTTCGGTTACAGGAGCACCTTTCATAAAGGTAAGGACATTCATGACGACTGCCCAAATGCCATATTTAAATAATGTTAGCATAGCAAGTGCTTCAAAGTACTTGAAATGTTTATTAAGTAAAAAGCCTAATAAAACAATGACAAAAAATAATGAGGCTGTCGGGCTATCGGGCACGAATGGCAAAAATATGATAGGTGTATCTTTTAGTTGTGATTCGTACCAAATATAGCCATAGATTGTCCCAAAGAAATTAATAATAAATAGTAGTATTAGAAATTTACGATCCATTAATAAAAATTTCATAATAGTTTATCACCTTATACAGAAAAAGCTGACTTATAATCATAAGCCAGCTTTTAAAATTAATTTTCATTACTATCTGCTGTTTCTTCTGCTTCGCCTTCACCTTCACCTTGGCTATTAACAGAAACAATGAATTCCGCTAATGCAGTTAACTCCTCATCAGTACCTTTAAACATATTAGCAGGCATTTTTCCGATTCCGTTTACCGCAATCTCCTTAATCGCATCCGCGTCATAAGGAATTCCAATTAATGTTGGACCTAAACCAACATTACCTTGTAGAGAATCTCCGTGACAGCTCATACAGTTAGCGGCATACACTTCATAACCCGGGTCGGAAGTATCGATCTCAACTTCAGGTGCTTGATGTTCAACAGAGTATAAAGCACGTTGTTCCCAATCTACAGCAGCAACTGATTCATATGTTAACCAGATAACTGATGTTACACCTAACAGCATCAACCCAGTAGCAATAGGTCGTCTTGTTAAACGACGTTCAGGTCCTTTGTCAAGGAACGGTGCAAGTAATAAAGCACCAAAAGCTAATCCTGGAATAACTACTGTACCTACAACTACATAATCACCAGATGCATAAGAATACTTAAGTAACTCATATAAGAACAAGAAATACCAGTCGGGTAACGGAATATACGCTGAATTGTTTGGATCTGCCTGTTGCTCAAGTGGAGATGGAGCAGCAGCAACTAAACATAGAAATCCAATTAGAAATACCGCACCTACTAACCATTCTTTAAGTAAGAAGTTCGGCCAAAAGGCTTCCGTTCTTCCTGGATATTCTGAATAATCTTTTGGAATCGTATTACGTTCCGTTTTATCGAGAACACGTGAGTCCCCAACGAATTTCATACCTTTACCTCTACGCAAGATGTGTTCCCTCCTTTTCAGTACAATTGTTTAATGACTTATAGTGGTCCAGATATACCTTGTCGGCGAATCATGATAAAGTGAATTCCCATTAAGACAAATAATGCAGCTGGTAAGAAGAACACATGAATCGCAAAGAAACGGGTTAGTGTTTGTGCACCAACTATTTCAGGATCTCCAGCTAATAAAGTTTTAAGCTCAGTACCTATATAAGGTACACTTTCTGCAATTTCAAGTCCAACTTGAGTTGCGAAGAATGCTTTGTTATCCCATGGTAATAGATATCCTGTGAAACCTAAACCTAACATAACAAAGAATAATAATACCCCGACAATCCAGTTCAATTCACGAGGTTTCTTATATGCACCTTGGAAAAATACTCGTAATGTATGTAAGAAAATCATTACGATTACAACACTTGCTCCCCAGTGATGCATTCCTCTAACGATTTGTCCGTGTGCCACTTGTGATTGTAAATACTTCACCGATTGGAAAGCATTTTCAATATCTGGTACATAGTACATCGTTAAAAACATACCTGATAGCACTTGAATAACCGTAACAAAAAACGTTAATCCACCGAAACAATAAACAAATGCTGAAAAGTGATGGGCTGGGTTAACGTGTTCAGGTACTTCATGATCTGCAATATCGCGCCAAATCGGCGTAATATCCAAACGTTCATCGATCCAATTATAAATTTTTTGTAGCATATATTACGCCTCCTTTCTAGGATTCGATTTACCGGATAAATACAATTTTCCGTCAGTGATTTTGTACTCATATTGATGTAGTGGTTCAGTAGGAGGTGTATTAGCAATATTTACACCATACTTATCATAACGTCCATCATGACATGGGCAGAAAAATTCATTTGGATATTCTTCACGAGAATTCCAATCTACTGTACAACCTAAGTGAGTACATACGGGTGACAACGCTAAAAGATTTCCTTCTGCATCGTTGTAAATCCATGCTGTTCTTTCGACTTGAGATTCATACCATCCGTCTACTTGGTCAATATTAAATGTCTTACGTTGTGGTTCATTTGTGATTTCATCGACATCCATTACATAAATAAAATCTGATTCCTTATCAGCTTTTAGTAATGGATCAATGGCAAACCCTACCATTGGTGCAAGTAATGCAGCACCCATAAAACCACCTACACCTGTCAATGTGTAATTTAAAAATTGACGGCGTGAAACTTGATTACTCTTCTTATCACTCATGTTTTTCCCCCCTCTATCCATTCAGTTAAAAACGAACAGGGTAAAGTTGTGTTACATATTTATTAGGACAATACAATGATAGCGTAAACGATGAAACTGGTCAATAAAAACCACGTTTTGATGAAAAAATGTCATAATTAATTACTATTCCAACTATCCATAATTAATTGCTCAATTTCTTTTACTTGAGATTGAATAAATTGTTGAGTTTCTTTTTGATTTAAATCACCATCTTTAATACTTGGAATCCATAATAGTTCTGCATCAATTTCTCTAATTAATTTGCGCCAATCTCTATCAAATGTTATTAGAAAGATGTATTTAAAAGGTTGGTGATTGATGCTTTCAATGTATTGTTCTAATTTAGGCTGTTCGTTTGTTATTTTGTCATTCTTCATGTAGTAATATTCAGGAAAAAGGAAAACTCTCCCTTTCAATTGTTGTTCGATATGGTTAGTGTATAACTCCATCACTTCTTTTTGAAAGGATAGTTTAACCATTTCTTCATCTTGACTAAAGTTTAATGGTACTAATGGGATAATTGCTGTGTCAATATACTCTTTAGACTCTACATATTGTTTAATATCTTTTACTTTCCATTTCATAAAATGCAAACTCCTATTTTTCTTTTTGTTGAATATTTTTTAATTTATCGGTCCACTGTAAGAAATCATCTTCGTTTCCTTCATCAAGAGCATCATCAATCATTTGTTTCAATCTTTTTATTTCATATTCCTTTGTTTGGGTCTCAATAAACTTCTCAAGATAAATATAATCCTCATTATTTAAATAATAATCATCTGGTAGATATGGGTTATCTTCTAATACATTAGCATATAGGAGAGATTGTCTTACTCCATCAAAAATAAATTCCATAAATAATGACTCTTCAGGATTAAGACGAATATCATGAAAAGCTTTATCCACTTCTGTCGTAACGACGTGATCTTTATAGAAACGAAACGGTCTTTTTTCATCTTGTACTTTAGAAATAACAATACTTCTCGGGCATAGATGCGCTTCATAAACAAAATGAATTTGATTTAATAAATGATCTCGCTTCATCACATATTGTAATAACCATACGATTTCTCGATGGTAAAAAGAATGATTTGCTAAAAACCATTTAATAAAAATACGTTTTTTTTCAGGTGTTACATTCATTTAGCCCACCTACTAATTAATCATTTTCTAAACGCTCGAGATAATCCATCACTTCAAGATCATCTGGGAACTCGTTTATATATGCACGCAAATATTGAATGGCTTCGTTCAAATTCCCTTCTTCGACTAAAAAGAAACCATATTCTTTTTGAAAATCTGGATTACTCTTAAAAACTAAAGATGCCTTTTCATACATTGACTGAGATTGCTCAAATAAATCAAGTTCATTATATATTTGTGCTGCTCTCCATTCTAATATATCAGGATATGGCTGAAATTTCATTAATTCTTCTACAAGCTTTTTCGCATCGTTATATTCTTCATAAGTAAAATAAATATTTAAAAGCTCCTCAATCGCCTCTTCATGTCCTGGGTCAAGCGCTATTGCTTCTTTTAAATAACTTTTTGCTTCTTCTATTCGATTCAATTTTAGTTCATTTCTTGCTAGTGTAATATACAAATCAATATTGTATTCATCGTTTTTTAACCCATTTTTTAAAATATGGTTAGCTTCTTCTAACATTCCTTCATATTCATAAGCCTTTGCTAAATAGGGGTAAACACTTGTGTAATCACGATCAAGTTTAATTAAATCTTTCCAAACCTTTATGGAAATATCATATCTTTCAAGCTGGTAGGCGGTGTATCCATATTTGAATAAATCATCAGGATTGTTTAGCTCTAATTGTTGATAAACATTTAAAGCTTCCTCCCATTTTCCAATGGAAGAGTAACACTCAGCTAAACGTTCGGTGATATTTACGAAAGGAAACTGATTAGCAAAATCAGCAAGTTTCTCATAATAAGGAATTGCTTTAGCATAATCCCCTACATGAAAATACAATTCTGCTAACCCTAAGTCGATGGCTTCATCATCTGTCGATAGCTGTTTGGCTTGAAGCAATTTTTGTTCTGACACTTCATATAAACCTTGTGATTGATATATATCAGCTAAAACGACAAGTGCCCTTATATAATTAGGATCATTAGGTTCAATGCTTTCAACTAGATCCAATGCTTTTTCATCCTGCTCTAAATCAATATAAATATCTGCTAACATAAATTTAATTTCAAAATCATCAGGGTAATCTTGTAATAATTCTTTAAAAATATTTAGTGCTTCATCTAAATAACCCCAACTATGTAACAGTTCACCTATCGCAAATTGATCCTCTTCAGTCTCCGAACTTATATGTTCAAGTAAATAATTGACTGCTTCATTTACTTTTCCTGAGTCATACATCTCTAATGCTGTTTGAATTAAATCCATAATTATTTGTCACCCCTTTTCTATAAAATCAACTTTGCAATAGTTGACCTAGTTCTGAATAAAACGTTGGATAAGATATGCTAACACAAGTTTCATTTTCAATTGAAACGGGATTTTCACTCACTAATGCAGCAATAGCAGCCACCATAGCCATTCGATGATCGCCAAATGAATCAACGGCTCCTCCTGTAAGCTTACTGGGTCCGTTTATAATTATGCTTTGTTCTCCTTCAGCAACGTCAGCCCCTAATTTTGATAATATGTCAACGGTTGCATGTATTCGGTCCGTTTCTTTATAACGCAATTCTTGTAAGTTGTCGATAGTCATTTTTCCGTCGGCTTGAGTAGCAGCAAGAGCTAATAAAGGAATCTCATCTACCATTAAAGGAATTTCATTTTTTTGAATGGTTGTAGGTTGTAGTTTTGAATATTTTGCAACCACTGTTCCTACTGGCTCTTTACCAACATAATTCGTCGTAGCCACCTCAATATTTGCCCCCATTCTTTTTAAAGCATGTATGAGGCCAGTACGTGTAGGATTTAAACCAACGTTATTAATCGTGATCTCACTATTTGGCGATATAATAGCTGCAACAATCCAATTAGCTGCTGAAGATATATCACCTGGAATATCAAATGATGCACCGATTAATTGCTGACTGCCGTCAATTGTTATTTCATTACCCTCTTCATTTATTTTTCCGCCAAATTCAGTGATTAGTCGTTCTGTGTGATCGCGTGTTACGTTATTTTGAATAACTGTCGTTTGACCTTCCGTCAATAATCCAGCTAATAATATAGCTGATTTAATCTGAGCGCTATCTACTGGCAGTTCATAACGAATAGGTGTCAAACCACCACCTTGAATTGAAATAGGTAGTTTCCCGTTGCGACTAGTTATTTCAGCACCCATTTGTTTTAATGGATTAATTACTCGACTCATTGGTCTGTTTTGTAATGAATCATCCCCAGTAAGCGTCACTTCAAAAGGTAAAGCAGCGCATACTCCTAAAAATAGTCTAGCTGTTGTACCTGAATTCCCTAAATATATTTCATGTTTAGGCGAGATAAACTCTTTTATCCCATTACTTTTAATTATCACTCTACCTTTATTCTTTTCAATCGATACACCTAATTGGCGAAAGGCTTCAATCGTTCTTTGACAATCGTCAGACTCTAGAAAATGGTTTATCTCTGTTTCACCATTTGCTAGTGATCCAAATATGACAGCGCGATGTGATATTGATTTGTCACCTGGAACGTTAACTGTTCCTCTGATTGCTTTACTATTCGCGTGAATTGTTTTCATTAAAATTATCCCCTACAATTTGTCAGTCATAAATTTTTTAAATAAAAGTAATAACTCTTTCACTTCATCTTTTGTAAATTGTTTCAGTATAGGTTTTGTAATGTCGCTGAGTAAAACAAATTGAATCATATTTTCTTCACTTTTTTTATCTACTATCATTTTATTAATTAATAAATCAATGTTTGGGTATTCATCTAACATGTTTAGCGGGTAGTCAAGACGTTTAACCCACTGTATATATGAATCTGTCAAAAATGATGTGTGTTCGTTAATTTGATCGGAGATAAATAAAGCAAACATCATACCGTACATGACACATTCGCCGTGTGAATAGTTTTTAGTACTAGTTGATTCTATTGCATGACCAAGAGTATGGCCAAAATTTAAATACTTCCTTACATGACCTTCGTATTCATCTCGTTCAATAAATAATTGTTTTATTTCTATCGAACGTTTTAATAGTGATTTGAAGTGAGGGCTATCAATATTAATTGAGTCATTTAAGTCATGTAGAAGATTTCTTAAAAATGATCGATCTGCAATCCAACCGTGTTTAACCATTTCTGCAAAGCCTGAACGGAGCTCTTTAGAATTAAGTGAATGTAACGTATTCGTGTCGTATATTACAGCATGTGGTGGATAAAATGCACCGATTATATTTTTAGTTTGATTTAAATTAACAGCGACTTTTCCTCCAATACTACTATCATGCGCTAATAGTGTTGTTGGAAGTTGAATAAAGCCTATTCCCCGCATATATGTAGCTGCAACAAAGCCACTTAAGTCACCAATTACCCCACCACCTAAGGCGACTATGGCTGAGTTCCTATCGAAGCGATTGTTTAATAGAAACTTTTGTATTTTTTCATATGTTTCTAACGTTTTAAACTTTTCACCCGGTTGAACAATAAATACTTCATATGCAATATCATGATGATCAAATGATTTCTGAACATCATTTAAATAAAGATTAGCGACGTTTTCATCTGTAATAATGGCGATTTTTGAAAAACTAAATGGTTGAATATATTGATTTAAATCATGACGTATATCATTACCAAGATGAATATTATATTTCCTTATTTGAGAAATAACACGAATTAAATCACTCAAAACGTACGAATCCTTTCCTTATAGCTCTTAATTGATTCAGTTAATTGTTCCATTGTATCTGAAGGGAATTGTTCTAATAGTGCTTTTGCAATTTCCCATGCAACAACATGTTCCATGACAACTGCCGCAGCTGGAACCGCACATGAGTCAGAACGTTCAATGCTTGCTTCAAATGGCTCTTTTGTATCGATGTCTACGCTTTCTAGTGGTTTATATAGCGTTGGTATTGGTTTCATGACACCTTTAATAATTAATGGCATTCCAGAAGTCATACCACCTTCAAATCCTCCTAAGCGATTCGTTTTACGATAATAACCTCGTTCTTCTTCGTAGGCGATTTCATCATGTGTTTCACTTCCTCGTCTAGAAGCTGCTTCAAAACCGATTCCGAATTCAACACCTTTAAATGCGTTAATACTAACAACACTACTTGCGATTCTTCCATCTAATTTTCGGTCATAATGAACGTGTGAACCGACCCCTGCAGGTACACCTTCAACATGTACTTCAACAATTCCTCCAATTGAATCACCTTCTTTTTTGGCCTGATCAATAGCTTCCATCATTGAGTTTTCTTTTTCTTGATCTAGCGTTCGAACTGGTGACTCATTAGAAATTTTTATTTTCTCATCAATTGATAATTGGTGTTGGTCGTTAGCAACAACATTATAAATTTGTTTTACATAACCAATTATCTTAATATCTAGTTCAAGCAATATTTTTTTAGCAATGGCTCCTGCTGATACTCTTGCGGCCGTTTCACGTGCGGAAGATCTTTCAAGGATGTTTCTCATATCCCGATGATTGTATTTTAGAGCACCATTCAAATCAGCATGTCCTGGTCTAGGCTTTGTAAGTTGTCGCCTTATTTTTGCATCAGCATCGATAGGGTCTTCCCCCATAATATCTGTCCAATTTTTAAAGTCGTCATTTTTAATAACTAAACTAATTGGCGATCCAAGTGTATATCCGTGACGTACACCACTCGTAATCTCAACTAGATCTTTCTCAATTTGCATCCTTCTACCACGGCCATATCCACCTTGCCTGCGCAATAACGATTCATCGATATCTTTTCTATGTAATGGTAGATGAGCAGGTACGCCTTCAATAATTGTCGTCAATTGTTTACCATGTGATTCACCAGCTGTTAAAAATCTCATATACACACCTCAATTATGAGTTACTTTTTTATAAAAAAATGTTTGCATTACTTCAAAATCGTATTCAGCCGGGTTAAATATTTGCTCAGTACTGCCTACAAATAAGACCCCGCCTTCATCTAATGATTCTGAAAAGCGATGATATACTTCTTTTTTCGCTTCTTCAGTAAAATAGATTAGTACGTTACGACAAACGATTAAATCGTAATTGTTGTCAAAACGATCAAGAAGTAAATTGTGCTTTTTAAACGTGACACATTGTTTTATGTCTTCACTTATTTCATATAGATTATCTTTCGCCGTAAAATACTTTTGTCTCTTATCAATCGGCACTTCTTTTAAAGACCTCTCAGGATATACACCCAATTTTGCTCGTTGGATTGCGTTTTCATCAATATCTGTTGCAAAAACTTTAATTCTATTTAAAGGCAAGAAGTCACTTAATAACATGACTAATGTATATGGCTCTTCACCTGTTGAACAGGCAGCACTCCATATTTTTAAAGTTTTATTATTTTCTAATAATGATGGCAAAATTTTTGTTTTCAATACTTCCCAGCGACTAAAATTACGATAAAACTCAGATACATTTATCGTCATACGATCTAAAAATTCATGAAATAATTGTTGATCAGAATTAAGAGCATCAAAATATGAAGAAAAATTATTAAATCCACGCTTATCTCTTAATGTTGTTAATCGTCTTTTCATTTGCCTCTCTTTATATAGTGACAAATCAATTCCGGATTTTTGTTTAATCAACCCAATGAAATTCTCGTAATCATCCCTCATCTATTTTCTCTCCCTGATATGTACTAACTCTATTATAATTAATCTAATAACAGGAATCCATTTTAAACGGTATGAAAAAAGCCTTGTGTATAAGTAACACAAGACCTTTAAAATTTAGTAAATCCACTTGTCAGCATCTTTAGTGTAGTCTAATAACTCATTTTCATTAAAAAATAGCCCAATCTCTCTTTCTGCTGACGCTTCGGAATCTGAACCATGAATGACGTTTTTACCTACTGTTAAGCCAAAATCTCCGCGAATAGTACCAACATCTGATTCAGAAGGGTTTGTTGCTCCCATCATTTTTCTAGCTGTTGCAATAACATTTTCGCCTTCCCATACCATTGCAAACACTGGGCCAGATGTGATGAATTCGACTAACTCGCCAAAAAAAGGTCTCTCTTTATGTTCGCCATAATGCTCTTCAGCAAGTTCCTGTGAAATTTGCATTAACTTTGCACCTTTTAGTTTAAAACCTTTTTTCTCGAAGCGTGCTACAACTTCTCCTACTAAATTTCTTTGTACGCCATCAGGCTTAACCATTACAAAAGTTTTTTCCATTGTTTTGTCACCTCTAATTTTCTTATTGACCGTAAAAAGTTTATCAAATTACAGACTAAATTACAATTTTTTTAAAACGTGCGCTTGCTTAAGTAAATAGCAATTTGTTTTAAGGCTGATTTTGACTCATTATTTGGAAGTTGTTCTAATACATGATGTGCTTTATTTAAATAAGCTTGACTATACTCATAAGCTTGATCGATTATATTTGTTTCTTTTATTTGTTCAATTATTCCTGCTACTTTGAACTTATCGTCAGCTTGTCCTGAACCTTGAAAATAATTTTTAATTGATTCATATATTGACTCATTTTCTAGCGATAGTAATGCTGGTAAGGTTAAGTTTCCATTGAGTAAATCACTACCTACTGGCTTACCTAGTTCATCTTCAGTTGATGTAAAATCTAAAATATCATCTATTATTTGATAAGACATGCCAATATAATATCCGTATTGCTTAAGTAATTTAACATTTTTCTCGTCTACCCCAGCAGCTAAAGCTCCCATTTCAGTACTAGAAGCGATTAATAGAGCCGTTTTTCTTTTTATTCTACGTAAATAAGTAAATAAATTTTGTTCTAAACGAAATTTGTCACGAATTTGATCTATTTCACCGATACAAAGTTCGTACATCGTATTAGATAATACTTGATGTAACCGATCATTTTCGAAAGGCTTTAACAATTCCAAAGTTCTTGCGAAAATGAAGTCGCCTGTATATAATGCCGTTCCATTATCCCACTGTTCATTTACTGTAGGTTTTCCTCGGCGTACCGATGCATGATCAATTACATCGTCATGAACTAAAGATGCCATATGAATTAGTTCAAGTGCAACCGCAACGTTTATTATATCTTCTTTCTGTACATCGCCAAATTGAGCTGCTAATAAGACAAAGATTGGTCTTATTCGTTTCCCACCTGCATCAAGTAAATGTGTTGACGCTGATTGAATCATCGGGTTTTCAGCGCGAGTAACTTCTCTAATCCGGTTTTCAATAAGAGTGATTTCTTTATTCATTTTAGTCATTGTAATAGCTAAATTCATAATATTCACCTTTAATCAAATCATTTTGAACCTAAATGCATAGCAGCAGCTCCTAGTGCATAACTTTTAACTTTTACATCAACAAAACCAACATCTTCAAACATTTCTTTAAGCTTGTCTTTATTAGGAAAGTTTTTAGTGGATTCATATAACCAGACATATTCTTCATAACTTTTTGCAAAGATCTTTCCGAACAAAGGCATGATATGCTCAAAATAGAAAAAGTATAGTTGCTTGTATACCGGTAACGTCGGTTGAGATGTTTCTAGACAAACGACTTTCCCCCCTGGCTTCACAACTCGATACATTTCTTTTAACACTTGATGATAATCAGGTACATTTCTTAAACCGAAACCAATTGTTACGTAATCAAATGTATGGTCATCATACGGTAGGTTCATAGCATCGCCATGTTGAAAAGAAATATTATTTATTCTTTCTTTTTTGATTTTCTCTTCTCCAACAGACAACATATTTTTGCTGAAGTCGAGACCTACTACTGACCCACTCGGACCGACAGCTTCAGATAATGCGATAGTCCAATCACCTGTTCCACAACATACATCAAGGCATGAAGTGCCTTTTTGTACGTTCATCCGTTTCATAACGTCTTTTCGCCAAGCTTTATGTCTTTGAAACGAAATAATCGAATTCATTCGGTCGTACCGTTTATATATTTTTTCAAATACGGAATGTACTTTTTCTGCTTTTTTATGTTGATCCATAATAGTGACTTCCTTTAAAAATTATTTATTGTAATGAACATTCAAGGCCATTTAATTGATCTTTCCAATATTGCTTTCTTGAATTAAACATCAATCGATACTCATCACTTATATTATTAATGATGTTTGCCCAAGGAGTATCATCACAATTATAAACTAGGTGATAATATATTTGTGGCTTCCAATATGATTCATAGTCATTAATTTCAAAAAAATGATGAAGGGAATCGTATATACCAGCACAAATCATTTCTAATTCGATAAATAATTGATTGGGATCGATATCGTTTAAATCATCAATGTGTATTAAATTCATTTTTGATTGGTTAATTTCTTTTATAGTCGCAATAAAATGATATAACGCATCTAATAGATGGTTGTTAGTTAATAAATTATAAAATAATGCACTATGATAGTCACCAACAAGCACTTTCAACTGATTAGTTTCTAGTGAATGTTTGGAAATGCTATCATCAAAATAAAGATCCACTTGGTCATGAATATCAATTGAACATTGAATATGTAAAAGTGACTGAAATAAAATATCAGTTTCATTGTTTAGACTAGTTTTTTTAAAAAGCTCTTGTAAAAAGTAAATTTGTTTATGTTTTAATAAATTATCGTACAGTTGATCTTTAATATAAGGGTGCTTATAAGACTTAATAAATTTTTTCTTTATATTTGATACATTTGAAGTTATATACAATTCAATCACCTATTCTTAAAATCAAGCAAAGATTAGAAGTACACTATGTATTGTAGCATGATATATGAGGAGAATCTAATATCTTTTATTATAATAAAAAAAGGAGGGAATCGTCCCTCCTTTTTCTTGCCCTATGTATCAAAATTACTTAACAGCATCTTTTAGGGCTTTACCTGGTTTAAATGCAGGTACTTTGCTTGCTGGGATATCAATCTCTTCACCAGTCTGTGGGTTACGTCCTTTACGAGCAGAACGTTCACGCACCTCAAAGTTACCAAAACCAATTAATTGTACTTTCTCAGAAGCTTTTAATGAATTAGTAATAGCATCAAAAACTGCATCAACAGCTTTAGAAGCGTCCTTTTTTGATAATTCTGCACTTTCAGCAACTGCATTAACTAAATCCGTCTTATTCACAACTTTCACCTCCTCTCAAAGGATGATGAATACTAGTTTTTAATTACTACCATTCTTACCACATTTTAATCAAACATACACGAATAAACTAATAAAAGGTCGCAGCCTTTTTAATGGTCTGATTATTAATAAACCTTGTAAAAAGTATTCGTGTAACAGCATATTAACAAAAAATGGACTATCTTTCAATATAAAATCGGCTAAAAATATTGATTTTATAAGGTTTTTAGCACTTTTTTTAAGAAAAATGAAAAAAGCGACACTTTTTGTCGCTTTTTTTCTATAAAATGATCGCGATTAATCCACCGCTACCCTCATTAATTATTCTCTCTAAAGTATCTTTCAACTTGTATCTTGCATTTTCAGGCATGAGTGTTAATTTTGCATGAATTCCCTCTCGGACGATGGAACTTAGTGATCTTCCGAAAATGTCTGATTTCCAAATTGAAAGTGGATCTTCTTCAAAGTCTTGCATTAAATAACGCACAAGTTCTTCACTTTGTTTTTCTGTTCCGATAATTGGTGCAAATTCAGATTCAACTTCTACTTTAATCATATGAATTGATGGAGCAACAGCTTTAAGTCTCACACCAAATCTTGGACCTTGACGAATGATTTCTGGTTCTTCTAAGCGCATATCTTCTAATGTTGGTGATGCGATTCCATATCCAGTTTGTTTCACCATGGCAAGAGCGTCTGAGATTTGATCGTATTCCCTTTTTGCTTCTGCATAATCTTGAAGTAATTCTAAGAGGTGGTCTTTTCCTCTAATTTCAACACCAACAATTTCTTTTAGTACTTGGTCATATAGTTCATCTGATGCAAATAAATCAATTTCTGCGACTCCTTCACCCATTTCCATACCGGATAGGCGAGCTTCTGTTATAAAATCATAATCATAGAAGTCACCAACTACACGATCGACATCGCGTAATCGCTTAATGTTTTGAACAGTATCCTGAATAGACTGCTGGAATTGTTTTCTTAACCAGTGATCTTCTCTTAGAGCCATTACCCAGCTCGGTAGATTAACGTTTACTTCTAATACTGGAAACTCATAAAGTGCTTCTCTTAAAATATTGTTAATATCATCTTCATTTAATTCTTCTACTGACACTGGTAAGACTGGTATGTCATACTCTTCTGCTAGTTCGTTTCGTAAGTTCGTTGTTTCAAATGAATGCGGCTTACTTGAATTTAACACCATAATAAATGGCTTTCCTACTTCTTTTAATTCTTCTACTACTCTTCTTTCAGCTTCAACATAATCGTCTCTTGCAATTTCGCCAAAAGAACCATCTGTTGTTACAACAATTCCGATTGTTGAATGCTCTTGAATTACTTTTCTCGTACCAATTTCTGCTGCATCATGAAATGGAATTGCTTCCTCGTACCAAGGTGTATGTATCATCCTTGGACCATTCTCATCTTCAAATCCTTTTGCGCCTTCTACTGTGTAACCGACACAATCAACCATTCTTACTTTAACATCTAGTCCATCGTCTACTGTGATTTCTACTGCTTGGTTTGGAATGAACTTTGGTTCCGTTGTCATAATCGTTCTTCCAGCAGCACTTTGAGGCAACTCATCTTTTGCACGTTCACGGTCAGTCTCACTCTGAATATTCGGAATGACGACTTGGTCCATAAACTTTTTGATGAATGTTGACTTACCCGTACGTACTGCTCCGACAACGCCTAAATAAATGTCTCCATTCGTTCGTTTCGATATGTCATGAAACACGTTGAACTTTTCCATTCTATCCCTCCGACCCTGTACAATATCGTACACCTATTATTCGATGCAATATTAATTTATGACGTTGTCCTATTCAATTATGACTTAAATCAATAAAAAAATAGAGATTCTATATAAAGATTAGAATCTCTAGCTAATTTTCGTCAGTAAATATCACTTTTCCGTCTTCCAGAATCATAGGTGGTGAATAAGCCGGCGTAAAAGGATAATACTCAGTTAACAAATATCTTAAATCGCGATCATAGCTTTCAATTTGATGTTCTTGTATTAGTTGATAGACATCTGGTCGATAATCTACTAGAGCTTCTCCATCTAAGTTTATAATGACGTCTAACTCGGTTCCTGAATATGGACTTGTCACAGTTAGATCGTCTTTATTATTTATCTTATTCTTGTCTATTTCAAAATAGTCATCAAATATTTTATTTGCAAATGGAGGATAGATATTTTTATTACGATATAGTGTAATCTCATAATTTATTGATCGTAATTTTTGGGTTAACCGGACATCTACCACTTTAACAAGTGCTTCATCTTCAGGGTCAACTATGACATATGTATAGTAACCCCCTTGCTCGTAGGCATTTTTAGGTGTCTCACCTAATATGTTTAATTCTTTAAGTTTATTAAAATCTACAGGATATTTAACGAACAAATCAACATCCGAATCTCTAGTTAAAATAGGTAATAGACCATTTTGTCTATCGCGATATTCATGAACCGCCGCTTGTACACGTTCTAATTGTTCATCATTTGTAGGCATATTTTGTTTTAAGCGTTCATCTGGATATAAACAAGCAGATAGAACAGTTAATATGACTAATAATAATAATAGCTTTATTTTCTTCATTTCATTCAATCCCCCACTACTATGCTGTTGGTCCACCTAAAACAATAGGAAATATAATAAGACCACCTATAACTAAGCAAGCGTAAGCAATAATAGTTACAATGACTTTAAATATTCCAGATAACTTATATCTCGCAAGCAAAATTAAACCTGCTGCTAAAATTAATAAAAACATTCCTATAAACGATATGTACATTCTCATCATTGGATCTGACATAACTAACGCCCCTTCTATATATGTTGCCGTACGTATTATAACATAATTTATGAAAAACTCCTTTTTAAACGATGACGTTTTGTTTACAAAGTAACGACCATGCTCTTATCTATGAATAAAACAAAAAAAGAGGTGTTGGGGCGCACACCTCTTTTTGACTAATCCTCATAAAAAAGTAGCTCATATAACTGTTGCAATGTATAGTATGATGGGATGATACACTTCTGAAACTTCGCTTGCCTATTATTTCAAATTATTTTTTAAAAATTTGTTGTAACATGTTGTAGTCTAACTGATGATTTTTCTTCGTGATCAACTCTACAATACGATCTTCTTTTTGTTTGCTTAAAGGACGATCCGCCATATTTGCTAATTGTTTCACAAGATTTCTTACTGTTTTTTCATCAGAAAAGTTTGCATTTTGTAATGATTGAGCCACCCTTACAATTTCCTCAGGGGAAATATTGGCGCTTTTTTTCAAATGATTAAAAATAGTTTGTTGGAAATCTTGACTCATATTATGCTCCTCCCTAATATTACATTCATAGTACTATATGCGAACTAGGGAGTGCTGTTGTGTGCCTTTCGCTAATTTTTTAACAAAATATTAGATAAATCGCTAATTTCATTCGTACGATCACGTTGCATTAATTGATCAACTACTTGTTTTGGTTCTTTATTATTAAATAATAAATCATAAATTCCAGATGTAATTGGCATATCAATATTAAGTTTCTTTGACAGTTGATAAACTGCCTTTGTCGTCCTAACTCCTTCAACCACCATGCCCATTTGTTCTAGAATGTCGTCTAATTTATATCCTTTACCAAGCATATTTCCAGCCCGCCAATTACGACTATGCGTACTTGTGCAAGTTACAATTAAATCGCCAACTCCAGTTAAACCAGCAAATGTTAAAGGATTTGCATTCAATTGAACACCAAGTCGTGTAATCTCCGCTAATCCTCTCGTAATTAACGCTGCTTTTGCATTATCACCGTAGCCAAGACCATCGGAAATACCCGCTCCTAAAGCAATGATATTTTTAATGGCTCCACCTATTTCCACCCCAACAATATCATCATTTGTATATACTCGAAAATTTTCATTAATAAACAAATCTTGAGTTTTCTCAGCGTTTTGTTTATTTCTTGAAGAGGCAGTTACCGTGGTTGGTTGTCTTTTAGCTACCTCTTCAGCATGACTTGGTCCTGATAAAACAACTATTTGATTTTGCAAATCATTTCCTAGCTCATCCTCAATCATCTCTGAAACACGTTTATGTGTTTCAGGTTCAATACCTTTAGATGCATGAATAATGATTTGGTTATCTTTTAAATATGGTTTGAGTTGTTGACAAACCTCCCGAATCGCTTTTGTTGGAACAACTAATAAAATATATTCACATTCTTGAACAGTCTCCTGGATTTGATTATAAGCTTGTATATTTTTAGGTAATTCCACTGACGGTAAGTATTTGCTGTTTGTATGTTGTTGATTTATTTCATCTACTTGAGTTTGACGGTATGACCACATTTTAATTTCATGATTGTTATCTGCTAATACGAGTGCTAAAGCTGTTCCCCAGCTTCCTGCACCGATTACGGCAACTTTCCCCATATGACTCACCTCAAATTATTTTCGCTGACGTGCATATATTTTAATTGGAGTTCCTAAAAAGCCGAAAGCTTCCCGAATTCGGTTTTCTAAAAAACGTTCGTACGTAAAGTGCATTAATTTAGGGTCATTAACAAAAACGACAAATGTAGGTGGTTTTGTTGCCACTTGTGTCGTATATAAAATTTTAAGTTTTTGACCTTTAACTGATGGTGTCGGATTCATAGCTAATGCATCTTCAATCACTTCATTTAACACATTAGTTTGTACACGTAAAGCATGATTTTCACTTACCTGAACGACCATTGGTAATAAGGTATGAGTCCTTTTCTTAGTTTTTGCTGACAAGAACACAATAGGTGCATACGATAAGTATTGAAAATTTTGTCTTACCTCTTTTTCGAATTCTTTCATTGTATGTTGATCTTTTTCAACTGTATCCCATTTGTTAACAACAATAACGATTCCTTTTCCTGCTTCATGTGCATAACCTGCGATTCTCTTGTCCTGTTCAATTATGCCCGTTTCTGCATCAATCACGACTAAGACGACATCTGATCTCTCAATAGCTTTAAGTGCTCTTAATACGCTATATTTTTCAGTTGTTTCATATACTTTACCGCGCTTTCTCATTCCTGCTGTATCGATAATTGTAAATTGCTCCCCATCACGACTAAACTTCGTATCAATGGCATCTTTAGTTGTACCCGCAATGTTACTTACAATCACTCGGTCTTCTCCTAAAATAGCGTTTACGAGTGATGATTTCCCGACATTAGGACGGCCTATTAATGAAAAATATATGCGTTCTTCATCATCTTCATCACTATTACGGTTTGGAAAGTGCTTTATTACTTCATCCAACACATCTCCTAAACCGAGCCCATGAGTGCCTGAGATGGGGTAAGGTTGTCCAAAACCTAATGAATAAAACTCATATAATAAGTCGTGCATATCATAATTATCTATTTTATTGACCGCTAATACGACCGGTTTGTTTGAACGGTATAGTATTTTAGCCACTTCTTCATCCGCTGCTGTAATACCTTCACGTCCATTGACAATAAAAATAATAACATCCGCTTCATCTATCGCAATTGCTGCCTGTTCACGTACTTGTACAATTAAGGGTTCATCACTTAAATCGATTCCACCAGTATCAATTAAATTAAAAGTTGTGTTTAACCATTCGGCTTCTGCATATATTCTATCCCTAGTTACACCGGGGGTATCTTCAACAATAGATATACGTTCACCTACTAAACG
Source organism: Bacillaceae bacterium W0354 (assembly GCA_051846895.1). Classification (GTDB taxonomy): domain Bacteria; phylum Bacillota; class Bacilli; order Bacillales; family Alkalibacillaceae; genus CALKAL01. The sequence goes on from JBPYCQ010000001.1 coordinate 45,574, forward strand.
ATTAAAAATGGTTGATTTACCAACATTAGGTCTACCAACTATTGCGACAACCGATTTTCTCATCGCCTTCATTCCTTTTTTAGTTAAATTAACTCTGTCAACATTATAAATTAATATTGTTTCTATAAAAAAAAGCGGCTAAAGCCACTTTTTTATGGCAACTATTTTCGGATATATATTTTATAATAGATCCCGAAAAAGTTAATCATCACTTATAATTAATTATTAAAATCTTTTAGTTGATCACCGATTAAGTCACCTAGTTGAAATGTTGAATCGTCACTTTCTGTTTGATATTTTTTATACTCTTCATTAACTTTATCTTCCTCAGCTTCTTTAATACTTAAGGAAATACGTTTCTCTTTTTCATTAATGTCTAATACTTTCACTTTGACTTTTTGTCCTTCTGTTAGAACTTCTTGTGGATTACCAATGTGTTCTCCAGAAATTTGTGATATGTGGACTAATCCTTCGACACCTGGCTTAATTTCGACAAATGCACCAAAATTCACCAACCGTTTAACAGTTCCTTCAACTATTGTTCCTTGTTTAAATTCGTCTGAAATACCACTCCATGGACCAGGTAACGTATCTTTAAGTGATAAAGAAATTCTTTCGGTGTCACGATCGACTGATAATACTTTAACTTTAATTGTATCACCAGTATTCACAACATCTGTAACTTGGTCAACTCTTTCGTGTGATAATTGAGAAATATGAACGAGTCCATCCACTCCATTACCTAAATTAACGAACGCACCGAAATTTGTAATACGTTCTACGGTCCCTTCGACTATATTTCCAGGCTTTAATTGATCAAATAGATCACTTTTACGAGCTTTCTCTTCTTCTTCACTCACTGCACGATGTGAAACAATGACTCGATTTTTTTCTTTATCCATTTCCATCACTCGTACCCGTAAGGATTTCCCTTTATAACCTGAAAAATCCTCAACAAAGTATGTCTCGACTTGAGAGGCAGGCATAAATGCACGTAAGCCAACATCAACTATTAGGCCACCATTTACAACATCGATTACTGTTGCGTCTATAATGTCTTGACTTTCTAATTTAGATTCTAAAGATTGCCATACATTTTTACGGTCTAAATCCCTCTTTGAAAGAATAATGGCTTCGTCTTCAATTTTTTTAACGATGACGTCAATTTCATCCCCTTCAGAAACTACTTCATTCGTATGCTCTACATGGAGATGCGATAATTCAGAAATTGGAATAATACCATCAAATTTGTAACCAATATCAGCAATGACTTGTTTCTCTTCTAATTTAATGACTTTAGCTTTTATCTCATCTCCAACTTCAACATTATGATTTGTCTGTTTTTCTTGATTTTCACTCATGTTATTTCCTCCTTAAAAGCGTACCTACTCACCATTCTACATAAATAATATCATATTAGCGATGTTCATCTAATAAAGCTTGGATATTCATCATTATTTCATCAGTTACTTCTTGAGCTGTAGGTTTTTCCTTTTTTAATGTTTCAAACTCAATAGGCTTCCCAAAAATAACCTTTAAAGGTGTGAATTTTTTATATGAACCTATAATTGCACATGGGATAACAGTTGCATTAGATCGCATTGCAAAAAAACCTGCACCTGCTAGACCCTTTTTCAATTCACCATCTTTACTTCTAGTACCTTCTGGAAATAGCCCTAATGTGTGGCCTTCATCTAAAAGCTTTAAAGCTGTTCTTAAAGCTTGACGATCACGCATACCACGTTTTACTGGGAAAGCATTGAGATTTGATAATAATATATTTAAACTTTTCTTTTGAAAAAGTTCTTCTTTAGCCATAAAATGAACGGTTCTTGGAAAGGTAATACCAACAACTGGCGGATCAAAGTTTGATATATGATTTGAGCAGACAATAACTGGACCATCTTTCGGTACATTTTCCTTACCTATCACTCTTATTTTAAACATAATTTTAAAAATCATTAATACAACTATTTTAGCAAATTTATAAAACATTTATTGTTCTCCTTCAAAATTCAATTTCTTTTGAATGATTGTTAGTATATAATTTGTGACTTCGTCAATATCCATATTCGTTGTATCAACTTCTATCGCATCATCTGCTTTGATGAGAGGTGCCATTTCTCTTTCAGAATCTATCTTGTCCCTCAAACGTATTTCTTCTTTTAATTGCTCTAAATTTGAATCAAAACCATTTGATATATTTTCTTTATGACGTCTGATAGCACGTTCCTCTACAGATGCGATTAAGAATATTTTAACTTCAGCATCAGGTAAAACAAAAGAGCCAATATCTCTTCCATCCATGACAACGTTACCAGACTTTGCTAATTGTCTTTGTTTTTCAACAAGAGTTTTTCTGACTAATTGATGCTTCGCAACGATAGAGACATGATTAGTTATTTCCTTATTACGAATTTCCTTCGTTACATCATTTTGGTTAAGAAATACACGTTGCCCTTCATCATCGTTTTTGAAAGTAATGGAGACTTCTTTTGCTATATTAGATAAAGCGGATTCATCTTCATAATCAACGTTATAGTTAAAGGCTGCTAGAGTAATCGCTCGATACATTGCTCCTGTATCAATATATACATAATTCAGTGTTTTAGCTATTCTCTTTGCTACAGTACTTTTTCCTGCTGCTGCTGGTCCATCAATTGCAATTTTCATTGTATTTAGTCCTCCTAGATGTATAACTTAACGCATATTATATTTACTTTTTCTAATTTCAAGTTGTTTTACAAAACAGAACTTAATAATTTTTTCCCTTAGCTGGTCATCAATTTTTGTGAACTTATAGGTTATAATGCCTGTTTTACTTGATTTATCATTATAAATACAACGTATCACTTGGGCAGTTGCTTTAATATATGTATAATCATTTGAGTCAAAAGGAAGGACAATCGTCACTTCCATTTCATCACCAGACTCATACTCATCAAGTTTATCAAATGCTTCAACAGCCATTCCTCCTCCACTAATATCTCTTGTTCGAGTAATCAGCGGGCATTTACTTTCGTCTAGAGGATAAAGGGCAACATCTAATGCGACATCTATTCGTACGTATTCTCTTCGTTGAATTTTATGTAATTGATCTTTTGTCGGTCTTTTAACTAGTAAAACACGTAAATTATTTAGCATTTTCCTGCCAGTAATATGAGTATGATATTTATATATATTACCATCTTGTGCGATAAATGAAACTTGGATCTCAGACCCGTCAATTAATAAAGCTGTTTTTCCTGTTTTCTCATTAATCGGATAATCAATATATAGCTTTTGTTTAGTTATTTCAACAAGTTTACTTGAAAAACGTTCTTGAATGATACCATTTTGTAACGTTTCGATTGTAATACGCATTCCAACAACAAACATAATTGACCCCTCCACCCTTTACTACTCTTATTATTACAAAAAAAAAGAGAAAGGAAAAGACTAAACCGTCTTTTCCTTTACTTTTTGTTATTGATACAATTCTTCTTTTTGCTTTAATAACTCTACTCTCTCTTCAAATCCGTCATCTGAATTTATATAGACGCGATACGTATTTTCATTCATAGTTCCGATTAATTCATAAGTTAATACTTCTTCCCCTAGGTCATTTTCAATCACAGATAATCGAGTTTCCTGAATATCAATATTAGGATTTACTTTGTTGATCGCTTCTTCTTCAGATAGTTTAGCCGTAAATGTGTCTTGGTCTCTTGAATATTGATTGATTATATAATCTCGTGCACTTAGACCGAGTATATCCCCATTATCTAATGCGACTTTAACTTGAATCGTATCTGGATGGAAGTATATTTGTTCGTCATTCACATATACAAATTGAAATACGCCGATATGTTCATATTGTGCGCTTCCGATTACTTCAACGTTCTCATACCCTAAACTGTTTAACAGTTCTGAAGCCTTATTCATCCCTTCATGCAAACCGATTTTCCTTTCATTAATATCCCTATTTAGGAGATAAGAAATCATGTTTGCACCTTGCTTTGTGACATCTGCATACCCATATAATTCATCTGTTTCAAATGTGACATGATACATCGGAATATCAGAACCATCACCCGTCTCTGACACTCGCATAACAACATCGTCATTTAATTTAAATCTTTCTCTCACAAATTGCTCTATTTCTTGTTCATTATACTGTTTACCTTCAAGTTTAATTTCTTTTTCGTCTTCAGTAGTTGTAAAAGAAAAGCCACCTTCGTTGTCAGTTTCTGCAAACTGCTCAGAATTTTTTTCAATTGTTTTTAATCCGTCAATAATCGTGTTATCTGCTGGTTCGTTAGTTGCCAGGGCTAATTCAACATCCATCCAACGTAATCCTTCATTAATAACTTGATATTGAACCGTTCTTAATTCTCTTTTAATTTCATTTGATTTTTCATGTAGTTGATTTAATAAATCAATTTCATCTTCATTTAATGGATCTTCATCTAAACGACGTATGGCAACTCGATAAGAGAAATCACCTATATTAGTTAAAAATTCTTCCGTTTTATTAAAAGGTAATAAGGTTAATGGTAAATGACCGACAGCTGCATGAGCCTCAGAAGTAACTTTCCATATCTCTGCTAGTTGTGGCGATAATTGTTCAGGTGAATTTGTTGCCAATACTGTACTTATTTTATCGCTTAATAAATCGATTCGATAAGTCAAATCATGAAAAGCGCGTTGATAATTATTTTCTGCTTGAATTAATATAGCGTTTTTATCTTGATGTTCTTGATAACCCCAAATGATTGTCCCAATTATACTTATAGTTAATACAACTATTAAACCCCATCGAAACATAAATAAATTGCCTCCTTCAACTATTTACAGAATATATGCTTGCCGATTCTTTTAATTTGAGGTCGAGACCAAATCCAGCTAGAAGTTGCCGTATCAGGGTTGAAATAATAGGTTGCTCCACCGGATGGATCCCAGCCATTAATTGCATCCATTACAGCTCTTCTAGCAGAGTCATCAGGTGACATATAAAATTGTCCATCAGCAACAGCTGTAAAAGCTAGGGGCTCAAATATAATACTCGCAATTGAATCAGGAAAGGTTGGACTATCTAAACGATTTAATATAACCGCGGCAATCGCAACTTTACCTTCATACGGTTCACCTCTTGCCTCTGAGTACACAGCTTGTGCTAATAATTGTATATCATTTTGTGAAAATCCTTTGGGCACATTCGTAGCAGTAGGCTGTGGAGGTGTATTTTGTTGTTTAGTCTGATTCTGATTTTGCTTTGCTTGCTGTTGTTTTTGATTCGATTTATCCGTTTGTGACTGTAAATCTTTTCCACCATAATGTGTAAAATTGCTCCCACGTTGAATTTGTTCGTTGACATGTTGTTTGTCGTATTTTGTGACCCTTCTTAATGTTTCTTTTGTTTTTTGACCGACTAACCCATCTACCTCAAGTCCAAATTCATATTGGAAGTTTCTAACTGCCCAATAAGTGCCCCAACCGAACACGCCATCAATTTTTCCATTATAAAATCCGATATATTGTAATCGAGCTTGTAACTCAATTACATCTTCTCCAGTAGCACCATGTTGGATTACTTGATTACTAAATGCATCAGTAGTTAATTGAGTAGTAGTTGTTGTGATGCCAACTATTAATAAACAAGCGATTATTAGCTTTATTATTTGATTGCTTTTATTTTTCATCTTCAATGTTCATAAGCCTCCTCATCGTCTTCTATCTGCTTTTATCTTTTGTCGTTTTGGCTGTAATATTCTTATAAAATAAAAAAACTGACTAGTCGACACTAGTCAGTGAAATTGTTTAATATATTAAAACTTATATTGTTTTTCTCCAGATGCGAGCATTATTGATAATTTTACTCTCGCTTTTTTACTATCATGATCGCCACCTAAAATAACACCATGTTCAATTAAGTCGTAAGCACTTCCTTCATAATCATACGTTGGATAAACTTCTCCTTCTTCTGAAGCTGTAGTTATGACAATAACTATCCCAGAGTTAATACATTTTTTAATTGCTGGAACCATCGCAGGTGGAACTTGCCCTCTACCAACACCTTCAATAACAATTCCTTTAGCTCCTGCATTTCTTAAAGCCTCTAGCGTTACACCATCAGCATCGGTATGACATTTAACAATATCTACTCTTGGAAGTGGCGCTTCTACATCAAAACACTTTCTTTTGATTGGTTTTTGATAAATATAAACTTGATCGTTATCGATAATGCCTAAATAACCGAAGCCGAATGAGTTGAATCCTTGAATGTTACTAGCATGTTCTTTTTTAACGTATTTAGCGGCAAAAATACGTTCATTAAATACAACGATTGTACCAACATCATGTAAATCTTTACTACATGCAGTGTAAATAGCATGACGTAAATTAATATAGACGTCACTCCCTAAATCAGCGATTGAACGCTGTGAACCAGTTACGACAATCGGTCGGTGGTCATCTATCGTTAGATCTAAAAAGTATGCAATTTCTTCTAAAGTATCCGTACCATGAGTAACGACTATTCCGTCAATAGATTCATCTTTGAAATAATATTCAATCTTGTTTTTAATTAAAATCCAATCAGATGATGAAATATGAATACTTGGTTTTTGCAAGACGGAATCAATCTTAACTTCGATATCATCTGGTAAATTACAATTGGCAGCAAGTTCTTCACCAGACATCACTCCAGAGGTTAGTCTACCACTATTTTCATTTGGTTTACTGGCTATTGTTCCGCCAGTTGTTAACAAAATTACTTTTTTCATTTTATTCACCATGTTCCTCTTTTTTAAGTATATCTTTAGCTATTAATTCTCCGTGGAATCTCCCATTCTCAATAAAGATTTCGTTATTGTTATATCCTGCTGCAATAACACCAGCGATATATATATTGTTAACATTCGTTTCCATCGTATTCTCTTCATAATGTGGTCTACCAGTATCTTGATTGATGGTAATACCGATTGCTTTTAAAAATTGTTGATCTGGTTCATATCCCGTCATTGCAAAAACAAAATCAGCAGTAAATGATTTCCTTTTTCCATTTACTTTTGCTATTACTTCACTAGTAGTTATTTTCTCGATTGTTGCATTGAATACCATATCAATTTTTTGATGTCTAACTAGTGATTCGAACAGTGGTAATATCCACGGTTTAACACTAGAAGAGTAATCATCACCTCTATACAATACAGTTACATTTGCATGCGCCCGTTCTAGCTCTAAAGCTGCATCAACAGCAGAGTTTTTACCACCAATAACAACAACATTGCGTTTAAAGAAAGGGTGAGCTTCCTTAAAATAATGACTGACATGTGGTAAATTTTCTCCTTCAATATTTAAATAGTTTGGTTGATCATAATAACCTGTGGCAATAACAATATAAGAAGCTAAATATTCGCATTGGTCACCAAGATTCGTTTCTGTTTGAACTATATATCCTTTATGATTATTCGTAATTTGAATAACTTTTTCATACGAGTTAATTCGTAAAGAGTTGCGTTCCGCTACAGTTCGATAATAGGTCAACGCTTCATTTCTTACGGGTTTAGGTCGTTCAGATATAAATGGCATATTGCCGATTTCAAGCTTATCACTTGAACTAAAGAATGTTTGGTGTGTTGGATAGTTATATATCGAGTTGGCAACATTACCTTTTTCAATGATTAATGGATCAATTCCTCTATTTTTTAATTCAATAGCAGCTGATAATCCACATGGTCCAGCACCGATGATTAAAACTTTTTCTTTTTGCATTAAAAGACATCTCCTAAGTAATATAAAATCATTATGTATTTAAAGTTTATAACTAGTACTAGCTCATAAACAAAGGTTTAAAAATAAAAATCTCCCACCAAATTAATGATAGGAGATTTTATATGAATAATCAAATGCCCTGTATTATTTAAATCCAGCCTCTAAATCGAGAAGCTTCTGTCATTTTACGTACGCCAACCATATAAGCCGCAAGTCGCATATCAACTTGTCTTGTTTGTGCTGTTGTATAAACATTGTTAAATGATTTAACTAATACTTCTCGAAGCTTTTCTTGAATTTCTTCCTCTTTCCAATAGTAACCTTGATTGTTTTGTACCCATTCAAAATAAGATACAGTTACGCCACCTGCTGAAGCTAAAACATCAGGAACGATTAACACATCACGCTCTGTTAATATTTTCGTTGCTTCTAATGTTGTCGGACCGTTCGCTGCTTCTACGACAATTTTCGCCTTAATATTATGAGCGTTATCAGCGGTGATTTGGTTCTCAACCGCTGCAGGAACTAAAATATCTGTGTCAAGCTCAAGCATTTCTTTATTCGTAATTGTATTATCAAATAAATTAGTCACTGTACCGAAACTATCTCTTCGGTCTAATAAGTAATCAATATCTAATCCGTTTGGATCATATAAAGCGCCTTCAGCATCAGAAATCGCAATTACTTTTGCACCCATATCGTACATAAATTTCGATAAAAAGCTTCCCGCGTTTCCGAAACCTTGTACAATTACTCGTGCTCCCTCAAGGTTTATTCCTACTTTTTTACATGCTTCTTCAATACAAATTGTCACACCTTTTGCAGTAGCAGATTCTCGACCATGCGATCCACCTAGTACGATAGGTTTACCAGTAATAAAGCCAGGGCTGTTAAATTCATCAATTCGACTATATTCATCCATCATCCAAGCCATGATTTGAGAATTTGTAAAAACATCTGGAGCTGGAATATCTTTAGTCGGACCAACAATTTGAGAAATTGCTCTTACATAACCACGACTTAATGCTTCCAATTCACGAAATGACATTTTTCGTGGATCACAAATTATACCACCTTTACCGCCACCATAAGGTAAATCAACGATACCGGCTTTTAAACTCATCCATATTGATAAAGCTTTTACTTCCTTTTCTGTCACTCCTGGATGAAAGCGTACTCCACCTTTTGTTGGACCCACTGCGTCATTATGCTGGGCACGATAACCTGTAAAAACTTGAACTTTTCCATCATCCATACGAACAGGAATTCGAACAGTCATCATTCGAATAGGTTCTTTCATAAGTTCGTAGGCTTCTTCTGGATAACCTAATTTGTCTAATGCTTCTTTAATTACTTGCTGAGTTGCTAAAAGCATTTTTGAATCATTATCTTCTACTTGAGAATCTGCGTGCTTCTCGGCTACCATGTGTTTACCTCCTATAATCAAAACAAGAAATAATATTGGTGTTCTCAATGACTAGTATACATTTTCACATAGAATATGCAATACAAATATTTAATTAAATCCTTGGCAAAGAATAACTATATAATTTTAATCTAAGGTTAACTCAATAAATTGATTAATCATATCTTCATACGATAAACCAATCGCTTTAGCAGCATCAGGATATAGGCTTGTCGAGGTCATGCCTGGCAAAGTATTTACTTCTAAAATGATGGGTTGTAACTTCTCAGTTAAAATAAAATCAACTCTCGAATAAGTTTCGCAGCCTAATGCTTGGTGCGCTTTTACAGCATATTCTTGAACTTGCTTTGTTAAATCATCACTTATTTTGGCTGGAACAATATGTTCACTACCGCCTTCAGTATATTTAGATTCATAATCATAATATTCACTTTTCGGTACAATTTCTATAATAGGTAATGCTTTTTCTTCGCCTTTTTTACCTATTACAGCAACAGTTAATTCTCTTCCTTTAATATAGTCCTCAACTAAAATATCGGTATCATGTGTCATAGCTAAGTCAATGGCTTCAAGTAATTGTCCTTGCTCTTTAACTATTGATAGGCCTAGAGTTGAACCTTCTTGATTAGGTTTAACTACAACTGGTAAGTTAAATGACTCATTAATATCATTTATTATATTATCCTTTGATTTTTTCGAAGAATAAGTTTTACTAAATGCGATAGGTAATTGGTATTGTGCAAAAATTTGTTTCGCTTTAGATTTATCCATTGCTAATGATGATGCTAATACCCCTGAACCGATATAAGGAATATTAAGTAATTCCAATAAACCTTGCACCGTTCCATCTTCCCCTTGCTTTCCATGTAAACCAATAAACACAATATCGCAATCACTTATTTGATCAATAATTGCTTTTAAATTTACAGGTGAGAAATCAATTGGGGTAACATTATGTCCTAAATTCTTTAATGCATTAATAATTCCCTTACCACTTGAGAGTGAAACGTCTCTTTCTTTAGATGTACCGCCATATAAAACTGCAATGTTCAAATTATTCACCTCAAACAAATTAGAAATAGTGGTTCACGACATTTAAAGCATGATTCTCTATTATTGTTTTACCGTATTCTTTCAATACATATGATGTCATCGTACTCGGTGAAGCATATTCTGATAAAATTGAAATAATGTCCTCTCGTGTACGTTCAGTAAATTTATTATCTTTTAGTAAAATGTAATAAGACTGCTCATAAAAGTAAATCGCTGCATTTATAGATGTATGTTTTCTATTTAATGCTTTAGACAAATGAATCACATCTTCAAAATCATCCAATTTAAACATCAGCTCTTTGCTTTCATCCATTGTAACCTTCAGTTCAATATACTCCTCATCTATGATGTCATTATTTTGCGTTACAATTATAATCATACCTTGCGCCTGCAACATATGAACCTTAACCATTAACATACCATCTAGGTCAATTTCTAACTCTTCACTTGCTTCAAATAACATTTCCTGAAAGAGTTCATTTGCTTTGTGCAAATTATTCCAAAGATCATCTTTTGAATACCCACGCTCATTCAAGTCATTGTAGGTCATGAAGATTTTGAATTGGTTTACGCTTATTCTCTCTAAACGCACGAAAACCACCTCCAGCTTTATATATAATATGAATACTCCCACATAAAATTTGCATGTTTACTCAATATTAATTTATTTTTTATATTGGTTCCGTTAAAGTCCGTTGCTTTAAATTTTATCGCTAACGGTGGAGCTTCTAACTACCCTTGATTCTCTACCTTCACTCATTACTAATAGACAATGACTTTCCATCTTTAATAAATGAGAACGGTTATGTAAAAAATTGCTCCAGCTTTAATTATAAACCGGAGCATATATAAATGGACATTACATTTCCTTTACATCCAAAATTCTAAACCCTGATTTTTCTAACTGATTTATAAATTGATTTGTTTGTTCATTTTTCTCAACTTTTAACACAATTCTTCTTGCGAGCTTCCCTGTTTCATCAAAAGTTGCTAGCGCGATGACATTTTCATTATATTTCTTTAATACTTCAGACACTTTTGCTAATGAACCTTCTTGTTCTTGTGCTGAAAACGCAATGCGTACTCCCGATTTCTTCAAACCGAATGCACTTTCAAATTGTTCAATTACATCATATCTTGAAACCAGACCGAGAAAATTCTTTTCTTCATCAACAACAGCAATAATAGGATATCCTTTTAACGTTTTTAAAGTTTTCTCAAAGACATCTTCCATCTCAACATAAAAATTTTCATTGTTAACTAATTCATGAACGTAACGGGTCGACAAGAACTTTTCTTTATTTTCTTCTACTATTTCAAAATAATATTCATAAATACGTTGTTTGGAAATCATTCCAATGTATTTCCCATCTTCAATTACCGGCATTCCTTCAATATCGTGTCGATCAAATGCTTCAATGACTTCTTTCAATGTTTCATTCTTACTTGCAGTAAAGCATCGGTTAGCAGGAAGCATAATACTTTTCACAAACATGGACACCACTCCTAATTAAGTAATGATTACTCTTTCGACTTTTTTCGATTAATCTCCTTCTAAAAATATAAGTAAATTTCATTACTTTATATTATATTAGGGCAGGTCGGATTCCATTATTATTTTAAGAACATATAATAATAAAAGGGAATCGCTAAGATTAATATGATAAATATAAACAAAATTAGATGGATCATTAATTTATATTTAAATAAATGATTTCTCTTTTTTCTCTTACCTTGATGCTTTGTTGACCTAGGTGGTAATTGAATAATATCTATAGAGTCGTTATTAACTATTGTTGACTGTTCCTTAATTTGCTCACTCATGTTCATCACCTCAAAAACAATCGGTAATAAATACCTAATAACAAATCAATACAAAAATGTGCTGCTATTGGTACTAATAGGTTGTTTGTCAACTCGTACATATACCCTATCAAAAATGATAGAAGAAATATAGATACAAGTAGAGTTATTTTATTCAAATATCTAAAATGTACAAGTGCAAAAATAGTGCTTGCGATGATAAAGCCTAAAAACGTATGAATAACTCCCCGAAATAATAATTCTTCTGATAAAGCTATTAAAAAAGTTATCATCACAATTTGAGGTATCGACAAAGTCTTAAATATACGTTTATTGACTCCACCATCATCGAAAGAAGATTCAGGCAATACTTTTATTAGAATAATATCTATAACAACGACAATCAAACCTGGTATAACTCCATAAATAAGAATCTCATTCCAATTAAATATAAAAAGAGAGTAGAATTCATCGGAAGAATCAAATAAAAAGTAAATTAATGTGATTGCTAAAAATAAAAAAGTAAGTTGTGAATAAACTAGGGTAACTATTAATTCTTTATCTGATAATTGTTTAATCATTTCTGCTTGAGATTTTCTTTTAGACATCCATTCACCTTCTGTTAAACATGACCTTTAAAATATGGGTCCAATTCGTTTCAAACGTAGATTGTACAAGTGTATGATCAAGTTTCCATTCGTATATATCAAATCCACAATGATCACAGCAGTCAAAATCAGCCTCTCTAATATTCTCCTGAAAAGGCTGAAATAGCGACTTTCTCCTGCAATTAGATTGAGATATCCATGAGAGAATTTGATGAATGCTTCGTTTCTTAATATACGCTCGTTTGTTACGTATTTCAATCAATTGTTCTATTATTTTATCCGACTCTTTTCGATAATCATTTAAATTTTCATAATGATAAGTAAGAAAACGTTGCTGTACTTCCGTCAAACCTTCCATTTCAATTAGATCATCTGTTTTATTTTTTTCCACAACAAAATTATATACATCCGTCTCACTAGGTAACTCTGACTCGATTAGTTGGTATGGAATCATTTCATCACCAGGAGAATATAGAAGTAAACTGACACTATGTCCACCATCTCTGCCAGCTCTTCCTGTCTCCTGTATAAAAGATTCGATTGTAGAAGGTATGTGGTAGTGGATAACTAAACGAATATCATTTTTATTAATCCCCATACCAAAAGCACTTGTACAACAAATGATGTCAAGTTGCCCTTGCATAAACTGTTGTTGAATTAATATACGGTCCTCTTGTGACATACCACCATGGTAGTATGCGATATTTCTATCAGGTAAAAACCGTTGTAATCTTGTACATAAACGCTCACTTACTTTCCTACTAGAAAAGTATATCATTGTTGGGATTTTATTTTTTTCTAACACATTAAATAACTCTTCGTTCTTCCTATTTTCATCCTCGACAGTCTGAACCATGTATGTAATATTCGTGCGATCAATCGGGTAAATATATCGCTTCAAATTAATATCAAGTTGCTTTGAAATATCATTTTGTATTTGAGGTGTTGCTGTAGCACTTAATGCTAATACGGTTGGATCATTAAATAGCTTAATACTTTCTTTTAATCTTAAATAATCAGGTCGAAATTCGTGCCCCCACTGGGATATACAGTGTGCTTCATCAATTACGAATAACGAAATTTTTTGTGCTTTTAGTTTATTTATAAACAATGGTTGCTGCAACATTTCTGGAGAACAATAGATGAGTTTGTATTTATTTAGTTGATTGATAGCAATTTGCTTCTCTTGCATATTCATAAGGCTGTTTACAGCAACAACATTCTTGATGCCCTGATATTTTAATAATTTTACTTGATCGACCATTAAAGAAATAAGAGGAGAAACGACAACTGTAAGTCCATCTAATATCATAGCGGGCAACTGATAACAGATTGATTTACCACTCCCTGTTGGTAACGTTCCTAATGTGTGGTTACCTTTCAACACAGAGTTTATAATTTCTTTCTGTCCCTCTCTGAAAGAAGTGTGTCCAAAAATCCTTTTTAATGAATCTTCTAAATTAATTAACTGATTCACTTTTCCTACTCCCTCTATTGAACTTAGATAGTACTAAACGAATTTGAAAATAAGTAATATGTTCAGGTAACATTTCTTTAATGATTTTTAACCGTTTTGTTTTAGCTTGTTCAACTTTATTTTTTATTAAATCTTCTGTAGCCTCTGAAACAAATGATTGAATTGGAAAATTTGATATTTGAGTAGCTAATTCAACAATGTGATCTTCAATTGTACTAATTTTCAAATGCCGATAGTGACTAATCTCTTTTATAGACAGACCTCTTTTTAAACAGTCATATGTTTTCATCGCCGAGTCCGTCACAGATATTTGCTTTGGCATTTCTACGAGATGTCGTAATATCGTATAATTTTTTTCATTTGTTATTAAATCTATCATTTGATGTATTAAATGAGTGGTCGTCAAATAGACATCGTGTACCGAAACGTTGTAAAGTTCAGCAATTTGTTTCTTTGATAATCCAATTTGTTTTGCACTAGTCAATTGTAAAGCTAGCCAATCAACCGGACCTACTAGTTTTCCAAATAAACGATATAACTCATGATAAATACCTTCATATAATTGCACCCGATTGTTATTATATTTTTTAATGATTGATTTAACCTTATTTTGAGCGTCCAAATTTTCTATAACAGGGATAAACTGATTACGGTTATAAATCAAATGAGATACAGTTTGGCATAGCAATTGTAAAGTTTGAAAAAACAACTGATCAATTCGATTAAATTTAACCCCATTAAATTTATAATCATTTTCAATGAAATTCGCATGAATATATGTTTGACCTTCCTCTGTCATTTCAAATGAGTTATCTTTTAAAATAAGAAAATCATTATTCATAAAATTATTAATCCACTGCTTGTAAGTATGTTGATTAAGATTTGGATAAATCTTATAATACTTTTCCAAATTAAATAGATGAATATCTTGAATCGTTTGTGTTGAACGCTTACCTCGTAAAATGTGATAAACAGAATTAATCGTTCTTTCTTTCTGTAGTTTTGATAACATATGTAGTATTAGTCCTTCATAATTCATCGTTATTCTCCTATTTCAAACATTATATTTATTATAACAATCATTTGATAAAGAGGGATTAATCATATTAAAATAAATTATAAGTGTTTGTAGTAATTGGGGGATTTAGATGAAGTTCACAATCGTTGACCAAGATACATGTATTGCTTGTGGTGCTTGCGGTGCATCGGCTCCAGATATATTCGATTATGATGAAGAAGGAATATCATTTAATTTACTAGATAAAAACACTGGGACAAAAGAAATTCCAAAAGAGTTGTACAGTGATTTAGAAGACGCTTATGAAGGTTGTCCCACTGAATCAATTAAAGTGAATCATTCACCGTTTAATGGTGATCCAAATCGGTTTGAAGATTAGAGATAATGACTTAAATACCGTCATCTTTTATATGTTGTAAATGATTAAAAAATTTATTTGTTTCATCTCGGTCAAATGAGCTAAAATATCTAACATTGAATTGGTCAATAATCCGAAAATGATTACTGATCATGTTTTTCTGTAATATGAAGCCGTTTTTCTCATCTACTTTTGTCCACCAAATTTTACCACCAAGCGTTTTCTCTTTTTTATAAACGACTGTTTTTCTACTAATTGTTTGGATCAATTGAATGATGTCTTCATTACCTAATTCCTGCTGTAAAATTTGACTATCTCTAAATAAAGTAGCAAAAGTTACGACGACTGGCCAACTAGCCATCGTACGGCCTTTTTCAATTTGAACTAAAGTCTTTTTAGATACGCCTAGCATATTTGCCATTTCATCTTGTGTATAATCGTATTCTGCACGGATAATTTTTATTTTTGGTGACAAAATCATTCGTAATTCTATTTCATTCATTAACTTTCACCCACTTATGTATATTTTTCACTACGGGCATTGTCGTTTTAAATTATTTTACCACGAAACTGTAGTTTCTTAAAATGAGTGAACTAAAAAACATCCCGAAAACTATCACGGGATGTTTTTTAGGTTAGATTGGATTAACGTATAAAGGTGTATCTAGCTGAATTGGCTCGGATAGTAAATAAGGGCCAAATCGGGCTTCACCGTCAATATTTTCAAAAATCAGTTGGTCGAAACCATAAGACTTAGCGGTTAACATAAGCGCTTCAATCGCCATGATTGTAGCTTCGTTTTCTTCAAAAGTTGTTTCATCAGTTAATGTCATCGTAACGACTTGATCGTTTATTGTAATCTCAAAGTTGAGATCTGTACTTATTGAAGGATAAAATTGAAAGTCCTTGTTTTCCTTCTTCATTTCATTAACAGCTTCTTCAAAGCTTAAATCAGAAGCATATTCCATTGCGAACCATTCATACTCTGAATCCTCAGGTTTGAATATTCGATAATAGTGGGCTTGTGATGGTTCCAAAATATTTTTTATAGAAGAAATCGTTCCCACATGAGATAAGTTTACAGGCTGTGCATCTTTATTTTGTAAAACAACGTAATTGACATTTAAATCTTTAAAATAATTGGCAATTGAGTCGAGTAACATTCCTTCTATTGTTGAACCCGTTCTACCGCTCAACCATTCATCATCAATCTCAACAACAGGTTGATTATTCTCATTGATTTCGAGAAATTTTATAGCTTCAAAGTAATCTGTACTGACACCCATATTTGGATCAATTTTTTCTCTTATGAGATTAAGATTTTTATATGAATTTTCTAAATTAGTCGTAACAGTAATCGGTATAAGTGACATTAAATTTTGATCAGGTAAATAGTATGTTATGAAATTGTTTTGATCGTAGCTTACATTATTATTAAAAGAAATAACTCTTGATTGAATTGAGTCAATGTCGCCTAAAGATTGAAGGTCCTCTTTATTTTCTACTTGATCGTATGAATCATATTCAGCCGATTCCTCTTCTTCAGCTGAATTTATTCTTGCTTCAGCACTAAATTTTTCATTAGATTCGTCTGATTTTATCGCAACATCATTCGTTTGGTCAAAAGAAGAATTCCCAACGAATTGCATCACTATGACAAATGCGATTAAAATAACAGCTGCGGTCGTAAATATAGGTAACCAAACATGTTTTCTAAAACGAGACTGTCTCTTTGGCTCAACCTTCTCAGCTATATTTTTAAAGTAATATTCGAATGACTGATCATCTTCTATTTCGGGCAATTCGGAAAGCATTTGTTCAATATCTTTATCATTATAATTCTCCATTTCCATCGCCCTCCTTCACTTTATTCATCTTTTCTTTCAATAAATTTATTCCTCGATGCTGTGTTGTCTTGACTTTACTTGTCGTCCAATTCAATACTTCAGCTGTTTCTTTTATTGATAATTCTTGTATGTACCTTAAAATAATGACCATTTTTTGATCTTCAGTACATTCGTCAATAAAATGATACAATTGTTGGACAGATTCCTTCCTTTCAACGATTTCTTGAGGCAATGGTTGCTGATCACTAATGAAATCATTGCTTTCATCTAAATTAACTTTCGTATTAATATGTTTTTTCCTTCTCCCGTGTTTACGAAAGTAATCTATCGTGACGTGACGTGCAATTGAAAACAGCCAAGTCTTTTGACTACTATTACCTTGAAAAGAATCGTATGACTGAATCACTTTTATATAAACTTCCTGAACTAAATCTTCTGTTAAATGTTTATCCTTTACCATGTAAAAAATAAACTGATATAGATCTCTATGATATTGATCATACAGCTCTTTAAAGATGTCTTTCATCATCTTTGAGCCTCCAATTCATTCTATTAGTCGTTATGTAAAAACAAAAAGTTACAAATTAATTTTAACATAAAAATATTTATTTAAAATAACGTATGAATAAACGAGCATTATAGTAAATTGTTACTATAATGCTCGTTGTTGTGAAAAAAATTAAGTCTTTTCTATTAGTAACGGTAATGAGAAAGTAAAGGTCGTTCCAACTTTCAATTGGCTTGTAGCAAAAATATTACCACCATGCTCTTCGATAATATGTTTTGCTATTGACAATCCTAGTCCAGTTCCCTTTTTCTCAGTATTTCTCGTTCTAGCTTTATCACTCTTGTAAAAGCGTTCGAAAATAAATGGCAAATCCTCTTCTGGAATTCCCGAGCCGTTATCAGAGACATGCACAATTATTTTATCATGCTTCTCTTCCACGTTAATCGTTACAGTTCCATTTTCACTTGTGTGTCTAAAGGCGTTATCAATCAAATTCGTTAATACTTGTTCAATACGATCAGGATCGAGATAACATTTACGATCGGTATTTATATCATATTCAAAATTTATTTTTTCTTCTTGAGCTAAGGAGGCGAATTTTCTAGCTATACGTTCTACATATGGTCTAACAAGAACTTCTTCGCGATTCAATTGAATATGACCAGCTTCCATTCTTGCTAAATCAAGAAGTTCGTTTACTAGCCTTCCCATACGCAAAGACTCATCGTAAATAATTTGGGCTAACTCCTGTTTTTCTTCTTTCGTTGACACAATATCGTCTACAATCGCTTCAGAGTATCCTTGCATCATCGCTATTGGTGTTCTTAATTCATGAGATACATTGGCCAAGAAGTCTTTTCTTAATTTGTCTAATTGGCGTTCTTCAGTCATATCACGAATTAACGCAACTACCCCTCGTAAAGCGTCATCATAATATAATGGAGTCATAACTAAAACAAATGTTCGTCCTTGAGCATTAATCTCTTTTGTTAATTCTTTTCTTTCTTCAATCACCTGTTGGAAGTGAACTTTTAATTCATCTGGTAAAACGTACTCATCGTTTTTAATATTATTATATATTTGGGCTAAAAATCGTTCAGCTGGAGGGTTAATAAGAATAATATTAAAGCTCTTACTTACTGTAATAACCCCGTCTGCCATTGATTTTAAAATGCTTGATAATTGTGATTTCTCTTGGTTTAACGCTGTAATATTATAATTTAATTGACGTCGCATTCGATTAAATGCGTTAGCTAGTTCACCAATTTCATCATGTGTTAAGACGGGAACTTTTGTATGGAATTCACCACGAGACAACTCGACTGCAGCTTTACGCATTTTTATAAGTGGCGCGGTAATTCTTGTTGATAAGAAAAAGGCGAAAATTGTCGTTAGAATGATTGCGACCGTCGCAGCTAGCAAAATGATTTTTGTCGTTTGAGTCGTTGTTTCTTGAACCGCATGTAAAGTCTGATACACATAAATAACACCTTCGTTATCTGGTGTTGGCAAACCGACAATGATCACTTCTGTGTCAGATTTAGGTAGTTTGGTTATCTTTTTCACAGATTCATTGGAATTAAATGCTTGATTGATTTGATCATTTGTAATGAACCAGCTAGGATCAATTGGTGGTAAATTTTCGGTTTCAAATTCGCTTTGCCAATATTTATGTTTATTGAAAAAAACTGTTACCCTTGTAGATGGATGCATCAATTGGTCGATCGTTTCCATAATAATCTCTGAATCTTGATGTTCATCTAATATTAATGAAATGTTTTCAGCTTGATTCAATAGATTATTTTCAGCGTCCTCTACATATAAATTTTCAAAAAACTCTAAAAGTAGAACGGTTAAAATCATTAATACGAATGCAACGAGAAGGATGATTGTTCCCCAAAGTTTAAAAACGACATTACGCCAAAACATTATGAATCGATAACCTCAAACTTATAACCGACACCCCATACCGTAACAATCATCTTAGCTGCATCATCAGATACTTTGCTAAGTTTTTCGCGTAAACGTTTCACATGAGTATCTACTGTTCTTAAGTCCCCAAAAAACTCATACTCCCATACTTCCTTAAGTAGTTCTTCACGGTCAAACACTTTGTCAGGTGTTTTAGCTAAATAATATAGTAAATCATATTCTTTTGGTGTTAAATTAACTTCTTTATTATCAGCTAAAACACGGTGTGCGTCTTTGTCAATTGTTAAATGTGGGTATACTAATACTTCGTGTGCATCTGTGTTCGTTCTTAAGTATTTAGTTGTAGATGAACGTCTAAGCAAAGCTTTAACGCGTAAAACGACCTCACGTGGGCTAAATGGTTTTACAATATAATCATCCGCACCTACCTCAAAACCTTGTACACGATTCGATTCTTCACCTTTTGCTGTTAACATAATGACTGGTGTTGCCTTACTTTCACGGAGTTTTGTGCACATTTCAATACCGTCCATCTCTGGTAGCATTAAATCTAGTAAAATAACATCATAGTCTTTATCCAATGCTTTTGTTAATGCTTCTTGACCATCTTCTGCCTCATCTATCTCATAGCCCTCCCGAGTAAGATACAGTTTAAGTAAACGACGAATACGCTCCTCATCATCTACTACTAAAATTTTTGCTTCTTCTGACATGTAAGACAACTCCTTTTCATATTCAATTTATGCATATGAGTGCATACCTGCTAAGACTAAGTTGACAACGATTAAGTTAAACATGATAATAACAAACCCTAAAACGGCAAGCCAAGCTGACTTTTCACCATGCCATCCTCTTGTCAATCTTAAGTGTAAAAATGCGGCATAGAAAAACCATGTTACTAATGCCCATACTTCTTTTGGATCCCAACCCCAGAATCGACCCCATGCTTGCTGGGCCCATATTGCTGCAAAAATTAAAGCACCTAACGTAAAGACTGGGAACCCAATCGCAACAGCACGATAAATAATTTCATCGATACGGTCAAGGTTAACTTTTTTGAACCACGGTTGAATACTGGCAGCGATTCGTTTTCTTGTAATTAATCTAACGAGTCCATATAACACAAGACCACCTAATAATGACCAAATTAATGTATTAAATTTTCTGCCTGCATCAGCACCCCTCATCCAACCTGGAACTTCAATACCTGTGGTAAAAGCGCCTTCTGTTAGTAAAGTTGAATCATGTGGCTCAAATAATACAGGTAACACATAAGTTGCCTTCGTTATTTCACCATTATCTTCATATGAAAACTGCACTTCATGTCCTACAGCAGAAAACGATGTAATTAATATGATAAATGCAATAGTTGCCATGACACTATACATAATCGCTTCAAGCCAGAAAGTTTGCTTTGATCGTCTTGATTGATCAACTTTAACAAGTAAAAATATGAGTCCTGCAACAAAGCTAATAGCGAGTATCGCTTCACCTAACGCTGCCAATGTGACATGAATGTATAACCAATGTGATTGTAAAGATGGAACCAATGGCGAAATTTCCCTTGGAAACATACTTCCATATCCAATAATTAAAATGGTGATAGGTAGGGCAATTAATCCTAATGTCGTCTCTCGATACACAAAATAGATGACAATAAAGGCAAGGATCATTGACATACCAAAAAATGAGATAAACTCAAACATATTACTTACTGGCGTATGTCCTGATGCAATCCATCTGACAATAAATGAACCGAGTTGACCGATAAAACCGAGGATGGTAATAGTCATCGCGATTGTCGATGCTTTCGATTTGATATTCTCATCACGTTTATTACCGATCGTTGCTCCAAAGAAAAAAGTCGCTACAATATAACAAATAAATGTAAAATACAATAAATTACTACTGACTGCAAAATAGTCCATCTTAATCCTCCTTAGCTTCGCTTCCTAGCTCTTGCTGATCATTAACCATTGTTAGTTTAGTATTTTCCATTGAGTGTTCAATATCTTTTTTAAGCCCGTACCAGTTTTTATTCGTATGTGCAGCAATTAATAAACTATCATTTTTCGGATGAATCCACACACGACGATGGTGCCAATATAAACCTTGTACAACACCGATCATAAAAATAGCAGCACCTAGACCAAATAACCATAATGTACGATCCCGCTTAACTTGTAGGCCTGAGGCAGTTATTAAATCAGCTGATACAACTTCAACTTGATGCTGAGGCGTGTCTGCTAAAGGTAGTATTTCTTCTTGCAAGTAAAAATATCGTTCCTCTGTCCCATCCGGGCTGTGCAATGAAAAAATTAATCCCGGATTTCTCGGATATTTCGAAGAAGACGATGGTCCATTTTCTGTAATAGTAAACTGTGGATAATATTCGTCAATTTCTATTAAATATCCTTCATCTAATTCATAATGTCTTCGGTCTTCATCTGTATCGAATACAAAGTCACCAATTTCGCCACCGTTATTATCAGTTATTTTAAGTGTAATCGTTTTATATTCACTTTGTAACTGAGTTCCCGATTGATATAGTGTAAAACCGTCAAATTTCAATGGTTGATTTAATCTTATTTCTCCACGCGTTACTTCTTCTAGTTCAGGTTCTTGACCAGTAATGACTTCTTCTTTTACTTTGTAAACGACAGCGTTCGTTTGAAAATTACTAGGAACGTCGAATTCTTGATTTTTAAGAGCCTCTTGGAAGCGTTCATCATTTCGGTCATAAACTTCATAAATAAACTTTTCATTTTTTATATAATATTGTTCATTCGTACTAGGTATTTGTTTCGTTTCCCCTTCACGAACCCAAACATAATCTTCCACAAACATTAATGGGGACATCCGTAATATTCCAGCGAATAAAATGATTATAAGTCCTATATGATTTACATAGGGACCCCACCTTGAAAAACGGTTTTTCTCAGCTAAAATATGGCCTTCTTGTTCCTTAATGTTATAACCTTTCTTCTTCAGCTTTTTCACGAATGTTTTCTTATCGTCCTCACTGACATTCACCGATTCACTGAACAAACGTTGCCTTTTAATAAATACATCATTTCGCTTAGGGCGCTGATTTTTCAGAGCACGACGTAACGGGACATACCGATCAATAGAGCAAATAACTAGTGAAATCCCGATTAATGCAAGTAAAACAATATACCACCAAGAAGTATACATATTATGAAATCCGAGTTGATAAAAAATCTTTCCAGCAAGTCCATATTCTTGTTCGTAATAAACAGATGCTGGTAAAGTAGACTGAATATATATTTCTTGCGGATAAATTGTTCCTATCGCTGAAGCAATTAACGTAATAATAATTAACCAAACTCCAACTTTAACTGACGAGAAAAAGTTCCACGTCTTATCAATAATGGTCCTATTATAAGTCTGAGATCTTCTAGCACTACCATCATAACGCATATTAAGAAGTTTCTTATTATCATTACCATCTATATGTTGATTTTCTTGAATTGGCTTACCACAAGCTTCACACAAGACTGTTCCTTCGTGATTGATGTGGCCACACTCACATTTAATTTTTTTCATTTAAAATCCCTCTTATTTTGGTAAGATATTTTGAATATAAGTTTCTAAGTTTTTCAAAGTTAAAGGACCTTTAACAACGTTGTCGATTGTCCCATCTGGATTTATAAAATAGGACGTTGGTAACGGCACGATATTATATGCCTCCATCACAACCCCTTTTTTGTCGTGAACTATTGGAAAAGATAGACCTAAACGTTCAAAAAAATTACGGATGACCAGTTCATTCTTATCTACGCTTACTGCAATGATTTCAAAACCGTCATCTTTATACTTTTTATAGAGTTCATCCATAAAAGGCATTTCTTTTTTACAAGGTTCACAATAGGTTGCCCAAAAATTAATCATAACTCCTTTACCTTTTAAATCATGTAATTGAATCGTTTCTCCATTATCAAGTCTTTCTAACATGAAATCAGGGGCTTGATCTCCCTCAGCTATTAAAGGATTATCTTTCTGAGCATTAACAAATAAAACAACAACTAAAGAGATAACTAAAATTAATAACACAATTGTTCTGAAAATAAATCTTTTTTTCTTTTTATGCATAAGGACACACTCCCTTATTTAGCATTATAACATTCATAAATATGACGTATTAATAGATGTTTGAACATTATTTAACATTTTGTGTGGCGATTTGTTGAATTTGCTTAACTTCATGTGGTGTTAATTCACGATATTCGCCAGGGTTTAAGTTTCCTAAAGTAATTGGGCCGAATCTTTCTCGTTTTAGTTTTTCTACTCGATATCCTAATGATTCAAACATACGACGAACTTGCCTATTTTTTCCTTGATGTAACGTTAATTCAATAATACTTTTTCCTTTTGTCTTGTCCATTTTTAAAATCTTTATGTTTACACATTTTAATTTTTCTCCGTTATGGACAACCCCTTTTCGAAGTTGCTTTAATTCATCCTTAGTTAAGATGCCATTTACTTTCGACACATAAACTTTATCAATTTGATATTTTGGATGAATTATTTTCTGGGCAAAATCGCCATCATTAGTTAACAATAATACCCCTGATGTATCATAATCTAATCGCCCTATTGGAAATAATCTCTTATCAATATCCTCTCCAATTAAATCTGTCACAACTTTTCGACCCCTGTCATCTTTCACACTTGAAATGACACCTCGTGGTTTATACAACAAAATATATGTTGGCTGCTCCTTCTCAATTGGAATTCCGTCAACTTCAATTTCATCATTGGACGAAACTTTTGTTCCAAGTTCGGTTATCGTTTTTCCGTTTATTTTGACTCGCCCTTCGACAATTAATTGCTCTGCCTTTCTACGAGAAGTATAACCGCTTTGTGCAATTACTTTTTGTAATCGTTCTAATTTTGCTGACATGTTATCACCCTTATTCGTTCTAATGACGTTAATAAAAGCGTTAACAAAACGTTAACGCTTTTATAACTTAACTATATTTCTATCCAAAAAGTAGATAAACTATTATTAACGACGCTATTATACCAATTAAATCGGCAATGAGTCCAATTTTTAGCGCATCCCCCATCCGCTTAATTCCTACTGCTCCAAAGTAAACAGTTAGTACATACAAGGTCGTATCAGTGCTCCCTTGCATGGTTGAGGCGAGTCTTCCTATAAAAGAATCAGGCCCTTCATTTTTAATTATATCTGTCGCAATCCCTAGTGAAGCGGTTCCTGATATAGGCCTAGTAATGGCTAAAGGGACGATATCGGGAGGAACATGTAAGAAACTCAAAATGGGATTTATTAGACTGACAAAGGCATCTAAAGCACCTGAAGCCCTTAAAATACTAATAGAAACAATCATCCCTAATAAAAAAGGAAGTAAGGAAATGGCTAAATCGATTCCTTCCTTACCTCCTTCAACGAATTTTTCATAAGTTGGTATTTTTTTATAAGTTCCATAAACTAATACAATTAAGATGATAGAGGGAATAATATAATTACTTACTTGTGCTAACATTTTCAATTCTCCCTTTTCGTCGATAGTAAAAATATCGATCAACTAGCAATGCCCCAATTGTTGATATTAATGTTGCCATGATTGTAGATGTAACGATTTCAGTTGGTGCAGCAGAGTCATATTGCATCCTAATTCCTATTATCGTTGTTGGTATGATCGTTACACTAGATGTGTTTAAGGCTAAAAAAGTAATCATTGAACGAGAGGCATCTGGTTTATCATCATTTAATTTTTTCATTTCTTTCATTGCCTTTAACCCTAAAGGAGTCGCAGCATTCCCTAGCCCAAAAACATTTGCTGAAAAATTAGATAATATATAGCCCATGGCAGGATGATCAGCAGGTATATCTGGAAAAATTCTCGTAAATATCGGCTTAAATAGCTGAGCTAATTTTTCTAATAGACCCGCTTCTTCAGCAATTTTCATTAATCCTAACCAAAACACTAATATACTAATTAGACTAATAACTAAAAATACAGAGTCATTAGCGCTTTCAAAAATAGCTTTATTAACGTCTTCAATCGTTCCATTAAACATAGCGTAAATGATTCCAATCGCCGCCATTCCTACCCAAATTATATGGACCATTTTTTCACACCGTTTAACCGATTGAAAACGTCAATATATGAATCTATAAACGAAGGAAAATTAAAAAAATCTGTTGAGTCATCATTTTCTTGCTTTTCTGTCTCAAGTTTTTCAAATGCATATTTATATAAATTGCGATGATCATTCCAATCACTGTGAGCATTTAATGTGACAACGACTATTTCTTTGCCATCAAGTTCAGCCGTCGTTACTAAAGTTCTACCAGCTGATTTCGTGTAACCCGTTTTTCCGCCAATGCAATAATCATTTGTCATCAATAATTTATTCTTATTAAACCAATAGTAGTTTACGTTTTCTGATAAATATTTCTTAGTACCGAAAATTTTTCTAAAGTCTTCATTTGATTTCATCGCATAAGTCGTTAATAGCGCCATGTCATAAGCAGTGGAATAATGCCCGTCTTCATCAAGGCCGTGTGGGTTTTGAAATGAACTGTTTTCCATTCCGATCCATCTAGCCTTTTCGTTCATTAAAAAAGCAAACCCTTTCTCACTACCCGCAATATGTTCAGCAATGGCCGCAGCTGCATCATTACCTGAACGAAGCATTAATCCGTAAAGTAAATCTTTAAGCGAATATTTTTGTCCTTCACGTGTGTATATGGATGAACCAATTTTACGTGATGCGTCATAACTGATGATTACTTGGTCTTCAAGATTACCGTGCTCAAGCGCTACGATTGCTGTCATGATTTTTGTAATACTAGCAATATTACGTTTTTCATGCGCATTTTTTTCAAATAACACTTCCTTTGTATTCATATCCATGACGATTGCACTTGATGCTGAAACATGAGGTGTTGTTTCACTGTTAACATAAATTGATGAAGTGATTAATAATGAACATAAAATTAAAACAAATACAGATCTCATACGATTGCCCCTATCCATGTTGAACTTGTACTACTAGTAACAAGTATATGAATCGGACAACTATGTATGAATAAAAAAAAGAACGCTTAATTAGCGTTCAATGTTGCAGTAAAAAATCCAAATGTTCCCTTATCTTTATAAAGATTGGCTCCATTTCTTTAATCGTATTTTCAATTAACGATCCTGGATGATGTGTAAAATCAATCGAGCTTTTATTCATATATGAGGCCCGACTATCTTCATGCCATGCTTCATTATTTGGCGCGAAAAATGGTTCTACACATTTTCGACTAATACCAGTAAATGCTCTAAATACATTTTCATTTGAAAGTTGTTTCGATTGAAGCATTCTGTTAAGAGCATTTTTGCCTTCAGAGCAAAAAACTTCAATATACCTCAATTGTTTTAAAACTGTTTTCGTATACTCATCATCAATCTTAGGGTCTTTCGTTTTTATTTTATCTAGACATGTGTCATTTAAAAAGTGACTTAAAATCGTCTCTATTTTATCTAATTTTATATAAATGGCTTTCACTTTATCATGAAGTTGAGTATCCATTGAAAGACTAGAGTCCTCCTTAATGTATTAATTAACATCCTCTTGAAACTTACTGAAAAATAAATCTGCTTCTTTCATCGCTTCATTAATATTCTCATCAGGAAGTGGCGGTAATTCATCTAATGACGCTAAACCAAAAAACGTTAAAAAATCTTTAGTCGTTTGGTACAAAATAGGCCTACCACTTGTTTCCTTACGACCACATTCTTCAATTAAAAATCGTGATACTAGTGTTTGAATTGGACCATCACTTTTTACTCCTCTAATCTCATCCACTTCAACACGAGTAATAGGTTGCTGGTAAGCAATGATGGCTAATGTTTCTAATGCGGCTTGGGATAATCTTGATGAGATTGTTGTCTCCTTCATCTTCTCAAAAAACAGAGCATGCTCGGGCTTTGTTGTTAAATAAAAGACCCCCTTTTGTTCTAGTATTGACAGTCCGCGTTGATTATGCTCATAATCATATTTTAATTCGGCGATTAATACATCAACCGCATCTCCATCCACTGATAAAATATCTTTAATTTGTTTAACTGAAAGACCTTCATCGCCTGATACAAATAATAATCCTTCAAGTATCCCTTTTAGTTGCTTTAACTCCATAGTTATTCCTCCACTAGTTCGACTGTCAATGATTCAAAATTTCCTGTTTGGTAACAATTTATTAAGCATTTTTTCATTAGTTCTAATAAAGCTAAAAATGTGATAACCATCTCAAATTTCTCGCGATATTGAAATAAATCTTCAAAAGCTCGTTTTCCGTTCGAGTTACGTAACTGTTGCAAAACGTCATCCATCCGGTGCTCAATTGGTATTTCTTGACGTTGAATGGTTGTTTCAAGTGGTTCTAAAAGTTGCTTACGTCTTAATACTCTTTGAAATGCTTGTGCTAAATCAATAATAGAGACGTCTTCACTTTTGACAACTTGAATTGGTTTTTCATATTCAGATAAATCTGAGGGTTGTTTTGTATATATTTGATTATTCTCAAGTTCTCTTTCTTTTAGTTGTTGTGCCGCCTGTTTATATTTACGATATTCGATTAATCGTCTTATTAATTGTTCCCTTGGGTCTTCCTCATATTCTTCATCAATATTAAGTTCTTGTTTCGGTAGAAGCATTTGACTTTTTATAGCTAACAAAGTAGCCGCCATGACTAAATATTCACTAGCGATATCTAATTTTAAATCTTGCATCGTATGTATATAATCCATATATTGATCGGTTATTTCCCGAAGAGGTATGTCATAAATATCGATTTCGTATTGATTAACTAAATGTAATAATAAATCTAACGGGCCTTCAAAACTGTTAATTTTAACTTTGTAAACCGTATTGTCCATATCGCTCACTCTTTTCAAACAGACTGGTCAAGCTTTCTATCAAATAATCTTATCAAATAATTGCGATAAAAGAAATATGATAAGCTATGTTAAGGCGATATTCATTTAAAATGGTGGTGAATAACGATGTATCCTACAAGTTACATACAATTTTTATATCATTTTCATTATAGTAGAGATTATTTTGAATGCCATGAAGTGCTGGAAGATTATTGGATAAAACATACTAATCAAGAGCGTCAATCCATTTGGGTTGGATTAATTCAGCTAGCTGTAGCGTTTTATCACTATCGTCGCGACAACTTACTTGGTGCTTACAAGCTAATGAAAGCATCATCGGAAAAATTAATGAAAATGGAAATAGAACTAGATGATCTCGGGCTAAATTCTAGAGCGATTCAAAAGCAACTTAATCAACAATTATATGAAGTTATTAATCAAAAACCATATAAAAGTATTGATTTACCCATTATTGATCCAGTTTTGAAAGAAGAGATTAAAAATTACGCAAACTCATTAAACCTATACCCAAATTTCAGATATAATATCAATGATGAACAAATTATCCATCGACATTTAAAAAAATACCGGTCTATTTCCTACGAAAAAAAATAAAAGCTGTCGGAATGTTACTTCACGACAGCTTTCGTCTTAATCGCATTGTTTGAAAAAACCTTCTGTCTTTTCATTTGCACATATTATATATTGATCACCGTAATGCTCTTTAATTGCTTTGACCATCTTTCTACCAATTCCTAAATTACGATGAGATGGTGTGACACTTATATGTTGTATAATTAATTTATCATCTTCAGTTCTAACACCTATAGCTCCTAATATATCGTCTTCCTTCCAGAGATACAGTTTCCAGTTATCATTCGATTCATATTCTTTGATTGTCGATTGCAACTTTTTCACTTCTTTTTCTTCAGGCATAAAAGAAAGTAAGCCCATCGCAATCTTTTCAAAGCTTTTTTTATACTTAATTAACATAAAAACCCCTCTTAAACACTCCGATTTTATTGAAGCTACTTAAAAGTTATAACATAAATTTGACATTCATACAATGTAAATAATCTATTCTTCCTTATTTACAATAGAATGATAACTAGATTCATATTATTGGTCAATGGTCACTTTTTCCATGACATCTCCAGCTTGGACACGGTCAACGACATCAATTCCTTCAATGACTTTTCCGAACACTGTGTGAACACCATCTAAATGTGGCTGTGGCGAGTGGCAGATAAAAAATTGACTTCCACCAGTATCTTTCCCTGCATGAGCCATTGATAAAGACCCGCGTTCATGTTTGTTTGGATTCCCTTCAGTCTCACATTTAATCGTATAACCAGGTCCGCCAGTTCCTGTCCCATTAGGACAACCACCTTGTATAACGAAATCAGGTATTACTCGATGGAAAGTTAGACCGTCGTAAAATTTATCCTGCGCTAGTTTTACAAAGTTTTTAACTGTGTTTGGTGCATCTTCTTCAAAAAGTTCAATAACAATTTTTTCTCCGTTTTCAAAATGAATGGTAGCTTTTGTCATTATTATTCCCCCTATAAATTTATTCATACGATAAATCGAAACGAGTTAAATCCTCAATTGATTCTCGTTTGACAACTAGTTGGTCTTTACCATCTTCGATAAATACAACTGCTGGTTTCGGAAAGCGATTATAATTATTTGCCATAGAATAACCATAAGCACCTGTTGAAAAAACAGCTAAATAATCACCGGCTTCAATCTCTGGCACATTTAAATCCCATATTAACATATCCCCAGTTTCACAGCACTTACCAGCAATAGAAACAAGTTGATTTGTAGGTTCATTCACCTTATTAGCAACGACTGCATTATATT
The DNA here is from genome assembly GCA_051846895.1 of Bacillaceae bacterium W0354. GTDB lineage: Bacteria > Bacillota > Bacilli > Bacillales > Alkalibacillaceae > CALKAL01. The sequence continues at coordinate 76,140 of JBPYCQ010000001.1, forward strand.
TTGCTTGGTACAATGCTGGCCGTAAATTATCTGTCATCCCTCCATCAACTGATACATACTTGCGAACATTAGGAATATTTTTGACAGAACCTATGGAGTATAGTGTAATACCAGCTTCTCCAACAATAGCACGCCCAGGCTCAATCCATATTTCTGGCATTTGCAACTGTTTTAGATTAACTTGAGCTTTTACTTCATCAACGATCACATTGACGTATTCATCTAATGATAATGGTGTATCATCGTCTGTATATTTAATACCGAAGCCGCCCCCGACATTAACAACCTTAGCATCAAAGTCATATTTGTCCTTCCATTTTTCCAAAACGCCAAATATTTTTTCAATGGCCATGGAAAAACCAGTTGTTTCAAAGATTTGTGAACCAATGTGACTATGAAGACCTTTAACAGATATACGCGGATTATTTAGTAAATGTTTTAGTGCTTGATCAGCTTGACCACTGGATAAGTCAAATCCGAATTTAGAATCTTCTTGGCCAGTTAAAATATAATTATGTGTATGTGCTTCAATTCCAGGAGTTACTCTTAGCAATATACTAATACTTTCGTTTTGTTCCTCTAATAATCCTTCTAATATTGCAATTTCATGAAAATTATCGATAACGATGCAACCAATCTTTTCTTCGATGGCCATCTTTAATTCCTTAAAACTTTTATTGTTCCCATGCATATGAATTTTTTCTCTAGGGAAATCTGCTTGAATGGCTGTGTATAATTCCCCTTCAGATACAACGTCTAAGTTAAGGCCTTCTTGTTTTATTACTTGTAACATGGCAATTGTAGAAAAGGCTTTACTTGCATAGGATACTTTAAAATTAACATCGTGGTTCGTAAATGTATTAATAAACGTTTTTGCATTATTTCTAATTTTATTTACGTCATATACGTACAATGGCGTACCATATTTGTCAATTAAATCGACCACATCGACCCCTCCGATGTGTAGATGGTTATGTGCCATGTGATCACCTCGTTCATTATAAACAAAACAATACTTGTTATCCACATAAATGGATAACAAGTATGATTTTTTAATAAAATAAACTTTACCATAAGGTGACCATTCTATCAATATTTATTTCATATCTTGACGTTTAATATCTTGTGGGTGTGTTATACTTGGTCTTGTTTTTTGAAAAGGTACAGGAACTCTAAACAGTATATTATACATTGCTTTAGCATCAAATGGTATAAATGGCCAAAAATAAGGAGTTTTGAGTGATTTTGTATTCGTTAGCGATAAAATATATATAGTACAACCAATAACAAATCCTGATACTCCTAAAAAGGCAGTTAGTAACACGATTAATAGTCGAGCTATTTTATTGGCAAAGCTTAATTCATAACTTGGTGTAGCATATGCCCCCATCGTGCTTAATGCTACATACAAAATGATTTCCGGACCAAATAATCCGACATCTATTGCAATTTGACCAATTAATACTGCTGCGATCAAACCCATTGCAGTAGATACAGCAGTCGGTGTATGGATGGCCGCTATCCTTAAAAATTCAACTCCAATATCAGCTAATAAGACTTGTAGAACAATCGGAATATGACCTTCCTCATTTGGACCGATAAACGATAATTCTTTAGGGAGTAATTCCGGCTGCAAGACAAACAATAACCATAATGGTAATAAAAATACTGATATAAAAATCCCTAAAAAGCGAATCCATCTTACAAATGTTCCTACAGTTGGTGATTGACGATATTCTTCTGCATGCTGAACATGATGAAAATACGTCGTTGGCGTTATAATCACACTTGGAGATGTGTCAACTATGATTAACACATGCCCTTCAAACAAATGAGCTGCAGCAACATCAGGCCTTTCAGTAAATCGTACAAGTGGAAATGGATTGCCCTTTTGAGTTAGTATGAACTCTTCTAGACTTTTTTCAGCCATCGACATTCCATCAACAGAAATATTCTCAATCCTATGTCGCAGCTCTTGAACTAATCCCGGGTCAGCGATGTCTTTAATATAGGCAATAGCTACATCCTGTCTACCTCGCAAACTTACTTGAATCAATTCAAATCGTAAATTCTCATCTCTAATACGTCTTCTCGTTAACCCTGTATTAACTATAATATTTTCTGTATATCCGTCACGAGAGCCTCTAACAACTTTTTCTGTATCAGGCTCATCGGGTTGTCTTTGAGGGTAACTTCTTACATCAACTGCAAAAGCTTTACTAGCCCCGTCGACAACAACTAATATTAAGCCTGATAAAATTTGTGTTATTGCATCATCTAGCTTCTCTATTTCTTGAACTTGCTGATTGACTAAACGATTATGGATAATAGAAAAAACTTTCTTTTTATCTTCATCTGTGTCATTTAGTTCTAACAATTCTTTTAAAATAATGTTCACATGATCTTTATCGTTTAGTCCAGTGACGAAATAAAAGTCGATTTCAGTATCTAACACGGTAACAGTTCTAAAATCAACATCAAAAGATACACCTATTCCTAATGTATCTTTTAAAAGCTCTCGATTTTTTTTAATCGAAGTATACAATTTTTTATTGTCGGTTTTATGCAATACAATCATCCTTTAGGTTTAAAAATTAATGCGACAATAAATCCGAACAATATGGCTGATGCAATCCCAGCTGAAGTAAGTTGAAAAATCCCAACTGCAATCCCTAAAAATCCATGTTCTTCTGCTTGAGCCATGGCACCATGCAATAATGAATGGCCAAAACTTGTGATGGGTACAGTTGCACCTGCTCCAGCGAATTCAATCAATTTATCGTATATATTGAAACCATCTAAAATAGCCCCTGTAACAACAAATGATGACATGACATGTGCTGGTGTTAGTTTAAAGACGTCGAGTAAAATTTGACCAATTACACAAATTAGTCCACCAACAACAAAAGCCCATATAAAATCCATAATCATGTGACATCCGCCCTTTTTAATACGACACCATGAGCAATACAAGGAATCGATTCTTTTTGTTGAACGATTGTAGGACTTAACAAGGCCCCAGTAGCGACAACTAATACTTTTTTTAAATTATTTTGTTTAAGCTGCTGCAAAATGTACCCATAAGTTACAATCGCAGAGCTCGCACATCCACTAGCTCCCGCAAAAACTTGTTGATTTGAATGATAGATCATAAGTCCACAATCGCGATGAACCCCTTCGATATCATAACCTGATTGTTCGGTTAATTTTTTAACAATTGGAGTACCAACACTTGATAAATCACCTGTCAAAATTAAATCGTAATCTTCTGGTTGTCTCCCAAAATCTTTAAAATGTTGTACGATTGTATCTGCTGCAGCTGGCGCCATTGCAGAACCTAAATCAAGTGGGTCAGTTGCTCCATAATCAATGACTTTACCAATAGTTGCACCTTCAATTTGTATATCAGACGGTTGATTGTTTACTAATACAGTGCCTGCGCCTGTGGCGGTCGTCGTTGCTGTATCAGGTTTTTGACCTCCATATTCAGTTGGATAACGAAATTGACGTTCTGCCGTAGCATAATGACTACTTGTCGAAGCTAGAACATTGTTACAATTGCCACTATCAACTAACGATGCAGCAATCGAAAGTCCTTCCATCGATGTTGAACATGCGCCAAAAATACATAAAAAAGAACTCGGAATATCACGAGCAACATAATTCGATGTTACGTTTTGATTTAATAAATCCCCACTAATAAATAAATCAATTGCATCTTCTCTTATATTTGTTTTACCCATACAGATGTCAATTGACTTTTTTAAGAGAGATTGTTCTGCTTTTTCCCAAGTACCCTCATTACAATGTAAATCGTCGAATGAGTAATCATATGTTTTACCTAATGGTCCAAGAGCTTCTCTAGGTCCAGTAACTGTTGCTGACGATTGAATATATACACCTTGATCAAATAACCAAGATTGTTTTCCCATTTTCATAAAATCACCTTCTTCTTAGAAAAACTGTTGGATTGTGTATCGAATTAGACCTACAACGTATGCTGAAACTACTCCAAACACAATGACTGAACCTGCTAATTTAAACATATTGGTCGAAATACCTAACACGATACCTTCACTTTTATGCTCAAGTGCTGCACTAGTGATTGAATTGGCAAATCCAGTTACCGGAACAGCCGTACCAGCACCAGCAAATTGACCAATTTTATCGTAAACTCCAAATCCTGTTAATAAAGAAGATATTAAAATTAAAGTTGTTACGGTCGGGTTACCTGCTTGTGTTGAAGTCATGTCAAAAACATTCATATAAAAGACGGTTAATGCTTGTCCTATTACACAAATTAAACCCCCGACTATAAACGCTTTTAAACAATTTTTTAAAATATTAGGCTTTGGTTGATATTTTTTTATATCTTTTTTGTATTGATCTTTAGTAATCAACGATATATCTCCTTCCTAATCAACGAATATTATCCATTGAAATAATGAACCAACAATTTTACCGAAAACAATCGCTAAAATAAGTACTTCAAGATGACGATCCAATTTAATACGTTTTGCTAATATTGGAAAAACGTTAAGTACTTCTGTCAAAGCCGCGGCTAACATACCTATAAAGATTCCATGAAGTAAGCCCCAAAACATTTCTAACCAGATTGGTAAATAGAAGAATTGATCTGTAAAAGAAATTAATATCCCAAATATTGCACCTAAAATAACACTTGCTTCATATAATCTTACGGCTCCCTTTGATTTGGACAGCTGGACAAGTCTAGGAATTACACCCAGTACGGTTAAAAAAGCAACAAACCCTGAACCGACAGCCAAACCCCCTGCTAGTCCTACAAATATTTCTATAAGATGACTAATGGTCATCTTTATGATCCAACTCGTTTTCGTGATATGAAACGTAATGTCTAATATCAGAATCGTAATTAAACATCTCGACTTCTAAAGGGCTTGGTTCCTCGTTAAATCGTTTTTTGAAAAAGTGATTGAAAAATAATACCATTCCCAGACCAAGACCAATTGAATAAGGTATTTGAAGCCATAAGACACTTCGTTCACTATGTTCCGTAGCAATCATGTCATGAAGTTTATTTTGCACTTCTTCCATACTGACATCGTAATGGAAATTCATAATCGCCATGGCTGCTCCTACAAATAATAAGCACCAAATCAATGCGACATAGATCGGATATATTTTAGGTTTTGGCTGATATATATTTAAAATCGATTGCGCTGGTCCAATTGATTCCACTTCATACTCTGGATAAAGGGTTTGGATTTTTTCTATAATTGTAAATAAATCGAAGACTTTATACTTATGGTCTTTATCTGTAATAGTATGAAGATATAATGTTGATAGCTTCTTTTTAACCTCTTCATCCTTTGTACTAATCCAAGCGATATCGCTTAATTTAATTTGTTGACCTTTTTTTACAACTTGGCTAGGCTTTAATCTCAAATAAATGACTTGTGCCATCAGCTTTCACCCTTTTTCCCCCGACTATATTGGTTATTATGTGCAAAGTTAAATAAAGAATGTACAAAAATAGAAAAGAGCCTTACACTTTAAATACGTGTAAAGCTCTTTGGATTACTTTTGTAGTATATCTCCGATTTGTTCTAATATGCTTTTTTCTAACCTTGATACTTGGACTTGGGATATATTTAACCTCTTAGCAACTTCCGACTGTGTTTGATCTTTGTAGTAGCGTAAATAAATTATAAGGCGTTCTCTTGAATCTAGTTGGCGAATAGCTTCTTTTAAGGCAATATGCTCAAACCAACTCGAATCTTTTTCAGCGATTTGATCCATTAATGTAATCGGATCTCCCTCATTTTCATATACGGTTTCATAAATGGAATGTGGACTTTGATTAGCCTCTAGAGCCATGATAATATCCTCTTTAGGAATATTTAATTCTTCACTCAATTCCATAATTGATGGTGCTCTTCCATTTTCTTTAGTTAATTCATCCATTTTTTTACGAATTTTATTATTTAACTCTTTTAATGAACGACTAACTTTAATAGACCCATCATCTCTGATGAATCGCTGAATTTCACCGATAATCATTGGGACAGCATATGTTGAAAACTTCACGTCATATGATAAATCAAATTTATCTATCGACTTTATTAATCCGATACAACCAATTTGAAATAAATCATCCGCTTCATAGCCTCTATTTAGAAAACGTTGTACAACAGACCAAACTAATCGAGTATTCTTCTTAACAATTTCGTCTCTTGCTGAATCATCACCAGCTTGACTCCGTTTAATTAATGCACGCACTTCTTCTGTTGATAAGGAGTGCTCTTCTTTTAACTGATCATTTCCGCTCATAGGCAGCACCACCTAACTAAAAGCGGTTTCACTTTGACTGAACTTCTTCCGTAAAATAACTGTCGTCCCAAAACCGTAAACGGAGTCAACCGTTATTGAATCCATAAAGTTCTCCATTATGGTAAAGCCCATACCAGAGCGTTCAAGTTCTGGTTTAGAGGTATACATCGGTTGAGTTGCTTCATCAATATTCTCAATCCCTTTCCCTTGGTCCTGAATCATTATTTCGATTTCCTTATCACGAATCGTACACTCTAGTGTAACAATTCCTTCTTCATTTTCTTCATAACCGTGAATGATTGCATTTGTCACTGCTTCAGAGACGACAGTTTTGATTTCTGTCAATTCATCCATTGTAGGATCTAATTGAGCAATAAAAGATGCAACAGCGACTCGGGCAAAAGATTCGTTTTCGCTTTTGGCTGCAAATTCTACTTTCATGTAATTGTTCATGACGCCACCCCCAAGCTTTCTAAGGCGGCTCTTTCATCAGGAGCTGTTCCAACCAATTTAAATAAGCCGGATAGCTCAAATAAGCGTTTAATTGATTGATTGTAACTACAAACAACCATTTCACCATTCAATTGTTTAACTTCTTTATATCGACCTAAAAATACGCCTAGACCAGACGAGTCCATAAACGTTAAACCACTTAAATTAACTACGACATGCTTAATATTTCCTTGTTTTAAATGTTGCTGCCACTCTCCTTTTAGGCGTTCTGCCTCATGGTGATCTAACTCCCCTGTAAGACGTACTAGTAAGACGTCTTCTCTTTTTTCAAATTCTGAAATAAGACTCAATGCTACTCTTCCTCCTTCGAAAAAAATTAAGCTATTGAGTCATTCGTTTTATACCTACAGTTTTCCTGCATGAAGACAAAACTAGTTAGAATTCGACGTAAATTCACCGTGGTGGATCGATCTTATGACACGTTTCCACAATGTCCATACAGAAGCTTCTTCAATTTCCTCTGTTATGACTAATGGATGCTCAGCAACAATTTCTCCATCTTTTTTTACTTCAATTTTTCCAACTGGCTCTTCTTTATTTATTGGCCACTCTTTTTCTTTGTGCATGATAATATTTGTATCATAATCGTCAATTGACGCACCTTTCTCTACGAGTAGTGAAACATTATATTTTGGACTAGCAGTTAGTTTGTGTTTTGATTTTAAAGGCGTCCACTCATATAAAGGTTCATCTTGATCATAGAGACGATGTAAATCATAATGTCCGAATGCATAATCTAACATATTAGTAATGTCAGCATTACGATCTTTAATTGTATCTGCTCCCATAACAACAGCTATTACGCGCATATCCCCTCTTTTAGCTGTTGCTGTTAGACAATATTTTGCTTCATTTGTAAATCCTGTTTTTAACCCGTCGACACCTTGATAAAATTTGACGAGTTTGTTTGTGTTAACTAACCAAAATTCATTGTCTGTACCTTTACGTAAATAATCTTCATAAATTTTTGTATAATCTGTTATGTTTTCGTACTTTAGTAGCTCCCGTGCCATGATGGCCATATCGTATGCTGTACTATAATGATTTTTTGCAGAAAGACCTGTCGAATTCATGAAATGAGTATTTTCTAAACCTAATTCTTCTACTTTGTTGTTCATCATTTTAACGAATTCTTCTTCTGTAACAGCTATTCGTTCAGCTAATGCGACGGAAGCATCATTCGCTGAAGCAATCGCTACACTTTTTATTAAATCTTCAACCGTCATTTCTTCAAAAGGTTCCAAGTATACTTGGCTTCCTCCCATAGATGCGGCATGTTCACTTACTCGTATTTTTTCATCTAGGGTAATTGTTCCCTTTTCCAACGCCTCCATCACAAGTAAAAGAGTCATAATTTTAGTCATACTTGCTGGGGGTAGACGTTTATGATTTTCTTGGTTATAAAGGATTTCCCCCGTATCATACTCCATTAAAATGGCCGATTTTGCAGAATCCGTTAATTTTTTTTGTTCTTCATTCGATTCTGCAAAAATGACGATGTTGGATAGTAACATGCTCATAATAATGAAAGTAGTTAATAGTTTATATTTCAATTTACAATCCCTCCATTCATGCTTCATATTTTTTCCATCATTCGCTCTTTTTATTACATAAAAAACAAAAAACTTGAATTCCACTTTTTGTGAAATTCAAGTTTAAGATTATTTTTCGATTATTTTCTTTATTAATTGGGGTGCTTCAATTTCAAAATGATTAATTTTAATATTATTATAAAGACGTTCCTTAATCATTTCAATATCGTTCGATTGACTATGAATCGTTAATAAAGGTTCATTTTCTTCAACATAATCTCCGACCTTTTTATTTAAGACAATTCCTACAGATAAATCAATTATTGAATCGGTCGTCTGGCGTCCTGCTCCTAATAGCATGGCAGCGTGCCCAATTTCGTCTGCAATTATTTCATGTATGTAGCCGGACTGTTTCGACTTCAAATCTATTTGATATTTTGCTTTTGGTAATTGCTCTGGATCATCAACGATAGATACATCCCCGCCTTGAGCAGCTAGAAATTGTTTGAATTTCTTTAATGCTTTACCATTCTTAATATTTTCCACTAACATTTGTCTAGCTTCCTCTAATGTATTTGCTTTTTTACTAAGAACGACCATTTGGCTCCCCAACGTTAATGATAGTTCTGTCAAATCTTCTGGTCCATTTCCACTTAACGTATCAATAGCTTCTTTAACTTCTAGTGCATTACCAATTGCTCTTCCTAATGGTTGGCTCATATCACTAATGACAGCCATTGTATTCCGACCGACATTGTGCCCTATAGATACCATCGCTTCTGCAAGTTCAATTGCATCACTTTCAGACTTCATAAAAGCACCTGCACCTGTTTTTACATCTAAAACAATTGCATCTGAACCTGCTGCTATTTTTTTACTCATGATTGAGCTTGCGATCAGTGGTATTGAGTTAACCGTTGCCGTTACATCTCTTAAGCTATAAAGCTTCTTATCTGCTGGTGTTAAGTTCCCAGATTGACCAATGATAGCAATTTTATTTTCATTAACTAATCGTACAAATTCGTCATTGCTAATTTCAACATGAAATCCGTCAACCGCTTCTAGTTTATCAATCGTACCACCCGTATGGCCAAGCCCTCTACCGCTCATTTTAGCAACAGGAGCCCCTGTTGAAGCGACAAGTGGTGCTAAGACAAGTGTCGTCGTATCACCTACGCCACCTGTCGAATGCTTATCTACCTTTATTCCTTCAATAGCTGATAAATCGATGACATCACCTGAATTAACTATAGCCATTGTTAAAGTTGCTCGTTCACGCGCTGTCATATCTTTAAAATAAATAGCCATAGCTAAGGCACTCATTTGATAATCAGGTATTTCTCCTTTTGTATAACTGTTAATAAAATAAATAATTTCTTCATCTGATAATTCATAGCCGTCCCTTTTCTTCTCAATTATATCGTACATACGCATATTGTTTTTCAACTCCCATTAAAGTGCTTGAACGATTTGTTTTACAAGTCTAATGAAATCCGCTCGTACTTTCTCCGTTGTTTCAATCACTTCTTTATGTGATAACGGTTGGTCTAATATTCCAGCAGCCATATTCGATATACAAGAAATGCCTAACACTTTCATATTCGCATGGTTAGCAACTATGACTTCTGGGACAGTTGACATCCCTACTGCGTCTCCACCAATTGCACGTAACATCTTAATTTCACTTGGTGTTTCATATGTCGGTCCAGAATTTCCAACATATACTCCTTCTTGGACATGAATATCTAATTCATCAGCACATTTTTTAGCTAGTTGAATTAAGCTAGGCTCATAAGCTTGAGACATATCTGGAAAACGAGGACCAAATTCATCAATATTAGGTCCGATCAGTGGATTGGTACCAATCATGTTAATATGGTCATTAATAATCATTAAATCACCAGGGCTAAAAGATTGATTAATGCCACCAGCTGCATTTGTCACAATTAATTGTTCAACACCTAACGCTTTCATAACTCTTATTGGAAAAGTAACCTGTTGCATTGAATAACCTTCATAAAAGTGGAATCTTCCTTGCATAGCAATGACTTCTTTACCTTGTAAATCTCCTACAACAAGCTGTCCTTTGTGGCCTTGAACAGTTGATTGAGGGAAATGTGGTATTTTTGTGTATGAAATGGTTGTTGCATCAGTTATTTCATCAGCCAATACTCCTAATCCTGAACCTAAAATTAGCCCTATCTTAGGTTTATGATGGATTGCTTCTTGAATAAATTGACTAGATTCATTCACTTGTTCTAATGTCGTCATCACTTAATCTCCTTTATTTAATGTGTTTTAAGAAACTTACACCATAATCTGGTAATTTAATGTTGAAGTTTTCTGCGATAGTTGCACCAACATCAGCAAATGTTTCTCTAAGAGGTAATTTTATTCCTTCCTCTATTCCTTTATGAAACACAAGTAAAGGCACATATTCTCTCGTATGATCTGTTCCGTGGTGTACAGGATCATTACCATGATCGGCTGTAATAATTAATAAATCATCATCTTTTAATTTATCTAGCACTTCGATTAGGCGTCGATCAAATTCTTCTAAAGCTTCACCATAACCTTTGGGATCACGTCGATGACCGTATTTAGCATCAAAATCGACTAAATTTAAGAAATTTAACCCATGGAAATTTTCATCCATAGATTTAACTAATTTGTCCATACCATCTGAGTTATCATTCGTTCGAATAGATTTAGTGACTCCTTCTCCATCAAAAATATCAGATATTTTACCTAATGCTAAGACATCATAACCAGCATCCTTGAGCTCATTCATCACTGTACGACCAAAAGGTTTTAGGGCGTAATCGTGGCGATTTGAAGTTCTTTCAAATGCCCCTGGTTCGCCAATGAATGGACGAGCAATAATTCGACCAATCATATACGGGTCTTCTAATGTAATTTCTCTAGCAAATTCACAAATATTATAAAGCTCATCTAGTGGTACAACCTCTTCGTGTGCAGCAATTTGTAATACTGAATCAGCTGATGTATAAACGATTAAAGCACCCGTTTCCATATGCTCTTGACCTAAATCTTCAATGATTTGTGTTCCTGATGCAGGTTTGTTCCCAATCACCTTACGACCTGTATGTGATTCAATTCGATTAATAAGCTCATCTGGAAAACCGTTAGGGAAAGTTCTAAAAGGTTGATCAATTCTTAGCCCCATCATTTCCCAATGTCCTGTCATTGTATCTTTACCACTGGATGCTTCCTGCATTTTTGTATAATGTGCAAGTGGATGATCCACCTTATCTATTCCTTTTATTTCTCTAATATTACTTAATCCAAGCTTCGCCATATTCGGCATATTTAGACCATTCATATGCTCTGCAATATGCCCCAGTGTATCTGCCCCTTCATCATTAAAATCTTTAGCATCTGGTGCCTCCCCGATACCAACAGAATCCATAACAATTAAAAACACTCGTTTAAAATGACTCATTTTTAAACCTCCAATTACATTTTTGCGACCTTTAATATAACATATCATGCCCTAGGATGATAATTTTGATAGATATCTTTCATCCTCGTTTTAGAAATATGAGTATATATTTGTGTTGTCGAAATATCAGCATGTCCGAGCATTTCTTGCACAGCCCTAAGATCCGCTCCATTTTCTAATAAATGAGTTGCGAATGAATGCCTTAACGTATGTGGTGTAAGCTCTTTTTTAATATTTTTTTCTATCGCAATTTTTCTTAATAATTTCCAAAACCCTTGTCTCGTCATCGGTCTTCCACGGTGGTTAACGAATAGTGCATCTGTTTCATAAAATTTTTGAAAAGTTGGTCTTGCAAATTCAACATAGCTTTCAATTGACCTTTGAGCATGCTTCCCAAGTGGTACAATACGTTCTTTACCACCTTTACCAACGACTCTAACAAATCCCATTAATAAATGAAGATCATTCATTTTTAATGATAACAATTCAGAAATTCTTAATCCTGTAGCATATAACGTTTCTAGCATCGCTTTGTTTCGCACTGTTAAAGGGTCGTTACCTTGTAAATCAAGTAATTTCTCAACCTCTGTGCTAGATAATACTTTAGGTAACTTTCGATCTTTCTTCGGCGTTTGTATATGTAAGGTTGCATCATGTTGTACGCCATTTTCACGCATTAAGAAATGGTGAAATGATCGGATTGTTGAAATCATACGCGCGATACTTGATGAAGATTTTCCGTTTTCAGACATATGTTGTAAAAAAGAACGAACATGATTCCGTTCAATTAGATGATAGTCTTCAATTTGATAGGTTGTTTTTAGAAAAGCTGTATATTGATTTAAATCTCGTTTATATGCCATTACAGTATTGTCAGCCAAGCCTTTTTCAATTTTTAAAAAGTGAAAAAAATCATTCACCGCATCTTGCATGCCCTCATCCCCTTTACTTACTAGTATAAAATGAAAAATGACCTTTTTCCAAATAAAGAAAAAGGCCTAAAATAATTTATGTAAATATTATTCATTTTTTGATTGACAGTTTTCACATACACCATGGAATGTTAATCGATGATCTTGTACTTTAAATTTCCACTGTGATTCGACCACTTTTTCTACATCACCTAACAAATCTTCTTCAATTTCTTTAACTGAACCACATTCAACACAGACGAGATGATGATGAAAATGGTCAGCACCCTCTTTACGCAAGTCGAATCTTGATACCCCATCACCAAAGTTTATTTTATCAACTACTTTTAGTTCAGATAACAGCTCAAGTGTCCGATAAACAGTTGCAAGTCCAATTTCAGGTGATTTTTCTTTTACGAGGAGGTAAACATCTTCTGCACTTAAATGGTCCTCTTCATGCTCAAGTAAAACACGAACTGTTGCTTCGCGCTGTGGAGTTAATTTATAACTTTTAGATTGTAACTCTTGTTTTATACGTTCTATTCGATTCTCCACGATCATTCCCCCTCTTGCCCATAAATTAATTATAAGCAAGCGAGGAATGAGTGTCAAATTATAATGATTACAATTAATATATTATAATTATTATTTATTTATAATTATTTTAGTAACAAATGCATCATTTGACTTGAAAATAATGATTCAATTACTGAGCCTGCAAGGACAATAATTAAAGCAATTAAAAAACTTTTAAAATAAAGAGCTGAGGCTTGATTGAACGTGTACGTGTTTTTAGTTCTTGTAATTAACATTCTAATTACATGGATACAAAAAATCATACTACTAGCTACAATTAATAAATACGCTGGTATGATTAATAAATTTTGTGGAGCAATCGATGTCATAGACAAGAAAAAGCCTTTCCATGTTAATTGATTAACTAAAAAACCGACAGTAAAACCAATGACAACTCCTTTAGCAAATAAAAGAAACCAAACAATTGGAAGACCGACAAAGGAAAGGCCAAACAAAAACATAAATGTCATATACTTTCCGTGCGTCCAAAACGTTGAAATAATTTCACTGAATGATAGACTACGGGATTGGTCTGTAAACGACATAAAATATTGTTCTACAAAAAAGAGTAAATCTTGTTTTTGAACAAAACTTAAACTACCGACCATGCTTGCACCAAATATAACCCCAATGACAAACAAAACGAATAAAAAAACATATAAACTTAAATACGGTTCTAGCGTATAAGATGATCCTTTCAACCAACGTTTCATTACTGTTCCTCCATTCACTTCTACTCTGTTTTCTACTAAAATCCTATGATGGTAGAAATGAATATAGAACAAAACTAGATTAAGTAATTATTTTCCCATACGTCCCGCCGCCACCTGGATGTATTAATAATTCTCCTTTTCTTAATTGAATAATTCTTTTTGCAATCACGTCATTACTAGCCGCAATTAATTGTTCACTTGTTGCCTCATGGATAATATACATATCATGTTTAAGTGTTTCTCTTAATTTCGCTAACGTTTTAGGTCCTAAGCCCGGAATATACTCTAGTGGAACTTGGTGTATATAAGGTGGCCTTATTCGCAATGCTCCGTCAGATTGTTTTAATTCTTTTATTCGTTCACTTACCCCTTTAACGATTTGATTTGAACCACAATTCGGACAGATTGGTACTTTTTTATTCAAAGGTTCATGGCAGTTTCTACAAATAGTCGTATAATATTTTCCGAGTTTAGGATTCATCCCGTAATTAGCGATAATTTTTCTACCTTCTGTTTCCGATAAAGCTTTTTTTAACTCTAAAAAAGTAGGCGCCTGTAGCTGTAATGCTTGATATTCACGGCCAATCTTCTCTAATGAATGAGCATCGGAATTCGTTAAAAATGTATATGAATTAAGCTCAGCAATTGTTTCAGCCATACTCGTATCTGAACTTAGACCTAACTCAACAGCATCGATTAATTCTGGAATAAATACTTCATTTAAACTTTCTTTGACGCCCTTTCCATACATGCTTTTAAACGGTGTAAACACATGTGCAGGGATAAAGAGGCCATCAAGCTCTTTTACTTTCTTCTGAAGCGATTGTGCGTCAATATACATTCGTTGAGAACTCAACGTCGGATTTTTCACATAGTCCCTATACCACTTGGCAAATTGCCGCATCGTATCAATTGTTGGAAGAAAGCAAAGAACATGAATCGGACCTGAGCAATGATCGTCGTATATTTCTATTTCAGAGCCGAGAATAAGTGTTACGTTACCATTTGACACACCACCATCTGGAAGCTCATAACATGTCCCTTTATCTACTAATTGAACGATTTCTTCTATAACTTGTGGGACATGAGAATCAATGACTCCAACAAGATCGATTCCTTTTTTATCCTCTACGTAATGAAAAATATTCGTCATCGTTAAATGATTGGATGCTGTTATTTTTACCGGCGCACCATACATCGTTCGACCAATATGAATGTGTAAATCAGCATAATAAGTATTAAATGTCATCGTTGCTCATCCTTTTGTAGAAAATAGTAAATGGCATGAATTGTTTTGGCATCGTGAATTCGTTCTTCTTTTATAAGCTGTAATGCTTCTTCTGCGCTTACTTCTATAAGTTCAACAAATTCATCTTCATCTCCATCCAACGCATCAGTGACTTTATGTAAGCCTGTTGCTTCATACAAATATATTATTTCATTAGCAAATCCTGGTGAAGTGTAATAAGACATCACAAACGACAACTGATCTGCTTGATATGATGTTTCCTCTTCTAATTCCCGTGCAGCGGTTATTTCGGGTTTTTCTCCTTTTTCTAATTTGCCTGCTGGAATTTCAATTATACTTTTTTCTAAAGCTTTTCGGTATTGCTCCACCATGACAATTTTATTTTCATCTGTAACAGCAAGAATAGCTACAGCTCCTGGGTGAGTTACAATTTCCCTTTTTGACGTTTTTCCGTTTGGTAGTTCAACATCATCCACCTGAACGTCGATGATTTTCCCTTTGTATATATGGTTTGTAGCGATTGTTTTTTCTTCAAACTTTTTCATTAATTAAAACCTCCTCATTTTTATTTTAACAGGCATTTACTATCATTTGTATTACGGTCTCTTTTAATCTTAAAATAGAGTAAAGGAGTTGAAAGTAATGAACAAACGACAATTAGGTAACTCAGAACTTTACATCTCTGAAATTGGTCTTGGGTGTATGAGCCTTGGAACAGATGAAGTGAAGGCTAAATCAATTATCGATACAGCGCTTGATTCAGGCATTAATTATTTAGATACGGCTGATTTATATGATTTTGGCAAAAATGAAAAAATTGTTGGGCAAGCGATTAAAGGCAAACGAGATCAAGTGATTATCGGGACTAAAGGTGGAAATCATTTTGAAGCGAATCAAGATGGTTGGTATTGGGATCCATCTAAAGCCTATTTAAAAGAAGCGTTCAAAAATAGTTTGCTACGTTTGGGACTAGATTATGTTGATTTGTACCAGCTACATGGTGGAACGATTGAAGACCCAACCGATGAAGTAATTGAGCTATTTGAAGAATTAAAACAAGAAGGTTTGATTCGTTATTACGGAATCTCTTCAATTCGTCCTAATGTCATTAAAAGATTTTTACAAACTTCTAATTTATCGAGCATTATGATGCAATATAGCATCATTGACAGGCGACCAGAGGAATTTTTAGATCTCATTCACGAGCACGGTGTTAGTGTTGTTGTACGTGGAGCTTTAGGAAAAGGCATGCTAACAGAACATGGAATCAATATATGGAAGAAAAAAGGACAAAAAGGATTTCTAGATTACGATGCCCATGAATTAAAAAATATTATCACCGGGCTTGAACAGTTAGCTAATGAAGCTGGTGTCACTACTCAATCGTTAGCGATCGGCTACACGTTGAAACACCCTGCTATAAGTAGTTTGATTTTAGGTGCTAGCAAGCAAGAACAAATTATTGAAAATGTTAAAGCTTATTATGAGTCTTTTATTTCTGATGATATTTTTGAAAAGATTAAACAAATGACTAAAAAAAATCAATATGACAGCCACCGTGATTGACACACCCTTCAAATTTTGTTGGGTTTATTTTCCTTTTTATACTTTTTAAACTTAAAGGAGGTTGGCCGTGATGCCGTTAGAACAAGAGATGCCTTCCTTTTTAACCGTAGGGTTCATTGTTGTGGTTGTCATTTTTTCTTTAATGACCATCATATTATGGGTAAAAAACAAAAAATACAGTTCAGCTTATGTCGCTATTTTATTGCACTTATTATTGTTAGCCGTTGCCTTTTATTTTTTCATCAATGCCATCACGTTAGAGATCGATTACAATCATCCAATGGCTTCCGAAGAAAATTCATTGAATATATGGATGGCAAGTGGCTTTTGGGGTTTGAGTATGCTCACCCTCCTTTTTGCCGTGTTTAGATTCACATCATTGTTAAAAAAGTAAACTTTATTTTACTCTCCGACCTCGTATGAAGAGGTCTTTTTTTGTATGTATGAAATTGCCATTGATAATAGACCGTATGTTCGTATATAATATATAAACGAACACAAGTTCCATTATTTAAAGGGGCATGCAACATGGGTAAAGTCATTTTTTTAGTCGACATGCAGTCATTTTACGCTTCGGTAGAAAAAGCAAAAGACTCAAGACTCAAAAATAAACCTGTCATTGTAGCGGGGGACCCTGAAAGACGAAGTGGGATTATTTTAGCTGCTTGTCCAATTGCTAAAACGTACGGAATAAAAACAGCTGAAGCGGTTTGGGAGGCCAAACAAAAATGTCCAGACGCTATTATTGTCAGACCTCATATGCAGCTTTATATTGAGTTGTCATATCAAATAACGAAAATATTAGAACGCTTCACAGATCTTGTTGAAGTTTTTTCAATCGATGAACAATTTATGGACGTATCGGGAAGTGTTCACTTATTTGGTAGCCCATTTGAAATCGCCAAAAAAATTCAAGAGGAAATTCAAGAAGAACTTGGTGTGTATGCACGTGTCGGCATGGGTCCGAACAAAATATTAGCCAAAATTGCTTGTGATGCTTTTGCGAAAAAAAATAGTGAAGGCATTTTTCTATTAAACAAGAAAAATATGAAAGAAACGATGTGGAAACTGCCGATTCATAAAATGTTTGGGGTTGGTAGTCGAATGCGGCGTCACCTTGAACGTATGGGAATTCAAACTATTGGTGATTTAGCGAACTATCCTGTCCACTATTTAAAGAAAAGATGGGGCATTAACGGTGAAGTGCTTTGGCAAATAGCAAATGGGATTGACTATTCCCCTGTTACGACAAAAACACACGATAAACAAAAGGCAATTGGCCATCATATGACACTTCCAAGAGATTATGAAACATTAGAGGATATTAAAGTAGTGCTCCTTGAGCTTTCTGAAGAAGTCGCTAAGCGAGCTCGTGCCCAAAACTACCGTGGCCATACTGTCAGTATCGGTGTGCGCGGAGCTAATTTTGATATGCCTACAGGTTTTCACCGACAAATTAAGCTCACCTCCCCCACTAACTTTGGGATGGATATTTTTCATGCGATCTTTAAATTATTTTGCAAATTTTGGGATGGGCTACCCATACGTAGTGTTGGAGTGGCTTTATCACAGCTGCAAGAAGCCGATTTTTATCAACTTGATCTATTTGACCCTTCTATAAAAAAGGACCAATTAAGTTCGGCAATGGATGACATTCGATTAAAATTCGGACCAACAGCTATTGTTCGTGCGTCATCATTAGGACCAGCTGGGCAAGTATTTGACCGGGCGAAAAAAATTGGTGGACATTACAAATAGAGGTGATATCATTGAAAGCTAATAAATTAACAAAAGGCCATAATTTAATGTGGGAATCAAGCAGGATGATGTTACCAGAGCATAAAGAAGTTATAAGAGAACATCAAAAGAAATTAACTAAAAAAGAAAAACCACTTCTTGATGAACAAGAAGTTGAAGTGATGGAAAGACAAATTTTAAATGCTATCCAGTTTGAAAAAGATGTTGAAGTGCATCTATTTCATCCTTATGAGACCATCACTTTAACCGGGAAGATAATGAAAATAAACCCGCAGCAACGACGAATTAAGCTAAAAATGAAGAGTGACATTGAATGGCTGACAATAGATGATATAACTTATTTTGAAATTAAAGATTCAAACTTTTAACGCCCTGACTTTATTTGGAGTTAGGGCGTTATTTAATTATTTAAAAATAGCTAACATCTATTTTTTGCCTGATACAATACATGACGGGAGTCTACTACTACCTTTTCAACTTCGTCAATAGACACTAAATAATCCAACTGACCAATCGTCTCAGACATTGTTAAACCAAATTGTTTCTCATAATGCTTCGGAAATAACCATTTACAAATGTCAAATGGTGATAATGGTTCATCTCGTAACAAATCTAAAACCTTATTAGCTCGTTTCTCTTGTTTTT
The DNA here is from genome assembly GCA_051846895.1 of Bacillaceae bacterium W0354. Taxonomy (GTDB): domain Bacteria; phylum Bacillota; class Bacilli; order Bacillales; family Alkalibacillaceae; genus CALKAL01. The sequence continues at coordinate 95,378 of JBPYCQ010000001.1, forward strand.
CCAATCGATCATAAATTAACGGCTCATGGCCAGTAAATATTTCTCCATGACCTGGAAAAATAGTTTTCACAGGATAATCTAAGATTTTCTTCATCGATTGACGATAGTGTAACAACGGTTTCGGTCGCTCCTCCCCCTTATTGTACGGTGGTTCAAGTAAAGGGTTTGATGAAATTTGTTTAATTAAAAAATCACCACCAATTAGTGTGCCCGTTTTCTCATCTAAAAAAGACAAGTGGCTTTCAGCGTGCCCAGGAGTTTCAATGACCAAGAATGATGGAAGATGTGGAATATAATCTCCTTCCTTCAATATTCCCGTTAACTCACCTTTGGCAGAATGGATAAAAGTATCCTCAACTGTTTTTTCAATATGACGCAAATCATCAGGAACATTCCATAATTCATATAATTGATTAAAAAATGAAATATAATTTTTAAAATAAGTCTCATCACGCGTTAACCAAAAATCAACCAACTCATGACCATATACATTTTCTACACGTTCTAATCGGTCGATTAAACCCGTGTGATCTGGATGATGGTGAGTTAAAACAACTTGTTGAATATCATTCGGAACTAAACCAATGTTTTTAAGTTGATTAACAAAAGATGTCCAAGCTTCTTCTGTATTGACCCCCGCATCAAACATGGTCACCGTATCACCAACATGAATGTATGTATGAACATCTCCTACTGCATACGGAGTTGGTACTGTTAATTGATGTATTTTATTTTGTGTCATATGAAAGCCTCCAAAAAATGAATCGTTATTCAGTGATATTATACTACAAAAACAGTTCGGCAACCAAGCAGAAGCTGTCATGATTAATTGACTTTTATAAAAAATTCGCCGACAATCATAAAAGAGATAGATAGTTAGTAAAAATGATTAACGATGGTAATGCTTTAATTAGCATTGAAAGAGGTGTTACTTATGGAAATTTTCGCCCATAGAGGAGCGAGTAAATATGCACCTGAAAATACGATGCCTGCATTTAAACTTGCTAAAAAACTTGGAGCAGATGGAATAGAACTTGATGTTCAATTAACAAAAGATGACGTCCCTGTCATTATTCATGATGAAAATATACGACGTACAACAAATGGCACAGGATTTGTTCAAGATTATACGTTGGAACAATTGAAGCAATTAGACGCTGGTTATTGGTTTTCTAGACGTTTTATCGAAACACCAATCGTATCATTACAAGAATTTCTAGATTGGTTTGTAACGACGAACTTATTATTAAACGTAGAATTAAAAACTAACGTTATAGAGTATCCTTTAATAGAAAAATATGTGTTACAACTTATTCATAATTATGAAGTTCAAGATCGTACAATTATTTCAAGTTTTAATCCAAATTCAATTAAAAGAGTTAGAGAATTAGATCCAAAAATTAATCTGGCATGGTTAACAAAAATGCCAATTCGAAAAGCTGATGAATTCATGACTGAAATAGGGGCCAACCAAGCACATGTAAAAGCACGTTTATTATCTTCTAAAATGGTGAAACATATGATTCAACACGACATTCCATTAAGAGTTTATACGGTAAATCGATTGAGTACGTTGAGAAAATGCATGAGACTACAGGTCGATGGGATTTTTACAGACGTACCTGATATTATGAAAAATTTCATCCAAACAGCATCGAAATCATAAAGGGGTTATTTTTATGGATATAAAGTTATTTGAACCAATAACAATCAAAGATTTAACTTTAAAAAATCGAATTGTCATGTCACCAATGTGTATGTATTCTTGTGAAAAACAAGATGGAAAAGTTACCCCATTTCATATTACACATTATGAAAGTCGAGCAATCGGACAAACAGGATTAATTATCGTTGAGGCATCGGCTATATTACCTGAAGGCCGTATTTCACCAGAAGATTTAGGAATATGGTCAGATCAACAGATAGAAGGATTAAAAACACTTACATCACGTGTACATACCCATGGAGCTAAGATTGGCATACAACTCGCCCATGCCGGACGAAAAGCTGTACTTGATCAAGATATATTTGCTCCAAGCAGCATCCCATTTAATGATATAATGAAAAAACCAACAGAAATGTCTAATGAGAAAATTAACGAAACGATTCAAGCTTATCAAGACGCAGCACGTCGCGCAAAAGACAGTCAATTTGATTTAATTGAAATTCATGCGGCACATGGATATCTAATCAATGAATTTTTATCACCATTAACAAACCAACGTCAAGATGAATATGGTGGTTCTAGAGAAAATCGATACCGTTTCCTTTCACAAGTGATTGATGCTGTAAAAGAAGTTTGGCACGGACCTCTTTTTGTAAGAATTTCAGCAGCTGAATACCACGAACAAGGAAATACTATTGACGACATGATTTATTTTGCTAAAGAAATGAAGAAACAAGGCATTGATTTAATTGATTGTAGCTCTGGCGGAGTTGTTCCAGCAAAAATAAACCCATTCCCGGGCTATCAAGTTACTTTTGCTGAAGCAATCAAATATGAAGCAGATCTTCCAACAGGTGCTGTTGGGTTGATTACAACTGGAATTCAAGCAGAAGAAATTTTACAAAACAATCGAGCTGACCTTATTTTTGTTGCACGTGCATTATTAAGGAATCCGTATTGGCCGAAACAGGCTGCCGATGAATTAAATTATGAATTAGAAGCGCCAAAACAATATACTCGAGGTTGGTTATAGTCAGGAGGAACGAGTGTGGAACTAACATTTTTAGGGACGGGTTCTGGTGTCCCATCAAAAATGCGTAATGTCTCTTCCCTTGCTTTATCAATGCTACAAGAGCGAGATGAAGTATGGTTGTTCGACTGTGGGGAAGCGACACAACACCAAATATTACACACAACGATTAAACCACGAAAAATAGCTAAAATCTTTATTACTCATGCTCATGGTGATCATATTTTTGGTCTTCCTGGTTTACTTAGTAGTCGTTCTTTTCAAGATGGAACGAAACCTCTAGATATATATGGGCCGCCAGAAGTCAAAACTTTTATTGATACGGCTCTTATAATGAGTGATACACATATTAAATATCCCATTAATTATCATCCCATTAAGGAAGGTAATATTTTTGAAGACAATCAATTAACTGTTAAAGCAAAAAAATTAAAACATGGTATCCCCTCTTACGGCTTTATGATTGAGCAGTATGATTCAATTGGGCCACTTCAACCAGAAAAATTAAAAGCTTTAGGCGTTGAACCTGGACCAATTTTTAAAAAAATTAAAGAGAATGAACAAGTGACTTTACAAGACGGAACTGTAATTAACAGAGATGATGTAACTGGACCACCTATTCAGGGTAAAAAAATAGCAATTTTAGGCGATACCCGGTTTGACGAAAGTGTTATACCATTTGTCAAACATGCAGATGTGTTTGTACATGAAGGGACATTTAGAAAAGATGATCAACAGTTAGCGGAAAACTACTTTCATTCAACTTCTGAACAAGCAGCAATAATTGCTAAAAAAGCTGAGGTGAAGCAGTTAATTTTAAACCATATATCATCGCGGTACCAACCGAAAGATTTAGATCAAGAATTACAGTATTTAAAAACTATTTTTAGTCATGTCACTTTTGCTAGTGACTTTTCTACTTATACTGTCTAAAGGGGGATATTTATGGATTTAAAACAGCTTATTAACAATCAAAAAAATATGTTTCGTGAAGGAAAGACATTAACTTATACTTTTCGTATACACCAACTGCAAAAATTAAAGGATATGCTAATTAGATATGAATCAAGAATTTATGAAGTATTAAAGAAAGATTTAAATAAATCAACTTATGAAGTTTTGTCAACGGAACTTGGATTTCTACATCAAGAACTTAATTATACACTCAAGCATTTACGGCAATGGATGTCTCCAGAAAAAGTTAAAAAGCCTACGACTCATACGGGGTCGAAAAATTATATTTATAAACAGCCTTATGGAGTGACTTTAATTATTAGTCCATGGAATTATCCTTTACATTTAACCATTGCCCCTCTTATAGGTGCTATTGCGGCAGGAAACACAGCTGTCATCAAACCTTCTGAACTCACACCTTTTACAAGTGAGCTTATTGAAGAAATGATCACTAAAACATTTGAATCAAAGTACATTTCTGTCGTACAAGGAGATAAAGAAGTAAGTGAACAGTTACTTGATGAACCTTTTGACTATATTTTCTTTACGGGGAGTGTTCCTGTCGGCAAAATAGTTATGGAAAAAGCAAGTAAGCAGCTAATCCCAGTCACATTAGAATTAGGTGGAAAAAGTCCGTGTATTGTTGATGAAGATGCTAAAATTGAACTCGCTGCAAAACGTATTGTTTGGGGCAAATTTATTAATGCTGGGCAGACTTGTGTTGCTCCTGATTACATACTCGTTCATGAAAATATAAAAACTAGATTAATAGAAAAAATGATTAAAGAAATTGAACAGATGTATACAGCAAACCCAATTGAAAACGATCAATATACTAAAATTGTTAGCGCAAAACATTTTGAACGGTTAAATAAATACTTGAAGGATGGAGCTATTATTTACGGTGGGGAAACGGAAGCAAGTCAACAAAAGATTAATCCGACACTTATTGATCAAGTAAGTTGGACGTCGCCAATTATGCAAGAAGAAATATTTGGTCCCTTACTTCCAATTCTGACGTTTAATCATATTGAAGAAGTTTATGACCATGTCAATCATTCCCGAAATCCTCTCGCGTTGTATTATTTTTCTGAGAGTCAAGAAAAACAAGAATGGGTAGCTAAAAATTTATCTTTTGGTGGCGGATGCTTCAATGATACGTTAATGCATTTGGCCAATCATCATTTACCTTTCGGTGGAATCGGTACAAGTGGCATTGGAAAATATCATGGCAAAGCAAGCTTTGACACGTTCTCTCATCATAAAAGTATTTTAAAACAGACAACTACTTTTGATTTTTCATTTAGATATCCAAATTCTAAAATGGCGATAAAACTATTAACTAAATTATTTAAAAAATAGAGGCTGGGTCAAAAGGTTTTTACAAGACTTAAAACCGAACAATTTGAATAGTGCACTTAACCCGCTCCGGAAATATACTTCGCTTTCCGCGGGTGGCTGGTGAGCCTCCTCGTGCTATCGCACTGTGGGGTCTCACCTATGCCATTCCTCCCGCAGGAGTCTACGTATATTTCCTACGCTAGTTTAGAAATTGTTCGGTTTCAGTCAAAGTCAATTTACTTATGTCCCAGCCACTATTTTTTCTTTTTATATTCATTTAGAAAATCTTTTTGGAAGCTTGTTGTCATCGCTGGTTTGGTATCGTTATGTTTGAGTTTAACAAAGGCATTTTTACCGAACTTTTCTTCTATTTGTTCAATAGCTTCATATAAGCCCTCTTTGACCGCTTCTTGCTCATAAGTAAATAGATCTAATTGCTTGGCCATTTCATCACGACTTGTTAATTGTTGTGCTGTAATTCCTAATAATCGTACCGGTTCACTAGACCAATGCTGTTTAAATAACTTAAAAGCAATTTGAGCAATGTCCTCTTTATTTTCGATATAATCACTTAGTTGTTTACTTCGTGTTATCGTTTTTCGATCATGGTAACGAATCATAATTTGAATATTTTCAGTCACAACGTTTTTATGCCTTAATCGCAACGCAACTTTTTCTGAAAGTTGTTTAAAGACTTCTTTAATTTCATTAAGTTCAATATAATCATATGGTAATGTTGTTGAATTTCCGATACTTTTAAATTCATTGACGGCATCTGGATCAACCGGACGATTGTCAATTCCATTTGCTCGTTGATGGAGTCTCTCTCCATTAATACCAAGAAGATGTTTTAATGTGTACACATCTTTAGTTGCTAAATCACCAATCGTCTCAATTTGAATGGTTTTCAGCTTTTCCTCAGTCTTTTTTCCAACACCGTACATGTCTCCAATTGGAAGAGGCCATAGCTTCTCTTTAATTTCACGTTTTCTAAGAACTGTAATTCCAAGTGGCTTTTTCATATCTGAAGCCATTTTGGCTAAAAATTTATTAGGAGCTATTCCAATGCTACAAGGTAGATCAAGTTCCTTTAAAATTCTTTTTTGGATATTGCGTGCTAATTCAATTGGGTTTTCTCCATCAACATAGTCTGTAACATCCATATACCCTTCATCAATTGATACGGGTTGTACAAAAGGGGTTACTTCATTTAGCATCGAAAAAATATGTTGCGACGCCTCACGATATCGATTAAAATTTGGCCTTAACACAATTAATTGAGGGCACTTTTCATACGCTTGCCATAGTGGCATCGTCGTTTTGACCCCTTTAGCTCTAGCTTCATAGCTGCTTGTAACGACAATGCCTCTTCTTTTTTCTGGATCACCAGCAATAGCAACAGGTTGACCTTTTAGGTTTGGGTTATAAGCTATTTCAACTGAAGCATAAAAACTATTCATATCAACGTGAAAAATTATACGGCCTTTAGACATCACAATCACCTTCTAATTCGTGACAATTCATATTGGAAAAAGCTTGATGATATACACATCAAGCTTAAATATTTTACTTTGCAGCTTCTATCACAATATGAAAGAGAAACTGAGATAGTTTAACGAGTTCAGATATAGGCATTTTCTCATCTGTTGTATGGATGTTTTCATATCCTACACATAAATTAACTGTTGGAATCCCTAGTCCGTTTATGATGTTAGCATCACTACCTCCACCAGTACTTTCAAGTTTACTATCGATTCCAATGTTTTTAGCTGCATTAATTGCGGTTTGTACTACCTGTTCACGATCTTCGTGGCGATAACCTGGGTAAACTATAGTTTCATTAAATTCAATCGTTCCACCAAATTCTTTTTCCGCCGCTTCACATGCTTTTCGCATTTTTTCTAATTGTTTATTTAATTTTTTAGGGTCTAAAGAACGTGCTTCTGCAAGAATATATGCCTTATCGCACACGATATTTGTAGCGCTACCGCCTTCAATACGTCCTATATTTGCTGTTGTGTCTTCGTCGATTCTTCCAAGAGGCATTTTGGCAATTGCTTTTGCGGCTAATGTAATTGCTGAGATGCCTTTTTCTGGTGCTACACCTGCATGAGCCGTTTTTCCATGTGAGACAATTTCAATCTTAGCCTGTGTTGGTGCAGCTACAATCATATTACCTACTTGACCAGTACTATCAACCGCATAGCCATAATCTGCTTTTAATAAGCTCGAATCTAAAGCTTTTGCACCGACAAGACCTGATTCTTCACCTACTGTAATTACAAACTGGACATCACCGTGCTCTACTTTTTGTTCCTTTAAACATTGAATCATCTCAATCATAGCTGCAATTCCAGCTTTATCATCCGCGCCTAAAATTGTAGTCCCATCAGATACAATCAGGCCATCTTTAATTGACGGTTTAATGCTTGTACCTGGAACAACCGTATCCATGTGAGAAGTGAAATAAATCGAAGCATCACTCTTATTCCCTTTTAATGTACAAATTAAATTGTTTGCACCATGACCTGTTTTTGACTTAGCATCATCCTCAATCACTTCTAAGCCTAATTTTATAAATTTTTCTTTTAAAACATTAGCAATTTTCTCCTCATGTTTAGTTTCAGAATCTATTTGTACAAGCTCTAGAAATTCATTTATTAGACGTTCTTCATTAATTTTTGTCATCTATTATACCTCCGAAGTTAAAGTGGAATATTTCCATGTTTTTTTGTTGGCCGACTTTCTTTTTTGTTTTGTAGCATCGTTAAAGCTTGTGATAATTTAATTCTTGTTTCACGAGGATCAATGACGTCATCGACCATCCCTAAGCCTGCGGCGACATAAGGGTTAGCAAACTTCTCGCGATACTCGTCAATTTTTTGTTGTCTTGTCGCTTCAGGGTTGTCACTTTCTTGTATTTCTTTAGAAAAAATAATATTTGCCGCACCCTCAGGACCCATTACCGCGATTTCTGCATTTGGCCAGGCAAATACTAGGTCCGCTCCAATAGATTTACTGTTTAATGCCACATAGGCTCCACCGTATGCTTTTCTAGTTATGACAGTAATTTTTGGAACAGTCGCCTCAGAATAAGCATACAAAATTTTTGCTCCATGACGAATAATCCCACCATGTTCTTGCTTAATCCCAGGGAAAAATCCAGTCACATCTTCAAATGTAATGATTGGAATATTAAAGGAATCACAAAAACGGATAAAACGTGCAGCTTTATCACTTGAGTCAATATCTAATCCACCTGCTAAATGCTTTGGCTGGTTACAAACAAGTCCAACAGTGACACCTTTAATTCGTGCGAAACCAACTACAACATTTTTTGCGAAGTCAGGATGTATTTCAAAAAATGAGTCATCATCCATCACTTCATGAATAATGGTTCGTACATCATACGGTCGAATCGGGTCAAATGGTATCAGGTCAGTCAATTCCGTCCTTAAATCTTCTTTCTCACAGCTTTTAATGACTTCAGGTTTTTCTTCATTATTTTGTGGTAAGTAGGCCATAAGTGTTTTTACATAGTCTAAAGCTTCTTCCTCTGTTTGAGCTTTTAAGTGCGCATTTCCTGTTATTGAGTTATGTACGTGTGCACCACCTAAATCTTCAGAAGATATTTTTTCGCCTGTCACTGTTTCTATCACCTTTGGCCCTGTTATAAACATTTGTGACGTTTCTTCAACCATAATAACAAAATCAGTGATTGCTGGTGAATATACAGCTCCACCTGCACACGGACCTAAAATAACTGAGATTTGCGGAATGACGCCGGAATAAATGGAGTTACGATAAAACACATGGCCATACCCATCAAGTGAAGCAACTCCTTCTTGAATTCTAGCACCACCCGAGTCGTTTAAGCCAATGAACGGTGTACCATTTTTAGCCGCTAGATCCATAACGGCTGCAATTTTTTTACCATGCATCTCCCCAAGTGCCCCACCAAAAACAGTTGCATCTTGAGCAAATAAATAAACAGGTCGTCCGTTAATCGTTCCATACCCTGTCACAACACCTTCTCCAGGTGCCTCCTTACGATCCATACCAAAATCTGTTACACGGTGCTCGATAAAAGGATTCAATTCAACAAAAGAATCTTCATCAAGTAAATAATCAATCCGTTCTCTTGCTGTCTTTTTTCCTTTATCACGATGCTTTTGAATACGTTCATCTCCGCCACCAAGCTCAACCTGGCGACGCTTATCATACAATTCATTTATTTTATCATAAATATCCATTACACATCCTCCTGATTCATCTCGCATAGTTCATAGAGTACACCATTTGCTGCTTTTGGATGTAAAAACGCAATTTTACTATTGTGTGCCCCTTCTTTTGCTTGACCATTGATTAGAGGAATACCTTGATGTTTTAAATGTTCTAGTCGCTTCTCGATATCGTCCACATCTAGAGCGATATGATGGATCCCTTCGCCTTTTTTAGCAATAAATTTAGCAATAGGTGATTCTTCACTTGTTGGTTCTAACAGTTCAAAAGCACTTTCACCTATTTTAAAGAAAGCTACTCTTACTTGTTCAGATGGCACTTCTTCAATTCCTTTAAAATTTAAGCCAAGCATATCACGGTAAAAAGGAATCATAGCATCTAAACTTTTGACCGCTATTCCGATATGTGCAATTTTATTCACTTAGACCACCTCTTGCTAATTGGTCAATATATTTAGCAACTTCAGTCGTTGGCGTTCCAGGAGTAAACACCTTTTTAATTCCTTGATCTAATAAATATTGAATATCATCCTCGGGTATTACCCCTCCACCTATTACAGGAATATCATTAGCGTCTCTTTTCTTTAATTCTTCTATGACTTTTGGAAATAAAGTTTTATGCCCTCCTGACAATGAGGACAATCCAATAACGTCAACATCTTCTTGGATCGCAGCTTGAGCGATTTGTGCTGCTGATTGACGTAAGCCTGTATAAATAACTTCCATTCCATAATCTCGTAATGCTTGTGCAATGACTAGTGCTCCACGATCGTGACCATCTAGACCTGGCTTTGCAACTAATACTCTTATTTTGCGTTCCATAACATTTTGCCCCCCTAATTAAGCCCCTGTATATTCACCAAATACTTCTCGTAGACAATTGCAGATTTCTCCAACAGTAGCATAGGATTTAACCGCATCTATTATATATGGCATTAAATTTTCTTTTTCATTTTTAGCTGCTTCTTTTAAAGCTGTAAGGTTTTTATTGACAGAGTTGTGATCACGGTTTGTTCTTACTCTATGAATTTGTTCTACTTGTTCTTGTTCTAGTTGTTCGTCAACCTTCAATAATTCACCATGCATCTCTTCGTCTATTTGAAATTCATTCATTCCAACGATAATATCTTCTTTTGACTCTATTTTCTTCTGTGCTTCATAGGCTGCATGATGAATTTCACGTTGCATATAACCATCTTCAACTGCCTGAACAGCGCCACCCATCTCATCTATTCGCTCTATATATGCGAGAACTTCACGTTCAATTTCGTCCGTTAACTGTTCCACATAATATGAACCAGCTAATGGATCAACAGTATCAGCGACACCACTTTCATGTGCAATAATTTGCTGTGTACGTAAAGCGATACGGGCTGATTCTTCTGTAGGTAACGCTAACGCTTCATCTCTTGAGTTCGTGTGTAAACTTTGCGTGCCACCTAACACCGCGGATAACGCTTGTAGTGCCACACGGACGATATTATTATCAGGTTGCTGTGCGGTTAACGTTGATCCGCCAGTTTGGGTATGAAAACGTAAGCGCCAGCTTCTTTCATCTTTGGCTTGATATTTTTCTTTCATGACTTTAGCCCAAATTCTTCTTGCCGCACGGAATTTTGCGACTTCTTCAAAAAAGTTATTATGAGCATTAAAGAAAAACGCAAGACGTGGTGCAAATTGATCGACTTTTAAACCGCTTTCAAGAGCAGCATCAACGTAAGCCATCCCATTAGCTAGTGTGAAAGCTACCTCTTGAACAGCAGTTGAACCTGCTTCTCGAATATGATAACCGGATATACTTATCGTGTTGAATTTCGGAACATGTTTTGCACAATATTCGAAGATGTTTGTAATCAGTCTCATCGATGGCTTAGGTGGATAAATATAAGTTCCACGCGCAATGTATTCTTTTAATATGTCATTTTGTATTGTACCTGTAATTTTTTCTTTAGGTACTCCTTGTTTTTCAGCTACAGCAATATACATCGCTAGTAAGACCGAAGCTGGTGCATTAATGGTCATTGACGTGCTTACTTGATCAAGCGGAATCCCGTCCAATAATGTTTCCATATCCTCTAAAGAATCAATAGCTACTCCAACTTTACCTACTTCCCCTTCTGCCATAGGGTCATCAGAGTCATATCCAATTTGAGTTGGTAAATCAAAGGCAACAGATAAACCAGTCTGACCTTGCTCTAGTAAATAGCGGAACCTTTTGTTAGTTTCCTTTGCAGATCCAAATCCAGCGTATTGCCTCATCGTCCAAAAACGATTTCGATACATTGAAGGCTGAATTCCTCGTGTATATGGGTATTGACCAGGAAATCCGAGTTTTTCCATATATTCATCATGCAATGCTTCATTTTGGGGTAAATATAGTGGATCGATTTCTATTTCGGATTTGTTAACGAACTTCCCTTTTCTTTCAGGAAATCGTTCATTAGTTTGTTTTACTTTTTCTTCCCATAGTTGTTGATGTTCTTTATAATTTCTCGCCATTTATACTTCTCCCTTCATCAACATCATTTTATGTAAAAAAACTCCCACTTACTATTTTAAAGGAAAGATTTGTCTTGTCCAATCAATCTTTTTCTTTTACAATAAAATATAGTGTAATGTAAGGGAGGAATCGGACGTGTCCAACAAAAAAAATAAAAAGAAAAGAGTTCAAGCTCCTTTTTCATCAAATAGAAGAAGAAAGAACAAGTGGACAACAGTTGTTATTTACTTAATGATTATTGCAATGTTATTATCTTCACTTATGATGGCAGCAGTTCTGTTCATATAATTTGAAAATAAAACTCTCAGGCCATATAAGTGCTTGAGAGTTTTTTGTAATTACCTTAAATATCGCTTTTCTTATAGGATCGTTTAATTATTAAATATTGTTCAATCTCATTTAATAATAAATAAAGGTTTGCTCTTTCCTCGAATTGCTCTTTATTTTCTGGCAAAGGCTCTTTATTAAAACGATCACGAATATTTTTAAGTTGTTCTAAAAACTTTATTGCTGTATTTCCAGGATGAACATGATCTGATAACTCTTCAAACATTTTTCCAATATACTCATGCTCCTCTTCGCTAACACGTAGCCGACTAATCAAAGGTAACATTTGCTCTAAATTATCTAGTTGTCTTTCCCGCATATGAAAGTAATGGTTAAATGGATGGTGACTTCTTAACAAATGATTTTCAACATCTCGTGAGGCTAGTGATTTAGCTTTATCAATTAGTATAGCTGCCTCTGTTAATTCCTGACCGGACCACTCACGATCTCCAGTTCTTAAATATAAGCCGATTTCCTTTAAAATCGTTGAAAACTTAGATTCAAGCTTCGTTTGGATTTGTTCAAGCTCGTATTCTAAACTAGGCATATATAAATTAAGTAGTAAGGCAACTCCCAATCCAACCATTAAAAGAATAATTTCGTTTACAAATAAATTTAATGAGACATATCCTGCCCCGTATAAATGTAGAATGATAACGGAGCTTGTAATAATCCCTTCAGTAATATTTAGTTTTACTGTGATTGGTATAAAAATAATAAGAACTAGCCCAAAAGTGACTGGTGTGTAACCAAATAAATAAAAGACAGTGGCGGATATTATAATGGCAACTAGACATGCATATAAACGATACCACGCGCTTAAAAAAGACCTTCTTCTTGTCGCTTTAATACAAAGAATCGTTAAAATAGCGGCAGATATATAATTATCAAGACCAATCATTTGTGCAATTAACATAGATATTGGAGCACCAATAGCTGTTTTGATTGTACGATAACCGATTTTGAACATGTTCTTCCTCTTTCTTAGTTAAACATCCAAATACTTTCCTATATTAGAAAAAGGTGGCTAGTAACCACCTTTTATTCCATCTTATATTTCATCACAATGTTCATCAAAAAGCTTTTGTAACTGTTGGACAACTTCCATAGGTGTTGAACTTTCTATTTCATGACGTTCAAGCATAGTGATAATTTTACCATCTTTTAATAAAGCAAAAGAAGGTGAAGATGGCGGATAACCTTCGAAATATTCTCTTGCTCTTTCAGTAGCTTCACGGTCTTGTCCAGCAAAAACAGTAACTAAATGATCTGGACGACGATCGTAGTGAATAGAATTTGCTGCAGCTGGGCGAGCTACTCCTCCAGCACAACCACAAGTTGAATTGATCATAACAAGTGTTGTTCCTTTTTTAGCAAATGCTTGATCTACTTCTTCTGGTGTTGTTAAAGACACATAACCAGCTTCAGTGATCTCATTTCTTGCTTGATTAACGAAATCTTGCATATAAAGATTAAAATCCATTTGACATGGCCCCTTTATGTTAATATTTCATGTTTTTATCGTACCAAGTTTTATACTGACATTCAATTATGACGCTAAAATTTGAGAAAATCACCTTCTATCAGGTGATTTTCTCATCGTTTTAATAAACGTTTGTATTCTCTTGTGACATATTTTCTAGAATTTCTTTTAGACGTTTTAAGAAATTACCGCAAATGAGTCCGTCTAAAATACGATGGTCAAGTGATAAGCAAAGATTTACCATATCACGAGCTGCAAACATTCCATTCATATATACTGGACGTTTAACTATTGATTCAACTTGTAAGATGGCTGCCTGCGGATAGTTAATGACCCCCATCGATTGAACAGAACCAAATGAGCCTGTGTTATTAACGGTAAATGTTCCTCCTTGCATATCATCGGGACTTAGTTTTCCGTTACGAGCTTTACCAGCAAGTTCTGTTATTTCTTTGGCTATCCCTTTAATACTCTTTTCATCTGCATGTTTAATGACAGGGACAAATAATTCATTTTCATTTGCAACTGCAATGGATAAATTAATATCTTTCTTTTGAATAATTTTATCTCCTGCCCAAGTACTGTTTAATTCTGGGTATTCTTTTAAAGCTTGAGCAACTGCTTTGACGAAGAAAGCAAAATATGTGATTGAAAAGCCTTCTTTACGTTTAAACTCATCTTTAATTTCGTTTCGATAGTTGACTAAATCCGTGACATCAACTTCAACAGTCATCCATGCATGTGGAATTTCAGTTTTTGATCTAACCATATTTTGAGCGATAACTTTTCTTACACCTGTTACTGGTATTTCAATATCTCCCGCTTCAGTTTCAGCATATTGTACTGGTGATGAAGGTGCTTTACGTTCTGTACTTACATCCTTTGTCTGTTGGGTTGGTTGTTGAGCAGGCTTCGGAATTTCTCCAGAAGCGATTATCTTCTCCAAATCTTTTCTCGTTATTCTTCCACCTTTACCTGTACCTTCAACTGAGTTAAGATCAATATCGTTCTCTTGGGCTAATTTTAATACTGCTGGTGAATAACGTTTTTTCATCGATTGATCATTGTCGTTTAATTCTTTTGATTCTTCATTGCTCGAAGTATCATCCTTATTTTCTACTTGTTCAGATGACCCACCTTCTACTTCGATATAACAGATTAACTCTCCTACAGATACTGTTTCACCTTCTTGAACAACTAATTCCTTAATAACTCCAGTAAAAGAAGATGGGACTTCTGCATTTACTTTATCTGTCATGACTTCAGCTAATGGGTCGTATTTATTTACATGGTCCCCTACATTAACGAGCCAAGAACCAATTGTACCTTCAGTTACACTCTCACCTAATTGTGGCATCGTTATTTTTTCAACAGCCATCAACTAAGACCTCCTTTACTTCATTATGAAACGACTTATTTGCAAATTAAAATTCCGCTAAATCACGCATCGCCTTTTCAACCTTGTCTGGATTAACCATGAAGAATTTTTCCATTGTTGGTGCGTATGGCATTGCCGGAATGTCCGGACCACATAGACGTTGCACAGGTGCATCTAAGTCAAATAAACAATGCTCAGCAATAATTGCTGAAACTTCACTCATAATACTGCCTTCTTTATTATCCTCAGTCACCAAAAGAACTTTACCTGTCTTTTTAGCTGCTTCAATAATAGCCTCTTGATCCAGTGGATAAACTGTACGCAAATCAAGAATATGAGCCGATATTCCTTCTTCAGCTAATCTTTCTGCTGCTTGTAAAGCAAAATGGACACATAATCCATAAGTTATTACAGTTATATCTTCACCTTCACGTTTAACATCCGCTTTTCCAATTGGAAGAACGTAATCATCTTCAGGTACTTCACCTTTAATTAAACGGTATGCACGCTTATGTTCGAAAAATAAAACTGGGTCCTCATCACGAATAGCTGCTTTTAGTAAGCCTTTAACATCATACGGTGTTGACGGCATAACAATTTTCAATCCAGGTTGATTCGCAAATATTGCCTCAACTGATTGTGAATGGTATAGCGCTCCATGTACGCCACCACCATAAGGAGCACGGATAGTAATTGGACAATTCCAATCATTATTCGAGCGATAACGGATTCTAGCTGCTTCTGAAATAATTTGGTTTACAGCTGGCATAATAAAATCCGCAAACTGCATTTCTGCAATAGGACGCATACCATACATAGCTGCCCCGATACCTACACCCGCTATCGCAGATTCTGTTAAAGGGGTATCAATCACACGTTGTTCTCCAAATTGATCATATAAACCGTCCGTTGCTCGGAAAACGCCTCCCTTTTTCCCGACATCTTCTCCGAGTACGAAAACTTTTTCATCACGTTCCATCTCTTCTTTAATCGCTTGGGTGACGGCTTGAATATATGATAAAACTGCCATCTTTATTCCCCTCCCTCTTCGTGATACACGTATTTTAGGGCTTCTTCTGGTTCAGCATAAGGCGCATTTTCGGCATAATCAGTTGCTTCATTTATTTCCTGTTCAATACCTTTAATAAGTTCTTTTTCTTGTTCATCATTTAACACGCCAGCTTCTTTTAAATAATTTGAGAATATAATAATACAGTCATTTTTACGCGCTTCTTCAACTTCATTTTTGTCACGATAAACTGAATCATCATCATCACTTGAGTGAGCTGTTAAACGTGTTGTAACTGCTTCAATTAAAGATGGGCCTTCGCCATTTAATGCTCTCTTTCTAGCATTTTGGACTGCTTCAAAAACTTCTAATGGATCATTCCCATTTACTTGTACACCAACCATGCCATAACTTCCTGCACGTTCCGCAACTGTTTCGGAAGCAACTTGTTTTTCATATGGGACAGAAATGGCATACTTATTATTTTCTACCATTGTAATAACAGGTAGTTTATGAACCCCTGCAAAGTTCAATCCTTCATGGAAATCTCCTTGGTTAGATGAACCTTCACCTAATGTGACAAAAGAAACAAAATCTTTGTTTTCCATTTTCCCTGCTAAAGCAACACCAACTGCGTGTGGAAGTTGGGTTGTAACAGGAGAGGATCCTGTTAAAATTCTGTTTTTCTTTTGTCCAAAATGTCCTGGCATTTGTCTACCACCTGAGTTAGGATCTTCTGCTTTAGCAAAACCTGATAGAAATAAGTCACGAGATGTCATACCAAATGATAGGACGACTCCTACATCACGATAATAAGGTGCTACATAATCTTTCGTTCTGTCTAATGCAAAGGCTGCTCCTACTTGTGCTGCTTCTTGCCCTTGACAAGAGATGACAAAAGGAATTTTCCCCGCTCGGTTAAGTAACCACATTCTTTCATCAATTTTTCTAGCTAAAACCATCGTACGGTACATATCAATGGCTTGTTCATCGGTTAAACCGAGTTCTTCATGGCGATTTTTTTTAGCCATATTAATACCTCCCTTTTTTATCCATGAATTTGTTTTCCGTCTACTGCTAATGCAGCTTCTCCAATCACTTCTGAAAGTGTCGGATGCGGATGAATGGATTGAGAAATTTCCCAAGGTGTTGCATCTAATACTTTTGCTAGTCCTGCTTCAGATATCATATCCGTAACATGTGGACCAATCATATGAACGCCTAATAAATCATCATTCTGTTTATTGGCTATAATTTTTACGAATCCGTTAGCTTCTCCATATACAAGTGCTTTACCGACAGCTTGAAACGGGAATTTACCAATTTTAATGTCATACCCTTGATCAACTGCTTGTTGTTCAGTCAATCCTACACTTGCTACTTCTGGATTTGAGTAAATACACGTCGGAATGTTTTCATAATTAATAGGATCTGGGTTTTCATTGGCTATATGTTCCATCGCTATAATTCCTTCATGAGATGCGACATGTGCTAATTGCATGCCACCGATGACATCACCAATTGCATAAATATGACTTTCTTTTGTTTGATAATATTTATTTACTTTTATTGCTCCATTTTCAATCTCTATATCGGTATTTTCAAGACCTATATTATCGACATTAGGTACACGACCGACTGAGACGAGCATTTTTTCTGCAGTAAATACTTCTGTTTTACCTTTAACTTCAGCTTCAATAGATACTTCTTTATTTTTGTTGACCGTCTCTGGAATCACTTTTGCTTTTGTAACAACTTTCACACCTTTTTTCTTTAACATTCTCGTCATTTCTCGAGAAATATCTTGATCCTCGGTTGGTAAAATACGATCAGCATACTCAATCACTGTTACATCGACATCAAAATCGTTCAGCATTGATGCCCATTCAATTCCGATTACACCGCCGCCAACAATTAATATAGACTTTGGAAGATCTGTTAATTGTAGCGCATGATCTGAAGATAATATTTTATCACCACCTAAGTCCAATCCTGGTAATGTGCGTGGACTAGAACCAGTTGCAATGATCACATTTTTTGGTACAATCATCGTATTGTCTGCGCCATCATTGCGTTCAACTGAAATAGTCCCAGCAGTTGGTGAAAAAATACTCGGGCCTAGTATTCTGCCGTGTCCTTCATAAATATCAATCTTCCCTTTTTTCATCAACCCTTGAACACCTTTATGTAAACGATCAATGATTGATTGTTTACGTTCTTGGACTTTCACAAAATTTAGTGATGTATTTTCTGTTTCGATTCCATAAGTTTCGGATTCTTTCGTTTGTTTGTAAACTTCTGCACTCCTTAGTAATGCTTTTGAAGGAATACATCCTTGATGCAAACATGTTCCTCCAAGTTTACTTTTCTCAACGATCGCAACCTTTAAGCCTAATTGACTCGCACGAACAGCAGCAACATAACCACCTGTTCCCCCACCAAGTACGACCACATCATATTCTTCAGCCATTGTTAAACTCCTCTCGCAAGTTATTACCTAGTCCTAATATCTATCATAAAACTTTATGATTGTTAGCACAACATGGAAACGCTTTCAATATTACTACCTTTGATACAACACATATCAAAGGAAAAAGTTTATCTTCTAGGGCGGGAAATGATATTATTTTCATTTCTTAAAAATTGGCTTCTTGAACGACTAACTCTTTCAATTCGATCTTCAACCATACGATCTGCTGCAATATATGTTGGTATATTCTCACTTTTAGAAATTTCATATATTTTTTCTAGACTATGATAAATATTTTCTATTTGTTTATAAGCACGATCATGATTATATCCATTAAGTTCATCGGCAACATTAATGACGCCTCCTGAATTAATGACGTAATCAGGCGCATAAACAATACCTAATTCATGTAGTTTATCACCGTGACGTGTTTCAGCTAATTGGTTATTTGCAGAACCAGCAATGACTTTAGCTTTTAATTTAGGAATTGTATTATCATTGACTGTTGCACCTAATGCACATGGTGAATATACATCACAATCAACTTCATAAATATCGTCTGGGTCCACAGCTTTTGCACCGAAATCATTCACGGCACGCTGCACTGCTTCTTTATTAATATCTGTTACTACAAGCTTGGCACCTTCTTCATGCAAATGTTTGCACATGTTATAAGCAACATTTCCTACACCTTGAACAGCTACGACTTTCCCTTCCAAAGAATCACTACCAAATGCTTCTTTTACTGAAGCTTTAATCCCTAAATATACACCGTAAGCTGTTGCTGGTGATGGATTTCCAGAAGAACCGAATTCAGGTGAAATACCTGTTACAAAGTCTGTCTCCATATAAATTAAATCCATATCTTGTACTGTCGTGCCAACATCTTCTGCTGTAATATAACGACCGTTTAGACCTTGAATATAACGACCGAACGCACGGAACATTTCAGGATTTTTATCTTTTCTAGGATCGCCAATAATAACTGTTTTTCCTCCACCTAAATTAAGACCTGCAGCAGCATTTTTATATGTCATTCCTCTTGCTAGACGTAAAGCATCAATGACAGCTTCTTCTTCAGTTTTGTATGTCCACATGCGAGTGCCACCTAAAGCTGGACCTAATGTCGTATCGTGTATAGCAATAATCGCTTTTAATCCTGAACTTTTATCGTGACAAAAGACAACCTGTTCGTAATCATATTCTTCTAAATACTTGAATAATTCCATTTTAATTACCTCCTAAAATTTACTTCTTTTATTATATTGGAACTTGACCCTTGATTGGATTAAGCTATTAAAGCTAAGGTTCTTTGCCAAGATTGTGCTTTTTCATTTTATAGTATAAGTTTCGAATCGATATATTTAATTGCTTAGCAGTTTTAGATTTAATAAAGTTATTTTTCTCAAGCACTTCTAACAAATACAATTTTTCAAATTCATCAATTGCTTCTTGTAAAGGCATAATTTCATCATCTAAACTACCTTCAGTAACGTCAAAATCACTCAAGGTCGATTTTCTTAAAGAAGGTAAGTGAGTTTCATCAATCGTTTCTTCTAAAAGATTCATATTTATGATGGCCCTTCCAATCATATTCTCGAGTTCTCTAACATTACCTGGAAAGCTATATTTTTTTAATTGGGCGATTGCTGATGATGAAATACCTTTAACATTCCTTCCATAGCTCTCATTTAAATGAGTAATGAAATGGTGTACTAAAGGTTCGACATCTTCTAAACGCTCTCTAAGCGGTGGAACAAATATAGGAAATTTATTTAGACGATAGTAAAGATCCTCACGAAATTCGCCGGTCATAATAGCACGTTCTAAATTAACATTTGTTGCAGCAATAACCCTTACATCAACAGTGACCGATTCATCGCCTCCTACACGAATAATCTCTTGTCTTTCAAGGAGTCTTAATATTTTCGTTTGTAAAGCTAAAGACAATTCGCCAATTTCATCTAAAAAGATACTTCCTTTATTAGCTTCTTCAAAATAACCTTGTCTCTGTTTTGGTGAACCCTTTTCATTACCAAAAAGAAGCTTCTCCAATTCTTGTTCATCATACATCGCACAATTTATACGGATAAATTTATGGTGCTTCCTTTCGCTTTCATTATGAATAGCATGTGCAATTAATTCTTTTCCTGTTCCTGATTCACCACGTAGCAATACAGTTGCTGGAGTTTTTGCACCGACTTTTGCTTGTTCTAATGTTAGCTTCATATCTTCTGAAACAGCAATAATATCATCAAATGTATATTTAGCTTCTAAATTACGAATTATTTGTCGAGCTTCTTTTAATTGTGATGTTAGGGACTCAATTTCTGATAAGTCGTGAATGACACCAACACTACCCTTTAGTTTGCCATCAACTATAATCGGAGCAACATTAACAAGTACATCCCGATTATGTGGACCTACTTTCATTCGAGCTCCTCTGACAGGTTTTTTCGTTTGCAATACTTGCATATGCATACTTTCGCCTTCCGAAATATCCGCAGAAGCTGGTTTTCCAATGACATCTTTTTTACTTAAGCCTGTTATTTTTGTATAAGCAGGATTAATCATTAGTCCTAAACCATTTTCATCAACGACTGAAATAGCTTCTTCACTTGACTGAATGATTGCATTTAACATTGTTTGAATATCTTTTAAATTCGTTACCTCTTCAGCTAAACCAACGACTTCAGTAATATCTTTAAAAACAGAGAAGGCACCTAATAATTCGCCTGTTTCACTTATTAATGGAATTCTGGTTGTAATAACTTCTTTTCCATTTTCTAATGAAACTTGAACATTCATTTCTTTTTTTCTCGTTGCTAATACATTAGGTAATCTGCTATTCGTTATAATTTCAGTGACTTTCCGCTTAATCACTTCATCTCTTGAGAGCTCTAAAATAGATAGTGCAGATTCATTCACATATGTAATTATTCCTTCATTGTTTATGACGATTAATCCGTCATGAATTGAATGTAATATTAACTCTCTAAGTCTTGTTGATTTTCGTATTTGATTAACTAATTTTTCTTTCTCGTTTAAGAGCTGGTAAATAATATGAGCAACTGTACCGGGTATGAGTACACAATGATTAGGCTTGATTTTTAATAAGTTTTGAAATACATGTTCATCCCCAGTAGTTTCGACAATGATGTCAACTGCTTCATCAATCGCGTCTTTATACGATGTGAAAGTATTTATATTAAATTGCTTAGCAACCTTAATCCCAGGTGCATCTTGATCAATATCAGCTACCCCTATAACCTCGACCATATCCACTTGGTGGAGTAACTTTAAAATAGCTGTCCCTCCATTGCCAGCACCGACAATTATAACATTTTGCATAGTCTACACCTACATTTTGCAAATTTTTGCACACTTCTATCATATATGAAAGCGTTTTAATAATGCAAGGTTATTTTTATTTTTTATTAATTTGTTTTTTTGATATACTTTTATTTAGTACCAAATAGAGAGGGAACTACAAATGAGGATAATTGCATTGTTTATTTTAGTTTTACCAGGAATAATAGCAACTTATGGAATTAAATTAGTTCGTGATGCGTTTTTCGGTATTGTCAATCCGTTCTATTTCAATATTCTTATCCAACTTTTTGCAGGTTTATTGTTCATTTTAATTGGGATTGGTTTTATCGGAGGGTTTATCTTACATAGAGACCGTAAGAGAAATAAAACAAAAGGGAAATTCAAAAACAAAGCTGACACGATTGAATAAGTGTCAGCTTTTGCATATTTCTTCATTGCTCATGTGCAATTTTCCCCGCCAGTGCATAGAGAATAATTGTAGTCGCTAAATGAGAGGAAAAATCATTTGGATCTTGAATTGGGTATATTTCGACAAGGTCCATCCCGACGATCCCTTTCTTCGTGAAGGCATAGACTAACTCCAGTAATTCATATGAAGTCAGGCCGTTCCCATCAACTGGCCCAGCTGGATTGAAGGCAAAATCTAAAACATCACTACAAATTGATAAGTAGACGGCATCAGTCTCTTTACTAGCTATCGAATAGGCCTGTTCAGCTATTTCCATTAAATTTGATTGTCTAATTTCCCTTGCAGTTATTGTTGTCGCACCAGCTTCTTGAGCATACTTCCCACTTTCCGGTTTGTTTCTCGGGCCATGTATTCCGATATGAACGATACTCTCATTTCGAACGCCTTCTGTTTCATACAGTCGTGCAAATGGTGTTGATCTTGCATATAAGTCTCCTTCATGATCATTCATGTTGTCATAATGCGCATCAAGGTGGATGATTCCAATATTTCCGTTTGTTTTATTACTAAGTGATTCGACAATTGGATAAGTAATACTATGGTCACCACCAAAAACTACTGGAAATTTACCCGTCTCCCAAATACGATTTGAAAAATGATTAATTCGTTGCATCGTTTCTTCAGAATTAGTAGGGACGACATCAATATCTCCTAAATCACCTAACTTATAATGAGATAAAACATCAATGTGATTTAATTCAGGTAAGTAACCACTATAACGTAAAGAACATTGACGAATTACTTTAGGGCCTAACTCTGAACCAGTAAAATCACCCCATGTTACTGCACCTTCCCAAGGAATACCGTAAATTAACACATCTAAGTCTGATATGTCATCCTTGTCTAAATCAATTTTACGACTACCTAAGAAACAAGGTGTATTCCCATAAACTTTATCCATGCTTTCCCTCCAATTTTAAATTCATATTATAAATTAAGTAACCTAATTCATTTCATTTAAAACATTTACCTATTAGATATTCTTAAAGAATGATTCAGTTAAAGACCTGGACAATTCATCCATCTTTAAGGGTTCATTTTAGATATTCGATATTTCAGTAAAAAAGAAAAATCACTACTAAGATTCTATACCTAGCAGTGATTAAATATTGTCGAGTATTAATTAGGGTTATAATTTTAAGTGAAAAATTGTTGATATAATGAACGTACTGCCTTCTCAAGATCTTTTTCTCTAATACCAAACATCATCGAAACTTCTGATGAGCCTTGGTTAATCATCTCTATATTAACACCAGCATCACCAAATGCACGGGTTGCTTTTGAAGCGACATTTACTTTGCGGCCCATTCCTTCTCCAACTAACATAATAATCGCTAAACCATGTGTGATTGAGGCAGTATCCGCATGTAATTCATGGTTAATTCGTGCGAGTAATTTTTTCTCTTTCTCTTCAGTTAATTGATGAGTCCGAACGATAACAGACATATCATCAATTCCTGACGGTGCGTGTTCAAATGAAATATCTTCTTCAACTAAAATATGTAACAAATTTTTACCAAACCCGAGTTCACGGTTCATTAAATATTTACTAACAAATATAGTGGAAAAGCCTTTGTCACTTGCGATTCCAACCACAGGACCATTTTGATATTCCTTATTTGCAACAATCATAGTCCCCTGCTTATCCGGGTCATTAGTATTTTTAATGCAGACAGGGATGTTCTTTTTGAAAGCAGGGATTAATGCTTCGTCATGAAAAACTGAAAATCCAGCGTATGATAATTCACGCATTTCTTTATAAGTCAAAACTGGGATTTCTTTAGGATTGTCCACTATATTCGGATTGACGCAATATACAGAACTAACATCTGTAAAATTTTCATACAAATCAGCTTCTACACCTGAAGCAATAATTGAACCCGTTATATCTGAACCACCTCTAGGGAATGTCATTAATACACCTTGTTCAGTATAACCATAAAAACCCGGGATAACTAAAACACCTTCCCTATTTCGTAATTTATATATTTCTTCATAACTTTTTTCTAAAATTTGCGCACTTCCAGGTTCATCACTTACGATAACCCCAGCATCTTTTGGGTTAATATATGTCGCATGAACACCAATTTTATTTAAATAAGCGCTTAATATACGGGCTAAAGAATCCTCTCCCATAGCTTTTAAAGCATCCATCATATGCCAATTGTTGTGTATATCCTCAATAATAGATCGTGTTTCGTTCTGAATCCTTTTTACAATACTTCCTGATAAATTCAAACCATCAGTAATCGATAAAAAACGATTTTTAATTAAACTTAATGTTTCTTCATAGCTCTGTCCGCTTATGTATTGTTCCCCTAACCGAATAAACAAGTCAGTTACTTTAATATCTTTGTCATTTCTTTTACCAGGTGCTGACACGACTATAAATTTTCTTGACTGATCATTTTTTATAATTTGAGCTACTTTCTCAATCATCTGAGCAGTAGCCACTGAACTTCCGCCAAATTTACACACTTTCATGACCTTTTCCTCCAAAAAAATTATTCTTTTACATTTTAACACGATAAATCATTAAATTGAATGGGATTAAAATAAAAATTATTTGGAATTACACAGGTCAAAAAAATATACTGCCCCATTATAGGACAGTTTATCATATAATTGTTAACTCACTTTATGCTCTAATCGTAATTTATCTGCGATCATTGCGATGAATTCACTGTTCGTTGGTTTTGCTTTAGATACGCTAACAGTGTAACCAAAGATTGCTGATAGTGAATCAATATTACCTCTGTTCCATGCAACTTCTATCGCATGACGAATCGCTCTTTCAACACGTGAAGCTGTCGTATTATATTTTTTAGCGATATCTGGGTATAAAACTTTAGTAATTGAACCAAGCAATTCAATGTCATGATAAACCATTGAAATTGCTTCACGTAAATATAAATACCCTTTTATATGTGCAGGAACACCAACTTCATGAATGATTGAAGTAATATTAGCATCTAAATCAATCTTTTTGGATCTTCTGTTATGTTCTGTAAAATCATTTTTGATTGATGATTTTCTTTGAACTCCAGCTGCCTGTAATACTTGCTCTTTAAGTAATTCTAGCTCAAATGGTTTTAGCATGTAATAAGTTGCTCCCAACTCAACTGCTTTCTTCGTAACAGATTCCTGTCCGAATGCAGTAAGCATAATGACATTAGGATATTCGTCTAAGTCTAAGTTGCGCATTTTCTCAAGAACAGCTAATCCATCGATATGAGGCATAATGATATCTAAGATGAGAACGTCTGGTTGAGTTTCTTCGATCATAGTTAAACAGTCATTACCATTATAAGCTATGCCAACGACTTCAATTGAGTCCTCCTCATTAAAGTAATCCTCAATCATAGAGACTAATTCTCGATTGTCATCTGCAATTCCTACTCTTACTTTTTCCATGTAAGTACCTCCCAGAAAAAATCTTCGTTCTTTACATATAACTAAATTCAATGAAATGTTTGAAAATCCTTCTTTTTTGTTAAATTTTTTTATTTTATTTATATTTTTAATTAAATTCTTTAAATATCTTCAATTTACGACAATTTTAGATAATTATCATTTATTTTTGTCGACAGTATATAATGAAAAAATACTCAATACTGCATTTACAGTATTGAGCATTTTTAATTAACTAGCTTCTTTAAGTGTATCAGATTGTATTTCAAGTCCTGCTTCATTTAACATCCATTCAATATGCACACCATATCCTGAAGTTGGGTCATTTAGAAAAACGTGAGTGACTGCACCGACTAATTTTCCATCTTGAATGATTGGACTTCCACTCATTCCTTGAACAATTCCCCCAGTTTTCTCTAATAAGTCTTTATCCGTTATTTTGATAATCATTCCTTTTGTTTCGGGATTATCACTTGGCTCAGAACTAACTATCTCAACATCAAAAGCTTCAACTCGATCATCATTTACTACTGTATAAATTTTAGCTTTTCCTTCTTTTACTTCATCAGCCTTAGCAACAGGAATAGGCTTATGAAAAGGTCCATTGAAAAATTTATCATTATTTAATTTACCAAATATCCCAAAATCGCTATTTCTTTGGATTGTTCCTAGGCTTTCATCTTCTAGAGAAAAGCGGGCTCTTTTCTCCCCAGGAGAACCATTACCGCTTTTGTTTATTGAGGTGATATCAGATGTTACAATTTTACCGTTATAAATATCGATTGGCTTCTTCGTTTGATGATCCATGATAATGTGTCCTAAAGCTCCATATCGTTTTGATTTAGGATCATAAAAAGTCATCGTGCCTATACCAGCAGTTGCATCACGAATATATAATCCTAAGCGATATAATTCATCTTTATCATTATATATTGGTTTAACTGTTATAGGAAAGATATGCTCTTTTCTTTTGATGAGCAACTTCACTGATTCGCCATCTTTATTTTTCTTCTTAATTTCATTAACAAATTCATCCATATCTTTAATCTTTTTATCATCAAGCTGTAAAATAATGTCCCCAACTTTTACACCAGCTTTTTGAGCTGCTGAAACTTTTTCTTCCTTAGTATCAGTCTTACTAAACCCAACTACTACAACTCCACTAGTGTGTAACTTTATCCCAACAGATTGTCCACCAGGAATTACTTCAGAAACGGTGTGATCATTTTCTGCATAAGCAACATTGATCTGAATGAATGGAAGTATAAACGAAACAAGGAGAATTAGATGAATTTTAAGGCGAGACTTGATCATATACACACTCCTTATTTCTCTCTTTGTTTGAAGCTGTATCGTTAATTTGAGCATTTAGAGGACTTTTTAAACGGTTAAAACAAATGCAATTCAGTCTAACTTTTCCTATACTGCGATTAATTTGTTTGAATAGAGGTGATGAAGCACTAAAAAAAGCCTAACACTTTATAGGTTAGGCAAAAATTATTATTTTACGCTTTTCGCTTGGTTTATTAATTCTAAAGCATGCTTTCTTGTCGTTTCAGTTAGGTCCATACCTGAGATCATCCGGCCAATCTCTTCTACAGATTGTTCTTTAGACAATTTAGTTACTTTTGTTTTAGTTCTTCCAGCGTATTCTAATTTTTCAATAAGCAAATGCTGATCAGCAATTGCTGCGACTTGTGGCAAATGAGTAATACATAACACTTGAGATTGGCTTGATATCTCACTTATTTTTTGAGCTATTGACTGTGCAACACGTCCACTAACTCCTGTATCGACTTCATCAAAAATGACACTTGTCATTTTTTGTTGTTCAGAAAAAATCCTTTTTAAAGCAAGCATGATTCTTGATATCTCCCCACCAGAAGCAACTTTATGAAGTGGTTTTACAGGTTCACCTGGATTAGTGCTAATCATAAATTGAATATGATCAAAGCCGTTTCGGTGCAATTTAATCATTTGATCTTTCCACTTAACATCTCCACCAGTTGTTGAAAAATCAATATCAAATACTGCTTTTTCTAAGTATAAGTCACTTAATTCTGATTTTATTGCCTTTTTTAAGTTTAGGGCAATCTCTTTCCTTATGTTGTGAAGATTTTCTGCTTCAACTAAAGCATCTTTTTCCAAATGAACAATTTCTTTTTCTAATGTTTCTAAATGTGTTTCTTTATTTTCAAGTTGTTCTAATTCTTCTTCCATTTTTATCATTAAATCAATTAATTCATCAATTTCTTTACCATATTTTCTTTTTAAACGAGTTAGTTCATGAAGTCGACTTTCTACTTCTTCTAAGCGGTTTGGGTCGAATTCTAATCCTTCTAAATGGTTTCGTAAGTCGTATGAGAGTTCCTCTAGTGTGTAGAAGTTTGACTTCAATTGTTCAGATAGCTGTAGGATTGAATTGTCAACATCTTCAATACTCTCTAATGAACTCATTGCATGGCTTAAAAAATCCAAACCTTTATTTTCTCCATGTAAAGAATAATAAGCTGTTTGCAAGTTATCATGTAAACGTTCGAAATTCATTAAACGTTGTCTTTCTTTTTCTAATTGTTCATCTTCTCCAATTTCTAAATTAGCATTTTGTAATTCATTTAGTTGAAAAGTTAATAAATCAAAACGTTCACTATACTCTTTTTCATTTTCTGAAAGTTGTTTAAATCGTTTTTGTAAATTTAACAATTGATTATATGTTTCTAAATAAGCTTTTTTAGTTAATGTTATTTTGTCTAATTGAAATTGATCTAATAAATCAATGTGATGATCAGATTGCATTAATACTTGTGTTTCGTGTTGGCTATGTATGTCGATTAGATTTTGTCCTATTTCTTTTAGAATGGCTAAAGTAACTAATTTACCGTTAACACGACAAATACTTTTTCCTTTAGATGTTATTAATCGTTGTAAAAGGATACTTCCTTCTTCATCAAATGGTATGTCAAATTGATTTAATATTTGATAAACTTCATGTTTAGAGTCATCAATAAAAAAAATCCCTTCAATAGAAGCCTGGTCACTGTGATGTCTAATGAACTCAACAGAAGCGCGAGCACCAGCAAGCAATTGAATCGCATCAATAATAATCGATTTACCTGCACCTGTTTCTCCAGTTAAAACAGTCAGACCTGCTTGAAAGTCGATTGTTATTTCATCTATAATGGCAAAATCTTTTATCGTAATTTGTGCTAACACTTAAGCCACCTCAATTTAATTCAGCATTTCCATAAATAAGTCATACGTCGATTGACATAATTCATGAGAACGACAAATAATAAGACATGTATCATCTCCACAAATCGTCCCCATAACACCGTCCCACTCCATTTGATCAAGAAGAACACCAACAGCATGTGCATTACCTGGCAATGTTTTTAAAACGATAAAATGGTCAGCATAATCAGCGGAAACAAAGCTATCTAGAAGCATTCGCTTTAATTTGCTAGTCGGATTATATTTGTTATCTTGAGGCATACTATACTTATACTTACCATCTTTTGTTGGGATTTTTACTAGTTGCAATTCCTTTATATCTCGAGAGATTGTCGCTTGGGTAATTTTATACCCTAATTCATGAAACCTTCTAACAAGTTCATCTTGAGTTTCAATAGTATCATTTGTAATTATTTCTTTTATTTTCATTAATCGTTGTGTCTTTTTCACTTATTTCTTCACCAACTTATTTAGATGAAACAATTATTAAATTGTCTTTATGTAAATAGAGGAGCTATAGCTATTAAGTATAGCCCTCATTTTTTTCGTGTTAATTCCTCATGTGCTAGATCAACAATTTTTTCTATTTGCTGATCATCAACTAAGGTTCGGCCTTCTCCACCTGTCCATTTGACATGTAATAAAAATTCAATATTTCCGTCTCCACCTGTGATTGGTGAATAGTCAAGTTCCTTTACTTCATATCCCTCATCAACTACAAACTTAATAATTTTTGTTACAACTTCTAAATGAATGTTCTTATCTCTGATAATTCCTTTTTTTCCTACTTGTTCACGTCCCGCTTCAAATTGTGGTTTAATTAAAGCAACCACATCAGCATTTGCTTTCAATAATTGTTTTAAAACTGGAAAAATTAACTTTAAAGAAATAAAGGATACATCTGTTACAGCAAAGTCTGGTAAGCCGTTTTTTAAATCCTCACGTGTTACGTATCGAAAATTTGTTCGTTCCATGACATGCACACGTGGATCACTTCTTAGTTTCCAATCAAGTTGGTTATATCCTACATCAATGGCGTATACTTCCTTTGCACCATGTTGTAAAGCACAATCTGTAAATCCTCCCGTCGATGACCCGATATCAATCACTAATTTATCTTTAACGTTAATATCGAAGGCTTTAAGAGCCTTTTCTAACTTAAGGCCACCGCGACTAACGTAAGGGATAGCTTTACCTTTTACAATCAATTTGACTGTAGGATCAACTTTTAATCCAGGTTTATCTAGTCTTTCATGTTCATTAAAGACTAGCCCCGCCATAATTGACCGTTTAGCTTTTTCTCTTGAGTCAAAATAACCTTGATCAACTAATAATGTATCTAAGCGTACTTTTTTCATTGAGTTATGCTCTTCTCACTTTTTTTGGTACTAATTTTTTAACATTTGAAATAACATCTTCAGTCGTTAATCCAACTTCTTCTAATAATTGATCGACACTGCCATGCTCGATAAAGCGGTCTGGTATTCCCATTCGTTTAATGTATGGAAATGCCATATTTTCTTCCTCGATTAGTTCTAAAACTGCACTACCAAAACCACCTTGTAATGCATGTTCTTCAACAGTTAATATTGGAATATTTTCGTTTATAATTTGTTTGATCATTTGTTTATCCAATGGCTTAATAAATCTTGCATTAACAACTCTTACAGATATTCCATCTAATTCAAGACGCTCGGCCGCATTTAAACAATTTTTAATCATCGTGCCAAATGTCAATATGACTAAATCATGACCCTCTCGAATGACTTCCCAAGAACCAATAGGTATTTTTCTGAATGGTTCTTCCTTTGGATTATCACTCGCATTACCTCTTGGATAGCGGACAGCCATTGGACCATTAGTTTCTAAAGCCGTATAGACCATGTGTTGACATTCAGTAGCATCCTTCGGCATCATAATTGTCATATTTGGTAAATGTCTTAAAAATGAAATATCAAACACACCTTGATGAGTTTCACCATCAGCACCGACTAAACCAGCACGATCTATACCGAATGCTACATTTAAATTTTGCCTTGTAATATCATGAACAACTTGGTCAAAACCTCGTTGCAAGAATGTCGAATAAATTGATAAAAATGGTTTATATCCTTGAGTGGCTATTCCACCAGCCATAGTGGTCGCATGTTGTTCAGCAATTCCAACGTCAAAGAGACGATCAGGGAATCTACTTTTGAATTCTTCAAGTTTTGATCCTACTGTCATTGCTGGAGTAATCGCTACAACTTTTTCATCTTGTTCAGCTAACTTAATAAGCGTATCGCTGACAACTTTACTCCAAGCCGTTCCTTTTGAAGCCTTTTTTATGCCTTCCCCTGACTCTATTTTGTACGGGCCAACACCATGCCAAGTGCCAACTGTATCTGTTTCAGCTGGTTTATAACCTTTACCTTTTTTAGTTAGTACATGAAGAAGGATCGGGCCTTCTGTTTTTTTGGCATAGTTGATTGATTTAAATAAATCTTCATAGTTGTGTCCATCAATTGGACCATAATAAGTAAAGCCAAGTTCTTCAAAAAACATGCCTGGCACAACTAAATATTTCATGCTATCTTTCATACGCTCTGCAGTTGAAGCTAGTTTACCCCCAACAGCTGGAATCTTTTTAACAAGTAGTTCTATTTCATCTTTCAGCCAGTTATATTTTTGTCCGCTTCTTAAGCGTCCTAAAATATTGTGCAATGCCCCGACGTTCGGTGCAATTGACATTTCATTGTCATTTAAAATAACGATAATATTCTTTTTCTCACTTCCTATATGGTTTAACGCTTCTAGCGCCATACCACCCGTGAGAGCACCATCACCAATAATCGGAACAATATCATAGTCATCGTTATTTAAATCTCTTGTAATAGCCATTCCCATTGCTGCAGATAATGAGGTTGAACTATGACCAGTCTCCCAAATATCGTGTTCACTTTCACTTCTTTTCGGGAATCCACTTAATCCTTGATATTGACGTAGAGTCGGAAAATCTCCCGCACGACCAGTTAAAATTTTATGAACATATGCTTGATGACCGACATCCCAAATAAATTTATCTTTAGGGCTATCAAAGCAATAGTGTAATGCAATGGTTAATTCAACAACACCTAAATTCGGGCCTAGGTGACCACCAGTTGCTGATAATTGTTCAATTAAAAATGATCGTATTTCCTTACTTAATTGTTTCAGTTGGTCATTATTTAATTTTTTAATATAAGATGGATGTTTAATTTTATCCAGATCCAAATCGGATCACGCACCTTCTATTTATTATTACTATTTTTTACTTTTTTAATATCAGGAATGATTTTAATCTTAAGCTTATTTTCTACAAATGCTGCGAATTTACCTGCAAATAAAATTATTTCAGTCGATCTTGTAATGGCAAACGTTTTACCTAAAGCTTTACCACCTACAGTTAAAGCAGCAACAATACTTGTTAGTAATGTTGCAATTATAAATTTGAAAATAGTTGGACTTGTGAAATTAGCTGAAAGCGCTATCTGTAAAACAACTATTCCAGTAGCCGTTCCACTTATAATACCCGAAATGTCACCAATTACATCATTACAAAATGAAGCAAAGCGGTCAGCATTTCTAACAATTGATATCGCTTGTTTAGCACCAAATACTTTTCTTGCAGCCATTGAATGAAAAGGGGTTTCACTTGCAGCTGCTGCTGCAATTCCCATCATATCAAATAATACACCGATTATAATAATTAATAAAACAATGAAAAGTCCAATAATCCAGCTTGTCCCCTCTAATGTTGCTTGTGAAACAATTGAAAAAATGGCCGCTAACACAAAGGTGATAACGGCAATACTTAAACTAAATGTAATCGTTCTTTTTATTTTACTGTCCATAAGTACCCTCATTAAATAACAAAATATGTAGGCGGGATGGTCACTTAAAAGGTAAATATTGCGGCTTAGGTCCAGTAGGTTTTCCCAGTTCGTTACCGCGTGTTACCACTACGGCGGTTCCCCATTAAAACGAACTTAGTTGCGTCTCCACAACTAGACTGGATTGCCACTTAGCCCGCACTACAATCCCTTTTAAGCTACCATATTGGAACAGTCTAGGAGATTTCCTCAGCAGTCTTTAACCACTTCCTAGCCTCTTTTGCAGTGATTATTTCATACAACATCTATAATGTCCTATTGGTGGCCAACCGTGAGAACATTACTTTCATTGTAATCCCCTAACCACCACTCAAGGCAGGCTACGCTGCAGATACTTCACCATATCATGCAGGTTCATACCCCATTTCGTACCCCCTTAATGGCTATTAATGGAGCACAAGAATGGGCCTCCGCGGAAGCAGGGTCAACGCCCACATGCCTTTGTGGATCGCCCTGCAACCTTAACTCCCAGCACTGACCCAAGGCTGGGCGCCTCAAGCCAACACCAGGAACTTCATCGATGTGCCCTTTGGCGGATTTTTAGGCCCGCCTTCAGAAATGGAGGACTGACTAGAATACTGCACCATCCCTTCGCTTAATTATATTTTATCATATGCTGCTATTTCTCACAATAATATGGTCAATAGGAACGATTACCAAAAAGATTAATTAGTTCTAGTAAAATGGGCTGATTTATTTTAGCGTCATAATATAAATTTGTAGCTTTTTCGATATATTTTTGTTTAATATCTTCGGCACCTTTTAAACCTAGTACACTCGGATATGTGCTTTTGTGATTAGCCTCATCACTTCCGATTGGTTTCCCCATTTCATCCTCAAGTCCTGTAACATCTAAAATATCATCTTGAATTTGGAAAATTAGCCCTAAATAATCCCCAAAAGAATCTAATGCTTCTATTTGTGGTGGAGTTGCTTTTCCTAAATAACTACCAATTTTTACTGCTGCTCTAATTAATTCCCCTGTTTTTTTACGATGGATAGTTATGAGTTCTTTTTCTGTTAATGTTTGATTTTCTGCTTTTAAGTCTAAAAATTGTCCAGCTATCATACCTTCAAAGCCACTGGCACGGCTCAATTGATTAATGATATAAATTTTTTCTTCAGCTTCCAATTCTTTGGATCCTGATACTAGATGAAATGCGTAAGTAAGAAGTCCATCACCAATTAATATGGCTGTCGCTTCATCATATTGCTTATGAACAGTTTTCATTCCTCTTCTTAAATCGTCATCATCCATAGCTGGTAAATCGTCATGAATTAATGAATAAGTATGAATTAGCTCTAACGCTATAGCTGGTATGATGACCTTTCGATCAATATTTTTAAAAGCTTCATAAGCTGCTAACATCAAAATGGGTCTTAATCGCTTTCCCCCAGTACTTATTGCGTATTTTAACGCATCCTGTAATTCGGCTGGCATATCAATAGATAATATCTCAACCTCTAAATAATGATTGATTAATTTTTGTTTTTCTAAAATATAGTCATTTATATCCACTATTTATTCTTCCTCCACTACAAATGGCTCTATTTCTCCTGTTTCTTTCATAATTTTAGTCATTTCAATTTCCACAGATTTTAATTTGTCGTTACAAATTTTAGAAAGTTTCATACCTTCTTTATAATATTCTATTGCTTGTTCTAAAGGAACATCACCTTCTTCTAATTTTGCAACGATTCGTTCTAGCTTTTCCATCGCTTGTTCAAATGTTAATTCATTTTCTTTACTCATTTTTAATTTCCTCCTCTATACCCCAAACTTGACAATCAAGTCTTCCGTCACTTAAATGTACTTTAATCGCATCACCAGGTGATACTTCTTTAGTTGATTTAATAATTCGGCCATCTTCTTGATACGTAATTGAATAACCTCTTTTCATAGTTTGAAGAGGATTTAATATAGTTAATTTATTGATTTGTTGTTCAAACTTTTGTGTAGATTGATTAATAATTGCTTTAGTTGCCCGTTCTAGCTCGACATTTTTAAATGCTAATTCTTGCTTTTTTATGCTTAAAATATTTGTCGGTTGGTTACGAATAAGCTTTTCGTATAAATGCTCCTTAACAAGATGTTTTTTATCTAAAAGCCGTTTTAAGTTTTTACTTAATTCATTTAATAGACGATCTAAATCTTGTTCTTTTTGCCTAGTTAACTGAACTGGGTATTTAAAGGCGTAGGCGTTATTTAAATCATTTAATCTGTTCGATAGCTTGTT
The DNA here is from genome assembly GCA_051846895.1 of Bacillaceae bacterium W0354. Taxonomy (GTDB): domain Bacteria; phylum Bacillota; class Bacilli; order Bacillales; family Alkalibacillaceae; genus CALKAL01. The sequence continues at coordinate 130,369 of JBPYCQ010000001.1, forward strand.
CATGTAAATAGTCATTTGTTGTTGGAGTCGTTCATATTGTCCTTTAAAATGCTTATGTAAATCTTTCATGGAGGGGACTGATAACTCAGCTGCAGCTGTAGGAGTTGGCGCTCGCAAATCAGCTACAAAATCACTAATCGTATAATCTGTCTCATGACCTACGGCTGATATTATAGGTATGCGGGAGCAAGCAATTGCACGTGCGACACTTTCATTATTAAATGCCCACAATTCTTCAATTGAACCTCCTCCTCTACCCACAATGATTGTGTCAAAGACATTTAGCTCGTTTGCTTTTTCTATTGCCTGCACAATAGATGGTGCAGCATAATCTCCTTGAACAGATACAGGAAAGATTGTTCTTTTAACCGCCGGAAATCGTCGTTCGATAGTCGTAATAATATCTCTTACAGCAGCACCAGTTGGAGAAGTAATTATGGCTATATGTCTAGGCATTGTTGGGATAGGTTTTTTACGTTCTTTATTAAAAAGTCCTTCTTTTTCTAATTTTACTTTTAACTCTTCATAGGCTAAATATAAAGCTCCAATACCGTCCGGTTGCATATCTTGAACGTAGATTTGGTATTGCCCTTGTGGTGCATAAACTGATATGTCGCCTTTAATAAGCACTTTCATACCACTTTTAGGCTTAAATTTGAGTCGGAAATTATTCGTTGCAAACATAACAGCGGACATCGTTGCATATTCATCTTTTAAAGTAAAGTACATATGCCCTCTAGAATGATGGTTAAAATTAGAAATTTCGCCTTGCATATATATCCCTTTTAAATGTTGATCAGTATCAAATTTCCTTTTGATATATTTCGTTACCGCAGAAACTGTTAAATACTTTTGCAAGAACACTCCCCCCTTTTATGACAACCTTTTTAATTGGTACTCTGTTGCTTTAATCGTGTTATGTAAAAGCATTGTTATAGTCATCGGTCCAACACCTTTAGGTACAGGTGTTATAAAGCTGGCTGTTTCTTTGACTTGATCAAAATCAACATCACCAACTACTTTCCCGTTCTTTAAAAAAGTATTCCCTACATCAATAATGACAGCGTTTTCTTTCACCGCTTCTTTTGTTATTAACTTTGCTTTTCCAACGGCAACAATTAATATATCTGCTCTTTTAGTATGTGCAAATAAATCTTTTGTTTTAGAATGACAATAAGTAATCGTTGCGTTTTGATTCAACATAAGCTGTCCAACAGGTTTACCAACAATATTACTACGACCAACAATGACGACATGCTTTCCTTCAACCTCAACTTGATAATGTTCTAATAATTTTACAATTCCAAATGGCGTACATGGATATAATGTGTCTTGGCCAATGGATAACTTGCCGACATTAATTGGATGAAAACCATCGACATCTTTAGCTGGATCTACTTTTTCTAAAACAAGCGTTTCATTAATATGTTTTGGTAATGGTAGCTGAACTAATATACCGTTAATCGATTCGTCTTTATTTAATTGTTCGATATAATCTAAAAGAATTACTTCATCAATATTTTCATTAAACTGTTTAACAACTGAATGAATGCCAACTTTTTCACAAGCCTTTTGCTTCATTCTGACGTAAGTTTCTGAAGCGGGATTATTCCCTACAATAATAACTGCCAGAGACGGTTGATACCCTTTTTGTTTTAGCTCGTTTACTTTGATTTTAAAGTCTTCTCTATATTTATTTGCTAATTCTGTTCCATACATGATTGTTGCATCCATCAAACCACCCACTTTAATCATTCATAAATTTTGATAAAACACCATTTATAAATTTACCAGATTGTTCTTCATTATATCGTTTGGCTAATTCAACTGCCTCATTAACTGCTACTTTATTTGGTGTGTCATCTACAAAAAGAATTTCAAACACAGCAATTCTCAGCACTGTTTTTTCTACTGTTGCAATTCGGTCAAAAGACCATTTTTCTAATTTAGATTCAATCGCCTGGTCAATTTGTTCAAGGTTTGTCATAACACCTTGAATAATTGTTCTAGCATATTGACTTACCTTTTCATCTATTGATGAAAAAACCTGATGTTCCGTTGCATCTTTATTTATGTCAATTTGATAAAGAGCTTGAAATGCTTTTTCTCTAGCGTGCTTTCTATTCATTGTCTTACTCCTTTTGAAATAATGTCCGATTACATCTTATCATTAACAACCTTTAGTTTACCATGAATAAATCGTTAAGTTTATAATAGATAGTTCATTATTAGTGTAAACAAAAAATATATAAGAACTCACCCTGATAAAAACATTTTCTATATAAGTACTTTAATACAACACATTTATATTATAAAAGCAGAAACAGTTAAGATGTAGATGAAATAGTCAATTTACGTAAGTTAAAAAAAGGCTCAATTAGTTTCAGATGACTAATTAAGCCTTTGGAATCGGATATTTTTATTTATGTTCTTTAGTGTTTTCAGTTGGCTTTTCTTCAATTTGTACACCAACGATGTGCACATTAATTTCTAATATTTCAAGAGCAGTCATATTTTTTAAAGTTGAGCGAATACTATCTTGAATTTTTTCTGCTACAGTAGGGATAGAAACTCCGTAATCAAGGACAGAATAAACATCAATTATAATTCCTTCATCAGAGAGCTCTACTTTTACACCTTTACCGTGTTTCTTTTTCCCGAAACGCTCAGTCACATTAGTCGCTAAATTACCACGCATATTAGCAACACCACTTACTTCGTTTGCAGCAATACCTGCGATAACTTCAATAACTTCCGGAGCAATCTCTACTTTTCCAAGCGATTGATCCTCACTAACATTTAATAATTGTTTTTCGTCCACTTAGTTCACCTCTTTTACAGTTTCGTCCTCTAATACTTTGTATTCATCTAAAAATTTTGTATTAAAATCCCCTTTGACAAAGACAGGATGATTCATCATTTTTTTATGAAAAGGTATAGTAGAATGAATACCTTCTATAATAAATTCATCTAGAGCACGATTCATTCGTTGAATAGCTTCTTCTCTAGTCTTACCATATGTGATTAATTTAGCAATCATCGAGTCGTAAAACGGTGGTATATTCCATCCGGTATAAGCAGCAGAATCGATTCTAACACCTAAACCTCCAGGTGGTAAATACATTTCAACTTTCCCAGCTGACGGCATAAAGTTTTTATACGGATTTTCTGCATTTATACGACACTCGATGGACCAGCCATTAAATTGGACATCGTCTTGAGTAAATGATAATGGTTCACCACTGGCGATGTGAATCATCTCTTTAATAAGGTCAATTCCGGTCACCATTTCGGTAACTGGATGTTCAACTTGAATACGTGTATTCATTTCCATAAAATAAAACTGTTTTGATGCTCGATCATAAATGAATTCAATTGTTCCGGCTCCGACGTAATTAACAGCCTCTGCGGCTTTAACTGCTGCATCTCCCATTTTAGCACGAGTTTCAGCGTCAATCGCTGGAGATGGCGTTTCTTCAATTAATTTCTGCAGTCTTCTTTGAATTGAACAATCACGTTCACCTAAATGAACAGTATTTCCATGTGTATCAGCAATGACTTGAATTTCCACATGTCGGAAATCTTCTATATATTTTTCTAAATAAACACCTGGGTTACCGAATGCCGTTTCCGCTTCATTTTGTGTGATTCGAATGCCTTTAACAAGCTCTTCTTCATTTCTAGCCACGCGGATTCCTTTACCACCGCCACCAGCTGTTGCTTTTATGATGACAGGATACCCAATTTCAGCTGCTACTTTTTTACCTTCTTCTAAGTTTTCTATAATACCATCAGACCCTGGTACAATTGGTACTCCAGCTTGTTTCATCGTTTCTCTTGCGACGTCTTTTGTACCCATACGAGAAATAGCATCTGCGCTTGGTCCGATGAATGTTACATTACACTCCTCACACATTTCAGCGAAATCAGCATTTTCTGCTAAAAATCCGTAACCTGGATGAATAGCATCTGAATTAGTCAGTTTAGCTAAGCTCATGATATTTGTTTTATTTAAATAACTGTCTCTACTTGACGTTGGTCCTACACAATAGGCTTCATCTGCTAGTTGAACATGTAATGATTCTTTATCAGCTTCTGAATAAATAGCTACTGTTTCAATACCTAATTCTTTACATGCACGAATAATTCGGACAGCAATTTCACCTCTGTTAGCTATTAATACTTTTTTTATCATGGGTAGTCCCCCTTACTTCTTCTTTACTCTGAATAGAGGTTGTCCATATTCTACTAACTCGCCGTTTTCAACGAGAATTTCAACAATCTCACCTTTAACTTCTGCCTCTATTTCGTTAAAAAGCTTCATAGCTTCAACAATACAGACGACTGTATTTTGATCGACTTGATCTCCTAATTGGACATATGGCGCATCCTCTGGTGAAGGAGCTGCATAGAACGTACCAACCATAGGTGATACAATTTCATGATCGAAGTTTGTTGGTTTACTTTCTTCTTTTGGTGGGTCCACTTTAGTTACAGTTTCTTCTTTATCGTTTGATTCTTCAATTGTTTGAGTTGGTTTCTCACTTACTTGTTCTACAGGCTGTGAGACTTCTTCTCTTTTAACCGTAATAACTTCTCCAACGTTTTTTTTCATATTAACTTTTGTTCCATTAGATTCATAAGTAAAATCGGAAATAGATGATTCATCAATTAATTTTATAAGTTCTCTGATTTCTTGCACTTTTAACATCTTCGGCACTCCTTTTTAATTTTAATAACAGGTACTAATATTTCCTACTAAATATTGTACGATAAATAATAGAGTAACTTCAACTTTATCTTAAAATAATAATTGGTCAGTGCGAGAAGTTTGATCAAAGAAAAAACGTTTACCACTACACATCATTGTTAGTGGTAAACGTTGTCTTGTTCACGAACATCCTTTTACACATCATCCTTTTGAAGTTTAACACGGACGTCCATGATTCCGAATTCATCCCTAGCCATTTGCATAAGGTTATTTGCATCTGACTTAGATAACTCGTCCGCAATAACTGTAATGCTAACGAACTCTTCTTCTTTTCTAACTAGAACATCACGATAACCTTTTTCTTGTTTAATAGCTTTTTCTAAATAAGACTCTTTTCGAGCAGTTGCTTGTAAATCATTAATTTTTTCCATCGCTTCATTAATTTCTTCTGTAGTAGAACTACTTGATGCAACAATATTGGATAATTGTTCTTTCATTTCGCTATAATCATCTTCTCTTTCTATACGAATTGTTGCAAACATTTCATCAACTGAAGATATACCAGTCACATCCATATCCATACTATCTACATTAGCTTTACCTTCATTATCACTATTTTCTTTATCTTTATCTTGTTCTTCTTCATCTGTTATAGCTGCAAACTGATCATCTCCGGGTGAAGCCATATAATACACGCTTAATACAATTAATAAACTTAACATTGTTATCAACCATACGGTTTGCTTTTTTAATACCATAATTATTCCTCCCTGTCTTTTGGCATTACTGAAATCCTATGAGTTGAAACGTCTAATAATCTTGAGACAGCTTCAATCACCATTTGTTTCTTATGAACTTGATCAACTCCTTCCGCAATGATTAGGACACCACGAACTTCTGGCATTTTCGTTTGAATAAGTAAAGGTTCTTCGCTATTGTTTTTTCGAATAAGGACTGTTTGATGTTCAATTTGTTCATCTTCTATACTTCTTGTCCCACCATTTTGATCATTCTCCTCAGTTCGCTGGTATCCTGTAATTGTATTTTTTTCATATACTTTAAGCGAAGAAGCATCTAATTGCAGGAGAACTTGTACATTTGAAATACCTTGAATCATCTCAAGAGCTTCGGCCATATCGGTTTGTAATTGATGTTGAATTTCATTTGCCACTTCTTCTTTCGTAACTTTTTGTTCATTATTTTTATCTCCTAACCATACTTCTTGTTGTTCACCATCAATGATAGGTTCTTCTGTTTTAGGATCATTTGAGAATATATTTGAGATAATTACAAACAACAAACCAATTAATCCAATCAAAATAATATAAGAACGTTTCGTTGGTCGTTCTGAATCACCTTTCATTTTCCAAAACTGCTTAAAAAACTGAATGATCATCACGCTCCTTCCCACACAAGGATAATTGCTTCAGTAGATAAATCTAATTTTGTTGCTATAGCTTTCTTGATTTGCTTATCATTTTTGTGCTCTTTATTCTCATTTTTTGGTTGCTGTGCGGGTATCGTAACTCTTTCAATCTCCTCTATTTGATCGTTACTATTTTCACTAACATAAAAAGTAATAGAATGAATTTCGGTTGTGTTTTGAGCCGGTGTTCCTTCTGGTAGCTGAATGACGATATCGTTCACTGTTACGTCATAACTTTCTCTCAACTCCTCCTCTATTAAATTTCTTATTTGTGTTTCTAGCTGTTCTAATATATATGCACTTTGTTTAGCTTGTATATCACTTTTTTTCTGAGAAATTTCATCATCTAGTTTATCTTCAATAAAAGAATCATTAGTCAATTCCCACGAACTAGCCATTTCATTAGGATTCAAATTAAAAAGCTGAATTAATGGTTGCAAAAACAAAAGAAAAATAACTAGTCCAAACACAAGCTTGATAATTTTTTCGTGCGAATTAGCAGGGATCAATAATGAAATGATCGTCGCTAGAAAAATAAAGAAAACAATTTGACTAACCCATTCTGTTATATAAGACACTAGCGCTCACCTACTTATCGAATCATTAAAGTTAAATTTCCTACAATTACAAGCATGACAAGTGAAAAGAAAAACATTAATGAAACAGCTAATAATGCAGTGAAAATATATAAAATATGCTTCCCCATCGTATCAATTGCATCGACGATTGGTCCGTCTGCAATTGGCTGTAAAATAGCGGCTGAAATGCGAAATATAAGAGCTAAAACTAACACTTTTAACGCTGGGAATAAAGTAATAATCATAATGACAATCACACCGGCTAAACCAATCGCATTTTTCAGTAAAACAGATGCGGAAAATACAGTATCTGTTGCATCTGTAAACATGCGACCAACGACAGGGATAAAATTGCTCGTTACAAATTTTGCGGCACGAATAGCCACCCCATCACTTACGGCAGCATTAACACCTTGAAGTGACATAACAGATAAAAATAGAGTTAAGAATCCACCCAAAATGAAAAAGGCAGCCTGTTTCAATAAATTAGCTAAACGCGTTACATTGTATTCGCTATTGATTGTACTGACAATACTCAAAATGGCTGAAAGGAAAAATAATGGTAAAACAATTTTCCCGATAATAATTCCACTAAACTGAACGAAGAAAAGGATGATTGGGTTAAAAAATGCTACTGATGCAATATTCCCAAAAGCAGCCATCACACTAAGCATAAGCGGGAGTAGTGCAATCATAAAATTGCCCATTCCACTGATTGCTCCAGTTGTATAATCAGCAGCTTGTTGAAAACTTGATATTGCCAAAGTTAAAAGAACACCAAAAATGACGATGTAACTCACTTTTGAAACTGATTCATTCTCAAAAGAATTGATGAGTAGACGTAGAAAAACACTAAGTAAAGTTAAAAATATTAACATTCCTAGCAATCTACCATTAACAATCCACTCATGGATAAAAAAATCAGTAATTCCGCGTATCCAATCCTTAGGTGAAAAAATCGAACCTTCTCGGACAGCATCTAACCAATGTTTATCTTTAGATATCGGTAAATAATCACGATAGCTAGATAAAATCTCATCCCATTGTTTGGCCACTTCGTCATCATCGAGCCAATCATCAGTTACATTGGTCCATATTTCTTCTGCATGAATCGACATTGGGCTAATAATAATTATCATCAAAAATAAAGACGTAAGTGCCCATTTTTTCATTATTTACCCCTCTTTATTTAGTGCGGTATAAAATGCATTAATGTTTCTAAAACTGCGATAAAAATCGGCAATGCAATGATCAGTATAAAAATTTTACCAACCAATTCTACCTTTACAGCTATCGCTTCAAGATCTGCGTCTTTTAGAAGATGTGATGCGAATTCTGTTATATATGCAATACCGATGACTTTTAAGATTGTGTCTAGATGAGGTATCGATACATTAAAACGGTTCACAAGTTGTTGAAAAACATCAAATAGTTGAGCAATGTGTGAAAGAATGAATAAAAAAATGATGACTCCAGTAATAACAATTAATAAAAAACTAATAGACTCATTTTTTTCTCGAACTAAGATAATTAACAACGCAGCGATGATGACAATTGTTAATATTTGCAGTAGTTGCATTACATAAAAAACCCTCTAAATAGCATTTGTAATAAAAATACTGATTTTATTTGCTGGAATAAACGTGACAGATGATCAATGACGATGACAAGTACAATAATGAAACCTATTAATGTAACCCAGTGTGCTAAATCTTCTTTTCCCATCTGTTTTAAAATTGTGTGAATCATCGCTAAAACGATTCCTATGGCAGCGACTTGAAAAAGCAAATAGATGTCACTCATCGCCATACCTCCTCACCTTTATATAAAAATCAACATTAAAAATAATCCTGTTAAAACTCCTAAAGTTCTAAACAGACCAGCAAATTTTTTTTCGTCATCGCTAGCGTCACTTAATTCGTGTTGAAGGTGAATTTTTGCTAAATGTATTTGCTTTTGTTGTTGCTCCAAATTATGTACACCAAGCGTTTGTCCAAATTGTATTAATATTTCTTTTTCTTTATTTTTCATCGAAGTGAATTTCCACTTTTTTTGAATTTCTTCATACCATATCGTTGATAATGACTGATGTGATTGCTGTAATTGATTAGCGATATCGTAAAAAAGACAGCTTATAGGTGGGGTTAATTGCCTTGATAATTGAATCAGAACTTGATGAATCGGTTCTTGACCATAAACCATTTCAGCCTCCATGATCTGTAAGGCATGTAATAATTCACGTAATTGTTTCGGTCGTTTTTTAAAGTTTTTAGCGATATCGATTCCGACCCACGTGCACGTGAACAGAATTAGTATCGCGCCGATCCATTTCATAGTTAAAACTCCTCACTGAATTTGTAATTGGTTGAAATGATTGATCATAAATAGCTTCTACTGTTCCAGGTGTTTTTCCATTTTTAAGGATGATATATCGATTAAAAGCGCGCTCTTTAAATAAAGATTGCAATGATGGACGTTTTTTAACTTCTTCCAAACTACTCCCGTGAACACTACATAACAGCTGTACGCCTGCATGTATAGCTTCCATTAAACTTTTCACATCACGATCATCACCAATTTCATCGACAGCTAATACTTCTGGTGACATAGAGCGAATCATCATCATCATTCCTTCTGCTTTTGGACAATCCGCCATTACATCTGTACGACTACCGATATCATGCTGAGGAATACCCCGAAAAGAAGCAGCAATTTCTGATCGTTCATCAATTAGCGATACATGCTTTGGTGTTACCCCATATAAACCATCACTGATTGAGCGGATTAAATCTCTTAGAAGAGTTGTCTTACCACTTTTAGGTGGTCCAATGATCAGCGTATTTTCAAGGTTATTGTTAAAAATATAAGGTAAAATTTTACTTCCTACACCCTTATGTTCTTTAGCAACACGTATATTAAATGAAGATATATGTGTCACAGCACGAACTTGTCCATTTAATACAGAAACTTTCCCTGATATTCCTACTCTATGTCCACCAGGAATCGTAATATATCCATTACGCAATTCTTCTTCAATTCGATATACAGAGTGTTGACTAATTTTCCCTAAGAGCTCTTTCGCTTCATGATCTGTAAATGAATAGTGGTTTAGAAATTGGCTTTTATGATGAAACACTAGTTCAGGTGCCTTGTTCACTCGTAATCGTATTTCTTCTAACTCTTCATAATCTTTTATATTCTCTTTAATTAACTGTTCTATAGATGCAGGTAGAACTGATAATATTTCTTTCATTCTTGTCCATCCTCCTATTTGTACAACTATTCTATGAGTGGAAATTGTTAAATATGAAAATTGATATAAAAAAAGAAGACACCTAAAAAGATAGATGTCTTCTAACCTAATATTAAATTATAAAATTAAGCGCGGGAAACGTATTTTCCTTCACTTGTACTAACAATTAATTTATCACCAACGTTAACGAAGAATGGAACTTGAATGGTAAGGCCCGTTTCTACGGTTGCAGGTTTAGTTCCACCACTTGCTGTGTCACCCTTAATTCCGGGTTCCGTTTCAATAACTTCTAATTCTACGTTATTTGGAAGCTCAAGTCCCAATGTTTTACCTTCGTAAATTAGGACAGTTACTTCCATATTTTCTTTTAAAAACTTTAATTCATACTCAATCTGATTCCCTGGAATTTCTATTTGTTCATATGTTTCAGTGTCCATAAATGCATGGTTATCTCCTGAAGCATATAAATATTGCATTTTATGACGTTCTAAATGTGCTGTATTAACTTTTTCTCCAGCGCGAAACGTCTTTTCTTGAATATTTCCATTTTCTAAATTACGTAATTTGGAACGTACAAAAGCAGCTCCTTTACCTGGTTTAACATGTTGGAATTCCATCACTTGCCAGATTGCACCTTCAAGTTCAATCGTTAATCCTGTTTTAAATTCGTTTACTGAAATCATAAATATTTCCTCCTCAAATGCAATTAAAGTGTTATAAGTTCTTTAGGTGAAAATGTTAAAGTTTCATTTCCATCCTCAGTTATGACGATATCATCTTCAATACGGCATCCACCTACATCGGGAACATAAATTCCTGGCTCAATTGTAACGACCATACCTGGTTTTAAAACTGTGTCTGAACGAAAAGATAATGCTGGAGATTCATGTACATCCATTCCTAAACCGTGACCTGTAGAATGTCCGAAATACTCTCCGTATCCTTTTTCCTTAATATAATCACGTGTTAGTGCATCCGCTTCCTTACCAGTAATTCCTGCTTTCGTTCCTTGCATTCCTCTTAATTGAGCTTCCAAAACAATATCATAAATTTCTTTTAATTGGTCATTAATTTGACCAACAGCAAGCGTTCTAGTTATATCGGAACAATACCCATTGTACAGTGCACCAAAATCAAGAGTTACTAATTCACCTGACTGAATTTCTTTATTTGATGCAACTCCGTGTGGTAAAGCTGAACGATAGCCAGATGCAACTATGATATCAAAGGATGAAGACGTCGCTCCTTGTTTTCTCATGAAAAACTCAAGTTCATTTGAAACTTCGATTTCTTTAACTCCTGGCTTAATTACAGTCTGAATATATTCAAAAGCAGCATCTGCGATTTTAGCCGCTTCTTTCATTATAGCGATTTCATCGTCTGTTTTATATAAACGTAATGATTCAACTAAGCCATCCACAGGAATGAATTCACATGGCAACTCTTTAGTATATGTTTCATATGTTTGAAAAGTCATATCACCTTTTTCAAAACCTAATCGTTTCACACCAAGCTGTTTTACTTGGTCAGCTACTTCTAAATGAATCGGCTGTGAATGTTCAACAATTGTATAGTCTTTTACTTGATCCTTTGCTTGAACTGTATAACGAAAATCAGTAATAAATATTGCTGATTCCAAAGTAACGAGAACAACACCAGCCGTACCTGTAAAACCTGTCATATATCTTCGGTTTTGACTGTTCGTAATTAACAAAGCGTCTAAATCTTTTTCTGTTAACTTTTCACGTAGTTTTTGGATTTTGATCATTATTTCTCTCCCTTTCTTTCTAAATATTGGACTAAACCAAATGCAGCAGTCAAATAACTTAATGGACCAAAACCACTCACCTGACCAATCGATACCGGTGCTATGAATGAATGCGAACGAAATGATTCGCGATTATGTATGTTCGAAATGTGCACTTCAACAACAGGGATTCGAATCGCTTCTATCGCGTCGTGAAGTGCAACACTTGTGTGAGTGTATGCCCCTGGGTTAAAAATTACCCCTACACATTCATTATTAGCCTCATGTAACCGGTCTATTAATTCTCCTTCATGATTCGATTGAAATGATGTGAGTTCGATATTATATTGATTTAAATATTCTTTTAGTTCATTTTCAATTTCTTCTAAAGATACTTGACCATAATGATCTGAACGGCGTTGGTCAAGCAGATTTAAATTAGGCCCATTTAATAATAGTACTTTCCCCATCGATTAGTCCCCTTATAGACAATTCTATTTACGTTTATTAGTTTATCATAGTTACGTTTCGTTTTGTGAATTTTTGGACATGATTATATTCGCCTCACTTTGTTCATAGGAAATAGTATAGCCAACAAAAACACCGTAAAGAATAAATTGACATATAGTCGTCACAACCGTTTCAACACTTAATTCTCGGATTGACGGAACGAATGAGAAAAACGGTTGCATTAGTACAAAAACAATTCCCCATAACGCTAATCCATATAACAGACCTGGTAACAAACCTTTTGCTCTTCTAAAAAGCAAATAATAAATGAGTGCAGGGATTATTCCGATAACAGATAATATAACAAGACTAATCAACTCGCCAGTAATTCCTTCCGTCCAACTACCTGTAAAAAACGACCGTAGTAGAAATGAGGCATGTGAGACTTGTGAAAAAGAGAAAAAATAACTAATAGATGCTGTTAATCCCCATATAAAAGCTCCAACAAACCCACAAAGTAAGCTTTTTAATAAAATCGATTGTTGTATTTTTTTATCCTCCATGAAACTCACTCCTTTTACACTAACTAGTTTGTTCGGAAAAGATTGATTCATACAAATCGATTCAATATACTTTGTATTTATTAATTTGTTAAAATGTAAATAGATTCATTGAATATAATTTACTAAAAAGTGGAATAATGATAACGAGTTTTGCTATAAAGGAAGGGGATTGTCATGCGACAAAGTATGAAATATATTGTATTCGCAGTTTTAGGTCTAGCTGTCATTGGTCTTTTAGGACAGTTATTCACAAATCCCGGTAGTTTTTTTAAATCCATTTTAATGATGGTTGGGTTTGCTGTCATTATTGGAGTTGTGTTCTATTATTTAATATTTGCTAGAGGTCAAGGACAGCAAGCAAAATATCGTAAAGCGGTGAAACAATCAAAAAAGAAATACGGGAATTCTAGTTCTTCGTTTCAACCAGGAATTATTCGTAGGCCTGAACGTATGAAAGCACATGCCACAAGAAGTCATTTAAAAGTAATAAAAGGCAATAAAAAATAGCTGAAAGTTCAGCTATTTTTTTATTTTTGCCATTTCTTAAAAAACGATTCTGCTCTCAAGCGGCCTACTCTAATCAGATATTCTTTTTCATTCTCTGTCAAATCAAAATCGATTGCACTCACATCTTCTATCGGAATGAAGATAATATCTTTTGCATCCTCATCTGATACATAACGGCTATCATGTGCTTGCAAAACTGTATGAAAGATGGCTTGTAACATATCTACTGCATTGTTGACTTGTTGTTTAGGTATAGAGATTTGACGTGCACTTGACTTAATGCCAAGTGTTGGTCTTACTTTTTTATCTGACTTACCTTTAAAAATCCAGTATGGAAAGTTACTTAAAGTTCCCCCATCAATCATTACACTTGAATAATTATGTTTTGACTTTAGTACAACAGGCTTAAAAAAATAAGGAATACTAACGCTAATCCTAACAGCTTTCGCAATAGGGAATTTGTTTGGGTCAATTCCGTAATAATCTTCTAAGTCATTAGGAAAGATGGCTAATCGACCATTAGTAACGTCTGTTCCTATAATAAATAATTGATTGTCTTCTAAATCTCCAAATGTTCTTACACCTTTTTGCCTTAATAAGTAATCAACCCAATCTTCAAGCTGATCTCCACGATATAGTCCTAACGTATGAAAAAGTAATAACCACTTTAGTAACGGAATTTTCTTTACTAATGGGTGTTGATCAAGAAAGTTTTTCGTTTGAACATCACTTAAAATATCAGTTAGTTCCTCAAAACGATACCCAGCAATAACAAGTGAAGCGAGTAATGCACCTGCTGAAGTACCAGCTAATCTTTTAAACGTTATATTTTTTTGTTCACACACATCTAGAGCACCCAAAAAAGCAAACGCCTTTACTCCACCACCTGAAAATACACCATCGACCTCCATCATCATCCCACCTAATGATGTTATTTATAACTATCATTTTATGGGGCTAAAAATAAAAAAATGCCTGTTCATTTTGATTGAACAGGCATTTGTTGATTGGTTACAAGCCACATTTTAATTGGGCTCCACAATCCGTACACGTATTACATCCACCAATTTCCTCTACTTTTCCTTTTCGACATACCGGACAAGTATTTCCGACTTCGGACCCGATATTCACGTCCGTTTTTTCTAATTCGTGGACCGTGTCAACTAACACAACTTTCTTTTCTTCGTCCTCAAATAGTTCAGTTTGCTCTGAGAAGTCATTTTCTTCAGCTTTTAAAGTTAGAACTTGCGAATCGCGACTTCCATCTACATACACTGTGCCACCTTTTGCTCCTCCTTTATAAAGTCTGCGATAAACTTGCTCGACTTGTTCGACTTTATACCCTTTAGGAGCATTCACTGTTTTAGAGATTGAGCTATCTACCCAACGTTGAATAACACATTGTGTATCAGCGTGAGCTTCTGGTGATAAACTCATAGCCGTCACAAACCAATGTGGTAACTCATGTTGTTCTGCCCCAGGATTTCGATCGTAGTATTCTTGAACGATATCTGCCTTTACTTCAATAAATTTTCCTAAACGACCGCTTCGGTAATACGTAAATGAGAAGTAAGGTTCTAATCCTGTTGATACGCCTACCATTGTTCCTGTTGAGCCAGTTGGTGCAACAGTTAAAAGATGTGAATTTCTTATACCATATTTTAAAACGCCCTGGCGAATGTCTTCAGGCATCTTTTGCATATAGCCGGTATTGATAAATCGTTCACGTAACATTTGTGTTTCCGCATCTGTTTCACCTATCAAAAATGGAAAGCTTCCTTTTTCTTTAGCTAATTCAATTGACGTACGATATGCAGTTGTTGCTATAACCTCGAATACTTCATCAACTAGATCATTACCTTCTTTAGTTCCGTATTCTGTTTCACAATATATGAGTAAGTCATGTAAACCCATGACACCTAGACCGACACGCCGCTCACCGAGAGCTTGTACTCGGTTTTCATCTAAGAAATAAGGTGTTGCATCAATGACGTTATCTTGCATGCGAACTCCGATTTCAACCGTCTCTTTTAGTTTTTCATAGTCAGGTTGTCTCGTATTACGATTAACCATATTAGCAAGGTTGACAGCAGCTAAGTTACAAACTGAATATGGAGCAAGTGGCTGCTCACCACACGGATTAGTTGCAACAACTTTTTGACCATAAGCTTTTGCATTTGTTTCACGGTTCGCGTTATCGATAAAAAAGATACCTGGTTCTGCAGAATAAGTTGCACAAATATTAATTAAATCCCAAAGCTCACTCGCTTTAATACGTTTATAAACTTTTATCCCAAAGCCCATTTGTTCCCATTCACGAACATCACCGACTTCATGCCAATGTTCATTGTAGTATTTCATTTCTTCTTCTGTATAATTTTCAACATCTGGAAAACGCAACTCATAATAATCGTCGTTTTCAACAGCTGTCATAAATTCATCTGTTATACAAACCGAAATATTCGCACCTGTTAAAAACTCTGGGTTGTGGACACTATATGATCCGCCATCACGTAACTTTGTTTCTGCATCACGAATATTTTGATCGGTAAAACCACCTTGGCCAGGAATATGTTTATAATTAACAATCCCTTGATACATTGACATTTCTGCTTCTGTTAATGGGGTGAACTTTAATTTTTCGTTAGCTAATTGCTGAACGGTTTCATCTTGAATATTCTCGATTAAGTATCTTAAAATACGTGGGTTTTGCATTTTAGAAATAATAAATTCAATAATATCTGGATGCCAATCATTAAGCATAATCATCTGCGCCCCACGTCTTGAACCGCCTTGTTCGACTAAGTGCGTTAATTTAGCAATATCATCTAACCAAGATACAGACCCGGATGACTTCCCGTTCACACCTCGTGCTAATGCATTTCGTGGTCTTAATGTTGAACCGTTTGTTCCAACTCCACCACCGCGAGACATAATTTCCATCACTTGTTTTCTATGATCACTAATTCCTTCACGCGAATCTCTCACAAAAGGCATAACGTAACAGTTAAAGTAAGTGACATCTGTGTTAGAACCTGCACCATAAAGGACTCTCCCAGCTGGTACAAAATTCATCTCAGATAATTCTTTATAAAACTTAGTAAAGGCTTCTTGTCTTTTTTCAGGCGTACGTTCAACTTCGGCTAATCCTGTGGCATTCCGCTTCGCTATTTGTTCATAGAAGACTTCTAATGGCTTGTCAATCACGTTAATTGAACGCTCAATTATTCCTGTTTCGCGCTCTTCTGCTTGTTCAAGAACGCTCACATAATCGTCCTCTACTTTGACCTTCACCTTTTGATTATCGCGGTCAACCGAAACAACAAAGCCTGTCCCACGCGCCGGAAATTTTGGATCTTCTTTAACAGTTAAGACGACAAAATCTCCTTCTTTAAGTGTTTTCTTTTCTGTATCTTTAAATGCGTAGCGATCTAACATTACTAACCTCGATACGCCTTTATGTGTTGTTTTCATCTCTGATGTAATTGGATGTACATTTGGAAACTGTTTAATATCTTCGTTTAGTTGTTCTACATCGATTTCATATTTTTTTGCTTTCACGGTTAACAATCAACGACACTCCTTTCACCTTATATGTACTTTCATTTTTCGACATTATGCAATAAAATCTAGATAACTTATTGAAACAACCATACCAAACTAAAATCAAAAATTCAATATATAGTATTTAAATTTTATGAAAAATACTACATATAGTCTATAAAGCATAATCAATAATTTTTGTCAATGAGTATTATTGTCGAATTTTAGATCTAAATATTATTGAACATGGCGTTGTTATCTTTGAAAACTAAAGAAAATCTCTATATAATGAATATTAGATTTAGTCCAAGAAGAGGGGATAGTCATGGAATTTTTATTTACTTTATTGATCATCGCTGCTGTATTCATCGTTTTTAGTGTATTTCGTTACATACGCACTCAAAGGATTTTAAAAACATTAACCGAAGAAGAGTGGGTTAAAGGATATCGGAAAGCACAGCTAATTGATGTTCGTGAACCAAATGAATTTGAAAATGGGCATATCTTAGGCGCTAGAAATATTCCTCTAACGCAGCTAAAACAAAGATTGATTGAAATTAGAAAGGATCAGCCCGTTTATCTTTACTGCCAAAGTGGCGCTCGATCAACACGTGCGGCTAATGTTTTATATAAAAAAGGCTACAGAGACTTATATCAATTAAAAGGTGGCTTTAAAAAATGGACTGGTCGAGTTAAAGTTAAGAAAAAAGCTTATTAATTTAAAAAGGTTTTCACCTCAAAAAGAGATGAAAACCTTTTTTATTATTCTTTAATATATCTTAATACAGGCTTTCTTGCTGCTAACGTTTCATCTAATCGCCCTATCACTGTGTGATGTGGTGCTTCTTGGACAATTTCTGGGTCTTCCTTAGCTTCATTAGATATACGAATCATCGCATCAATAAATTCGTCTAAAGTTTCTTTTGATTCGGTTTCTGTCGGTTCTACCATTAAAGCTTCTTCCACATTTAGTGGGAAGTAGATAGTTGGTGGATGATATCCGAAATCAAGTAAACGTTTAGCAATATCCAAAGTACGAACGCCAAGTTTTTTCTGTTTTTTACCTGATAATACAAATTCGTGTTTACAATGCTGTTTAAACGGTAAATCATATTCTTCTTCTAAACGTCGCATCATGTAGTTCGCATTCAAGACCGCATATTCACTTACTTGTTTTAGTCCATCTGGTCCCATTGAACGAATATACGTATAGGCTCTTACATTAATTCCAAAGTTGCCATAATACGGTTTAACCCGACCGATTGCATGCGGACGATCATAATCAAAGAAATACTTACCTTCTTTTTCAGTTAAAATTGGTTTTGGTAGAAACTTAGCTAACTCTTCTGTTACGCCAACTGGGCCAGAACCAGGTCCACCGCCGCCGTGAGGTCCCGTAAATGTTTTGTGTAAATTCAAATGAACAACATCGAAGCCCATATCCCCTGGGCGTGCATATCCCATAATAGCGTTTAAGTTCGCACCGTCATAATATAAACGTCCACCTGCATCGTGAACAATTTTAGCCATTTCAAGAATATGTTCTTCAAATAAGCCTAACGTGTTAGGGTTAGTTAACATTAAAGCTGCCGTATCTTCATCGACAACACGTTTCAAGTCTTCTAAATCAACTAAACCATTTTCGTCTGACTTGACTGTTACAGAATCAAAACCTGCCACTGCTGCTGATGCTGGGTTCGTTCCGTGAGCGGAGTCTGGCACAATGACTTTCGTACGATTAAAGTCACCATTTGCTTCGTGGAACGCTCGAATCATCATTAATCCCGTCCACTCTCCATGAGCACCTGCTGCTGGTTGTAATGTGACTTCATGCATACCTGTAATTTCAGCAAGTGATGTTTGCAGATCGTATAAAAGCGCCATTGCACCTTGAACCGAGCTCTCATCTTGATAAGGATGAATATGACTGAATCCAGGTAAACGGATGACATCTTCGTTGATTTTAGGATTATATTTCATCGTACATGAACCTAATGGATAAAAGCCAGAATCTACTCCATGGTTTCTTCTTGATAGAGCTGTATAATGACGCATGATTTGTAGTTCACTGACTTCTGGTAAATCCGGATTTTCTTGTCGAATATAATCATTTTCAAATTCTGAATCTAGATCAACGGCTGGTACATCTAATTCAGGGAGACTATAACCTTTTCTTCCTGCTTTACTATGTTCAAAAATAACTGGGAAATCTTTTTCATTAGCCATTAATATCACCCAATTCTTTTACAAATTGATCAATCTCTTCTTTTGTGCGAATCTCAGTAACTGCAACAAGCATATGATTTTTAAGCTCTTCATTCACTCTTCCTAAATCAAACCCGCCAATCATACCTTTATTAAGAAGTTTTTCATTTACTGTTTTCACATCTGTGTTTAGGTTAACAACAAATTCATTGAAAAATGGACCTTCGAACTTAATTTCAAAGCCCGCTTCTTTAAATTTATTTTTTGCATAACGTGCTTTCGTCATATTTTGAACAGCCATTTCTTTAACACCTTGTTTACCAAGAGCGGTCATAGCGACTGAGGATGCAAGTGCATTCAATGCTTGGTTCGAACATATATTAGAAGTTGCTTTATCACGACGGATATGTTGTTCACGCGCTTGTAGAGTTAATACGAAACCACGCTTACCTTCTTCGTCAACTGTTTGCCCAATAAGACGCCCAGGTATTTTACGCATTAATTTACTTGTTGTAGCGAAATAACCACAGTGTGGACCGCCAAATTGAGCTGGAATACCAAATACTTGAGTATCACCAACAACGATGTCTGCACCGAACATTCCAGGCGGTGTTAAATAACCTAATGCTAATGGATTACTAGAAACAATAAACATCGTCTTCTTTTGGTTTTCGAGTATTTGTTTAACTTCTTTTAACGGTTCAACACGTCCATAAAAGTTAGGATATTGTATAACAACACTTGCAATATCTTCATCTAGATGTTTTTTAAGTTGATCTAAATCTGTTAGACCTTCGTGAACATCAATTTCAATAATCTCTAAATTTTGACTTTTGGCATATGTGTGGATTACATCTAAAGATTCAGGATGTACAGCTTTTGATACTAATATTTTTTTCTTACGTGTTTGACCAGCACTTAATGTAACTGCTTCTGCTAAAGCCGTTCCCCCATCGTACATAGAGGAGTTAGCAACTTCCATTCCTGTTAATTCACAAATCATTGTTTGGAATTCAAAAATAGCTTGTAATTCACCTTGTGAAATTTCAGGTTGATAAGGTGTATAAGCTGTATAGAATTCAGATCGTGAAATAACATGATCAACTATTGAAGGTATATAATGATCATAAACACCAGCACCTAAAAAAGACGTATGTGTTTGTAAATTCGCATTTTGATTCGCTAATTGTGATAGCTCTTTCATTAATTCAAATTCATCTTTTGCTGGCTTAACATTTAATGTACCTTTAAAACGAACTTGTTCTGGTATATCAGCAAATAATTCATCTGTTGACTTAATACCAATTGTCTCAAGCATCGCTTTTTTATCTTCTTCTGTCATCGGAATATAACGATGTTGCATTTGAACTACACCCCTTATTTTTTTCGTTTATAAAATGGAGTTGAAACAATCTGTGCTTTTAACACTCTTTTTCTAACTTGCACATCAATCGTTTCACCTTCATTGGCGTACTCTGACTTGATTAATGCCAAACCCAAATTTTTTTCTAACGTTGGAGACTGTGTTCCTGATGTGACTGTTCCAATGACGTCTCCATCTTTCAGAACATCATAACCATGTCGAGGAATTCCTTTATCAATCATTTCGATTCCTACGAGTTTTCTTTTTGGTCCGTTAAGTTTTTGATCTTTTAAAACGTCTTTTCCAATAAAATCAGCTTCTTTTTTCACATTGACGGCAAATCCTAAACCTGCTTCAATTGGACTAATTGATTCAGACAACTCTTGACCATAAAGCGCTAAAGTAGCTTCAAAGCGAAGTGTATCTCTAGCACCTAAGCCGACAGGAACGATCCCATCGTCTTTTCCAACTTCTAATAATGATTTCCAAAGTGTAATGCCATCTACTTTATTTAAATATATTTCAAACCCATCTTCACCGGTATAACCAGTACGTGAAATTAAGGCGCCATGTGTTAATCCTTCAAGCTTAACATCATCTTTAAAGCGAAACATTTTTATGTCATTTAAATTTTCATCAGTTAATCTTTGTAAAATTTTCTCAGAATTTGGACCTTGAAGAGCGAGTTGAGCCATTGAAGATGAAATATTTTCAATCGATATGTCACCTTCTTCATGTTCTTTTAACCATTCGTAATCTTTTTCTGTATTAGCTGCGTTGACTACAAGTAAAAATTTATCATCTTGCATTTTATAAACTAGGAAATCATCAACCGAACCACCATTTTCATAACACATAATGGTATATTGAATTTTTCCTATTTCTAACTTCGAGACGTCATTCGTCAACATTTTTTGTAAAAACTTCTCGCTATCTGGGCCAGATACGATAATTTCACCCATATGTGAGACATCAAAAAGTCCAGCATGTGTTCTTGTTGCGTGATGTTCCTCTTTTATACCGCTGAACTGAACGGGTAAATCCCAACCCCCAAAATCGATTGTTTTAGCACCGTAATCACTGTAAACAGGATAAATCGGTGTCTGTTTCAACTCTCCCATTTGCAACCCTCCATCTTTTTTAAACATGAAAAAAGAGAATACCAAAGTAAGCTTCGGAATTCTCTCTGTCCTGCCACCTGAAAGTTTCACAATATGTAAAAATATTGCTTGCATCTTTGGTGGTTCATCAAACCGATGAACACTCTCCAGAGCCGCGTCATACAAGAGTCTTTTTGCCTGAGAGATTCATACTTCAAGTACTTGCTCCGTCGGCGCTGTCATTAACAGTCTCTCCCCTTGTAATCATTCGCATCATGATATTTGATTTTTTGTACATAATAATAGTATATCTGAGTCACATTATATCATATGTTCATTCAAAGTGTCATCGTCGCACATGTTTTTAACAAGAGAGGAGCATGATTTTATGACTCTACAAATAGACGATCATGACTTCACAACATATTCTGATAATCTAGATAATTATGAGTCTTCTGATTGGGAAACTTTTAAACAAGCCTATACAATCAGTCAACTAAAATTAAATAAGAAAAATAAATTAACTAGTCTAAAGTTTTTACCAAAGCTAGAACTTATGCCACACCAAATGGATGCTGTTAAAGAAGTATTATTTAACATGCACGGCCGGGCAATTTTAGCAGATGAAGTAGGGCTTGGAAAAACAATAGAAGCTGGAGTTATTTTAAAAGAGTTAATGATAAAAGGTTTAGTCAAAAAAGTCCTAATATTGGTCCCATCTTCTTTAATCAGACAATGGGAAAATGAATTAAATCAAACCTTTTATATTCCAGCTAAAGCAAAACATCGTTCATATCCATGGGCTGCTTATGATATTTGTATATCTTCAATAGATTTAGCAAAAAAAGAACCTCATGCAAGTGAAATATTAGACCAAGAATACGATATGTTAATTATTGATGAAGCTCACAGGCTCAAAAATCCGAAGACAAGAAACTATCAATTCGTTAAACAAATTAAATCAAATTATTGTTTACTTTTAACAGCCACACCTATTCAAAATAAAATTGATGAAATATTTTATCTCATGTCCATCGTCCGACCTGGATTATTAGGTGACAAATTGTCATTCAAAAAAGCTGTTAGAGAAGAACGTCATAATGGTGAAAACAATGTCATTCAAAAACTTATTAAACAATCAATGGTACGCAATAGACGTGCAGAAACAACGAATCAATGGACTGATCGTCATATCCAAACGATAAAAGTAGATTTTACAGATGAAGAACAACAATTTTATGAGAAACTTGAATCCCTGCAAGCTGAGCATTCCTTTACAACTTTAACTTTGAAAAGAGAAATTTGTTCAAGTAGGGAAGCTTGCTATCAGACGATTCAACAACAGAAATGGAATGAACCTTTTAAGAAAGAGCTTATGCAAAATATCGAAGCACTACCCCACCATGCTAAAGCTTTAAAAACCGTGGAATTTGTAAAACAATTAAACGAAAAGTGTATCATTTTTACAGAATATAAATCGACGCAAATTTATTTACAATGGCTGCTTCACCAAAATGGGATTTTATCAGTTACTTACAATGGAAAATTTAGAAAGAGTAAAAAAGAGTGGATGATTCAACTATTTAAAAATCAAGCTCAAGTATTAATTGCGACAGATGCTGGTGGCGAAGGGCTTAACCTACAATTTTGTAACCACATGATTCATTACGATTTGCCGTGGAATCCAATGAAGCTTGAGCAACGTATCGGTAGAATTCATCGCTATGGTCAAGAGAAAGACGTCAATATTTATTATGTTGTTCTAAATAATACAATTGATGATAGAATTTTAAATCTCTTATACGACAAGCTCGATTTATTTAAAGATGTCATAGGTGAACTTGATCAAATTTTAAGTCGTTTAGGTATCAGCAACTTAGAAAGCGAAATCGGGGAGATTATTGAAGAATCTAGATCAGAAAGAGAAGCAAATATTAAAATTGATAATTTATTATCAGTTATTAATGATAGTCGTGTTGAAGGGGACGTTATGAATGAATCAAGTTGAGATCCACCAATTTTTGTATCAATTTTTCACTAAAAGACAAGCAACGGTTATTAACAATGAACAAGGGTTATTAACGGTTAAATTAACTGAACAATTAGATCAACAATTAATGAATCGTCCATTTTATTGGCAATATGTTAAAAAGCTAGGTTATCAAGGAGATCCAATGACGGTTACATTCATCTCGGATGAACAGAAAAAAGAGGAAAAAGGCGAATGGGTACACTTTGGTTCTCCTAGGCTTGAGCAACTATTTCAAATTATTTTACAAGACGGAAAGTATGCCGAACTATATGAAAATGTTCAGGTGACAAATGAAAGAACTGCTTTATATCCGTGGTTTGTCTGTAATTTTATTGTTAGATATCAGGGTGCCTTTGTGAATGATGAACTAATAAGTATTGGAGTTCTTTTAACGAATGGTACGATGCGTTTTCGATTTATGGATGAGATTATTGATGAAATATTTAAAGACAACATTCCAGATTATTGCTATAAAATACCTCACATCATCTCGCCTACTCGAGCGAGTACTTTAGTCAATCAGGAGATTAAGCAACGTATTAAACAGAAATCAAACGACTTTGAACAGCAATCATTAAACTTGTATAAAAACGAATTGGAGTTAATTGATGAGCTATTTAAAAAACGTGAAGATGATGAAATTGATTCGTTAAAAAAGAATAACGAACAACAAATTTATAATAGACTCTTTCCACAAGTTAAATTACAAGTTATTAACAGCGGGCTGTTTTATTTAACAAAAGACAAAACAAACCAATTAATGACTATATAATTTTTTTAAAAAATTTTAATTACGTACTATTAATATTTTCTCGCTTTTTTGATGTGAATATATCAAAAATGAGCGAGAAAATATTTTTTTCTTAAAAAGTGACAGTTTTTCGTGATATTGACTCTTCTTGAATAACCGATTATAAATGAAGATGATGAATGATTTCTTGGATTATTTTATTAATAGATTGGTCTTTAATGTGTATTCGAATTGATGCCACAGCTTGATAGTACTTTCTTCTTTCTATAAAGAGTTGTTCTCTTTTTTCATTTCCTTGTCTCCATAAAGGTCTTTGAGTATCTTTATTTAACCTTTTTTCAATAACGTCCAAGTCCGGGTCAAGCCAAACAACAGTCATATGTTTTAATATTTGGCGATTTTCTTCCTTTAAGACAATGCCTCCACCAGTAGCAATCACTGTATCGGATTCTGGGATGTTTTTCAAAATATTAGTTTCAATATCTCTAAAACCACTTTCATCATATTTTTCAAATAAGTCTTTAATTGACATTGCATATTGCTCTTCAATTAATTTATCAGTATCAAGAAAGGGAATGTTTAAATATGTCGCAAGGACCTCTCCAATTGTTGTTTTTCCAGCCCCCATAAACCCAATTAGTGCAATTGATTTCATAAGATCACCTCTAAATAAAGGAGTGTAGTCATAGTGATTAATCCTGAAACAATCTCAAAAACAATTATAACCGATGCGATTAATCGTGGAACGACTGATATTCATTTTACACCAAATGATGAGAGTGTGGCGATTCACTTCCGAATTAACGGATATCGTTGGTTTTATAAAGAATTACCATTGAAGGTATATCAATTGCTTTTGAGTTATTATAAGTTCAACTCTGGAATGGACATCGCTGAAAAGTATATCCCTCAAAGCGGAACATTAATATTCAATTTTGAAAAGCATGCTTTTCATTTGCGGCTGTCAACGTTACCAACAAAGCTTAACGAAAGTTTAGCTATTCGCTTATTATCGACTGACTTTTTTCCTAAATTAGATGAACTTTTTCTATTTCCTTCTCAATCTGAACGTCTAATGAATTGGATGGAGATGCCCGCGGGAATCATCCTATTCACTGGCCCAACTGGAAGTGGTAAGACGACATCTATGTATGCATTAATTAAAGAAGCTACCGAAAAGCATGGATTTCAAGCTATTACATTAGAAGATCCTGTTGAGCATCCTATCAACAATTTATTGCAAGTTCAAGTTAATGAAAAGGTAGGTTTTGATTATCATATCGGTTTAAAAGCAGCTTTAAGGCACGATCCAGATTTAATTATGGTTGGTGAGATAAGAGATGAAAATACAGCTAGATTCGCATTTCGCGCTGCCCTCACCGGACATTTAGTATTAAGCACTGTTCATGCTCGAAATGCCTATGGAACAATATTTAGACTTAAAGAGATGGGAATTAATAAAGTAGACATGAAAGAATCAATTATTGGTATTTGCTCTCAACAATTAATTGCAATAAATCAAATAGAAAGGCGTAAAATCCGTGGAAGAGCTGCTATAGCTGAGTTATTAACCGGTCAGTACTTATTGCATGCTATAGATGGTATTCCGCCAGAAAAGCAAATGGGATTTTATTCTTTTGAACGACTAAGGAGGAAGGCTCATGCGCTTGGCTTTACATCGCTTTCGAGTTAAAAATCTTTCATTAAACGAGCAAATATATTTTTTAGACAGATTAACAAAGTTATTAGAAAAAAATTACACATTTAAACGTTCATTGCAAATGATGACTTATGATCCAGAGTATTCACAACTTGCAACTAAATTTATAGATTTACTTCATAAAGGCAATCCAGTAGAACATTGCTTTCGATATCTGAAGTTCGAATCAACCGTAGTAGCATACATGTATTTTACAAAAGAGGCAGGTGATATAATTGATCAAATTAGAAATTGTAATGAACTATTAAAGATGAAAGCACAATTTAAACAGAAACTTCAAGAAATTATTCGTTACCCATTATTTCTACTAATTATAAGCCTTGTCCTTTTTATTTTTATGTCTACGTATTTATTTCCTCTTTATAGAAGCATGCTTAATCATATGAATAGTGATCAATCAATGACTATATTTTATTCTGTCGATTTAATTTTTAAAATAGTCATTATCTCGATTTTAAGTTTAGTTTTAATATCAATGATTATTTATTATTTTATATATAAAAAACTAAGCGTACCGCAGCAAATCATTTGGATTAAACGTCTGCCTATTGTTTCCAAACTGTATAGTTGGTTGACTAGTATGCAATTCGCTTATCATATATCGTCTATTCTTCAAAGTGGACGGAATATAAAAGAAGCATTGAACATTATGAATGAACAACACGAATTAAAAGTCATTCAATATTATTCCAACAAAATTATCCAAGATCTATCCAAAGGTCATAGTTTACCAAAAGCGATTGAACCTCTTGAACTAATAGAAAGAGAATTAAAGCTTTTAATTCAACGATCTGACGAAGATGGTACATTACTACGAGATTTACAGGCATATGCTGCATTAGTTCTAGCAACCGTTGATCAAAAAATAAAACGACTTATCCTCATTATTCAGCCGACATTGTATTCAATCATCGGAATTTTTATTGTATTAATCTACTTCTTTGCCCTCTTTCCAATGTTTCAAATTATTCAACAAATATAAAATTAGAAAGGAAAGTTACGTCATGTATAAAAACAATTCAGGATTTACACTGATCGAAATGTTAATTGTTCTCTTAGTTATTTCTGTCTTACTTCTAATTACTATACCGAATGTTACAAAACACAATTCAGTTATTAATGATAAAGGCTGTGAAGCTTATATTGAAGTTGTACAAGCTCAAGTTGAACTTTATAAACTCGATCATCAAGGCAAAGAACCAACTAGTCTATCTCAATTAGTGGATGAATACATACCAAGAGATACATGCCCTGATGAACAAACCAAGTTAGTACTAAATGAAGGACGTGTCGTGAAAAGTAATGAAATCAATACTGGAGAATAGATATCGAGGCTTTACATTAATCGAGATGTTAATTGTTTTAACTATTGTTTTGATAATCATCCATGGGACCACTATTATTTTCAATAACGCTGGAAAGCAATTAACATTTGATCAGTTTATTGAATCATTTGAAAAAGATATTTTCATGATTCAACAGCATACGCTTACTACTCGAGAGATGTTGTCTTTATATTTTAATACTAGGGAAAATTATTACGTCATTTATGATTCTATGTTAAATCCAGAACTGATTAGAAGAGATTATGATCCAAGTATAAAAATAACCTTTGATACTTTACACAATCCAATTCGATTTAAGCCTTCTGGGAATATATTAAATCCAGGAACAATGTTCATTAAGTATCACGATGATAATTATGAAATAAAATTTCCATTTGGAAAAGGAAGATTTTATGTATCTAAAAAGTAAACGAGGATATGTGATGCAAGATTTACTTTTAGCCTTGAGTTGCCTTCTAGTCATCTCATCCTTTTTTATTCCGTTTTTAAGTCATATTGCTACTCATTATAAAAATACGGAATTAAACTTTTTGGCAGAAGAGATTCTGGATGATGAGCTAATTAATATAAGTACTCAAGAATCATTTCCACCCTTTTTAACTGCTGAGAGAAATCAATATGCTTTTAATTTAACTTTCCAGCTTGATGGTTTTCATTTATTAGGTTGTATCAATTGGAAAAATGCACAATCAAAACCAGAAAGAATGTGTCGCTATGTTCCAAACTTTAAAAAAGAGTAATGGATATACGTTATTATCCGTACTACTTTCATTAACGATTTTTTTAATTATTACTCCTATGACTTCGTATATTCTTAAACCTTTAAATACGTTAAATAATTATAATTATTATCAGCAATATGAAATGAGCCAATTCAAATTTTTTGTAAAGACGGAATTGAATAAATCAAAAGATATTATCATTGAACGAGATAAAATTCATTTTATCCATCATGATCAAACCATTGTTACTTTTGAGAAATATACCAATCTTATTAGAAGACGCAAAAATATGACTGGACATGAAGTGTTATTGCAAGGAGTTAAACAACTTACTATAGAACAAATAAATGAGAACACATTTATCATTGTCATAACAAGAGGAGATGGACATGAACAACGACAAGTGTATTTTTTTAAACGTAAGGAAGAATATTCAGAATGAAAAAGGTATTGTTCTTCCTTATATCCTCTTTTTATTATTAATATTGTCAGCATTTATAACGACAGCGTTTACTCATATTGAATTTAACATCAAACAAGAAGCATATCTAAAAGAACAAACAATCATTCAGGATTTAATTCAACTATCAATTAATGACTTTTTCTCTATGAAGGACGAGATTGAAATAACAACAAAACAAAACGACCTAACGTTTACTTATCTTACCGGTCGTACAAATGTAAGTTATTATTTAAAAGACGAAAATCGAATACACCTCACGATTAATGTCTTATTAAAGAATGGTAAGTCTTTTCGTACAATTATTGATGTATAAAATTGAAAAAAATAATTATAATAAGTATTGTTTCCTTATTGGGCTATAGCCAAGCGGTAAGGCAACGGGTTTTGGTCCCGTTACTCCCAGGTTCGAATCCTGGTAGCCCAGTTCCTAGTCTACGTCATAAAATGTTCACTAATCTTCATTTACAATATTATTTATATTGTATATAATAGCTTTGACGAGTTCCTGCACAGAAGGAGGAAATAATATGGATCGTGTTTTTCGTGGTCTAGCTTTTTGGACTGGAATTTTTACTGTAATGTTTTATGCAGGGGATATGATTGAACTTTCTCTACTCTTCTTAGCGCAAACAATTTTCTTCTTAGGAGTAGGGTACTTAAAACTTTCCGAACGTCTTTATATGTACCTTTTCGGAGCTTATTTAACTGTATTTATGGTAGGGTTCACTTATTACGTTACATTTATTTTGGAACCTAGTTTTGCGCACTAATAAAAAGATGACTCATAAATTGAGTCATCTTTTTTATTTATAATTGAACACTAAACTAAAAAAGGATTAAAACGCCTCTCAGCCTCAATTGTTGTTGCAGGACCATGACCAGGATAAACTTTTGTCTCTTGAGGTAGTGTGAATAGCTTTTTTTTAATACTTAAAATAAGTTGTTCATGATTACCAAATGGCAAATCTGTTCTTCCAATGGAACGTTCAAATAAAGTATCCCCAGCTATGATAAGTGCATCTTTTGGAAAATAGAAAGAAAGACTACCTGGAGAATGCCCTGGTGTATGTAATACATTAAACTCAAACGGCCCAATATTCAATGGTCCTTCATCAATGATATGTTCTGGCATTTTTTCAGCCGATATTTGTCCTACCATAAAACGACTTGAACCGTTTAATTCTGGGTTAATTAACCATTCTTTCTCCTGTTCATGCATATAAACCTCTATTCGATATTCCGTTCTTAATTGCTCAACAGCGCCAATATGATCAAAGTGAGCATGGGTTAATAAAATTGCTATTGGATTCAACTGGTTGTTATTCAAATACTCCTTAAGATCATCATAATCACCACCTGGGTCAATAATTAATGCTTGTTTTTCTTTTTCAAGAATATAACAGTTCGTTCCGAGTAAACCTAAAGATAAAGAATGAATATTATTGTTCACAAAATGTTCCTCCTTTTTGTACCCTGTTTTTACCGTTTTGACTCGACAGGCGTACTATTTTTGTATAAAATAAATGAGAGTGAAGACTTATGGACATAAATAATAATATTGAAACTTGTTTTTTCAACAATGTCATACAAGGAGGGCAATGTTCTAATGGTATTAGGTATTATTTTATTATTAGTAGCTGTATTAAGTTTAATCGCAGTATTTAGAGAAATCAAGAACCGTAATGTACTATCAGTTCTATTCGCTGGAGCTGCAACTGCAGTCTTTGGATGGTTCTCGGTCATGACAATTTTAAGCGAATTGTTCCCAGACAAATTTTAATAAAATCGAAGGCTCTCCACGATAAGAGATGCCTTCGGTTTTTTTATTAACTTATTCATCAGGATTCATACATTAAAAAAGGTCTAAGTTAAAGTTGGATGATGGGACATAACTAGGTGATTAAAACTAGTAACGAACAATAACCAATATAGCTTGGGCATATACGTAGACTCCTGTGGGAACAGCGCGAGCCTTGAGCCGTGCTCGCTGAAGGAATCTGCCTGGAATCAAAAAAAGTAACAGTTTCGCTTCCGGAATTTTACTCATACCCCATCAGAACCTTAAAAAAAGCATCCACTTGTTTAATGTGGATGCTTTTAATATTATTCTTCATCACCATTTTCAATTAATACTTTACCTTCATCAAAGTCATAGAAGCGGAATAGATCGCCATAGATGATTTCATCAGAATAAGACAGTTCTTGAGTTGAACGGTCAATCATTTCTTCGCAATAATCCTTTTCTACGACGTCACCTGTTACATCATCATAACACATACCAGATGCGTAAAGATAATCCTCACCTATTACACGCCCGTCACGAAAGGCAATAAACCCTTTACGATCTTCTGCGAATAAGTCATTTCCGAAAATAATATCTTTCTCATTCTCAATTCCTAACATGTTTAATATCGTTGGCTTGAAGTCAATTTGGCCTGCTAAAGTTGAAATTGTGCCGATATTTTCATGACCTGGAATATGAATGATTAAAGGCACTTGCTGTAATTTAGCTTGTTCGTAAGGGGTAATTTCTTTTCCTAAGAATTCACCCATCGCATCATCATGATAAGAACTAATTCCATAGTGATCTCCCATAATGATGAATATTGTATTTTCATACATGCCATTACGTTTCATATCTACGAAAAACTGTTTAATAGCTTCATCAGTGTAACGCACTGTTTGGAAATATTGGTTAAGTGTTACTGAATTTGAGTCAAACTGATCAATTGAAGCCTCTTCTTCAGGTAAATCGAATGGGAAATGGTTTGTCAACGTAATAAATTTTGCATAAAATGGTTCATCTAAATCTTTCAAAAGATTAATAGATTGTTTGAAAAATTCTTTATCGTTTAATCCCCATCCAATTTCATCGGATTTATCAAATTCATATGATTCTATATCAAAAAATTGTTCGTACCCTAAAGACTCATACATCGTGTTCCGATTCCAGAAGCTTGCGTTATTTGCATGAAAAACATAGGAGTTATATCCTTTTTCACGCTTAATTATTTCAGGCAGTGCGTGATATTCATTTTGCGCATGAGTAAAAAATACTGCGCTGTTTGGTAAAGGATATAAACTATTATCTAACAAAAATTCATGATCTGATGTTTTTCCTAAATTTGTTTGATGGTAAAAGTTATTGAAATAATAACTATCTTCGATGAGATCATTTAAGAACGGTGTAATTTCTTTACCATTTAATTCTTCATTAATTACGAAATTTTGTAATGATTCAAAAGAAATATAAACAATATTTTTACCATCTGCAATTCCTTCTAGGTCATAGGACACTTTTTGTTCTCTTACATTTTTTTCTACGTATTCACCAATTTCATTCATTTCAGAACCATCAGCAAATAAACGCTTGGACTGAGTAGATGCCGTTAAATACGCATCATATGCATGAAACGTAAAGACCCCAACATTTTTCACTAAATATTCACGGTCAAATCCTCGTTTAAATAACATTGGTCTTTCGATTTCAGCTAGTGTTAAATTTAAAGCTAAAACTGAAAACGAGACGGCTAGAATTTGTCTTTTAAAAATATTTGGGTATTCTTTTGTTATAAAAATTGATTTTCTTATCAATACTAATATTAAAGCAACATCAACAAATAAAAATATATCTGTTAAATAAACTAAAGACGTTATACTCGATCCTAAATCTCTTGCATTATTAAATTGAAAAAGCGTTGGCAACGTAACGAAGTCTGTAAAATTACGATAATAGACTAAGTTTGCATATAAAATAACACTTAAAATTATTGAAGCGTATTTGATAAATTTAAGTTGTCTTTTTGATTTCATCCATACAGCGAATGAAAAAATAAACAAACTAATCGCAAAAGCATTTATGAATAAAATGATTTCTTGAAACGCCGATTCAATTGATAAATGGAAATAAAATCTATAAACGATATATGTCTTTAATCCTATTAATATAGCAGCGACAATAAACAACGGTATTTGTCTAATACGAGACATATCTATGCTCCTCCATTTAAGTTTTCTCCTTTATATTAGACGTACATAGGTTTAAAAAGTTTCAAAAAATATATTATTTTTTAACATACCCAATATAATACTCTCTTAAACGTCAAATTACAATACTGCTAGTTAATTTTATTTCGCTCATGTTTAATTATGAGTAACCCCTTCGTAAATTGTTCATTTGTTATGAGTTGATTTTCGTATAAAGTTCTTATTTCCTCTTCCATTAGTTCAAGGTCAGCCAATCGATTCCCTAAATAAATATACGTTCCAAATCGTTTTAATAACTGTTGCAAATCATAGAAATTATTCATTTTCATCACCCAATTATTCGGCTTGTTTTAATCGATTATGAAGCGGTTCGAAAAACTCATTATTTGGCTGTAATTCAACAGCCCGCTCCACATAGTTTCTTGCGGCGTTTATGTCGTTTTCCCGCATAGCTAAAACCCCTAAATTATAATACGCTTCAGCAAAATCTTCGTTAATGGCAATTGCTTGCTTCAAATCAGATTCTGCTTCCTCCGTTTTCCCCAACTCTATAAAAGCAAGGGAACGATGAAAATATAAATATTCGTGCGATACACCCGCATCAATAGGTAAAGTTAACATGTGAACTACTTCATCATATTTTCCTTCTTCAATATTTCGTTGAGCAATTAAAGAAATAGTTGAAGGATCAACAGATGTATAAGCATTTTCTGTTCCGTAATACGTCATCCCACTTAAGAGAATTACTAATACTAAAGTAGCACTAAGTTGTTTAATCTTCTCGTTCTTTTTAGGTAGGTGTATAATTTGTGATGCAATTAATCCACCAATTAATCCACCGATATGCGCCCCATTATCGATTTGAGGAATTGTAAATCCAAAAACGATATTTAATCCAATCACAAATAATAAATTTGAACCCATCGTTTGGAAAAATAGTTGACGGTAATGTAAACCGAAAAATAACAGAGCGCCAAATAATCCAAAAATTGCTCCAGATGCACCAGCAGCTACTGCATTATTCGTAGCATAACTTGCAATCCCACCAAATATTCCTGCTGTAAAGTATATGAATAAAAATCGTTTTGAACCATATATTCTTTCAGTAACTTCTCCTAAGAAATATAAAGCTAACATATTCATGATTAGATGGAAAACACCGATGTGTAGAAACATGGAAGATACTATTCTCCACCACTCACCATCGGCTATAGCTGGATTATATTTTGCTCCCCAATCAATGAGTTGAAGGACATTTGTACTGTCACCATTCATTTCAATCAATAAGAAAATTAACACATTAATGGCTATTAATAAGTAAGTAAACCTTATTTTACCGAACTCGAAAACATCTTTAAATTCACGTTCTTTGATTTTTTGATTATTTACAATTTTTTGCTGTAAATAAACGCTTTGTCTCTCTTGTTCTTCAATCATAGGAAGTTCATTAAATATAGGTAAATCATTATTTGAATTAATGTTTTTATTTAGCCTTAACCATTCTTCATTACGTGCGTCTTGATCAAAATAGTAAAGAGAAACTGTACAGTTTTTCTTATGTTCAATTGGAGCTGTTCTTTTTAAATATTCCCAATCGTCTACAGGTGTTAAATCAGAGATGAAAACAAAATGGAAGTGAGTTTCACTTCCGCGAAATAGTCTATTTTGTTTTAAAAGTAAAGATAAACGTTGTTCAACATCACGTTTTAAATGATTTGCCCAGTCGTAAGTTTTTCTAAAAATACGAATGACATGATTAATTTTAGCCTCATATTTATGAAGAATAAATTCATCATGGTCATTCCCTATGTAAATTATTTGGAAATTTTGTTTCATTAAATAGTCTACGGTTTTATACAACGTGTATTTTTCAGTTACAAACAAAAATAACAACTCCTATTCAGAAAGAAGGTGACGATTTCGTAAATAATATCCAAGGTATTACTTTGTTATAATATTCGCTATTTGTTCGTCACTCATTTTATCGCTCACTTCATATTCCCCTAACTGGATTTTTCTACTATATCCATTTTGCTCTAAAAACTGATTAAAACGATCCGCATCATCAATAATATTATTCTCAAATAAAACGTTTGAAATATCGATTGATGTCATTCCGCGAGAAATAGTCAAAATTATTTCACGGTTACCTTCATCGTTATTGGTCTCTTGCTCTTCTATTTCATCACGTTCAGTATCTTCTTCACGATTATTATCATTTTCTTCTGTTACTTCTATAGTTGTTTCAAGTTCATTAAACCGTTTCTCTAAAGATATTATTTCGTCTTTTAAAGATTTATTTTCATTTACTATTTGATCATAATCACTCGAAAGTACGAGAGTATAGCCGTTTTGTTCTAATAAACTTCTTGCGTCCTCTTCATTCATTGAATAATTTTGATTTCCATTGGAATTATCTTCTTCTGAAAAATAAACAATTGTAAGTATTAAAGTTGCTATTAAAAGTCCTAGCGCAAATGATTGTAGGATTGTTCGCATGTTGTTCGACCCCTTTTAAACTTAACATGATCATATAAATGAATCATTTATATTTTTTTGATTAATAATTGTTAGAATATCTGTTTTACTAATTCCAACCTTTTGTTCGATTTCTTCCACAGTATGTCCGCTGCTATATAAATCTTGTATGCGAGTTACTATAGAAGGTTCACGTTTTTTTGACGTATATTCACTATTATCGTTTTGATCATTCGTTTGAATGGTTGATTGAAAATGAATATCGTCAGTCAGCAACTCTTCTTCTAAAACTTTAATTTTGTTTTTTAAAATGTAACGATCTTGTAAAGTAGAAATAGATAGTTGTTCAATCTGTTGCTCAAGCT
Organism: Bacillaceae bacterium W0354; assembly: GCA_051846895.1. Classification (GTDB taxonomy): domain Bacteria; phylum Bacillota; class Bacilli; order Bacillales; family Alkalibacillaceae; genus CALKAL01. Next base: position 165,679 of record JBPYCQ010000001.1, read on the forward strand.
CGTCGAAACGATTATTTATAAAAAATGAAATGATAAATAAAATAATTCCAATAACTAATAGAGTAATTATTGTGTATCCCATCTCGCTCACCTCTACTTATAATACTAGTAATAAGTTTACCATTATCCGTAATGAAAAAGAATGGATATATTCAAAAACAAGTTGTCTAATCTGTTAATAATATTTAATAGTTAATGAAAAATTTAACATAATTTATTTTATGTCATCAATCGATTCATTCTTGAATATTATTATTAGTTTTGGTATGATGATGTAGTCAAAGTTTGAATGAAAGCAGAAATGGAGGGAATAACATGCGTGTGCAAGTTACTTTAGCATGTACTGAATGTGGTGAGCGTAATTATATCACTACTAAAAATAAACGTACAAACCCAGATCGTATTGAATTTAAAAAATATTGTTCTAGAGAAAAAACACATACGTTACATCGTGAAACGAAATAAAACAGTGGGGAATATACCTGCTGTTTTTTTATTAGAGGTGACATGAGATGTATAAAGAGAGTTTTCGTATGTTAAGTAAAAGACTGCTAACCCATATTCCACCTGAAAAGAAAACCGAAGCTGTTAAACTAATAAAAGATCAACTCATCAAATCAAATTGGTGGAAAAGCTCTAATATAATTGCCTTGACTATACCGAGAAAAATTGAATTAAATACGATTCCAATTATTGAAGAAGCATGGAAACAAGGAAAAACTGTTGTTATACCGAAATGTTTTCCAGAAGATAATTATTTAATGAAATTTTATCGATATACGAACAGTTTAGAGTTAGAAAATGTTTATCTTGATTTGTATGAGCCCAAAGATGACAAACATAAATTAGTTGATAAAAAGGACATAGATCTCTTAATTGTACCCGGTCTTTTATATGATTATAAAGGTTATCGGATTGGCTATGGTGGTGGCTATTACGACCGTTACCTAGTCGACTTTAAAAATGTGAAAATTTCAATCGCATTAGAAGAGCAATTAGTAAAACACTTACCGTACGATCCTTATGACATCCCTGTAGATGCTATTATTACAAACAGGAATATATATAAAACATAAACAAGCTGAACATAATAATATTTCTGTTCAGCTTGTTTTTATTGATTAATAATTATTCATTTGTACTTTCATCTTCATCATTGTTTTCATCTTCTACCTCTTCCGTAGGTGATGAAGTTCCGTGCAACCGCTTCTCTTTAAGTTTAAAATACTCATCTAAGATACGTTCACCTATATATAAGTTTATATTGTATTGTCCAGTTACATCTCCTGTATATGGAACTATTACTGCAAATGCAACTTCTGGATTATCAAATGGTGCATATCCAACTAATGTTAAGTTATAAACATCGTAATATTTACCATCTTCTCCTTTAACCCTTTCCTCCGCCGTACCAGTTTTTCCTGCAGGATTATACGTGGATACTTTATCACCAAATACCCCTACCGCTGTTCCACCTCGTTCTTGATAAGCTTGACGAAAACCTTCCTGTACTCGTTTAATAAAATGTTCTGGCATATCAATTCGATTTAATACAGTTGGTTCATTAACGTCATAAATAGGCCCTAAGTGATCTGTATTTGTTGGCTCATGAATTTGTTTAACTAAATAAGGCTGCATTCGGTAACCCCCATTTGCAATGGTGGATACATATTGCGCTAGTTGTAATGTCGTATAAGTCTCATACTGTCCAATAGCAAAGTCCATTAAAAAACCAGGTAGGTCACCTTCACCTCTAACTCCAGTTGATTCATATGGAAAATCAATTCCTGTTTCTACACCTAATCCAAATTGTTTGAAATAATTACGCATATTATAGAAACCTTGTCGGTCATAATATGGTCTTATATCTTTATAATAGTTATATTCCCCACCCATTCGGAGGGCGATAAAAAACATATAAACGTTTGAAGACCTTCTTAATGCATCAAGATCATTAACTGGCCCTAAATCACGGTACGAACCTTTGATTTGTCCACCAACATGTAAAGTTCGATCATTAATTCTTTCACCTATAGAAATAACGCCCGATTGGAAACCAGACAATACAGTAGCTCCTTTTACAGCAGAACCAGGTAGATGCGCATCGTATATTGTTTTTAACGCCGTATTTTCAAATTTTTCTTCTTTCCGATTATACGATTGTCCAGAAATTGCCAAAATTTCGCCAGTATTAGGATCCATGACGACGGCCATCGCATCTTTCATAAATCTGTTTTCATAAGGAAATTTATTAATAGCCGTTTCAAGTTCTTCTCTTAATATTTGATCTACTATTGATTGGTATTCTAAATCAACGGTTAATTTTAAATCTTTTCCTCGTTGCCCTTGACGGACTACTTCACTACTTATTACTTTTCCACTAGAATCTGTAATATGTTGGCGTACTTCTTTATGACCTTTTAAGAGTAACTCATATTGCTCTTCTAAACCACTAGTACCAACACGATCATTACGATTATAATTTCGTGATAAATAATATTGCATTTCTTCACGTGGAATACCTTGTTTTGCATTACTAACATTACCAACAAATGCGTAAAAAGAATTGTCAACTAATTTATCACGATCCCAATCAACTGTAACATTGATACCCGGTAATTCGTGTAAGTTTTCAGCTATTACGGCATATTCTTCCTTTGAGATATCACTATTTTTAATAACATAAGGCGTCAGTTCATAAGCTTGATCAAGCTCACGTTTAATCGCTATCACTTCTAGTTCATCTTCATCTATTTGTGCCAAATCTTTTTCAGTAATTTTATTTAAAACAGCCTGATATTGTTCCGTATTATTCAACTCTTGTTTTTCTTCATCAGAGAGTCGGCCGTAATATTCATTGCGATTTTTCATTATTAAATAATCTTTCATATCTCGTTCAGTAACCGATGATGTATTCATATCCATATAGTGCACTAATTTTCTTGCCAAATCTAAATTCTCTTGTGGCTGCACATTTCTTTTAGGCGTATAAGTGATTGCGAACATAGATATGTTATCAACAACAAGCTCACCATTACGGTCATACATTTTCCCCCGTGGGGCCGAAGTTTTTGATGTAACATTTTCCGTTCTTTCTATTTCTTTTTGCGCATCTTCCCCATATAAAATTTGAACAACTCCAAGTTGTAATATTAATAATGAAAACAATAAAAATATAACAAAAAATATGACATTTAAACGAAGAGGTAAATGTGATTGTTGTTTCTTTTTCTTCATTATTCGTCCCCTCCCCCTTCTCATAACTTAATTATACCACCTCTAATCATCAACCTTAAAGTTTTATTTAGACTTTGTTATCAAGTGTATATTCCAACTTGTTAATAGGTACCCTGAGCCAAAGATGATAAGACCATACTTAATCCAATTTTCTTCTTGAAATAACCATAGACCAATCAAAAATAAAAGAACCGATAATGTACGACCTAAATTTAGAATTATATCTCTAAAAATGATATACTCCACACGATACTCTCGAGCCATACGCGCCTTACCGATTACATCATAAGAAATCGATGTGAATGGTGATAAGAAGAACGGTAATGATAAGCCAACCACGACGGAGTAAATGTAAAATTCTATCGGCTGCTCAGCACCTAATAACCAAAAAATTGAGCCAAATAAAAAAATAGATCCAGTTATTATAAACACTTTACGGTTATGTGGTTGAACAAATTTCGCTACAAGTTGATAAGCGACGAAAGAGCATAAGGCATATAAAAAATTATACACGCCTATAATCCATTCACTTTCAGTACCAATAAACACCCATATTCCTACTAAAAATAAAAAAACTCCTTCTCTTATCCCTTGAAATAAGTGAGCCCTTAATAAATGTTTCCACTTATAATTATTTTTCCGCTCATTGATGACCTCTTTTATATGATAATTACCTTCAACCTCTCTTCTTTCTAAAAAGGAGCTAAAAATTATGGCAATAAAGAATAAAACAAATGAAATAAAAAATATTGTTAAATAACCTTTATTCCCACCTAATAAAGTTATAATTCCCCCTGCAGATAGTGGCCCGACCATTCCACTTAAAGATTGTAAAGCGCCAAACATACTATTAAAGAAATCACGAGTGTATGGTTCAGTCACTTCAAATATTAAAATATTATAAGATAACCAAAATAAACCATATCCTGCACCGATTAATATTCCTAACACGTAATGAAATTGTGAAGCTCTTGAACTTAATATTAAAACTGAAATGAAAAATAAAGATATAACAAAAATTCCAGATCTTAAAATAACAACACGATCTATTCGCTTTACTAATTTACCAATAAAAATGAATACTAAAGTCTGTGTCACATATATTGATAAGTTGTAAGAAGTTAATACTGATATCTCACCAGATTGTTTCCAAAGAAAAATATTGACAAATATGTTTGAAAGAAAAATTCCTAACGTATACAAGCCGCCAATCAAAAGTAATAATAATAAATTTCTCTTTTCATGTTGATCGACGTCTGCCAACTGATTAGAAAACATGGTATCCCCCATTTCTAATCAGTATTTTTTGCAAATGGCATAAGGTTATTCACGAATAGACCTTCATCAATAAGAAAAAGAGTTGATTCTACAGTAGAATCAACTCTTTCGAACGTTTATTTTATTTTGCGTCTTCGTAACGTTTTGCTACTTCATCCCAATTTACAACATTCCAGAACGCAGCAATATAGTCAGGACGACGGTTTTGATAATTTAAGTAGTAAGCATGCTCCCATACGTCAAGTCCTAAAATTGGTGTAACGCCTTCCATAAGAGGTGTATCTTGATTTGGTGTAGATGTGATTTCTAGATTACCGTTTTTAACAACTAACCACGCCCAGCCAGATCCGAAACGACCTGCTGCAGCAGCTGCAAATTTCTCTTTAAAACTATCAAAACTTCCGAATGCTTCATTAATTTTATCCGCTAATTCCCCAGATGGATTTCCTCCACCATTAGGTGATAATATTGTCCAGAATAAGCTGTGGTTTGCATGTCCGCCACCATTATTACGTACAGCAGTTTGAATGTCGTTAGGTAAAGATTCTAAGCTATTTAATAATTCTTCTAACGATTTGTCTTGAAGATCAGCATGACCTTCTAGAGCGTCATTAAGCTTTGTGACGTAAGTATTGTGGTGTTTAGTGTGATGAATGTTCATTGTTTCTTTGTCGATATGTGGTTCCAATGCATCATAGGCGTAAGGTAATTCAGGTAATTGAAACTTAGCCATAAATAATTCCTCCTTCAACAATATTCATAAGGTCCATTAATAACCTCACTTATCTAAAGATTACCAATGTGTGCATATCTATGCAAGACTTTTGCACACAAACCTACAAAAATCCCAAACAAAAAAACAAGCGAGACGCTTGTTTTTTTGTTTTATATGTATGGCGGAGGAGGAGGGATTCGAACCCCCGCGGGCCGTGAAGCCCCTGTCGGTTTTCAAGACCGATCCCTTCAGCCGAACTTGGGTACTCCTCCGAATAATAGTGGTGGACCCTGCAGGACTCGAACCTGCGACCGATCGGTTATGAGCCGATAGCTCTAACCAGCTGAGCTAAGGGTCCTTTAAATATTTGATTAAAATGGGGCGATCGGTGGGAATCGAACCCACGAGTGCCGGAGCCACAATCCGGTGCGTTAACCACTTCGCCACGACCGCCATCATAAAATATTAACTTTTTAAAGATACGGTCTATGCTCCAGCAAATAATTGATAAATGGCGGCGGAGGGGATCGAACCCCCGACCTCACGGGTATGAACCGTACGCTCTCGCCAGCTGAGCTACACCGCCATATGGCTCCAGCGGCAGGATTCGAACCTGCGACCGATCGGTTAACAGCCGATTGCTCTACCACTGAGCTACGCTGGAATATTATAATTTAGTCCTCAAACATATATTCAGTCGTTACTGAAGTGGTGCTCGTCGCGTTGCATGTTATCTCGGCGATGCACGCGCTCCTCGCAAAACCTACGCTGATGTTTCTCAGGGATGTTTACGGTCTTGCTCTACCACTGAGCTACGCTGGAATAGTTGTCCGATAATTAATAGCGACGAGATATAATTTACCATGAGAAACCAAAGAAGTCAACAGGTATTTAAAAATTACTTAATATTTTTCATGGTATCTCTTCAAACAATATCTATCATAAATCATTTCAATGCGAAATGTAAAGGATTAATTAGAGGATAGGACAAAATATAATTATCTTGCTAGAAACCGAACAAAAAATCAGTCCACTTACCCTCTCGGAAATATATTTCAAGCACCTTAAGATCACCTGTAAGCCTCCGACGAACAGGATGTTCTAGTGTCGATGTTGCCACAGGACGTGGCGCTATCATAGACCGACGAACAGGATGTTCTAATATAGGAGTTTACGTATATATCTACGCTAAGATAGACTTTGTTCGGTTTTAGCCATAATCAATTAACTTATGTCCCAATCTTTTTATTTTCTAATTATTATTTTCATCCACTACTTCTTGAGCAATATTTAAGGCATGGTCACCGATACGTTCGAGGTTACTTATTATGTCCACAAACACGATTCCTGCCATACCAGAGCAAATACCTTCATTTAAACGCATAATATGTTTCTTTCGATAAGTTCTTTCCATCGAATCAATTTCATCTTCTTTTTCCATCACTGATCGTGCAAGCTCTTTGTCCATCTTTTGAAAGCATTCTAAAGATTGAGCTACCGTTTCAATCGTTAAATTAAACATATTATTTAAATCATCGTAAGCTTGTTCTGTAAGTTGGACTTTGTTAGAAATACGATACTCGATTAATTCTAAAATGTTTTCAAAATGGTCCCCTATACGTTCGATATCTCGAACAATATCCACTACAGAGGAATGCATCGATGTATCTTTTTCAGAAATGGAGCTAGAAGCTTTGACTAAATAATCGGTAATTTTACGATCCAAATTATTTATCGCGTCTTCTAATGAATAAGCTATTTCTGAGTGTTTTGTTAAATTTGTATTAAGGTAATTTTGCGTTTCCTCAAGACCTTTAATCGCTAATTCCCCCATGCGAAGTGACTCTTGCTTAGCTTGTGAAATAGCAACTGCAGGAGACTGCTGAATAAATATTGGATCTAAATGCTTCGGTTTATAATCAATAAGCCCATCCTCGCCTGGTACTAATTTCGTTACAATAACTGCCAAAAAGGCAATGAATGGAAACTGCAATATCACGTTTGTTGTATTAAAAATACCATGTGCAAAAGCTATCGTCATTTTTGGTTCAAGCATTAACGAACTTCTAATCCATTCGATCAATATTGTGAAGAAAGGCAATATTAACAAAAATAATATAGTACCAACTAAGTTAAAAATAACGTGCGTTGCCGCTGCTCGTTTTGCCGCCACACTAGCACCTATTGCAGCTATAACAGCAGTTATAGTTGTGCCAATATTGTCACCAAATAATACCGGTAAAGCAGCCGTAAGATCTATCGCACCTTCTGCATATAAAGATTGCAATACACCTATTGTTGCTGAAGAGCTTTGTACAATAACTGTAAAAATTGTTCCAACCGCAACACCAAGTAAAGGGATATTAGCCATACTAACAGTTAAGTCGTGGAATGCCTCTAATGAACGTAACGGCCTCATTCCATCACCCATTAAGCTCATTCCATAAAAAAGGGCCCCAAATCCAAATATTGTTTGCCCGATATAATTAACCTTTTTATTTTTAAAGAAAAAGATGAGTAGTGTTCCCACCGCAATGATTGGAAGTGAATAAGCTACAATGTCGATACCTATAATAAAAGCCGTGACTGTCGTACCAACATTCGCTCCCATAATAACTCCAATTGCTTGTCTCAATGTCATGAAACCAGCGTTAACTAATCCAATAGTTAATACTGTAGTTCCTGAACTGGTCTGTAATAATACGGTAACAACAATACCTGCTAATACTCCCATTAAAGGGTTCGTTGTAAATCGATCAAGTATATCTCTAAGCTTATCACCAGCAGAACGCTGTAAACCATCACCCATATATTTAATACCGAATAGAAAAATACCTAAGCCACCGACGAACTGAAAAATCATCTCTTGTACTGAAGCATCCGACATATCATATTCACCCCAAATTTCTATTCAAACACATTCATTTTATGGATGTTTGTCCGATTTTGTAAATAAATAAACGTAAAAATTTACACAATCTTTACAATCAATTGTTATTTTTTGTTTATTCGGGGTGTTTATCATTTATAAAAATTACTAAACACCATCAAATCTTAGGCGATTGTTGCTTCGCTTATAACATCACCAATAGACTGCGAAAACTTATCCTAACACTTTAATCACTTGCACACCATTTTTAGATAATTACTATTTCCTTTAGACAAACAAGGACATAATTTGAGTGTTTACAAACTTACGTGTAAAATTAGTATGTTTTGATGGGCTTCAATTATTCGAATGGATGAGCTTCAAGTTAAAAGATAAAGAATATAAACATTCATTAGGTCGCTCTTCAAAGTTCAATCACAATAAATCAAAAAAGAAGTAAGACTCTCTCTTACTTCTCCTCAACTACAATTTTCGTTCCATCAATTAAAACTACTTTTATTTCTTGGTCTTTATCAATCCATTTACCTCGAGATACAGCACTATATTCTTTCGATCCAATAAGAATGGTGCCAGACGGTCGTAAAACCGTTAACGTCTTTCCTTCTTGTCCAATTAGTTCTTTATAAGAATTGTTTATTGAATTATATCCCTTTTCACTAGTTAATCGATCAATTAGTGTGATCTTTGTCCACATATTTCTTTTAGGTAAAACTTTTAATAAACTTAAACTTAATAAGCCACCTAAAATAACACCAGCGATGCTATAAACAGCTAATAGCCAATTAGGCGCTGCGAATGCTACCGTCAATAATACGACGAAAAAGCCTAGTAAACCAATCGTCCCATCGTTCACGACCTTTCCATCAAAAACGATCATTAATAATCCTATCGCAAACAAGCTCCCTAATAAGATTAAATCGAACGTGGATAAATAGGCAGAAAAATAAAGACCTATAAATCCAATCCCTAAGATTGCCCCAAGCCCTTTTAATTTTACAATGATTTCTCCTATTAGAAAGAATAAAGCAAGGAATGTAATAATAAACACGCCTAAAGTTGTATCAAAAAACATAAAACGCTTCCCCCTTTGTTCAAGCGAGTTCAAACTAAAGAAATAAATTAGTAAAAATAACAATACAATTGATAATAAGAGTAATCGAATAGCTGATATACTAATTATATGATATCATTTTATTATGAAGATTAAATGTTATTTTTTATTAAAGGAGAGTTGTAGCTATGTCTACGATTATACACCGTAAAGATACACGACCAGTCAGAGTAGGAAATGTCGTAATTGGTGGAAAAGATGAAGTGATTATTCAATCCATGACAACAACTAAGACACATGATGTTGAGGCAACAGTGAAAGAAATACATCGCCTTGAAGAAGCAGGGTGTCAAATTGTACGTGTTGCTTGTCCTGATGAGCGGGCAGCTAACGCGATTGCCGAAATAAAGAAACAAATCAATATCCCATTAGTCGTCGATATCCACTTTAATTATAAATTAGCACTTAAAGCAATTGAAGGTGGAGCAGATAAAATTAGAATTAACCCTGGTAACATTGGAAAAAGGGATAAAGTTGAAGCTGTCGTTAATGCAGCTAAAGAAAAAGGAATACCAATCCGTATTGGAGTTAATGCAGGCTCTTTAGAACGTCATTTGCTTGAGAAATACGGTTATCCTACAGCTGATGCTATGGTTGAAAGTGCTTTGGAGCACATTAAAATATTAGAAGACTTAGACTTTCATAATATTATCGTGTCACTCAAAGCATCGGACGTTCGTTTAGCTATAGAGGCTTATGAGAAGGCAGCTGAAGTGATCCCTTACCCGCTTCACTTAGGTATTACAGAATCTGGAACATTATTTGCCGGAACTGTTAAAAGTGCTGCTGGATTAGGTGCACTACTAAGTAAAGGTATCGGTAACACGTTAAGAGTTTCTTTAAGCGCTGATCCTGTAGAAGAAGTTAAAGTTGCAAGAGAGCTACTCAAATCTTTCGGATTAGCTTCAAATGCGGCAACATTAATTTCTTGCCCAACGTGTGGTCGAATTGAAATTGATCTTATATCAATTGCTAATGAGGTCGAAGAATATATATCAAAAATAAAAGCACCAATAAAAGTCGCTGTACTAGGATGTGCAGTTAACGGACCAGGAGAAGCGCGTGAAGCTGATATCGGTATTGCTGGTGCTAGAGGTGAAGGGTTACTTTTCCGACATGGAGAAATCATTCGAAAAGTTCCCGAAGAGATCATGGTCGATGAATTGAAAAAAGAAGTCGATAAATTGGCAGAAGAGTACTATAAAAAACAAGAACAGGAAGAAAAACAAGAGCAAAATATTTAGCTAAAACCCCATCATGGCCATGATGGGGTTTTTAAATTTGTTATATTATAGGAAAGAAAAAGAGTCTTATTGTAACTGCAACAATTGAAATACCTATAGCAATATTTCCTAAAGTGTTGGCGCCTCGTCTTTTAGCATAAACACCCATTACAGCTCCAACTACTGCAAATAATAACGTCCAAACAAAAAATGATAATAGTGACAACACTAAAGCAATCCAGCCCCAGCCAGCATCAACGTTCTCTTCCATTCGTGTTTCTTGTTCTTTTTGTCTAATTATATCTCGATTAACTTCACTTGGGTTAAATACTGCTGTTTCCGCTGCGAATTCAGTATCTTCTTCTGCTTGCCGGTCCATATTAACATCTTCTGCTAAATCTACATCTTCGGCAAATTCTGTATCAACATCTAAGTCGTCATTCATATTTGTTTGAACAGGATATCTGTTCTGTTCGAAATAGTTATCATCTTCACTATAACTACGTGGATGTTCATCATTGTTATTAGCCATTTTTTCCCCTCACTTTCGTTTAAGGTATTATTATTTTGTGAGGAAATAGCTTTTTTAATTCAGTAATTTATGGAACTGTGCACATATCAGTTTTTATAAGCATATATATAGTGTTGAATTTTTTTAATTATGAGGTGAAAATATGTTAAAACAATTGATAAAGACAAGGCTATATGCATCAACTCCGAAAGAAATTGTGCAATACAGTAAAAAGTATGGAATTGAAGTTACAGCAAATGAAGCGCAACAATTATTATCTTATATTAGAAATGAAAAAATCGATCCATTTTCAAAAACGGATCGATCAAAAACCTTTAATTACATTGAAAAAACAATTGGCAAAAAGGAGGCACAAAAAGCTGATCAGCTTCTGCAAACATTAGCTAAGAAATACAATTTAGATCATTATTTATAACGGTTGATTTATTGATTTGCAATTTTTTCTTTTAAATCGGGATCAAACTTTCCTTCTTTTAACATTTCAATTTCAAATTTATATGGTGGTTTTTTACTTTTTTTATCCGGTCCAACATATGGAGTTTCAAGGATTTTTGGTAAATGCATCAGGTCCGGATGATGGACAATTTTATGAATCGTGTCGAAACCAATGTATCCAAAGCCGATATTTTCATGTCTATCTTTTTGAGCTCCACGTTCATTTTTACTATCATTAATGTGAATAACTTTTAACCGATCTAAACCGATAACGTCATCAAATTCTTTTAACACACCATCTAAGTCATTGACTATATCGTATCCCGCATCGTGAACGTGACATGTATCAAAACAGATGGATAAATTTTCATTATAAGTAACCCCATCAATTATTTTTGCTAATTCATCAAAAGTGCGTCCACATTCGGATCCTTTACCAGCCATTGTTTCCAGTGCTATTTGTACCTTTTGATTTCTTTCTAATATTTCATTAAGTCCTTCAATTATTTTCGCTATACCTTGTTCAGCACCAGCGCCAACATGTGCACCCGGGTGAAGGACAATCTGTTTTGCGCCTAAAGCTTCTGTTCGTTCAATTTCAGAGCGGAGAAAATTAACTCCTAACTCAAAAGTTTCTGGTTTTGTAGTATTTCCAATATTAATGATATATGGCGCATGAACAACTATATCTTCAATCCCATGCTCTTTCATATGCTTAATCCCTGCATCAATATTTAGTTCCTCGATTGGTTTTCTACGCGTGTTTTGTGGTGCACCAGTATAAATCATAAATGTATTAGCACCATAAGTTACAGCTTCTTCACTTGATGCGAGTAACATTTTCTTTCCACTCATCGATACGTGCGAACCTAATTTCATCATATATTCTCCTCTCTACCTTTTCCCTTTTCTAAATTGTTGCTTTTTTAATTGTCTTTTTATTTGGTCTTTTTCTTTTTTCATTTTCTTTTTATAACCAGGCTTAACAGTCTTTTGTTTTCGAACTTGTTTCCATGCCTCTTTTTCTAAATCAGACTCTTCTTTCTTTCTTTTCTGTCGCTCATTCCATTCCTTCACTTCTACCCATTCACCATTTTTAATGTCGAAGCTTTCGAACTTGATGCCGTTTTGTTCGAGTTTTTCGATTAGCGGTATATCTTCCTCTGAATAAAAGCTTACTGCTGTTCCTTCTAATCCTGCTCGTGCCGTTCTACCAACCCTGTGAGTGTATGATTCAACATCTTTAGGTAATTCTGCGTTAAAGACATGACTAACCCCTGGTATGTCAATTCCTCTGGCAGCCAAATCCGTGGCAACAATGTATTGGTATTTAAGTGTTTTTAAATAATTTAAAACACGTTTCCTTTCACGCGGTTGTAAACCACCATGAATAACACCAACTTCAAACCCTCGTTGCAGCAATTCTCCGCTTAATTTATCCGCATGTTCTTTTTTATTCACAAATATTAATGCGATATAAGGATTAATAAGCTTTGATGTTTCTATTATAAGATCCGCAACATTTCGATGTCTTAATGGAACGAGACGATGTTCAAGTAACTTAGGACTAATATGTTTTTCATCAATGACGATGTGTTCTGGGTTGTTTAAATATTTTTTTAGTAACGGCTGTAAGTTTTTCGGAATCGTTGCTGAAAAAACAAGCACCTGAACATTTTCATACATTCGATACAATATTTGATCAACCTCATTAATTAATCCTAAATCAATTAACAAATCAGCTTCATCAATAACGACACTACTAACCGTTGAAGTTTGGATAGCATTTTGTTCGATAAAATCTAAAATTCTCCCTGGAGTTCCAACCACGATATGAGGTTGATTTTTAAATTTATCAAGCATTCTCTTTTTATCAGTTCCACCTATGACTAGTCGCACTGTTAAATCATCATTAACCCCATATTCAATCATTTTCTGAACTTCTTCAAAAATTTGAATAGCTAATTCACGAGTTGGTGCGATAATCATCTTTTGTACAGCATCATTTTTAGAATTAATTTGATCTATTAATGGAATAAGATATGCATGTGTTTTCCCAGAACCTGTCTGGGATTGTCCTATAATATTTTTCTTTTTTAAGGCTTTGGGTATCACTTGATGTTGAATATCTGTTGGTTGTTTGAACCCTAGTTTTTTCACAATATTAAGCATGTCCTCACTTAATTCATACGATTCAAATAATTGTTTCACAGTCCTCAATCTCCTTTATATCTGACACCATTCATTATATAGGAGTCATTTTTTAATTTCCAATCGAATATACTTTGTAAATAATTCGTTTACCCTTTATAATGGCTAATAGAGAGAGAGATATTTCTTTTTTGGGGAGGATTGTTCTCATGGAAGTAATCAAAATTGCACCAAGAGGATATTGTTATGGTGTTGTAGATGCAATGGTCATCGCCAGCAATGCAGCAAAAGACCCTAACCTACCTAGGCCAATCTATATTTTAGGGATGATTGTCCATAACAAGCACGTCACAGATGCATTTGAAGATGAAGGCATTAGAACTCTTGATATGACTGGTAAGACTCGTTTAGAGTTACTTAAAGATATAAATGAGGGAACCGTTATTTTTACTGCTCATGGTGTTTCACCTGAAGTGAAAAAAATAGCGGAAGATAAAGGTTTAACTGTACTTGATGCAACATGTCCAGATGTCACTCGGACTCACAATTTAATTAGAGAAAAGGTTTCTGAAGGATATGAAATTGTCTATATTGGTAAAAAAGGACACCCTGAACCTGAAGGAGCGGTTGGGGTTGCGCCGGATCATGTACATTTAATCTCAAGTGAAGAAGAAGTTCTCGACTTAACAATTCCAGATGATGCGAAAATTACTGTTACTAATCAAACAACGATGAGTCAGTGGGACGTTTATGATATTATGTTAAAAGTTCAGGAGCGTTACCCGCAAACAGAAATGATTCAAGAAATTTGTATGGCAACTCAAGTGAGACAAGAAGCCGTTGCAGAACAAGCAAAAGATGCTGATTTAACCTTGGTCGTTGGTGACCCTATGAGTAACAACTCTAACCGTTTGGCTCAAGTTTCAAAAGAGATCGCTGGTACTGAAGCGTATCGAATTGCAAATGTATCAGAGATCAACCTAGAGTGGTTAAAAGGAATTAAAAAGGTCGCCGTGACAGCTGGAGCTTCAACTCCAACTCCTATCACAAAAGAAGTCATAACATTTTTAGAAAACTTTGATCCGAATGACGAAACGACTTGGGACAAAGAATTCAAAGTTACGAATAAAAAGATTTTACCACGAGTCAAACCTAAAAAAAAGGTTAATTAAAATGAGGTATCGGCTAAAAAAGCCGATACCTCATTTGTCATATGATTACTATTCCCACTCAATCGTTGCTGGTGGTTTACTCGTTATATCATAGACAACACGATTAACATGGTTAACTTCATTGACAATTCTTGTGGATACTTTCTCCAAAACTTCGTATGGAATACGTGCCCAATCTGATGTCATACCATCAATTGAAGTAACAGCGCGAATCGCTATCGTGTGATCATAAGTCCTCTGATCACCCATAACTCCTACGCTCTGAATACCAGGTAATACTGTGAAGTACTGCCACACGTCTCGATCAAGATGGTTGTTTCTTATTTCTTCTCGTAAAATCGCATCTGACTCACGTACTATCTCTAATTTCTCTTCAGTCACTTCTCCTAATACCCTTATGGCAAGGCCTGGACCAGGAAAAGGTTGGCGCCAAACAATATGTTCAGGAATTCCTAGTTCTTCACCTAGTTTCCTTACTTCATCTTTAAATAAAGTTTTTAAGGGTTCAATTAGTTTAAAATTCATATTCTCAGGTAATCCACCAACATTATGATGTGATTTAATAGTTTGTGCTGTTTTAGTTCCACTTTCAATAATATCAGTATACAAAGTTCCTTGTGCTAAAAAGTCAATTTCTTCTAATTTTGAAGCCTCATCATCGAATACATAAATAAATTCATTACCAATTATTTTTCTTTTCTGTTCTGGGTCACTAATTCCTTTTAGTTTATTTAAAAAACGTTCTTTTGCGTCTATTTTTATAACGTTCATATGGAAGCCTTCACTAAACATATTCATGACTTCTTCTGCTTCATTTTTACGTAAGAGGCCGTGATCCACAAAAATACACGTTAGTTGATCCCCAATTGCTTTATGAAGCAAAACAGCGACTACTGAAGAGTCAACCCCACCACTTAATGCACATAATACTTTTTTATTTTGTACTTCTTCTTTAATTTTTTCAATTTCTAATTCGATAAAATTTTCCATTGACCATTCGCCTGAACATTTACAGACGTTGAAGACAAAATTCTTTAATAAATCATTACCGTAAATAGAATGTTTAACTTCTGGGTGAAATTGTACACCAAATAATTTTTTTCCTTCATGGCTAATAGATGCAATGGCACATGATGGACTAGTAGCTATAACTTCAAAGCCATCAGGCACAGATGTTACATGATCACCGTGACTCATCCAGACGTCTTGTTCCTCTGGTAAAGCATTGAAAATAGTTGAACGATCTTTTACTTGAATAGTTGCTTTACCATATTCACGGCGACTTGCTTTCTCAACTTGTCCACCAAGTTTATAAGTCATAAGCTGCATACCATAACAAATTCCTAATATAGGAATATTTAAATTAAAAATACCCTCATCAATCGAAAAAGAATCTTCGCTATACACACTGTTAGGTCCACCAGATAAAATAATACCTGAAGGATTCATAGCCTTTAATTCTTCGACCGTTATATCATGTGGATGCAACTCACTGTATACTCCTAGTTCACGAATTCTGCGCGTGATTAACTGATTATATTGACTTCCGTAGTCAAGTACAATGATTTTTTCATCAATTGGTTTCATCAATTTCACCTCATTTAATTATAAAGCTTTCTGTTAAAACTCTTTTTGTTGATCGATTCTATCTAAGTTTAAATCTTCATCTTATGTTTATTATAAAAAATATAATCTGCCCCACTATCAAGGCAGAATAAATTCTAACCTTCATAGTCGAGCCATTTACGGTGGCTCGGTAGAAACGCTCACACCTTATTAGTGATTATATATGAAGTCATCGATTATAAGGAATAATTAGGTGCTTCTTTAGTAATTTGGACATCGTGTGGGTGACTTTCTCTTAATCCTGCATTCGTTATTTTAATAAAACGTGATTCTTCACGTAAAGCTTTTAAGTTTTTTGATCCACAATATCCCATGCCTGATTTTATTCCACCAACAAGCTGATAGAGTGAGTCAGCTACTTTGCCTTTGTATGGTACACGACCTTCTATACCTTCTGGAACAAATTTTTTATTTTCTTCCTGAAAATAACGATCTTTACTACCCTTTTTCATTGACTCAACAGATCCCATTCCACGATAAACTTTATATTGTCTACCTTGGAAAATTTCTGTCTCGCCAGGGCTTTCTTTTGTACCTGCAAGTAAACTACCAACCATGACAGCATGTCCACCTGCTGCTAAAGCTTTAACGATATCGCCAGAATATTTTATTCCACCATCTGCTATAATGCTTTTATCATGTTTTCTAGCTTCTGTAGCACAATCGTAAACTGCCGTAATTTGAGGAACCCCAACGCCTGCAACGACTCGTGTCGTACAAATCGATCCTGGTCCAATTCCTACTTTAACAACATCTGCTCCTGCTTCAATTAACGCCTTCGTGCCTTCAGCTGTAGCTACATTTCCAGCAATTATATTAAGGCTTGTATACTTCTGACGGATTTCTTTCACAGTGTTTAAGACACCTTGAGAATGTCCATGTGCGGTATCAACAACTATAGCATCAACACCAGCATTAACAAGCTTCTCAACTCTAACCATAAAGTCACCTGTTACACCAACAGCTGCTGCAACTAATAAACGTCCTTGTGAATCAACAGCTGAATGAGGGAACTCAATTACTTTTTCAATATCTTTAATCGTAATAAGTCCTTTTAAAATACCTTGTTCATCAACTAAAGGTAATTTTTCTATTTTATGCTGTTGTAATATTTTTTCCGCTTCTTCTAAAGACGTATTGACAGGGGCTGTGATTAATTTTTCTTTTGTCATGACGTCATTAATTAATAAAGAATAGTCTTGAATAAAACGCAAATCACGATTAGTAATGATTCCAACAAGTTTTTGCTCATCGTCATTGTTCACAATTGGAACACCTGAAATACGATATTTACCCATTAAATGTTCCGCATCAAAAACTTGATGTTCAGGAGTTAAATAGAACGGATTTGTAATAACACCGCGTTCTGAACGTTTTACTTTATCTACTTGTTCAGCTTGTTCTTCAATGGACATATTTTTATGTATTACACCAAGTCCACCTTGTCTAGCCATCGCAATAGCCATTTCTGATTCAGTAACCGTATCCATTCCAGCACTAATAATGGGAATGTTTAAATTTAAAGTATTTGTTAAGGATACTTTCAAATCAACATCTCGTGGCAGTACTTCTGATTTTGCTGGTATTAAAAGTACATCATCAAATGTTAAGCCTTCTTTTGCAAATTTTTGTTCCCACACCATTGATCCTTGCCCCTTTCCTCGTATATTTAAAAGTAACAATATCAACGAGAATTCATAATGTCAACTAGCTTTAAAAAAGTAAAAACATTCAAAATTAATGGATAATTAATAAATGATTTTAAAAGGTTCCGTTGATTTTTCAGAAGCTATTATTTCAACATCATTTTTTAACTCTTCTTTTAACAACACTGCTAGCTCTTTTTTCATAATTTGTTCTATATGGTGACCTGGGTCAATCATTGATAATCCAATCCCCAAAGCATCTTGTGCCGTGTGGAAGTATACATCTCCAGTAATCAATACGTCTGCCCCTTTATTACGGGCATGGTGGATATATTTATTCCCGTCACCACCAATCACAGCAACTCGTTCAACTAGTGTATGCTCTTCACCAATCATTCTAACAAATGGGACATCAAAGGATTGTTTGACATAATGAGCAAAGTCTTTTAAATTCATCGGTTTTTTTAATGAACCTATTCGCCCAAGTCCATAACTATCTCCATTAAGCTTTACTGGGTAAACATCGTAAGCCATTTCTTCATATGGATGAGCTTTTTTAGCCGCTTCAATCACTTCATGTAATAAGCGTTCGGGTACAATCGTTTCCATCCTCAATTCAGAGACCTTCTCTAATTCATTCAAACTCCCGATATAAGGGTTCGTTCCTTCACGGGGCATAAATGTACCTGTCCCTTTAGAATTAAATGTACAATGACTGTATTCACCGATATGTCCCGCTCCTGCATCAGAAATGGCACCTCTTAAAATGTCCTCATGAGTTGTTGGTACAAATAGAACTAACTTAAATAAAGGTTCATTATATGTTTCAATTAATACATCCGTTTCATTAATATTAAGCTGTTTCATCAACATATCGTTGACACCATTAACAGCAATATCTAAATTTGTATGAGCGACATATACACTTATATTATGTTCGATTAACTTTTTAATTATTTTCCCTTTTTCACTATTGAAATCTATACTTTTTAATGGATTGAAAATTAAAGGGTGATGAGCAACGATGAAATCAACATTTTTCTCAACAGCTTCATCAACAACGTTTTCTAAAACATCTAGTGTCACCATTACTTTATGGACATCGTTATTATAACTACCAATATGAAGGCCAATCCGATCACCTTCAAATGCTAAACTAGGTGGTGCAATTTTCTCTAATAAAGTCACAACATCTTTAACCTTCAATGGTTTCATTTTTTTATCTCCTCCTCAATCCAACGCAATTCCTTAATAAACTGATTGATTTTCTCAAAGTCAGGATTTGTTGCGCCTTTCATTTGTTTAATTATTTTTTTCTTTTTATCTAGTTCGTGCCGCCATTTTTCAATAAAATAATCATTTTTTCTTTGTAATAAAATGGGACCAAAAAATCGTTCTTTTTCAGATAATAGATATGTCTCATCCTTTGCCGGTTCAAGAACGATGATTTCATAAACATATCCATCATCATTTATGATTTGTTCATCAATGATTTGATAACTATACTTAACAGCAAATTCCCTAATTGATTGAGAATCTATATTTGGTTGTACGATCAAACGTTTTATATTATTTAATTTTTGAGAGCCATTCTCTAATATTGAAGCTATGAGTGAACCACCCATTCCCGCAATAGTAATACAATCCACTTCATCTTGTCGAAGAACTGATAAACCATCACCTAGTCTGACATCGATTCGATCCTGTAGTTGCATTTTTTCCACTTGCTTAACTGCTGCAGTATAAGGCCCTATTGACACTTCACCTGCAATCGCATTAATCGAAGGGTGATTCAAACAAATGAAACATGGTAAATAAGCATGATCTGTCCCAATATCGGCAAAAAGGTTAATATTAGATGGAATATAATTTGCCACAGTTAATAATCGGTCTGATAGTTGTATGTCATTCATAACTTGATTCCTTTCCTGCAAAAAAAACCAGAAACATCTCGTGCAAGTAAGAACTTACAACTGTTTCTGGAATTTTTTATTTAATATAAAATATATTATTGCCCTTCTAACAACCATTCAGCAAGAACTTTTGCTTGTTCGTCTGTTGCATAATCACCTGTCATGACTGCACTGCCTTCAACACCATTAGCAATTATTTCAACTAATTCTTCCATATTATGACGTTCACCAACATCATTCAAAGATGGGCCAAGTCCACCAGATAAATCGCCACCATGACATTGCATACAATTGTTTTGATAAATAGATTCTGGATCCATTTCAACTTCTTCTTCTTCTCCAGCACCCTCAGCATGGTCAGTTTGAGCAAGACCGACCCCACCTAAAACAATCATCCCAAAAATTCCTAAAACTGCGATTAAAGCATATGGGAAAACCGCATTTCTTTTCATGTTATTGACCTCCTTGAGTAACTCTTATGTAATGTACGTTTTTAGAAACACTATTTTTATTTTACTTTAAAAATGTACTGACTGAAAGGGGCTAATTGTGAATATTTATATAACAATTACTATTGCTAATATAACTATTCCAATAAAACCTGACAATGTCAAATATAAATACTTACCGTAAATACCTGTAATTACCCATATGATGCAATTAATTAAAATAATTCCATTCACCCAAAAGCTTTCACCTAAAATGGTATATGATACTGATATACTTCCCAGTAAGGTTATTAAAAATAATGTTATTAAAGGAAGATGAATATAAATCGATTTTTTTTTGTGATAAAAATAAAGATGAATAGCTAAGATGGCTATAATCGCCAAAAAGATAAAAATTTTAATTAAAATGCCTACATCAAAAATATACGTTACATAAAAAGAAAAAGGGATTAGAAGCAACAGGAAGATGATATCTAAATATAATAACAAATTTCCACGTTGCTTATCCTTAAATGTAGACTTCTCCTCATCAAGACCCTCTCCCTCTGTGTACAAAGCGATTAAAAAATCGCAATATTGAGTTGGAAGGAGATTAGATTGTTTCCAATGCTTAATTTCATTTAAAATAATTTTTTTACGCTCATTATCCATGATCTACTCCTTAAGAATAACGCATTACTCTAAGAAGTCTTTTAAGCGTTTACTTCTGCTTGGGTGTCTTAATTTACGTAAAGCTTTTGCTTCTATTTGTCGGATACGCTCTCTAGTTACGCCAAAAACTTTACCAACTTCTTCAAGCGTTCGTGTTCTTCCATCGTCCAAACCGAATCTTAAACGTAACACATTTTCTTCACGGTCTGTTAACGTATCTAACACATCTTCTAGCTGCTCTTTGAGTAATTCATAAGCAGCATGATCAGAAGGTGATGTTGCATCTTGGTCTTCAATAAAATCTCCTAGGTGGGAATCATCTTCTTCTCCAATTGGTGTTTCAAGCGATACAGGTTCTTGAGCAATTTTTAAAATTTCTCGAACCTTCTCTGGTGTTAAATCCATTTCTTCAGCAATTTCTTCTGGTGTGGGCTCACGACCAAGATCTTGTAATAATTGTCGTTGAACTCGAATTAATTTGTTGATTGTTTCAACCATATGAACAGGTATACGGATAGTTCTTGCTTGGTCAGCAATTGCACGAGTAATAGCTTGGCGAATCCACCACGTTGCATAAGTACTAAATTTAAAGCCTTTTCGATAATCAAACTTTTCTACGGCTTTAATAAGTCCCATATTACCCTCTTGAATTAAATCTAAGAAAAGCATACCTCTTCCAACGTAACGTTTCGCAATACTAACGACTAAGCGTAAATTTGCTTCAGCCAGTTTCTGTTTCGCTTCCTCATCACCTTGTTCGATACGATGGGCCAAATCGATTTCATCTTCTGCAGTAAGTAGATCGACTCTTCCAATTTCTTTTAAATACATGCGTACAGGGTCATTAATTTTTACTCCCGGGGGTACGCTTAAATCATTGAGATCGAACTCTTCTTCTTTTTCAATTTTTTGCATATTAGGGTCTTCATCATTTTCTCCAATGACATCGATGCCCTCTTCTGCTAATGTTTCATAGAATTCATCCATTTGATCTGAATCAAGTTCAAAATGACCTAATTTATCAGCAATTTCTTCGTAGACAAGTATTCCCCTTTTTTTGCCGATTTCAACTAACTGTTCTTTGGATTGTTCTAATGTTAATTCTTGTTCTTCTATTTCTTCTTTAGAATCAACTGGTTTTTTTGCCATCGATACCCCTCCTTCCAAAAACTAATTACTTTTGATTATTTTTTTTCTTAAGCTCAATAATCTTCATACCAATTTTTGCAGCGGTTTTTGGGTCATTTTCACTTTCAGCTTGTTTTAACATTTGTTGCAATAGGCGTATTTCTTTATTAACCTCATGTTCATGAACAATTGCTTTGATATAATCTTCTAATTCAGCATCAGTTAATGAACCACTAATTGGCGTTAAAGCTATATTAGTGACGATTCGTTTAATCGATTCGTCTGGCAATCGTTCAATAAATCTGCTGACATCCGGGTCATTACCTTCCTCATAATATGCATATAAATAAGTGACTAATACTTGATGTTCTTCAATATTAAATGTTGCACCAATGCGGTTTTGGACGCGTTCTGTAACATATGGGTCTTGCAGCATATGTGCAATGAGAAAACGTTCAGCATTATGATAAGCGAGATTCATTTTTTGATCTTTATTCCAAGGTTGTTTGAATGGTTTTTTTCTGTCATGAATATCATTATCTTTAACACGATTCATTATTCTATGTCGCTTACCAATTTCTTCATCCAACATACTTCGATTAAAGCCAAATGTCTCTTCTAACTCTTTTAAATAAAGGTCTCTCTCAACAGCATGCTCAACTTTAGCAATGATATCCAGTGCTTTTTCAACGTATTTAATTCTGTCATGGTTTATGCTTAAATTGAAATCCTTTTTCAAAAAGTTCAAAGAGAAGCTAACAAAAGACTCTGCTGCTTTTATTATGTTTTCCCTAAATTTTTCTCCGCCATACTTTTCAATATATTCATCAGGGTCCATCTCATTAGGTAAATTCGCTATTCTTACGTTTAATCCTGCTTCTGTAACAATTTTTGCTGCTCTGTAACTCGCTTCTTTACCAGCCTTGTCTCCA
This sequence comes from Bacillaceae bacterium W0354, assembly GCA_051846895.1. Taxonomy (GTDB): domain Bacteria; phylum Bacillota; class Bacilli; order Bacillales; family Alkalibacillaceae; genus CALKAL01. Next base: position 188,768 of record JBPYCQ010000001.1, read on the forward strand.
TCGAAACAAATAATTACATCATCAACATACCTTTTTAATATGTTGGCGTGATATTTTGTTAAGCTTGTCCCTAATGTAGCTACTGAATTTTGTACACCACCTTGAAAAGCTTTAATGACATCTGCAAACCCTTCAAAAATAATAACTTCTTTAGACTTTTGAAAATGTCTTCTCGCCTCATAAAAATTAAATAGAAGCCTACTTTTGTGGAAAAGCTTTGAATCAGGACTGTTTAAATATTTCGGTTCTTGATTTGGATCAATGGATCGTCCGCCAAATCCAACGATTTTTCCTTGGTGATTATGAATTGGAAAAATAACCCTTCCAATCATTCGGTCAAAAAAACTATTTCCATCTGTCGTACTTAATAAACCGTTTTCGACCAAATTTTCAATTTTAAAACCTTTTCCTTTTAAAAAAGTTGACAAAAATTCACTTTTATTTGGAGAATACCCTATTTGAAACTGTTCGATAGCTTCATCGGTAAATCCTCTATTTTTTAGATAATTTAACGCGTCCTTACCATCAGTTGTATGCTTTAGGACATGATGAAACAATTTGGTCGACCATTCATAAGCTTTTAGAAGATCCCTTTGTTCTGGTGAGTGGTGTTCCTGCTGTACATTCATAAATTGTTCTGGAATATGGTCGCCAGTTTTATCGGCTAAATACTTCACTGCATCAATAAATGTTAAGGTTTTGATCTCCATAACAAAATTAATGACATTTCCACCTTTACCACAACCAAAACAATGGAAAATCTGTTTATCTGGTGATACAGAAAATGAAGGTGTATCTTCACCGTGAAAAGGACATAAACCAAAATAGTTTCGTCCTCTTCTAGTTAATTTAATATGCTCACTAACCACATCAACGATATCGTTACTTTTCTTAATTTGATCGATTAGTTCTTCCGGTATTTTCTGCATCATCTTCATCACCATGTGTAGAAATTCGATAAAACTTATAAAATCCCTGCATGAATCGACATTTTTTCAGCAAAAAAATAAAGTTTGTCGTAAAATCGACAAATTTTAAATTAAATGATGAGTAAGGTTATTTTTATACCAATTCAAAAATATATGTAATTATCGTCACAAATTAAGATTATAACTGAAATGCGATAAGAATGCTACAAGTTTGTTTGTAAAAAATAATAAAAAGGCAATGGATAAACCATTACCTTTTCATATATTGAAGTATAATATTAGCTGTTTCTTCGACTGCTTTATTTGAAACATCAATCGTTTGACAACCAATTTTATTAACAACACGATTAAAGTATGTTAATTCCTCTTCAATTCTTTCTTTCTTTGCGTAATTAGCTGTTCCATCCAAACCTAAGGCTTTTAGTCTTTCAGTACGAATATGATTTAATTTATCTACATTTATTTTTAAGCCAATACATTTATTTGGATCAACTTGATACAATTCTTCAGGTGGTTCGACCTCAGGAACAATTGGAACGTTGGCAACTTTAATTCTTTTGTGAGCTAGAAATTGGGATAACGGTGTTTTCGATGTTCTTGATACTCCAATTAAAATAAGATCTGCTTTAAGAATTCCTTTAGGATCTCTTCCATCGTCATACTTAACCGCAAATTCAACAGCTTCAATTCGCTTATAATAATCCTCATCTAACTTATGTACAAGACCCGGCTTTAAACGGGGTTCTTTATTTAAATGTAATTCCAATTCATCTAGGACAGGTCCTAATAAATCAATTGCTTTAAGGTTATATTGAATTGATAATTCTCTCATCATTTTTCTAAACTCTGGCTTAACCAAAGTGAATGCAATCATCCCGTTGTTTTCTTTAGCAAGATTAAAGGCATCTACCATGGTAGCCGTATCATCAACATAAGGGATTCTTTGTATTTTCATTTCTGAATCTGCAAACTGGCTTAATGCAGCTTTGACTAATAACTCCGCTGTTTCACCAACCGAATCTGACAATACATAAAATGTCGAATAACTCATAATGACCTCCTCCTATTCATTTTTTATCAATTGAACAAACGCTTTTGTAATATTTGTTTTAGTTAAACGACCAACGACTTCTAGACCTTCTTTGCGCTGCGCGATGACTGGTAATGCATCAATTTGATTTTCGATTAATTTCGTTGCTGCATCAATTAATAGATCATCTTTATTACAATACTTAATTTTAGGTACTCTTGTCATAATAATATGAACGGGAACTTCCCTAATCTCTTGTTGTCCCATACTGGCACGCAGTAAATCTTTGCGTGAAAGAACTCCTACTAACATGGAATTTTCATCAACAACAAATAATGTCCCTACATCTTCTAAAAACATTGAACAAATCGCGTCATAAACAGAGACTTGCTCTTTAACAACAACAGGTACAGAATGGAAATCACGAACCTTTAGTTTTTTTAGTTGATCAGATAATAATTCGGAACCTGTTTTACCTGTATAAAAATAACCAACACGTGGACGAGCGTCTAAAAATCCTGCCATCGTTAAAATAGCTAAATCTGGACGTAATGTGGCGCGTGTTAAGTTTAATTGATCAGCAATATTTTCACCCGTAATTGGGCCATTTTCTTTGACGATCTCAATAATCTGTTCTTGACGTTTAGTTAATTCCATTATTTCACCACCTTGCGAGCAAACATGTCATACTATATAGAAATATTATATACTAATTTAAGCTTTAAATAAATAAAGGATGACTTATTACTGTCATCCATAATTATTCCTCGCTAAGTAGGTGTAATTGTTCTAAAAACCGTTTTGACTTTAACATTGCTCCACCATATTGTTCATAATAGTCATCTAATAATTTTCTTAGAAAAACGACCGTTTCCTTTTTAATAGATATTTGGCGTATGTTTTTTATACTTCTTTCACACATAATTCGTAATACTTTATATGTATTATGGTTGATTGGGATCACATCTGTTGTTTTCCATTTGCATTGATCACAGATGACACCACCTTCAGTGATTGAAAAACCAACGACTGGTCTTTCTTCATGACCATTCACACAATGGTTTATAATTGGAGCAAATCCTCCAACACGGTATAGCTTTAACTCAAACATCATTGAAATGACGTCAATTCTTTCTTCATCTTGCATCCGCTCTAAACTTGTAAACAATTCATCAAACAATGAAGGATTAGGTTCTTTTTCTTGAACAACCTTAGTTAACAGCTCGCAAATGTATGCTGCATAGGCTGTTTTTATAATATCTTCTCTAATCTTTCTCATACTATGTTCGATTTCGCCTTGATGAATGGTACCGAGGCCTTTACCTAATTGAATGAGAAAAAGACCATATATAAATGGCTGCGTAATAGCAGCCATTCTACTTTTAGGTTTTTTTGCGCCTCTTGCTACAGCACTTAATAAACCATATTCTCTTGTATATAATGTAACTATTTTATTCGTTTCACCATAATCACGCGTACGTACAATAATACCATTTACTTTTTCAAACATACCCATTCCCTTACTTTCACTGAACATTTATGTCCTTGAATTTGAAAATGATGTTTTCATGTGATGTTCATGATTTCCGTTAGTAGATCTACGATAAGCTTCTTCCATTTGTTTCATCAATAAATACGTTTCAATATTACCAGTTTTCTCAAAAACCTTCCAAGGCAATTCAATCATTAAAATCTCCACCCTCCAGATTTATTGATCTTAACAAATGCTCATTCATATTTTCACCATACTTTTAGTAGTCATGTGTTTTAAATATTTCCAATTAAAAATTAGTACTCATCTTCACGATACCCATACTCTCTTAGCTGGTGAATTCTATTTCGCCAATCTTTTTGAACCTTTACCCATAACTCCAAAAATACTTTAGAACCTAATAAGCGTTCGATATCTTCTCTTGCTTCGGTTCCTATCTTTTTCAACATACTCCCTTGTTTACCAATGATGATCCCCTTTTGTGAGCTTCGTTCAACAATAACAGTGGCTTGTACATCAATGACATCTTTTCTCTCACGTTTTTCAATCGAATCAATAGCTACTGCAATCGAGTGCGGAATTTCTTCATGAGTGTGATGCAACACTTTTTCACGAATTAGCTCACTAATAATGAATCGTTCTGGATGATCAGTAATTTGATCTTCAGGATAATACTGAGGACCTTCTGGCAAATAACTTTCCATGACCTCCATTAATCGGTTAACATTGTTACCTTGCAGAGCTGATATAGGAACAATTTCATTTACTTTTAATTTTCCACGATATAGATCGATGAGTGGCAATAATTCATCTGGGTGAACCTCATCAATTTTATTTATCACTAAAATAATTGGTTTGCTCACTGATTGTAATTGGTCAATAATGAATTGATCGCCTTTTCCATATCCTTCTTTAGCATTTACCATAAACATGATTAAATCGACTTCATTCAAGGTATTAATCGCTGTTTTAACCATAAAGTCTCCTAATCGATGTTTTGGTTTATGAATTCCAGGCGTATCAATAAAAATAAATTGTGCCTGCTCAGTTGTTAAAACACCTTGAATTTTATTACGAGTAGTTTGAGGTTTATCACTCATAATTGCAATTTTCTGTCCGATTACACGATTCATAAAAGTTGATTTTCCAACATTTGGTCTACCGATTATTGAAATAAATCCTGATCGAAATGTTTTAGTCATTAGCATTACTCCTATATCATGTTGTTGTTAATTAGTTTACTATAAACAAAATAATTTTTCATACTTTCGACAAAAGCTTTCGTTAAAAGACAAAAAGCATTCGCTCAAAAAACGAATGCCATTTAAAATAATAGTATTAACTTTGGTAAGAATATTATTATTCCAACAATTGCTGCAAAAATGGATGAAATAAGTACTGATGCTGCACTAATATCCTTAATAATTTTTGCGCGTTCATGAATTGTTGGAAATAACTCATCAACTATTAATTCAATTGCTGTGTTGATTAATTCACTTGATAATACGAATGCAATTGCAAGTAAAATAAACAGCCATTCAATAACTGAAATTTTTAAAAATAATCCAGTAAACATTACAATAAACATAAAGATAACATGTACTTTCATGTTTCTTTCTTTAACTAATGCAGTGTAAAATCCTGCAATCGCGTATTTAAAACCAACTCTATCTTTCTTTTCCATGGCGCTTCAATCCAAACTCCTGAAGTATATTTTCTTGCCTTTCAAACATTTCCTTTTCCTCTTCAACTGTTTGATGATCATAACCTAATAGGTGTAAAAATCCATGAACAGCTAAAAAACCTAATTCTCGTTCAAAAGAATGGTCATATTCACTTGCTTGCTCTTTAGCACGTTCAACAGAAATTATGATATCGCCTAAATGAACAGGTAAAGATTCACCTACAACCTCTATTTCATCTTCACCTAGCTCTTCTAATGCAAATGAAATGACATCAGTAGGTTGATCCTTTCCACGATATTGTTTATTGATTGATTGGATTTCATCGTTATTAACAAAGGTTATAGACATTTCAGCATTCTCATCGATTTCTTCATTTTCTGCAGTATATTGCAACAGTTTTTCAATTAAATCAAATTGTGTTTCTTCAAGTTCACCTGTCTCATCAATTAAATCAATAATCAACTCATTTGCCTCCTTAGCTCTCCATGTGACTTAACTTCGTTTGGGTATTCAATTCTAGCGTGGAAGATACCATTTAGCATGTCACAAATATCTTGTTCAATGACTAATAAATCATTTAATGTTAATTCGCTGGCATTAAGTTGACCATCCATTAATCGATCATAGATGATTGATCTAACAATTTTATGTATTTCTTCTTTAGTTGGCTTTTCTTTTGATCGCACGGCCGCTTCAACAGAATCACAAATATTTATTATCGCAGCCTCTTTTGATTGTGGAATAGGACCTTTATATCTGAATGATGACTCTTTAACGTTTGGGTCTTTTTCTTTAGCCTTATAATAAAAAAACTTCAATAAAGTTGTACCATGGTGTTGTTCAGCAACGTCGATTATTTCTTGGGGTAACGCATATTCTCGCAATAAATTTGCACCACTAAATGGATGTCTTAAGATAACTTGGGCACTTTCATCGGGTTGCATTGTATCATGAGGGTTTTTTCCATGTTGATTCTCAATGAACATGTGTGGTTCAAGAGCTTTGCCTACATCATGATAATAGGAAGCAACTCTGGCAAGTAACCCATTTGCACCTATTGCTTCACAAGCTGATTCACTTAGATTCGCGACCATCACACTATGATGATATGTACCTGGGGCCTCAACGAGTAACTTCCTAAGTAACGGGTGATTCGGATTCGATAGTGACAGCAATTTTGATTCCGTTAACATGTTAAATCCTGCCTCGAAAAGCGGCAGCAAACCTAAAGTCAAAATTGAAGCAAGAAAAACAGATAAAGCAGAAAAAATAAGTGCGATTAATAATTGTGATGTAGTAAATGATGTTATATCAGTTAATTCAAATGCAATAACTAAGATGAAGTGTACCGTCATTAACGACGTTGATGTTTTAAATAGTGTTCCTCGGTCTTTTATGGATTGGTAAAAATAAATAGCAAACCACTGAGATAAAAGTAAAAACAAAAACACATGAAAAATTTCGTTTCCTGAAATATTAAATACTATCCCACCTAAAATTGCCATAATGACAGATGATATAATAGCATACCGTTCACTAACTAAATACTTTACTAAAATGGCATAGGCAGCGATTGGCGTTAAATAAAACAGAGAATCAATCGCTGGCCCTAATGATTGGATAATAAATAATAGCAAAATGCTTCCTACACCTAGGAAGCTAGTAGCAATTGTCTTCTGTCTTGACCAATGATCATAGTGGCTTATTTCTAAATAAATCACGATACTTGAAAGAACAGCTACGGTTAATGAAACGAATAACTGGTTCAACGTAATATTTAATTGCGCATATTGAAAAATCATGACAGCTAAATAGACAACCTGTAATATTGTAGCCGAAATAATATAATGGGATTGTTTATTTTTTTGTATATATAACTTTGGTAATTTCATATGGACACCAACTTTAAATCTCCAGATTATTGTTCGTATGCTTCTATAATTTTTTGTACTAAAGGATGTCTTACAACGTCTGATGCTTTTAAGTAGTTAAATGAAATTCCTTTTATTTCATTTAATTTTTGTTCTGCCATTTTTAAACCAGAAGTTACTCCTTTTGGCAGATCAATTTGAGTAATATCACCTGTAATCACCATTTTTGAACCAAAGCCTAATCGTGTTAAAAACATTTTCATTTGCTCAGGAGTAGTATTCTGTGCTTCATCAAGTATGACAAAGGCATCATCTAATGTACGACCACGCATATAAGCAAGAGGAGCAACTTCAATTGTCCCTCGCTCCATTAATCTTACTGTCTGTTCTGCACCTATCACATCATGTAAAGCATCATACAATGGTCGTAAGTAGGGATCGACTTTTTCTTTCAAATCACCTGGTAAAAAACCTAAACTTTCCCCAGCCTCAACGGCAGGACGTGTCAAAACTAACCGTTTCACATCACCATTTCTTAGTGCTTTGGCTGCCATGACAACAGCGAGATACGTTTTACCAGTTCCTGCAGGTCCAATACCAAATACTAAGTCACTTGTTTTCATAGCTGCAACATAATCTCGTTGCCCTAACGTTTTAACACGGATCGGTTTACCATTTTGATTTTTTGTTATTTCATCCTCAAAAAGAGTCTCAAACTGTTCAATTTTATCTAATCTCGCCAACTCTAGTCCGTAAATAATATCACGTTCAGTGACATTTATTCCTTTTTTAATCACTTTTAACACTGCTTCAAATAAAGAATGGACAATGGCTACATCTTCTTGCTGACCAATAATTTTTAATTGTCCACCACGTGTCATAATTTTTACAGGGATAAATTCTTCGATCTGTTTAATATTTCGATCATTTGTACCAAATAAATTTAATGTATCATTATGATTTTCGAGATGTAAATCAATCGTTTGTTGTACCTCTTGCATAAATCCGTCTCCTTGAACTAATTTTCGTCTTCTTTTTCTTCTTGTTTTAATTTTTCCTTAGGGTTAACTTTTACTTCTTTTGATATGTCTTCTATAAGCTTAACAAATAATTCTAATTTTACTTTATCATTGTCACGTTCTTCATGCAAAATTTTATAGAAATCCATTTGAATGGATTGTCCTAATTTTCTTTTTAATTGATTTTCAATAGCATTTATTATTATTTGGTTTTCATCATAATCTTGGGATATTGATTTTTCATCATAGAAATACTTTTTATGAAATGCAAATGGTAGCTCCCAGCTTAGGAAATAAAAAGGTTTCTTCTCTACCGTTAACAATCGTTTACCATCAGGTTGACCTGCGAAAAATTCCCAATCAGATATAGAAAAAGAATATCTTTCCTCAGGCTCATTAACGAGCTTTAACATTTCGGTATTTAAGTCAACCGTAGCATTTACATTATACCAAACCTCGGCTATAACTGTCCCATCAGAATTTGTATAAGTATCCCCTTTTTCAGATAAATGTCCTGTAACTAAGACATCGCCTTTTTTAACAAAATCATTGACATGAACTAATGGTCGTCCACGTGTAATATACATGTTTTGAACTATTCCTGCCTTAGTCGCAACTAAATCACTTGGCTCTTTCGACCGATCACTTTTAGTATTTTTGTTTTCTTGTATATTTATGTGAAAAGAACTGCCTGAACGTTTAATTCCGACATATGATATGTTTTCAATTTTATTCATAATTTCCATCTCAATAATTGAAATATTATCAGTTTGTTGTACAAAATTACCCCGTTTCAAGCCAAGCTCGTCCACTAATTGTTCGACTTCGTAACGTACTTCTGGACTCCCACCTGCGATTTCAACTTGCCAAATCATATTGGATAAAATAAATAAAAGTAATATAGCTAGTATGGTGCTTATTGCCATTGGGACCCATTTTTTTCTTCGCTCATATAAATGAGGCAATCCGCCACGATTCCGAAATTTAATTTTACAGCCATATTTTTTTCGAACTTTTTTTAAATATAATGCATCTTTATATTTCATTGTCAAAAATAGTTCGTGACGGTTTTTACGTCGAAGATTATAAAAAGGTATATTATGGCTTGTAAGTTCGTTAATCATCTGTTCTGCACGAATCCCAAGAATCACAACATCAACGTATCCATTTAAGAAAAGTTTCCGTTTAATTTTAGTTACCTCCCTCAACCGACTTATTTATTTTCACATTGTCGATTTTTCCTTCAATCACAATTTCTTTTTTTAATAAATTCTTTATAACCATATTTTGGCCATGGACAATGACAGTGCCATTTGGATGTCTCACTTCAATTTCATTAGATTCAAACTTGAGTAAGCCTTGATGATTTTCAATATATAAATGTAAATCACCCACTAATGTGATTCGTGGGTAATTGAAAATGATATCTTCCGGTAAATTAAATTGATCAGTTAACCAGTTATTAATTTTTGTGCGCATACGTCTCATCTGTAATCCTCCTATCATCATCAATTTATGATAAGAAAAGAAGATGTATCACTATATCGTGAAAGTGTTAATAAAACTATTAAAAATTTCTAACCTTTTTTATTAATCAAGCTTTTTTGCACAAAAAAAACAGAGCGTGAAATCACACTCTGTTTTTGCGTTTTGCCATAGGTTGTTGCAAAACTTCACTCATGATAAAGCTTTCTATTAAATGTTTGCTTTTTAAATTTTGTTTGACTGATAGTGACGAATGTTTTTTGTCTTTTTTGTATAGCGATGTGTTTTTAATTTTGTCTAAATCTTTGTGCTTGTTATCTTCTATACTTTCTTGTAGACGATCTCTTGATTGTTCAAGTTGTACATACCATTCATTTGATTGATCAATTGATACCGTCTCTACCTCTTGGCTTGGAATTCTGCTTGAGGTTCTCTCATATTCAATAGGTCTATGACTTTCAATTGTCGTTGGGCGATTGTGTTGCTGCTCTTTAAAGACTGGTCGTTCACTATCATTTTCGCCTTTATTTTTACCAAACAATCCAGATAGACCTGCTAGTATCGCAATAATGATAAAAATATTGCTAAAAATAGCATCTAAAAAATCCATGGTGTGTCACCCCTTTTTATGAGGAGTTTCTTATTGATCATCATGATCATCGTCTTCAGCTTCGTGTTTACTTAATCGACTAATCATATCTCTCATATCAGTATCAGCAACGACGTTTTTATAATTCACATAATCCATGACACCCATATTTCCACTACGCAATGCATCAGCTAAAGCTAGAGGCACCTGTGCTTCGGCTTCAACAACACGTGCACGCATTTCTTGTACTTTTGCAATGTTTTCTTGTTCTTGGGCAACAGCCATTGCACGACGCTCTTCCGCTTTCGCTTGAGCGATGTTTTTATCCGCTTCAGCTTGATCTGTCTGTAACATCGCACCAATGTTTTTACCGATATCAACATCAGCGATATCAATTGATAAGATTTCAAATGCTGTTCCTGCATCTAAACCTTTAGATAGTACATTTTGTGAAATTCGATCTGGGTTTTCTAATACTTTGCCGTGACTTTCTGATGAACCGATTGTACTTACAACTCCTTCACCAACACGAGCAATTACAGTATCTTCACCAGCACCACCAACTAATCGGTCAATATTCGCTCTAACAGTGATTCTTGCTTTTGCTTTGACTTCGATACCGTCCATCGCAACACCAGCGATGAATGGTGTTTCAATTACTTTCGGGTTAACACTCATTTGAACAGCTTCTAATACATCACGTCCAGCTAAGTCGATTGCTGCACAACGTTCGAAGCTTAATTCAATATTTGCACGATGTGCGGCGATTAAAGCGTTAACTACCCGGTCAACGTTACCACCGGCTAGGTAGTGACTCTCTAATTGGTTTGTAGTTACATCAATTCCAGCTTTATGCGCTTTAATTAACGGATTGATCACCATACGTGGTACAACTCGACGTAAGCGCATACCTATTAGTGTGAAAATACTAATTCTTACACCTGCAGCTAATGCACTAATCCAGAGTGTGACAGGTACAAATGTAAATAATATGGCAACCGCAATAATTAATACAGCTACCACTATAAGTGGTAATAAATCAGCGTAGTTCATTTATGCATCCTCCTAAATAATTAGTCTTCATGTTTTATTTCTCTAACAACAATGCGAGAACCTTCTACTTTAATAATTTTAACTTTAGCATCTCGATCAATGAACGAGCCTTCCGTTACGACATCTAATCGATCATTATCAAACACCGCTGTACCAGAAGGTCTTAAAAATGTTAAAGCAACACCTTCTTTACCTAATAAGTCTAAACGGTTTTCGTTCGATATATATCCTTGCTCTGTTGATGTACTATCGGACAGTACTAAATATTTAAAAATACCTTTCTTAACATCGATTTTACGGAATAAAACGATTGTTAAAATGATGGCTACTAAAATAGCAATACCGATACTAAATGCCATATGTCCCATATCGGCACCAGAGACGAGCATCGCACCTAAAATTGCTCCGGCCCCTATAATACCTAAAATGCCGCTTGGGACAAATATCTCTAAGACGATACAAATCATCCCTACTAACAGTAAAATTAACGATTCATATCCTGCAAGTCCTGCAACGAGATGGCCATAGAAAAATAGAATTAAAGCTGTTAATCCCATTATACCAGGAATACCAAAACCTGGGGAGTATAATTCAACAATTAAACCAATACTTGCGATAGAAAGTAGAATTGGGATGACGATTGGGTTCGTTATAAAACGAGCTATATTTTCTGATAAAGTTGGTTTAACTTCAACAACTTTTGGGTTAGAAATATTAAGCTGCTTGAATAAATCTCTTCTATTTTCGGCAATTCCTTCAGCATATCCAACTTCCAATGCCTGTTCAGCACTTAATGTTAAAAACTCACCTTTTGGCGCCCCATACTCTGGTAAATCTATTTCTTCATCTGCCATTGCCAAGGCATATAAAGGATCACGATTTTTTGCTTCAGCAGCTGATCTCATTGCAGATTTCCAATCGGATTGAGCTTTTTTACTAGCAGCATTACCATCACCAGTAATAACTCCAGCAGCCCCCATTCTGGAACCAGGCTTAAAATAGATTTCGTCTGCATTCAAAGCTATGTAAGAGCCAGCAGAAGCAGCTTGGTTAATAATATAGGCAATATTTGGGATTTCTGTACTAGAAATCAAAGTTGCAATATCTCGTGCAGCTGTTACTTCCCCGCCTGGCGAGTTAATTTCGAAGACGATATAGTCTGCAAAACCGTCTTCAGCTTCCTTTATCCCACGCTCTAGGAACGCTAATAAACCTCTTTCAACATCATCTTTTACCGGAATAACATATACTACAGATGAATTTGGACCTTCATCAGCAGTAATTGCTGCTTGGTTAATCCAGAAAAATGATAGGATCATGACAATTATAATTAAAAATTTCTTTTTCATTTTAACCCCCCTTTCTATAATCTCTATTAATACGAGTATACCAATCTTTTTGTTTCAGTACTCTATAATTTAATTTATAAATAAAAAAGGTTTTGCAAACTAGCCATGTTAAATGGCTTAGTTTGGACAAACTTACCTTTCGTTTGATTAGTCGCAACTCTTGTTTGAACAAATGACAAACCTTAGTTTGAACAATCACAGGCCAACTTTGAACAATCGCAACCCATCTTTGAACAATTACTTCTCAACTTTGAACAATTGCAACCCATCTTTGAACAATTACTTCCCAACTTTGAACAATCGCAACCTATCTTTGAACAATTACTTCCCAACTTTGAACAATTGCAACCCAACTTTGAACAATTGCAACGCAACTTTGAACAATCGCAGAACAAGTTTGAACAATTATCATTTAACAAGAGAAGTTCAATAATAAAATAAAAAAGTACCTAACAAAATCAACATTATTCTATAAAATGTTGATTTGTTAGGCACTTTCTACTCCTTATTGTAAATGATTCATTACAAGTTGGTTGACTCTTGAGCCATCTGTTTTACCTTTTACCTTAGGCATGACAGCACTCATCACTTTGCCCATCTCTTTTTTAGATGTGACACCAAGCTCTTGAATCGTTTCTACAATGATTTGTTCTAGCTCTTCATCAGATAACTGTTTAGGTAAATATTGTGATACTATTTCTAGTTCTCTTTCAGTTTTTTCTGCTAAATCATCTCGATTTGCATTTTTAAACTCTTGGAGGGAATCTTTTCTTTGCTTTACTTCACGCGTTAGAACTTGTAACTCATCGTCTTCCGATAATTCTCCACCTTTTTTAATCGCTTCATTTTGTAGAGAAGCTTTAACCATTCGAATGACAGCAAGTCGATCTTTTTCTTTATTTTTTAATGCGAATTTCATATCCTCGTTTAAACGGTCAAGCAAAGTCATTCAGTGTTACACCCTCTTTTTAATTTTTACGCTTTCTTGCAGCTTCTGATTTTTTCTTTCTACGAACGCTAGGCTTTTCGTAAAATTCACGTTTGCGATACTCAGACAAAGTTCCACTTTTTGAAACTGAACGTCTGAAGCGTCGAAGAGCATCTTCAATTGACTCATTTTTTCTAACGCGAGTGGTATTTGACATGCTCATCCCTCCCTCCGAATAAAAAGCAAAATAGCATGTACGACCTTCCGCACATCTCTAAATATTATATTAAACAATAATTCATAGGTCAATAAACAATCAATGGTAATAGTCATGTTTTATTTTTCTCACCATAAAATAGAGTGAGGTGTTGGACATGTATGCATTACTTATATCAATCTGTATTTATATTGGATTATTTCTTTTTGGCATTACATTAATGAGAATTGGATTTAAAGGACTTACAATCGGGCATATAAAAAATATTAAACCTGATTTATCACCTATAAATGGTTTCATTGTTGGATTAATTGTCACCCTGCTTCTCCAAAGTAGTTCAGCATCTATTGCTTTACTTATCACTTTTTTAGCATCTATAAAACTATCATTACCTTTTGCAGTATGTTATTTAATTGGAGCGAATATTGGGACAACCTTTACTGCCCAACTATTTGTTTGGAATGATGTCCATTTAATGTTTATTTGTCTATTATCAGGTTTATTATTCATATTATTACCTTATGCGAAAAGTGTATTAATCGGTTCTATTCTTTTCGGTTTAGGCGTAATATTTAGCGCATTAAATGGATTAGAAAGTTTAGTACATTCCATTCCTTCAGATACCATATCTAGAGCGGTTGAGTCACCAACAAATTCACCTATGATATTAACAATGTTTGGTGTCATGCTAACAGTTATTATTCAATCATCAACAGCAGCTGTAGGAATGATGATGAGCTTTTCAAGTGATGGGCTCGTTCCATTAATCCAGTCTTATTATATAATTTTAGGTGCAAACATTGGGACATGCTTTACTATCCTATTAGTTTCAATTGGACAGCCTTATTATGCAAGAATTACAGCATATGCTCATATTTGGATAAATGTTTTAGGCGCGATTATTGCTTATCCGTTATTTATTAGTCAGCCTCTTACACAAACTGCCATATCAATATCGAATAATCCAGAACAGCAAGTTGTGATCATATCAATCTTATATAACGTTTTAGTTGGTATCATTTTTTTATTATTTTTAAAACCGTTTTGCAAATTTTTAACCTTTATTCATCGTTCTTAATAAAAAATCTACTCGCAACTTGAAATTGCGAGTAGTTTTTTTAATAATCATTATTTCCTTCTTTTCCGGAAACAATAGAAACACCGGCAGAGGCGCCAATTCTCGTTGCTCCTGCATCAATCATCGCATTAGCATCATCTACATTACGTACTCCACCAGAAGCTTTAACGCCCATCTCAGGTCCAACGGCTAATCGCATCAGACGAATGTCTTCGACTGTTGCCCCGCCGCCAGAAAATCCTGTTGATGTCTTAACAAAATGTGCTCCGGCTTTTTTTGCTAGTTCACATGCTTTCCGCTTCTCTTCTTTTGTTAAAAGGGAAGTTTCTATAATTACTTTTACAGTTTTACTGTTTGCAGCTGCAACAACTGCTTTAATGTCTTCTTCCACTTCTTCATAACGACCATCTTTCAATGAACCGATATTGATCACCATATCAATTTCATCTGCACCGTTATCAATTGCATCTTTAGTTTCATAAGCTTTCGTTTCTGTTGTAGTCGCACCAAGTGGAAATCCAATTACCGTACAGACTTTAACTTCTGTTTCTTTCAGAAGCTCATGACAATGTGCTACCCATGTAGGATTAACACAGACAGAAGCAAAACCATATGTTTTTGCTTCCTCACACAATTTATTAATTTGCACTGCTTGAGCATCTGGTTTTAACAATGTGTGATCAATCATTGCTGCTAGTTTGTTATTAGTCATACTTACACTCCTCATCGATTATGATAAGTGAACCATTTGATTTGCTATTTCGTCATCATCCATTACGCGAACGAACTGCCCCTCATTATAAGGATAACCAGCTTTTGTAATTTTAACTTTAACAATTTTACCAACCATTTCTTCATTACAAGGAAAAACAACTTTTAAGTAGTTGTCAGAATAACCTTCATATAGACCAGTTGAAGCATCTTTTCTGAACGGTTCTTCTGGTATAACTTCCAGCACTTCACCTTCATATAAGGATGCGTATTCCTTTGCTTGCTGGTCTGATAGTTCAATTAATTTATGAACCCGATCTTGCTTAATTTCATCATCGATTTGGTCTTTCATTCTAGCAGCAGGCGTACCTGTTCTTTGTGAGTAAGGGAAAACGTGTAATTCTGAGAAGCCAAGTTCTTGTATAGAGCGATACGTTTCCATAAACTCTTCTTCTGTTTCACCTGGAAACCCTACGATAACATCTGATGTAACAGCTAATCCTGGAAGTGCTCGTTTAACTTTTTCAATACGTGAACGATAAAACTCCATTGTATATTTTCTTCTCATTCGTTTTAAAACTGTGTCAGAACCAGATTGCATTGGAATGTGTAAGTGTCTAACTACTTTTTTTGATTGATCTAACACTTCAATAACTTCGTCTGTAATTTGACTTGCTTCAATTGAAGAGATTCTAATACGTTTAAGACCATTAACTTGCTCTTCTAAATCTCTTAATAGTTGTGCTAAATTGTAATCTTTTAAATCTTCGCCATAACCGCCAGTATGAATGCCTGTTAAAACGATTTCTTTATAACCAGCGTCAACTAATTGTTGTGCTTGTTGAACAACATCCTCAGGTGGTCTTGAGCGCATGAGGCCTCTAGCCCACGGAATGATACAGAACGTACAAAAATTGTTACAGCCTTCTTGAATTTTTAAAGAAGCGCGTGTACGGTCAGTGAAAGATGGCACGTCCATCTCTTCAAAAACACGTGTTTTCATAATATTTGTTACACCGTTGATTGGTTGACGTTCTTCTTTAAATTGTTCTATGTACTCCAACATTTTTCGTCGTTCCTGAGTACCAACAACAATATCCACTCCTGGAATTTGCATAATTTCATCTGGTGAGGTTTGCGCATAACATCCCGTCACACAAATAACTGCATCAGGATTTTTACGAATCGCACGACGAATGACTTGTCGACTTTTTCGATCACCTGTATTTGTTACTGTACATGTATTGATGACATAAACATCTGAACGTTGATCAAAATCAACGCGTTCATAGTTATTCTCTTTAAAAAACTGCCATATTGCTTCTGTTTCGTAATGGTTTACTTTACACCCTAAAGTGTGAAAAGCGACTGTTGTCACACTTTACACCTCCATTTCTTCAAAATAAAATGAAATTGCTGATAACACATATAGAGGAGCTGTTTCTGCTCGTAAGATTCGTTTGCCTAGTCGAATAAAATGACATCCTTGATCTTTTAAAAAGTTAATTTCATTTGGTGAAAATCCGCCCTCAGGACCAAAAATAATACATAGACGGTCGCTTTGGTTAATGTTTTGTAAAATATTTTTAAAACCAGTTGAGGTATTCTGTTCTCTGACTAAATACTCACTTGCAACTAAAAGATGATCATAATCAATTGTATTTATAAGCGAGGTGATTGATAGACTAGAGTTGATTTCAGGAACGAAAGAACGTTCAGATTGCTCACTCGCTTCTTTGGCAATTTTTGTGTAGCGTTGTATTTTTTTCGCTTCTTTTTTCGCTTCCCATTTAACAACTGATCGTTCCATAGTTAAAGGAATGAATTGTTTCATCCCGAGCTCTGTTCCTTTTTGAATAACTAACTCTACTTTATCACCTTTAAGCAACCCTTGCGCAATAATTATATCAACTGGCAATTCATTTTGCTCTTCCAATTTTTTCACAACTCGGCACATAACCGAGTCATTAGACATATTTTCTATAATACATTGAAACGAATAACCGTCAGGATGACAAGCAATCAGCTCATCACCGGTCGTCATTCGCATGACATTCACTATATGGTGTCGGTCATCGCCAGTAATTTCGACTATTTCATTGTTCCAAAACTGTTCATCTATAAAATAGCGTTGCATAAAAAAGGCGCCTCTTTCTATTTTTGAGCGATGATTGAAATCCAATCTTCCATCTCATTCATTTCAATAACCTTAAAACCCACATCAATCAATTTATCTTTAACTTCATCTTTTTTAGCTTTAATAATACCTGATGTAATAAAATAGCCTTCATCTTCTAAACATTCATAAGCATCTTCTACAAATTGCACAATAATCTCAGCTAAAATGTTCGAGACGATAACATCAGCTTTTTCTTCAATACCTTTTAATAAATCATTTTGCTTAACTAATACACGATTTTGCACATGATTTAATTTAACGTTATTTTGAGTGCTTTTCACGGCAATTTCATCTAAATCAAATGCTTTAACAGTGCTTGCACCCAAAAGTGATGCTGCAATCGTTAAAACTCCAGATCCTGACCCGACATCTATGACACGGTCACCACTTTTTATATATTGTTCTAAAGCTTGAATACTTAATACGGTCGTTGGATGAGTACCAGTGCCGAAAGCCATTCCCGGATCAAGTTCAATAATTATTTCATCGCTACTAACTTTCTCGTACTCTTCCCACGTTGGAATGATTGTTATTTTCTCAGATATTTTAACTGGTTTATAATATTTTTTCCATGCTGTTGCCCAATCTTCTTCATCAACTTCTGAAATGGTAACAGCATTTTTCCCTATATCAATATCATAGGTGACTAAATTGGTGATTGCTTGTTTGATACCTTCAACTGTCTCACCTAAAAAACTATTCATAGGTAAATAGGCTTTGATATAAACACCTTCATCTGGATAGTCATTTGGGTCAAGCTCGTAGATGGTACCAAACAGCTCTATTCCTTCTTTAGCAAATAAATCTTCAGGGTCTTCAATAACAACGCCACTTGCTCCTGATTCGTGTAATATATTTGAGATCGGTTCAATTGCTTCTTGCGTTGTATGAATTTTGATTTCAGACCATTTCAAAAATATCACTCACTTTACGGTTTATTCGCCTTTAAAAGCCCGCTTCATACGCTTAAATAAATTATCGTGTTGTTCATCTAATGTTTCATTACTAGTTGACTCGTGAAATTCCCGAAGCAATTCTTTTTGCTTATCAGTTAAATTTTTAGGTACGACAATTTTAACTAGTATATGTTGGTCACCTTGTCCGTAACCGTGAACGTTTGGTGCCCCTTTTCCTTTTAGACGAAAATGGGTTCCTGTTTGTGTTCCAGCAGGAATTTTTAGTTTTACGCGACCATGCACAGTTGGGACTTCAATTTCATCTCCAAGTGCAGCTTGTGTGAACGTGATTGGCATTTCACAAAGAATATCATCACCATCACGCTCAAAAAATTCATGGCGTCGTACTCTAATGACAACATATAAGTCTCCAGGTGGACCACCGTTTTTTCCTGGGCCTCCATGACCTGATACTCTAATTTGTTGTCCGTCATCAACGCCTGCAGGAATCTTTATTTCAATTTTCTTACGTTTATTGACTTGACCTGCACCACCGCAAGTCGTACATTTCTCATCGATTTGCTTGCCCGTACCATTACAATAATGACAAACTCGGCGGTTGACAACTCTACCAAATGGTGTTGATTGTTCTGTATTTAACTGTCCACTTCCATGACAATATGAACATGTTTTCACTTTACTTCCTGGTTTTGCACCTGAACCATTACACGTATCACATGTTTCTTCTTTTGGAATATGGATAGTCGTTTCCTTACCAAAAATTGCTTCCTCAAAATCAATTTCCATCGTATATTGCAAATCTTGGCCTTGTTGTGGTGCATTTGGATCTCTTCTTCTTCTCCCACCACCGAAAAACATATCAAAAATGTCGCCAAAATCACCAAAGTCGTCCGTGTTAAAACCACCAAATCCTTGACCTTGCTGTGCGCCTGCATGACCAAAACGGTCGTATTGCTGGCGTTTTTGTTCATTACTTAATACCTCATACGCTTCTTTTGCTTCTTTAAATTTATCAGCAGCATCAGGCTCTTTATTGACATCAGGATGATATTTTCTTGCTAGTTTTCGGTAAGCTTTTTTAACTTCTTCTTTGGATGCATCTTTAGATACACCTAATACTTCATAATAATCTCGTTTACTCAATGAAGATCACTCTCCCGTATCTTCTTGCATAAATTTAATCATAACATTTCTCATTAAAACACTGCAATAATGGTACACTTGTTTTTATTTGCTCGTGAAAAAAGTCAAAGCCAAGTTTGACCTGACTTTGACTTTTTGTGACTTTACTTCTTCTCTTCTTCATTAACCTCTTCATATTCAGCATCAACAACATTATCATCTTTCGCATCACCGTCTTGTTGTTGTGCTTGTTGAGCTTGTTGTTGTACTTTTTCATACAATTTTACAGATAAGTTTTGAACTTCTTGTTCAAGTGCATCTTTTTTCGTGCGAATATCATCAATATCATCGCCTTCAAGAGCTTTCTTTAAAGCTTCCTTAGCATCTTCAGCTTTTTGTTTTTCATCGTCAGATACTTGGTCACCTAAATCTTTAATCGTTTTGTCTGTCGTGAAAATAAGCTGATCTGCTTCATTACGTAATTCAACTTCTTCACGGCGTTTTTTATCCGCTTCTGCATTTTCTTCCGCTTCTTTAACCATTTTATCAATTTCCTCATCTGATAAACCTGAAGAAGACTTAATTGTAATTGATTGTTCTTTATTAGTACCTAAATCTTTCGCACTAACGTTAACAATACCGTTTGCATCAATATCAAAAGTAACCTCAATTTGTGGAATTCCACGTGGTGCTGGTGGAATGTCTGTTAGTTGGAAACGTCCAAGCGTTTTGTTGTCTGCCGCCATTTGACGCTCTCCTTGAAGAACGTGAATATCAACGGCTGTTTGATTATCAGCGGCTGTTGAGAATACTTGCGAATGACTTGTTGGAATTGTTGTATTACGTTCAATTAATTTAGTAAACACACCACCCATTGTTTCTATTCCTAATGAAAGTGGAGTAACGTCTAATAATACGACGTCTTTTACGTCACCTTGTAATACACCACCTTGAATTGCAGCTCCTAATGCTACTACTTCATCAGGGTTAACACCTTTAGATGGTTCTTTACCAATTTCATTTTCAATCGCCTTCTGTACAGCAGGAATACGGGTTGAACCTCCCACTAATAATACTTTATCGATTTCAGAAGGGCTCATGTCAGCATCTTTTAAAGCTTGACGTGTTGGTCCCATCGTACGCTCTACTAAATCTGCAGATAGTTCTTCAAATTTCGCACGTGTTAACGTCATTTCTAAATGTAATGGTCCAGCATCACCAGCTGTAATAAAAGGTAAAGAAATTTGTGTTTGCGTAACACCTGATAGATCTTTCTTTGCCTTCTCAGCAGCATCTTTTAAACGTTGTACAGCCATTTTATCTTTTGATAAATCAATACCATGTTCTTTTTTAAATTCTGCTACCATGTGGTCAATGATTACTTGGTCAAAGTCATCTCCACCTAGGCGGTTATCCCCAGCCGTTGCGACAACTTCGAACGTTCCATCACCAATATCTAAAATAGAAACGTCAAATGTTCCTCCACCAAGGTCGTAAACGAGAACGGTTTGATCTTGGCTTTGTTCGATTCCATAAGCTAATGCCGCAGCTGTTGGTTCGTTAATAATACGTTCAACTTCTAACCCTGCAATTTTACCAGCATCTTTAGTCGCCTGACGTTCAGCGTCATTAAAGTAAGCTGGAACTGTAATAACGGCTTTAGTTACCTCTTCACCTAAGTAATCTTCAGCATATGATTTTAAATGCTGTAGAATAATAGCGGATACTTCTTGAGGTGTATATTCTTTATCCTCAATCTTCTCTTTATGATTCGTACCCATATGTCTTTTAACTGATTGAATTGTATTAGGGTTAGTGATTGCTTGACGCTTTGCGACTTCACCTACTTGACGCTCACCATTTTTAAATGAAACGACAGATGGTGTTGTTCGGTTTCCTTCTGGATTCGGGATTACTTTAGCTTCCCCGCCTTCCATAACGGCAACACAAGAGTTCGTTGTTCCTAAGTCAATTCCGATTATTTTACTCATAGCAAATCCTCCTTCATTTGTCTGTAAGATTATTCATTTACTTTTACCATAGATGGTCTAATAACACGGTCTTTTAATACATAACCTTTTTGTAAAACTTCAACGATTTGATTTGATTCAAATCCTTCTTCTTGTACTTGCATGACTGCTTGATGCACTTGCGGGTCAAACATTTCATTCTCCGCTTTTATTTCTTCAACACCTACTTGGTTTAAAGCAGTTAGCAGCTGTTGATGTACCATCTTTACACCATCAATAAAAGATTTCATCTTTTCATCATCGATATTGAATTGAAGTGCTCTTTCAAAATTATCAAGAACAGGGATAATTTCCGTAGCTAAATCTTGAGATTTATATTTTAAGTCATTTTCCCTTTCTTTCTGTGCACGGCGTTTGAAATTTTCAAAATCCGCCTGTGAGCGTAATAGCTTTTGTTGTAGATTTTCTTTTTCTTCTTCAAGTTGCTTAATTTTTTCTTCTAAATCGATAAGTTTTTCATTCGTGTTTTCTTCTATGCTTTCATCTTGCGCATCATCTTGGTTTTGTTTTAGTTCATCTGATGCCTCTAATTGTTCTTCGTTATTTTCATTGATTGTTTTCTCATCCATTTCTGTCACCTCCTGATATCATTTACCTCGTTTTCCAATTGTTAAATATATCATGAATATTTATATAAAAACAAGTGATTAACCGTAAGAAAACTTGGCTATGTTACGCCAAGTTTATATGTTGAATCTACAACTACATCATTAACTAAATACTAATCATTAAACCAATTTTTTAATTTATCACTCATGGCTGTACTCCATAGGTTCAAAATAGATACAGCTTTAGCATAGTCCATGCGAGTTGGGCCAAGTAAAGCAATAGTGCCTACTTGATCACCTTGTAATGAATATGTCGTTGTGATTAACGTACAATGATTCATCGCTTCAATCTTATTCTCTTGTCCAATATAAATTTGAAGCCCTTCCTCTTCTGTTTGCAATATCGGAGCAAGTTCTTCTTCACTTTCCATAATAGAGAACAATGAATGGGCTATATTTAAGTCATTAAATTCCGGTTGCATTAATATATTCGCTTTTCCACTAACATATAAGTTGACAGGTTGCTCACTGAAAAAGGCTTTTTTCAGTAAATCATAGGATTGTTTAGCGTTTTTCGTGTATTGTTTGATTAAATGTTTAACTTCACTTTCAATCATTTGTTTTAAATAAATGATTGGTACACCTGTTAGTTTCTCGTTTAATATATTTACTGTCCTTTCAAGATCTGAATGGTCAAGGTCTTCTGGAATGACAAATGTCCGATGCTCAACGTGTCCTGTATCTGTAATTAATATAGCAATAGCAGAATATTTATTTAATGGAACTATTTGTAGCTGTTTAAGCTTCGTTTCAAACACTTGTGGACCTAGTACAAGTGTTGTATATTTTGTTAGTTCCGAAACGATCAATGCTGAGTTTTGTATGATTCGTTCAAGTTCAACCATCCGTTCAGAAAATGATTGATGTATTTGATGTACTTCATCTTTAGACAGTTTCATTGGCGACATAATGTGGTCGACATAATAGCGATATCCTTTTTCAGATGGAATTCTTCCAGATGAAGAATGTGTCTTTGTTAGAAAACCTAGGTCTTCTAAGTCGGCCATCTCATTTCGAATTGTAGCAGGACTATAAGATAAATAATTCTTTTTCGCTATATGACGTGAACCAACAGGCTGAGCAGTATCAATAAACTCGTCAACAATCACTTTTAAAATTATTAATTGTCG
The DNA here is from genome assembly GCA_051846895.1 of Bacillaceae bacterium W0354. Classification (GTDB taxonomy): domain Bacteria; phylum Bacillota; class Bacilli; order Bacillales; family Alkalibacillaceae; genus CALKAL01. The sequence goes on from JBPYCQ010000001.1 coordinate 212,190, forward strand.
CTCTGTTAGCATAAGACCTCACCCCTGTTAGCACTCTTTACGAACGAGTGCTAATTCTAATAATAAATTATCAAAATCAATGTGAACTGTCAATCTCTAGTACTCGATTTAAATCATCTTCTTCAATTAAAAATGAAGAAAATACATCATTGCCAAATAGCATACCTTTTTTTGTTAAAGCGATCCGATCAAAATCATCGACGAGCAACTTATTATCGGTCAGACGTTGAATATCTTTTTGATATAAATCTCGGTATGAAAAAGAATATTTTTGTTTGAAATCTAGATCAGATACACCTTCCATTTTTCTTAAACCTAGAAACATTTCTTCTTCGACTTTTTCCTTTAAAGATATAATGTCACGGTGTAAAATCGGCTTGTTATTGTCATTCACCGCTTTAATATAATGATTAACTGGACGGAAATTAACATACCGTTCATCATTTAAATAACCGTGTGCTCCAGCACCAAATGCGTAGTAAGGCTCATTACTCCAATAAGTTAAATTATGCTTACTCTCAAAACCACGTTCAGAGAAATTACTAATCTCATAATGTTTTTTCCCATGGCGCTCCATCATATCAATTAATGATAAATACATATTGGCTTCATCTTCTTCTTTTGCTTTCGTTAATTTTCCTTGTTGATGTCTAATATAAAAAACCGTTCGAGGTTCAATCTGTAATGCATATGATGAATAATGAGGTAAATCATAGGCTAAAGCATCTGTTATTGTTTGTTTAAAATGACTAATCGTTTGCTCAGGTAAGGCATATATAAAATCCATACTTATATTATTTAAATCATAAGTTTGTAATAATTTCACTGAACGATTGACATCATTAATCGTATGGTGACGATTAAGCTGTTTTAAATACTGATCATCAAGAACTTGAACACCTAAAGATATACGATTGATTCCATATTCTTTCATCGTCTTAACATGGCCTTCATAAAACTCTCCGGGATTTGCTTCAATCGTAAACTCTTCTACTGTGTCGATTTCAACAAACTTATGGATTGTTTTTAACAAAGTCTCCAACTGTGTTGGTGTTAAACTAGTCGGTGTCCCTCCACCGATATAAACTGTTTTTGGTTTTATTTTTTTATGTTCTAAATAAAGCTTCATTTCATCATGTAATGCCTTTAAATAATCATCAGCAAGCTTCTCGTTATAGTACATTTTAGCAAAATCACAATAATGACAAATTTCATGACAGAATGGGATGTGTATATATACTGAATGGTCCATTATTACCACCTTCTTTATCTTTTCTATTTAACAACTTTAACATAAAAAAAGACAAACCGTTAACGGTCTGCCTTTAATGATCATCGTCCATTTCTAATACTGACATAAATGCTTCTTGCGGAACTTCTACTTTACCGACCATCTTCATTCGTTTTTTACCTTCTTTTTGTTTCTCTAATAATTTACGTTTACGAGAAATATCTCCACCATAACATTTTGAAAGCACATTTTTCCTCATTGCTTTGATTGTCGTACGAGCAATAATTTTATTTCCGATTGCTGCTTGAACTGGTACTTCAAACTGTTGACGAGGAATAATTTTCTTTAATTTTTCTGTAATGTTTTTTCCTCGATGAAAAGCGAAATCACGATGTACTATAAATGATAACGCGTCTATCGTTTCACCATTCAGTAATATATCCATCTTCACTAAGTTAGATGCTTTATAACCTTTTAATTCATAATCAAACGAAGCATAACCTTTCGTATGTGATTTTAATTGGTCAAAGAAATCAAATACAATTTCAGAAAGTGGAATATCGTAAACTATGTTGACGCGAATATCATCTAAATATTGCATATCAACATAGTTACCTCTCTTTTTCTGACAAATCTCCATGACTGCACCGACATAATCATTTGGTACCATAATGGATGCTTTCACATATGGTTCACGAATTTCATGAATTTGTTGTGGATCTGGAAGTAATGAAGGGTTTTCGATAGTAATTGTTTCACCATCAGTTAATTCAACTTCATAAATGACACTAGGAGCTGTTGTAATTAAATCAATTTTAAATTCACGTTCAATTCTCTCCTGAATAATTTCCATATGAAGTAAACCTAAAAATCCACAACGAAAACCAAATCCTAAAGCTTGAGATGTTTCAGGTTCATATTGTAAAGATGAATCGTTTAACTCGAGTCGTTCAAGGGCTTCTCTTAGATCATTATAATCATCTGCGTCTACTGGATATAATCCGCAGAAAACCATTGGATTTAACTTACGATAACCTGGAAGCGGTTCTTTAGCTGGATTTTTGGCTAAAGTAATCGTATCACCGACACGGCTGTCACCGACATTTTTTATTGAAGCTGTTAGATAACCAACATCCCCAACAGTAAGTTCTTTTTTAGGTTCTGGTTTAGGCGTAAATACACCTAACTCCGTCACTTCGAATTCTTTTCCAGTTTGCATCATTTTGATTTTATCGCCGAGTTTAATCTTTCCTTCTTTCACACAAGTATAAGCGACAACTCCACGATAAGAATCGTATAATGAATCAAAAATTAATGCTTTGGTTGGTTGTTCGACTTCACCTTCAGGGGCAGGAATATCAGTAACTATTCGTTCAAGAATCTCATCAATTCCTATTCCGTCTTTTGCTGAAGCTAATATTGCATTTTCCGCATCAATTCCAATGACATCTTCTATTTCCTTTTTTACACGTTCAGGATCAGCACTTGGTAAGTCGATTTTATTAATGACAGGGATAATTTCTAAATCATTGTCTAAAGCTAAATAGACGTTAGCTAATGTTTGCGCCTCTATCCCTTGTGCAGCATCCACAACTAATATCGCCCCTTCACAAGCGGCAAGACTACGGGATACCTCATAAGTAAAGTCGACATGCCCTGGTGTATCTATTAAATGAAAGGTATAAGTTTCTCCATCATTCGCTTCATAATGAAGCTGAACTGCATTTAACTTAATCGTGATTCCGCGTTCTCTCTCTAAATCCATTGCATCTAAGAATTGTTCTTTCATCTCACGTTGTGTTAATGCTTTTGTTCTTTCTAATATTCGATCTGCTAAGGTTGATTTACCATGATCAATATGTGCGATAATCGAAAAATTTCGTACGTTTTTTTGTTTGTTTTCTGCCAAAACTCATCACTCCTGTATTTGCCTCAACCACTAGGTAGATTATAGCAACTGACCATTCATTATTCAATCATGGATATATGTTATTTTAAAAGAACATCGAACAGAAGCGATAAAAAAACTGAAATAAAAATGAAAATACGTTTTTAATAATATTTTCTAAAAATACTGCAACACCGAATAGTTTACTCTCATGTTGTTCATCTGTTTGGGCTAATACAGCTTGATGTTTTTCGATAAATGTTATTGAAGATTGTTTATTTAGACTTTCATCTGTTTCCGTTTGTACAATAGATTGGCGGCTAGGGCCCGCTTCATTCATCGAGCCCGCCTGTACACCAAGATAGAAGATAAAAATGGATACTAATGCAATGGATAGAAAACGCATCGGTTACACCCTCCAAATTATTGTTTCTTTGCCCCTTCTTGTTCGAAGTAATACGTACTAAAGACATCTGCTAATATTTCAATCGCCTTATAAAGTTCTTCATAGTTGTTGTCAACGCCACCAACTTCAACAACAATTGACCGGTCTGATAAATCTTGGTTGAAAATTCCATTCGTGTTTTTTCCACTTTTCACTTCGACACCACGACTAACTCCTGGATAATTTTCCTCTAACAATTGATGAAGTTCATTAGCAAATTGTAGATTCTTTTTATAGTTTTCATGATCTCCACCGAGGACAAACATTAACTTAGCGACTGATTCTCCTTTTAATTTCGTTGTCGTAACACTTCTTGGTTGACTGTCCCTATGAATATCAATTAAATATTTTATTTGACTATTATTCGCCATAACTTTTTCTACAACTGATCGAGATAAATTGTATGAATGATAGTACTCCACACCTTCATTTTGTACAATCTGTTGCCAATAATCGGTTTGGTCGACATAAGCATTTAATCCAATGTCTTCTAAATTCGCTTGTAAATGTCTACTAAGTTTCATCACATTCTCTTCTCGATGAAAAGCTGCGTCTGTCGGTGTATCTTTAGGTAAATACGGTAAAAAACCTTCTCTATTGTGTGTCGTATAAATGAAAATAGACTCATCTCCAACGACAACTGGTGGTTTTTCTTCTTCAACAGGTTCATCTTCACTATCTTCTAATAAGTAATCAGGAGGTGCGGATTCAATGGTTGTTGTAAATATATTCGTTCCTTTTCCAGCTACCGCAATCGTACTATTACTTAAAGGAAATTTAGGTAGCTCATGACCGAATAAAAGTCTAATATCTTTATAAGGTAAATTCGTTAACAGTGGTAAGACGAAACTAGACATTGTTAATTTTTCTTCTTGATTATCCATCAGCCCTTCAAAAACAGGTTGATCAACCGTTAGAAAGAAGGAAAATGAAGCACCGTCGATATGCTTTACCCAATCTTGGAGCAAATTCGTCGATGCTTCATGAATCGGTTTAGAAAATATGGGTACTAGTAAAATTAATATAATAAATAATATTTGAAATAAAATAATTGGATGACTTTTGAATTGTTGAATACGTTTCTGTAATTTAATTGTTCGGTTCGTCATTTCTCTTTTCAACCTCTCTATTAAAGTTCTATTAAAACTCTATTCAGGAGATTGAAAAGGTAGAACTAAATTATTTTAAAAATTGTGCTGCGTTCTCTTTCGTGATTGAATCGTGTAAACATTGATTAATTCCTGATGCAACAATTTCACTCATATTCTCTATAACATCATCAACTTCTTTTGGAGTTACCATTAAATTATGACCAGTTGGACTTAACACTTCACGAATCAATTGTCTTTTTTCATCAATTGACAAGGAGCCAATAATCCCCATATATGTTTTTCGAGCGGCTTCATTAGGTAAATCTTCCTCTGTGTACGTTCTTTTCTCACCAAACGTCATACCAGAAGGTGCTAAAGCTCTAGCAGGTCTATCTCCTTCTTTCATTTCTCGTCCAAAGTGTTTTAAAATAAAATCAATCGTATCGTTTGTAATTGTTACAGCGTCTACAACTGTCGGAATGCCAATCGAAAATACCGGAACATTAAGCGTTTTTTCACTTACTTCTTTACGGTTGTTACCTATACCAGAGCCAGGGTTAATTCCTGTGTCAGAAAGTTGAATCGTCGTATTGACACGCTCAATTGATCGAGCCGCTAACGCGTCAATAACGATTATAAAATCTGGCTTCGTTTTATTAACTACACCAAAAATAACATCACTTGTCTCCATGCCTGTAAGTCCCATGACGCCAGGTGTGAACGCTGATACAGGTCGATACCCTTCACCAACAGATCCAGGTTGAAGCTGAAACAAATGAGAGGTCACATGTATTTTGTTAACTGCTTGTGGTCCTAATGCATCGGGGGTAACATACCCATTACCAAGACCAACGACTAAACATTTTGCATCTTTCGAAATATTATGCTCTTCCAAAAGCATATTAATTTCTTCTGCTAATACTGATGAAATTTCTAATTCAAACTCTGGATACAAATCCCTTAACCGTTGCGATTCAATTGTTATATATTTTCCGGAACTTTTTCCTACCCTTTTACTCCCTTCTTCATCAATTTCTACACGGGTTAATTTAATATCACCCTTGTTATACTCCTTAATAATAATTCCATCTAACTCATGTTTTTTTTCAGGATTCTCCTCAACAAACATTTCTCTTGCTTCAACTGCTAAGTCTGTCCTAGGCTGAAATTTTTCTAAATCCAATTTATATCCCTCCTATTCAGTCATATTGTTTACAGAGAGTATGTAAAATAAACGACAAGAATAATATCTTTACAGCTTACTATTGAAATCTTTGTTATGCTTTGGTAAAATGACTCTTGTCCATATTGAAAGTCGTGAATAAGGATAGATTCATCAGGAGGTGAAAATTAATGGCGAATAGTAAATCTGCTACAAAAAGAATTCGAGTAAACGAAACTAAACGAGTTTTAAATCAAACGTTTCGTTCTGACATGCGTACTGCAGTAAAACGTGTAGAAACAGCAGTTATGAATAATGATGTTGAAGCAGCAAAAAGTGCATTACCTAACGCAATTCAAAAAATCGATAAAGCCATGCAAAAAGGCATTGTTCATAAAAACAACGGAACACGTAAAAAATCTAAAATTACAAAAAAAGTTGCTGAACTTACAAAATAATATAAGAAAAAATGAATCGTATCATTTTTCCTTACTTTAAGTCATGTTCTTAAAGAGTAAAAAATCCATTTCACATGTTATGAAATGGATTTTTTATAGTTCAATAAAAGGATATTAGATTTAACCGTGGCGACTTGTCAACTGTTTTATGCTTTTAGTTTCCTTGCCTGATTGAATCGTTATGATCTTCTTAATAAAAAGCTCAATAGCTAACCAAGCTTCCACTTTACCTGTTTTGATTAATTCATCTGTGTTAGTTGCCTCAATAATAATTTGTTTTAAATGATTCGAAGAGAACCTTTGTTCACGTTTCATTGCCATTTTAACTGCATATGGGTGTATTTGTAATTGATTGGCTATATGTTGTTGCTGATAGCCTTTACTTTTTAACAATTTACATTGTAAAATAAGTCGTATTTGCGAACTCAATAATGCTAGTAACGCAATCGGTTCTTCATTTTGTTTACGCAATTCTTTAATAATATGTAAAGACTGAATGAGGTTTAACTCAGTTACAGCATCAATCAATGCAAATGTACTTGTTTCACTATGCTTACTAATCATTTGTTCAGCTACTTCATAAGTTACCATGTTATCTTCAAAGTATAAGGAAAGTTTCTCTAATTCCATTCGTAAAGCTTCAATACGTTCTCCTACTCTTTCGATTAACAGTTCAACAATGTTTTCGTCTAATTTTAACTGAAATGACTTAGCCATATCGATTGCTAACTCATGCATTTCAAATGTTTTTGGTGAGGAACAATCGATGATTTCGCAGTTCTCCTTTAACGTTTTAACAATTTTCTTTCTTGAGTCTAATTTTTCATATGGAGCTATAATAATTACCGTGCTGAAATCAGCTGGGTTTTTAACATATTCTTCTAATGCATTCAACTCGTGTTCAATTTCAATTTTCTTTTGTTGCCCGGTTAAAAAAAATGCTCGATTAATAATAATTAATTTATGATTTGTAAACAGAGGAAAGCTTTCAGCATCAAGGATTGCTTCTTCCACTGGAACAGACTCCATATCGTATGTATTGCGATCAAAGTCATCAACTTTTTTTAAAAGTGATTCAATTTTTTCACTGACTTGCTGAATGAAATAAGCTTCTTCTCCGTATAATACGTAAATAGGGGCAAGTTTTGTATTTTTTTTCTGTATAAATTGTCGTGCATGCATACGCTCGTTCACATCCTTCTTAACAATAATCGTATTATGAACAATAAAAAATAACAAGTAATAATTGGCTGAATATAAAGAGGGAATAAACATGACAAGTTAGGTCATATTTACTCCCCCAATATCTATATAAACGTTAAAAACAAACTCCCGGGAAAGTTTTGCTTTTAACGACGTTTGGTGTATACTTATTTTGTACGTATTACGTTATAATATTGCTGTTAAGTCTTAACAGTTCAATAATTTTTCTACAACTTTTTGAACAAATGAAAAAGTATTAGCTTTTTAAACGATGTTGAATTATACTTTACTTAGCGTAGGAGGGATAGCCGTGAACGAATTTGAAAAAGATGTTCAATCTAAAAACAATGATGTTGTCGACTCCATAAAAGGGTTTACGTTCTCATTCATTTTCTTTATGGTTATTTTCTTTATTGGAACTATCTTTAAAGTTGTAGGTTCTTAATAAGAAAATAGACGTACGACAATTTCAACTATGTTGAGTAAAGAGGCTGTGATGTACAACAGCCTCTTTTCTTGTTTCCGTATCTTTATTTTATTCATTAATACATTATGGTTTAAATGTCTTAATTGTGAGTTGTCCATCTTTTATTTGAAAAATGATTGATCCATTTTTGTCGGTTCGATAATAATTAACGCCATACTCACTTAGGTTGTCTAGCACTTGTTGATGAGGATGCTGATAAATATTCCTTCTACCTACTGAAATCATTGCGTATTTCGGATCAATATGTCTTAGAAAATGTTCACCCGTCGATGTATTACTACCGTGATGTGCAACCTTTAGTACATCAACTGACAATTCTTTTGTTTTGGAAACGATTTTTTCCTCCACTTCCTTTGAAATATCTCCTGAAAACAACACTTTGAAGTCGTTTACCTCTAATAAAAAAACTAGTGATTGGTCATTCTCACTAGAAGCTACTTTATGCCGTTGTGGAGATAATACGTCAATATTCGCTTCATTTAAAGTAATTTTCATTCCTTCATAAAGCTTTATATTCTTATCTATATTTAATGTGGTAAAAGGATGCGTAAAAACATATTCAGGATTAAAGTGAGTAATTACTTCGTTCATTGCTCCACTATGATCATAATCAAAATGACTAATGAAGATGGCGTCTATTTTGGAGATTCCTTTAGACCAGAGAAAAGGCTTGATAATATTTTTAAAATTTGCTTTTTCAGTTTGTGCTTGATTAAATTTGACCTCTTCCCCTGCATCAATTAAGAAAACCCCTTTTCTATATGGTAGTTCAATGACAATTGACTCACTTTGACCGACATCAAGCATAGTGATCGAGTATGTGGAATCAAGATAAGGATAAAATTGTTGCACAATGAAAACAAATATTGATAAAGTAGCGAACAACGAAGCTCGTCTTATCATCTGTAAATCCCAATACTTCATAAACATAATAAATAATATATAAAACAATACTATTACAGTTAATGTTGGCTGACCAAAAACCCATAACGTCCACTGTGGTTGTCCAATAGCTACAATGAATTCCATCATCCTGTCATTTACAGTTAAAAATATAGTTTCAAACAATGAAGTGATTGGACTTAATGGAATGGAAATCAATAAAATCAAACAAATAGGAATCACAAAAATAGTGAAATAAGGTACAAAGATTAAATTCATCACGAAGGAAAATATATTTGTGTAATAAAAATATTCGAACTGAAGAGGAAGGATAGCTAATTGACTAATGATGCTAACTTTGATTGACAGAAGGAGCCAATGATTTTGCTTAAGTAAATTCGTTGAAAGAATTAAAGCTAAAGTAACAGCAAAAGAAAACTGAAAAGATAATTGATAAATTAAATATGAATCAAATATTAACAGTGCGATGAAGATTATTGAAATTAAATCAACTGGGTCCAACTTTATTTTAAACAACTGCCAAATGATAAGTAACATTGCCATCAAACCAGCACGAACAACGGGTGGGTTAGCCGCAGCTATTATTATATAAAATGGGATGATTAACAGAATCAATAATTGAGTCGTCTCTCTAGACAGCTTAAATACTTTTTGAAATATGAGGTATAAAATAGCTAACGTTAAACCTACGTGCAGTCCTGATATAGCAAGTAAGTGAGAAATATTCCAAAATTGAAACGTATCAGTAATTTTCTTGTCCAGTAAAGCACGATCTCCAAAAATAATCGCGTTCACCCATTGAAAGCTTTCTGCTAGTAAAGCTTTCTTTGCACGCTCTTGCCATTGATGACGAAACTCATATAAATATGATAATAGAGACCTTCCTTCACAGTCCTTTATCGTGACACGTTTCGTTTCGAAAAATATTCCTTTTGATGATAAAAATTCTCGATAATTAAATTGACCAATATTAGTCGGTTCATTTGGTATTTTTAATTCGGCTTCTATGTTACATATTGCACCATGTCGAATAGCTGATGAATGGTTATCTTCGTTTAACCTTATTAAGATTTTTTTATTACTATTTTCTACCTGACCGATTAGTTCAACATAATCTGATTTTCTAACTGGATCTGAAGTCACTAAGACTCGATCATTTAAATTTAAATCAAATTGTGAAATTTGTTCATTTTGACTTAAGGTTGGTGAAAATACCGAAGAAATAATGTAGAAGAAAAAGGAGAGAGTTAATAGTAATCGGTTTCTTAATAAGTTTAATAAGAATGTTAATATAACAACTATTAAAAAACCGATTACAGTTGGTAAGTATCCAATACAATAAAACAGCGCAACAATATACCAATGTCCACGCATAAAACTCACTATTCAATATTTTGAAATAAACGGTTTGCCTTCACATGTAATTCTCTCAATTTTTCTTCTTCGACACCACAATTCTCAAGTTCTTGTAAAAGTGATGAAATAAATACCATTTTATCTTTAACATTCGTATCGATATGTAAATAATCAAGCTCTACTTGTTCATATTCAACACCCGCTCCGTCTAATAACTCTATAGCATACGGGTGATTTCTGTAATCTTGAGCATAATAAATCTTTTTAATACCACTTTGGATAATCGTTTTAGTGCAGTTTAAGCATGGGAAATGTGTTACATACAATTCAGCACCTTGGGTCGGAACACCGAACTTTGCACATTGTAATATTGCATTTTCTTCAGCGTGCACTGTACGAACACAATGTCCATCAATAACTTTACAACCTTCGTCTATACAATGGACACTTCCAGAGACACTTCCATTATAACCACCAGCGATGACTCGTTTTTCTCTCACGATTGTGGCTCCTACTGATAATCTCTCACATGTACTCCTCAATGCTAAAAGATGACTTTGTGACATAAAATATTGATCCCATGATATGCGATTCACGTCATAACCTCCTCATTACTATTTAAATTAGTTTATATAATTCGACGGAAATCGTCAATGCTACGGTACAATTATATAATCGGAAAGTCTTTCAAGAGTTTTTTCACCAATACCACTGATTTCTAACAAATCTTCTTTTGTTTGAAAATAGCCATTTTGCTCCCTGTATTCAATAATACTTAACGCTTTCTGCTCGCCTATTCCAGGCAAAGTCATTAACTGCTCTTTTGTAGCTGTATTTACTCTAACTTTTGACGTGTCGTTATTTATAGGTTGAATTTGATTATGAAAATCATTTGATTTGTTTGGTACGATAATCACCATCTCATCGTATAGTTTTTGAGCTAAGTTTACTGCATTTAAATCTGCCTCATCTGAAAACCCACCCGCTCTCTCAATCACGTCAATGACACGGTCACCTTCTTGCATATCATATACGCCTGGCTTTAAAACTTCACCTTTTAAATCAATCATAATTTTAACCTCTTCTGGAGGACTAGGTGTTTCATCCACTTCAACATGGTTATTTAATTCAGCCGGTTGTTCTATGACAAGGGAATGTTCTTGTCGTGGTCTTAATAAAAATATGATTAATATGATTATTACTGGTATTAATAAAATAACCATCCATTTTTTATCTATTGGCATGATTTACGCCTTCTTTCATATACATATTGATGAGTTCATATGAAAAAGAGGGGGTCGACGTATGAAGTGGGGAATAGTTGGTACGGGTAATATGGGTTCTGTTTTGTTACACGCCCTCACAACAAGTCATGCTGTTTCAGAAAAAAACGTTTATTTATATAATCGTACATTTCTAAAAGCTTATCAGTTAAAAAGTGATTACCCTGACGTTCATGTTTGTCAGACTATTGAAAGTATCATCAATGAATGCGATTATATTTTTCTCTGTGCAAAGCCGAAGGAAATCATTCAACTTGCTTATCGTATTAAAGATAGTGTCAGTCAGAATCAAACAATTATTTCGATTACAAGTTCAATAGCAGTCAATCAATTGGCTCATATTTTCCATAAAAATGTTGCAAGAATCATACCAAGCATAACGAATCGAGCTTGTGATGGTGTGACGTTAATGACTTTTAATGAAGACATTGACCTCGATAAGAAACATCTTTTAATACAGACATTTAAACATTTTTCTAAACCAGTAGAAATAGAAGAAGAGCATGTCCGAATAGCTTCAGATATTGTGTCTTGTGGTCCGGCGTTCTATAGTTTTATTATTGAAAAAATGATTGAGGCAGCCTTCAAACAAACAGGAATACCAACAGAAAAAGCCACTATACTGTCTGAGCAAATGATGATTGGCTATGGTAAGCTATTTGAAGAAAAGATTTTTAATTTAGATACTTTAAAAGAAAAAGTAATGGTTAAAGGTGGAATCACCGGAGAAGGAATGAAAGCATTAGAGAATTCATTCCAAGAAGTTTTTGAAAATGTATTTTCAGCGACACATCATAAATTTTACACTGAAAAAGAACATATCGATGAATTAATTAAGAAGTTAGACGATCAATCTAACTAATATTTTATAATGTTTTTTAGAAAAATCAATAGTTAATCATTAAAATGGACGTATTGGGATTAAACCAATCGTCCATTTATCTTTTATTTTTTACAAACGAAAAAAATACGATCTGCATCTTGTTCATCAAACGTTTTCTCCAAAGAAAAATCGTGATAAACTTCCACATGAGAAAAGCCAATATCATTTAATATTTCTTGATAAGTTGTTATTGAATACGTTTTTTGAATATGGTATTCATCAAAACGTTTGAAGCATTCTTTTTCTTCCTCAATAAAGAAGGTTAAATCATGATGAATTTCACCGACTTCTAATTGTTCACAAAACCAAATATAGGATAGATCATCATAAACTTCGGAGAAAATTTGCTTTTCATGTAGCATCTTAACATAGGCTAAGCTATGAACATCAAACATAAAAATTCCATGATCATTTAAATGTTTATATATATTTTGGAATGCTTTTGTGAGGTCATATTGGTCCGTAATATAATTGATGACATCGCAAAAGCTAATAATTAAATCAAACGTCTGTTGAAATGAAAAATTTACTGCATCTGCTTGTAAAAAGTGAACATCTACTTGTTTTTCTGTTTTTTTCTCGTTTGCTTCCTCAATCATTTCTTCAGATAAATCAAATGCAGTTACTTTAAACCCGAGTTGCGAAAGTTTTAAAGCCATCTCACCTGTTCCGCATCCAATATCTAGAACTTTATTATGACTTGACAGTTCACAAAAATGAGTCATAAATTGGATCCATTCTTCATATGGAACATCTTGCATTAGCCGATCATAAATTTGTGCCATTTTAGTATACATAGGTCTACCTCGCTTAAAGAGATAATTCGACTCGGTCTGCATCGCCCCATAATTTTTCAAGATTGTAATAATCTCTTTCCTCTTTATGAAATATATGAACGACAACGTAATCTAAATCGACTAGTACCCAACGTGATTGTTCATTACCCTCAATTTTTTTAACATGATAACCGTTTTCTTCAACCGCTTCTTTTATTCCTTTACTAATTGCGTCGACTTGACGTTCGTTTGATCCGTGGCAAATTAAAAAATAATCGGCAATTAATGATACTTCTTTCATGTCCAATGCTACAATATTTTCTGCTCGTTTATCATCACAAGCTTTAGCTGCAATTTCAAGCAATTCTTTACTATCCATTATTCAACCTCCATATTTTTTAATAAATGCATTGTTAAATCATTATATGCTTGTAACGTATCTGGATAAATAGGCTGATTTCTTTCCATTAAAAATGAAATAGAGTTTTTTAAAGCAAAATGACAAGCTTCGTCTAAGTTATGTTTTGCTAATTGTCTCGCTTCATAGACGGCAGGAAAATCTCTTCCTGGTTCAATGTAGTCTGCTAAAAAAACAATTTTTTCTGTTAATGACATCCCTTTTCGCCCTGTAGTATGCCACCTAATCGCATCAAGTATTTCGGAATCGTTTATATTAAATTGATATTGAACTATTTTTGCTCCGACTGGCCCGTGCCAAAGTTCATGGTGAAATTTTAACAAGTTTCTAGAAAGATCAATATGATTTATAATCCATTGCTTTAATATATGCTTCTCATAATTTTTTGCATAATCATGTAAAGCTGCAGCAACACCAATTCTATAATCATCACCGTTATATATTTTTGATAATTCTAAAGCCGTTTCTGTGACTCGTTCAACATGTTCATATCTTTTTATTTTTAATACTTTTTTCGATTCATTTAATGCGTCCTCAATTTTCATATAATCTGTTCTCCCTTATAAAATGAAGAATTTCATCTGGTAATCCATAAGGTGTTTGTTTGTTTTTAAGCTGCTTTCGAATTTCAGTAGAGGAGACAGGAATTAATTCCATATCAACCATCTTAACTTCAGGCGAATCTATAACTTCATAACCTTCTCGTTTAACACCGACAAACTGAACTAGTCTTTTCAGTTCATCAATTTTGTACCATTTAGGTAGATAATCGATCATATCGCCACCAATTATAAAATAAAACTCCACATTTGGAAATTGCCTTTTTAACAATTTGACCGTATCAATCGTATACGAACGGCCTTTTAAATCATATTCAATGGTAGAGATAGAAAAGCGGTCATCGTCATTTAAGAGTAATTGCAACATCTTTAGCCGCTGTTCGGGACTCGCGTCTGCCTTTTGTTTGTGTGGCGGTTCATAAGTAGGTATGAACCATATTTCATTTAAGTCAAATTCTTTCAAAACCGTTTTAGCTATTTGTAAATGCCCTATATGTGGCGGATCAAAAGTCCCACCGAAGAGCCCAATCTTTTTCATACTTTACTCCTTTACGGAAGCATAATTTGTTTGTTTTCTTCAGATTCTTTGTATAAAACAATAATGTTACCAATCACTTGTACGATTTCACTATTCGTTCCATCAGAGAGCTGTTGTGCAACTTCATCTTTATCATCTAGACAGTTTTGTAAAACAGTCACTTTGATTAATTCTCTTTTTTCTAACGCTTCATTAATTGAAACAATTAGTTGATCATTCACTCCTGATTTTCCGACTTGAAAAATCGGGTTTAAGTGATGTGCTTCTTTTCTTAAAAAACGTTTCTGCTTTCCTGTAAGCACGTGAAAACTCCTTTCTAAAAACTAATTTTTTGCATATTTATCTTTTTATTTGTCCATATCTCAAATGCCTTTTTTGCTTGATACCATAACATCGATTCACCGAATAAAATTCGGGCGCCATGTTGTTTAGCATCTAGTAAAAACTTTGTCCATTTCGGATTATAAACGATGTCACTAACTATTGTGTTCGTTTTTATATTTTTCAGCGATAATATTTGCTCATTATCATATGGATTCATTCCAACAGGCGTCGTTTGTATAATTAAGTCATATTCTCCTAATACTTGTTCAGCTTCTGAAAGAGTTAGCACCTGGCTATTATTGTATGACTGACATATTTGTTTAGCGTTATTTAAATTACGATTAGCTAAATCTATTTTTTTAAAAGCAAAGTTCTGCAATGTATAATAAATCCCCTTAGCTGCTCCACCTGCACCAATTATTAATATTGAATGATTTCGGTTAAAAAAAGATGCGTCAAATGATTTTAATGATTCTACATAACCGATACCATCTGTGTTATATCCGATTAATTTCCCGTTTGTAATCTTCACTGTATTAACAGCTTGTAATTGACGAGCAGACTCATCAAGCTCATTAAGTAAAGGAATAATCTTTTCTTTATATGGAATAGTCACGTTAAAACCAACAAATTGATTATGAATAAAATGTTCAATTATATCTTCTAATTCAAATTCGTTAATTTCAAACAATTCGTAACGGCCTAATAAGTTCACCTGTTCAAAAAATGTGTTGTGAATCATAGGAGATGCAGAATGTTTAACCGGATTTCCAATCAAACCAAAACGGTACATACTATTCCCCCTAAATGATTGCTTTTCTGGTCACTGCTTTAACCCCTTTTGGCATATGAACTGTAACTTTTACATTTCCACTTGGAACAGTCACCCAGCCTAAACCCGAAATAACAACATCTGTTTTTTGATCGCCATTAATATGGAAAGTTTCTTTATGAAGGTTTGGCCAATTTTTCAAAGTCTCTTCAGATGGCGGGATTAGTAAGTCACCTAAATGGTCTGTATATAGCTGATCAGCATTTTCTAATTTAGTACGATGTATCATTAATTCATTAGCAAAGTAACAAATGTACCCTTTCTTTTCATCAGCCTGTTCGATATCCACTCTTGCTAAACCACCGAAGTATAATGTTTGTTTCTCATGCAATTGATAAACACGTGGTTTAACTTCTTTCTTTGGAGTTACGGTCTTTAAATCCTCTTTAGATAAATAATGAACGATTTGGTGACTATTAATGACACCTGGTGTATCAATCATTGACGTTTGTTCATCAAGAGGGATATCAATAAAACCAAGTGTCGTTCCAGGAAAATACGAAGTAGTAATAACATCTTTCTTTTTCAATGAACGATTAATTAAATAATTAATAAAGGATGATTTTCCTACATTAGTACAGCCAACAACAAATATATCCTTACCTTCTCGTAATCTTTCAAGCTCGAAAGAAACATCTTCCATCCCAATTCCTTTTATTGAACTAACTAAAAAGATATCATCAACTTTTAATCCATAGCCTTCTGAAATTTCTTTTAGCCACAGCTTTACTTTATTTAGATTGGTTGATTTCGGTAATAAATCAACTTTATTTCCTATTAATACAATTGGCTTTTTTCCAACCAGTTGCTTTAAGTGTGGGATAAAACTACCATGAACATCAAAAAGATCGACTATTTTAATAACTAGTCCATCATGAACATTTATTTCTTTAAGCATATTAATAAAGTCATCTGCCTTCATGTCGACATCTTGAACTTCATTATAATGTTTTAAACGGAAACATCTTTGGCAGATTACTTCTTCACGTTCGGTTGCAGATTTTGGTGCATACCCTAATTGAGTTGGTTGATCAGTTTGTATTTCTACGCCACAGCCGAGACAATATATAGCATCCATATTATTCCTCCCAATATAATAGACCTTTTCGTTTGAAATAGTTCATGAGACGTCGTTCTATACGTCGATTAAAACGTGTAAAAAACCCATCAGTTTGAACAATTGGTACGACTAATATTGTATATAAATTTGCTCTATTTCCCCCAAAAATATCCGTTAGAAGCTGATCACCTACAACAACTATTTCATCGTCTTGTAATTGCATAACATTTTTTGCTTTTTTAAAAGCTGTTTGCATAGGCTTTCTTGCTTTAGAAATAAACGGAATATTTAATGGTCTAGAAAACACTGAAACACGTTCTTCATTGTTGTTTGACATTATTGTTATTTTTATTCCAGCATAATTCAAAGTCTTAAACCATTCAGCTATTTCTGGAGTCGCGTCCTTTTGATCCCAAGCGACTAACGTGTTGTCTAAATCTGTTATGACACCTTTAATACCTCTTTCAATCAAATATTCTGGTGTAATTTCAAAAATTGATTTCACATGATCATTTGGCAAAAACTGTTTGAACAAGCTTTGTCACCTCATCTAATTACCTTTTCATCTAAACTTTCATCATTTAGTATAACGTAAACAAGCTTTATTTTCGAAAAAAATATAAAAATTACAAAAATCGTTCGACAAATACTATCAATTTTCACGTTGTGGATAAAATTATTAACATTTTACACATAGTTAATTCGACGTTTTATAAGGCTTTTTCAAAAGTTATTAGATAAGTTATGCACAGGTTATTCACACTTGCCTTAAGTTGTTTTGCAGTAATTTTAGTGATAGGATATTATCAGTTCAGTGAAAGCGTGTAATTTAAGGAGGTGCCGGCCACGTCTGGCTAATACAATGGAGCAATTATCAGATCAACTCCTCATCGAATCGTATAATAAAGCAGTTGAATTAAATTTGAGTAAAGATTTTATTCACCTCATAGAGTTGGAATTGAAAAGAAGAGGCTTGAATCACAATATAGAAAAATCATCATGAAAAAATAACATTCGAACTGGCGGATAATAACGTCAGTTCTTTTATTTTTTTATCTCTTATTATTTGATAAGTTTAATAATCTTCATTTTCATCAAAAATTATATCTAATTTTATTAAATTGAACTGTTTTTATTTTTATTTAATTGTGTTTATCGTTATAATGTTACTGTAATATTGGTATTTTGTATTAGCATGAAAGGACGGAATATAATGATCTATGCGGTTTTTGCTCCACTAATATTTGCAATACTTATCCCTTTTCTTAGTAAATGGAAGGAAAAAATACATACGGGGTGGTTAATCTTACCCGTCCCATTATTAGTTTTTATCTATTTCTTTCAATTTGTTGGGTCAAATTTTCAACCAGTCCAATCTTCGATAAATTGGATCCCTTCACTTAACATATCAATGGACTTTTACTTAGATGGTCTAAGCTTATTATTCGCTTTATTAATCAGTGGAATTGGTACACTTGTCGTACTTTATTCTATCTATTATTTAGATAAGAATGAAAAGCTGGGGCATTTCTATACTTATTTATACATATTTATGTCAGCTATGCTCGGTGTTGTTTTATCAGATAACGTATTTGTTCTATATACTTTCTGGGAATTCACATCGTTATCATCATTTTTATTAATCGGTTATTGGCACTACCGCGAAAAGTCACGTTACGGTGCGCAAAAATCATTAATCATTACTGTTTTAGGTGGATTAAGTTTACTTGGTGGGCTTGTTTTATTAACAATTGAGACAGGAACGACAAGTATCCGAGGAATGATTGAAAACGCCGACTTAATCATTAATAGCGAATACTTTATATTTATTATTGTTTTCTTGTTATTAGGTGCTTTTACAAAGTCAGCACAATTTCCATTCCATATTTGGTTACCTGATGCTATGGAAGCGCCAACTCCGGTCAGTGCTTATTTACATTCAGCGACAATGGTTAAAGCAGGAATCTACTTAATGGCACGCTTTTCACCTATTTTTGAAGGTGTACCTAGCTTCTTTGTCTCATTAAGTATATTTGGGCTAGTTACATTAGCTTGGGCTTCTTATATGGCCGTTCGCCAGACCGATTTGAAAGGAATTTTAGCATTTTCCACGATCAGTCAACTAGGGATGATTATGGCGATGCTCGGTTTCGGAACAGAAGCTGCTGTATTTGCTGCTGTATTTCACATTTTAAACCATGCGACATTTAAAGGTAGTCTCTTTATGATCGCTGGGATTGTTGACCACGAAACTGGTACTCGGGATATTCGTAAACTTGGGGGACTCATGACCTTCATGCCTATTTCGGCGACATTAGCTTTATTTGGTACATTCTCAATGGCAGGAGTTCCACTCCCATTTTTAAATGGTTTTTATAGTAAAGAGATGTTTTTTCAATCGAGCCTAGATTTAAATGGATATACGGGAGCTTTTATTGAAGCTTTAATCGTAGCTATACCTTATATTGCGGTAATCGGTAGCATATTTACATTTGTTTATTCCATGTATTTATTTTTCGGCACGTTTAGAGGAAAATATAAACGAGAAAAGCTAGAAAAAGAACCACATGAAGCACCATTAATGATGCTTTTCTCGCCATTTCTATTAGTACTAGGTGTCATCCTCATTGGGTTATTCCCGAATGTATTTAACAATGGATTAATTAAACATGCAGCTAATAGTGTATTTGGTGGTTCCGTATCACCTGTTGATATACACTTCTGGCATGGATTAGTTCCAGCTTTTTATATGTCTTTAGCAGTGGTTGGCTTTGGAACAATATTATATTTAACGAGACATAAGTGGACAGCCATTTATAATATCTTCCCAGGTAGACTTAGTATGAATAAAGTTTATAATTGGGCGGTCGAAAAATTAGAAACGACCTCAAATAGAATAACAACCACTTATATGACGGGTTCAATCCGCCTGTACATGTTATTAATTGTAAGTACGATTATTATAATTACATTTAGTTCGCTCTTTGCGACGAATGGATTTAATATGGAATCACAAGATCTAGCTGAAATCTCAATTCACGAAATATTAATCGCCATTGTTATGGCATTAGCTGCTATAGGAGCAACTGTTGCGAGAAATAGAATTGCAGCCATTTTAATATTAGGTGTTGTGGGATACGGATTATCTTTATTATTCGTTCTTTATAGTGCTCCTGATTTAGCTTTAACACAATTAATTGTTGAAACAGTAACTGTCGTTTTATTTTTACTTTGTTTTTATCATTTACCTAATTTAACTAAGAAAACAGACTCTCTAGTTCAAACAAGTACTAATTTTCTCGTATCCACAGGTTTCGGTTTACTCTTACTGTTTATCGGAATTAGTTCTTTCAACAGTAAATTAAAAGAGCCTATTTCAACATACTTTATGGAAAACACGTATTTATTAGGTGGCGGTAAGAATGCGGTTAACGTCATCTTAGTTGATTTCCGTGGGCTGGATACATTGTTTGAAATCGCTGTTTTATTCGGTGCAGCTCTCGCTATTTATGGGATGATTAAGCTTCGCCGAGATAAGGAGGCGAAATAATAATGGAAATAATTATGATTGTTTTAGCGTCCTTCCTTTTTGGAATTGGAATCTATAACTTATTACAAAAACAGATGTTACGAATAGTCATTGGTACAGCACTCATATCACATGGTGCGCACCTATTTATATTAACGATGGGAAAATTAAAAAGAGGAGCTCCTCCTGTATTAGTAGAAGGAGTTTCTGAATATACCGACCCATTACCACAAGCTTTAATATTAACATCTATCGTTATTAGCTTTGGTGTAACAAGCCTTTTATTAGTACTTGCTTACAGAGCTTATACTTTAAATCAAACAGATAATATGGAAAAATTGCGAGGTTCAGAAAATGAGTAATTTAGCGGTCTTACCAATCGTATTACCATTACTAGCTAGTGCGATTGTTGCTTTTATACCAAACAAACTAAATATCGTCAGAAGACTATCACAATTTTTAATGCTTGGATTTTTATTCGTCGTCATCCTTATAACGATGAATGTCTTTAACAGTGGTGCCATTGTTTTGCAAGCTGGAGGTTGGGAAGCCCCATTTGGTATTACGATTATTGCTGATTATTTATCTATTCTACTTGTTTTGGCAACGTATGTCGTAGCAACTGCAGCTGTATTTTATGCGCCTCATTCTTTATCAGAAAAACAAGAGAGATTTTACTTTTATACGTTTTTCTTTTTATTAGTATCAGGGGTGTCAGGCGCATTTCTAACAGGCGACTTGTTCAACTTATTCGTGTTTTTTGAAATTTTATTAATGGCTTCTTACGGTTTAATCGTTCTTGGAAATGGAAAAATCCAACTGAGAGAATCGTTAAAATACGTTCTTATCAACCTTTTTTCATCTATGTTGTTTGTAACATCAGTTGCGTTTATATACTCAATCGTTGGTACAGTTAATATGGCACATATTGCAGAACGAGTACAAGATGTAGAGCAACAAGGGATTTTAACAGGTGTTGGGGTATTACTATTTTTCGTTTTTGCAGTAAAGGCGGCTATTTTTCCGTTATACTATTGGCTACCGAAATCTTATGTCGTACCAAACCCTGTTGTATCAGCTCTATTTGGTGCACTATTAACGAAAGTCGGTATTTATTCAATCTTTAGAGTTTATACGTTGATATTCGTTCATGAAAGCTCATTAACTCACCAAATGTTTATATGGTTAGCTATCTTTACGATGCTCTTTGGTGTCATCGGGGCTTTATCAACAAATAATGTAAAATTAATTATTACATACAACATCATCCCTGCGATTGGATTTATATTAATGGGGATTGGCTTATACTCAGAGGACGGATTAGCAGGTGCTCTATACTATTTATTACATGACATGGTAATTAAAGCAGCTTTATTCTTTCTGATTGGAGCACTAGTTGTAGCAAGTGGTACAAAACAGTTATCAAAAATGAGTGGGGTCATCACCCGATTCCCTCTACTTGGTTGGTTCTTTTTTATCGGCACATTGATTTTAGCCGGGATTCCTCCATTCAGTGGGTTTATAGGAAAGCTAATCTTGTTAAGAGGAGCTTTTCAGCAGGAGGAATTTTTACTTGCTATAGTTGCCTTACTATCGAGCTTACTCATACTGATTTCCATGATGCGAATATTTATTCGTGGCTTTTGGGGAGAGCCGATGGAAGGTATGACAACTGACAAAAAGAAAGTACATTATATGACAATACCTGCAATCTTTTTAATTGCGATATCAATTTTCTTAGGTATAGGTGCAGAGTATGTCTATCCTCATATTGATATGGTATCTAACTATCTTTTAGAGCGAACAGAGTATATCTCATCTGTTTTAAAGGGGTAATCAAATATGGCATTGCAAATCATTCTTAATATTTTAATTGCTGTGATGTGGACATTTTTAAGTGAGTCCTATACAGTAGTCTCATTTATTACCGGATATTTTATAGGGATTGCTTTATTATTTTTCCTAAGAAGATTCGTTCCTGATCAGTTCTATTTATTCCGAGTAGTCAATGTAATTAAACTCATTCTTTTATTTATCAAAGAATTAATTAAATCTACATTAAGTGTTGTTAGACTTGTTTATAAACCTAAACTAAATATTGAACCAGGTATTTTTGAATTACCAATTGATTTAAAAAACAACTGGGAAATCACGCTTTTAGCAAATCTGATCACCTTGACTCCTGGAACGTTGTCTGTTGCGGTTGCTGAAGATAACACAAAAATATTTATCCATGCCATTGATTTACCAGATGTTGAAGAATCAATCATGGATATTAAGAACTCGTTTGAAAAAGCCATTTTGGAGGTGACGAGATAATGTTAGATGAATTTGGTGCACAAGTATTAGATATAACAATATGGGTTTGTTTTATTGCCATATCTATATCAATATTTTTACTCGTCATAAGAGCATTTTTAGGGCCTTCAAGTGCAGATCGTGCTGTCGCAGTTGATACGATTGGTGTTAATATGATGGCCATCACAGGCTTAGCCTCCATTTTATTAGTAACTGATAAATTAAATGATGTCATCTTATTAATCGGAATCCTATTATTTATTGGAACAATTGCTTTTGCAAAATTTATAGAAAAGGGTGTTATTATTGATTGATTTATTGATTAGTCTGTTGCTCTTACTTGGCACCTTTTTTATTCTTTCCGCTTCTATTGGAATGATAAGATTACCTGATGTATATAATCGGCTACATGCAGCAACGAAAGCATCAACGTTAGGTATTGCATGTGTATTACTTGGTGCATTTATCTTCTTGTATGTTGAACATCATATTATTAGTGGGAAACTCCTTCTCGGAATCATTTTTGTTCTTCTAACTGCACCAGTCAGTGGCCATATGATTTCTAGAGCTGCTCATCGATCAGGTGTTAAGTTGTGGGAAAAGTCAGTACGTGATGATTATAAAAAGAAGATAATAAAATAAATTAGTAGAAAGTTGATTCTTCAATGAATCAACTTTTTATTATTCATGTAACGACAACATATAACAATTTATATGTGTACACGCACTTTTTTGACTCGACGACATACATTTTATATATAGGCATTTACCTATATCTTAGTCGTGGGGTTGATCAAATGTTATCACTGTACAAATTCATAGCGTTATTATTTCAAAACATTCAGTTCTTCTTTTCTTATGTAAAAGGGAATGCATTTCCACAACCTTTAAGTAAGGAGGAAGAAAAGGAATACTTAAAAAGGTGGGAAAACGGGGATGTTGAAGCACGAAACAAGTTAATCGAACACAACTTACGTTTAGTTGCTCACATTGCTAAAAAATATGAAAACAACAAAGAAGATCAAGAAGACTTAATCTCCATAGGTACGATTGGCCTCATCAAAGGTGTTGAAAGCTTTTCTAGTGATAAAGGAACAAAACTAGCTACTTATGTTGCAAGGTGTATTGATAATGAAATATTAATGCATCTCAGATCGTCGAAAAAAAGTAATAAAGATATGTCATTACATGATCCTATTGGTTCAGACAAAGAGGGAAATGAGATTAGTTTAATTGATATTTTAAAATCAGAACAACCAGATCTCGTCGAAAAAATTCAAACATCATTAGAAATTGAGAAAATCTTTCAATACATCAACTTATTAAGTGATCGTGAAAGAGATGTCATTGTGAAAAGATACGGACTTAACAAACAAGAGGAGTTAACACAAAGAGAAATCGCCAAATCACTAAATATCTCCAGAAGTTATGTATCACGAATTGAAAAACGTGCACTTATGAAAATGTTCCATGCCTTTTATCGCGAAGAAACAAAAAAGAAAAATAAGGAATAAAATAAGTTAATAGGCGATAATCCATTCACTCCCCCATGCTATGCATACGATATAGTACGATATCATAGATGGGGTGTTTCAAATGTATATGTATTATCCTTATTACCCGTATGAACCTTACTATGGTCCTGTTTACGGACCAGGATATCAATCTGGAAGCTTTGGATACGCACTTCTTATCGTCACATTGTTACTTCTATTAATATTTGGTGGCTACTATATGTACAATTACGAATAAAAAGAGCTACTTGGACGTTGATCCAAAAGTAGCTCTTTTTATTATAAATGATTAAGCATTTGAATGATTAAGTTTGCACTGTTTTGTGCTGCCGTTTCTAAAAATTTCTCGAATGACACATTTGATTCCTTGCCAGCAATATCTGATAGAGATCGAATAATTAAAAACGGTGTTCCGTATTGATAACAAACTTGGGCGATTGAAGCGGCTTCCATCTCTAAAGCTTTAATAAAAGGGAGCCGTTCTAAAACATCCTTAACACGTCTTTCCTCTGCCATAAATGAATCGCCTGTGCCAATCGTTCCAACACCAACTTTAATGTTCTTATTCACTTCTTTTGCTGTTTCTTTAGCAACTTGGATCATTTGTTCATCTGACTTAAATAGATGAGGCATTTGTGGTATTTGACCATATTCGTAACCAAAAGCTGTAGCATCTGCATCGTGGTGCATAACACTCTCACCAATGACAAGATCCCCGACATCCAAATCAATATCCGTTCCGCCTGCAGAGCCAGTATTAATAACTGCGCTTGGTTTGAAACGTTCATGAAGAATGGTCGTTGATAAAGCGGCATTCACTTTTCCTATCCCTGATTGGAGTAAGACGACTTCTGTTTTATTTATTTTTCCTTTATAAAATTTGCAGTTTGCAACCGTTATTTCTTCTGTCACGGTCATGTGAGATAATAGCGCATCTACTTCTTGTTCCATTGCTCCAATAATTCCAATTGTCATGACAACATACCTCTTTCTTTATTCTGACTCTTCTTCGTCTTCAAAGCGCCATAATTGATCGTTTTCCTTTAAAACTTCTACTCGTATTGGTTTCCAGCCTTGATCAGTCATCCAATTCAAATAAACACGATATATATCTTTAGTTGTACGATTTTCAACCGTACCTATAATTCGATCTGGAACCCCGCCACTTTCTAACCACCAAAAAATTAAATTTTCATGATTTGTATCAAGTGCCATGCTAATCGCGTGTTCCATTTCTTTTCGATCAATTGAATCTTCGCTCAAATCAATAATATGCGGTTCTTCTTGTGCGGTAGTTAGCACGTCCCAATCATTTTCGATAACACTAATTACATTCTCATCATCTGATTCAATTGAATCCTCTGACTTTTCATCATTAGTATGTTCGTCTGATTGTTCACTATGTTTATCTGATTCATCAATTTTTTCTTCACCTTTGTCGGTATTATTTTGTTCAGTATTATTAGCATTTCCCTGATTATTTTTGTCTTCATGTTGTTCTTGTTTTTCTTGTTCGTTCGCATTCTTCACTTCTTGTTGGTCATCATCGTCTCCAAAGATTAAAAATGCAATAAATAAAATGATGAGAGCACTAGCTAACATAATCAATCTGTTAATTTTTTTTGTATCTCTTCTTTGTTTTTCATAACGTTCAGTTCTTGAATAAGAATCATATGACATGAGGAATCCTCTCCTTTTAAACGTATAAAGCTTGTCTATATAATCTATTCGTTCTCTATCATCTTTTTGCATACGTTAAGACAAAATTATAAGAAAGTCCTACACTTCATATTTGTGCAGGACTTTTTACGTATTATCTTATGAAACTTCGATAATTTTCACTTCAATTTCTCCACCTGGCGTATGAACATTCACCTTTTCCCCAACTTTTTTACCAAGTAAGCTTCTTGCCATTGGTGAATCGTTTGAAATTTTACCATCAAATGGGTCTGCTTCAGCACTACCAACGATTTGGTACTCTTCTTCATCTCCATCTGGAAGTTCAACAAATTTAACTGTTTTACCTAACTGTACGACGTCAGAACTTTCTCCATCACTTTCAATAATGACTGCATTACGAATCATCTTTTCAAGTTGTGCAATTTTTGATTCTACAAAAGCTTGTTCATCTTTTGCAGCATCATATTCGGAGTTTTCCGATAAATCCCCAAAGCTACGGGCAACTTTTATGCGCTCGACTACTTCAGGACGTCTAACTGTTTTCAGTTCTTCGAGTTCCTTTTCTAATTTCTCTTTCCCCTCTACGGTCATATAATAGCTTTTCTCTTCAGCCATGATATAAAATACACTCCTTTGAATTAATTCCGAATATTTCATAATAATTCCATGTGTCATCATTAATTGTATTATTATGAGTCATATTTATGTGAGTTTATGCTGAATAATACTTTTTATTTTAGTTGTTAATAAGTCAATAGCGACTGCATTTTGTCCACCTTCAGGAATGATGATGTCAGCATATCTCTTTGCTGGCTCTACAAACTGAAGATGCATAGGTCTAACAACATTTACATATTGATCAATAACGGATTCAAAAGTACGGCCACGTTCATTGATATCCCTTGTAAGCCGTCTAATAATCCTTAGGTCACTATCTGTATCAACAAAAACTTTTATATCCATCATATTACGTAATCTTTCGTCTTCTAATACTAAAATTCCTTCTAAAATAATGACTTCTTTTGGTTCACATAAAATTGTTTGGTCTGATCGGGTATGATTTTCATAATCATATACAGGCTTTTCAATTGATTTCCATTGATGCAACTTTTCTAAATGTTGGATAAGTAAATCATTGTCAAAGGCAAATGGATGATCATAATTTGTCTTTAATCGTTCTTCAAACGGTAAATGTGACTGGTCTTTGTAATAATAATCTTGTTCTATCATTAAGACCGAATGATCTTCAATTTGATTACAAATAGCTCTTGTAACGGTTGTTTTCCCGGATCCGGTTCCACCAGCAACTCCAATAATGATTGGTTTATCTTTTGTCACGAATGGTGCTCCTTTCTGTTTTTTTGTTGTTTAATTGGTGGCACCAATCATTTTACTTTTTTATTGAAATAGCGATTCCATCGCCAGTTTCTACAAATGTTGTATCATAAGCTTTATTTTCAATCAACCATTTATTAAAATCATCTATTTTTTGTCCTATTTTTTTCAATCGTGGCTGATCATCGTTTACTCCAGCTACATATCCTTTAAAAAGAACATTATCAATGACGATTAAGCCATTAGATTTAATGAATGGGCTAATCTTTTCTACATATGATTTGTATTGACCTTTTGCAGCGTCAATAAATACGAAATCAAAGACATATTCTTGGGATAGTTGTTCTATATATTGTGAAGCATCCGCTAAAATCACTTCAATACGGTGATCTAATTGAGCCATTTTAATATTTCTTACAGCTTCATTAAATCTGTTTTCGTCAATTTCAATTGTTTTAATAAACGAATCTGGTGAGGCTTTAGCCATTTGAATAGCCGAATAACCTATAGCTGTTCCAATCTCTAAAATTTGTTTAGGACGATAAATACGTATAAGTTGTTTTAAAAATTCAACTCCGTCTTTCTCCATAATCGGTACTTTGTTCGTTTTTGCGGATTTTTCTAAGGTCAATATTAACTCTTCTTCTTCCTTATATAAAGCTTGAATATATTTTTTTGAAGATCGTTCCATTTAGAATGACACCTCAATTTTTAAAATAGCAACTTTATTTATAGAACTGTAAAAGACTAGGGAATGCGATAACTCACGCACTCCCTAAATGATGATTACTACATTTAATATTAATCTTGAGGCGGACGGTATTTATTAATATTTTCTTGATGTTCTTGAAGCGTTGTTGCATAGTAAACATCACCTTCATAGGATGCTACAAAGTAATAGTATTCATGTTCTTCCGGATATAATGCTGCTTGTAGTGCATTTTCATGGAAATTAGCAATTGGACCAGGTGGTAAACCTGGGTAGAGATACGTATTATATGGTGAGTCAACTTCTAAATCTTCATATAATACTCTTTCTTTATGTCCACCAAGTGCATACAGAACAGTTGGATCTGTTTGTAACGGCATCGGAGGCTGACTATTCATCCGATTATAGAAAACACCCGAAACCATTTTACGATCTTCTTCACTTACAGCTTCTTCTTCAATTAATGAGGCCATTGTAACTGCTTCATGTACAGATAAGCCCATTTGTTCGATGTCTAATAAATATGGCTGTATTCTTTGCTCGGACTGTTGTAATAGTAACTCGACAAATTGCTCGACTGTTGGATTTTTGTCGTAAAACGGATAAGTTGCTGCATATAAATAACCTTCTAATGGATACCTAATATTATCTTTCAATATTTCCTCAGACAATATTGACGGGTATAGTGGGATTAAGGATTGAATATATTCTACATCAGTCATTTTCTCTAAAAATTCTTCTTCAGTAATTGAAGTTTTAGATTGTAATATACCGGCGATTTGTTCTATTGTCGTACCTTCTGGAATCGTAATTGTAAATAATGGGTCAACTAATATTTTTCCTGTTTTTAATGATTCAATAATTTCATCGAGAGTCATACTTTTGGAAAGCTTGTACTCACCCGCTTGGAAACCAGATTCGTTTTTAAATTTAACATAATATTTAAATATACGACTATTGTTAATGATATTGTTTTCTTCCAATATGTTACCGATCGCCTCAACACTCGATCCTAAAGGGATTTCAATGTCGATAATCGTATCGTCTTCTTTGTCAACTGGACGTAATCCTTCTGCTATGTAACTATAAGCATAATATCCTCCAAGGCTAATAACAATAATTAATAATGCAAAGATTACAATTATAATTTTTCTTGCTAATCGTGCTTCTTTTACACGTTGCATTTTATAATTTTCATCTTGGTCGTTGGAATTCGACATCCGTATTCCCCCTTTCCATCCGTAATATTATAAAATATATTTATGTTTTTTTCTATCTTTTTCTACATAAGTCCATTAATATTCACAAAATACAATGTGTTAAATAAACGTAAAAAAGAAGGTTAACCTCAGGCGGCTAACCCCCTATTTATTTGAAAATATATTACTCTTCTTCATCATCGGTGAAAGTTGCTAACATTTCTTCAATCATTTCCCACTCTTCATCTGTTTCAATTTGGAAAAGTGTTAAATCATCTTCGTCTTTTTCACTTTCTTCAAAACGAAAAGCAAATACTTCTACTTCTTCCTCATCTGCTTGCTCTACAGGAATAGCTACTAAGTATGATTTGTTTGTTTCATCAACATCAAAAGTAAATAATACATCAAATAAATGTTCTTCACCGTTCTCATCAGGTATGATAATTCGCTCTCTTTCTTCCATTGAGTGACCCTCCTATCGATTTGCATCTAAATAACTTTGTAAAATCATCGCTGCAGCCATTTTATCAATGACTAACTTTCTTTTTTTTCGACTAACATCGGCTTCTAATAATATTCGTTCAGCCGCCATCGTCGTGAGCCGCTCATCCCATAACTCTACAGGGAGGGAGAAATGGGAGCGTAAAAAATCGGCAAAATGTTGGGAAGCTTCTGCTCTTGGTCCAATTGTTCCATTCATGTTTTTCGGTAAACCAACAATAATTTTACTTACTTCATAATCTTTTATGATTCGCTCTAGCGGTTGAACTGCCGTCTCAAAATTTTGTTCAGACCATTGAATAGTTTCAACACTCTGAGCTGTCATGTGAAGTGCATCAGACACGGCAACTCCTATTGTCTTTTCACCAACGTCTAGTCCTAATGTTTTCATCTAGCTTCCTCTTTATTCGATTTCAAATAAAATTTAACGACTTCTTCAATAATCTCATCTCGTTCAACTTTACGAATTAAATTACGTGCATCATTATGACGAGGGATATAAGCAGGATCACCTGAAAGTAAATAACCTACTATTTGATTAATTGGATTATAACCCTTTTCTTCAAGTGAGTCATAAACAGAATGTAATATCTCATTTACACGTTTTTCCTGTGAGTCGTCATAAAATTGAAACTTCATCGTGTGATCGTTTGACATGGATCTCAATCCCCCCTCATTTCGATTACCACTATTATAAACTTAATTAGTTGGAAGTTAAAACAGTTTGTACATATTCTTTCACAGCTTTTAATGCTTCATCAATCTTTTCAGGTTGTTTACCCCCAGCTTGTGCCATATCGGGACGGCCTCCACCTCCGCCACCACAGCGTGATGCAGCTTCTTTTATAAGATGACCTGCATGAAACCCTCGTTCAATTAAATCATTTGTTACACCTGATGCTAATTGTACCTTACCATTAGTTTCCATGGCTAGCAAGATAATGATTGAATTCGTGTTTGTTTTGATTTCATCAACCATATTTCTAAGTCCATTCATATCTTTAACATCAACCTTTGTTGCAAGGACAGAAATACCGTCAATCTGTTCGATTCGATCAGTAATATTAGCTGATTCTATATTCGCTAGCTTTGCAGTTAATGATTCATTTTCTCGTTCGAGTTTCTTAAAATCTTCAGAAAGTGATTGAATACGATTTGGAACTTGTTCTAGTTTAGATACCTTTAATAGCTGAGCGGAATGTTGTAGTAATTCCACTTGTTGTTGATAATATTCATAAGCACCTTTCCCAGTTCTAGCTTCTATCCTTCTCGTACCTGCACCAATTCCAGACTCTGAAACAATTTTAAACAGGCCAATTTCAGCGGTATTTCTCACGTGGCACCCGCCACATAGTTCAATACTATAATCACTTACGGAGACGACCCGTACGATATCTCCATATTTTTCACCAAATAAAGCCATGGCACCCATCTTTTTAGCTTCATCCAATGAATGATATTGAGTCGTAACATCTATAGATGCCCAAATTTTTTCATTAACTATCGATTCAATCTTTTCTAGTTCTTCATCAGTTACTGAGTTAAAATGTGAGAAATCGAACCTTAGGCGGTCAGGTGCAACAAGTGATCCTGCTTGATTGACATGTTCCCCTAAAACATCTTTTAGTGCTTGATGAAGTAAATGTGTTGCTGTATGGTTTTTAATTGTTTGTTTTCTTGAATCTTTATCAACTACTGCCTTAATATCTTGATTAACAATCAATGCTCCTTCAATTACTTCAATTTGATGTAGATGCTGACCATTTGGTGCTTTCTGAACATCAATAATTTTTGCTTTTCCAGTTTGCGACTGAATAATTCCTTGGTCGGCGACTTGTCCTCCACTTTCAGCATAAAAAGGTGTCTTTTTTAATATCGTAAAAGCGACATTACCACTTTCAACTTGTTCAACTTTAGTTTTGTTATTTATTATGACTTCTATTTTAGTATCGACTGATAGATCTTCATAGCCGATAAATTCGCTTTCATGATGTAGTTCCTGGAATACTTGGTCTTGAACTTGCATTGAATCAACTTTTTGTCTTGCATCACGGGCTCTTTCACGTTG
This sequence comes from Bacillaceae bacterium W0354, assembly GCA_051846895.1. Classification (GTDB taxonomy): domain Bacteria; phylum Bacillota; class Bacilli; order Bacillales; family Alkalibacillaceae; genus CALKAL01. Next base: position 243,921 of record JBPYCQ010000001.1, read on the forward strand.
CTTTTTCATCTCAAGTTCATAACCTTCTTCATCAATCGTAAAGCCGGAACTTTCAACATACTCCTCTGTTAATTCTTTAGGGAAACCATATGTGTCATAAAGTGTAAATACTTCTTTCCCAGGAAATATTGTACGACCTTTTTCCTTTTCTTGCTGCATGACTTTTTCTAAGATTTGTAAGCCTTCCTGTAATGTCTCATGAAAACGTTCTTCTTCAGTTTTTATGACATTTTTAATAAAGTCTCTTTTATCATGTACTTCTGGATAAAAATCTTTCATAATTGTAGCAACTTCATCAACAAGTTTGTACATAAACGGTTCGTTAATATTTAATTCTTTAGCAAAGCGAACAGCACGGCGTAACAAGCGGCGTAGGACATAACCACGTCCTTCATTTGAAGGTAAAGCCCCATCACCCACAGCAAACGAAACGGTTCTCACATGGTCAGCTATGACTTTAAATGCTGTATCTTTTTCTTTAGATGTGCCATATTTGATGTTAGAAATTTTTTCGGTCTTTTTAATGATTGGTAATAATAAGTCCGTTTCATAGTTAGTCGGTGTATCTTGAATGACCGACATCACGCGTTCTAATCCCATACCTGTATCAATATTTTTCTTCGGTAATGGAGTATAAGTATCATCTGGATTATGATTGAATTGCGAAAATACAAGGTTCCATATTTCTAAATAACGTTCATTCTCTCCACCAGGGTATAGCTCAGGGTCATTAGGATCATTACCATATTTTTCACCACGGTCATAAAATATCTCCGTGTTCGGTCCACTCGGTCCTTCTCCGATATCCCAAAAGTTTTCTTCAATACGAATAATTCTTTCAACTGGGATACCAACTTTATCGCGCCACAAAACGTATGCTTCTTCATCTTCAGGATGGATAGTAACAGATAATTTTTCCGGATCAAAACCGAGCCATTTTTCACTTGTTAAAAACTCCCAAGCCCAAACAATCGCTTCTTCTTTAAAATAATCACCGATTGAGAAATTCCCTAACATTTCAAAAAATGTATGGTGACGTGCTGTATAACCGACATTTTCGATATCATTCGTTCGGATTGACTTTTGTGCATTTACCATTCGAGGATTATCAGGCGTCACACGACCGTCAAAATATTTCTTTAATGTTGCGACTCCACTGTTAATCCATAACAATGTTGGATCATCATGAGGGATTAACGACTGACTTGGCTCGATGCGATGTCCTTTCTCTTTAAAAAAGTCTAAAAACATTTGCCTTACTTCAGCAGATGTCAATTGTTTCATATTATTTTCCTCCTTAAAAATATTCACAAAAAAACGCCCTCTACATAAAAATATGTAGGGACGATTGTATCCGCGGTACCACCCTCATTATAAATGAAGTAAAATTACGTTCATTTATCAACTCAAGTACGGTAACGATGTACAGTCGGTGGGGATTAGCCACTCTCAGGAATAGCTTCAATGACTCTTCACATAGCATTTCTCTCAGCTAACAAAATGCCTCTCTTTAATGTGGGCTGTCATCTACTCGTTTCCTTCATAGATTTCATGAATATGATATAGACAGTATTATAGATAACGTTTATACATTTTGTCAAATACCTAAATAAAAATGTTACTACTCATCTAAGAACAAGTCATCTAATGAAGAAATGGAGCCATCCTCTTGAATTTCTCTAACATGTAAGCGACCGTTTTCAAATGCCATCTCAATAAAACAATTCCAACAATAATATTGTTCTTCACCAATTATACCGATATCACTAGATTGACAATTTGGACATTTCATAAGACAAACTCCTTTAAGTCATTTGTCTTAATTTTTTCCAAAATAATATTTTTCTATACTATGATTTATCACATGAAGTCGTACGGTGATAGCTCTTCTTCATCTTGTTTTTCATGAGTTTGACTATCGTTTTTTTCTAAATTAAAAATAACGTTCACTCGATCAACTAAAGTAGTGCGACGTTGATAAGCTTCATCTTTTGATAAACCTTCAATGAAGGCATCATATTCACCACAAATGATTAAAGAGGATTTACTTCTTGTGATAGCAGTATACAACAGTTTTTTAACGAGCATACGCTTAAAAGAACGTACAACAGGCATAATCACAATCGGGAATTCACTGCCTTGTGATTTATGGATTGAGATAGCATATGCAAGCATAATTTGGTTAAATTCTTGTTTCGTATACGTGACTAATTGTCCTTCAAAATCTATAATTAACTCCTCTTTTTTACTTTCAGATTCATTTGGTTTTTTAATGGCAACAATCTCTCCAATATCACCATTATAAACTTGTTTTTCTGGTTGATTAACGAGCTGGATGACCTTATCACCTGTACGCAAGACATTTTCAAAATGCTGTACTTGTCTTTTCGTTTTTTGAAACGGATTAAATATGTTTTGTAAAGCTGTATTTAGTTGATGAATACCAGTATTCGTTTTATACATCGGTGCTAAAACTTGAATATCTTTTTTTGTATAACCTTTAGCAATTGCTTTTTTAACAATCTGTTCAACCACTGATAACGTTTGATCCTGTTTACAGGCAAAAAAATTAAAATCGTCTTTCTTTGACAACGGCAATTGGTTAACTTCGTCATTTTTTATTTTATGAGCTAATTTTATAATAAAAGAGTTTTCCTTTTGTCGATATATTTCTGAAAGTCTACTAACACGAAGTTGGTTAGAGCGTAATAAATCGGCTAACACTTGGCCGGGCCCGACAGACGGTAATTGATCTTCATCCCCTACAAAAATGACTTTCATATCTGAAGGAACAGCTTTAAGTAGTCTGTTGGCTAACCAGACATCAACCATGGAAAATTCATCAACAATTAATATTTTCCCCTTTAATGGATTTCCGGCATCATGTTCAAATTGATCGTCGCCTGCCCACCCGAGTAAACTATGAATCGTTTTCGCTTTAAGTCCCGTTGCTTCTGATAGTCTTTTCGCTGCACGGCCTGTAGGAGCCGTCAAAATGTAATTTGAATCATGTTGTTTAAGATTATTGTTTTTAATAAAGGCATCATAACATTGGATGATTCCTTTAATAACGGTCGTCTTACCAGTGCCCGGACCACCAGTTAAAATCATCACCTTTTCACTTAGTGCTAATTTAATAGCTTCATATTGCTCTTCACCATATGAAAACCCTTCTGTCTCTTCGATATCTCCAATAATTTTTAATAATTCACTTTCATCCAAAGTGTCTTCATCATTGACATCAATAATACGCTTCAGTTGTGAGGCTATTCCCTCTTCCGCAAAATAGAGCTGTGGTAAATAAATACGATTATTTTCTTTAACAATCATCTGTTCCTGTTCTAATTGCTCTACATACTTGTCATAATCAACATCACTATGTTCAAAAGGTTGTCGCGGAAATAATATTTGATTAGTTTTAATAATTAAATCATTTTGTTCGACAAAGACGTGTCCATCCATTGACTCTAACTCTAAAATATGAAGAATCCCCGCTTGAACCCGCTCTGGATGATCTTTTTCTATTCCAATTGATTGGGCTATTTCATCCGCCCGCTGAAATCCAAATCCATCTATTTTAAAAACGAGCGCATATGGGTTTTCTTTAATTTGTTTAATTGTCTCTTCTTGAAAGGCATCATAAATTTTTTGAGCCATCTGGAGACCGATTCCGTGCTTAGCTAATTCAATCGTTACCCTCTCGAAGCCTTGATGCATTCGCAAATCTGCAATGAAACGACTTTTTATTTGTGCAGTCATACCTTGAATATGTTCAAGAACGGACTCATCTTCTAGAATACGGTCAACAGCATTAATTCCTAATGACTGAACAATTCGTTGTGCCGTCTTTTGTCCAATTCCATAAAATAGATCGCTTGATAAATATTTGATTAAACTATCTTCAGTTTTTGGTAATTCTTTTTCATATGTAAAAACGTTGTATTGTTCACCGAATTTTGGATGCTGAATAATATCACCATAAAATGTATATTCATTTCCATAAGTTAATGGGGGGAAATGTCCTTTCACAACAAGTTCTTCTTCAGTAACTGGCTCATTCGTATCAATGATCGAGACTGATGCGATTGAAAATAATTCATCTTGATTATGAAAGATCATATGATTCAGTTTTCCCTTCACGAAACCTTTATGCTCCATTGTTCAGTCACCTTAATCTATAAAATATTATACTTTTACTAGCCAATTAAGTATTAAATATGTAGCAGTTGAATGTTAAAAGCATTATTATAAACTCGATTCAATTTGTTTTTTTCCATTAATCGCTAATAAGTGATCTGGCTGAATTTCGATAGCACGATTGAAATGATGTAAAGCCTCATCATATTTTTCTTGATAAGTATAAATAACCCCAAGATTGTAATGGGCATCTGAGTGATTCTCATTTAAGGATAATACTTTCTGGAACTGTTCATATGCTGCATCAATTTGATCTGTATAGGCTAAAGTTAAACCAAAATAGAAGAAATAATCAATATCCTCATCGTTAAGTTCCACAGCACGTTGCAAATAAGGTAAAGCTAGTTTTGGTTGTTCAAGATTTAGAAATGACATCCCTTGCATGAAAAATACATCTGTTTCATCAAGACCAAGTTTAATAGCTTTTTGAAAATGGTTTGACGCTTCTTTGTAGTTTTCTTGCTCATAATATAAATTACCTAGACTATAGTAAATAGTGGGCATTTGATCGTTTAATGATAATGCTTTTTCAAAAAAATTTTTCGCACGATCAAGTTCATTTATATGCAAAAGTAGATTTCCAAAATTAATAAAACCGACTGGATCATTAGGATTGTTTTCTATGAAATCATTAAACACTTTTGCTGCTTCATCATATTTGTTATTTTTCATAAATTCGATACCTTTTTGAATCTCATTCATTTGATGAACTCCTCTCTACTGGAACCTACTATATTGACTAATAATAAAATATCTTATCTAATCAAAAAAGTAGAAAAGCCACCACAAGTTGTGCTGACCTTTCTATATTAGGCTAAATAAGCAAGTCTCTCTTCGTTTTTATACACTTGATCAATCGTTCCGCCACCTAAACATACATCTCCATTATAAAAGACGACGGCTTGCCCTGGGGTGATTGCTCGCTCTCTCTTGTGAAAACGAACATCAAGAGTCCCATCTTCTTGTGGATAGACGATAACTTTTTCATCTTGTTGGCGATATCTGAATTTCGCAGTGCACTCAAACGGCTGAGTTAAATCTATATCTACAAGCCAATTGTTTTCAACCGCAATTAAACCATCAGAATATAATGCTTCATTATGATAACCTTGTTCAACATATAAAATATTATCTTCTAAATTTTTACCAACGACAAACCAAGGCTCACCAGCTCCACCAATTCCAAGACCTTGGCGTTGACCAATGGTGTAATACATTAGGCCGTCATGCTTCCCTTTCACGACACCATTTAATGTTTGCATCTCTCCTGGTTGAGCAGGTAAATATTCACTTAAAAATTCTTTAAAATTTCGTTCACCTATAAAACAGATTCCTGTACTATCTTTCTTTTTAGCTGTAGCTAAATTATGTTTTTCAGCAATTTCTCTTACTTCTTTTTTCGTTAAATGTCCTAACGGAAACATAATTTTTGGTAGAATTTCTTTTGGAATTTGATTTAAAAAATAAGTTTGATCCTTATTATTATCAATACCTCTTAACATTTCATATTGTCCATTATTTTCTCGAACTTGTGCGTAGTGACCTGTTGCTAAATAATCGGCTCCAAGTGACATTGCATGATCTAAAAATGCTTTAAACTTAATTTCTTTGTTACACATTACATCAGGGTTTGGTGTTCTTCCTGCTTTATATTCTTCTAAAAAGTAAGTAAACACTTTTTCCCAATATTGCTTTTCAAAATTGACAGCATAATACGGGATATCTAATTGATTACATACTCTTACAACATCTTCAAAATCTTTCGTGGCTGTACAAACACCGAATTCATCAGTGTCATCCCAATTTTTCATAAAAATTCCGACGACATCATACCCTTGTTGCTTTAATAAAAGGGCTGTAACTGATGAATCAACTCCACCCGACATACCGACAACAACTCGTTTATTTGCATGATTATTCATATTCGTCCACCACCTTTATTGTTTTATCCGATCAATAATTCTTTTAATTTCTTGTGCTATAAATGTTAATTCTCCTACTGAATTGTGAACCCCAAAACTAAACCTTATGGAATTTCGTAGCTTTGGTGACTGCTCACCATACATCGATTTTAATACGTGTGAAGGGTCTATAGATCCAGCTGTACATGCGGAACCTGATGAAGCTGCAATTCCTGCTAAATCTAGATTAGTCAAAAACTTTTCAACATCCGTATTTGGAAAGCTTATATTGACAATGTTCGGTACACGCTTATTCATATCTATATCGCCATTAAGAGAAAACTGTACATCTTCCTTTTGTAATGAGGATATAAATTGATTGAACAATTGTTGATAATGTTCAACTCGTGTATTTCGCTCTTGTTCTAATAGTTTTACTGCATGACTAAATCCTTCTATCGCTATTGTATTCTCAGTACCGGAACGTAGCGTACGCTCTTGTTCACCGCCGAAAAGCCTTTGTTGTATCTTAACATCAGCTTGTTTATATAAAAATCCGATACCCTTTGGTCCATATATTTTGTGAGATGAGACAGTCATTAAATCGACATTAAGCTCGTTAACATCAATTTTTTCTACACCATAAGCTTGAACAGCATCTGTATGAAAAATAGCTTGATGGTCTTTAAGTAGTTCACCAATTTCTTTAATTGGCTGTTTCATCCCTGTTTCATTATTGACAGACATAATCGTCACTAAAATTGTATCTTCTCTTAAAGCCTCTTTTACATCATTTACTGATACAATCCCTGATTCATCCACTGGTAAATAAGTAATTTCGTAACCTTCTTTTTCTAATTGTTCACATGGATGTAAAACTGCATGATGTTCAATTTGCGATGTAATGATATGATTCCCTTTATTTTTATAAGCATTTACAACACCAAATATAGCTAAATTATTAGCCTCCGTACCACCACTTGTAAAAATAATAGAAGAATGATCAGCATTTATACTACTTGCCATCGTTTGTCTTGCTTCGTCTAATATTTTTCGACTTTCTCTTCCAAAATGATGGATGCTTGAAGGGTTGCCAAAATGATTTTCCATAGCCTTTTGCATCGTTATTATTACATCTTGATGAATGGGTGTCGTCGCTGCATGATCTAAATAGATTCGTTTCATTTTATCACCTAATTTATATATAAAACATATTTTCCTCTTGATAGTCATTATTATTATGTTCAATTAAGTCTTGTAAACTCGTCGTTACTAAAACTTCTTTAACAGCATTTGTCATTCGTTTCCATAACTCTTGTTTTGAAGGTTCTTCGCCTTCCATTTCTTCTACTAGTCGAATCGGGCCCTCTAAAGTTCTAATTATATCTGCGGAAGTAATCTCCCTAGGCTCTTTCGATAATAAGTATCCGCCCTTTGCCCCTCTAACACTTTTAACTAATCCAGCATTTCTAAGTGGAGCTACAATTTGTTCTAAATAATGCTCAGATAAATTATAGTCATTAGCAATTGTTTTTAATGGCAATGGTTCGTTACCATAGTTTTTTGCAAGTGCAATCATTATAGTAAGTCCGTATCGACCTTTAGTTGATATTTTCATCCAGAGGCCCTCCCTAATCTATAAATCCTAATTTATTCTATCATGAGTTGTTAATTATCGTCTTCAAAAAGCTTTATAGTTAATTATTACTATGCTTTCTACCATCTAATCTTAACTTTGATAACTTTTCATACACTTGTTTTAAACGTTTCTCCTCACCTAAATCTTTAGGTTTATAATAGTTTACGTTTCTAATTGATTCCGGTAAATATTCTTGATATACCCAACTGTTTGGGTAATTATGAGGATATTTATAATCCGTTCCATGTCCTAATTGTTTTGCACCTGTATAATGAGTATCTTTAATATGATCAGGAATATCGTCAGTAATTCCTTTTTTCACATGTTGAATTGCCATATCCAAAGCCTTATAAGCTGTATTTGATTTTGGAGATAAACATAATTCCACTGTAATAACTGATAATGGGATCCGGCCTTCTGGTAACCCAAGTCGATGAACCGTTTCAATCGCTGGTAAGACTCTTGCACATAAAGCTGGATTAGCAAGACCAATATCTTCATATGCAATCACGAGCAATCGTCTACAAATCGACTCTAAATCGCCACCTTCTAATAATCTTGCTAAGTAATAAAGCGCTGCATCTGCATCACTGCCACGAATGCTCTTTTGTAAACCAGATAATAAATTATAATATATATCGCCTTTATTATCATGACTAAAGCCTTTGTTTTTAATACAGTAATTAACAGTCTCTTGTGTTACAACAATCCCTTCATCAGTTTCATCAGAAGCATACACAATATCTTCAAGTAATGATAAGGCTGTTCTCCCATCCCCTGTTGTATTAGCAATCATTTTCAGACTCGCTTGATCGATTTTTACATTAAATTTGCCTAAACCTTTCTCATCATCTTCTAATGCTCGTCTTAATAGTTTTATAACTGCTTCGTTTGATAATGGTTTCAATTGTTTAATTTGACCACATCGTGAACGAATCGCATGGTTAACACTATGAAAAGGATTTTCTGTAGTCGCTCCAATTAAAGTAATGACACCTTCTTCTAGCGCTTTGAGTAATGAATCTTGTTGGCTTTTATTAAATCGATGAATCTCGTCTATAAACAACAAGGCATTTTGAGTTAAACATGCTTCAGCTATAATAGCTTCGATATCTTTTTTACCTGCTATCGTAGCATTGATTGAATAAAAATCTTTGTTCGTGCTGCCAGCAATTGCATGGGCTAAAGATGTTTTTCCAGTACCCGGTTCTCCATAAAATAACATGGAAGGTACATGACCTTTTTTAATCATTTTATATAAAGGCGTATCAATGCCAATAATGTCGTCTTGTCCGACAATTTCTTCAATTGTTTCTGGTCTCATTCGGTATGCAAGTGGCTCTTGAAAAAGCATGTTAAAAAACTCCTTTAAAACAGTACATGTTATTATTTCTATTCTACTATAAGACATTGATTCTTTGCGAATAGTAGTATTGTATAAAAAATAAATGTATAGAATGATTTATTGTTGCGCATGATAGAAATAGGAAACTATCAATTCATAAAGGAGATGAAAATATGGCAAAAGTACGTCAAGACGCCTGGTCTCATGAAGACGATTTACTACTAGCCGAAACAGTACTTAGACATATAAGAGAAGGCAGTACGCAATTAAATGCTTTCGAGGAAGTAGGAGACAAATTAAATAGAACAGCAGCAGCATGTGGTTTCCGCTGGAATGCAGAAGTTCGACAAAACTATGAAAAAGCAATAGATTTAGCTAAAAGACAACGGAAACAAAGAAAGCAACTAGAACAAAATAATGCAAGATCGAGATCTACTCGACCAACCGTACAACCTGTAGCGAGTCAAAATCAGCATCAATATAATCAATACTCGAATGAAAAACCGTCTATTGATTCAATCATTGAACAATTACAAGAGCTTAGATCTTTAGACCAACAAAATCGAGTGGATTCGAATAAACTTGAACAATTAATTCATGAAAATAATCAGCTAAAAGATGAAATAAAACTACTAGAAAACAAACTTGATAAAATGCAAAATGAATATCAATCTTTACAGGAAGATTACCAAACTTTCATTAATATTATGGAACGCGCAAGAAAGATGGTTGTATTCGATGAAGATTCATCCTTGTCATCACCAGCTTTCAAGATGGAGAAGAACGGAAATTTGCAACAAATCGCAAAATGAAATAAAAGGCTGCCTCCGAAATAATAAACGGGGCAGCCTTTGACCTTTTCCTCATCCATATGTACAACAATCCCAACATTGCCGTCCATTCGTTGCGTTTTGAACCCGCTCTACGCAGGTGGGTGTCCTGTTCTACATTTTGTAAGTCCTACATGAGGCATTTACGCCATGTAGAAACGAAAGACTCCCGTTGATAAAAGTGTTCGGTCAAAACAAGTGAGAACAGACGTACACGCTAGGATTGTTATTAATTTGTTTGTAATTGAATATTAACACATTAATTAGCTGCATTCAACAAGGTATAAATAAATTTTTTGAAGTAATTTTTGCCATTATTCGTCAGTTTTTTTCGACAGTTTTAAGTTCAGTTCATTCAATTGCTGCTCACTTACTGCAGAGGGTGCTTCAGTTAATAAATCTGATGCTGAAGCTGTTTTAGGAAATAGAATTGTATCACGTAAGTTGGTCTTGCCTGCTAATAGCATAACGAAACGGTCAAATCCTAATGCAATCCCTCCATGTGGTGGTGCCCCATATTCTAAAGCATCAAGTAAAAATCCGAATTGATCTTGTGCCTCTTCTTCGGTAAATCCTAAAACTTTTAACATTTTTTCTTGCACTTCTTTTTGATAAATTCTTAATGAGCCTCCACCAAGTTCAAATCCATTCAAAACGACATCATATGCTTGAGCTTTCACATTTGCCGGATCTTGTTCTAATATTTCCAAATCAGCTACCTGAGGCATTGTAAATGGATGGTGTGCAGCAAAATAGCGTCCCTCTTCTTCGTCATACTCAAAAAGTGGCCAGTCTGTCACCCATAAGAAATTATATTTCGATTCATCAATTAAGTTTAAGTCTTTTCCTAGCTTCATTCTTAACGCGCCTAAACTGTCAGCAACTACACCGTCTGTATCAGCAACAAATAATAGTAAATCATTTGAGTTAGTGTCTAGTTTATTCTTCATTAATTCGATTTCTTCTTCATTAAAGAATTTAGCTATTGGTCCCGTAAATGTCTGCTCATCCACCTTCATCCACGCCAAACCTTTTGCACCATAAACTGCTACAAATTCAGTTAATTTATCAATATCTTTTCTTGAGAATTGATCTGCACAATTTTTCACATTAATCGCACTTACTTTTCCACCGTTTTGAACTGTTTGTTGAAAAACTTTAAAGTCACTATTTTTAACAATTTCATTAATATTAACAAGTTCCATTTCAAAACGAGTGTCCGGCTTATCAGACCCATATCTCTCCATCGCCTCAGCATATGTCATACGTGGAAATGGTGTTACAACATCGATTCCTTTAACTTCTTTAACGACAAACTGCAACATGTTCTCCGTCATCGCCATAATTTCTTCTTGGTTCATGAAAGATGTCTCAATATCTACTTGTGTAAATTCGGGTTGTCGATCCGCTCGTAAATCTTCATCTCTAAAACAACGTGTAATTTGATAATATTTCTCAAAACCTGAGACCATTAATAATTGTTTAAAAAGTTGTGGTGACTGTGGTAATGCGTAAAATTCACCAGGATGGACACGACTCGGGACTAAATAATCACGTGCTCCTTCTGGTGTGCTCTTTGTTAGCATTGGTGTTTCCATTTCTAAAAACCCTTGTTCATTTAAAAACTTGCGAAATGCTTGTGCAGTGTTATGGCGTAACATCATCGTCTCTTGCATCGGTTTTCTTCGTAGATCTAAGTATCGATATTTTAATCGAATGTCTTCAGCCACATCTGTTTCATCTTCAATTTGAATTGGTAAAGACTTTGACGTGTTTAAAATGTTGATTTCTTCCGCAATGACTTCTAGTTCGCCAGTCGCCATTTTTTTATTAACTGTCGCTTCATCCCGTTCTTTTACAGTACCTTTTACTTCAATAACGAATTCACTTCTTATTTTTTCAGCTATTTCAAGTGCTTGTTCATTTATTGCTGGGTTGAAAACAACTTGGACTATTCCGGAACGATCACGCATATCGACGAAAATTAATCCACCTAAATCACGGCGTTTCTGCACCCATCCTCGTAATAATACAGTTTGTTCAACAATGTCTTTTGTAATTAATCCACAATGTGTACGTTCGCTCATTTCTTTTTCCTCCTTAAAATCCTGACTGTAGTACATGGACGATATCTTTAATTTGAACTGTTTTTTGCTCTCCAGTTTCTAATTGTTTAATATTAACGACACCTTCATTTAATTCATCTTCACCAATAATAACAGCATAAGTGGCACCAAGGCGTTCGGCTGACTTGAATTGACCTTTCATTTTTCGATTTAAGTAGTCTTGATCAGCACGTATCCCTTGTTTTCGTAATTGATAAACAAGTTTTGAAGCGAACTTTTTCGTTGATTCACCAATTGTCACGACGTAACAGTTTATCGTTTCATCTTTTTCTAGTTCAATCCCTTCTGCTTCCAATGCCATTAATAATCGTTCAACACTAAAGGCAAAACCGATACCTGACATTTCTGGTCCACCTAGGTCGTTAACTAATCCACTGTAACGTCCACCACCAGTAAGAGTAGTAATGGCTCCAAATCCTTCAGCTTCACTCATAATTTCGAATGATGTATGTGTATAGTAATCGAGCCCTCTTACTAATGTTTCATCTACGACATAGTTGATACCCATTTCATCGAGATGTGATTTTACTTCTTCAAAATATTGTGCTGATTCATCATTCAAATAATCTAAAATGGATGGTGCCGATTTCATCGCTGGATGATCCTTATCCACTTTACAATCTAAAAGTCTTAGTGGATTTTTTTTCAAACGATTTTGGCAATCGTTACATAACTCATCTTTTACTGGTTCAAAGTGTTTAATTAAAGCATCACGGTGATTTGTACGACTTTCGTGGTCGCCTAAACTATTTATGACTAGTTTTAGTGACTTTAATCCTAGTGATTCGTAACAATCCATCGCAAATGCTAATACTTCTGCATCGATGGCAGGATCCGCACTTCCGATAGCTTCAATGCCAAACTGATGGAATTGTCTCATACGGCCTTGTTGTGGACGTTCGTAACGGAACATCGGACCCATATAATATAACTTTATTGGTTGTTCAGGAAGTCCGTATAATTTATGTTGGACGTATGCTCTTACAACAGAAGCTGTTCCTTCTGGGCGTAAAGTCAAACTTCTACCAGCACGGTCTTCAAACGTGTACATTTCTTTTTGAACAATATCTGTTGTTTCACCTACACCGCGTTGAAATAATTCAGTTCTTTCAAACATCGGTGTTCTAATTTCTTTATAGTTATATAAAGTAGCAAGTTGATGCAGTTTTTCCTCAATCGCATGCCACTTTTTAGTGACCTCAGGCAGTAAATCTTCTGTTCCTCTAGGTACTTGAATATTCATTTTGCTTCCTCCTTGATCATTTCTTAAAATATAAAAAAGCCCCTATCAATAGTATTGTTATTGATAGGGACGAGATTTCCCGTGTTGCCACCCTGATTAAAGTGATATATTATCACTTTCACTTCATTATGTAACGCCTTTAGCGGCCGACACCTACTACATAAAGGTTCGATGTGGCACCTCCAGAATGTCTTTCATAAAGCCAACATATAGGATCACTTCCAGCCTTGGTCATCCCTCTCTGAATAGTTGGTTCTTTACTACTTTTTCTTTCTTCGGTTTTAATTATTCAAATGTTTTCAAACTATCATATATGGCTTTTTACTGCGTGTCAAGATTTATTATTCCTTTGTATCAATAATTAATGTGACAGGTCCATCATTAACTAAAGAAACGACCATATGCTCACCAAATTGACCGGTCGCAACATCAACTCCATGAGTTTTTAGTTGCTCATTAAAAAGTTCATATAATTTATTAGCATCATCGGGTTTAGCTGCTTTCATAAAGTTCGGACGGCGACCTTTGCGACAATCCCCGTATAAAGTAAATTGTGAGATGGATAATATTTTACCACCAACATCTTTTAAAGATAAATTCATTTTTCCTTGTTCATCTTCAAATATACGCAAATTAACGATTTTTTCTGCTAAAAATTGAACATCTTTCTCTACATCATCATGAGTCACTCCGAGTAAAACAACTAAACCATTTTTAATTATTCCTGTGGTTTTCTCTTGAACACGAACTGACCCTTCTGTCACACGTTGAATGACTGCTCTCATAAACTAATACTCCTTAATGTATCGTTCTTTGGACTGTAAAAACGTCTCGTATTTGTTTAATTCGATCAACTATACGTTTTAAATGATCAACATTATGAATGAGAATGGTTAAGTTTATTGTCGCTATTTTATTACGGTCTGATTTACCCGAAACAGCTGTTATATGTGTATTTGTTTCATTAACTAATTGCAAAATTTCATTTAATAATCCGTTACGGTCGAACCCTGAAATCTCTAAATCTACACTATAACTTTTTTGTTGCTCTCTAAGTGGATCCCATTCAACATCAATTAACCTATTTTCTTCATCTGTTGTTATATTAGGACAATCTGCACGGTGAACGGAAACACCACGACCACGCGTTATAAATCCAACAATGTCATCCCCAGGAATCGGATTACAACATCTTGAAAGGCGGATTAATAAATTATCAATACCTTTTACTGAAACACCCGGGCCTGCAACTTTTCTCGCTTTAGTTCCGTAATCATTTTGAACATCTTTAAGTGTGCTTTCTAAATCATTTCGTTTTTCTTGCTCTCGTATTTTCTCCGTCATACGATTCGCAACTTGTTGGGCCGTCACACCTTGGTAACCAACTGCGGCATATAAATCTTCTTCACTCTGGAATTTGAATCGGTCTAAAGCGAGTTGAATGTTTTTATCAACTATTACTTCTTTAGGGTTTAAACCAAGATTTCTAATTTCCTGTTCAACTTGTTCTCTACCACGTTGAACATTTTCATCTCTTCTTTGCTTTTTGAAAAATTGTTTAATTTTATTTTTTGCCTGTGATGTTTGTGTAATTTTCAACCAATCTTCTGACGGACCGTACGAATGTTTTGAAGTCATGATTTCGATAATATCGCCGGTCTTCAGTTTATAATCTAAAGGTTCTATTTTTCCATTTATTTTAGAACCGACTGTTCGATTACCTACTTCGGTATGAATGCGATAAGCAAAATCGAGTGGAACCGAGCCCCTTGGCAACTCAATGACATCTCCTTTTGGTGTAAAGACGTACACCATATCTGAGAAGAAATCAACTTTTAATGACTCCATAAACTCCTCAGCGTCACTCGCTTCATTTTGCCATTCTAAGATTTCTCTAAACCATGCAAGCTGTCTTGACATATCTTCTTGCTTCACTTTAGCGCCTTCTTTATAAGCCCAATGTGCAGCAATACCGTATTCAGCAATATCGTGCATGTCTTTAGTTCGTATTTGTACTTCTAACGGTTCACCTTGGGGGCCAATGACCGTTGTATGAAGAGATTGGTAAAGATTCGGCTTTGGCATGGCGATATAATCTTTAAATCGACCAGGCATTGGCTTCCAGCATGTATGAATAATGCCTAGAACGGCATAACATTCCTTGATGTTTTTCACAATGACACGAACAGCTAATAAATCATAGATTTCACTAAAATCTCTTTTTTGTAAAACCATTTTTCGATAAATACTGTAAATATGTTTAGGTCTACCAGAAATATCAGCTGTAATATCAACATCTTTTAATTGATTTTGTATCTCTTCAATGACTTGTTCTATATATTGTTCTCGTTGATCTCTCTTTTGTCTCATTAACTGAACAATTCGATAATATTGCTGTGGGTTTAAATAACGTAAAGCTGTATCTTCTAATTCCCATTTAATCGTTGAAATCCCTAAACGATGAGCTAATGGTGCGAAGATTTCCAAAGTTTCGTTAGCAATACGTCGTTGTTTTTCTTCTGGTAAATGAGATAATGTTCGCATATTGTGAAGGCGATCAGCTAGCTTGATTAAGATGACCCGAATATCTTTTGCCATTGCAACAAACATTTTTCGATGATTCTCTGCTTGTTGTGCTTCTTTTGATTTATATTTAATCTTTCCTAATTTAGTAACACCGTCTACAAGCAGTGCTATTTCTTCACTAAAGTTATTCTTTAAATCATCGAAGGTAACTTCTGTATCTTCTAAAACGTCGTGCAAAAAGCCACTTGCAATTGTTGCAGGATCCATTTCTAAATCAACTAAAATACCTGCAACTTGTACAGGATGAATAATATACTCTTCCCCAGATTTACGCACTTGGCCCTCATGTGCTTTCTCCGCGAATTTATATGCATCTTGAAGAAGAGCCATATTTTTCTCATTTAAATATCGGCTTGCATCCTGTAAAACATCTTCAATTGTTTTTATCTGGTGTTTGGCCATCCTGATCACCTAAGTCTGTACTTTTTCTTTGTTACGTTTAATAAAATATTACTATTCATTTAGTAGTTCTTTTGATATACGTTTATGTAAAATGTATAAGATTAATTATAACAATTTTCGACTCTATTACAACATAGCTGACTCATTTTTTGAGCCAGCTATATTTGTCAATTGAAAAATTAAAGGCTCACGCCAAAATGATTGACGACAAGCCATCAATTTTTTCACTAAAATTTCATTAAGGTAAATACATCGTATCCGTTGAGTTTCTTTATTCCATCTAAATAAGATAACTCAATTAGAAATGCACAACCAGCAACGATTCCCCCTAGCTGTTCGACTAAATTAATCGTTGCTTCAATTGTACCCCCAGTTGCAAGCAAGTCATCCGTAACAAGTACACGTTGACCTGGTTTAATTGCGTCTTTATGAATGGTTAGAACGTCCTTACCATATTCTAAACCATAATCGACTTTTATAACTTCACGTGGTAGTTTACCTTCTTTACGAACAGGTGCAAATCCTACTTCTAAGGCATATGCTACTGGACAACCTACGATAAATCCTCTTGCTTCAGGTCCTACAATTATATCAACTTCTCTTTCTTTTGCATAACTAACGATATCGTTGATAGCAGATTTAAAAGCTGTTCCATCGTCCATTAACGTCGTAATATCTTTAAACTTAATTCCTTCCTTAGGCCAGTCATCTACTATTGTAATATATTGTTTATAATCCATGCACCACTTCTCCTTTCTTCTCAACAGAGGCCATTTGAGTTAACATCCAATCTTTTAATTGTTCGAACTTTGAGAAATAAAGTGTTTTCTCAACTTCAATTTTATTTAGTTTTTGTTGATAAGTTATTGAGTTTGTTAGTGATTGTTGTTCAGCATTTTCTTGCAAAACAATTTCACCATTCATTATTGTAACAAACTTTAAATCTAAAAACACATTTAACATAAAATCCAATTGGGCCATTGTCCAACGCTTCGCTTTAGCTAACTGCATCTTCTGATGTTCTAAAATATTTTTATGTTTTAATAAAGTCGTATATAGTGTTTTAAAATCTTCCCTAGTTGGCATTCGTTCAAAAAATTCGCTTGATTCTGTCTGGAAACAAGCATAAATGGAATGGAATTTTTTAATCGATAGCACATGAATCATATCATCTAAACGTTTTGGTAGATCAATAAAAACTATATGATTAACATTAATCAAGTTTCTACTAAGTTCTTCTTGATTATAATAAATAATAGGTAATTGTAAATTGATATCGATTGACTTGTTTTGAAAACTAAATAAAACTGTATTGTGTAAAACAATTTGATCATTCAATTGTTGTAATTGTTTAATCCCTCTAAAATCAAATAGCTGCAATTCATCAGAGGCAATATCTTTTAAGACAACTTGTAGTTTTTTCATTCCGTTCCATTCATTTATTTCTAATTCTCCTACAAGGTCAGCAGTTGATTTCACCGCTAGTTGTTTAGCGAGTTCACCTAATTGAAAACCAATAATATCAAATTTACTATTAGCTTTTTCAGCTAACATCTTTAGATGATTTTGTTTAGCTCCAATTTTACGAATTTCTTGTATAGTCACATTGTTTATTTTAAAGATAGGTTTAGGATTTCCCATACCGAATGGAGCTAATAATTGAATCTGCTCTGGTAGTTGCAAGGTTAAATCTTCAACCTCTAAATCATCTTCTATATCTATATGTGGTATGAAATCCTCTTCAGTTAAAATACCACGTGCTCTTTCAATTAATGCTTGTCTAAGTTCACCAATCTTTTCAACCCCAACTGTCATTCCTGCAGCTTGGGCGTGTCCACCAAACTGTAAGAAGTAATCCCGTAAAGCCATACCATGCTCGAATAAATCGAAAGCTGGTATACTACGTCCACTTCCTTTAGCTTCATTTGTTTCCGGATTAATGGATAGCAAGATGGTTGGTCGATGATATTTATTTATAATTTTTGAAGCAACAATCCCTAATACACCTGGATTCCAATTTTCTTTAGCTAAAACTAACACTTCGTCATTAGAGAAATGTTTTTCTATTTCAATTAGAGCTTCTTCAGTAATTTGTGTGACAAGTCTCTGACGTTCCTGATTTAAAGTTTCAACTTCTTTCGCTATTTCTACTGCAATAGAATCGTCTTCTTCTAAAAGAAGGTCTACAGCCAGTGAAGCATCTTGTAGTCTTCCTACTGCATTAAGTCGCGGTCCAAACGCAAATCCAATCGTATTTTCAGTTACCTCGTCAACATTTGCAATTTGTTTCAGTGCATTTATACCCGGCATGTTAGTTCGGTTTAATGCTTCCATCCCATGTTTAACAATCATCCGATTTTCACCAGCTAGTGGGACTAAATCAGCGATTGTTCCAATGGCAGCTAAACCAAGCAATTCTTTATCCAATTCTCCTAGAAGTGCCTGAGCTAATTTAAAAGCAACACCTACTCCCGCTAAATGATCAAACGGGTAAGTTTGGGCCAGCTTAGGATGTATAATGGCATACGCTTCCGGCAACTCATCTTGTTCTTCGTGGTGATCTGTAATTATTAAATCAATACCTAGTCGTTTTAATAATTGTGCTTCCATTGGAGCAGCAATACCATTATCGACAGTTATAATTAATTGGAAACCTAATTCATAGGCTTCCATAAATGCTTTTTCATTTGGTCCATATCCTTCAGTAAATCGATTAGGGATATAGTAATCAACATTAGCACCTAACTTTTTTAATGCTTTCATAAGTACAGCAGTAGACGTTACACCATCTGCATCATAATCGCCATAAATCAAAATTTTTTCACTATTATTAATCGCTTCTCTTATACGTTTAATTGCTTTATCCATATCAGGAAATAAAAATGGATCGTGCAAATGTTCTAGTTTTGGGTATAAAAATTGTTCAGCTTCCTCTGTCGATTTAATTCCTCGTTTGATTAACATTCGTTTGATTGAATTTGACAAAGGAAGATTGATATGTGATTCGTTTGTTTTATTATGTAATATCCATCTATATTTACTCTTTAACATAATTTCACCCCTGACTAACTCATTATACTAGAGCTAATCAAGGGTATCAATTACAGATTATAATTCCTTTTTTTCATTGTCTTGTAAAGACTGTTTATCTAACGAATCTTCTAATGAAAATCCTTTGTTAGTTTGTTCATTGTATTGTTTTGCTTCTCTTAATTGTCGTTGCAACTGATAAATTTTTGAAAAACTGAATCCAACGACAAGTAGTGAACCTAACAACGCTGAAAATAATATGACTAATATTAGTGGGGCGTGAGTTGTTGTAAATAAAAAGTCCACTTCAACAGAATCAACATTAATAACTGCGAACACTGCAATAATTAATGCAAATACTAAAGATAATATGATCCACGATTGCTGTTTCATTTCACAAACCTCCTTTATTTAATCTCTCTTACCTACTTGTATACCCTTAATCGACATTTATAAGCAAAAACTGACTCAACATTTTCCGTCGAGTCAGTCTGTGAGGTTATACTTGTGGACCACCTGTTTTTTTCTTAGCACGATATTCAATCGGTTTTTGAGATATGCTTTTTCCTCTCCATACTAACCAAATTTGTGATGCTAAAAATAGAGAAGAATACGTACCTGCGATCAATCCGACAATTAAAGCAAATGAGAAGTAAGTAATCGCTTGGGCACCATATACATATAGCATGACAGCCGCAAATACGACAGTAATAACCGTGTTAAAGCTACGTCCTAATGTTTGAATTAAACTATCGTTGACAATCTTAGCGAGATGTTTAAATGATTTTACTCGTTTTTCAAGTTGAATATTTTCTCTTATTCGGTCAAATGTCACAATCGTATCATTTATCGAATAACCAACAATTGTTAAGATGGCCGCGATAATAGTAATATCAAATTCGAATTGGAAAATACTAAATAACGCTAACATAAAGAACGCATCATGTAGTAAAGCAATAATCGCTGAGATCGCAAATAAAAACTCAAATCGAATGGCCACGTAAATAATAATTCCAATTGAAGCAATGAGAACTGCATAAACGGCGTTTAATGCTAATTCCTGCCCAACCTTTGGAGTAACTGTGCCAACACTTGGTTGGAAACCATACAATTCTTCAAAATGTTTATTAATTTTTGCAATTTCATCTTTATTGAGCACCGTATCAAAACGAGCCATACCTTGTTCATTCTGATCCCCTGCTAAAATGACCTGCTCTGGTTCGTATCCAAGCTGTTGAAACTCTTCAATTAATTCTTCTTGTGTCAATGTTTGATCTGATACTACTTGAACACGAGTACCACTTAGAAAGTCAATTCCTAAATTAAGCCCTTTAGTTCCAAGAAACCCAGTACCCAATATGATTAACAAGACTGAAATGATGAAAAATTTACGACGATGTTTCACAATGTCAAAATATTTACCGAAAAATTTAGTTTCGACTTCTTCACCTTTTGTAATATCTTTAATATCTTTAGGATTTACGCCAAATAGTCTTGGTTTTTTGTTTAATGCTTTACTATTTACCCATAGTCCAAGTAAAAGGCGCGAAAAGAATACGTTTGTTATAAAGCTTAAAAGGATACTAATAATTAACATGGTTGCAAACCCTTTAACAGAGCTTGTACCGAAAACAAATAATACAATCGCTGCTAAAATGGTTGTAATATTCGCATCAAGAATAGTTGTAAATGAACGTTTATTACCTGAACGGAATGCTGATATGATAGATTTACCTGATTTAAGCTCTTCTTTAATCCGTTCATACGTAATGATGTTAGCATCAACTGCCATCCCAACTCCGAGCACTAAAGCGGCAATACCTGGCAACGTTAATACGCCATTTAAAGCTTGGAATACGACTAAAACTAGATAAACGTATGCACTTAATGTGATCGTCGCAATAACGCCAGGGAAACGATAAATTACAATCATATATAACAAGATTAATGCAATACCTATTGCCCCAGCAAAAATGGTCTTATTTAAAGCTTGCTCACCAAATTGAGCGCCTACTGATACAGAGTATACTTCATTAAGATTTGCTGGCAGGGAGCCTGCGTTTAAAATAGCCGCAAGGTCTTTTGCTTCTTGCACAGTAAATTGGCCTTTTATCACAACATCTGTACCTGGTATTGGCCCCTCATTAATACCGGGAGCAGAAATAAACTTTGGATTCTCTTTTAAGGCTTCCTCTTGATAAGAATCTCCTTCTTCATAGTCTAACCATATGACTAATTGGTTACCATTTGGACGTTTCTCCCAAAGTTCTCTCGTAACTGCTTCAAAATTTTCATATTCACTATTTTCAAAAGTTCGCTTAGTTTTTAACGTGACTACTGGCGTATTATCATTTGGATCGAAATCTTGTTTCGCACTACCTTCAACTAATTCTTCTCCACCAAAATAAAGCTTATCATCAACACCGCGAAATTCTAGCCGAGCCGTTGTTGATAAAATTTCCCTTGCTTCATTTTGATTATGAACACCTGCGAGTTGAACACGGACTCGATTACTACCTTCAATCTCAATTTTCGGTTCATTTACTCCTAAAATATCGACACGTTTGTACAAACTTTCTACAACAGCATCGAGCATTTTGTCATTGACTTTTTGGTCTTTATTAATCGGCTCTACTTCATAAAGAAGCTCAAAGCCACCTTGTAAGTCTAATCCGAGATTAATATTTTTTGCTACAGTACTTGTTGTCGTTCCAATTAACCCACCGAGTAATAGTACGATGAGAAAGAACGAGAGAATTCTTCCTGTTCTTTTCATGATAAAAATGTTCCCCCTTGCACCTTCCTGGGCACTTAAAAATTATTTTTATTTTCGTTCTTCCCAATTTTTTAAAGCTTCAATTTGTGCCATTAAATCATTGTTCTGTTGCATTTCAACTGTTAAATAACTCATATATTGACTACCGTTTAAGTGTAATATATCTTGAACGACTTGAAAAAGAGGTTTTTCTTTATTTTTTCTCCAAACTTTCTGAAGTAAACATTCCCAAACCTCATCTTCGTTGACACCGTTATAACCTAATAACTTTAACTCATCAACCTTACTTTCAATCACATTTTTAATAAATGGTCTCCACTCGTTTACGTGACGTACAATAACTTCCAAATATGTCGGCCTCCTTCTAAATGTTTCAAAGACGATGCATGACTTGTACAACTAATAGCATATAAATTATTGTACCGAATTTTCATCTCTTTGAGAAGGTAGGCATTTTAAATATGTCAAAACAAACATTTATTAAAGGCGCACTTATTTTAATCATCGCTGGAATGATTAGCCGACTGCTGGGCTTTGTTAACCGTATCGTCCTTGCTAGATTGCTTGGTGATGAAGGTGTAGGTGTTTATATGCTAGCATTGCCGGCTTTATTTTTAATGATTACATTGTCACAAATTGGCATTCCGGTTGCCGTTTCAAAATTAATTGCTGAAGCGAACATCCAACAAGACCGTAAACGAATTAGAAAAATATTATTTATTTCGTTTACGATCACAATCTCATTAAGTGTGATTTTAACAATTGCTTTTGCTTTTTTAACACCTTTTGTAGCAAACCAGCTTCTTTTAGACGAAAGAACTTATATACCGATGCTAATGATTAGCCCAATCATTCCAATTATTGCGGTATCAGCTGTTCTGAGGGGCTATTTTCAAGGCATGCAAAACATGAAACCTCAAGCGACAGCACAAGTCATCGAACAATTCATTCGTATCGTACTCGTCTTTATATTAATTAAACTTATGCTACCTTATGGTATTTCTTATGCTGCTGGTGGTGCGATGCTTGCCGTTGTTATTGGAGAACTCGCATCACTTTTATACATTTATTACTGCTTTAAAACAGATGAGAATAAACCTATAAAAATTTTTAGTCGATTCTCACCTTCACATTTAAGAAAGACGCTCTCAGATATAATGGTCATTGCTTTACCAACAGCTGGAACAAGACTTATTGGATCTGTAACATACTTTTTAGAGCCAATTTTAGTATCTCAAAGCTTATTTATTGCTGGTTATACGATATCTCAAAGTACGACATTGTATGGACAACTAACTGGATATGTGATGCCTTTATTATTGTTACCAACTTTTATAACACAATCACTCTCAGTTGCTTTAGTTCCATCAATAAGTGAATTTAATGCAATGAATCATCAAAAATCTGTTCATTTTCGCATTAGACAAGCTTTACGTCTAGCATTTGCTTCAGGTGGCATTGTGACTATTGTTTTTATGTTATACGCTCATCCATTACTTAGTTTTGTTTATGGTAATATCAATGGATCAACATTTTTAACATTTATGGCACCTTTTTTTCTTTTACTATACTTCCAGGCACCACTACAAGCAGCTTTGCAAGCCCTTGATTTTGCAAAACAGGCGATGTACAACAGTTTGATTGGTTCTGTTATAAAGTTATCAACATTATGGATATTAGCTACAAAGCCTTCATTTGGAATAGACGGTGTTGTCATTTCTATACTTGTCGGAATTATCGTTGTCACATCTTTACATTTTATCACACTTTATCGAATGATAAATTTTAAATTACCTTTTGTATTAATCTTGAAAATGACTGGATTAATCATTGTTATTTATCAAATAGGCTCATACATTAATCAGCACTTTATTGAAGAGTTTACAATCATTAATTTAGCTGGTGCAATCATATTATTAGTATTTGTCTATTTAATCGGTTTATTTGCTTTAAAGATCGTTTCAAAAGAAGAGTGGAAACAACTTCGAACTAAAAACTACTAAGAATCTTTGTAGTCAATATGAAGCTTTCCTTGATTATTCATTTGTGCTAAAGATATTTTTGTATAGTCTGAAATACCTTGCTGTTTAAGCATATTAATAATATCTTTTTCTGTTAAATTTAATTGTTTTAGTGTTTCTTTATGAATTTCACCATCAACGATGATTGGATCAATCACTGATGGTGGATTTTCTTTTTTCTCAAACACAGAAAGCTTGCCATTCGTTTCTAAAATGGCAAGCTGAACTTGACTTAAATCAAATATTCCTTGTTCACGAAGTTGCATAAGTAAATCATCCATATTATATCGTTGTTTTTTCATCGCCTGTTCATCAATATTTCCATTCTTTATAATGACCTCTGCTTTACCTTCAAAGAAGTCGCGTACGGTATTACTTTTGATTGATATACGAGCAGATAAAATCTGGATTAATACGATGATCAACATTGGTAGTAACTCCATGAAGAAATTTTTGTCTCTGTTTTCAATAGCTAAAATACCAATCTCTGCTAATAATATATAGACAACTAAATCCATTATACTTAGTTCGCCAACTTCTCTTTTACCCATAAAACGAAAAGCTATAAAAATAGCTAAATAAATTCCTATCGTTCTTAGAAAAATTTCTAGAATTTCCAAGCCCATAATCGCTCATCCCCTTTTTCTATACTGGTCAACTAATAATTTAACCAATATGGTAAGCATTTATTCTGAGTCTAAAGGGCGAAATAACGTATATAAATATAGGCTGATGAGATTATTAATGAAATTAAAACAATGAAAAACCCATATTTCATGAATTTAATAAAAGGTATATGCTCACGATGATTACTTGCAATACCAGCAACAACAACATTACTTGATGCTCCAAGTAATGAGCCGTTTCCTCCTAAACAGGCCCCTAAAGCTAACGCCCACCATAAAGGATTGATTGGTGTCATCCCAGCATCTTGGAATTCAAAAATAACAGGAATCATCGCTGCGACATATGGGATGTTGTCAACAAAGCCTGATAATACTCCAGCGGACCATAAAATAACTTGTGACGACATTTGGGCATCACCGTGTGTCCACTGTATAAAAGTAAGAGCTATATGGTCTATTACACCAACCGTTTCTAAACCACCGACTAAAACAAATAGTCCAACGAAAAAGAATAATGTTGTCCACTCAACTTTTTGAAAAATAACTTCACTTGACTCATCTTTTTCAGATAAAAGTAATAATAGTAGTGCCGATATAATTGAAATTGTTACTAGTTCAACATTTAACGCACTATGAAAAGTGAAAGCAACCATAGTTAACATTAGAATCGTAATAGATTGATATAACAATGGTGTCTTTCTTAAAGTATCAGAAAGCTTTACCTTTTCAAAATAAGTTAAATCAATTGATGTCTTTTGGGTAAGTTGTTTTCTAAAAATTAAAAGTAATAGGGCAACCGTTACTAGAAATATAACGATGACAACGGGAGCTAAATGGTTAACAAATGTCGTAAAAGTAAACTCGTCTACTGCTTGTCCAATCATAATATTTGGTGGGTCACCAATCATCGTTGCTGTTCCACCAATATTCGAACTAATAATTACCATAATTAAGTATGGAAAAGCAGGTAAATTTAATTGTTTAAGCATATGCAGCAAGACGGGAACAAAAAGTAAAACTAACGTCACATTAGCAAGTAAGGCAGACCCAATACCTACTAGGACGCCCGTCCAAATAAATAAGGGGATTGGCTTCCCCTTAACCATTTTGATCATCCACAAAGCTGCAAATTCAAATATCCCTGTTCGTTGGGTAATTGAAATTAGTACCATCATCGAAAATAAAAGAACAATCGTACTCCAATCAACAAATGATGATAAAGCTTCATCCCAAGAAAATAAACCAAATAATACCATAATTGCCGATCCACACAAGGCAACGAGAGCCCGATTGATTTTATCTAATATTAAAAAGGCATAACTAACGATAAATATAGCTAACGCTAATATAGTTTCCATTCAAAATCTCCTTTTTCAAACATCTCTCTTTATCAAATAAATACGTCTTTTCTATATGAAACATGCATATTTTTATATTAAAGAGATGAATGGAGGAGGATGTGAAATGAATGAACGGATTAGAGCATCATTGTATGGCGTGACAGCAATATTAATATTTATGTTAGTTGGGAGTTTACTCATAGCGTTAACTGTACATTTTTCCAGTATTTCTACGACGACATTAAGGTGGACAACCTTTATTATTAGTGTGTTAATTTTAATGGTAGGTGGATTTATTGCAGGAAAAAAAACTGAGGAAAAAGGGTGGATTACCGGCTTAATCGTTGGGGCTGTTTATGTCCTAGGAGTCATGCTCTATCAATTTTTAGCACAGGATACGTGGATGCATGACAGACAAATTGCTTATTTCACGATATTTATTTTATCTTCAACAATCGGAAGCATGCTCGGTGTTAATACAAATAGTGAAAAATGATTTCTAAAAAAACAGAGGCTGCCCAATTAATGGACAGCCTCTATTATATTAATTTGTGTTCACCACTTCGCGAACAGCAGAACGATCATATGTAAGTTTCGTTCCATCTTGGATTTCAATTACGATCGTACCTTCATCAAGTGCGTGGATGTGACCATGCAAACCACCAATAGTGACAATTTGATCACCTTTTTGTAGATTGCTTTGCATTTGTTGTACTTGCTTTTGTCGTTTTTGTTGTGGACGGATTAATATTAACCAAAACAAGACAATAAATAAAATAATCGGTAATAATCCACTTAGTACATCTGGCATTCTGTTCCCTCCTTTCTAGAAGTTTTTAGCATTTGGTTTATTAAAACCATATTGATCAAAAAATTGATCTCGAAAATCGCCGAGACGATCTTCTTTTATGGCTTGTCTCACTTGCTCCATTAATTTTACCAAAAAGTATAGGTTATGATAAGTGGTTAATCTCAATCCGAGTGTTTCATTCGCTTTTATTAAGTGACGAATGTACGCCCGAGAGTAATTTCGGCATGTATAACAGTTGCAATGATGGTCTAATGGTGTGAAGTCACGAGCATATTTAGCATTTCTAACAACTAATCTACCTTCAGAAGTCATACACGTTCCATTTCGTGCAATTCGTGTCGGTAATACACAATCAAACATATCAACTCCACGAATAGCACCATCAATTAATGAATCTGGTGAACCTACACCCATTAAATATCTTGGTTTGTTTGCCGGTAATAGGGGTGTTGTAAATTCTAATACTTCATTCATAATATGTTTAGGCTCGCCAACAGATAAACCTCCGATGGCGTAACCAGGAAAATCCATTGAGGTTAAATTTTCAGCACTTTGTCTTCTTAAATCTTCATATTCCCCACCTTGAACAATTCCAAACAATGATTGACGTTCCGTATTTTGATGTGCTTGTAAACATCTTTCAGCCCATCTGCTCGTTCTCTCAACAGATTGTTTCATATATTTATGCTCTGCAGGGTATGGTGGGCATTCATCAAAGGCCATCATTATATCAGAACCAAGTGCGTTTTGGATTTGCATCGCCTTTTCAGGTGAAAGGAATAATTTTTCCCCATTAAGGTGATTACGGAAATGTACCCCTTCTTCTTCAATATGACGCATATCACTCAAACTAAACACTTGGAATCCACCAGAGTCTGTTAAGATTGAACCATCCCAATTCATGAATGAATGTAGTCCGCCCGCTTCTTTAATAATCTCTTCTCCAGGTCTAAGCCATAAGTGATAAGTGTTTGAAAGAATTATATTTGCACCGATTTCTTTTAATTCTTCTGGGCTCATCGTTTTTACAGTTGCAAGTGTTCCAACTGGCATGAACACGGGTGTATCGAATGAACCATGTGGGGTATGAACTTTTCCTAGCCTTGCTCCAGTTTGTTTACACGTTTTTATTAATTCATATGTCACGGCTGCCATTTTTCATTACTCCTAATCTTTATATGATCAGCATTGCATCGCCAAAACTGAAGAAACGATACTGCTCTTTAACTGCTTCCTGATATGACTTTAAAATTAATTCACGATTAGCAAACGCACTCACTAACATGATTAACGTCGATTTAGGTAAATGGAAATTTGTAATCATGGCATCAATCGCTCGGAACTGATAGGGTGGATAAATAAAAATATTTGTCCAACCACTTTTTGCTACAAAATTTCCATTCTCATCACTAGCAATTGTTTC
This sequence comes from Bacillaceae bacterium W0354, assembly GCA_051846895.1. GTDB lineage: Bacteria > Bacillota > Bacilli > Bacillales > Alkalibacillaceae > CALKAL01. The sequence continues at coordinate 272,217 of JBPYCQ010000001.1, forward strand.
AAGCGTTCTAACGGAAGTTGTCCCAACTGCAATAATGCGTTTACCATTTGCTTTTGTTTGATTTAGTAATTTTGCGGTTGGTTCGTCCATTTGGTAAAATTCTGAATGCATCTCATGTTCTTGAATGTTATTCGTTTGTACGGGTCTAAATGTACCTAATCCAACATGAAGAGTAATATACGCAATGTTAATTCCTTTTTTCTTAATATCATCTAGTAACTCTTCTGTAAAATGCAAGCCAGCAGTCGGCGCAGCTGCAGATCCGACTTCTTTAGCAAAGACTGTTTGATAACGATCTTTGTCCTTAAGCTGTTCCTTTATGTAAGGCGGTAAAGGCATATCACCTAACTGATCTAAAACTTGTAAGAAGATACCTTCATACTCAAAACGAACTAATCGTCCACCATGATCTTTTATACCAGTACAGACCGCCTTAAGCAAACCATTTCCAAACTGAATAACGGTACCGACCTTAACTTTCTTAGCAGGTTTAATGAGAACTTCCCATTCATCTTTTTCATGTTCAGTTAAAAGTAAAACTTCGACTTTACCACCTGTATCAGCCTTTTGGCCAATTAGTCGAGCAGGTAGTACTTTTGTATTGTTTAAAACTAAACAGTCCCCTTCATTAAAATAATCTAAAATATTATAAAAATGTTTATGATCAATACTATCTTTACCTCTATTAACAACCATTAAACGTGACGCTGATCTTTCCAACAATGGTGTTTGAGCAATTAACTCATCAGGCAAATAAAAGTCAAAATCATTAACGTTCATGTTGTAACACATCCCTTTATTTAAACCTTCCAAAAATGTAGAATATAAGACTTAAAATAATACTTACCACAATTGATGTTACAATCGGAAAATAAATGGTCGTATTTCCTTTTTTAAAGACGATATCACCAGGTAGTTTACCAATAAAACTCCATACAATACCGACTACAACCATGATAATCCCTATGACAATAAAGACTTTACCAAAATCGGTCAAGATGATGGTACCTCCCTATTAAAGTGGTTATACGCTTTTTCTGTCGCAATTCTACCTCGAGGAGTCCGCTGAATAAACCCTTGTTGTAATAAAAAAGGTTCATATACATCTTCAATAGTCTGTGATTCTTCACCAATTGTAGCAGCAATCGTATCTACACCAACCGGTCCACCCTTAAATCGATCAATAATACCTAACAAATATTTATGATCAATATAATCGAGTCCAGCTTCGTCAACTTGAAGCATGGATAGGGCTTTTTGAGTAGTTTCTAAAGTAATCGTTTTCTCTTGATTGACTTGAGCAATATCACGCACTCTACGCAAAAGGCGATTCGCAATTCTAGGTGTTCCCCGTGAGCGAGAGGCAATCTCTTTTGCTGCTAAATCATCAATTTCAACTTCAAAAATATCAGCTGTCCGATTAATAATTAAACTTAGATCATATTCTTCATAAAATTCAAGTCGACTTAAAACACCAAAGCGATCTCTTAATGGGGCTGAAAGGAGACCCGCTCTAGTAGTGGCTCCAACTAAAGTAAAAGGGGGCAAATCTAATCGGACTGACCTTGCACTTGGCCCTTGTCCAATGACAATATCAAGTACAAAGTCTTCCATCGCTGGATATAATATTTCTTCCACAGATCTAGGTAGTCGATGGATTTCATCAATAAATAACACATCACCTGGTTCAAGAGAAGATAATATGGCAGCTAAATCACCTGCACGTTCAATGGCAGGTCCTGAAGTGGTACGGAATTGGACATTCATTTCATTAGCAATAATTTGTGCTAAAGTTGTTTTACCTAGTCCAGGTGGTCCGTATAATAATACGTGGTCAAGAGATTCTTCACGCATTTTTGCCGCTTCAATAAAAATACTCAGATTTTCCTTTGTCTTTGTTTGTCCGATGTATTGATTTAAAGTTTGAGGCCTTATGCTTTGTTCAATTTCTTCATCTTCTATTTGTAGTTCACCCGAGATCATTCGTTCATCCATATATACTCACCTTCTTTAATTCCGCATTAATAATTGTAGTCCTTTTTTTACTAAATCATCCGTCGTCATTGCATCTTCTAGTCTTAACTTTTGTGAGACTGCATTTATCTCCCTTGGCGTATAACCTAATGCTTTCAATGCTTGAATCGCTTCATCGAGAATTGCTTGATTATTATCTTTTAAATGTGTTGACGTTTGATTATGGTGTGGCAAATGTAACCATTCGTCTACTTTTCCTTTTAAATCTAAAATCATTTGTCTTGCTGTTTTTTTACCGACACCTGGGAATTTAGTTAAATAAGACTCATCTTCATTTTCAATTGCTACAGCGAATTCACTAACTGTTGTTTGTCCAACAATATTTAATGCGTTTTTTGGGCCAATACCTGAAACATTAAGTAGTTTTTTAAATAAATCTTTTTCTTCTATCTGTTTAAAGCCATACAAAAGTTGCAGGTCTTCACGAACGTAATAATATGTATAAACTTTTATTTCTTGATTAAGCTGTCCAGTAAATTGATTTGGGTGAGAACAAACGATTTCATATCCTATACCGGAAATATCTATTACAACATGATCTTCATTTACAGCTACTAGTTCACCCTTTATATATGCGTACATTCTTCTCCCCCTATAATGAACAATCGTTCTATTCCTAGTTTAACATATAATTAAAATAAATTAGAAAAGCGGACTGACCCAATTTATGTTTGGGACCAGCCCGGCAACTTTAATAGAGTATTTTTGAAAATTATTGCATATTATGATGAACATCTTGAACATCATCAAGGTCTTCTAGCATATCTATTAGTTTTTCCATATCTTCTTTAAGCTCATCGTTAATTTCAGTATACGTATCAGGGACCATTGTTAATTCAGCTGCTTCTAACGTATATTTCTGTAACGCATCCTTGACAGCTTCAAAATCCTCAACTGATGTAAAAATTTCAAAAACTTCATCACTAGATTCGACTTCTTCGCAACCCGCTTCTATGGCCTCAAGAAGAAATTCATCTTCATCAATAGTAATATTTGATCGATCGATGACGATGTATCCTTTGCGTTGGAACATGAAAGAGACACAGCCATTTTCCCCAAGATTTCCATTGTTTTTTGAGAAGGCGTGACGTACTTCTGCTGCTGTTCTGTTTTTATTATCCGTTAAAACTTCTACCATCACCGCAACGCCACCCGGACCATAACCTTCATAAGTCAATTCTTCATAATTTGCCCCGTCAACGTTTCCTGTCGCTTTATTTATAGCTCTTTCAATATTATCATTAGGCATATTATTTGCTCTTGCTTTATCAACGACTAAACGCAAGGAAGCATTTGTTTGTAAATCCCCTCCACCTTGTTTTGCCGCCATATAAATTTCCTTAGCCAATTTCATGAAAATTTTGCCACGCTTAGCATCTTTCGCTTGCTTTTTATGTTTAATATTATGCCATTTTGAATGACCTGCCATACTTTTTCTCTCCCCTTATTTCTTATTTGACTAAATCATAAACACGATATATTTTTCCGTTAGTCAAATTTTCTTTGTTTTTGAGCAAATTACTCAATAGATCTGCTACTTCTATTGGGTTTCTTAGTTGACCTTTCTTTTTAAAATCTTTGAATTTCTCAACTTCTATAAAGTCATCTTCATCAACAGAGCAGATTTCCTTTTGCATTTCGGTATCCATTGTGCCAGGACTAAATGCGATATGTAAATCATTTGTTTTTCTTTCAGTCGCTTCTAAAGCTGAAACCTCAGTATACATATTAATAGCCGCCTTTGTAGCACAATACGCGTTCCAGCCATAAACTCTTCTTTCCGCTGCACCTGAAGTAACATTTATAAATATTGACTGATTAGCTTTAACTTCTTGTTTGATTGTATTAACAATAATCATGACTGTTGTCATATTCAATGTAACATGATTAGCAATATCTTCATTATTTAATGTGCCAACTGGGCCAATTGGTTGTACCGTACCTGCATTATTAACAACAACTAGTTCATCTATAGATATTTCTTTTAGCTGTGAAGTTATCAAATTTAATGTTTGAGTCAGTTGCTTCAAGTCAATTAAATCGACAGAAAAATGATTATAACTGACTTTATGTTTTGAAGCTAATTCATCTAAGTTAGGGTTTCCACGTGCTAATGTAATAACACTATATCCGTCTTTAATAAAATTCCTCGCTACTTCTAACCCTAATCCACGTGAAGCTCCAGTAACAATGGCATATTTCATATTATTCCCCTCCATATGTATAGGAAAAGGAAATATATTTCCTTTTCCTTATATTTCTTTAGCGTTTACGATCTTCTATTCTGTTATGAAACTCACGGTCAACCCATACTGTAATATCCGTTCTACCAGTTATATTTTCTACTACTTCTTTAACTTTTTCAATGACTTGCTCTTCATTTGTACGACTACTTAAGTTAACGGCAACATAAATATGGTCATCTTGTATTGAAACTCCTGCTTCCCTTATTTCTCGCATTTGTCTTAGTTCATAATAAATATTACGTTGTTGTACATTTATTTCATTGCGTTGTTCTGTACCATTATCACTACCAAAGCGATACCCATTCGTATTATCTAAAGTTTCTTCTGTTTCTTCTCGTTCGTAATATTCGTATGGGTTTGGATACATGTTATAACGAATTGCTTCGTCTTGAGTTAATCTCTTCGTTTGTATATCTGTAGTTTGCTCACTATTCGTTAAACTACCTTCTTGATCAGGTTTAGTTAACGTACATGCCGTTAATATGAGTAAAATGCTAAAGAAGATGAGTAACCTTTTCAACTTGAAAACACCTCCCTTTTCATTAGTTTGAATTAAGAGGTGTTTCCACATTCGTTATTTTTTAAGTGAATTGATGGAAATCTGGTGGTGACGTTGGTATCTTGCGTTTATGCTCAGTTCGTTTGTGCATTTTTTCAATTAGTAATGCATCACTTTCAGGGATGTTGTCACCGTTTAAATATCTGTCAATTAAATCATATGAAACGCCCATCTCTTCCTCATCGGTTTGACCTTCCCAAAGACCTGCACTAGGTGCTTTATTAATTATTTCATCAGGGACACCAAGTATTTTTGCCATTTGACGAACTTCACCTTTTGAATAATGAATGATTGGTGCTAAATCAACACCGCCATCTCCATATTTTGTAAAATAACCTGTGTAATATTCAGCTTTATTATCCGTCCCCACAACAAGATAATTGTAATTCGTAGCAAAAGTATATATTGTGCTCATACGTAAACGGGCTCTTAAATTTGCATCAGCAAGTCGTTCAGAAGCATCATTCCACTCGTTAATATCTTTAACGTCTGATTTAATCATTTGAAATAAAGATTGATGTATAGTTGATAAATCTATGGTTGTATAGTTCAAATTAATTTTTTCGGCAACTAATTTTGCATGTTCAACATCTTCATCACTACTATGACAAGGCATAATTACACCTAAAGAATCTTTTGGAAATGCTCTTTTAATTAAACAGCCAACTAAAGCTGAGTCAATTCCACCACTTAAACCGACAATCAACCCTTTAACATTTGCTTCTTTAACTTGATTTTGTAGCCATTTAGTAAGTTGTTCAATATGATAATCCATCCTAATCTCCTTCTTAAATGGTGATTATCTTTTATTTTATCATATATTTTTCAAATTACACAAAACGTCATCAAGTATCATTAAAAAGCAAAAACGACTTACTGCTTTTCGTAAGCCGTTTTAAAACAACACCTTTAATAATAGTAACCTGGTGCCTGGCATCCACTCAGTTGTGAATGATACTGAAATGGATTAAACCACATATTTTGATAATAAGTATAATTATTTGGGTTATAAAATTCTTCATTATTTATAGGTTGAGGCGAAAGTGAACCATAATAAACCGCACTAGCACTATATGGACCATATGGACTAATTGGTTGAGTATACTGTGCAGGCATAAACGGTTGATAATAAAATTGTTGATTCATCATTTCATGCCCTTCATCATGCATCATGTCATAACCACGTTGTTCAACTTGTTCATTTATTTCGTTTTGACTAGAATATGAATCAGAAAATGTTGGAGACCAGTTGACAGGTTGAGCATATAATTGTTGCTGTGTCTCAACTAATTGATCTAGAATTTTTTCGTCTTCATCATCATAAGCTGTTATTTCTTTGTCATGGAAAAACCCTTCATCTTCATCAATACGTGGAATCATTTTTGGTATGTCAGGATCATGTGGCGGTTCAAGTGACCGATCAGAAACAGATATTTTATTTTCTACAAAAGATTCATTCCCTTTCCGTTCTACTTGATCCATTTTTTCATTTTTATCACGTTCAGCATTTTTTACGCTCGTTTCATCTTTTTTCCTCTCTGGTTGAGCGTTGACTTCAACCTCTTTTTTACCTGTTGAGGTCGCGTGTGTCATCGGAACTTTGATTTTCATCCCTGGCATAATAAGATCAGGATTAGCGATTTGTTTATTCATTTTCACTAACTCATCTAATGCCATATTATATTTTTCAGCAATTGACTGCATCGTTTCCCCTTTTTTGACAATATGGAATTTCATATTCATACCCCTTTCACATAATTGTGCAATATATTAACAAGGTATGCATAAAAACGAAAAATGTTGAGCATTCGCCTAAAGAAAATGCTCAACACCATTAAAAATTATTCAACAAACTCAAATTCAAATTCTAATAGACGGACCGTATCACCATCTTTAGCTCCTCTTTTACGCAAGGCATCGTCTATTCCCATAAATCTCATTTGTCTTGCGAAACGTCTCACAGCTTCATCTCTATTGAAATCAGTCATTTTAAATATCCGTTCGATTTTTGCACCTGAAATGACATAGGCCCCATCAGGATCACGTGTAATATGAAAATCGTCATCTTCTTTTTCAAACTTATATACGACACGTTCGTCAACTTGTTCTTCTGGCTTTGCTTCAAATGCATCTTTCGGAATTTTTTCTAATGTATCTGCAATGGCAAATAACAAATCGCGTAAGCCTGTCCGTGTATATGCCGAAATCGGATAAATTGGATATTGGCCACCAATTTTTTCTTTAAAATAAGTTAATTGTTCTTCTGCTTTTGGCATATCCATCTTATTAGCGACGATAATTTGGGGGCGTTCCAGCAATGTTTCATCATATTGTTTTAATTCTTCATTAATCGTTTCAAAATCATCGTACGGATCACGTCCTTCAGAAGCAGACATATCAATGACGTGAACAATGACTCGTGTTCTTTCGATATGGCGTAAAAATTGATGGCCCAACCCTACTCCTTCATGTGCGCCCTCAATAAGGCCTGGCAAGTCAGCCATAACGAAGCTACGTTCGTCATCTGTTTGAACCATTCCTAGGTTAGGAACTAATGTTGTAAAATGATAATCTGCAATTTTTGGTTTAGCAGCACTAACTACGGAAAGTAATGTTGACTTTCCGACACTTGGGAAACCAACTAATCCAACATCTGCTAACACTTTCAATTCTAATTGTACATCTAGTTCTTCACCAGGTTCACCGTTTTCAGCAATCTCTGGTGCACGATTTCTAGCATTGGCAAACTTAATATTGCCTCGTCCACCTCGTCCACCATTAGCAATAATCGCTTGCTGTTTATGCTTCGTTAAATCAGCTATAATATCACCAGTCTCAACATTTTTGACCGTCGTTCCCGGAGGTACTGGAACGATTAAAGGATCTGCGTTTTTTCCATGTTTTCCTTTACTCATACCATTTTCCCCACGGCTAGCCTTGAAATGCTTTTGATAACGAAAGTCCATGAGTGTATTTAACCCTTCATCTACTTCAAAAATGACATCGCCACCATTTCCACCGTCACCACCAGCTGGTCCACCCATTGGTTCATATTTTTCCCTGCGAAAAGCGACCATTCCGTTTCCGCCATCTCCTGCTTTAACAAACACTTGGACTTGATCTACAAACATAATTTCACCTACTTATATTTAAAAACTATTTCACATTGATCGTCATGATTAATTAATTCATAAAAATGTTTTAGTGATTGGAGCTCATTAAACAAGTCATCAAAATTATGATTAATACTATATTTAATATTCCATCCTTGCTCGTAATTTATTTTTATTGTTAACGAAAATGACATTAATAATTTTTCGCTCTGGTTTTTCAAAATATTCAATACGTATTCGCCGTCTGCTTTCATTTGCCTATCGAATTGAGATATTGGTTCGCTAGCAGGCTCTATCTCTAATGTAGTATGTAATTCCCTTTGATGTAATTTAAGCAAAATTAACCATAAAACAAAATTAGGTGCCTCTAACGTTTGGAGTTGTCGTTCTTGATTTAACTTATTAATAAAGGCCTTTAATTTCTCATTCGATTGCTCATATTTACCCATTCCAGCATAACCTTGGATGAGTTGCAAATCATTCATGAGATCATGTCTGTATAGTCGTAACAATTCTAATACTTCACTCGTATTCACTCTCAATCACCTTCATAACTTCTAAATTTCTATCCATATCATACCATAGTATTGTTTCATACTTCTTTTTAGGAGTCTTATATAATAAAAAAACTGGTTCTTCGAAAAGAAGGAACCAGTTTGAATAATTAAAATTACTGAGCTTCTGGATATACGCTAACTTTTTTACGGTCACGACCGTAGCGTTCAAAACGTACAACACCGTCTACTTTAGCGTATAGTGTATCGTCACCACCGCGGCCTACATTTTCACCTGGGTAAATTTTAGTACCACGTTGGCGGTAAAGAATAGATCCGCCTGAAACAAATTGACCGTCAGCGCGTTTTGCACCTAAACGTTTAGCCTCAGAATCACGTCCGTTCTTTGAACTACCTACACCTTTTTTCTGTGCGAAAAACTGTAAATTTAAACGTAGCATCGAGATGCACCTCCTTATTTTTCAGAGATGGTTATATATTGATGATAGTCTTTTTCAATCGTTTGGAATGACACAAGCATTCCTTGAAGAAGTGTTTGAGCTTTTTCAAACGATTCTTTAGCCATCTTTTCTGGCAACATCACTTTTAAATAACCACCGTCATCGTTCATATCGATTAACGGTTCTATTCCACAAATAGAAATAATCGCATTAATCGATCCGAATGATACTGCGGATGCAGCAGCGCACACTAAATCATGGCCGTATGGACCACTGTTTGCGTGACCAGACATTTCAAAACCTTTAATATGCTCTTCATCGTCACGAAAAACGATCATTTCTACCATTTTAAAAATCCTTACTTAAGCATTGATTTTTTCAATCGTCAATTTAGTATAAGGCTGACGATGACCTTGTTTACGCTTGTAGTTTTTCTTTGGCTTATATTTGAAAACAGTAATTTTACGACCTTTACCTTGTTTTTCAACTTTTGCCGTAACTGTTGCGCCGTCAACGTAAGGAGCCCCTACTTTGACAGAATCACCACCAACGAAAAGCACTTTGTCGAAAGTTACATCAGCGCCATCTTCTACGTCGATTTTTTCAACGAAGATTGCTTGACCTTCTTCAACTTTAAGCTGTTTACCACCAGTTTCAATAATTGCGTACATCATTGCACCTCCTCATAAACTAAGACTCGCCATTGAGGTACCTATCAGTTGATAAGTTTTAAAACCCCTTCTGAGCGGTTGTAGCACGGGTGCTACAATAAGCATAACAAATAGATATTACCACGTTTTAAAATAGATTGTCAACCTTTATTTGACGCTCTTTTAGACGTTGTAATAGCCATTTCTCATCACCTATTTTATATAAGTTATAGTTTTTCTGTAAAGTGTTATTTTCTGTTATATATAAAGAAAAACTAAACGTATGACGATTATGCCATTCTTTAATCTTGTCTTTCCAAAAATTCGCGTTTCCTTTCACTTCAAGATGAACGTAATCAACTTGATCTTCATCGTATTGCAATAATTGTTCTTCAAGATTTATGACGTCGAATCGTTCATCTGTTGTTAGATTTAAAAACGCTGAAAAATGTTCATAAGCATCACTATACACTCTTTTTCTAGTCATTTCTAATATACCGAGTTTAGTAAATCCAAATATGGTGAACGGAACATCATCGTCTTCTAATTGATCTTTTAATGTATCAATCATTAACTGTTGATCTCGTTTACTTTTCATATTAATAAAATCAATTAATATAATCCCTGACAATTGTCGCAATTTAATTTGTTTAGCAATTTCAATGGTTGCCTGCTAATTTACCTCTCTGATCATCACATCTTTTTCTTTATTATGGCGAAAGCTTCCAGTATCAATATCAATGATAGTTAATGCTTCAGCTCGATCAATAATCATGTTTGCTCCGTTTTTAAGCCTAACATATCGACTTGTTAGCATCTCTTTTAGTTGATCAACCGGAAATGGTTTATGCAGATAAAACTTCCGATCATACTTAATAATTGATTCTAGATTATTAAATTTCTTCTTTAATTCGGAAGTTGTCTGTTGATCATCACAAATTATCTCTTGAACATCAGTTAATTTAGTTTTTAATAAATAATCATGCCAAACCGCTGACTGTCTATCAATCATTTTAGAATACTTTGACTGTTGATTCATTTTATATAGTTGCTTCCATTTAGCTTGAATTGCTTCTAATTGTTTTTGGAGAAATGTAGCAGATTGATTTGCACAATCGGTACGTATGATTATTCCGCCTGCCACGTTAAGTTCAGAAAAAAAGCTGTATAATCGATCTTGCTCGTCTGAACTTAGCTTATTAGACACGTGCACCCCTTTTTCATATGGTAAATAAACTAAATATTGATTTTTAAGTTGTATGTTTGTCGTCACGGTGATACGCTTACTTTTAATAGGTAACTTATTTATTTGGAGGATGATCCTTTCCCCTTGATGACATGTTTCCTTATCTAAAGGTAAGTAGGCTAATTCATCTAGACCTATATCAATAAATCCAATATTTAATCTAGGGTCTATTTGTTTAACAACTCCAGAAAAAAGGTCACCAACACGGGGTGACTTTCGATCCTCGATAAAAACTCTAGATAGATGACCATCAATTAATTCAAGCATCATTTGTTTATTAGTCTTTGTTTGAATAAATATTTTTCTCATATTTAACTTCCCTCAATTTTTGCCAAAGTCAATCCAGCATCATTTTTAGTAAACAGTGCTTTCAAACAATCATCTTCTGAAATTGGATACTGCTTGTCCCCTAAATATATATAATGATAACATTCTTTTTTAAACTGTTTTACTAATTCACTTACCAACGTATCTGGGGAAGTTCTTAACACATTTATATTAGATCTTTCAATATTGGACATAAAATATCTTGCTAATAAATGTTTTAGCAGAAAGACATGTTTATTTTTCCATGTTAGCCAATTATCTAAAATTAAAAATATGGATAAGAAAGTAAAATGAATACCATACCAACCGTATATATACATGGCGATGTTGGCAGTCGCTATAAGGGCAATTGATAGCATGGACATCCATGCGATTGAATGATGAAACGACGAAAATTTAGAAATGATGAGAAAAATAATTCTTCCTCCGTCTAGAGGAAGAATCGGTAATAAATTAAATAATAAAATAACTGTATTAGCGAAAAGCAACTGTTCTATAAACAATGATTCGAAAGAACTTGTTTTTAACAAGTATATACATAAGTAAATCCATAGATGCTGAAAGGGGCCTGCGAGTGTCACAATCAACTCTTCTCGACTAGGCCGATTATAATAATCTTCCGTCTCCATGACACCGCCAAAAGGCCAAATGACAAGGCGAGAGATATTCCAGTTATAATATTTTGCAGCTACTAAATGACCAAGTTCGTGGATGGTAATAATGATAAAAAAACTTAACAATTCAGTAAAAAGACCGAGAAAATAACTTAAAACCATAAAGAGTAGCATAAGTGGATGAAGCTGAATTAAGTTACTCTTCATTTTGATCTCCAATAATTATATTTAAAGGATCAATATATTGGCTACCATCCTGAACTGCAAAATACATATTTGTAAAACCAGCCAATTCATCAGGCTCGACTGTCCCGATTGCTTTATTAGGATGTACAAATTGATAATGAAAAACATCAATTGTTTTGAGATGGCCGTAAACTGATTTTTGACCATTTTCATGTTGAAGAATGATCGTGTTACCAGTATCACGCTTTTTTCCTGCGAATAGTACAGTGCCTCTTGACATCGGGTAAACATTTTTTGATTCGGTTACTTCTATATACACACCATCTTCATAATTTCTAACATGATTAGCTTCTATTCCATTAACAGGTATGGAATTATACGTATCACTATAAACACGATCAGCATCTCTACCAAACAAAACAAATGGAGTTGCAAAATGTTCTTCATACCAAGCCTGTACCGTTGCAAAAGGTAAATCTTCTGTCAGCACTTGTTGAACATACGGCTTAGCATTTGAAAACACCGATGCTTGGCCATTATAAACAAAAAATATAATAAAAAAGATTATTATTGACATGAGTAGTTTTGGAAATAAGGTTGTCCGAATTGACCCCATTCGTTCATTATCTGCTTTCGGATGGGATGTATATCCGAATCGTTCTTCATCATCTAATAATGAACCATAAGAATGGGGACGCTCATGACTAGTAAATCGTTTATTTAGTTTTCGTTTAGCAATACCTTTTCTAATTTCTTCAAGTTTTCGGCTCATTTCTATTTCACCATTCCTCTTACTAGTTTGTACTAGCTTATTCTTGAAAAATGAGGAATATGCTACATTTATATAATGAGATCATTCATTTTTATTAATGTTCGTGTAAAAATAGAAAAAAGAGAGTTTCTATTAATAAATAGCTACTCTCTTTCTAGTATTTAGCCTTTCATACCAAATAACTTTTTCATCTTAGACATAAAGCCTTTTTCTTCATCAAAAGACTTGAGTGGAACAGACTCTCCCAAAATTCTTCTTGCAATATTTCTGTAACTAATCGATGCCTTTGTATCCGGTTGAAATGCAACAGGTTCACCATGATGTGAAGCACGGATGACATCCTCATCATCTAAAACAACACCTAATAATTCAATAGATAAAGTAGATACAATTTCATCGACACTAAACATATCACCACTGTCCATCATATGTTTTCGAATCCGATTGACAATTAAAAATGGTGATCCAACCTCTTCCTTTTCTAGCAAACCGATAATACGATCAGCATCACGAACACTAGATTTTTCTGGTGTTGTAATAACAATTGCTTTATCAGCCCCTGCGACAGCATTTTTAAATCCCTGCTCAATTCCTGCTGGACAATCAATTAATATATAATCGTAATCTGGTTTTAATTGATCAATAATTTCTTTAATCGCCTCTGGTGTTAAATCGTTTTTGTCATTTGTTTGAGCTGCGGGAAGTAAATGAAGGCAATCAAATCGTTTATCTTTAACTAATGCTGTCTGTAATTTACAACGGCCTTCTATTACATCGACAATATTAAAGATAATTCTATTTTCTAATCCTAATATAACGTCTAAATTTCTTAAGCCAATGTCAGTATCAATTAAACAAACCTTTTGATCTAGTAATGCTAAAGCGGTACCAATATTTGCAGTCGTCGTCGTTTTTCCTACTCCACCTTTTCCAGAAGTAATAACAATTGCTTCACCCATCTCATAGACCCCTTTCGAATACATCCAACAGATTTGGACGAATTTTTTGTAATTGTTGAATTTGTTCAACTTCTATTTGTTCAGTCGCAGGATTAACATAAGCAAATTCTCTTTCAGCACCTTCTGTTTCATAATCAGGTGCTCGACTAATTTTATTTCCAATTCTAATTTGATTAGGATGCATATATGAAGCTGCTACAACGCATGTTTCATCACCTTCAAATCCAGCATGTGCAATTCCTCTAAGCTTTCCTAACACAAATATATTACCTGTTGCAATAACAGACCCTCCAGGATTGACATCACCAATAATTAAAGCATCTCCTTTAACATGATGTACTTGTCCAGAACGAATCGTTTTCATAACCGATTTCACAGTCGTATTTTCATACAGTTCGTTAACTTCATTTAAAGTTAATACGTGTGAATCAATTTTTTTAATTAGAAAATTACTATTTTCTTCAACGATAGATTTCAATTGATGTACTTGTTCAGGTTGTAGATATCTGTACTGGCTATGTAGCGTAACTTCAGTGGCCTCAGTAGATTGGCTACTCATTACTTTTTCTTTTAATTCCTTGAGTAATGAACTAAACGAACATTGGTCGTCGAGATATACGACTATTCCATTATTCGTACCTTTCATTGTAATATAATGACTTGTTTCTGACATATAGGTACACCCCGATTAAGTTCCATTAATTAATATATTACTTTAACTGTTGCTGTTGTTCCTGCCATAATGTTAAACGTTTTGCTGTGAATGGATAAATGACTAATAGAAATAACAAATTAACTAAAACTGTTGGGATTAATCTTTGTTTAGAAAAATCTTTTAAAGCAAGATCAACTTGTCCTACGATGAAATACAATCCGTAAATTATAAATTCAGCAACGATTATTCCAATAGTCACGACTAATAAAGTAACGGCAAAATTTTGATGCAATAATTTCTTTGATAGATGAGCCAAGTATAATGCAACACCATAGGCTAATAAATATACACCTAGCATTTCTGTATAAACTAATTCAAATAAAAAGCCAAAAATTATACCATTAATAATTCCGTGGTAGCTATGTAATTCATCATAAAAGAGGACAATTAATAATGAAAATACTAAAATCCAATGTGGAATATAATAAAGGTCAAGCTCTAAAACCGCAGTTGGTAATAAACCAACTGTAATACTTTCTAAAATTAATAATATAAATAAAATAAGTGGAAGAATGAGAGATCTCATAATCATTCCTCCTCTTCATCAATTATTGGTGAGAATATATCACGATCAATGACTATAACATGGTTTATATCGAGTAAATCAGCTGCTGGTTCGACATAAGCCACATTTGTTAAACCATATTGATCTAATTCGACAGAACGAATTGTACCAATTAATAAGCCTCTTGGGAAAATGCCACCCATTCCTGAACTAATAACTGTTTGTCCTTCTTCAATTTGACCACTATTTGTTAGTTCACGGAAAATTAATGACTTTGTTTCATTATCAAACCCTTCAATTAGGCCAAATACAGACTCATCATCTTCAACAACGACGGAAATGCGATTATCAACATCAAAACCACTTAAAAGTTGGACGGTTGATGTTAATTGTGATGCACTTATTACTTTACCAATCATACCTTCAGCTGTAATCACCGCCATATTAGGCTTGACCCCATGTAGGCGGCCTTTATTAATCGTCACTTGGTCAAACCATCTCTCGGGGCTTCTTGCAATTACGGTCGAACGAATTGGCGTGTAATCACTAATCGATACATCGATATCGACTAGTGACCGCAGCTCCTCATTTTCCTTCTCCAATTCATTCACTTTAAAAACTAATGTTTTATATTCTTGTAACTCTTCTTTTAATATTTCATTTTGTTTATATACATTTCTTATATCCTTTATATCATCTGTAACACCTATAACAAATTGTACAGGCTGATAAACGATATTTTGAAAAAAACCGACAGTATCAGAAATGAATTGTGTTGCAATATTTGATTGCTCATCACTTCTTATAGAAAATCCAATTAAAACAACGATTAATATAATACTCGTAAAAATAACGATTAATTTCCTCTTTCTAAAAAAAGCTGGCATAAATCCTTGCACCTACTTAACTTATATAGTTTTTCTTTGCAACATTTGGTGTTTTCTTAAAATGTTCAAGATGTTCTAACGCCTTACCTGTGCCGATTGCTACAGTATTGAAAGGATCCTCTGCTATAAGTACCGGTAGTTCAGTTTTTTCAAAAATAACTTCATCGAGCTTTTTTAATTGCGAACCACCACCAGTAAGAACAATACCTTTTTCTATTATATCAGAGGCAAGCTCTGGTGGAGCACTTTCAAGTGTATTTATTATTAAATCTATAATAGCATTAACTGTCTTTTCAACAGCAATAACGACTTCTTCATTCCTTAAATTAATTGTTTTTGGAAGGCCTGTGACTAAGTCTCGACCGAATACTTCCATTCTATCATTTTCTCTTGTTTTTTTTGCAGATGCAAGTTCAATTTTTATCTTTTCTGCAGTTGACTCCCCGATGACGACATTATATTCTTGTCGAATGTATTGAATAATCTGCTGATCCATTGCATTGCCAGCAATTTTGATTGATTTAGTGATCACTGTTCCTCCTAAAGATACGACAGCAACCTCTGTTGTTCCTCCGCCAATATCTACAATTAAACTACCTGTTGGACTCCAAACAGGTAGACCTGCCCCTATTGCAGCAGCAAGCGGTTCAGAAATTAAATAAACATTTTTCGCTCCTGCTTGCTTAGTTGCTTCGATTAGTGCACGTTCTTCTACTATCGTAACACCGGAAGGAGCGCAAATCATGACGTTTGGTTTAAAAATAAAAAAAGAATCCCTTCTCACTTCATTAAGTATATGTTTCATCATCGCCAAAGTCGTTTCAAAATCTGCAATAACTCCCTCTTTCATCGGCCGGATAATGGATAGCGATTCTGGTGCTTTACCAATCATCGATTTTGCTTCATTACCTACAGCTTCAACTTGTCCTGTATGATTATGAAAAGCAACAACTGTAGGTTCATTTAATATAATTCCTTTACCTTTAACAAATACTAACGTATTCGCTGTTCCTAAATCAATTCCTATCCCTTTTCTAAATAAAAAGCTCATCCTGATCTTCCTCTCTGATGCCAAGATTTTATAGTATAAGCTATGCTTTACTATCGTGAAACATGATTGAAGATAACGGATAAGCTAACGGCATATTAAGGAAAATAGGATGTAGCTTTATTATAAATAACCCTTTTCTTTTAATGAAATAAATTTGTGGTCACCAATAACGATGTGATCTAATAATTCAATTCCTAACACCTTTCCACATTCATGAAGTCGTCTTGTCACATGAATATCTTCATTTGATGGTGATGGGTCACCGGATGGATGATTGTGGGCACAAATAACTGAGGCAGCTGATCGTCTAATGGCTTCTTTAAAAACTTCACGTGGATGGACAATAGATGAATTGAGACTTCCAATAAAAATAGTCTGTCGATGTATCACTTGATTTTTTGTGTCAAGGTACAGGGCTACGAAATGTTCCTGCTTTAGTCCCCTCATCTCTTCCATTAAGTAGTTAGCACCATCTTCTGGACTACGAATGATGTAACGATCACCTTCTCTATACGTTTGAATACGTTTACCCAATTCAATCGCGGCCAATAATGTGACGGCTTTTGCTTCACCGAGCCCTTTGATTGATGTTATTTCTTCGATTGTCGCATCTTTTAATAAGGATAACCCTTCAAAATGCATAAGCAATCTTGTAGCTAATGAAAGAGCCGACGTGCCTTTCGTGCCACTTCCAATTAATATAGCGATTAATTCTTGGTTAGATAGCGCATGAGGTCCAACTTGAATTAATCTTTCCCGAGGTCGATCATTTTTTGGTACATCTTTAATAAAAATCGTTTCCACTAAAAAACATGCTCCTTTCAGTCATGATCAGAACATGTTTTATTATATATAGTTAAATTGTAAGACACAAAGTACGGTTATTCGCTTTATCTATTTAAAAAATGCCTTATATAGCCTTGTTTGTTGTACAGATTAATCTTTTTAAATCACTTAATTAGTTTTCTATTATTTTTCCGAAAAGTAATTGAATATTTAAACGGACTGTATTTGCATACATAGATTGATTAATTTGTTCTGATTGATGATTAAATTGATTGATGGTCGACTGTATATTCCCTACATAATAGTTGTTTTTATATCGTTCTGGAGCCTCATCAGCCCAAGTTTTGACTTGACTCATCCATTCAGATTGTGATTCATTTGAAGAGCTGATTAAATTTTCTCCTTTTTCTAACCACTGCAATTCATTTTCGTTAACATCTGCTTGTACACTTTTGAAATTCCATGGTTTAAACATAAAATCAACCATATATTCTAAACCTTGATTTTCTAACCATTTCGTCACAGTTTCCCGTTCGCTTTCAGAGTTAACCATCATACTTAAAACGTAATATTGTCCTTGATGTTCGTGTATAACTGTTGGAATGTGTTGATTTTTAAGTGTTTTAGCGTGTTCGAATGCGTTTTCGTTCGTTGAGAATATACCAAATTGAATGATATCTTTCGTCAGTGCACTTCGTTCAAATACAGTAGTTTTTTGATCTTCAGTTTCGGATTCATTCGGTTTATCTTCATTTGGTTTATCTTCATTTTTTTCACGATCATCATCTGAACTAAATACAGGTACACTTTGTGGAGTTAAATCTGAGAAGAAATAGACAAAGCCCACCCCAAAAATAGCACCTAATAAAACGGCAAATAGGATAGGTTTTAGTAGTTTACTAAACATTTTTTGTTTTGAAGACTTAAATAGATTAGATTTGTTATTTTTAGGTGTTAACACGTATTCAAGATCATGTTTTTTATGTTGATTTGACTGATTATGTTGATTCATCGTCACACGAACTTTTTTATGCTCGTCCATATTAATACCACCTTTTTCTCTGATGTAATAGATGCTAACATAGACGAGATAAAAAAATAGCCAAATTTTGTCTAAGGCCTTCGACATTTTTTACAAATCTTTTTTAATCCGCAAAAAGAAAAACACTCCACCGAAAAATTGGAGTGTTTTAAACATGTGAGGAAACTCTATTTTTTCCTTGCTGTTTTGCACCAACATACATTGCGCGATCGGCTTTTCTAACAATTTCTTCAGGAGAATCACAATAATCTGGGTAAGTTGAAACACCGATACTTGCTGTCACATTAATTTCTTTAACTTCCATAATACCGTCTATTGGTTTATAAAGAATAAATGGTTCATCGGCGATACATCTTCGAATATTTTCAGCAATTTCTACTACTCGTTCATGCTCCATACCTTTGATTACCACGGTAAATTCTTCCCCGCCATATCGAGCGACAATGCCATTATCGCCAATTAACCTTTCAAGTCTACGCGCTAATTCGACAAGAACTTCATTCCCCGATTCATGGCCGTAAGTATCATTTATTTTTTTGAAAGAATCTAAATCCATAATGATAACCGATAATTTTTCTGTTAATCCTTTCGCTTCTAAATCCGTAGCATACTCATCAATGTATTCAATTAGGTATCGGTAATTGTATAATCCAGTTAGTTGATCATGTTGACTCTTTCTACGTTCAATTTCATAATGTCGAGCATTTTCAATGGCAACTGATAAAAAGTTTGCTAGAATTTCTAGTAACATGAGATGATGTTTCTCAAATGCTCTTGATGTCGTCGAAGCAACTGTCAAAACACCAACGATTACATCATTTCTTAAAATTGGTACACCAAGTGCACTTTGAATATCAGCTGTAAATTCATGCCCACGCAGGTCTTCAATCTGGCTTTTCTTTAATAACATTTTACTATTACTTTGTTCATATATTCTTCCGGAAAAACCCTCACCTATGAACAATTTAATTTCATTGTTTTTATTGAGCCCTTCTTTATCTGCATAGCGTATTAGACTCATCGATTGATTACTATTATTAATATCAAAAATATAAACATGTGTGGCTGGAATAACTCGCTTAACTTCTTTAACAAATGTATCTAACACACTTTTCACATTTAAACTTTTTGTCAATTCATGTCCTATTTCACTTGTAGTATGTAAATATTCATTTAGAAGTTGTGTTCTATTATAAATAGATAAAACAGCCGATAATAGAATGAAAGGGAATCCAACAAAATAAATTCCTAAAGTATCTAATTCCACATACATGTTATAAAGAATTAGTCCTAGCGGAAACGTAGCTAATGTTAAAAAACTATCAACAATTAATGATCGTTCAAACATTTTAAAAGGTTGGCTATGCATATATGATTGAACAATCGAAAGAATAAACTGGTTAATTAATATAGAACTAACTACATACCCAACTATAGGAGTAATTTGATCTACATTTAATGCTTCCGGTCCATTAATTCCACCAAGTGCATAATAAATTCCCGCAGAAAAAACAGATGTTAAAAGAAGCATCGTTGAATTTGTAGCAATTCGATAATTTTCATGTTTTTTCAGCTTTATTTTTGTAAATAAAGAAATTAATGCAATTTGAGTTAAAATAATTTCTGCAATTAAACCGAAATATAAAAAGACAGCAAAACTAACGCCGTTAATAAAGAAAATAGTAGTATTTCCTACTCTAAAAGGAAAGAAGGCAACGGCAGAAATAATAATACCAAAAGAAATAAAATCAAACCAATTTTCTGTAAAATTAGTTGGATAGTGCAAAAATAAATATACCATTAGCGACGGAAAGATAGCTAACCAAACAAGCCATAAAATAATACTTTTCGTTTTAGTCATGCTCGTATGCCCCTTTTATCTTTCATCTCAATATATAAGTTTAATGTTCTCTATTTATAGGTAATAAGTCCCGTCTAACTTCAGAAACAAAATATAATGAACCTGTAATGATAATAACATCATCGTGTTGAAGCTTGTTATTATATTTATTTAAAGCCTTTTTCCAATCTTTTGCAACTAAAATATGGTGTTTTTCTGAAATAATTTTTAGTTCATCATACCTATAACTTTTGAAATAGTCAAACGTTGTTAAAGTAATATTTGAAAAATTTTGTTTTAATAAATGTATCATATCATCTATTGGTTTATTTTTTACAACTGAAAGTAAAATGTGAATTTGATCATTTGTATAACGTCTACTCAAAGTGTCAATTAGAGTTTCTACAGCAGCAACATTGTGAGCTCCGTCTAAAATAATTGTCGGTTCGTCACTTATCTTTTCAAAGCGTCCTAACCAAAATGCTTTACTAACACCACTGATCACTTTTGCTTGATTCATTTGTATTCCTTCTAATTTGAACAGTTGTAATAAACTAAAAATAGCTAAAGTCGCATTTTCGACCTGGTGCTTCCCGCTCATTTGAATTTGAATAGAATCGATATCTAATTCTTTCGATTTAAAAGAAAACAACTCTCCTATTTTGTTAGATTTGTGCCATTGATAAGAATAATCTTGATTTATTTTATATAAGGGAGCGGTTACTTCTCTTGCCCGCTTTTCAATAACTTGAACAGCTTCAGCTTGAGTGACATTTGTAACGATCGGTCTATGTTGCTTAATAATTCCGCTTTTCTCAAATGCAATTTCTTCTAAAGTTTCACCTAATAAATCAGTATGGTCATAACCAATATTCGTAATGATTGATAATAGTGGCTTTTCAATCACATTTGTAGAATCTAAACGCCCTCCTAGTCCGACTTCAATAATGGCATAGTCTACTTGTTGATCAAAAAAGTATTTAAAAGCAATGACGGTAATAATTTCAAACTCTGTAGGCCTTCCTAGCTGTGTTGCTGCTAGTTGCTCACATAACGGTTTTATATCCTTAACATACTTTACTAGATCTTCACCACTTATTGGATCTCCATTAATACTCATTCGCTCATTAAATTGTTCAATATAAGGTGATGTAAAAGTACCAATGGTATAGCCGTGGGATTGTAACATATTGCGTAAGTAAGTGACGGTAGAGCCTTTTCCATTCGTTCCTGCAACATGAATTGTTTTAAGTTTCTTTTCTGGATGATCGAAATGTTTTAACAACCATTCTACACGTTTAAGACCTGGTTTAATACCAAATTTTATTTGTTGATGAATCCATTCAATGGCTTGTTGTTCATTCATAGTCTGTCTTCCCTTAATTTTTTTTACTTAAATAATATAATAAAATTGCCTGCATATAAACAGGCAATTTTATCTTTAGTTCATTTCTTGAAGTTCCTTTATTCTCTGTTTAACCATTTTTTGTTTTTCTAAATAATCTTTTTCCTTCTCACGTTCTTCTTGAACAACCTTATCAGGTGCTTTATTTACAAAGTTTTCATTAGATAGTTTCTTTTGCACTCGTTCAACTTCAGCATCCCATTTTTTCAATTCTTCTTCTAATCTACTTAGTTCGGCACTAATGTCGATAAGTCCTTCTAAAGGAAAGAATATTTCTGCACCTGTTACAATAGCTGTTTTAGCTTGCTCTGGAATTTGAATATTTGTAGAGATTTCAAGTTGTTCTGGATTACAAAATCTTTCTAAATAAATTTTATTTTTATTTAATTCTTCAACAATTGATTCATCATTTGCTTTGATCATAATTTTTATTTTTTTAGACATTGGTGTATCAACTTCTGAGCGTACATTGCGAACAGAACGAATAATTGATACAAGTCGTTGCATTTCTTTTGCTGATTGTTCGTTGTGGAAACGTTGATCAGCTTCCGGCCATTTAGCTACTGTAATTGAGTCCCCTTCATGTGGGATATGCTGCCAAATTTCTTCTGTAATAAAAGGCATGAACGGATGAAGCATACGTAAAATCTGATCTAATACATATACAAGAACAGACTTAGTCGTTTCTTTCTTTTGTTCATCTTCACCATACAATGGAAGCTTAGCCATTTCAATATACCAATCACAAAAGTCATCCCAAATAAAATTATATAAATGTCGGCCCGCTTCTCCGAAATCATATTTTTCTATGTGACGTGAGACATGTTCAATTGTTTCATTTAAACGTGTTAATATCCATTCATCTACTATTGATTTATCTTTAGTTAAATCAATATTTTCTTTCTTGAAATCACCTAAATTCATGATGACG
This sequence comes from Bacillaceae bacterium W0354, assembly GCA_051846895.1. Lineage (GTDB taxonomy): Bacteria > Bacillota > Bacilli > Bacillales > Alkalibacillaceae > CALKAL01. The sequence goes on from JBPYCQ010000001.1 coordinate 295,040, forward strand.
AAACGAGAAGCATTCCATATTTTGTTTGCAAAATTCCATGTTGATTCAACTTTATCCCATTGGAAGCGAAGGTCTTGCCCCGGTGATGAACCTGTAGATAAGAAATATCTTAATGAATCGGCTCCGTATTTCTCAATGACATCCATAGGGTCGACACCGTTGCCTAATGATTTACTCATTTTTCGTCCTTCAGCATCTCTAACAAGACCATGGATTAACACATCTTTAAATGGACGTCGATTGGTGAAATGTTTTGATTGGAAAACCATACGTGCTACCCAGAAAAAGATGATGTCATATCCTGTAACTAAGACGTCTGTTGGGAAATACCGTTTGAAATCTTCACTTTCTTCATCAGGCCAGCCCATCGTAGAAAACGGCCATAATGCAGATGAAAACCATGTGTCTAACACATCTTCATCTTGTTTCCAATTTTCCTCATCTGCAGGCGCCTCTTTACCTACGTAAATTTCACCTGTTTCTTTGTGATACCAAGCAGGGATACGATGCCCCCACCAAAGTTGTCTAGAAATACACCAGTCGCGAATATTTTCCATCCAATTTAAATAAGTTTTTTCAAAACGATCTGGAACAAAATTTACTTTATCATCTACTTGTTGAAGTTTAATTGCTTCTTCTGCTAATGGCTGCATTTTAACAAACCATTGCGTTGATAAATACGGTTCAACGACCGCGCCACTTCTCTCTGAATGTCCAACAGAGTGAACATGTTCTTCTATTTCAAATAAAATTCCTTCGTCTTGAAGGTCCTTTACAATTTGTTTACGACATTCAAAGCGGTCCATACCTACATATTTACCAGCATTTTCATTCATTGTACCGTCTTCATTCATTACTAGAACACGGTCTAATTGATGACGGTTACCGATTTCAAAGTCATTCGGATCATGTGCTGGAGTAATTTTCACTGCACCAGAACCGAATTCCATATCGACATAATCATCCGCTATAATTTCAATCTCTCTACCGACAATCGGCAAAATAACTTTTTTACCAATTAAATGTTGATAACGTTTATCTTCGGAATGAACAGCAACTGCAGTATCTCCAAGCATTGTCTCTGGTCTTGTCGTCGCAATCTCAATATGTCCTGATCCATCTTTTAATGGATATCTCATATGATAAAAAGCACCTTTGACTTCCTTATAGATTACTTCAATATCAGATAATGCCGTCTTCGTGCTTGGGTCCCAGTTAATAATATACTCACCACGATATATTAGGCCTTGTTCGTACAACTTAACAAATACTTCTTTTACTGCATTAGACAAACCTTCATCAAGAGTAAATCTCTCTTTCGAATAATCGAGACCTAATCCTAACATTTCCCATTGCTTTCTAATGAAAGAAGCATACTCTTCTTTCCAACTCCACACTTCTTCAAGAAATCGTTCACGGCCTAAATCATATCTAGACTGACCTTGCTCCTTTAACTTTGCCTCAACTTTTGCTTGTGTCGCAATTCCAGCATGATCCATACCTGGCAGCCAAAGAACGTCATATCCTTTCATTCGTTTGTAGCGTGAAATAATATCTTGTAACGTCGTATCCCATGCATGACCTAAATGAAGTCTCCCTGTCACATTCGGTGGTGGAATAACAATAGTGAAAGGTTCTTTTTCCTTGTCATGAGTTGCTTCAAAAAATTTACCATTTAACCAATAATCATACCGACCTTTTTCCACTTCTTGTGGGTTATATTTCGGTGCCATTGATGTTTGTTGATGTTGTGCCATCATTGCCCCTCCTAAAATTTTATTAAAGAACTTGATCAATAATAAAAAAATCTTTTCATCCTAATATAAAGGACGAAAAGATTTATTTCGCGGTACCACCTTTGTTTGCAAACTAAATTTCGTTTACACACTCAAATAAGATAACGGTTTTCCCGGCTTCTTCTACTATTATTTCAAAGAAGCTGCATATTCAGAGCGACCTTCCAAGTCTTCAATCCTAGGAAGCTTCCAGCAATATGCTTCCCTCTCTTTAGGAATCCAACTTGTACTCCTCTCTTACAAGCATTTAAGTAAATTCAATTATTTATTATTCTATACAAAAGTTTAATAGCAAGTCAACATTTTTAGCACAAATTCATCGTTTTAATCATATCGTGTATAAGAAAGGAGGAGCATGATGGCACGTTATTATCGTTATCGATTACCACCTTGGATGCGTCAATGCATTTTTATTATAGAAAAAGTAACGTTACCAATTATGGTGTTTCAACTAATTAGAACGTTACTATTTCCATCTACATTAGATGTATTTTTATCAGGAATTCTTGTAGGGCTATTCATTGCTTTTTACTTGGAATGGATTTAACTCGTTTTTTTAGTTTTTTTAGGTACGTATAAAACATCACCCGTTTTTATCTCATAGCCTTCTTCTAACCCATTTAATCTTTCTAATTTAGAAACTGATATTTCATAAGCACTTGCTATAGAATCTAATGTTTCATCTTCTTGGACAAAACGAATTTTCAATTGCACTTTTTCAGGTTCCTCACTTCTAAATAAATTAGCTAAATATTTTAACCCTTTTTTCTTTGGTTTTTCTTCATCGGATGACTCTACATCAGGTTCATCGTCTTCATCATAATCATGTTCTTCAGCATCATAGTATTCTTCTTCATCAATTGAGTCCTCATAATCATCTTCATACTCTTCGACGTCCGATGCTTTCGCTTTTTCTTCCTTCTTCTGGAAAAACTCTTGTAAACTTTGAGATTTGTTCTTTTTCTTCCAAAATTCTCTTTCTTTTTCTTCATTAGCATCATTCGATTGTTCCTCTAGATTCTCTTCGGCTTCTGCAATCGTTTCAGCAACCTCTTCTTTCTGTTCGACTTCATGATTGTCATCGAAAGAATAATCAATTGTTGGTACAGCCTTTAGTTCAAAATCCGGATTAAATTCTGGACGTTCTTCTTCTGTTTGTGTCATTTCAACTCCATCAAGTCGAATTTTTGCAAATACATGTAATGATTTTGGTTCTGGTAATTCATAATCAAAATATTCAATATCTACCTCAGGCTCTCCCGTTTCTGTAACCCGATTGCTTGGGATTGTAATATCAACAGGAATTGGATATTGAAAAGTCGTAAATCCATTATCAAGAGCTTTCACTTGTTGTACATAAGTCTCTTCATCTTGGTCTTCATCAACTAAGTAGACAGGCTCCTCTCTAGGTACCGATTGATATTCACCTGATACCATTAACACCCCTCTTAACTGAATATGTGTCGCCTCTTGAAAAACATTAATGTCAGGCTGAATTGAAATTCCATATAAATCATCAATTTCTTCACCTTGACGGAAAATAATTTTCTCTTCTAAATCAAATAATATTGGTTCGCTTCCGTTTGTACTCACAGTCCTTCCTCCTCACCAAGTCTCTTTATCAATAAATATATGACAACTCTAACTTAAAAAGAACTTTAGAAGGAAGTTGTTCCATTTTTTTCACGGTGCAAAATATGTTGTGTTGTTTATTGAAGACAAGATGGTATTTATGAATACGTCCCTACATAGTTTGAACAATTACAACCCATGTTTGGACAATCACGCCTTATACATTAAAAAAAGCTATACCTTCAATCGAAAGTATAGCTTTTTCATCAACTATTATTTTTTATATTGACTAAAGACCTTTTCTGCCGCTTGGATTGTTTTTTCAATATCTTCATCTGAATGTTCAGTTGATAAAAACATTCCTTCAAACTGTGAAGGTGGTAAGAAGACCCCTTCTTCTAACATTCCCTTATAGTAAGTAGCAAACCAATCTAAATCAGAAGATTTAGCTGAATTAAAATCGATCACTTGTTTATCTGTGAAGAAAAATCCGATCATTGACCCTGCACGGTTAACTTGAAATGGAATACTGTACTTTTCAGCTGCTTTCTGCAATCCTTCTATTAAGGCATCTGCCTTCTTATTCATTTCAACATAAGACTGTTCTGACAAATTATTTAATGTTTCAAAGCCTGCAACCATAGCTAAAGGATTTCCTGAAAGCGTTCCAGCTTGATAAATGTCTCCTGCTGGTGCAACATGTTCCATTATTTCACGTTTACCACCGTATGCGCCTACTGGTAATCCACCACCTATTACTTTTCCTAAACAAGTTAGATCTGGCGTCACACCGAAATGGCCTTGAGCACAATGATAACCTACACGGAATCCTGTCATCACCTCATCAAAAATTAATAACGATCCATTTTTTTCAGTAATATCTCTTAAAAAAGATAGAAAATCATTAACTGGAGGAACGACACCCATATTCCCCGCAACAGGCTCGACAATGACAGCTGCGATATCATCACCATATTGCTCAAATGCATAGCGGATACTCTCTTGATCATTAAATGGGACAGTAATCGTGTTTTGCGCTATTGATGCTGGTACTCCAGGGCTATCAGGCAACCCTAACGTTGCTACCCCTGAACCTGCTTTAATTAAAAGAGAATCGCCATGTCCGTGATAGTTTCCTTCAAATTTTAAGATTTTATCACGGCCAGTATATCCACGTGCTAAACGCAAAGCACTCATCGTTGCTTCAGTACCAGAGTTGACCATTCTAATCATTTCGATAGATGGAACACGTTCAATCACTAGTTTTGCTAGTCTATTTTCATACTCTGTATTAGCTCCAAAGCTTGTTCCTTTTTCCATCACTTCTTTTAATTTCGAAACGACTTGTTCATGAGCATGACCTAATATTAAAGGACCCCAACTTAAGACATAATCAATATATTCATGACCATCTACATCGTAAATTTTTGATCCTTTACCTTTTTCCATATAAATAGGATCTAATTGAACTGATTTGAAAGCTCTAACTGGCGAGTTTACACCACCTGGCATTAAATTAACCGCTTCCTGATACAATTCTTTTGACTTTGCATAACGACTCACTAAAATCACCCCTAATATATTAATTACTCAACCATTTTGCAACATCTTTTGCAAAATAAGTGATGATTAAATCAGCACCCGCACGTTTCATTGATGTTAATTTCTCTAATACGATTTGTTTTTCATCAATCCACCCGTTACGTGCTGCTGCCTTGACCATAGAGTATTCACCACTCACATTATAGGCAACTACAGGTAAATTATGACGATCTCTAATTTCTCTAACTATATCTAAATATGTCATCGCTGGTTTTACTATTAAAAAGTCTGCTCCTTCAACAACGTCAGATTCAGCTTCTCGATGCGCTTCTAGGCGGTTGGCTGGGTCCATTTGATACGTTTTGCGATCACCGAACTGTGGCGTACTTCCAGCAGCATCACGGAATGGTCCGTAAAATGCAGAGGCATATTTAACAGCGTAAGACATAATTGGAATGTTATCAAATCCCGCTTCATCTAGTCCTTGTCGAATAGCCGCTACAAAACCGTCCATCATATTGGAAGGAGCGATAATGTCAGCCCCGGCTTTTGCTTGAGAAATTGCCGTATTAACTAGTAATGGTAATGACTCATCATTATCAACATAATGATCATGTATGAGCCCACAATGGCCGTGATCTGTATATTCACATAAACATGTATCAGCTACAACAATTAGTTCTGGATAGTGCTCTTTAATCAGTCGTGTTGCTTGTTGTACAATTCCTTCATCATTATAGGCCTCAGATCCAACATCGTCTTTTACCTTTGGGATACCAAAAAGTAACACAGCTCGAATTCCTAGATTGACAACCTCTTTGATTTCATCTAATAAATAGTTTAACGACAGTTGATAAACTCCAGGCATAGAAGGGACTTCATTTTTTTGATTTTCTTCCTCTAAAACGAAAATTGGATAAATAAAATCTTCTTTACGTAAATTTGTCTCTCTGACTAAGGCTCGCATATTTTCCGAAATACGTAATCTTCTATGACGATCAAAATATAATTCACTCATATAATACCCCTTTCTGAACATTCAATGATTTTAGCTGCTAAACCATCTAACGTGTATTCTTTTGGAACAATCGTATTTATAAACCCAGCTTGTAGAGCTCTTTTTTCTGTTGTTTCACCAATACAGAAGCACGGCTTATCAAATTCTTCTTTCAAGTCCTTATGAGACAATTGTATTAAAGCATCAATTGACGAAGGTGAAGTAAAACAGTAATAATCTATCTGTTGATCATTTAACAGTTTCTTTAATTCTACTGATTCGTTAATGACTGTTTTGTACACAAACATTGTTTCAAAAGGTATGCTTCTACCTTTTAATGTCTCATCAATAACATCTCTCGCTAGATTACCTTTTACAAGTAACGGATACTTAGGGTGGTGATGTTTTAAAAATTGCAAAGAAAAATGATCAGCATCAAATACAGAAGGAACAAAGGATACTTCTAAGCCATGTTTTACTAAAGCTTCTTCTGTTTTTGTTCCGACTGCAGCGTAGCGAATATGATGAATTTCTTTTAAATCTTTAACGGTCATACCAAACTTTTTTAATGTTTCAACAAAAAATTCAACGCCATTAATACTCGTAAAAACAATCCAGTCATGGTTTAAGAGGTTTTTAAGTCGTTCATTATTTTCTTCATGTTCAAAAATTTGAAAAGAAATAAGTGGAACAGCCATAACAAAGGCACCTATCTTATCAAACTGTTCTATAAAAGAGATTGCTTTACGTTTATCTCTAGAAAGAAAAATAGTTTTATTTTTTAATGAACTCATTACTTGTCATCCATTTCTTTTATAGCTTCAGCTACAAGATTTTTTGCTCCTTGTTTAATTAATTCTTCTGCAGCTAATTCGCCAGCTTTTAATGGATCAGTCGCTCTTTTAGTTGTTTTCAAAATGGTCTTCCCATCTCCAGATGCTACAAGAGCAGTTAAAACAACTGTATCATCTTCTATCACTGCATAGCCTGCAATTGGGACTTGGCAACTACCTTCTAACAAGCTTAAAAACTTTCTCTCCGCAGCAACCGTTTTTTCTGTATATTCATCATTAATTGTTTTAAGCAATTGTAAAAGATCCTCATCATCTTCTCGGCACTCAATCGCTAATGCTCCCTGACCAACAGCTGGCAAGCATACTTCAGGCTCTAAATACTCGGTCACAATGTCTTCAGACCAGCCAACTCTCTTCAGTCCAGCTGCCGCTAAAATAATAGCATCATAATCTTCTTCTTTTAATTTTCGTAATCGCGTGTCGATGTTTCCACGAATCCATTTTATTTCAAGGTCTGGTCGATACACTAATAGTTGAGCGCCTCTTCTTAAACTACTCGTACCAACAATCGCCCCTTCTGGCAAATCTTTTAATTTCACATGATCTTTTGAAATAAATGCATCTCGATGATCCTCACGAGCCGGCACAGAGCCTATCACTAACCCGTCTGGTAGCTTAGAAGGCATATCCTTCATACTATGCACCGCCATATCTATCTCTTTATCAAACATCGCTTTTTCAATTTCTTTCACAAATAGACCTTTTCCGCCTACTTTTGAAAGTGTGACATTTAAAATTTCATCACCTTTTGTACTAATCTTTTTAACTTCAAAAGTGTACTTATCAGACTGTTTCTTTAACTGATCAATCACCCAATCCGTCTGAGTCAATGCTAAATTACTCTTACGCGAACCTACAACGATATGCCTCATGTTTTTTCCTCCTAAACAAAGTGAAAATTAGATAATTTAGATAATAATAAGAAATTAATTAGAATAAATATATAAGCACTAATATTCCAGTAAGCTAAATGTCTATGAAGTATTTGTTTTAACAATTTCTTAATTAAAATATAACTGTAAAGAATAACGACAAAAAATGAGCCTACTGTTTTACTATCGAGCCAGTAAAAATGGTCATGTGTTAAATACCCCCAAGAAATACCCAATATTAGCGAGATTACTAATACAGCTGTAGCAAAAATAATAAATATCGAAGTTACATATTCAAGCTGTTCTAAGCTTCCAAAACGTTTAATTTGAGTCGTCCATTTCTTTTTTTTCAACACATAAAATTTAATTAAATATAATACTGAAAACGCAAACGCTAACGTGTATAATGTATAAGCCAAAAAGGCGATTACTATATGAGCAATTAACAACTCTCCAATTAATAATTCACTATATTCTGATTGATAATTTGAAACGTTAGCTGTCAAGAACAATACCATCAAAATAAAACCAATTATATTTATTAAAAATACTACCGTATCATTTTTAAAAAGGTAGTGAATGACAATTGATACTAACACTATTAACCATACAAAAAAATATAAACCTTCTTGTAAATTCAAAACTGGTAACATACTCGATTGATATATTTTTATAAATAAAAAAATGGTTTGAATAGACCAAACCACTAAAAGCAACCAGAAGGCCATACGTCTCGCCTTCCGGTCATGTTGAAAGAAATCATAAAAGTAAAGAATGACACTCAATGCATAAAATATAACAATACCTTCATACACTCGAATCGATTCAATCGCATCCATGATTGAAACTCCTTATCTCATTGATGCAGAATTTGCTTGAAATAGACTTGCAATCGGCAACATTTTAGTGACTGATTTATGACTTTGATGTTTTTTGCTTTGTTCTTCGAGCTCATGTTGTACTTCTTCTTCGATGCCAAATATTTTAATAAATAATTTTAACATATCTTCAGAATGTTTTTCTCCAGCCATTTCTTTTGCTTGTAAAATAGGCTCTTTTAATAATTGGTTAATAATGCTTTTTGTATGTTTATTAAGAACTTTTCTTTCTCGGTCAGTTAAGTCTGGCATCTTTCTTTCGATTGAAGCCATCGTTTCTGACTGAATTTCTAAAGCCTTTTTTCTTAATGCCGAAAGAATAGGTACGACACCTAAAGTGGTAATCCACTCATCAAATTCCTTCATTTCATGTACGATAAACTGCTCAATTTCTTCTGCTGCCTTCTGACGCTCTTCTAAGTTTTGATCAACGATATCTTTTAAATCATCTATATCATATAAAAATACGTTCTCAAGTTCGTTAATAGCCGGATCAATATTTCTTGGAACCGAAATATCAACTAAAAATAATGGCTTTCCTTGACGTTTTTTAAGCGCATCAGACATTTTATCCTTAGTTACTACATAGTCGTTTGCACCAGTTGAAGAAATTAATATATCTGCTTCAACTAAGAGAGCTTCGAATTCGTCCATTGATTTTGCCGTTCCAGAAAATTTCGCTGCTACTTCTTCGGCATTTTTTAATGTACGGTTAACGACCGTTATTTTCTTAACGCCACTTCCGTGCAAGTTTTGAACTGCTAATTCGCCCATTTTACCTGCACCTAAAATGACGACATGTTTATTTTCAAGTTGTTCAAAAATAGTTTTTGAAAGTTCTACAGCAGCATAACTAATTGAAACGGCGTGTTCGCCAATCTCCGTTTCTTTATGTGCTCTTTTTGCATTTGTGATGGCCATTTTAAACAATTGATTAAAAATTAGTCCTGAAGCATCAACATTTTGTGCTAAATCAAAAGCTTTTTTTACTTGGCCAAGAATTTGAGTTTCTCCCAAAACCATAGAATCAAGTCCGCTTGAAACTCGGAATAAATGCTCAATCGCTTCTTTATTTTCTTTTATTGAAACATATTGAGTCACTTCTTCTAAATCAATAGAGAACCAATTAGCCATAAATCGTTTCGTATAATAACGACCTGTATGGGCTTGGTCTGCCACTACATAAATCTCAGTACGGTTACATGTAGAGACAATTACATTTTCTAATATACTTTTTTCTTTATTTAATGCTGACATCGCTTCTCCGACTTCTTGTTCAGAGAAAGCTAATTTTTCCCTAATTTCAACCGGGGCTGTACGATAGTTTACACTGACAACTATGATATGCATGACTTTCACCCCTATCTCCTATATAGAATATACTATGAATAAGTATAACAGTTAAAATGACTGTTTTCTTATAACATTCATGAACATATTATGAAACTTTATGTTAATATTAAATTAGAATTATTATTAATTACTACACGTTAGCGTATCACAGAATGATACGTTAAAGCAAGAAATCCGATAGTGAACTAGGAGCTGTAGAACATATGAAAAAGCAAAAATCATTTTTAGCCATTTTATTAATTGGTATCGGTGTTTTTTTCTTACTTCAGCAATACTCAATTCCGTATTTATCTCAATTCGGTACATGGCCAACTATATTAATCATTCTTGGAATCGCCTTTTTATTTAATGGCTATGGTAATAAAAATCATGACAGCTTATTTCCGGGTGTAATTTTGCTTGGATTAGGCATCCACTTTCATGCATTAGAGCATGCTGACAAGTGGATTGATCATTGGGGCATGTATACGTTAATCGTTGGATTCGCCTTTTTAATAAAAGCTCATAAGGCGAACCAAGGAATCGTTCCCGGTATCATTCTTATTATCATTTCTTTTATTGCCTTAACTTCTATTGCGATGCCAAGCTGGTTTTCATGGTTTGACTATGTCTTTAATACGTTAGAACAATTTTGGCCGTTTATATTAATTGTTGTCGGATGTATTTTATTATTTAAGAAATAGACTAAGTTAAAGGTCATTATTGATATAAAAGATACCATAATACATTGTAGTATTTGTTTAAGAAAAAATCTTATCCAATTTTTTCTTATAAAAAAGAGGCTGGGACAAAACCAGTCTAAAAAAATAAAAAATGGCACCAATCATAAGATTTAAATGATTGGTGCCATTTTTTATTGGATTTTTATCGTCAAATCCATTATACCCCCTGTTCATGGCTGCGTATTTTCTTAAATTTACAGCCATGAATGCAAAGCCTAATTCATTTTTCACTTTCGCTTTGCCCCTGACGGACATACGAGTGAAACCCAAATTAGCCTTCAGAAATCCAAAAACTGGTTCTACATCAGTCTTACGTTTACCATAGATTTCACCAGTTTTTTCTTCTGAAAGCTTTTCACGTGTATATTCTTTTTGTTGCTCCCATTTTTGATTATATAAAATTCTTCGGTTGTTACCCTCTTTCGCGTTTGTACACATTGAGCGTAGAGGACAGCCAGAACAGTCTTCACATTCGTAAACTTTCAATGTTCTGGTAAAGCCGTAACGATCCGTTCGATTAGAGACATAACGGAACGTTAATCGTTGATTGTTCGGACAAATAAAACAATCTTGTTCTTCATCATACTCCCAGTTGTGTGTATTAAACGGATTATTCTTATACTTGCGTTGTTTTTCTTTTCGGTATTGATTGTATGTAATCAAAGGTGTGCGTTCTCGATTTTCTATGATATCTGAGTAGTTAGCTTCACTACCATATCCAGCATCTGCAACAATGTAGTTAGGCAACTCAAAAAAATTATCTTCGATACAATTCAAAAATGGTATAAGTGTTCTTGTGTCTGTAGGATTTGGAAAAATATCATACGCAAGCGCAAATTGACCTTCAGTCGCCAACTGAATATTATAAGCTGGTTTTAATTGACCATTCTTCATATAGTCATCTTTCATTCGCATAAATGTGGCATCATGATCTGTTTTAGAATAGCTATTTCGTTCACCAAATATCTTCATATCCGATTCATACTTAAGTTTGCGTCGGATGAAATCCTGGAATTGCTTGCGGTATTGTTTAGGTATTTTGCGTTCAGAACGAAGAGTTTTTCGTTCTTGACTATCATCATTTTCTTCAATCTTTTGGTCGTAGACTTGAACCTTCTCATCTAATTGGTTCTCAATAGCGGATAATTCCTCAACGGAAAGTTCGTCTGAACTTTCTCGCTCTATTCCTGGAATGATCTCTCCTTTTAGTAACTCATCATACATCTGATTGGACTTCTCGATTAAACTCGTACTAAACCTTTCTGTAGCTTTTCGCCAAACAAACGTAAATTTATTTGCGTTCGCCTCAATCTTAGTTCCATCAATAAAGATCGCTTCTTCCTCGATTAAATTGTTCTGAATGAGCTGACATCGAAATTGCACAAAACATTGGCGAATCAATTCTTTAACCTCTGGGTCAACTCGAAATCGATTAATTGTACGATAACTCGGTTTATATCCTTGAGCCAGCCACATCATTCGTACACTATCTTTTACTAGTGCCTCTATTTTTCTTCCGGAAAATGCTGATTGAGTATAAGCACAGAGAATAATTTTCATCATCATTTTGGGGTGATAAGACGGGCATCCCGTATTACGAGAAAATTGGCTGAAAGCCTCATCAGGTATTTGCTCAACTAGATCATTGACTGTGTAGGCGATATCATTTTCTTCTAATTTTACTTCTAAATCTAAAGGCAAAACCACTTGATTCATGTTATAATGTTTAAACATAAAGAATCCTCCTTTGTTGGTTGTTTTGTGGTTATTACAATTTTATCAAAGGGGATTCTTTTTGTTTATACAATTATCGAATTTATTATAAAAAAGTTGTGAAGATCATCGATTCGATGGATCTCCACAACTTTTTATTTTACCGGGTTTTGTCCCAGCCTCTTTTT
>JBPYCQ010000002.1:0-284011 GCA_051846895.1 Bacillaceae bacterium W0354
TGAGTCAATTTCATAAATCTGAGCCCATGGGGCTCAAGGCTTTTGAGTAATTAAAAAAGGAGTACCTCCCCAAAATGTCGAATTGAGTAGTTAACTACAACTCTCAAACGATTGGAGGAAGACTCCCTATGTCTATTATACGACAAGAAAGCCTGTTTGACATCCAAGAATTATATGAATTAGAACCTACCCATAGATTTGATGCAATTTTTTCTGCAATTGATATCGATCCTATCTTCGCTGTCGTTACGAAGAAGTCCCGATATGGACCCCCTGTTCAACTGAATTATGGAGCTATGATTTACTCGTTAATCGCAAGGATTACAGAGCGTATTCCTACGATTAAGGATTTAGTCAAACGACTTGAAAACGATTTGATTTTTAAACTTGATTGCGGTTTCTTATATTCTGATAAAGTTCCTTCAGAAGCTGCTTATTCAAGAATCATTAAACAAATTAGTGAGTCTGATGTATTGGAAACGGTTCAAGAAACATTAATTACCCAAGCCATATCTGAAGGTTATATCACTGATGAGATCGTAGCCATTGATGCAACACATTTTGAAGCACGTGATCAAGCACCACGAAAAAAAGACAAAGACAAACCAAAATCTAAGCCAAAGAAACGTGGACGTAAACCAAAGGCAGAACGAGAACAATGGAAAAAAGAACAAGCTGAAAAGGAAGCTAATTTGCCAATCTATCAAAAAAAAATTGAAGATCAGTTAGACGTACCTTTAAACGAACTTCGCAAAGAAGTTCCCCAAGATCCCGAATGGGGCGTGAAGAAGAACTCAGAAGGTAAGAATGAATTTTGGTATGGATATAAAGCTCATTTAGCCGTTGGCTCCTCGAGTCATTATATTTTACAAACACTTCTCTCATCAGGAAACTTAAATGATGGGAAAGCAGCTATTCCACTTTTGAAAGGTATTCAGGGCTTGCAACTACCTAATATAAGATACCTAACAATGGACGCTGGATATGACTTTGAAGCGATTTATAAACAAGTCTATAGAATGGGACAACAGTCCGTGATTGCTTATAACAAGCGAAACGAGCCTGAACCCATCGGGTTTGACAAACATTTTGCCCCTACTTGTTTCAGAGAGCACTCCTATCGCTACGATAGCTATGATGCTAAATATGAAACACTAAAATATACGAGACCCAAAGAATGTGTAGATTGCCCATTGGCTAATGATGGTATCTGTCAAAAAGTATTTAAAATGAAGATCACCAAAGATCTGAGAAAATACACAGCCCCAGCTCGTGGTTCAAAAGCATGGGATAAGATCTATAATCAACGTACAGCAGTCGAAAGAGTAAATGCATATTTGAAAGGGTATTTCCAACTAAATAATGTTCGATATCGCTCTGGAAAGCGGGCTAAAACTCACTTTGATTTAGTTACGCTTATCTATAATGCATCCAAGTTAGCAGCTGATCGTATTAATACAGCATTTAATCAACAAGGTCAGGCTGCGTAGCAGCATTAATGCTAACGAGAAATAATTCAGGTCTGTATAGACCCTAAAAGGTCAAACAAGCAACTGTCGGTTTAAACAGTAGTGGAGTAATGTTGTTATCAATTAGTTTTACTTCAGTATAAATTTTAAAAACACGTTTTATAAAATACTGTTAGTCTGTGTTTTATAAAAAAGAGCAATTATGAAATTGACTCATTTATAAAAAAGAAGTCTTACGAATAATGAAAGGTGGGCACTATGAAATCAGTTGAAGACTTTCTTTCTTCAATAATTGGTTATGGGAACACGTTATTTTGGGATTATATTTTAATTTATTTATTAATTGGTGCAGGGTTGTATTTTTCTTTTCGTGGTAAGTTTATGCAGTTTCGACTTTTCCCTGAAATGTTTCGCGTTATTAGGGAAGAGGCGGTTGAACAAAGTGGTAAACGTGGTACATCAGCTTTCCAAGCATTTAGTATTAGTGTAGCATCCCGGGTAGGAACAGGAAACTTAGCAGGGGTTGCTCTAGCAGTTGCAATAGGTGGTCCAGGAGCAGTTTTCTGGATGTGGCTTATAGCTTTAATTGGAATGGCAACAGCTTTTATTGAAAGCGCTCTTGCACAAGTATATAAAGTTCCGGATGAAGCTGGCTTTAGAGGTGGACCTGCATATTATATGGAAAAGGCTCTTGGTCAACGCTGGATGGGAGTATTGTTCGCAGTTTTAATTACGATTACGTTTGGACTTGTATTTAATGCAGTTCAGGCAAATACGATTTCAGAAGCAGTAGTGAAAGCGTTTAATGTTCCTCCTGCAGTGACTGGTATTGTATTAGTTGGTTTAGCTGGAATTGTTATATTTGGTGGAATTAAACGCATTGCTGTTGTGGCGGGTACAATTGTCCCAATCATGGCGGTAATATATGTTTCAGTAGCCTTAATTGTTACCCTAATGAATATTACTGAAATACCAAGAATATTTAGTATGATTTTTTCACATGCTTTTGGTTTAGAACAATTCGTTGGTGGTGGAGTTGGCGCTGCCTTAATGCAAGGAATAAAACGTGGTTTATTTTCAAACGAGGCTGGTATGGGTAGTGCGCCAAATGCTGCAGCCACTGCAGGTGTAAGTCATCCTGCTAAACAAGGTCTTGTACAATCACTGGCAGTATTTTTTGATACTATTGTCGTCTGTAGCTTCACGGCATTTATCGTCTTACTGTATGACAATTTTGCAAGTATTAACGATGACGGTATTCAACTTACACAAACTGCTTTAAGTGCTCATGTTGGTGATTGGGCATCGATTTTCTTGGCGATAACGATATTCTTATTTGCATTTAGTTCGTTAATTGGAAACTATTATTATGGAGAATCAAACATTGACTTTATTAAAAATAGTCCGACATGGAAGTTTATTTATCGTGTGATCGTGCTAGGTATGGTTATGTTTGGTTCCTTGGCTTCCGTTCAAATTGTTTGGGATATGGCAGATTTGTTTATGGCGATGATGGCGATTGTTAACTTAGTCGCAATCCTGCTACTGGGTAAGATTGCTTTTGCCGTATTAAATGACTACATGAAACAGAGAAAAGAAGGAAAGGATCCTACTTTTCATGCCTCATCGATTCCAGGTTTGAAAAATGTTGAGTGGTGGGGTAATCAAGATAAAAAATAGAAAAAGGTTTGGCCGTGCGAGCGGTCAAACCTTTAATCATTTATTGAGAACTATTTGTATTTAGAGAGGAGATATCAACTTTTTCGACTAATTATTAGCATTTAAAAGCGTTTTGTCGTACGTCCTTTATTAAAATGTTATTCAGCCCATTCTTCCGCCCAACTTTGGATTTCATTCATTATAGGGGCGAGAGCTTCACCTTTTTTAGTTAAAGAATATTCAATTCGAACTGGGGTCTCATCGAATACAGTTCGTTTCACAATACCTTCGCGTTCAAGGTCTTTCAACCTTTCAGACAATACTCTCCCACTAATACCAATATCACTTTCAATATTACAGAACCTTTGTGAACCTTTAAGTAATTGAAAGATAATTAAACCTATCCAACGTTTATTAAGAATGTTGACTGCTTTTTCGAATTTTGGACAAATCGTGTTATTTGTCATAACATTCACTCCTTAATTCTATTATATCTTATTATGTCTTTAAATAAAATAAAATATTTACTTGACGTAATTAAATATTAAATATATACTTACTTACATAAAGTAAGTTAATAAAAATTAGGAGGTAATATTATGTCAAATGTACAATTAGATAAAGTACACAGTTCCGTATCTTTTCAAATAAAGCATATGATGGTTTCAAAAGCGAAAGGTGAATTTAAAAACTTCGATGTTGATTTTAAAGGAGATTTTAATCATCTAGAAGACGCGGAAGTAAAAGTTACCATTGACATCAATTCACTTGATACTAATAACGATGATCGAAATGGTCACTTGAAATCTGCTGACTTTTTTGATGTGGAAAATTATCCGGAGATAGTATTCGAAAGCACATCTATCAAGCAGATCGATAATGAAGAGTACGAGGTCACTGGAAATTTAACAATTAAAGACGTTACAAGAGAGATAACATTTAAAGTCAACTTCAACGGAATGGCTAAAAATCCGATGGGTGGTAACATGATTGCCGGTGTTGATGTCGAAGGTAAGATTAATCGTGAAGATTATGGCCTTACATGGAACGCAGCACTTGAAACGGGTGGTTTTTTAATTGGTAAAGACGTTAAATTATTTGCTTCATTTGAATTTATTGTTCAGGAATGATCTGAGCTAGTGTTTGATGTGTCCCATTAAAGATAGACCAACAATCTAACTTTAGTGGGACATTTTTTATATTTAAAAGCTTTTTGGTTTATTTATCTATAGCCTTTTTCTTTTAAAATTTCAATTAGTAAATCTGGTCGGTCTGTAATAATTCCGTCAACACCAGCATCAATCATTTTCCGCATTGTTTTCGCATCATTAATTGTCCAGTAGTGAATATCCATCCCAATCCGTTGTGCCCCTTTAATCATACTTTTTGTAAAAAAATTAAAGTAACGATTTTTTTTCGGTAGTTGAATGACATCACCAGTTGGGGAAAATAAATTTCGCATAAATAACTTGTGTGATAAAACGAAATTAAATGCAATTTGTCTTCCCGTGCCAAGTGCGACTCTTCCCTTCGCGTATTTATCAAAAGAGTTAATGACTTTTTGATCGAAGGAAGAAACAAGCACTTGATCTTCCATCCCATATTGTTGGATTAGGTCCCATAGATTTTTGGCTATCTCATCGTGAACTTTTTTCGGATTAGTATGTTTTACTTCTAGCATGAACTTCATATCGGGGAAGCTTGCAAACACTTCTTTTAAGGTCGGTTTGTATAACCCTAATCCTCGGTATGAATAATTTCCTTCTAAATCAACAAAATGGTAACCTGCATCTAAGGTTAAAAATTCTTCTAATGTATATTCCTGAACTAATCCTTTTCCATCTGTTGTCCGGTCAACTGATGGGTCATGCATGAGTACTAAATGACCATCTTTAGTCATATGAATATCTATCTCAACAACATCAACACCAATATCTTGAGCTAAACTTATAGCTTCAATCGTATTTTCTGGTGCGAGGGCAACACCACCACGATGGGCGACTACAATCGGACCATCGTGATTAAAATTAAAAAATGAATGCTTTTCTATTTCTGGTGCTGGTTTAAAGTGTAAAAACCATAAAATTAAAGGAAGTATAAGAAGAAGGAGAATAATTTTATTTCGAATGGTATACATTTATGTCACTCCGCTAATAAGCTCTTCTTAATTATGTATCCGTTTAGGATATGTAACTAAACATATTTTTTGCTAGTTGAATGATTTTAAATAATATTTCGGTATACGTAATGATTATCTGGACAAATTGTTTTATAATGAATAAAACAGTATGAAAGGAAAGGGGCTTTATCGTGGAAAATAAAGTAATTGATTATTTAAAAGAAAACCGTGAAAGACATTTCCAAGAATTAAAAGAATTTTTAGCAATCCCAAGTATTAGTTCGTTGTCGGAGCATCATGATGATGTTGTTAAAGCTGCGGAATGGGTTAAGAGTGAATTAGACAAAATTGGTATGCAAAAATCTGAGGTGATGCCTACAGATGGTAAACCAGTCGTTTATAGTGAATTAATTGTTGATGAAAATGCTCCAACTGTTCTAGTGTACGGACATTATGATGTTCAACCGGTTGACCCTTTAGATTTATGGGAATCTGATCCGTTTGAAGCGACAATCCGTAATAATAAATTATATGCACGAGGCGCAACTGATGACAAAGGCCAAGTTTTTATGCATTTAAAGGTCATTGAAGCTATACTGAAAACGAATGATGGAAAGTCACCAGTTAATTTCAAATTATTAATTGAGGGTGAGGAGGAAATAGGTAGCCCAACCTTACCTAAATTTGCAAAAGAACATGCAGACATGCTTAAAGCAGACTTAATCGTTGTTTCTGACTCGGCATTAGTAGAAAAAGGGAAGCCAACAATCACATACGGATTGCGTGGACTTGCAGGTATTCAAATCGATGTGAAAGGTGCAAATAGTGATTTACACTCTGGAGAATATGGTGGGGGAGTAGTTAACCCTATTCATTCATTGGTAAAAATTTTAGACTCATTCCGTGATGAAAATAATAAAATTTTAGTTGATGGTTTTTATGATGATGTTCCAGAATTGTCTCAAGAAGAACGTGATGCACTAGCTGCAGTTCCTTTTGATGAAGAAAAATTAAGAAATGAACTAGATGTTCCTGCATTTGATGGTGAAGAAGGATATTCATATGTCGAGCGTACTTCTGTAAGACCGACGTTAGAAATTAACGGTATTTACGGAGGTTTCCAAGGAGAAGGTATTAAAACGGTTTTACCAAACAAAGCTACTGCGAAAATTACATGCCGACTAGTTCCTGACCAAGACCCTGATAAAATTGTTAACGCCTTAACAAGTCATGTTAAGAAAAATACGCCAAATGGAGTTACAGTAGAAGTGACACCATTTGATAAAGGGAAGCCTTATGTCACACCATTTGACCATCCAGTCATTCAAACGGCGGCCGAAGCGTTTGAAAAAGTGTACAAAAAGGACACAGCGTATATTCGCGGTGGAGGTTCCATTCCAATCGTTGCTGAATTAGATGAAATTTTAAAAGTTCCGGTTGTGTTAATGGGCTTCGGTTTACCAGATGAAAATTTACACGCGCCAAACGAACATTTCCATTTAGAAAACTTTGATTTAGGAATGGAAACATTGACTCACTATTGGTATATGTTACAGAATTATAAAGGATAATTATACAAAAGCTTGAGGATTCGGTCTTCAAGCTTTTTTTGATTTGACAGGGGTTTAAGATTTGAACAATCACTGCCCATGTTTGAACAAATCGAAGCCAAGTTTGAACAATAAGCACTGATGTTTGAACAAATCGAAGCCAAGTTTGAACAATTAGCACTAATGTTTGAACAATTGCAAGCCAAGTTTGAACAATTGCATGCCACTTTTAATCAATGCCTACCTACCAATGTTTGAACAGGTTGATCTTATAAATAAATTTAGCGGTTTAAAGCTGTACACCATGTTCTTGCTTAAATATTGTTAAGCTTTTAAACTGAAAATTAGTAATATTTAAACGAGGAGCTGGTGTAAAGATGAAAAGAAGAATGGCTGAACCATACAAAATTAAGGCAGTTGAACCGTTAAACATTTTAACGAAAGAAGAACGGGAAAGGCAGTTAGAAAAGGCTGGTTATAACACGTTTCTAATTGACTCTGAAGCTGTTTATATTGATTTGTTAACAGATAGTGGAACAAGTGCTATGAGTGATAAACAGTGGGGTGCACTCATGGTTGGAGATGAAGCGTATGCTGGTAGCCGAAGTTGGTACCGCTTACAAAAAGCTGTTCAAGATATTTATGGGTATAAATATGTCACGCCAACTCACCAAGGACGTGGGGCTGAAAATTTACTTTCACAGCTTAAAGTTAAAGAAGGTGATTATGTCCCAGGAAATATGTATTTTACGACAACCCGTGCACATCAAGAGTTAAATGGTGGAACGTTTGTCGATGTCATTATCGATGAAGCACATGATCCAGACGTTGAACTTGATTTCAAGGGAAATATTGATCTGAATAAATTGGAACGCCTAATCAGTGAAGTGGGTGCTGAAAAAATACCTTATGTATGTTTAGCAGTAACAGTAAACATGGCGGGTGGGCAACCAGTAAGTATGCAAAATATGCGCGATGTTTATGAACTTTGTCAAAAACATGGAATTGACGTTATGTATGATGCCACTAGATGTGTTGAAAATGCTTATTTTATAAAAGAGCGTGAAGCTGGTTATGAAAATAAATCCATACGTGATATTTTGAAAGAGATGTTTTCTTATTCTGATGGATGTACAATGAGTGGAAAAAAAGATGCCCTCGTAAATATTGGCGGTTTTCTTGCTATGAACGATGAAGAGCTTTACACGCGTTCTAGAGAGCTTGTTGTTGTATATGAGGGAATGCCGACATACGGAGGCATGGCTGGCCGTGACATGGAAGCGATGGCTCAAGGAATTTACGAAGCTGCTGATGATCATTATGCAGAGCATCGTATCCATCAAGTTCGTTATCTAGGAGACCAGTTAATTGAAGCTGGGATACCAATAGTACGACCGATTGGAGGACATGCGATATTCTTAGATGCTAGAAAATTTTTACCGCATTTAAAACAAGAACAATTCCCATCTCAAGCTCTAGCAGCAGCCCTATATTTAGATTCAGGTGTCCGTTCAATGGAAAGAGGAATTGTCTCAGCTGGAAGAAATAAAGAAACAGGAGAACATAACCAACCAAAATTAGAATTAGTGAGATTAACAATACCTAGACGAGTATATACGAATAATCATATGGATGTTGTCGCAGACTCCGTTATTTCGTTGTATGAGAAACGTGAATCAATTAGTGGATTACAAATGGTTTATGAACCGCCTACACTGCGCTTCTTCAATGCACGATTCAAACCACTCAATGATCAGTTATTTAAATAAAAAGTTTTGAAAATGCCCCTAAAAAAATGGGGCATTTTTTTGTTGTTTTAAGAGGGTGGAGTGTTAATAACTTAACCGAAAACACGACTTTTAAAACACTTATTAAGTGGTGGATATTGAAAATATTACAGCTGTAAATCAAGGATATTTTTTAAAAAAATCTGCAAAATATGAAGGAATCATAATTAGATTGGAGGGAGAGTTTTGCTTAAAATTTTCAAACCATTTGTAGGATTATTAATGGTGCTGTTCTTGTTTACAGCTTGTAATGACGCGGATGATACATTAAGGGAAACCGGTAACGATATTAGAAATGTAAGTTTTGGACCTGGAACTGGCACAAACGATATGTTAGAACATAACACTGGCCGGAATACACCTGCCTATCCTTTTGGAACAGGTGACCGAGCTGAGAATAATGATGGATCACTCTTCCCTTACCAAAAAGACCGCGGCTTTGAATATGATAAACAATATGACTTTGATGGTGATGAGCATTTAGATAGACGTAATAATGACAATAACCAATTCAATAGGACGAATAATCGTACAGTACAAAATAATACCAACAATCAACAAACACAAAATAATAATGTTAACAATCGTGCTAATTCAACGCAAAATGCAAGTGAATTCGTTCAAGAAGTAATCCGACTAACGAATGAAGAACGTCGTAAAAGTGGGTTACCTGATTTGAAAATGGATGCGGAATTAAACAAAGTTGCACAAATCAAAGCTGAAGATATGGCAGCTCAAGGATATTTTAGTCACCAATCACCAACTTATGGATCTCCATTTGATATGTTGAAACAATTTAATGTTGATTATTCTGTTGCTGCTGAAAATATTGCTGCAGGGCAGACTAGTCCAGAAAATGTTGTTCAAGTTTGGATGAATAGTGAAGGACACCGTGCGAATATTTTAAATAAACGAGTCACACACATTGGTGTTGGTTATGAAGAGGGCGGATCGATGCGGACGTATTGGTCACAAATGTTCATAGCCAAATAAAAAAGGAACTCCTGCTTTATTCGATTAAGGCAGGAGTTTTGCTATGCGGATAAAGTAGCGGTTATAAAAATTTATGCTTATATTCTGGTTTTGGAAGCATGCATTCATTTTTTTTTACCGAACCATTTATATCGATTATTGGCAATTAAGTTATATAAGGGATCGCGGATAAATTTTGGGATAATGATAAAAATGAATAAACATTTCCACCAACCAGGTAAGTTTTTGCAAATATGGAGTGCGGCGGTTGATTTTGTATAAACCTTATCATTTTTTATTAAAACAAAGCTATTTAGACTTACTTCTTGGTTATGTTTCTGAAGAAGTTCTTCGGCTATGTCACTTTGTAGTGAGGCGAAGCGAAATTGGTCTTTAGGGTCTCGATTAATTAAAAATTGAACAACGTTGTTACAGAGGTTACAAACACCATCAAAAAGAACGATATTCATACTCAACACCTCACCATAGCGGTTCTTCTTCATCCGTTAATTCAAATAAAAATGGGAAAATGAAAATAGTAATCACTCCAATAAGCCCTGCAATCCCGAAAGTTAATGGTAAGCTAATCTTAAAAAGTTGAAGAATTATCATGACAATTGGGATGACCACGACAAAATACATACTTTGTTTACGGCTTTTCGCGGTGTAGTACATTTGTTTATGACAGTTTGGACACTTAAGACCGACCTTAGGAATGAGTCCTGTATGAATAGATTGTATATAGGAAATTTTGTGATTGCAATTTTTACAAGTCATGCAGCTTCACATCCTTGAAAAGTAATATGCTATTATAATCATAATAACATAATATTCTTACAAAAGTTTTGAATTAAGTTGAGGTGATGTTATGTCAAAAATATTAGTTGTTGAAGATGAAGAGAAAATTGCTCGAGTATTAGAGCTTGAATTGACATATGAAGGTTATGAAGTCGTAAAAGCAAGTGCTGGATATGATGGACTTGAATTGTATCGTAGCCAAACATGGGATCTTATTTTATTAGATATTATGTTGCCGGAGATGAGTGGCATAGAGCTTTTACGTCGGATTAGAAAAGATGATGAAGCAACACCCGTCATATTATTAACGGCCAAGGATTCGATTGAAGATAAAGTAACGGGATTAGACCTTGGAGCAAATGATTATATAACAAAGCCATTTCAAATTGAAGAACTGTTAGCGAGGATTCGGGTGGCATTGCGAAATAATAAGAAAGATGATGACAATGTGGCTCAAGATTGGTTAACGTTTAACGATTTAAAATTGAATGTAGGAACTAGAGAAGTATATCGAGGTGAGCGATTAATTGAATTAACGCCTAAAGAATTCGACCTGCTCATTTTTTTATTAGAAAATAAAAGACAAGTACTAACAAGGGAACAAATTCTGGATAAAGTGTGGGGATACGATTATATTGGCGATACGAATATAGTCGATGTTTATATTCGATATTTAAGAAAGAAAATTGACACCGAAGCAGATGATGACGTTATTCACACTGTAAGAGGTGTCGGTTATGTCTTAAAGGATGTCCAAACACAATGAAGTTAAAAAATAAATTGTTTTTATCAACGTCATTCTTATTTATATTGATAATGACCATCGTTTCAATAACGATTTATTTTACTTTTTCTAATATAACTTACGACAGAGAAATTGAAAGAGTGGAAGCAACAGGCCAAAACGTTGTGAATAGTATTCAAGGTGCGGGTAACCAATTTCCAATTCAAGATTTGCTTCATGTCTCTGTACCAACGAATGGGATGATTCGTATTGTTACAAGTGAGTCTATTTTAGCGATGGCCGTCTCGGGTGAACGTGCTGAATTAGCTGATTTAAGCATAGACTTTCAGGCTGGAAAACAGATGGAGGTCATTGAATTAAATAATGAAAAGTTTGGATTCGTTCAGTTCCCTATGATTTGGCATAATGGACAAGTTTCTTATTTTCAATTTATTGAAAGCTTTGAGTCAGTACAAAATAATTTAGATATATTAGCGTTAGTGCTAATTATTGTGACGGTCATTGCCATCATTCCAATAGTAATATCAGGTAGAGTTTTATCTGATGTCATTATTAGACCGATTCATTCGTTAATTGAGACGATGAATGAAATTAGAAGTCGAAATACGTTTAAACATATTCCACTTGAGAAACAGTCAAATGATGAGCTTTATACGATGAGCCAAACATTTAACGCCATGATTGATTTACTTAAAGAAAATTATGAAAGGCAAGAAGCGTTTGTTTCGAACGCATCGCATGAATTGAGAACACCTTTAACTGTCATTGAAAGTTATTCGAATTTGTTAAAGCGACGGGGATTAGAGCGGCCAGAAGTCGTGATGGAATCGATTGAAGCCATTCATTCCGAAGCTTTGCGCATGAAAGATTTAACTGAGCAACTATTACTTTTAGCAAGACGTGATAAAGATTGGGTATTAACGATTGAAGAAGTTTCTTTGCAAAAGTTATTAACTCAAATTGCTACGTATATTGAAAGGGCGTATAAACGTCAGGTAGAACTAACAGTTGAGAACGATGTGATTATCTCTACAGATGAAAAGAAATTGCATCAACTCCTTTACATTTTTATTGATAATGCTAGGAAATATAGTCAAGATTTAATTGAGTTAAAGCTTTTTCAACATGACTCTAGTGCAGTTATTGTTATTAGAGACTGGGGTATTGGAATTCCAGAAGAAGCTATGGATCAAATATTTGACCGCTTTTATCGGGTTGATGAAGCACGAACGCGGGAAGAAGGTGGAAGCGGATTGGGTCTCGCCTTAGCAAAAGAGATAGCCGAAGCACTACACATTGATATTGACGTTCAAAGTGAATTAAATAAAGGAACAACTATCATTTTAACGGTAAATTCATTGTCTTCTCATTAAATTTTAATCTTTACTAATTAAAATGAACGTAAACAATGATTTTTGAAAGGCTGAATCACTATGAATAAAGAAAAATTAATATGGATGCTAGGTGGCGCAATAATTACAATTGTCATTTTTATTTTAGCGCAGCAGTTCGTTTTTGGCACGACTTCAGCTGAACAATTGACAGAAAATGAGGCTAAAGAAATTGTTTTATCAACCTATCAAGGACAAATTGAGGAAGTAATAGATGAGGGTGAAACTTTTTCAATAAAAATTGAACTAAATGAGGGAACCTATATTGTTTTAATCGATAAACATACTGGAGATGTAGAAGACATTAAGTTAATTAAAGTGAATCAAAATAATGGTGTTGTTGTTGATCGAAATGAAACTAATCAAGAAAATGAAAATGAGACAATAGATGATGATGAAAATGACAATGATACTAACGATAATATCCAAGACGACGATGTTCCTAATGAAGAAGACGAAAAAATAGAAAAGGATGCTGCTGAAAAAATAGCGAAAGATTCTGAGCATGGCGAAATAACGAATAGCCAGTATGTTGAGGAAAAAGATGAAAAATATTATAGAGTTGAAATTGAGAATGATCAAGAAATAGTTACTCTAAAAATTAATGCATTAACTGGCGAAATAACAGCTAGGAAAAAAGATAATAAAGAACAATCTACGTTATTAACAGAAGATGAAGCAGTTCAAATTGCATTAGGTCAAGTTACTGGTGAAATCGATGATATTGATATGCGGAAGATTGATGGTACGATTTATTTTCTTATTGAAATAGAAACAATTGGAGGACTTGATGCCGTTGTACAAGTGAACGGAATTACCGGTAAGACGACTATACTTTGGGAAGATATAGAAGATGACGAAGATGACGAAGGTCAAGACGAGAGCTAGAACATAGCTCTTTTTTTGTTTTAATCTACGATGGGTGTTGTTCAAAGTGGGGCTGTAATTGCTCAAAGTAGAACTGTGAGAACTCAAATAAATCTTTAACAACTAGACGAACTAATTACTTTCTTACCTTTTTCTAATCATTTTTTAATTTTCCATTCTCTAATTTCTCATTTCGGACGTGTATCTTGTAATTAGAATTAAATAGTTCAAGGAGGAAATGAAATGAAGAAAAAGTTATTAGTAGGTTTTATTGCAAGTGTCGTAGCTGTTGGTGGTGCCATTGGCGCATCAGCATTGAGTGATTCATTAAGTTTAAATAGTAACAGCAAGGCTAAAGTTGAAGTCGATGAGGAAGTGGAAGCAATGGTCTCATTAGATACAAACACATTAATTTCGGTTGATGAATTATACGACATTGTTTTAAGTGAAGTTGACGGAGTCATTGAAGAAATAGAACTTGAAGCAGATAACGAACATAAGGTTTATTTTGAAGTTGAAGTACATCAAGAGAATGTAGAATATAAAGTGTATGTTGATGCTTATTCTGGTGAAGTTTTAAAAGTGAAGAAAGACGATGATGTAAGTAAAAATAAAGTGACGGTAAAAAGTGAGTCTAATACTCAAGTGAATGCAGAAACAATTCAATTAAATAATCAAAAGCCTAAGAAAGAAATGACTTCCAATCAAAAAACTGAAGTAAAAACTGAAACGGATGAATCGAAAGAGACAAAAATAGAAAACAAACAAAAAACTGAATCAAAACAATCAATTATAAGCAAAGATCAAGCAGTTAATATTGCTTTAGGTTTAGCAAGCGGTCAAGTAACAGAGGTTGAGTTAGATGAAGATGATGGACACTTATATTATGAAATTGAAATTGAAGGTCTAGTCGAAGCAGAAATCAAAGTAGATGCTCTTACTGGAAATGTTATTGAATTTGAATTAGATCTTGAGGATTAAAAAAACACGCTATATTTAAGCGTGATTAAATAAATGGGAGTGGCATTTTTGTCACTCTCTTTTAATTTATTTAAAAAGCTTTTTAAGCAATTTTCCTGTTGATTTACCTGCCATACGCCTTCCAATGCGTTTTCCAACTCTCCCTCTTTTTACAGCATCAACATCATTCCAAATTCGTAAAAACTTATAAATCTTTGATTTAAGACTCACTTATGACTCACCTCAACTTCCATAATGTTTAATAATAATATAACATAATCATTGAAATATTTTCCTCGATGAGATAATATAGAATTAGCAAAAAAAGCAGAATATTAAAAGTCCACAAGGGGAGCCGAATGGCTGAGAGTGAACAATTGAGTTCAGACCCTTTGAACCTGTTAGTTAGTACTAGCGTAGGGATGTGGCTTTATCAATGGTGCAATGCTGGGTAAATCCATGATGAGGCCTCCCGTGCATTGCTTTTTTTGTGCTTAAAAAGAGAAAAGGGGAGGAATTGTCGTGCAAAATAAAAGAACGCTTATGTTAGTTGAGATTGCCGTTTTTGCGACTTTAGCATTTGTTCTAGACTTTTTTACATTATTTAAAATGCCTCAAGGTGGTTCGGTAAACTTAAGCATGATTCCGGTATTTATTGTAGCATTTAGATGGGGGTTAAAAGCAGGTCTTGCATCTGGCTTTATATTTGGACTTTTACAGTTAATATATGCTGGTATTGCCATCGATATTGTTCAAGCTGTTTTTGAATATGTCGTTGCGTTTTTCGTATTAGGTTTTGCTGGATTATTTTCTAAGCAAATTATTTCAGCGTTAAATAATAATAATAGAGCGTCTATTACACTTTGGATTATCGTTGCAACATTTATCGCAAGTATGTTAAGATTCTTAGCGCACTTTACAGCAGGTATTGTATGGTGGTCACATTTCACACCAGAAGGACAGACGGTATGGGGTTATTCATTCGTTTATAATATCACATACATGTTACCGTGTTTCTTAATTTCTGCTGCATTTTGTATTATCGTATTTACGTCTAGACCGCAGCTTATTGTTAAAAGTGCTTAATTCGATCTATAACATATAATTATTACATTTATACTATCAACCCTCTTTCCCCAGCAAAGAGGGTTTTGATTTTTCTGAAAACTCTCTTTCTGATATAATTAGTTAACCGAAATATTTTATTGAAGGTGGGATTTGATGGTTAAGCAAAAAGATGTTGTCGCAACGTTTTCAATTGTTGGCTTTGATCCTCACACGGAAGAGTTAGGAATTGCCGTACAGTCAAAATTTATCGGTGTTGGTTCGGTTGTACCATGGGCAAAAGCGGGAGTCGGAGCGATTGCTACACAGTCTTTAGCGAATACGGCATATGGGCCTGATGGTTTAGCATTACTTGAGAAAGGCTTAACGGCTAAAGAGGTGATTAGTGAACTGACAGAGAGTGATGAACAACAGAATTGGCGTCAAGTTGGAATTGTGGATGCTAAAGGAAACAGCGCCACTTTCACTGGAAAAAGTTGTTACGATTGGGCCGGTGGAAAAACAGGGCCAAACTATGCAGCGCAAGGTAACATACTAGTGAGTGAAGATACAGTTATAGCAATGGCTAATACGTTTGAAATAAGCTCTGGAACACTTGCGGAACGTTTACTTAAAGCTCTTGATGCTGGACAAGAAGCAGGTGGTGATAAACGTGGGAGGCAGTCTGCTGCAATTTATGTTGTAAAAGAAAAAGGTGGATATGGAGGATACAACGATCGTTACATCGATCTTCGTGTTGATGATCATCCAGATCCGATTAAAGAACTAATCCGTCTTTACGAGCTTCGTGATCTTTATTTTGGTGAGATTAGAAAAGAAGACCAGTTAGAAATCACACCTGCGATGAAACAAGAGATGATTGAGCACTTAATCCGACTCGGTTATGCTGAAGGACAAGTAACGACAGATGAACAATTTGATAAGGCTTTTGATTCATTTATTCATACAGAAAATTTTGAAGAACGTCAATTAGAGAAGGGTTTTATTGATCGCAAAGTTTTACATTTTTTAAAGACTAAGTAATTTACGTGGTGAATGTGAATTTATAAAGTTCATTAAAGGAGTTGAGTAGATGTTATATGATATTGAAGTGAAAAAGAGTGACGGCAGTCTTCAGAAGTTGGAGGAATACAAAGGACAAGCTTTACTAATTGTAAACACAGCTAGTAAATGTGGCTTTACTCCTCAATTTGAAGGGTTACAACAGCTTTATGATCAGTATAAAGAAAGAGGATTTGTTGTATTAGGTTTTCCTTCCGACCAATTCATGAATCAAGAATTTGATAATCAAGAAGAAATATTAAACTACTGTCAACAAAATTATGGTGTCACTTTTCCGATGTTTCATAAAACAGAAGTGAAAGGACCTAATAAAAATAAGTTATATAGTTTCTTAACGAGTGAGAAGAAAGGGATACTAGGCGGAGAGATAAAATGGAATTTTACTAAATTTCTTGTGGACAAAGACGGAAAAGTTATAAAACGTTATTCCTCACAAACGAAACCGGAAAAAATAAAAGCAGATATTGAAAAAATATTATAATCAATCATCAATAGCTGTTTAGTAGAAAAGCTCTATTAAACAGCTAATTTTGTACAAAACACGTGCTTTTTAAACTTTATTTGACATTATTGTGCAATTATTTTAATAATTCTATTGAATTAGTAGCTAGGTATTTATAAAATGTTAATTAATAGTTTAAAAAGTATATATAGTAGAGGGGATCATATGATAAAAAAAATAAGAAGGCTCTTTACGAAAAGTTTACAGCGACAATTTTTAATTCCTGTTATCATTTTAATTTTATTTACGGGTGTTGCTGTAGCAGGGACAAGCTATTTTATCACGATGGATCAAACGATGAGTAACAGTGAAGATAACTTATCAAGTCAAGTAACTGCACTTGAAGGCTCATTCGATTCTTTATTTACAAATGTTGAACATAATATTAACCGGTTGGCAGGTGACTCATCACTAGGCGCATATCGAATGATGGGCGATAAAATTAATGATCGATTTAGAGAATTAGTGCTCAGTAGTCCGTATTATCTAAATGTATATTTTGGTACGGTAGAAGGTGGAATGATTTTATATCCACATACTGACTTGCCAGATGATTACGACCCTAGAGATAGAGATTGGTACATACAAGCAATCGAAAATGAAGAGGAAGTCATTTGGACAGATCCTTACGTTGATGCTGCATCAGGACAAGTTGTTGTAACGGCAGCTAAAGCGAATATAAGTAGCGGTAAATTAAATGGTGTGTTTGCCATTGACTTAACTGTCAGTGATTTATTGTCTTTAGTAGATGAAGTTGTAATTGGTGATTCAGGTTATGTCATGATTTTAAGTACAAATGGTTACTATGTCACACATCCTGATGAGGAATTAGTTTTCCAATCAGCAGAAAATGAATCATTTTACGAATTTGTCATGAATAATGAAAGTGGTCAGGAACAGTTTCAATTGAATGGTGAAGATATACTGTTCTCGCACGTTACAAATGATGAAGCAAAGTGGAAGGTTATTGGCACAGCATCCGTTGATGAAATGAGGAGCCAAGCTAATCAAATCATATTTCCTATAATAATAACTGTGGGAGTTGTTATTATAGCAGCTCTATTGATTTTAATATTATTAACAAGAAGAGTAACAAAACCAATTCGTGCATTACAACAAGGAATGCGCCGTGCTGGAGATGGCGATTTAACGGTAGATATTCAAATTAATCGAGATGATGAAATTGGTCATCTATCTGAACATTTTAATACGATGCTTAAAAATGTACGTGGTTTATTAGAAAATGTTCATCGTTCTTCTCAAAAAGTAAGTGAATCAGCTGAAAACGTTGTCGCTAATGCTGAGGAAAATAGTGCTGCATCACAAGAAGTAGCAAGTACCATTCAGCACATTGCTTCAGGTGCGACTTCTCAAGCACAATTAGTTGATGAGAATCATCATTCAGTTAGCGATTTGTCTGATCAAATCAATGAAGTTGTCGAGCAAAATAATGCTATCCAGAAGAGTTCAATGGACCTATTAAACAAATCAAAAGATGCACTTGAAGCGGTTAATAAGCTTAGAAGCCATTCGAATTCTACTAATGAGATGACAAAAGAGATGCATGATTCGATTCAAATATTACATGAACGTTCAGAAAATATTAGTGAAGTTGTTTTGACATTATCTGAAATTGCTTCAAGAACGAATTTACTAGCTCTTAATGCTGCTATTGAAGCTGCTAGGGCGGGAGAGTCTGGAAAAGGCTTTGCTGTTGTAGCGGAAGAAGTAAGAAAACTAGCTGAACAAACTGAACAATCATTAGAAAATGTTTCAGCAATGGTCGAAAATATGCAAGAGCAAACGGATACGATTGTAGAGCTTATAAGTAAAACAAACCTTGTGATGGGTCAACAAATTGAAGTTGTTGACCAGACAGAGGGGGCTTTTAAAGAGACATTTGAAACAGTAACCTTGAACAATAGTGCCGTTGAAAAAATTATTAAAACGATGGAAGAAATGGTTAAAAAGAAAGACGAGCTTGTTGAAAGAATGGAAGAGATTAGCTCTGTTACACAAGAAACAACTGCGGGGACAGAACAAGTTTCAGCTTCTGTTGAAGAGATGAGTGCTTCAATGGAGCAACTCAATGACTTAGCACAAAATCTCGAAGAAGTATCTGTTCTTTTAAAAGAAGAAATAAATCGTTTTAAAATATAATCGTTCGTCCATATAAAAGACTTCAACAAATTAAATAATAGGCCCAAGAATGTAGTGACAATAGCATTCTTGGACCTATTTGTTTTTATTATTACTTAATATCTTTTCTTATACTTTTACTCTTAAAAAATAGACTATTATCATTATAATTTAATGAAATGTTTCCGCTTTGTATGTTTAAGTCATTTTTTAATTTTTTTATAATTTCGTCTAATAATTCTTCGTCATCATCTTCTTTTTTTCGGTCCAATGTAACTCGTATGACTGGATGCGCATTCTGTCCTTTTAAAGATGGAATATTATCACTGTCAATATTTAGCCTCTTCCCAATATCTTTTGGATAAGTCATCCACAGTTCTTTAATTTTATCTTTACCAAATGCATCATTTAATAAAGGATTCAAAAATTGTTCAAGCTCATGTTCCCACGTCTCTGCTACTAGACTATCAATCATTTCACCAGTTTGCTTATATTCGAAGACTAAAATTCTGAAGTCGTCATTATTCTCAATTTTAGCGATGGCTGCATAAGTAAACTCTTGATAAATGTTCGCATTATCATAGAGTGTATCGACAACCGTTATTTTCTCATCATAGTTGTTGTCCAAATATTCTTGTGCATCGGCTTTTATTTGATTTTCAACTTCAGGGTCTCCTTTAAGACCTAGATAGCTTAAATAGAAAATAACACCGATTAATAGTAATGAGACAATAATAGTAACTATTAAGACCTTTGTTTTCATTTTCATCCTCCACAATAAATTATTTAGTAATATATAAATATATTAATTAGTTGACTTGTTGATATAATTGTCATAAGTGTTATACATGTTTATATCCATAACAAACATTAAGCCTCCGTCATTAATTTATCTATTAAAGTGTGCTGTCTAGCATAAAAAAATAACTTTCACTTATCCATTGTAAACAATTGATTCCAAATAATAAACGAATAAGGTACAATAAATATAAAATTATTAAATTGTTAGAATTTTTGTAACATAATATTCAAGGGGGAACTTTTATGAGTGAGAATGTACTAAAAGAAGAAGATTTAAGTTTTAAAGAGCGACCACCAAAGAAGAGAATGAATCGCTATTTAAAATGGACGTTAATCGTTTTAGGAATTTTAAGTGTTGTTATTGTTTCTGTATTAATTTATGTAAACGCATACATTAATCGCTCTTTAGCAACGACTGAAGGGGAAATTTCAGTTGCTGGTCTTGAAAGTGAAGTAGAGGTTGTCAGAGATGAAAATGGGACTCCACATATTAAAGCTACGAGCGATTATGATTTATTTTTCACGCAAGGTTATGTAACTGCACAAGATCGTCTATTTCAAATGGAAATGGCTAGAAGACAAGCATCTGGGAGATTAAGTGAAGTTGCTGGGTCTGCAGCTCTTAATAGAGATAAATATTTCCGTACATTAGGATTAAGAAGAGCAGCTGAAAAGTCTCTACAAATCTATGATGAAGAAGAGTTAGCAGTCTTACAAGCTTATGCTGATGGTGTCAATGCCTTTAGAAAACAAGCTGAGGAGAATAATGCTTTACCTGTAGAGTTTCGTTTAATGGGGCTCACTGAGGTGGAGGAGTGGACACCGCTTGATTCATTGACGATAGGAAAATATATGGCTTTCGACTTAGGAGGACATTGGGAACGACAAGCTTTTAACTATTATTTACTTCATAATTTCGATGAAGAAGAAGCCTATGAGCTATTCCCGACTTATCCAACTAATGCTTTGACAAATATTTTGGACGAAGAATATGTTGATATAACAGCTAGCTTAACTAAGGCACCAAAGACACATGAGTTTAATGGAAGTAATAATTGGGTTGTAAGTGGGGAAAAAACAGAATCAGGTTATCCAATATTAGCGGACGACCCTCACCTAGGTTTGGCAACCCCGTCTATTTGGTATCAAGTTCATTTACAATCTCCAAATTATAATGTTTCCGGAGTTATTTTTGCTGGTATTCCTGGGGTAATTTTAGGCCATAACGACCATATTGCTTGGGGTGTAACAAATGTAGGGCCAGATGTCCAACAGCTTTATCTTGAGCGAAGACATGAGGACGACCCTCATTTATATTTATATGATGATGAATGGGTTGAGGCAGAAGTTATTAAAGAAACAATTTATATTGATGGAGAAGATCCTATAGAATATATTGTTCATGAAACAGTTCATGGACCAATCGTTTCAGAGTTTGCTAATGGTATTCACGAAGATGAACCAAATACAGTCTTGTCTGTTGACTGGACGGCATTAGATCCGACAAAAGAATTATCGGCTGTTCTAAAAATGAATCAAGCAACCAATTGGGAAGAATTTGAGCTAGCCTTAGAAAATTTCCATGCTCCAGCACAAAACTTTGTGTTTGCTGCAAAAGATGGAACGATTGCCTACAAAGCAAATGGTAAATTGCCTATATATCAAGATCCTGACCATGCATTATTGCCATTACCAGGATGGAATAGTGAATACGACTTAACAGAGTTTATTCCGTTTGATGAATTACCGAAAGTAGTTAACCCGGAAAAAGGATTTGTCGGTACTGCGAATAACAAAGTAATATCAGATGTATACCCATATCACATAAGTAATGTATGGGCACAGCCTTATCGCTATACACGAATACATGAGGTATTAGATGCTAGCGAAAATATTACTGTTGAAGATATGATGGCATTACAAATGGACCAAATGAACTTACAAGCAAGACAGTTTGTACCTATTTTTGTTGAAGTTTTAGAAAATACTAGTTTGACAGAACAAGAGATGGCGGCCGTTCAGTTATTAAAAGAGTGGGATTATTATGATGAGGTAGATGCTGCACAACCAATCATTTTTCATCTCATGTTAAAGCATATCCAAAATGAATTATTTGAAGATGAAATACCAGACGAGATGCGTTCTATGTTCAAGGGAAGCGGACAAAATGTCGATCAATTAATCATGGACGCCTATGAAGGAAAAGAAGTTATTTGGATGAATAAAAATGGTGGATTAAAACAAGTACTTCATAATGCTTTAAGTCGTGCAATTAACGAAATAGAAGAAATTCAAGGTGATGATTTAGACAAGTGGGCTTGGGGCGATTATCATAAAGTTTATTTCCCACATCCTTTATCAAACATCTCAATTTTAGATCGATTTTTTAATAAAAAAGACCCTGTGCCTGTTGGCGGTAGTAACGTCACCGTTATGGCTGCATCGTTTAGAGATGATGGTCTAGTAACTCATGGTGCGAGTTGGCGGTTCGTTATTAACTTAGAACAACCTGCAAAAGGTTATCATATTGTTGGACCAGGTCAAGCGGGTCATTATAGAAGTAAATGGTATGATAATCAAATTGATGATTGGGTTGAAGGTAATTATCACGAAACATTACTAAATGGATATACAGGTGAAACATTAATACTGAAACCTGAATAAAAAAAATGGTCAATTAGGTCAAACTTAGGATGCTTTTTCCTGAGTTTGGCCTTATTTTTATGAATAATATTATAAAAGTTACTCTGTTTGGCATATTAACTATTATATAAATTTTTATTAAGAGGGAGAGAACTTGATGAAAGGTAAACATTTAATTGACTGGCCCACTTTTATTTTATCTTTAGTCATTTTATTATCAGTCGTTATTCCTTTAATAATATTTCCAGAACGAGGGGCGGAATTTGTTGATTTATTAAATGGTTTACTTGCTGGTAATTTCGGATTTATTTATTTATTGATGGGATTAGGTGTATTCTTTTTCTTAATTTTTATAGCATTTAGTCAAAATGGAACAATAAAACTCGGTGATGAAGATGAGAAGCCTGAGTATTCGGCTGGTTCTTGGGCAGGATTAATATTTAGTGCTGGTATTGGTTCGAGTATTCTTTATTGGGGGACCATTGAATGGGCTTATTATTACCAAGGTCCTCCATTTGGGCTTGATCCTGGTGAGCAACATTTTGAAACGATTCAATGGGCATCAACTTACGGAATATTCCATTGGGGGCCGATTGCTTGGGCGATTTATTGTTTACCCGCTATTCCGATGGCTTATTATTTTTTTGTACGGAAAAGACCAATCATTAAAATTAGTGAAGTTTTAAGACCATTATTAAGAAGGTGGACGGACACATTTGTTGGAACTATTATAGACGTATTATTTATATTTGGGTTGCTTGGTGGAGCAGGCACAACCCTTGCCTTAGGAACGCCAATGATTACTAATGGGATATCTGATTTAACGGGCCTTGAAGATACTATGTTATTAAGAACTGTTATTTTAGTATTAGTAACTGTGATATTTGCCATTAGTGCTTATGCAGGGCTTAAAGAAGGTATTAAAAGGCTAAGTGATTTTAATTTAATATTAGCTATCTTTCTACTTATTTTTATACTAGTAACAGGTCCAACGTTATTTTTGTTTGAAACATCAACGAATAGTATTGGACTAATATTAGACAATTTCTTTCATATGAGTACTTGGACAGAACCTTTTGCTAATATTGATGGCTATAAAGAAACTGGATTTCCTGAACAATGGACCGTATTTTACTGGGCATGGTGGCTTGTCTATGCTCCATTTGTTGGATTATTTATTGCCCGAATTTCAAAAGGTAGGACTATTCGGCAAATGGTTATTGGTACGATGGTATTTGGATCTTTAGGTTGTTTATTATTTTTCGGAATTATGGGTAACTTCGGTCTTTATTTACAATTGACTGGTTCACTAGATGTTGTATCAATCCTTAATAATCAAGGCGCACCAGTAGCCATTATATCAATTATTAATCAACTACCATTAGCAAAATTTATGGTATTAATATTTGTTATTTTAGCCATTGTCTTTTTGGCGACAACGTTTGATTCAAGTTCGTACATTTTGGCTGCTGTCACACAGAAAAAATTAGAAGATGAAGAACCATTAAGGTGGAACCGTCTTTTTTGGGCATTAACATTAAGTATATTACCTTTAACTTTAATGTATTTAGGTGGTTTAGGGACGTTACAGACTGCGAGTATTGTTGGTGGATTTCCACTTATCTTTATAATGGTGTTATTATCATGGGCATTTATGAGGGCATCAACAGGGGATATGCGAGCTGATGATCAATATGAAGACCATACAGTAGTACTTAGTTCAGAAACAATTAAAGAACGATTACGTCGATTACGTAAGAAAAGTAAAAGAAAGAAATAATCATAACATGGCCTTCTCAAAACAAAATTGAGAAGGCTTTTTATTAATGTTTATTTAATCCTTTTGATTGAACAAATGATGCGACATCCATTCTTATTGGGTTAATGAGTTTATTCCCAATTTGTTTACTCCAATTATCTTGACGCGTGTTTGTGGAACGTTCTCTATAATATTTCTCTGTTAGATTATCATAAGTTTGAATGCTGTCATGATTAAGTTTATATTCATTTTCGAAATAAATAGCATCTATGTTAAAGCGAGGTTTGATCTCTGGATTTTCATCTGGATAACCAATAACCATACCGAACAGTGGAATGACATACTTCGGGAGCTTTAACAAGTCATTAACTCTGTTAATATTATTTCTTAAGCTACCAATATAACAAATACCTAAGTCCATCGATTCACAAGCAATGGCTGCGTTTTGTGCTGCTAGTGCAGCATCAATGACGGACATCATAAAAAATTCAGTGTTCTCAATGTTTTGCATCATTTTTTCTTGGATCTCTTTTAATTGAGATTGAAACATCCGATTCATATCTGCACAAAAAACGAATAAATGAGCATTGTTTTCAACATAATGTTGTCCACTAACTTTTCTTAATTCTTCTTTTAAACTTTTATCTGTCACCCCAATGATTGAATAAGCTTGATAATAGCTTGATGTAGAGGCAGATTGTGCTGCTTCCACAATTGTACGAATTTGTTCTTCTTGTAAAGGTTTATCTTTAAATGCTCGAATGGAACGATGATTTTTTAATAAATTTATTACTTCGTTCATTGTTCAATGCCTCCCAAAAGATGTAAATTAAGTTAATTTTAATCTGTAAGCTTTGACAGAGCCCCAGTTGTTTTTTCAATTTGTTCATGTAAAGAGTCATTATGCGACACTTGTGTTTGAATGGTTGCACTAATTTCTTCAATTGAAGCGGTTGATTGCTGTAATGTCGATGAATAACTGCCGATTGTTTCTTCAATAGTATGTGAGTTTTTTTCAACGAGATTTGCAATATTTGAGAAGTTTTCCATCTTCTCTGTTAATAGACCGGCACCTTTCATAAACTCCTCAAAAAGTTGTCCATTTTTAACTATCAAATCAATATTATTCTTTAGGTCAGTTGTAATCGATGCCATTTGAGTTTCAGTTTTATTATTAGTCTCTTTCATGCTTTGAAGGTTGCTTGAAATTTCTTTTGCCGTTTTGTCGGTATGATCGGCTAATTTTCTTATTTCATCAGCAACAACAGCAAAACCTTTACCGTGTTCACCTGCTCGTGCGGCTTCTATCGATGCGTTAAGAGCGAGCAGCCCTGTCTGATCATTAATATCCTGTATAGATTGCAATGATTGGACTGAAGAGTCGACTTTTTCACTTAATTGATCAAACGTTTCACGCATTTCAAGAAGTCTATTTTGGAAATGTTGTATTTGACTTATTAATTGGTCGGATTGGTCTTTACCAATTTCGGCTTTTTCATTCGTCTTGTTGGTCACTCTTTCAAGTATTTTAAGGTCTTCCATCAATGCATGAATTTGTGTATTAGTTTCATTAATATTTTCTTGAATCGTTGTTATGGAATGAGATTGTGATTCGGTACCTGATGCTATTTCTTGAACAGCTTGATTGACCTCGGAAATCGCTTGTCGATTATGTTCTGAACGTTTTTCAATCTCATTCATCGTACTGGCAATGATATCGGCTTGTTCTTGAATTAATGCTTTTTGTTTTGCTTCTCGTTCGTATTGTTCATTTTGATTTTGTTGAAGCTGATCTAGTTGACTGTTTGTTTGCTGTGCAATAGTTTGTTGGCCATATAAAACAATCGTAGTGAGGACTAGGATCAATATTGAAGTTTCGTAATCAAATTGAAACGCCTGTCCATAATTCATGATGAATCCAATAATCAACAGTAAACTTAGAACAGCACTATATAATAACAATGGTCGGTTTAAGTAAAGTGCTCCTGCTATTAAAACAAAATAAATAAGGGCCACATTCTGTCCAGACGTACTTGAGAAAAGAATAATATTACCAACGATTATAGCCAAACCTAAAACACTTATGTATGGAAAAATTGTCATTCCTTTTTTAAGCCTTAGTAAAAGAGCTAAAACTAAAGCGAGTAATAGGCCACCAATTAAAATTGTTCCAATAACAAACCAGACTTGTCCAATTAAATAAGTAACGGCAGAACTGATTGCAGTGACAACTAATAGAATACTCAACATTAATCGGTTTTTCTTAATTAAGGCATTTTTGGAAATTTGGTCGCTCGTAAGCTCCATTTTATACCCTCCAATTGTCGAAATATTAAATATATAACCATTTTATCATATTTAAAGGTCTGACGGATATTTCAGTCTTAAGAATGATACAAAATCAACCTTTGTTCTGTTAATTGTTTTTTGGATCTCCATTAAAATAAATATTGAATTAACAAATATATAGTAATGGAGGTCATTAACTTGTTTCATAGTCAATTAGAACGAGAAGCATATGTGTATGAGTTAGAGAAAAAATTTACACAGCATAACGATTACTCGAACACGAAGAAAGCGAATACTAATAGCTGGTTTGAACAGTTTAGTCATTCTTTAAAGCTTTCTAATTTAAAATCGAGTAATAAGGTTGTGTAATGGATGAAGAACACTCATAAAAAAGAAAAAATCATTTATTTCTAAAAATCCCTTTATTTCATGAAAATGAAATGAAGGGATTTTTATGTTGGAATATAATCTCTTAATCTCACATATTGAAACTAATGGATTAAAACGTTATGATATGGTCGGCGATTATAAAGGGAGAAATGTCATATGTCAGCAAGTCAAGTGATTAAACAAGAGGTTAATGAACATGAAAATATAAATAAAAAAGCATTATTATTTTCTTTATGTTTTGTATTAATGTTTTCAGTCATGAATGGCACGATGTTTAACATTGCTATACCAGACATAGCCGAAGCATTTCAATTATCTGCTTCTGAAGTTAGTTGGGTCATGACAGGTTATATTATGGTGTATTCAATTGGTACACTTATTTATGGCAAACTAGCTGATTCGATAGCTTTAAAAAAACTAATTACGTTTGGGCTCATTGTTTTTTCAGCTGGATCAGTTATTGGCTTTTTTGCGCCTAACTATTTATTTGTGCTTCTTGCTAGAGTCATTCAAGCTATTGGCGGTTCGATGATTCCTGCTGTTGCCTTAATTTCACCCATTCGATATTTTCGTAATGAACGAGGAAGAGTTTTAGGTATTATTTCTTCAGTCATGGCCTTTGCCTCTGGGATTGGGCCTATATTAGGAGGAACCATTGCTGGATTTTTAGACTGGCAATATTTATTCTTAAGCTCTGCCTTAATTATTATTACTTTGCCATTACTTAGAAAAAATTTGCCTGATGAAGAACCGAAGATGTTTAAATTAGATTATTTCGGCGCAAGTCTTGTTGCAGCTTTTATTGTCACGACACTAATGGGAATTACTTTGGGGATTGGCTTAGCCCTAATTTTATCAGTACTATTATTTATTGCAGTTATATTGCGTATGAAAACGGCAAAAACGCCATTTATTCCTCCACACTTGTTTAAGAACCGTAATTATCTTGCGGCAATTATGACGAGCTTTGTAGCAGTATTTTGTTTATTTGGTTTAATGTTTTCTGTCCCAATTATGCTTCGAGATGTATATAATTTAACTACGATGCAAATCGGCTTAACGATGTTTCCAGGTGCGATGAGTGCTGCATTAATAGGAAAGAAAGGCGGGGACTTAGTTGATTTTATAGGTTCAAAGAAAGTATTTATTTATAGCTTGACCTTTTTAAGCTTTGGACTTTTAATTGTGTCATCCACTGTTGGGGTTCACCCTATATACTTATGTATTGCTCTTATTTTTCCGATGTTATGTTTTCCATTAGTTCAAGCTTCTGGTGCAGATATGTTAGCTAATATTTTACATGATAGTGAAACAGGGGTTGGAATGGGCGTTTTTAATCTTCTCAATTTTGTATCTGGAGCTATGAGTGGCGCGATTGTAGGGAAGATGATTGATTTATTTTCACCTAAACATCCACTTAACCCTCTTGCAAAAAGTGGAGATGGTAATATCTTTAGTAATGTGTTTTTATTGTTTATGTTTTTTGTAATAATAGGCGTATTTATCTTTCGCAAAATATATAAAGGTGAACGTTAAAAGCTGGTGACATACCAGCTTTTTATTGTTGTTTGAACAATAGTATAAGCAGTATTTTTAGCTGTCCTTTTTTCTTCCTAACATTTCCTTTATAATAAGAGTACTTAATGAAAGGAAGATGGATGATGAAAACATTTAAATTAGTTTCGTTAGAGATCTTAGAGAAATCTGGTGAAGATCTTATAAATAAACAAATACCTTTAAAAGATGGATTAATTATCGATCGTGAGGTTGACCAAAATCGTTGGTTGTTAGAATGTTTAATTGGAAAAGATATAGCTGATTATTTTAATGAGAAAAAACAACTAGGCAGAGAGCTAGTCATACAAGTAAGAATTACTAAAGAAACGAATCCAAAGGCAACAATCGTTGCAAAAATTTTAAGCGTAAATAATATTGAAAAAGATGCCAATGTAATTTTAAAAGGTAATATTGTTAATCGTGAACGTGAGCAAGTAGAAAAAATGTTACAAGAATTAATTGAGGCAGGCTATCAAGGAGAATCTTTACTAAAAAAGTTTAAAGAAAAGAATCAAGAAAGTTTATTTTAGGATTGTTCAATATAGAAAACGTCGAAACATAATAAAAATCATCGAAAATTAAAGTTTTTGCAGGAATTAACCGATATTAAGGAGAAACAGATTATGTATCAAGATAAAAGTTTGAAAAGGCAGAAATTTTTAGACAGATTCACAGTTGCTCAACTGATTTCTTTTTATTATTTTGCTGCTGTATCTGTTATCGCATTGTTATTAGCATTACCTATTTCACAAAAAGGTGGTGTCAATCTCAGCTTTATTGATGTACTTTTTACAGCAGTTAGTGCAGTAAGTGTTACTGGATTGACCTCAGTATCAACAGCAGACTCATTTAGTTTATTCGGTGTTTTCGTCTTATTAATCGCATTCCATATCGGTGGATTAGGCGTCATGGCGATAGGAACGTTAATTTGGCTTGCTCTAGGTAGAAAAATAGGTTTTAAAGAACGTCGTATGATTATGACTGATCAAAACACCAGATCAATCTCTGGAATTGTACGATTAGTTAAAGGCATGTTAGGTGTCATCTTAATGATTGAATTAATTGGTTTCCTTATTTTAGGGACTTATTATTTAACCTATTTTGACTCTACTTTTGATGCATATCTTAATGGGTTATTTTCTGCTATTAGTGCAACAACAAATAGTGGGTTTGATATTACAGGTTCATCTTTATATATGTTTTATGACGATTATTTTGTACAATTTATTCACATTTTGTTAATCATCAGTGGAGCAATTGGCTTTCCAGTGTTAATTGAGTTAAAAGAATATTTAAAAACAAAAGCGGAACAGCGTCCACTACAACGATTTTCATTATTTACTAAATTAACAACTTTAACTTACCTTATATTATTAGTATTTGCTTTTGTATTACTCTTGTTATTTGAGTCAAAGCATTATTTCGACGGAAGGTCATGGCACGAAGCTATATTTAATAGTTTGTTTCAAGCTACGACGGTAAGAAGTGCTGGTTTATCCACCTTGGATATCAATCAATTTACTGAGCAATCGCAAATACTTTTATCAACCATGATGTTTATTGGGGCTTCACCTAGTAGTGTAGGTGGGGGAATTAGAACAACGACTTTTGCGTTAGTTATCATTTTCATTTTAACTTTTGCTAGAGGGCAAACGAGTGTTAAGATTTTTAGAAGAGAGATAGAAGAGGAAGATTTATTTAAGGCAGTTGTTGTTACATTTTTAGCTATTATTTTGTTTATAACATCAGTAATTACGATCACGGCAATAGAACCTTTTTCATTAAACAGTATTATATTTGAAGTGAGTTCAGCGTTTGGTACTTGCGGTCTCTCAATGGGGATTACCCCCGACTTATCATCTTTTAGTAAGATTATTTTAATGGCATTAATGTTTATAGGAAGGATTGGACTATTAACGTTTTTATTATCGTTTAATAAAGAGAGAAGTAAAAGTAATTTTCGTTATCCTAAAGAGAAAATAAATATTGGATAGTGTCTATAGGGGGAATTTTTGTGCTAAAAGCTGCAGATAATTTAAACTTGCCAGTTCACCATTGGATTTTTGACCAGATGAGTGATGCAGTATTATTTGTAGATCGAGATAGTATGATTGTTGCGGCGAATCGGGCTGCAGTCGATTTGTTACAATTAAATATTAAAGAAGATGATGTTAGTTTTGAAGATTATTTAAACCTTAAAGTTATATCTAAACCTAGCAGTCAAGAAATTATGGTTCGTACAAAAAGTAAGCCCGAAAAATTAATATTAATGCGGAGCATTCAAATTGGTGAATATGTATGTGTCATGTTGCGCGAAGGTGGTTTAAAGGCCGCCCAAGAATCAATTACGTATTCACTTAATGGAATGATTAATGGTCCATATGAAGGAATTATTATGCATGATAATGGTAAAATAGTTGATTGTGACATCGCCTTCTCAAGTATGACAGGATATGATCGCTCGGAGTTATTAGGCAGAACAATATTTAGTCTTGTTCACCCTAATGATAAACGAAAAGTGATAAAAAGCATGTTCGATGATCAACATACCCCTTATGCTGTTCGAGGCTATCGAAAAGATGGTTCAATTATTTATACGGAAATAATTACAGACACAGTTAAACATAAAAATGATGAGTTTAGAATTGCAATTGTAAGAAATGTCACTGAACGTGTAGAAAATGAAAGACAAATCGAATTTATGGCTTATTACGATGAGCTAACGGACTTGCCAAATAAAAATTACTTTTTAAAAGTGCTAAAAGATGAGATAAACAACTCGACTTCAAATAAACTAGCCGTTCATTTCGTTGATTTAGACCATTTTAAACATATAAACGATACTCTAGGCTATCATTTCGGAGATGAACTTCTAAAAGCATGTGCGGATCGTTTAAAAAGTTTACTTATTGAGAATGTTTTTGTTGCACGAATGACTGGTGACGAATTTCTTATTCTTCAAAGAAATATTAGTCATGAAAAAGATGCAAAGCAATTTGCAGCTAAAATAATAGATACATTTAAACGTCCATTAAGTGTAGACGGATATGAAATATATACTTCTGTAAGTGTTGGAATTAGTATTTATCCGGACTTAGGTACTGATCCTAATGAACTTATCAAACAAGCTGATTCGGCAATGTATGTTATTAAAGAAGGTAATAGAAATGATTACAAAGTATTTAGACCTTCTTTTACAGAAGGTTTTAAAGAACGTTTAACACTAGAGAATGAGCTACATAAAGCGATTAAAAATAAAAATTTCGAACTATATTTTCAACCACAGATCGATATTAAGACGAATAAAATTATTGGTCTTGAAGCGTTATGTCGATGGAATCATCCGGAAAGGGGAATCATTTCTCCTGCACAGTTCATCCCTCTTGCTGAGAAAACGGGTC
This sequence comes from Bacillaceae bacterium W0354, assembly GCA_051846895.1. Classification (GTDB taxonomy): domain Bacteria; phylum Bacillota; class Bacilli; order Bacillales; family Alkalibacillaceae; genus CALKAL01. The sequence goes on from JBPYCQ010000002.1 coordinate 31,926, forward strand.
TTATTGTTGAATTAGGAGACTGGGTACTCCGAGAGGCATGCCGGCAAAATAAAGCATGGCAAAATGCGGGTTTTCCAAAGGTAAAAGTAAGTGTTAATTTATCTGCCAAACAATTTATTCAAAGAGACTTAGTTAATCAAGTTAAAGAAATTTTACAGGAATCAGGTTTAGAGCCACAATATTTAGAGCTCGAAATTACAGAAAGTATGGCAATGTCGAACGAACATTATATTTTTGAAACGCTAAGAGGCTTCCAAAGACTTGGCGTTAACGTCGCATTAGATGACTTTGGGACGGGATATAGTTCCTTTAAATATTTAAGCCAATTTCCTTTAAGTAAATTAAAAATTGATCGATTATTTATTCAAAACCGTACTGAACAAAATGAAGCTATTGTTAAAACAATAATTCATTTATCACATTCTTTAAATCTTAGAGTAAGTGCAGAAGGTGTAGAAAGGGAAGAAGACCTACTGTTTCTAAATGGCGAAAATTGTGATGAGGTTCAAGGATTCTACTTTAGTAAGCCGGTTCCTGTTAAAGAAGTTAGTAAATTATTTAAGGCATTTTAATTGTAAATCCCGCACTGCTTTTGTTTAAGTAGTGCGGGATTTTTATAATTAAACGTTAAAATTAGCAGTAAAAAGCAGCACCAACAATGATTAATAAGATGAATAGAACTACAATTAACGCAAAATTATTTTGGCCGTAGTAACCTCTACGTGGGGCTCCACAGTGTGTTCCATACGTTCCATAATAAGCTCCATGGCCAAACATAAAATCACCTCCATGATAGATGTATTATATTTATATGTATAATCGCGGATGAAGTAAGTGATATGCACCCATTTTTATTAACTCTTTTGCAAAAAAAAAAGATAGGATTAACCTATCTTTTAAGAAAATGAGTTTCGTTCTCCTATTCTTTATCTTCATTATCTTTTTTATCTTGTTTAACCGTATGTTCCGTTTTAGATAATTCTTCTTGATTGATTGATAATATTTTTAAAATGTCATTTTCTAATCCAATTTCATAATCGGTTTTATAATGATAGATAGTCATAGTTTGTTCGTCTTTACGTATATGGTGGTCGGCAAAAACCGTTACAATGACACGATAGTCCTTTTCATTAACTTCCATCTCGATATTGGTTACTTCAATTTTTACTGAGCGAACACTTAATTGACGGAAATCTTCATAGGATCTTTTAATCTGCTCTTCACTTCCAAGTAAAGAATATGCCGTAAAATAATCACGGACATTAAGAGTATCGTAATAATAATTAATTAAGTAATAAGCGTCTTCTTTAAGTGATTCTGAGTCATAGCTGTCGTAAATGTTAGGATCACCATCAAAGCTTAATTCTGTACCATCAGCTTTATCTGACCACATGTGTAAAAGATCAAAAACATGGGAGATTGGAATACTAAATCCCATAGTTCCTTCAGTTGTAGCAGCTGAATTAATTCCGATAATATTGCCAGTGTCTTTATGAATCAATGGCCCACCACTATTACCTTTAGAAATGTTAGCGGATACTTGATATAAATTATTATATTCGTAATTACCTACTTCAAAGCTTCTATTTTTTCCAGATATAATCCCATCAGTAAACGTATTTTGAAAGCCGTGTGGGCTACCAACAACAATTATTTCATCACCAATATTTGGTTCGAAATCTATATCAATACTTGCTGGTGCTCGGTTCGATAGTTGTGGCACTCTGATAAGGGCTATATCAAGCGATTTACTTATTCCGATTAATGAACCTGGGTAAGTATGTGCTTCCGATGTTTTTACAAAAATATCATCAGCATTCCTTACCACGTGAGCATTAGTAATAATGTCACCTCTATTATTATAGATAAATCCAGACCCAATGTTTTCCCCAAATGAACCGACTGCCTCAATTTGAACGACAAACTTCTGTGCTTCGTGGATAATTGTTTTTAAGTCTTTTGAAGATGTTTTTGGTTCATCCTCAACGATTTCAACTAATCCAGTATGTTCTCCTAAAGCTTCTTCTTGCCAAGATTGATAATAGTAATAAACACCTAGAATAGAACCTACAAATATGATGACGGTAAGTATTAACGGAAACATGTATTTTTTATAAAGCATTTTGTCACCTCTATTGCCCCTCTAAGTACCAAGAAATTTGTTCGATATTAATATTTATATTTTCTGGATCGATATCAATATCATCATGTAAATATTCAAATTTTCCTGTTTCTTCAGGATATAGTGTATCAGGATAAAGAAATGTTTTGTTCTCTAGAATAAGTTGATCTTCTTCACCATATATCGAATATTTTACTGAAACAGAATAAATAGGAACGGTAGCAACACTTTTAAGTTCCCCTAACACAGTTAATCCTTTATCACTTACTTCTGTCTTTATTGAAATAAGTTCAATGGCATTATTTTCGTTTTGATTTTGTTCAATTTCATATTGATTTAGCGCTTGTTGAATACGTTCATTTTGTTCTGTTTCAAAAGCAACTTTCTGCTTCTCAATTGTTGTTTTTAAGCTTTCTAGCCGCTCATTGTCAGGAACATATCTAAGCCCATCATTTACGATTGATAAAGCCAATGAGAATTGATTATCTTTTAACTCTTCATTTGCTGAATTAAATGTGTAGTTTACAATTTGTTCCTTCATTTGTTCGGCAAGTGTTTTTGCACGGTCAGTTTTTATTGATTCAACACGCCATAAATACATTTTTAGTTCATCGATTTCAGGCTTTTCTGAAAGCTGACTCTCAATTTGTTTAATTAATACTTCATTTCTTTTATCAATAATGGTTGAGAGCAGTTTGTTAACAATTTCACCATCAAATTGACTTAATTTGTTTTCTGTTTCACTCGTTAATTTAAGTGCCTGTTGAAACGACTCTTTTTCAACAAGCAGATCGACCGATTTCAAGTTATCTTTAATTTGATCAGCTACATCTAAAAATTCTAAGCTTGTTAATGACGCTTTAAAATTTTTCTTATATTCGAGTGATTCGTTAAATTTTTCTTTAGCTCCTTCATAGTTACCATCTAATGCCAATTCAACACCTTGGTCATACGCTTCAACAGCTTTTGTGTTCAAATTGGATAAATAAAAATGAAAGCCGATAGAAAATAATAGGAAAAATATTATTGCAGAAATTGGGACTAGCCACCATTTATTAAAACCGTGATCAATTTTTTCACGTTCTTTTAAATCAGTAGGTAATTCAGCACCACATGATACACAATATTTTTCATCTTCATGAGTTTTTATTCCACATTGAGGGCAAAATGACATAAGTATCACCTTTATTAATGATGTATTCGTGTAACAATTTTGACAAATTTATAACAACGGACAAATAAAACGAAAAAAATTATATTTTTATGATTTAATTTGATAATATATAGATAGATTAAATAAAATGTTTATGTACAATGAGGAGGTCAATTATGATTGAAACAGTATTAGGCATAGTTTGCTTTGCGATTATTGTTGCATTTATCGGTTATTGTATTTTTGATAATGCAAGTCATTAATATTAATAATTACCTCATTATATTTGACGAAAAAAGGTGTGGAATGTTTCATTGTTTCACACTTTTTTTATTTTGTTTCGATTGTAAGGGTGAAGAGGGGGTGAAATCAATGGCTAACGAAACAAAATTTAAAACACAACTGCAATTAGTATTACATGTCGGTGATGGGGAAGACGGTGAAGCGATTATAAAACGTAAATCTTACAGTCAGGTCAATCCTGAGGCGACTGCAGAACAATTACATGCAGTTAGCCAAGCATTAGCGAATCTACAACCTTTCCCACTAATAAGTATTGTACGAAACGACTCTTCGGAAATCAATGCTTATTAAAAGAAAAATGTTAATTTTTAGAAAGGAGGGCTAACAATGGCTAAACGATTAGAATTAAAATTTAAAAATGAAAACGGAACAACTGCAACTATTTCAGTTGACGAACCAGTAGAACCAGTTGATGCACAAGCAGTTAAACAAGCAATGTTAGATATAATCTCACAGAATGTCTTCACATCAAGTGGTGGTGCACTCGTAGAAATTGATCGTGCACAAGTAGTAGATCGAACTGTAGAAGTTATTCCACTTGATTAATTCAGTATAAGTGGTCATGGAAATCCGTTTCCATTGACCACTTTTCCCATATTAATATCTAGTTAAAAAGGAGGAACTAAGATGGACCATTGGGTCAGTTGGATTCCAGATGTTGGTTTTCCAATTTTAGTTACCTTTTATTTATTACACAGAATTGAAAACCGATTACAGGAATTAAACGAATCCATTATACATCTACCTGATAGAATAAACCTTTCATAAAAAAAGAGCTGTCAAAAATGTGATTTGAACTTTTTGACAGCTCTCTTTAGCTTTAACGCGTAATCGAAATTTGATTAAATGGATATATAATTATTTCCGATCGACCAATGATTTCATCTTCTTCAATGAGACCAAGACCATTTCTACTGTCTTTACTAATTGAACGGTTATCTCCAATAACAAAATATTGTCCATCTGGAATTCTTACTGGCCCAAAATTTCCTGTACCCATCTGTTGTTCGTCAGATAAATAAGTTTCATCTAAAGCTGTCCCGTTTATATAAATAGTACTATTTATACCTTCAATCGTTTCATTAGGTAATCCGATAACACGTTTAACATAGTTTTTATGGGGGTGTTGAATGATAACAATATCGCCTCGATCAGGACTGTCAAATAAATAAATTGCTTTATTAAATATGACCCGTTCACCATTGTGTAAGGTTGGGTCCATACTAGTACCTTCAACAATTGAAGTGGCAAAGACAAAAGTTCTTAATAAAAATGCTAATACGATAGCTATTAAGATGGCTTTAGTCCATTCCCATATTTCTTTTTTCAAACGAATCTTCCTCTCGTCTCTCTCATCATATATATATATCCTAACACAAAACTTTTCATGTAATAGAAATTTAATCTAGAAATTTGTTTCAGAAATACTTCTATGGGTATTAAAAATATATCTTTTATTTAATATAGTTGTTATGACTTAAATATATTTACCTTAATATCATATACCCAATTTTCTACTATTTATAGCTTTTAAAAATTAATAGTTTAAACAATCACTATAATCTTTTATAATAATATCGTACTACATAGAGTAAAAGAGGTGACAAGTGTTTTGACTTCAACTCAGCGTAAACTCATTTTAGAAAAAAAAATTGAGAAGTTAAGAAAGCAAATGGTGACGATTGCCACTGAAAAAGGTTATACAAGTCAAGAATCAATTCAACTATCCCAAGAACTAGATGAAGTAATTAATGAATATTTAAATATAAAAATTGAAGAGAAGAGGATGCGATTGTAACACCATTATTTTTCGTTATTAATAAAAGTTTCGAGCCTGTCAAGTCCTAATTTTAAGATGTCTTGATGGTAAGCATAAGATAACCGCATGTATCCTTCACCGTATGCTGAAAACGCACTGCCTGGCACCAAAGCTAACTGAGCCTCTTTTACTAACCGTAAACAATAGTTTAACGAGGTCTCATCATTTTTATTTGGGATTTTAGGAAACAGATAAAATGCTCCATTTGGCACTTCAACTTCAATTCCCATTTTTTCTAGTCGATTTAACACATAATCTCTCCGTTTCAAATATTCATTTTTCATAATTATTGGATCATCTTTACTAACTGTAAGTGCTTGAAGGGCCGCATATTGACTAATTGAACTTGCGCATGAAACGCTATATTGATGAACTTTAAGTGCATGTTTTTGAATCGATTTCGGCAACAATAAATAACCAAGTCTAAATCCAGTCATTGAATGTGATTTTGATAAACCTTGGATAACTAACGTTTGATGCCGAACGTTTTCAAATTCACCAATTGATACATGTTGTTGATCATAAGTTAATTCACTGTAAATCTCATCAGCCAGTATAAATATTTGTTTTTTAGCCATTAACCGACTAATGTCTTCTAATTCTTTGTATGATAGTGTAACCCCAGTTGGATTCGATGGGTATGGTAAAATGACACATTTTGTTTGATCAGTTATATGTTCTTCAATTAGTTGTGCTGTCATTTTAAAACCATGTTCTCTCGTATCAATATGCACGGGAATTCCACCAGCAAGTTTAATGAGGGGTTCATAACCTGGATAGATGGGTCCAGGCAAAATTACTTCATCACCTGGTGATAGTATAGTTCTAAGTGCAATATCGATCGCTTGTGAAGCGCCAACTGTCACAATAATTTCATCTTCTGCATTATAAGTTAAGTTATATTTTAACTGAATGAAATTTTGAATAGCTTCTCTTAATTCAAGAATTCCAGCATTTGGTGTATACGTTGTATAATTCAAGTCAATCGCTTGTTTTGCTGCTTCTTTAACACTTTCTGGAGTGTGCAAGTCTGGTTGACCGATAGTTAGTGAAACAACATCGTCATTTCCTTGTACGAGATTAAAGAACTTTCTAATACCAGAGATTTCAATTTGTTTTACTTGATTATTAAGTAGATGTTCCACTTCAATCACCTTTTTCATAATAAGATCATTCAATTTTAGCATAATCAATAAATATCTTTCTCACAATGTATATGTGAATTCTTTTTTTCCCATACTGATAGAGTAATAGTTCCAAAAGTAACCATGTCAATGATGACTGTCAAGGTTCTTAAGTTGTCCTATCTAAACAAGGGAGGAGAACATTATATGTTTTGGGAAGAATTTAAATTAATTTTACAATTAAATATTATTAATATTATTTTATTTTTAATATTAATAAGCCTTGCGTATGCGCTACTGAAACCATTAGTTAAAAGATGGATAGCTAACAACTGTATAACTACTTTAACTTACTTTTTTTCAACGTCAGCTATTTGCACAATTATATTTATTTATACATCTGTAATAGATAATGAATCGGTTGTAATTAAAAACATATTAATTTCACTGTGGGTCGCATTTATTAGTATTGGCTTATTTTTAATGTTTAAATTTATAGCTAAAAGTTTAACACAATTAATTAAAAACAAAAATACAATATAAAAGCCTACTCGAAATTACAAGAGTAGGCTTTTTATCATGCTTTTATTTCGTATATGCTTTTAGATGATCAATAATGATCTCCATTTCTTCCTGTTTTGTTCCACTAAATGCATGGATTGCTTCTCCTTCAGGTGAAACGATGTAAAATGTTACGACATGGTTTACTTGATCAAAACCCTCTACTTTAGAAACGAGTGATTTAAACGATTTAGCGGCAAAACTTTCGATATGTTCCTGACTGTAACCAGTTAAGAAATCCCAATTACTTAAATCAGCTTCATATTGTTGGGCATATTCTTTTAATTCTTTCGGGCCGTCGAGATTAGGGTCTACTGTAAATGAGACGAAATGTACGTCTAATCCCGCGTCCTTAGCCATATTTTGTAGCTTTGCCATGTTTGCTGTCATTGGGGGACATACGGTGACACAATTAGTAAAAACGAAATCAGCTACCCAATATTTCCCTTTTAGATCTTCTAGTGAGACGGTTTCTTCATCTTGATTAATATATTCAAAATCTTGGACAGTATAATGAAAATCTGGTTCGACATCTGCCTCATCCGATCCACATGCTACTAGAAGAGTTGAAAAAATTAATATTCCAGTTAAGATGATTGATTTTATTAGTTTCTTATTCATCTGAATCAACCCCATTTAAAGTCATTTGAAATTATTGTAACATGTATAGAAATGGATTAATCTTATAAAACACTTTACTTTTTAACAATTTGTTGACAAGGGTTAATTAACGGACTCTAAGGTGTACAGATTTATTTCCGGTCGACAAAAAAAGCGAAAAGGAAGGCGTGTTGTCCCAATACCTCGTGAGACAAATAAATTCATTGGCCGAGATCCTAGTTGATGGTTTCCTTCGACATATTTTTTTCCTAGTGGTGGCGTTACGATATATCCAATAAAAGGGATTTGTATTTGGCCTCCGTGACTATGACCTGATAATTGGATATCGAAAGGGTAATCTTTTGCCTCGTCTGCGAAATCAGGTTCATGACATAATAAAATATTAAATAGATCTTTATTTTCCTTACCGATAAGCAGTTCGAGATTAGGTTGGCCTAAAATGATATCATCTAAACCTGATAACGTAATGACTTCATCTTCTTTTTTAATATGAATTGTCTCATTTCTCAACAATTTAAAGCCACAACGTTCCATCACGTTATAAATCTTTGTAGTCCCATAGCCTCCATGGTCATGATTACCGTATATCCAGTACTTTCCGTGTGAAGCTTCTAATGATGAAAATTGATTAATAATTGTCTCGAATTGTTGTTGTGAAACAATGGAGGGATCATCTGTTAAGTCCCCTGTAAATACGATCAAATCAAATGAAAGCTTCTGTATCGTCTTTATTAGTTTATCTAATTCTTTCTCACCATAATGAAAGCCATAATGTAAGTCCGATAGTTGTAATATTTTAAATTGATCAAAAGATTTAGGTATTCGGTGAGATTGAATGTTGTTTCTAACAATATTTAACCATTTTGGTTCAATTTCATGGGCGTAATAATATCCACCATATGATAACCCCACTGTTGCTAATGTCCCGTATGTTAACTTTTTTATAAAAGACCTTCTAGATATTTGACTCATTAAGTTCATCCTTTATTTTTTCACTTAATTGCATTATAGCATGGTCTTTTTATATTACATATGCCATAATAAATGAATAAGTATTCATTTTTAAATGAGGAGGTTATATATATGAAAGATGAAGTCGTGATTGTTACAGGTGGTTCAAGTGGTATGGGAAAGTATATGGCGAAAAAGTTTGCTGAAGAGGGTGCTAAAGTCGTCATTACTGGTCGGAATGAAGAAAAATTAAAAGTAGCTAAGGACGAGATTTCTGGTGGCAAAGATTTATTAATACATACGATTGCAATGGATGTGAGAAAACCTGATGATGTGAAAAGGATGGTTGATGAAACAGTAGAAGTATTTGGAACGATTGATCATTTAGTTAACAATGCAGCGGGGAATTTTATTGTGCCTGCAGAGAAGTTATCAGTTAACGGTTGGAATGCAGTAATCGATATAGTTTTGAATGGGACGTTCTATTGTAGTCATGCTGTCGGGAATTATTGGATTGAATCAGGAAAACAAGGCAATATTTTAAATATGGTTGCGACATATGCGTGGGACGCTGGAGCAGGTGTCATTCATTCAGCCGCAGCTAAAGCAGGAGTATTATCCTTGACACGAACGTTAGCTGTTGAATGGGGAAGGAAGTATAAGTTTCGTATTAATGCTATTGCTCCAGGGCCAATTGATCGAACAGGTGGAGCTGAGAGACTTTGGGAATCTGAAGAAGCTGCTAAGAGGACAATTAACTCTGTTCCACTCGGGCGGTTAGGAGAGCCAGAGGAAATAGCAGATTTAGCTTATTTTATTTTAAATGACGCAAAATATATGAATGGTGAAGTTGTAACACTTGATGGTGGACAATGGTTGAATCAATTTCCGTTTTAAAAACAAAGAATCCCGGAGAGCTTATTATGGCACTCCGGGTTTTTAGTTTAGATTGTAAAATGAATTAACTTTCTAAGCTAAAATAACATAAAATAAAATAGCGAAGAAATGGAAAACGCTCCCCAATACGACAAATAGGTGCCATACTGCATGATGATACGGAAAGCCTCTCCACATGTAAAATATGCTTCCGACAGAATATAACACGCCACCAACGACTAAATAAATTAAACCTGTTAATTCCATTTCTCTTGCAAGTGGATTCCATGCAAAGACAATAAACCAACCTAATGCAATATATAAAAGAGTTGATACAATTACAAATCGTTTAACAAAAAATATTTTAAATATTATACCGAGGATGGCAACACCCCCAAACAACTCCAAACAACGTCCATCCAAGTGGACCCCTTAGAAGGACAAGTAAAATCGGTGTATAAGTTCCAGCAATAAACAAATAAATTGAAGAATGATCAATATATAAAAAAATATCTTTTGCCTTTCCATTAGGTAAACTATGAACAATCGTAGAAGATAAATACATCATAAGCATCGACGCACCATATATCGATACCCCGACGACATGCCATGCATTACCATTTAATGCAGCAAACGTTATTAAAATAGCTAAAGCAGCTATACTAAGTACAGCACCTATACCATGTGTAATGGCATTAAGTCGTTCTTCTTTAACAGTGTATTGGTAAGGCAATTTTATTCCTCTTTTCTTTTTAGTAATTCTAGCATACACCATTTTACAAATAAATTAAATTAGTCGGTTAAATATTAAATTGGGGAAATTTGTGTTAAAATTAGTTTGGGGAATGCTCCTACATCACTGTAAGGAGGAACATAAGAAATGATTGATTTATCTGGATTAAACTTATCTACAACAACAGTTAGCGAATTAATGATTGATTCAGAAAAAGTAATACATGTCCAACTTAAAAACCCTCTTGAGCATGCTTTACTCGTGCTTACTAAGACAGGATACAATTCAGTGCCTGTATTAGACCTACAAAGTAAATTTTGTGGCATAATTAGTAAATCAAATATTATCGAAGAAATGTTTGGAGTAGAAAGTATTGAAGTGAGTCGCTTAAGCGAACTCAAGGTTGAAGAGGTAATGGAAAGAAATATACCAACACTTAGAGAAGATGATACGTTGGAAAAAGCATTACATGTACTAATTAACTACACTTTCGTTTGTGTTGTTAATGAAGAGCAAAAAATGAAAGGCATCTTAACGAGAAGAGAAATATTAAAACAGTTGAGAAACCACTTTTACAGACAACAAAAAGTAAATCAATAAATGTACGTTTTGGAGGATTAAAGATGAAAATGATGGATGCGAACGAAATTATTAACTTCATTTCTAACTCGAAAAAATCAACACCAGTCAAAGTATATTTGAAAGGTAACGGGTTAGATCAATTGGCTTTTAATTCTGAGCTAAAAACCTTTTTGCAGGACCGGGCTGGTGTCATTTTTGGAGAATGGAAAGTTGTTCAAGAAGATCTAGAAAAATATAAAGAGTCGATTGAAGATTATGTCGTTGAAAATGATCGTAGAAATTCAGCAATTCCATTAATAGATTTAAAAGGGATTAATGCTCGGATTGAACCTGGCGCGATTATTCGGGATCAAGTCGAGATCGGTGATGGTGTCGTTATTATGATGGGGGCTTCAATTAATATTGGAGCAGTCATTGGGGATGGTACGATGATTGATATGAACGTTGTTTTAGGTGGAAGAGCAACGGTTGGTAAGAACTGCCACATCGGAGCCGGTAGTGTTCTTGCGGGTGTCATTGAACCACCATCAGCAAAGCCTGTAATCGTTGAAGATGAGGTAGTCATTGGCGCTAATGCTGTTGTGCTAGAAGGTGTTACAGTCGGTAAGGGTGCAGTTGTTGCAGCAGGGGCTATCGTCACTGAAGATGTCCCACCGAATACGGTTGTTGCTGGAACTCCTGCTAAAGTCATTAAAGAAATCGATGACAAAACGAGATCGAAAACGGAAATTAAGCATGAATTAAGAAAGCTTGATCAATAGTTTTGGAAGCGGGGTCGTATATGATTCCGCTTTTTTCAATCGTGATAAAGGAGAGTTATGTATGAGTTCTATTGATTGGATAAAAGTGAGACGCGATTTACACCAAATCCCGGAGCTTGGATTCAAAGAATTTAAAACCCAATCGTATTTATTAAACTTCTTAAATCAGTTACCACAAGAACACATGGTGATTGAAAAATGGGAAACAGGCATTTTTGTTTTTTTAAAAGGAAAAATAGGGGAGCAGACAATTGCTTATCGAACAGATATAGATGGTTTACCAATCACTGAAGAAACTGGGTTAAAATTTGCTTCAAAGCATGATGGATTTATGCATGCATGTGGTCACGACATTCATATGACCATTGCGTTAGGCACATTAACACATTTGATTGAACATCGAATAGATGATCACGCTTTATTTTTGTTTCAACCAGCTGAAGAAGGACCTGGAGGAGCAAAACCGATGATAGAGAGTGAGCTAATGAAAAAATATAACCCAGATGTTATTTTTGCTTTACATATCGATCCGAAATTACCGGTTGGTACAGTATCGTCCAAGCCTGGTTTGTTGTTTGCCAATACAAGTGAGCACTTCATTGACTTTCATGGAAAAGGAGGGCATGCAGCTTTTCCACATGAAACAAAGGATATGATCATGGCGGCAAGTAGTTTTAATGTTCAATTACAACAAGTTGTCTCAAGATTGACAGACCCGTTAGATGCTACGGTCGTAACATTAGGAAAAATGAGTGCCGGAACTGTTCAAAATATTATTGCTGAAAACGCACGTGTTGAAGGAACCATTCGGACGGTAAAACCTGAATCCATTAGCCTTGTAAAGAATGCCATAACTCGATTATTAGCAGGAATTGAGGAACGTTTTGACTGTGTAACAAAAGTTGATTTCGGTGCAAACTACTATATGGTTTATAATGATGAGAAATATGTTAATCAATTTCAAAAAGCAATAGCGCAAACGGATATCCATTACAAGGAAGCGAATGCAGCGATGACAGGTGAGGATTTTGGATATATGTTAAAAGAATATCCTGGTTTTATGTTTTGGCTCGGTGCTGAATCGGAATATGGATTACATCATAGTAAAATAAACCCGAATGAGAAAGCAATTGATATTGGGATTGAATCAGTGATTACTATGTTCCACTCTTTTAAAAACTAAAAAAATAAAACCAGTCGTTCGAGTAAGACCGACTGGTTTTATTTTTATTAAGGTTATATTTTAAACTGTTCGATTTGATTTTTTAATATATTTGCTTGTTCTCTTAGTGTATGTGTCATATCATTAATCTCGTTAATGAGTGCAGTTTGTTCATGAATTGTTGCATTAACTTCCTCAGTTCCTGCTGACGTTTCTTCAGCTATAGCGGAGACCTCTTGTGATTGTGTTAACGTATTTTGTAACGTAGTTAACTGATGGTCAACTAGATTACTAATTTCATCTACTGCCTGTGCTACTTCATTAATTGATTCTGACATTTTTTCCATCGCATTATTTGTTTCAGCACCTTTTGATGCTTCACTTCTTGCTGTCTGAACTTGTGATGTAATTTGCTTTACAACAGATGATACATCACTTTGAATCGTTGTGATTAAGCTTGAAATGTTTTCGACTGCTTTTCCACTTTCATCAGCTAGTTTGCGTACCTCATCTGCTACGACAGCAAATCCTTTACCTTGTTCACCTGCATGGGCTGCCTCAATTGATGCATTCAATGCTAAAAGGTTCGTTTGTTCAGCAATATCTCCAACTAATGTAATAATATTCCCAACCTGTTTTGCGTTATCTTCCAATCGTTCTACAGCATCTAATGAGTATTCTTGTTCTTTTGAAAGATCTTGAATGCCAGAAACTAGAGAATGGATCACATCTTTACTATCTTTTAATGTATCAAGCATCGTCTGTGACAAGTATTTTGAGCTATTCGCTTTATCTTTAACTTGTTTAGCAAGTGATGTTGAATGTTCAACAGATTCAGCTGTTTGTTGAATCGCTGAAGAAGTATCTTCAGCACCGCTTGAGATTTCATCAATCGTTTGTCTAATCATCTCTGATTGATTCGTGGCGTTGTCAGTTACTGTATGAATTTTTGTGACAGATTCATTTGTTTTTTCAAAGTTTGATTCAATGTTTTGTACCATATGTTTAAAATTAGTTAGCATACTATCAAATGCAATTCCGAGAGAACGAATTTCATCATTTGATTTTGAAATTTCCACTTCGCCAGTTAGATCACCATCAGCCGCTTTCGTAGCAACTTGTTCGATTTTTTTAAGTGGTTTTGTTATAATGCCTGCCGCAAAGAAAGCTAGGATACCTGACCAAATAATACCAAGTGAAAGAGTGATTAAAGTAAAGACGACTTCAGATAAATTGATAGTGTCTTTAATCATGTCATATAAAAAATAGATGAAAAATGCACTTGTTGTATATGTAATAATTGCTAGAACGGTAGTAAATACAACTAGTTTTAAACGCAAACCGAATTGATACTTTCTCAATATATTTCCCTCCAAACATGTTTATATCTATATTCTCGACGTTTTGTCGAAAATTATCAATAGTATAAGTAAAAATTCCTATAATTTTCGAAAAATATAATAGCTTTATTTGAAATATTACTAGATTGATATAAAAATATAAAGGTTTTTCAGTTTGTTTTAAGTCTTTAGACCGAGTTCATTTCAAACTTTAAACGGTATAATTAAGTTTTATTATAAAATATAATGTGAAAACAAAAATATTTTAAAAAATTTAAGCAAAAGGGTAGAAATTTATTTCGGAACCCGATATATTTAATAAAGCGAAATGTTTTTTTGACAGATAGGGGGAGCATCATGGATGTATTTAAAAAGCTGAAACAGTTTTATTGGCCTTATAAACGATTTTTCTTATGGTCATTATTTTCACTGTTTTTTGTCACAGGAATCACATTAGTCTATCCAATTGTTTTACAGTTAACAATTGATGAAGTCGTAGTTTTAGAACGTTATCAATTAATTCCATACATAGCAGTTGGCTTCATATTAATTATGGCAGTTAAATCAGTTGCGACGTATTTTCATCAATATTTGGGTGATTTGTTTGGTATTACTGCTGTTTATTATTTACGTGATGATCTATATAAAAAGCTGCAACGATTATCGTTCCGTTATTACGATAATGCAAAGACTGGGGATTTAATGTCACGACTTACAGCAGATGTTGAGGGGTTCCGTTTCTTTTTATCTTTCGGTTTTTCAGAATTAATTAGGATTGCGTTATTAGTAATCGGATCCTTAGCCGTAATGTTTTTCTATTCAATCCCTCTAGCATTAGTTACTATGGCATCAATGCCTTTCCTAATCGTCGTTGTTATGAGATTTGATAAACGTGTTCACCCAGCGTTTCGTGGTATTCGTAAGTCTTTTGGGCGTATGAATACACGCGTACAAGAAAATATTTCAGGAATGAACACAGTCAAATCTTTGTCACGAGAAGA
This sequence comes from Bacillaceae bacterium W0354, assembly GCA_051846895.1. Taxonomy (GTDB): domain Bacteria; phylum Bacillota; class Bacilli; order Bacillales; family Alkalibacillaceae; genus CALKAL01. Next base: position 47,035 of record JBPYCQ010000002.1, read on the forward strand.
TTATGAGATTGACCGTTTCACTGTAAGAGGAGAAGATTACAGACAACAGTATCTTGACACCGCCAAAATTTGGTCTAGATTCTTTCCACTTATGGAGTTTATCGGAAACATCTCAGTTGTTGCTTTATTAGCTTATGGTGCTTACTTAGTGATGAATGGTTCTTTAACACCAGGGGCCCTATTTGCGTTCTTTAGTTTAGTTTGGTATATACTTGGGCCTCTAATGAATCTCGGGTTCGTTGTTAATATGTTTTCACAAGCGAAAGCGAGTGGTGAAAGGTTACTAGAAATTTTAGAATCTGATTTAGAGGTTAATGAAGATGGAGGAAAAATTTCAGATGTTCATATTAAAGGGCATGTCACTTTTAATAATGTGACTTTACAATATGTTAAAGATGATGATGAAGCTTTAAAAAACATTTCTTTCGATGCACCACAAGGGAAAATAATTGGATTAATTGGTGCAACTGGTTCAGGGAAAACAAGTATCACACAATTAATTACTAGATTTTATGAGCCTGAACAAGGAGAAATATTTATAGATGGGAAACCATTAAAAGATTATTCTCTAAGAACTATTCGAAAGCATATTGGTTTTGTCTTACAAGAGCCTTTTTTATTTTCAACAACAATTAAAGATAATATTGCTTATGGGAATCCTGAAGCAACGATGGATGAGATTATCGATGCAGCCAAACGTGCTCAAGCTCATGAGTTCATTATGGAAATGCCTAAAGGATATGACACATTACTTGGTGAAAGAGGTATGGGGCTTTCAGGAGGACAGAAACAACGTATTTCAATTGCAAGAGCAATCCTGATTAATCCTAGTATCCTTGTTCTCGATGACGCCACTTCAGCCGTTGATATGGAAACAGAGTTTAAAATTCAAAAGGCGTTAAAAGAAGTGATGAAAGACCGTACAACATTCATTATCGCTCATCGTATTTCTTCATTAAAACACGCAGATGAAATTCTAGTGTTAGAGAATGGGGAAGTTGTAGAAAGAGGGACACATGATTACTTGTTGAGTAATAATGGTCCATATCAGCGAATTTATGATATTCAATATCAAGATAAAGAAGCAATATTAGGAAATCAACAGCACGTCTAACAAGGGGGGATCTTACATGGCAACTGAAACGAAACGTCAAAGCCCGCATTTGAAGAGATTTTATTATACACAAGACGTTGCGGTAGATAAGCCATTTAACTGGCAGCAACTGACACGTTTATTACAATTTGTTAAACCATATGCGAAAACAGTTCTACCAATTGCAGTTATTGCAATGTTAGTATCTACAGCAGTGAGAATTATTGTTCCAATATTAATCGGCCGAATTGCATTTGATGTTGCGATTCCGGAACATGATACAAATTTATTAATTCAACTCATTGTTGGTATTTCAATTATGTATTTACTCAGTTATATCGGCAACGCCGTGAGAATAAAATATGTAAATATTTTAGGGCAAAATGTGATTTATGATTTACGCAAATATTTATTTTCACATGTTCAGCGTTTATCAAACCGATTTTTTGACAACCGTTCGGCAGGAAGTATAATCGTCCGAATTATGAACGATGTTAACTCATTACAAGAATTGTTTACGAACGGAATTATCAACTTATTGATGGATGTTGTTACATTACTAAGTATAGTAATTATTTTAATCGTTCTAAGTCCAAAACTGGCATTAGCTGTTATGATCATCATTCCAGTCATGTTTTATATTTCAACAAAGTTAAGAAAAAATATACGTCGTACATGGCAAGATGTTCGAATTCAGCAATCTAGACTTAACTCACACTTGAATGAAAGTATTCAAGGGATTCGTATTACACAATCTTTTACCCAAGAAAAAAACAACACAGAATATTTCGATGGTGTCAATACGGATACGTTTCAATCCTGGAATGTCGCGACAAAGAAAAGTGCTATGTTTAGACCATTTGTAGAGATGAGTAATGCGTTTGGAACAGCAATATTAGTTTCATATGGTGCTTACTTAATCTATACGGGTTCAATTGAACTAGGAACGTTTGTCATTTTCTCATTCTTTATTGGCATGTTTTGGGAGCCAATTTCAAGACTTGGCCAAATGTATAATCAATTATTAATGGCAATGTCTGCTTCAGAACGTATTTTTGAGTTTTTAGATGAGCAACCTAACGTTGAAGAGAAAAAAGATGCCGTTGATTTAGGTGAAGTTAAAGGCCATATTGAATTTGATAAAGTAAAATTCTCCTATAATAAAGACCGAATAGCTTTACATGAAATTTCTTTAGAAATGAAACCTGGGGAAACGGTAGCACTTGTTGGCCATACAGGTTCAGGTAAGTCCACAATTGCTAACTTAATCAGTCGTTTTTATGATCCAACAGAAGGTGCTGTTAGGGTAGATGGTCACGACTTAAGAGACGTTAAATTAAATAGTTTAAGACAAAATATTAGTGTTGTACTACAAGATACGTTTATTTTCTCAGGAACGATTATGGACAATATACGTTTCGGAAGACCTGATGCAACAGATGAAGAAATTATTGAAGCAGCAAAAGTTGTCGGCGCGGATGATTTTATTCAACGGCTTGCAAATGGTTATAATACTGAAGTAGAGGAACGTGGAAACATATTATCTGCTGGAGAGCGTCAATTATTATCTTTCGCTCGCGCATTATTAGCTGATCCGCGGATTATTATTTTAGATGAAGCAACGGCGAGTATAGATACTGAAACAGAAGTTAAAATACAAAAAGCATTGAATAAATTGTTGAAAGGACGGACTTCGATTATTATTGCACACCGCCTATCAACAATACGTGATGCAGATAAAATCATTGTATTAGAAAATGGACGCATTCTAGAGCTAGGAAATCATGATGAGCTGATGAATACACAAGGTGAATATTATCAGTTAGTCAAATCACAGTTCAATATGCTAGAACAACTATAACATATGTGCTGACTTTCATTGGAGAGTCAGCATTTTTCCTTTAATATAGTACATAATGATTATATTTGTGGTAGACTATTCGAGAGATATGCTTTAGGGGGATGCAAGCTTATGAAAAAATTATATGCAGTAATCGGGTTAGGCCGATTTGGAAGTAGTATATGTCGTGAATTAAGTAAAGAAGGTAAAGAAGTCTTGGCTATTGATCAAGATGAAGATAAAGTTAATGAGTTTAAAGATATTGCCTCTTATGCTGTCATTGCCGATTCAACGGACGAACTCGCTCTCAAAGAATTAGGCTTTAGAAATATTGATCACGTCATCGTCGCAATAGGTGATAATATACATGCAAGTATTTTAACAACTTTACTGCTAAAGGAACTTGGTGTAAAACGAATTACAGTTAAAGCACAAAATGACTATCATGCAAAAATACTAGACAAAATTGGGGCTGATGATGTAGTTCACCCAGAAAGAGATATGGGAAGACGAATTGCTCATAGTATCATTTCAAGTAATGTGTTAGATTATATTGAGCTTTCTGATGAATATAGTGTAGTTGAAATAAAAGCAAGTGAGAAAATGCGTGGAAAAACCTTGGCTGAACTTGATATTCGTGCAAAGTATGGGTGTAACGTTGTTGCAATCAAACAAGATAAAGAAATAAACGTCTCTCCGATGGCTACTGAGAAGATTAACATTGAAGATATTTTGATTATAATTGGAGCAGACCGAGATATTTCTCGATTTGAAAAAGCATTAGTGGTAGAAGAATAATAATAAAAAGACTAGCATAAAATTATGCTAGCCTTTTTAGTTGCTTTTTGGATAGGTTAAGGTCAAATTATACTTCCATAATAATTGGTAAAATCATTGGACGTCTTTTTGTTTTTTCATATAGGAATGGTTGAATCGTATCAGTTATTTCATTTTTAATTTCAGACCATTGGGTCGTCTTTCTTTCCATAACCTTTTCTAAATGCTTGGAAACAAGGCTTTGAGCATCTTTAATTAAGTCTTCAGATTCTCTCATGTATACAAAACCTCTTGAGATAATATCTGGTCCTGAAGCAATTTTAAACTCTTTCATGTTGATGCTTACAACGACAATAACAAGTCCTTCTTCTGATAAAATTCTACGATCTCTAAGAACAATATTCCCTATATCTCCAATACCACTACCATCTACATAAACTGAACCCGAAGGTATTTTACCAGCAATTCCGAAGTGATTATTTCCGATTGCTAGTACATCACCATTATCCATAACAAAACAGTTATCTGGTTCAACCCCACAGTCTATTGCGAGTTTCACATGCTCAGATAGCATACGAAATTCACCGTGAATTGGCATGAAATATTTAGGTTTCATGAGTCGCAACATAAGTTTTTGTTCTTCTTGACCGCCATGCCCGGATGTATGAATATCGTTTAAAGAACCGTGAATAACATTAGCACCAGCTCGATATAACTTATTGATGCTTCGGTTCACGCTAATCGCATTTCCAGGGATTGGAGAAGACGAGAAAACAACCGTATCGTCAGGTTGGATTTGAATGTGTCGATGTGTACCATTTGCAATTCGGGATAAAGCCGCAAGTGGCTCACCTTGTGATCCAGTACATAAGATACATACTTGATCACTAGGTAATTTAACGATTTCGCTCGGATCAACGAATGTATCTTTTGGTGCTTGGATATAGTCCAAATCCTGCCCTAATTTTATTGCGTTTTCCATACTTCTTCCAAATACACAAATTTTTCGATTCGTATAAACGGCTGCTTTCACTACTTGTTGCAGTCGATATATATTTGAAGCAAACGTCGCAAATATGATTCTACCTTCTACTTTATTAAAAATGTCTTTTATACTTTCTCCGACGACACTTTCTGATAATGTAAATCCTGGAACTTCGCTGTTCGTACTATCAGAAAGTAAACATAGAACACCCTCAGCACCGATTTCAGCCATTTTAGTCAAATTAGCTGGATCTCCAACAGGTGTAAAGTCGAATTTAAAGTCACCTGTTTGAACGATATTTCCAGGTGGCGTTTTGACGACAATCCCATAAGAATCAGGTATACTATGAGTCGTTTTGAAAAAAGTTACTGAAGTTTTACGGAACTTAATAATATCATCTTCATGAATGACATTTAATGTTGCATCACGAAGAAGACCGTGTTCTTCTAGTTTGTTACGTATAAGTCCGAGTGCTAGCTTTCCGCCATAAATAGGGATATTTACCTCTCGTAATAGGTATGGAATACCCCCAATATGGTCTTCATGTCCGTGTGTGATAAACAATCCTTTAATTTTATCTTGGTTTTGAATTAAATACGTATAATCTGGGATAACGTAATCAATTCCAAGTAGTTCATCTTCAGGGAATTTAATCCCTGCATCGATTATTATAATTTCATCTTGGAACTGAACCCCGTACATATTTTTGCCGATTTCACCAAGACCACCTAAAGCGAATATAGCGACTTGATCATTTTTTACAAATTTCATTTAGTTGTCAAGGCTCCTATATTTTTTCAACATTAAAGTGCTCGGATTGCTCTTCATAGGCTAAATGAGCCTCACTTAATGGTTGGACATATTCGATATTGATGTTTCGGTCGGCTAGCTTTTGACGAACTTCACGTACACTATCTGCTTCTAAATAAAGCGATTTAGTCTGTTCACGAACAGGTGCTTCATCTGGTTTTTCTTGATATAGTACTTTATAAATCATCTTCATCTCTCCTTACTTTATTGTTTCTCCGACCATACCTATCCTTAAGCTATATCTAAATGCAAATGAGCATTAAAGACTAATTTAGATTTTTGATTGTCTTTTTAGAATTAATAACTTTTTTAATACGTTCTCTTATTTTCTCTTTTAAACGTTTTAACATTATATCATACAACTCCTTTTGTGTATGACTTATTTAATTGTTAAAACTAAAAATACTATTATTACTTACTATATATTTTAAACGTAATTTGATATTGAATACATATACATTATCATCTTCTTTATACATTATATACTTCAATTATATGTAATTAAAACATTTTACATAAGAAAAAAGCGCTTTGCTACAAAAGAGCAAGCACTTTTTATTTTATTTCCTCAACAGATTTAGAGTTTTCTGGTGCTTCAAGAGGGTTATCCTTATTGATATGATCATAAAACATAATACCATTCAAGTGATCAATTTCATGTTGGAATACAATTGCGGCATATCCTTTTAAGCGTAGTTTAACTTCTTTACCATCTAGTGTTGTTGCTTTAACTGTAATTTTTGCATACCGAGGAACGATTCCAGGCACTTCACGATCAACGCTTAAACATCCTTCGCCATTAGGTAAATAGGTTAAATCAACAGAGTGACTTATAATTTTTGGATTAAATAATGCATAACTATATTCTTGATCATTTAAGTCTGTAAAAAGAACTGCAATCATTCGTTTAGAAACACCGATTTGTGGTGCTGCTAACCCTACACCAGTACGTAAATTATATTTTTGAGCAATTTCTTCATCTTGGCTATTTATGAGAAATTCCATCATTTTATTCAATGTTTCTTTTTCTTCATCAGTTGGCGGCAGTGTTACTTCTTCCGCTCGTTTCCGCAAGATAGGATTTCCTTCTCTGACGATGTCATCCATCGTAATCATATTTTTCATCCTTTCATTGATAATAGCATTAATCATTTTAACATATTATACTTATAAAGATGTAAAAATGTATTTATTTTTTTAGTCCATATTATGTTATACTTTTAATAAGATTGAATGAACATAGAAAGAGGGATTGTTAATGAAGCGATTGATCTCATCATCGATATTAGTCTTACTAATCATCGCACTTGCAGCTTGTTCAGACAAGCATAATGCAGCAGAAGATATTTATCCGCATTTAGAAAAATCTGTAGAATTAGAAGATGCTTTTAAGAATGCCCAGACAGAACTCGTAGCACTTGAAGAAGAAGAAAACGAATTGTATAGCCAAATTATTGAAATCAATATGAATGAATTAGATCAAGTAAAAGATATTGCTGATCAAGCTATCACTACAGCTGGAAAGCGTCAGAAATTAATCGATCAAGAGCTTGAAAGTATTAAAGCATCAAAAAATGAGTTCGATTCAATTAATGAGTTTATAGAACAATTAGATGAAGAACCAAAACAATTCGCAAATGAAATGGTTGAGATGATGAATAATCGTTTTGAAGCATTTGAAAATTTATATCAATCATATATTACTTCGATTGAAGAAGATATTAAATTATATGAATTGCTGAAAGACGATGAATTAGATAAAGAAACCTTGGATGAACAAGTTGAGCGAGTTAACCAAAGTTATCGAACAGTAAAAGAACATCATCAAGATTTTAATGATTACACAAAACAATTTAATGAACTAAAACGAAAATTTTACGATGCTTCAGGACTTGAAGTGAATTATGTCGAAAGAGAATAAAGGTGTATTAATACAGAACACACTAATTTCCGAATTAGTGTGTTTTTTCGTATGAATGAACAGAATACTGTTATAGTACAGGCTGCACAAATTGTTGTAACAGATTGAAGTTTTCGGAAATTTTATAATTATGTAATACAAGTTGAGTCATTGACTATTAAAGTGTTTGACGAAAAATGTTTAGATAGGATAAACTTATAATGATGCATCGTGTATTAGTTTTTTATACATAAAAACATATAACAGTTTTTATGGTTAGTTCGCCAGTTAATCCGAACTCTATATATAAAGGATTAGTTCGAGTTTAATTTGGAAACGATAATGAAGAAATATTTTATTGAAAGGAAGAGGTGACTGTAGTGAGCTTTAAAAGTCCACTTGAAGGAATTGAAAAGAAATTTGAAATGATTCAAATTATTAATGAAAAAGGTGAGGTCGTAAACGAAGATGCAATGCCTGACCTTAGTGATGACGAACTGGTCGAACTTATGTCTAGAATGGTTTACACTCGCATTCTAGATCAACGTTCAATTGCATTAAACCGTCAAGGGCGTTTAGGATTCTATGCGCCAACTGCTGGTCAAGAAGCATCTCAAATCGGTAGTCATTTTGCACTGGAAAAAGAAGATTTCTTACTTCCAGCCTACCGTGACGTACCACAACTAATTTGGCACGGTTTACCACTTTATCAAGCATTTTTATTCTCTCGTGGTCATTACCATGGTAACCAAATGCCAGAAGATGTAAACGCTGTGAGCCCACAAATTATTATAGGCGCTCAATATATTCAGGCTGCTGGGGTTGCAATGGGATTAAAACGTCGTGGTAAGAAGAATGTTGCTATTACGTACACAGGAGATGGCGGAGCATCACAAGGTGATTTTTACGAAGGTATTAACTTTGCTGGCGCATTCCAAGTCCCTGCAATATTTATTGTTCAGAATAACCGTTTTGCAATTTCTGTTCCTGTTGAAAAGCAATCAGCAGCAAAAACGATTGCACAAAAAGCAGCAGCAGCTGGAATTCCTGGTTTCCAAGTTGATGGCATGGATGTTTTAGCCGTTTATCAAGTTGTTAAGGAGGCTAGAGAACGAGCAATTAATGGTGAAGGACCAACATTAATTGAAACGTTAACTTATCGATATGGACCTCACACGATGGCTGGGGATGATCCAACTCGTTACCGTTCAGAGGATCTTGATAATGAATGGGAGAAAAAAGACCCTATCGTAAGATTTCGTAAGTTTTTAGAAAATAAAGGGCTCTGGTCAGAGGAGAAAGAAAATGAGGTCATCGAAAGAGCTAAAGAAGAAATTAAAGAAGCAATTAAGAAAGCTGACCAACAACCAAAACAAAAAGTAACTGACCTTATTTCAATTATGTATGAAGAACTTCCAAATAATTTACAAGAACAAATGGAAGAATATAAAGCAAAGGAGTCGAAATAGGCGATGGCACAGATGACTATGATTCAAGCGATTACGGACGCGCTTCGTATAGAGTTAAAAAATGACGACAACGTTCTTGTTTTTGGAGAAGACGTTGGACAAAACGGCGGAGTGTTCCGTGCTACTGAAGGTTTACAAGAGCAATTTGGAGAAGAGCGTGTATTTGACACACCACTTGCTGAATCAGCAATTATTGGTTTAGCAGTTGGTTTATCTACCCAAGGTTTTCGTCCAGTGCCTGAATTACAATTTTTCGGTTTCGTATATGAAGCGATGGATGCAGTCGTAGGTCAAGCTGCTCGTATGCGCTATCGCTCAGGTGGTAGATGGCATGCACCAATCACCATTCGTTCTCCATTTGGTGGAGGGGTACATACCCCAGAACTTCATGCGGACAGTTTAGAAGGATTAATGACACAACAACCTGGGTTGAAAGTTGTCATTCCGTCAAATCCGTATGATGCAAAAGGGTTATTAATTTCCTCAATTCGAGATAATGACCCAGTCATTTACTTAGAGCATATGAAACTTTACCGTTCCTTCCGTGAAGAAGTACCTGAAGAGGAATATACTATTGAACTCGGTAAGGCAAAAGTTAAACGTGAAGGAACAGATGTTACATTAGTTGCATATGGTGCGATGGTTCATTCTGCATTAAAAGCAGCGGAAGAGCTTGAAAAAGAAAATATAAGTGCTGAAGTAATAGATTTAAGAACAGTTTGGCCAATTGACCTTGATACCATTCTAGAATCGGTTAAGAAGACGAACCGAGCAGTTGTAATTCAAGAAGCTCAACGTCAAGCCGGAGTTGCTTCACATATTGTTGCAGAGATTCAAGAACGTGCGATTTTACATTTGGAGGCTCCTGTTTTAAGAGTTGCTGCACCAGATACTGTTTATCCATTCTCTGAGGCAGAAGAAGTATGGTTACCTAACTATGACGATATTGTTGAAAAAGTGAAAGAATCAATTAATTTTTAATGAATGGAGGGAAACTTAGTGGCCTACGAATTCAAATTACCCGATATCGGTGAAGGTATTCACGAAGGGGAAATAGTTAAATGGTTTGTAAATAAGGGTGATGAAGTTAAAGAAGATGACGTTCTTTGTGAAGTACAAAATGATAAGGCCGTTGTTGAAATTCCGTCACCTGTTGAAGGTACGGTTACAGATATTTTAGTTGATGAAGGTGAAGTAGCAGTCGTAGGAGATACAATTATTAAATTTGATGCTGAAGGCTATGAATCAACTGAATCGGAAGAAGAACCAGCTAAAGAAGAACCAGTACAAGAAAAGTCAAAATCGAGCGAACAAGTTGAAAAAACTGAAGTGGCTAAAACGGATTCAAATGACAATAATAAGGAACAAACACGTGTGATTGCAATGCCATCTGTTCGCAAATATGCACGAGATAATGGTGTGGATATTCGCAATGTGTCTGGTACAGGTAAAAACGGACGTATTTTAAAAGAGGACATTGATCGTTTCCTAAATGGCGATCAAACAGAGGAAGCCGTAGTAGAAACAGGTACTGAACAAACGACAACAACTGAAACAGAAACTAAACGTGTCGTTGTTCAAGGTGAATACCCAGAAACACGCGAAAAAATCAGTGGTATTAGAAAAGCTATTGCTAAAGCAATGGTTAACTCCAAACGTACAGCACCTCACGTAACTTTAATGGATGAAGTTGATGTTACAGAGCTTGTACTACATCGTAAGAAGTTCAAAGAGGTCGCTGCGGAACAAAACATTAAATTAACTTATTTACCATATGTCGTAAAAGCTTTAGTTTCAACACTTAAGAAATATCCTGTTTTAAATATCTCATTTGATGATGATACTGAAGAGATTATTCAAAAACATTACTACAATATCGGTATCGCTGCAGATACTGATCGTGGACTTCTTGTTCCTGTTGTAAAAGATGCAGACCGAAAGTCAATCTTTGAAATTTCAGGTGAAATCAATGAGTTGGCAACAAAAGCACGTGATGGTAAACTAACATCAGAGGAAATGAAAGGTGCATCATGTACGATTACTAACATCGGTTCAGCTGGTGGACAATGGTTTACACCAGTTATTAACCATCCAGAAGTAGCAATCTTAGGAATTGGACGAATTAGTGAAAAACCAGTTGTGCGAGATGGAGAAGTCGTTGTAGCACCTGTGTTAGCTGTTTCATTAAGCTTTGATCACCGTATGATTGATGGTGCAACAGCTCAACACGCAATGAATCATATTAAACGATTATTGAATGATCCACAACTAATAATGATGGAGGCGTAAAGTATGGTAGTAGGTGATTTCCCAGTAGAAGTAGACACACTTGTAGTTGGTGCTGGCCCTGGTGGCTATGTTGCTGCAATTCGTGCTGCACAGTTAGGACAAAAAGTAACAATCGTTGATAAAGGAAACTTAGGAGGCGTATGTTTAAACGTTGGTTGTATTCCTTCTAAAGCTTTAATTTCAGCGGGGCATCGTTTTGAACAAGCGAAAAACTCAGAAGACATGGGGATTGTTGCGGAAAAAGTATCTGTTAATTTTGACAAAGTACAAGAGTGGAAAGGGCAAGTTGTAGGTAAATTAACAGGTGGAGTAGAAGGTTTATTAAAAGCTAATAAAGTTGATATCGTTAAAGGTGAAGCATACTTTGTCGATTCAAATACAGTAAAAATTATGGACGAAAAACAATCACAAACATACAAGTTCAATAATTGTATTATTGCAACAGGTTCACGTCCTATTGAATTAAAACCTTTCCCTTATTCTGAACGTGTTTTAGATTCTACAGGTGCTCTAAACCTTAAAGAGATTCCTAAGAAAATGGTCGTCATCGGAGGCGGCTATATCGGAACGGAGCTTGGTGGTGCGTATGCAAGCTTTGGAACCGAAGTAACAATTCTTGAAGGTACTAAAGATATTTTAGGCGGTTTTGAAAAGCAAATGACTCAGTTAGTGAAAAAACGCTTAAAAGGTAAAGGTGTAGAAATCATTACTGAAGCTATGGCAAAAGGTGTAGAAGAAACAAAAGATGGTGTAAAAGTTTCTTATGAAGTTAAGGGCGAAGAAAAAACAGTTGAAGCAGATTATCTTTTAGTAACTGTCGGTCGCCGTCCAAATACTGATGAAATTGGTCTAGAATCTGTTGGCATTGAAATGACAGACCGCGGATTAATTAAAATTGATAAACAATGCCGTACAAGTGTAAATAACATTTATGCGATTGGTGATATTGTTGAAGGACCACCATTAGCACATAAAGCTTCATATGAGGGTAAAATTGCTGCAGAAGCAATCAGTGGTGAGAAATCTGAAATTGATTATCTTGGTATTCCTGCGGTTGTATTCTCAGACCCTGAGCTTGCTAGTGTGGGATATTCTGAACAAGAAGCGAAAGATGCAGGTTACGAAGTTAAGGCAGCTAAATTCCCATTTGCAGCTAATGGGCGTGCGTTATCACTTAACGATACTGATGGTTTTGTTAAGCTGATCACTCGTAAGTCTGATGGGCTTGTAATTGGTGCCCAAGTTGCCGGACCAAATGCAAGTGACATCATTGCAGAACTAGGATTAGCTATAGAAGCTGGAATGACTGCTGAAGATTTAGCACTTACTATTCATGCTCACCCAACTTTAGGTGAAGCAGTAATGGAAGCGGCAGAAGTCGCATTAGGCATGCCAATTCATATTGCAAAATAAATTATATTAAATAAAGCTGTTCCAATAGTAATGATTAACTATGGAACAGCTTTTATTTTTTTGACATTAAACTCGTGCTGTTTAAAATAATGGCTCTACCATATTTGTTGGGGTGCTAATAAAATTCAGAAAATGGGAAATCTTGATTTTGATCCGTTCCAGGCGGACGCTTTCCGCGGGCACGGCTCGAGCCTCCTCGGAAGAAAATACACTTCTTGTGGGGTCTCGATACTCGTGCTGTTCCCGCAGGAGTCGCCGCCTTCCACTCCTCAAAATCAATGAAATTTATAATTTTAGAAACAAAAAGCACGCTTCCTCCTAATTTGTTAGATTAGACGAATAAACAAAAAACAAAAAGGGAATTGCGTGCAATTGAATTCTAACATTTTATTACCGGGATTAGAAGCATTTATAATTACAAAAACTTTTGAAAGTGATGGCTATTATCAACTCCATATGGAGTTAGAAAAAAACCACACTCTTGCCCGAGTTGTGATACCTTGACTACTCACGTTCATGATTATCGTATTCAAAAGATAAAGCATATTAAAATTCTCGCTAGAAATACGTTACTCTTCTATAACAAAAGGCGTTATCGTTGTACAAATAACGCTTGTGGTAAACGATTTTATGAAAATAATGAGGTTGTAGAGCGTTATCAGAGACAATCAATTGAATATAATCAAGCTTTAGGTGGTCCGATAGTTGTAGCTGATCGTTTTCATTTTTGTCGATATATTTATTGGGCACTAGAAAAAGTGAGAAGGAAAGAACAACAATCTTTTAGTGATTATGATCGAAAAAAGTGTAAGCGAATGCGCCATGTTTTTTATAAACCTTTTGAAGAATTAACTCCAAAACAGAAGTGGCATCTCAATCGGTATTTAGATATGTCTGATTATTTAAGAAAGGCTTATTAATTAAAAGAGGCATACCGAATATGGTTCAAAGAAGCAAAGGCTATTGGAGCTACTGATTTAAAGAGAGTAAAGAACAGGCTGTATCAATATTATGATCTCGTAAAGTCATCTGGAATCATTGAGTTTGAAAAAGCGATAGAGACTTTTCAAAACTGGCAAAAAGAGATTATGAACAGCTTTGCGTTTGATTTACATAACGGTTTTGTCGAACGAACTAATAATCAAACGAAGGTTATCAAACGGGATGACTTTGGTTTTAAACGATTTGATCGATTCAGAAATAAGGTGTTATTACACCATCAATATAAAAATATAGATATTCGAGTAGGATAAATTAGGAGTGAGCACTTAGTGCTCACCCCAACAATTGACTTAGAACCAGAATAATAAATTTATATTCCTTAATGCTTTCGTTTTAAGACATAATGTTTTGCTTCTTCCTTAAATTCTTTAACTAGCGCAAAGATAACTAATATTAAAATGATAACAAACGGAAATGCAGCGATTATAGATGCAGTTTGTAAAGCTTTAAGACCTCCTTGCCACAACAATACAGCAGCTGTTGCTGATTGAATGATTCCCCATGCAAATTTTACTCGGTTCTCTGGATTTAGACTACCGCCTGTCGTTTGCATTCCTAGAACAAATGTTGCTGAGTCTGCAGAGGTTATAAAGAACGTGCTAATTAGTAAAATAGCTAGCATAGATGTAATGATAGGAATAGGATAATTTTCTAACACAGTAAATAGAGCAACTTCAGTTCCTTGGTCAACAATGACAGAGTTTAAATCCAAACCATCATTATATTCTAATGATATGGCAGATCCTCCAAAAACGGAAAACCATAAAGCACCAAAAATTGTTGGAACGAGTAACACACCTATAACAAACTCTCTAACGGTTCGTCCACGTGAGACTCGAGCAATAAACATTCCGACAAAAGGTGCCCACGCAATCCACCACGCCCAATAGAAAATAGTCCATGACTCTAGCCATGCAGTATTCTCCGCGTTGAATGGCGCAGTTCTAAAACTCATTGCAGGCAAGTTTTGAATATAGCTTCCAAGTGTTGTTGTGAATAAATTCATAATGAAATTTGTTGGTCCAGCGAATAACATGAAAAATAAAAGTAAAAAAGCTAAAACGATATTCGTTGTACTTAAATATTTAATTCCTTTATTTAATCCTGTCATCGCTGATAATAAAAATAAAACAGTAACAATAGCAATAATGATTAATTGCAAATTAATATTATTTGTTAACCCTGTAAAAACATATTCAAGTCCACTACTAATTTGTTTGGCCCCTAGTCCAAGAGACGTTGCTACTCCAAAAACAGTTGCGAAAACTGCTATGACATTTACAAGTGTTCCATATCCACCTTGCATTTTTTCTCCGAATAAAGGTGTTAGCGTACTACTAATAAGGCCAGGCTTTTCTTTGCGAAATTGAAAATAAGCTAACGCTAAAGCTAATGTTGAATAAATAGCCCAAGGATGTAATCCCCAATGAAAAAAGCTGTAACGCATCGCTACTTTTGCTGCTTCACTTTCTGATTGAAGTGTATAAGGTGGTGCGTTGAAATGAGAGATTGGTTCAGCTGCTCCCCAGAATACGAGTCCAATTCCCATACCAGCACTAAACAACATACCGAACCAAGTTAAATAATTATATTCTGGCTTATCCCCATCTTTACCTAGAACGATATTTCCATACTTTGATACGATGAGAAAAAGAGCAAAAATTAAAAATGCTGTTGCTGATAATAAGTAAAACCAAGCAAATTTTGAAACGATAAAACCTTGAATTTTAGTTGTAACGTTTTGCAAATTTCCTTCTGGCAAAACGGAGTCAGGAATTAGTCCCCAAACAATAAATGAAATTGTAATGATTAATGAGATATAAAATACTTTAGTCATATTTCCAGCTTTGAATATTGTAATCACTCCTGCATACAGTTTTCTGTTTTAGTAATACTATTTTTTGCGGTAATTAAATTTCTACTCATTTTTTAAAAAATCATCATAAAGTACCATTATTCTTTACAAAATATCATTTATAATAGATATAAGTCAATCAGAGGGGGAGCCAAAAATGAAAAAACTTTGGATAATTTTAGCTGTTTTTGCGTTTGTTTTAGTTGGTTGTAATAATGAGACGACTAATGAAAAAGATGAAGATCCAGCAGTTGTTGAAGAAGATGAAAATAAGAATAGTGAGGACTTAACAGAAAAAGAGGACAAGCCTCAGGAAACGACAGACGAAGACATTGATGAATCTAATAATGATGATATTTCAAACAAAGATGAACAAAAGGATGAAGATCAGGATCTAGAACCATTATATAAAATTGTAGGTATCTCAGATTTTAAGCCAATTGATGATGCTAATCCGAATGCTGTCTTAATAACTATTGACGATGCGCCAGATGAATATGCGTTAGAAATGGCAACAACTTTAAAAGAATTAAACGTTCCTGCTATATTTTTCGTGAATGGTATTTTTATTAACAATGAAGAAAAAAGAGAAGTTATTAAGCAAATTCACGACATGGGATTTGCTATTGGAAACCACACACATTCTCATAAAAACTTAAAAAAACTAACTGAAGAAGAACAGTATGAGGAAATAATGAGTGTCAATGATTTAGTTGAAGAAATCATTGGAGAAAAGCCAAAATTTTTCAGAGCCCCCCACGGAGCTAATACAGACTATGCTAAAGAATTAATTAAAAGTGAAGAAATGCTGCTTATGAACTGGACATATGGTTATGACTATTTTGAGCCTTATATGGATGCAGACAAGTTAGCAGAAGCAATGATTACTGGAGAAGGACCTGAAGTTGGTGTTCCTTATTCTTTACTTAAGCCGGGTGCAAACCTTTTAATGCATGATCGTGCTTGGACAAACGAAGCTTTACCAACTATCATCGAAGGACTTAAAGAACAAGGATATGATTTTATTAATCCAGAAACAATTTTAATTGAGAATGATGAAGAAGCTTAAAGGGAATCGGTTAACCGGTTCCTTTTTTTTTGCTTAGGGGATTTAATATGCAGATATTGTATTAGCTGACATTACAATTTTTTAATAAATAATCAAATTAACTTAGAAAACATATATATAATATAACATATTGATTATATTAGTATGACATATTATGATATAGGAAAATCAATCTAAAGGAGAGTTCATAAATGGGTACAATTGTCTGTATGCATTGTGATAAAGTGATTGAGTATTTTAAATATCATAAGGTGACTGTTTTGTTTAGTGAACATTGTAAGTGTAATAAAAAAGGAAAAACACGTAAGTAGTAAAATAAGATGACCTAATTCAACGCTGAATTAGGTCATTCATATTATGAAAAAGCACGTGTGTTTTTAATGACGTGAATATTTTCTAGAGTTTCATCTTCAGTACCTTGCACAGGTAATCCAGCATCTAAATTTTTGTAAATATAGCGAATGTTTTCTTCAGTTATAATTTCCCCAGGCATAATAATTGGAATTCCAGGCGGGTAGACCATTATAAATTCGGCACTAATTCTTCCATCAGCCTCTTTAAGGGAAATCGTCTCTGTTTCAGAATAAAATGCATCCCTCGGCGAAAGTGCGAGCAGTGGAACTTCTGGAAGCTTTACTTTTACAATTTTATTTTCTTTTGCTAAATTTCGATGTTCTGCACTGAGTTCTTTTAAAGCCTGAATTAATTTACTAATGGATTGCCCATCATCTCCAGGTGTAATAATACATAAAATGTTATAAAGATCAGAAAGCTCAACTTCAATATTTTTATTTTCTCTTAACCATAATTCGGCATCTTGACCCGTAATTCCTAAATCTTTAACAGAAATAATTAATTTAGTTGGATCAAAATCAAACGTTGCATCTGTACCTAAAATTTCTTCTCCAACACAAGTTAAGTAATCAATGCTGTTAATCTCTTTTCTCGCAAGGTCAGCTAATTGAATCGTTTCATCAAGAATCTGTTTACCATTCATCATTAAATGTTTACGAGCAACATCAATGGATGCAAGTAGGATATATGAAGTTGATGTTGATGTTAACATTGAAAAAATAGATTGTACTCGTCCAATATTTATTAAGCCTTCTTTAACATTTAAAACAGAACTCTGAGTTAAGGAACCGCCAAGCTTATGCACACTCGTTGCGGCTATATCCGCACCTGCTTGCATGGCTGATAAAGGTAATCGGTCATGAAAATGTATATGGATTCCGTGAGCCTCATCAACTAAGACGGGCACATTAAAACTATGTGCAATATTTACAATTTGTTTTAAATCCGCTGCAATACCGAAATAAGTTGGGTTTATAACGAGAACACCCTTTGCATCTGGGTGGACTTTTAATGCTTTTTTCACAGCTTTAGGAGTGATGCCGTGAGATATTCCTAAATTTTCATCAAGTTCAGGGTGAACAAAGATCGGTGTTGCCCCTGAAAAAATAATCGCTGAAGTAACAGATTTATGGACGTTTCTTGGAACAATAATTTTATCTCCGGGATTACAAACAGCTAAGATCATTGTCATAATAGCTGTGCTAGTTCCTTGTACAGAGAATAATGTGTAATCAGCTCCAAAAGCATCTGCAGCTAACACTTGTGCTTCGTGAATAATGCCGTGCGGATGATGAAGGTCATCTAAAGGTGCAATATTAATTAAATCAATGTTTAACACATTTTGACCTAAAAATCGTCTAAACTCTTGATCCATTCCTTTTCCCTTTTTATGTCCTGGTATATGAAAAGGGATAGGATCTTTTTTAATGTGATTTAATAAACCTGTATATATAGGTGTTTTAGTATGATCCATATGTTTACCTCCAATATCGAAACAAAAAAATTATAGCAAATCAATCTTAAGTTGGCTATATTTTTCAATATTATTATGGTTCATGATAACATGATAATTAAAGAAGTGAAGGGGGACGTACAATGAAACTAAAAACTCGTGTAACAGAATTATTAAATATCGATATTCCAATTATTCAAGGTGGGCTTGCTCATTTAGCCTATGCTGAGTTAGCGGCTGCTGTATCTAATGCTGGAGGTCTTGGCCAGATTACAGCAATGAGTCTACCAAATGAAGATGCGTTGAGAAAAGAAATTATTAAGGTTAGACAATTAACGGATCAGCCATTTGGTGTCAATTTCGCTATTGGACAGCACGGACGGCCTTTTAATCATATGGTACAAGTCGCAATTGATGAGAATGTACCTGTGATTTCCGTTACAGGAGGAAACCCAAAACCAGTACTTGATATGGTGAAAAGTACGGGTATAAAAAAGTTAGTACTCGTTGCTGCGAAACGTCAAGCAATAAAAGCGGCTGAATTAGGGGCAGACGCTGTCATGGTTGTTGGCTATGAAGGTGGCGGTCATCTTGGTCGAGATGACATAGGTACCTTTGTGTTAACACCTGAAGTTGTCGATGCTGTTGATGTGCCTGTGATTGCTTCTGGTGGAATAAGTGATGGGAGAGGTATGATGGCGGCTCTAGCACTTGGTGCAGAAGGGATTGAAATGGGAACCCGTTTTATTGCGACGAAGGAATGTGTTCATGCACACGAAGCTTACAAAAAAGCGTTATTAGATGCGGATGAAAAATCAACGGTATTAATTAAACGGTCAATTGGTGCTCCAGCACGTGCGTTAAAAAATAGTTGGACAGATCAAATTTTGAAACTTGAAGAAAAAGAAGTGGGATATGATGGGCTAAAAAACTATATAAGTGGTGAAGCGAATAAGAGATTTATTTATGATGGAAAGCAAGATGAAGGTTTTGGATGGGCAGGGCAAGTTGCGATGCGGATTAATGATATACCAACCGTACAGCAATTATTTGATAACATTTTAAAGGATGTAAAAGATATTAAGGAACGTTTAGTAAGCCTATGAGGGAGTGAATATTTTGCAATACCAATACCCTATTGATACTGAATGGAGTACAAATGAAATCATTGATGTCATTAATTTCTTTCAAACAGTTGAAAAAGCATATGAAAGTAAAGTAGAAGCTAAACAAGTAATGAATGCTTATCGAAAGTTTAAGGAAGTTGTTCCATCAAAGGCAGAGGAGAAAACGTTATTTAATCAGTTTGAAAAACAATCATCTTATGTACCATATCAAGTTGTTAAGTTAGCTAAAGACTCTGATGCAAGTCGACAAATTCACCTTTCAAAATAATGACTTCCTAAAAATGTTATATTTCTCAATTGATGATTAAATTTATGACATAAGGGTAGATATATAGTAGGAAGAAATTTAATGATCAATTTGAAAGGAAGTGGATATTTTGGCACATAATCAAGAAAAGTTAAATGCATTAATTGATGGTTTGAACGAAGATTTAGCTCATGAATATTCAGCAGCAATTATGTATACGTATCACGCTTCTGTCGTTTCTGGCCTATATCGTACAGTTTTAAAACCATTCTTTGAGGAAGAAATTGCCGATGAATTTGGACACGCTTTATATTTATCAGATAAGATTAAAACACTAGGTGGTACACCAACGACTAGTCCTGCAAAAGTTGAACAATTAACTGATGTTAAAGACATATTAAAAGCAACGTATGAAGCGGAAAAGGCTACTATAGAACGTTATGAGAAGCGAAAAGAGCAGGCGGCTGAATTAGGTTTAACGGAATTAGTCGTTAAGCTTGAAGATATTATCGCTGAGGAAACAAATCATAAAGAAGAAGTTGAAAGATTGCTTTCAGACAAAACTTTTTTATAATAAATATAAAATTATTAAAACCAGTTTTCCATTTTGGTGAACTGGTTTTTACATAATAATTAAGAAGACAGGCGTTAATTAGCCTGTCCAATATTTTTTGTTAAATTGTATAGCACAGATAATGTTTTAATCGTTTCCTCACAAAGATTAATGAATTGAGGACCGTGTTTTAACCGCTCATCATCTCGGTTTAAAGTAATCCCACATAGTATTTCTGCTTTTTTTACATTAGCAAGGCGATCTACGACTAAATCGAACTGATCTTTTTTCATATCTTGATGACTAATTGTATCAGGTTGCATATGATCTTTAGACCAAACGAAATAATCAGGAATCGAGTTTAAAATGTCACTTTTATTTTTCATAAGTACGTTTGCGAAAGGTGCCTTAATTGGACTTTCATAGATTAAAGCAAACCATACAAAAACGTGCGAACCCCACATGCCTATTTGGAAGTGAGGAAGCTTTTTATATCCACGTTTGCTACTTGCTAATGCAGACCATGTATCGTTAGGTGGATTTTTTGTTCTTCGAGCATGTTTGGCTACGTGAACAAACATTTCATCACCAGTAACGGTTGATGCAGTGGGTTGCAAAGCATTAGCTATTGCTTCAAGCTTTGGTGAAATTCTACTGCGAAGGGCATTCATACGTTCATCAAGCCCATCAATGGTAAACACATCAAAATCAGCTTGTTCAAAGCCGGTAAATTGCGTCAAATTTATCGCTCCTTTACGAGTTCACTCGTAAAACATTTTAGCATATTTATGAATTTGTTTATAATGATATACAAGTATATACATAGAGGTGAGTTATTGTTGATGAATAAAGCTACTCGAAATGAAATTTTAAAAGACGCTAAAAGATGGATGTTTGAAGCTGGAGATTTTATACGAGCCGAAATGAAGCGTCCCTTTAAAATTGATATAAAAAAAGATAGAAAAGATTTAGTAACTGAAATCGATGAAAGAACGGAAGAATTTTTATATTCTAGAATAAATGAAAAATATGCGCATCATCGTGTATTAGGTGAAGAAGGAAAGGGTGACGAAATCGATTCGCTAGATGGGACGATTTGGTTTGTCGATCCAATAGATGGAACAATGAATTTTGTACATCAACAACGTTTTTTTGCTATTTCAGTTGGGATATATCATGACGGCGTTGGTGAAATTGGCCTTATATATGATGTAATGAATGATTGTATGTATGAAGGTGTAAGAGGAGAAGGAGCATATAAAAACGGAACAAAGCTTTCTATGTTATCAGATGAAAAAACGATATCTGATTCACTCATAGGAATTAATAACTTTTGGTCGGTCCCAAATCGGCGTTTGAACGAAAGAAAAATTCATGATTTAATTCGTGCGGTAAAAGGGACGAGATCATATGGTTCAGCTGCATTGGAATTTGCCTTTATTGCTGAGGGTATTATTGATGCTTATATCACGATGCGTCTTCAGCCTTGGGATATTGCTGCAGGGATGATTATTGTTAATGAAGTTGGAGGAATAACGACTCGTGCAGATGGATCACCAATTGACTTACTTAAAGGCAATCCAATCATTTGTAGTAATCAAGCGATTCATTCATCTTTATTAACTTATATCAGACCAAAAGAAGGTTAATCCACTAATCGGATTAACCTTCTTCTTCTTGAGAGTAATATATTTTCTTCTGTTTTAAGCCATAACCCATTAAAGCAAATCCTAAAAGTAGGCTTAAAGCGAAAAGCCAATAGTTCCGATAACTAATAATAATTGCTGAAAACACGAAGCAAAGGACGACTAATATGGCTAGTATAAACATCTTTTGATGGTACTTCATCTACATCACCTCATCATATTAAGTGTACATGATGTGACAAAATTTGAAAACATTGATTTTATTAGTGGCGAAAAAATATGTGATTTAGTATGATGATTAAGGATACATGAGGAGGATGAGAATGAATACTAATACTGAAGAAGTGTTGGAAGAATTTACAGTTTGGCCAGCTGAAAAATACTTTTTAGTTGATATTGGCGGGGAAACGGGTTTCTGGTTATTGCTATTGTCAATTTTAATTTTATCAGTTATTACATATAAATTAGGTTTTGCTAAAAAACTTGCGTTAGCTAAATCACTCATTATTTATATTTTACTTATCATTGGTTGTGTCATGTTAACGCTATTTACAATTATTGCGAGACTGCCGATGATTGAAGTATTAGCAGTTATTACGTTAGTACTAGCCATTTATCGTTTCCGACTGCATCGCGAAAGAAAAGCTGGGAATAAATAATTATTTATTCTCAGCTTTTTTCTTTTTTTTCTCTTCTATTTGATTTGAAATACGTTCATGGCATTCTTCGCACAGATAAGTTTGCATTCTTCTTTTTCGTAATTTTTTAGCTGTTAAAGAAAAGGAATCGATATGATCTACTTTATCGCATAATATACATTTTGCTCTCATATTTGTTTCACCTCTATCGTATTATATCATTTACTTGTTGATGTCGAAATATGTTTTTAATTCGTGTGGACTGGGTATTTATTAATTAAAAGGGAGGTAGGTAATATTAAGAAAACAATTTTATTGTCCATCACTGCTATAACTAGTATGTTTTTATTGTTAATAAAATTATTTAAACACCGTTCGAATGAGTCTTTTCCGATTAACAAAGCGGGTAAACCTGATTTGGACCATTTGGATAATGCAAAGATGGTTTCAGAAGGTTCCCAGTACGGTGTGCAGTATTACAATGAAGTGGTTCAAGATTAGGTCAAAATAAAATGGTTCCAAATCATCAAAGTGTGATGATTTGGAACCATAGTTTTTATAAAGGACGATCATTATTTTTCTTTTTATTCATTTGATTATTTGACTGGTCCTCTTGAATGTTTTGCATTTGATCATTATTTTCTTTTGGATCATTTTGCTTCGGTTTATTATCTTTTGCTGGAGTCTCAGGCATAAAGCGACTGACGAGATTTGCAAGCTCTTCTAATATTGCATCGTCAGGGTGTCCTTGTCTAATAAGTTCATTCATTCTGCTAATTCTTGCCATAATATCACCATCGGCTACTACAAAAGCATAGTGCCCATATGGGTCGTGCTTAATGGCTTCAGCAACGGAATATTTTATAGAACCAACTCTAGAACGATCTAAATCCTCATCAACATCAATTCCAACAATAGTATAATCACCAAAAACAATGGCTGTTGCCTCATTAACATTAGGTAGGTCTGTCGCAATTTTTGCTAATCGTTCAGCTGCTTCTTGGTTCGTGTGTTCACGATTGCTTTCCAATTCAGATGTATGACTTAATCGCTGTGGTTCTTGATCGTCAAGAGAGCGGTTTGAATCCTGTTGAGACATGCATCCAGCTAAAAACAGTATGATAAACATCATAATATTTAGCCCTTTATAGTTCATCGCAGAAAAACTCCTTTTTTTATATAGTTTGTTTAGACTGCGATAAACTATTTATAGAAAATGAAGGAAATTACAGCTGGTAAAACCTAATAATTAGTCTAACGTTATTTTATTGACACCTTTAATTGGATTATTAACGTTAGGCTCACTTCCATAATATAAATGAACTGGGCCATCATTTTTTAATGGTTTTCCGTTAAGTGCAAATAATAAGACAGAGTTCATTAATTCTGAATATGCAATTTCTTTTTCACCATCACTGGTATGTATAATTGCACTTTTAACGTCATCATTTGGCTCTGCATTAGGTAAAAATTCATTGATAGGCATGACATAACTGTTTTCCAAAACTTGTTCTCTTTCAAATTTTGAAAGAGTTCTGTTAATGGGTGGATTCAGTTTTTGTTGATATTCGTTTCTATTCCATGGTTGGTCCTGATCAATTTTTTCATCGTCATTATTATTTTCAAGACCGTTTTTTAAATAGTCGTCTAATAAAATTTTACGATCGTCAAATATCCAAACAGTGGGATCTAGGGTAATTGGATATTTCACTTTGCCTTTGACCTGTACAATCATTATGTTCACCTCAAATATATACGTTAGTTTCATTTTCAGTATACAGAAGATTTTCTTGATATGCACGAAAGGAGTGTCATTTTTTTATGATTGAGCTTAGTAAAAAAGATTTAGACAAATGGCTAGAGCATGTTAGAATCTATGCTAACAATGGTCAAGTGGCAGATTATATTCCAGCATTAGCTAATCAACAGCCAGAAATTATTGCCGCATCTTATTACCCAATTAACGGTGATGTCATTAGTTCTGGACAGTCAGAATACTGTTTTACGATTCAAAGTATCTCTAAAGTCATCGTATTAGCTCTTGCATTAATGCAACACGGCGAAGCTGGTGTATTCTCAAGAGTTGATAAAGAACCGACAAGTGATCCCTTTTATTCTATTGCAAAACTAGAAGTACAAAAACCAGCAAAACCGTTTAACCCTATGATAAATGCGGGTGCTTTAGCAGTGACAAACATGATACGTGGGAAAAACTCTGATGAAATGCTAAATGAAATACTACAGATAGTGCGTAAGCTAGCTAATGATTCATCAATTACTTATGATGAGGAAGTAGCTACTTCTGAATATGAAACATCCTTCCTTAACAGAGCTTTATGTTATTTTATGAAACAACATGGCATCATTACAGGAAGTGTTGAAGAATTATTAGAAGTTTATACGAAACAGTGTGCAATTAATATGAACGTAAAACAATTAGCCAGAGTAGCTGCCATTTTTTCAAATGACGGAAAAGATCCAGATACAAACGAAATACTTATTCCAGAACATATTGCGCGGATTTGCAAAACATTTATGGTGACATGTGGTATGTATAATGAATCTGGTACATTTGCTATTAATGTTGGTATTCCAGCGAAAAGTGGAGTATCAGGTGGGGTTATTGGCGTTATAAAAAATGGAGGAGGTATTGCTGTTTTCGGTCCTGCTTTGAACAAAAATGGGAATAGTGTAGTCGGGCTTAAATTCTTAGAAAAACTGGCCGAAGAGAAACATTGGTCAATCTTCTAAACTTATATCCTTTTCTTGCATTTTATTAGGCGAAACGATAATATAATGAAGTAGGAAGCTTATTTTGTTAGGGGGAATAACTGTGTCGTCCAAAGCTGTGCTTGAAGAGAACAAACAAGCCCTGGCCCTCTTGAAGGCTGATGCTGATCAGATTTTGCGCCTAATCAAAGTGCAAATGGATAATTTAACAATGCCTCAATGCCCTCTTTATGAAGAGGTTTTAGATACGCAAATGTATGGATTATCAAGAGAAATCCATTTTGCAGTTCGTCTGAAATTAATTAACGATTCAACAGGTAAGGATATATTAGAAAACTTAGAGCGTGAACTTAGCGCTTTACATGAAGCTGCACAAAAACAAAAATCTTCTTAGTACACTCAAACACTTATTTTTTTGTTTGAGTTTTTTTTATCCAAAAAATGAATACACATTCATTTTAAAGGAGTTATAAACATCGATATAGAAAAAACTAAGTAATTACTTTTACTAAAGTGGGGGATGAAGTGTGAATCATAGCCAATCGTTTAACAAAGTTTTAGTAGCCAACCGTGGAGAAATTGCGATACGTGTATTTCGGGCTTGTACGGAGCTTAATATACGTACAGTTGCCATTTATTCTGAAGAAGATACAGGCTCTTATCACCGTTATAAAGCCGATGAGGCGTATTTAATTGGGTCAGGAAAGAAACCAATTGATGCATACTTAGATATTGAAGGCATTATTTCGATAGCAAAAAGAGTTGGAGTTGATGCGATTCATCCAGGGTATGGATTTTTATCGGAAAATGTCCATTTCGCTAGACGCTGTGAAGAAGAAGGAATTACTTTTGTCGGTCCTTCAAGTGGTTTACTGGATATTTTCGGAGATAAAGTTAAAGCAAGAAAACAAGCGATCCAGGCACAAATTCCTGTTATTCCTGGAACAGACGGTCCTGTATCAAGTATTGAAGATGTTGAAGAGTTTGTTAAAGAGTATGGCTATCCGATCATCATAAAAGCTTCTTTAGGTGGCGGTGGCCGAGGAATGAGAATAGTGCGTACGAAAGAAGCGCTCAAGGATGCTTATGAGCGAGCGAAATCTGAAGCAAAAGCAGCTTTCGGTAATGATGAAGTTTACGTAGAAAAACTAATTGAAAAACCTAAACATATAGAAGTACAAATACTAGGTGATCAACAAGGAAATATTGTTCACCTGTATGAACGAGATTGTTCTATTCAGAGACGTCATCAAAAAGTAGTTGAAATTGCACCAAGTGTTTCTTTGCCAGAGCAACAGCGAGAAGATATTTGTCATGCGGCTGTTCGTTTAATGAAATCAATTAATTATGTGAATGCTGGCACTGTAGAATTTCTAGTGACCGATGATGAATTTTATTTTATTGAAGTGAATCCCCGTGTTCAAGTGGAGCATACAATTACGGAGATGATCACTGGAGTAGATATCGTTCAAACACAATTATTCATTGCGATGGGGTATACGCTACATAGTGAAACGATTGGTATACCTAATCAATCCGAAATAAAAACGAATGGTTATGCTATTCAATCACGCGTGACAACCGAAGACCCATTGAATAATTTTATGCCTGATACTGGTAAAATCATGGCTTACCGTTCGGGGGGAGGCTTTGGAGTTCGATTAGATGCTGGAAATGGTTTTCAAGGAGCAGTTATTTCACCACATTATGATTCATTATTAGTTAAAGTTTCGACATGGGCTTTAACGTTTGAGCAAGCAGCAAAAAAAATGTTTCGTAATTTAAAGGAATTTAGAATTCGTGGTATTAAGACGAACATCCCTTTTTTAGAAAATGTGATTATGCACCAAAATTTTCTAAATGGTACTTATGATACAACATTTATCGATACAACACCAGAATTGTTCGTGTTTCAGAAACGTAAAGACCGTGGTACAAAGATGCTATCTTATCTCGGTTATACAACAATAAATAGCCCTTATAAAAAAGAGCTAGGAAAAAAGCCCATTTTTCCAAAACCAAGAATGCCAATCGTTAATTATAATGAACCACTTGTTAAAGGGACAAAGCAAATCTTAGAGAAGGAAGGACCAAAAGGCGTATCTGAATGGATGAAACAACAAAAAGAAGTCCTATTAACAGATACGACTTTTAGAGATGCACATCAATCATTATTAGCTACAAGAGTACGTACGAAAGATTTATTGGAAATTGCTGAACAAAAAGCGAGACTTTTACCAAATCTTTTTTCTCTTGAGATGTGGGGTGGTGCCACTTTTGATGTCAGCTATCGCTTCTTACATGAAGATCCATGGGTACGACTTGATAAATTAAGAGAAAAAATGCCAAACGTATTATTTCAAATGTTATTAAGAGCTAGTAATGCAGTGGGATATACGAACTACGCAGATAATGTTATTGAGGAATTTGTAAAACATAGTGCTCAAAAAGGAATTGATATATTTAGAATTTTTGATAGTTTGAACTGGGTTGAAGGGATGAAGCCTGCGATTGAAGCGGTTCTAAAACAAAATAAAATCGCTGAAGTTTCTATGTGTTATACAGGTGATTTATTAGATCCAAGTCGTGATAAATATAATTTAGAGTACTATTTAAACTTGGCTAAGCAACTAGAATCTGAAGGCGCCCATATACTTGGAATTAAAGATATGGCAGGTCTTTTAAAACCAGAGGCAGCTTACCAGTTAATTACTGCCCTTAAACAAGAAATTAACATCCCAATTCATCTTCATACTCATGATACGAGTGGAAACGGGATTATGATGTATGCTAAAGCGATTGAAGCGGGAGTTGATGCTGTTGATGTAGCTGTTAGCTCAATGGCCGGTCATACGTCACAACCAAGTGGAAACAGTTTATATTATGCACTTCAAGGTTCTGACAGACGGCCGCAATTTAATATTGACGCCTATAATGAACTAGCAAAATATTGGGAAGACATACGAGCGTATTATAGTAGTTTTGAAAGCGGTATGAATGCCCCGCATCCGGAAATATATTTTCATGAAATGCCAGGGGGGCAATATAGTAATTTACAACAACAAGCAAAAGCAGTTGGTTTAGGTGAGCGTTGGGAAGAAGTAAAGACGATGTATCGAACAGTTAATGATATGTTTGGTGATTTAATTAAAGTAACACCATCATCAAAAATAGTGGGTGATATGGCGTTATTTATGGTGCAAAACAATTTAACTGTTGATGATGTTTATGAAAAAGGTGAGACCCTAGACTTTCCAGATTCAGTCGTCCAATTTTTCCAAGGCTATATTGGACAACCTTATCAAGGCTTTCCAAAGGAATTACAACGAATTATTTTAAAAGGGAAACCAGCCTTAAAAACAAGGCCTGGAGAACAACTAAAGTCAGTCAATTTTGAATCATTAAAGGAACAATTACATGAACAATTAAATCGAGAAGTATCAATGCTTGAAGCAATATCGTATGCTTTGTATCCTAAAGTATTCCTTGAATATGAACAATTTGTCGATCAATACGGAGATGTTTCTGTATTAGATACACCTTCATTTTTGTACGGGTTACGATTAGGTGAAGAAATCGCGGTTGAAATTGAACAAGGAAAAACATTAATTGTTAAATTAGTTTCAATTGGGGAAGCCCAGAAAGATGGCACAAGAGTCGTCTATTTTGAATTAAATGGACAACCGAGAGAAGTGATTATAAAAGATGAGAGCATTAAAGATGTTCAAGAAAAAAGACGTAAAATTGATAAAAATAATAAACACCATATCGGTGCATCAATGCCTGGGACAGTCATTAATGTACTAATAAAAGAGGGAGAAAAGGTCTATAAAAATGATCACCTAATTATAACGGAATCGATGAAGATGGAAACAACCGTACAAGCCCCATTTGAAGGAGTCATAAAAGCAGTTCACGTTAAAGATGGGGAAACAATTGAAACAGGGGATTTATTAATTGAAATAGAGTAAAGAAAAAAGTAAGAGGATAGATTGAACACTATCCTCTTACTTTTCTTTTAAAGCACTTCTTCTTGAAAGGACTAATAAGTAACTTAAAACCGCAAAGAATAAAGAAATCATTAATGCATGCATAAGTGCTACAACTACATTCATAAGTGTGAAAATGATTAAAGCACCTAATAAAACTTGTAAAACAATTAACGCTGTTGAAATCGCCCAGCTATAATAAATCACTTTTTGCTCTTTATAATGTCTTGATATATAGACGAATAGACTGATGACCCATATTAAAAGTAACCCAGCTAAAAATCTATGACCCACTTGCACCCACTGTTCAATCGAATAATCACTAAAAGCAAAAGGTTGATCATTAAAACAGAATGGCCAATCACGACAAACTAAACTCGATTTCATATGTCTGACAAGAGCACCTGTGTAAACGACTATCAATGTATAAATAAATATACTATAATACTGAATTCGTAACTTCTTCGGAATTACCAGCTCTTTTGTATGGAACTTACCATCTATGTCAAAAATAATGACAGTTAATAAAAAGACTGCAGCAAATGAAATTAATGATATTCCAAAATGCAATGCTTTAACAAGGCTGTTTTGGTCGATCAGAACTGCTAAAGCACCTAACAGTGATTGGATGATGATGAATAAAATAGTTATAAAAATTAAAAACTTACTTTCCTTTATATGAAGATAATTTTTCCATACTATGTATGAAAGAATTAATACGAAAATAATACCTAATCCAGAAACAGCGCGATGGCTGAATTCAATAACTAGTTCAAATGTTATTTCATCAGGTATTAATTTCCCGTTACATAACGGCCAATGCCGACCACAACCAAGTCCAGATTCTGTCTTTGTAACTAATGCACCACCAATTAAAACAAATAGCATTGTAATTAAAGAAATGACTGCGACAGGTTTTGGTTGAAAAATTTTTCTCATTACTAGGATGTCACCTCGCTTTTACAGAAACCTACTTAATATATCGTAATACAAAATATATAAACATGGAAACAATATTTGTTTCAACTTTGTAACAATTTTATATGTTAAATTGGAAATAACGAAAATAATTGATGACAACTTTCGTCGAATTGTGTTAATTTTATTTTTGGATATATTTTTCACATATTTTTCACAGCCTTAATTGCGAATATATGATTAAATAGAAGTAAAGTGTTTAACATGATACAATAAAGATAGTTCTAATAAATATAGATTCATTAGATTATGACTAGAGGGGACTGAATTATAATGAGTGAACCTCGTTCGATTGGAACGAATGAATTAGTCGATGAGACTTCAGTAAGTTTTAAAGTTTTATGGCAAGACTTTCTTGCTTTAATTAAAATAGGAATTATTAACTCTAATTTAATTACGACGTTTGCCGGTTTTTGGCTTGCGATATATTATACTGGTGGTAAATTTTTTGACCACTGGGTAACGCTTATTTTAGTTATGCTAGGGACCGGTTTGGTTATAGCAGGTGGTTGTGTACTTAATAACTACTATGATCGTGACATTGACCACAAAATGGCACGAACAAGTAAAAGAGCAACAATTACAGGACACATCTCATTAAAAGTTATATTATATATGGGAATTGGATTTTCTTTACTTGGCTTTATATTTCTTTACATGACAACTCCAATGGCTGCTTTGTATGGCTTTATGGGTTGGTTTGTTTATGTTATTTTATATACGATGTGGACAAAGAGAAAATATACAATTAATACGGTTGTAGGAAGTTTTTCAGGAGCGGCACCCCCGTTAATCGGTTGGGCAGCTGTTGATCCGACATTCCATCCTACAGCGTTTGTATTATTTTTAATTATGTTTTTATGGCAGACACCGCATTTCCTTGCGCTAGCGATGATGAAAACAGAGGATTACCGCAGCGCTGGAGTACCGATGCTGCCAGTAGTATATGGTAATGGAATAACTAAAAGACAAATATTAGTTTATACGATTTGTTTATTGCCTTTACCGCTTTATTTCTTTTCATTAGGTACTATATTTTTAATATTCGCCACCCTATTAAACTTAGGTTGGATTGCATTAGCATTTTATGGAGTATTTAGAGATGATATTGACGATAAGTGGGCAAAGTGGATGTTCATTTACTCATTAAACTATTTAACACTGTTTTTTATCGGAATGATTGTCGCAACAATCCCATCATTTTTATAAAACAATTAAGAAAATTTCCTTTTCTTAATTATTTTTATATAATAAATTTAACAACTTCAGAAGAATAAGAGAAAGAGAGGTAATAAAAGTATGAAAGGCTGGATGAGTAGGTTCAAAGCAGTATTCGCCCTGTCATTATTAGCAATATTACTATCAGGGTGCGGTGAACCATTCTTGAGTGCACTTCAACCTCAAGGTGAAGTAGCTGAGAAGATATTTTTCCTTATGATACTTAGTGTCGGAATTATGACATTCGTATTTTTAGTCGTAATGATCATTTACACATTCGTAATCATTAAGTATCGTCGTAAAAAAGGGCAAGAAGATTATATCCCGAAACAAACAGAAGGGAACCATGCCTTAGAAACAATTTGGACTGTTATTCCAATTATTTTACTATTGATTTTAGCAGTGCCAACAGTGCAGTACACATTCTCACTTGTCGACACTTCTGCCGATGTAACAGAAGACGGTGAAGAACAAGATTCACTATGGATTAACGTTACAGGAAAGCAGTATTGGTGGCATTTTGAGTATGAAGGTTTAGATGTATCTACAAGTCAGGATTTATATATTCCTACAGACCGTAAAGTATTTTTATCGTTACTGTCAGAGGATGTTATCCACTCATTCTGGGTACCGCCTTTAGCAGGTAAGATGGATGTTAACCCAACTGGTAACAGAAACGAAATGTACTTAAATGCTTATGAAGAAGGAGTTTATTGGGGTAAATGTGCTGAATTATGTGGTCCATCACACTCATTAATGGACTTCAAAGTGATAGCAGTGAGTCCTGGTGAATTTGAACAGTGGGTAAAAGACATGCAACAAGCAGATCCTGAAACTGTTCCAGAATCTGCGACAGCTCAAGAAGGGCAAGAATTGTTTAATAACAACTGTATGGCTTGTCATGCGATTGGTTCATCACAGAACAAAATTGGACCTAATTTAACGAATTTTGGAGACCGCACAAGAATAGCGGGGATCTTAGAATTTGACGAAAAAACTTTAGCTGAGTGGATTAAAACTAAAGGACGCGATATGAAACCTGGCAACTTAATGGTTCAAGCGCCTTATGATTTAAACGATGATGAAATAGACAAAATTGTTGAGTATTTATTAACTTTAAGTCCTAGTGAGATAACACCTGCAAATGCAGAAGACGGTGTTTATAAAGACTCAGATTTATCTTCACTTTTCCCAGAAGATGAGCCTGCAGAGGATGATGACGAGCAAGGTGAAGAAGA
The DNA here is from genome assembly GCA_051846895.1 of Bacillaceae bacterium W0354. Classification (GTDB taxonomy): domain Bacteria; phylum Bacillota; class Bacilli; order Bacillales; family Alkalibacillaceae; genus CALKAL01. The sequence continues at coordinate 79,708 of JBPYCQ010000002.1, forward strand.
TGGGGAAGAAGATTCTAAGGAAGAAGACAACGAACAGTAATAACGAGTTGTTCTATAATTTTTGAGGGAGGTTAATAGCGTGAGTGCTACAACTAGACAGAAGGCTAGTTTTGGGTCCGTCTTGTGGGATTACCTCACAACTGTAGACCATAAGAAGATTGCCATTCTTTATTTAATCGGTGGATTTTTCTTCTTTATTCTTGGCGGACTAGAAGCGATGCTTATTCGTATTCAATTGATTAGTCCAGACAATGAGTTTGTCTCGGCTCAATTTTATAATGAGTTAATGACGATGCACGGAACAACAATGATATTTTTAGCGGCAATGCCATTAATATTTTCATTGATGAACGCCGTTCTACCTTTACAAATCGGAGCACGTGATGTTGCGTTTCCATTTGTTAACGCTTTAGGTTTCTGGTTATTCATATTTGGTGGAATAATGTTAAACGTTTCTTGGTTTGTAACAGGTGCACCAGATGCTGGTTGGACAGCATATGCACCATTATCCATATTTTCAGAAGGACATGGACTTGATTTCTATGCAGTCGGTTTACAGATTGCCGGTTTCGGTACATTGATGGGTGGTATTAACTTCATTGTTACCGTTATTACAATGCGTGCACCAGGTATGACGTTTATGCGTATGCCATTATTTACATGGGCTTCATTCGTAGCAAGTATTTTAATATTATTTGCATTCCCGGCATTAACTGTTGGACTATTTTTACTTACTTTTGATCGTTTATTTGGTGCGAACTTCTTTGATCCTACGATGGGTGGTAACGTTATTATCTGGGAGCATTTATTCTGGATATTTGGACACCCTGAGGTATATATACTGATATTGCCTGCTTTTGGTACATTTAGTGATATATTTTCAACTTTTTCAAGAAAAAGACTTTTCGGATATTCGTCAATGGTATTTGCAACAGTATTAATTGCCTTTTTAGGATTCATGGTATGGGCCCACCATATGTTTACAGTTGGTTTAGGTCCTATCGCAAACTCTATATTCGCTGTTGCAACTATGGCGATAGCCGTGCCAACAGGTATTAAAATATTTAACTGGCTATTTACGATGTGGGGTGGAAGTATTAAACTAACATCACCAATGATGTGGGGATTAGGTTTTATTCCATCATTTACAATCGGTGGTATGACAGGTATTATGGTTGCTTCAGCTGCAGCTGACTTCCAATACCATGATACTTATTTCGTAGTAGCTCACTTCCACTATGTAATCGTTGGTGGTACAGTATTCGGTATATTCGCTGGATTCGTTTATTGGTGGCCAAAAATGTTCGGTAAGATGTTAAATGAGAAATTGAATCACTTGTTCTTTTGGTTATTCTTTATTGGTTTCCATTTAACGTTCTTTGTACAACACTTCTTAGGTCTAATGGGTATGCCTCGTCGTTACTGGAAGTTCTTAGAAGGCCAAGGGTTAGACTTGTTTAACTTGATAAGTACAATCGGAGCGTTCTTTATGGCAGCTGGAACCATTGTATTCCTTTACAACATTATCATTACACAACGTAAAGGTGAAAAAGCTGCTGCAGATGCATGGGGAGAGGGTCGTACGCTTGAATGGTCGATTCCATCACCACCACCATATTACAACTTTAAACAATTACCTCTAGTAAGAGGATTAGATCCGTTATGGATAGAGAAAACTGAAGGTAACGGAAAAATGTTACCTGGTGAGCCGTTAGGTGATATTCACATGCCTAATAACTCATTTATACCGTTTTTATTCTCACTTGGGTTATTTATAGCAGGTTTTGGTGTTATTTTCCAAGGCCCTTATTGGATCTTTGCAGTAATCGGTTTTGGTCTGTGGGCACTAAGTATGTTTACTAGATCCTTTAAAGATGATTTAGGATACCACATTCCAAAAGAAGAATTAGAAAAAGAGGGGGATGGTTCTAATGGCTGAGGATTTATTGAAAACAGGTAATTTACCAAGACATCCTGAAAGAGCCACCCTTGAAGGTCGAAATAAATTTTTAGGATTTTGGTTCTTCTTAGGTGGAGAGACAGTATTATTCGCAAGTTTATTCGGAACGTATTTAGCTCTTAAAAACTCCCATATGGACGGTGTTCCAGCTCAAGAACTATATGGATTAGGACTCGTGTTTGTTATGACGATGGTTCTTTTAACAAGTTCATTAACGAGTGTATACGCCATCTACCATATGAGAAATGGTAATTTCAAACAAATGATGCTTTGGTTTGGAATTACGGTAGCATTAGGATTTACGTTCTTAGGCTTTGAAATTTATGAGTTCCATCATTATGTCACTGATTATGGACATGGATTTACCACGTCAGCATTTTCATCTGCGTTCTATGCTCTAGTCGGATTTCACGGAGCGCACGTCGCTTTCGGATTAGCATGGATTCTTGGTTTAATGATTCGTAACTCTAAACGTGGAATAAACTTATATAACGCACCTAAGTTTTATATAGCGAGTCTATACTGGCACTTTATTGACGTTGTATGGGTATTCATTTTCACAGTAGTTTATCTCATGGGAAAGGTGGGCTAATATATGAGTGATAACACCAATTCCGTAAATCATAAAGACGAGTTTTACAAAAAGAAAAACAAAGCTGAAATGAAACATCAAGTGTTAACTTTTGTCATGATGATTGCGTTCACCATTGTTTCATTCGGTTTAGTAATGTCGGATGTAAGTAAACTATTTACAACATTAACAATCTTGTTATTGGCCGGCGTTCAAGTGATGTTTCAACTGTTTTACTTCATGCACTTAAAAGAAGAAGAGCATGAATTTCCAACGATTATGATTTTCGCAGGTATTTTTGCAGCAACACTTTGTATACTTGGGTTAACAACAATCGTCTGGTGGGGTTAAAATTATATAATTTGTTTTAAAGTAGGTACAATCGATGGATTGTACCTACTTTTTTTTATGAGTTAGTCATTAAATTGCGAACCTTTGTATATTAAATTATAAAGGCCTAAAAATATACTAGTTCTTTAATAATTATAAATTTCACTTTATTATATTCTGTGCTAATTAAAAATAAATTTGTCTAGGGGGAGATTTTTTGTCGGAAGCCATCTTACAAGTTGAACATTTACATACACATTTTTTTACGGATGAAGGTGAAATCCCTGCAGTAGAAAGTGTTAGTTTTAAACTACATAAAGGTGAAGTATTAGGTGTGGTTGGAGAATCTGGCTGTGGAAAAAGTGTGACCTCTTTATCTATTATGCAGTTAATTCCTAAACCTCCTGGAAAAATTGTTGATGGTAAAATTTTGTTCAAAGGAAAAGATTTATTAGAAGCAGATGAACGGACGATGAAACGAATTCGCGGGAATGAAATTGCGATGATTTTCCAAGAACCGATGACTTCACTTGATCCTTTATTTACTATTGGAAATCAAATTATTGAGGCGATTCAATTACACCAAAAGTTAAGCAAAAAAGCTGCTAAGAAAAAGGCTATTAACTTACTAGAGAAAGTAGGGATTCCAAGAGCTACTGAAGTCATTAATGAGTATCCACATCAGTTATCCGGGGGCATGAGACAAAGAGTAATGATTGCGATTGCTATGTCTTGTGATCCAGATATATTGATTGCCGATGAGCCAACAACTGCTCTTGATGTCACAATTCAAGCTCAAATCCTTGATTTAATGCGAAGGTTAAACAAAGAGAACAATACAGCTATTTTGTTAATTACACATGATTTAGGCGTTGTAGCTGAGATGTGTGACCGAGTAGTTGTTATGTATTCAGGTCAAGTCGTTGAAGAGGGTACTGTACGAGAAATATTGAAAGACCCGAAGCACCCCTACACTAAAGGGCTGATTAAATCTCTACCTAAAATTGACCAAAAAGAAAAATCGTTATACTCCATACCTGGTACTGTTATGAGACCAAAATTAAACTTCCAAGGTTGCCGTTTTGCATCACGTTGTGAATTTGCTTTTGAACGTTGTATTCAAGAAAACCCTCAACTCATCTCCATTGGTAAAAATAGACAGACTCGTTGTTTCTTATATGAAGAAAGTAATGGAGGTGATATAGCCCATGTTGGATCAAGTAGAGACACCAATTCTACAAGTCAATAATTTAAAAAAATATTTTGATGTAAAGGGTGGGGTATTTAGCAGAAAGGTTGGAGAAGTAAAAGCCGTTGATGAAGTTTCATTCACTGTAAACAAAGGAGAAATATTAGGGATCGTTGGTGAATCAGGTTGTGGTAAATCGACGACGGGTAAAGCAATTTTACGTTTAATTGAGCCGACCGAGGGTGAAATATTATTTGAAGGTGAAGACATTTCAAAAATTAATGATGAACAAATGAGACTTTTACGTCGTGACATGCAAATTATTTTCCAAGATCCATATGCATCGCTTAATCCACGACATACAGTTGAAAAAATTATTAGTGAACCTTTATTAGTTCACGGCATGACTTCCGCCAAAGAGCGGAAAAACCGTGTGAAAGAGTTATTAGAAACGGTTGGATTAAGGCCCTATCACGCATCAAGATATCCGCACCAATTTAGTGGGGGACAAAGACAGAGAATAGGTATTGCTCGAGCATTAGCTAATCATCCTAAATTAATTATTTGTGATGAACCTGTATCAGCGTTAGATGTGTCGGTACAATCTCAAATTTTAAACTTAATGAGTAAGCTTAGAGATCAATTTCAATTAACATATATTTTCATTGCACATGATTTAAGCGTTGTCAAACATATTAGTGATCGAGTAGGTGTGATGTATTTAGGGCGTATGATTGAACTTGCAGAAAATGAACATCTATATGAGTCACCAAAACATCCGTACACTCAAGCTTTATTATCAGCTGTTCCAGTTGCAGACCCAGATGTAAAACGAGAAAGAATCATCTTGGAAGGTGATGTACCTAGTCCCTCAAACCCTCCTACAGGATGCGCCTTTCATACACGATGTCCAATGGCAATGGATGTTTGTAAAGAGATTAGACCTAGATTTCAAGAAGTTGACCAAAAACATTTTGTTGCTTGCCATCTTTATAACGAATAGCAGCTCAATGTTTTTAATAAATAATATTTTCAAGGGGGTATAAGTAAGAATGAAAAGAATCTCTTTATTGTTTGCTGTCATGGTTTCAATTTTATTAATTTTAGCTTTGACAGCGTGTGGAGGAGATGGTGATTCAACAGACAAACCAGATGATCAAACAGACAAAGAGCAAAATAACTCAGAAGACAATCAATCAGAAGACAGTCAAGAAGGCGAGAAAGTATTAGTTTTTGCTAGAGGTGGAGATTCAGAAAGTTTAGATTTCGGCAGTACGACTGATGGTGAATCATCTCGCGTTACGAAGCAAATCTATGAGTCATTATTAGAATTTGATAAAGAGTCATTTGATTTGAAGCCTGGGCTCGCACATGATTGGGAAGTGAGTGATGATGGATTAACGTATACGTTTTACTTAGAGGAAGGCGTTACATTCCATGATGGAACTGATTTCAACGCTGAAGCTGTCAAAATCAACTTTGAACGTTGGGCAGATCCAAATCACGAATTTTCTTTTAGTGACGATGGGTACGTTTATACGATGTATGGTATTATGTTTGGTGGTTATAAAGGTGACGAAGGACATGTGATTGATGAGATTGTTGTTGAAAATGATTATACAGTTGTCTTTAAACTAAATCGACCATTAGGTTTCTTCTTACAAAACATGGGAATGAGTTATTTTGCGATTACATCTCCAACAGCATTAGAAAAATACGGAGCGTCCATTAACGAAAACCCAGTTGGAACAGGTCCATTTAAGTTCGTAAGCTGGACAAAAGATGACTCAATCGTTTTAGAAAAGTTTGAAGATTACCGAAAAGAAGGTCTTCCGAAATTAGACCGAGTCATTTTTGAAGTCATCCCTGAAAATGCAGCGCGTCTCATAGCTTTAAGATCAGGTGATATCGACATTATGGATGGACTCAATCCAGACGATGCGGCAGGTGTTGAAAGTGATGAAAATCTAACTCTTTACACTAGAGCTGCAAATAACTTTGGTTACATCGGTTTCCAAACTGAGAAAGCACCAATGGATAATAAGTTAGTACGACAAGCTATTAACCATGCGATTGATCGTGAGGCAATAGTAAATGCCTTGTATGCGGGGTATGCAATACCAGCAAAAAATCCACTTCCACCTGGATACTTAGGATATAACGATGAAATAGAACCATATGATTTCGATTTGGATAAAGCAAAAGCATTACTTGAAGAAGCTGGCTATGCTGATGGATTTGATATTGAGCTTTGGACGATGCCAGTTGCTAGACCGTACATGCCAGACCCTGAAACAGTTGCAGAGATTGTCCGTAATAATCTAGCACAAATTGGAATTAATGCTAACATTCATCGTGAAGAGTGGGCACCTTACTTAGAGAAGACAGAAAATGGTGAACAAGAGATGTTCATGTTAGGTTGGTCAGGTACAAACGGTGATCCAGACTATTTCTTAGGAAGTTTACTCCACTCGAGTGCGATTGGTGGAAGTAATAATACGTTCTTTAACAATGAAGAAGTTGATCAATTACTTGACGCTGCTAAAGTTGAAGTTGACCAAGAAGAACGAGCGGAACTTTATAAGCAAGCTCAAGCTATTATTCACGAAGAAGCACCAATGGTAGTATTAGTTCATTCAACACCTGTTTTAGCCGCTAGTAATCGTGTTCAAAATTATGTGCCACACCCATCAACGAGTGAATCACTAGCCGAAGTAGATCTTGTAGACTAATAGACGAGTTGTTTAACATGCTGGAGGGTAGTAGAGTGACCTCTACTCCCTTCATTTCTTTAAAATAATGGTCTATAAGTTGGAGGTGAAATAGTGCTTGCCTACACTCTACGCCGGTTATTAATGTTAATTCCAGTTTTGTTTGGGATGACCATTATTACATTCGGAATCATTTATTTAATTCCTGGTAACCCCGCCTCAACTATTTTAGGCGAATCAGCTACAGCTGAAGCTATTAAAAATATGGAAGCAGCCCTCGGATTAGATCAGCCAGTCTATATTCAATATGCTGCTTACATGGGTGATTTATTACAGGGTGATCTCGGTACTTCGTTAAGAACTAAAACGAGTATTAGTTCAGAAATAGGGCCACGATTAGCTGCGACAGCTGAGTTAACTTTCTTTGCGATGATTTTTGCTGTTGTTATTGGGGTTAACGCAGGAATTATAAGTGCTTGGAAGCAAAATTCATGGTTTGACTTTTTAGCGATGGCATTTGCTTTAATTGGTGTATCTATGCCTGTTTTTTGGTTAGCTTTAATGGAACAATGGGCATTTGCACAAGAACTTGGCTGGTTACCTTCAAACGGTAGACAGAACAGTCGAGACCCAATAGATCCAATTACACATTTCTACGTTTTAGATTCCATTTTACATATGGACTTTAAGCGAACGGTTACCGTGCTTAAACATTTAATTTTACCAAGTATTGCGTTAGGAACAATTCCGATGGCGATTATTGCCCGAATGACTCGATCAAGTATGTTAGAAGTAATGAAATCCGATTATATTCGTACGGTGAGATCTAAAGGTTCTGGTCAATTTTTAATCATTTATAAGCACGCGTTAAAGAATGCATCAATCCCTGTTTTGACCGTCATTGGTTTACAGACTGGAGTATTACTCGGAGGGGCGATATTAACTGAAACTATTTTTGCTTGGCCTGGAATTGGAAGGTATGTCTATGAAGCTATTTCGTATCGGGATTATCCAGTAATTCAATCTGGAATTTTAATTATTGCATTAATATTTGTCATTATAAACTTGGTCGTCGATCTACTTTATGCATATATCGATCCAAGGATTAAATATTAGGGGGGTGTAATCATGGAAACCAAAGAAAAAATAGATAACCCTCTACAGAAGCAAATATATGAAGAAGAGATTACGGCAATTTCCCCGTGGAGAGATGCAATTAGACAATTAAGAAAAAATAGATTTGCTATAACTGGATTTATCATCATCCTTTTTTTCGTTATCTTAGCTATAGCGGCCCCACTTATTGCTTCTGAAGGTATAGATGATCAAGATTTACCAAATCGATTAGTACCTCCATCGTCTGAATATTGGTTTGGCACAGATCAATTAGGCAGAGATATTTTTTCAAGAATTGCTTACGGTTCAAGAATATCTTTATTGGTTGGCTTATTTGCCATTTCAGGAGCTTTAGTTTTCGGGACAATTTTAGGGATTATATCTGGTTATTATGGCAGATGGATTGATATGTTAATTTCAAGAATTTTCGATATTTTATTAGCTTTTCCAAGTATTTTATTAGCCATTGCAATCGTCGCTATTTTAGGACAGTCATTACAAAATGCGTTAATTGCCATTGCTATTATTAATATTCCAATCTTCGGTAGGCTAGTTCGTTCGAGAGTTATTAGCCTTCGAGAAGAAGAATTTATTATGGCAGCAAAAGCGCAAGGGATGAAAAATGGTAGAATCATTATCCATCATATTCTACCAAATAGTATGGCCCCGATTATTGTTCAAGCAACTTTAGGGTTTGGAACCGCGATTCTTGAAGCGGCTGCTTTAGGATTTTTAGGATTAGGGGCACAGGCGCCAACTCCTGAATGGGGCAAAATGTTATCAGATTCAAGAGACTTTATCCAATTAGCTCCATGGACACTCATCTTCCCAGGGATATCTATTATGCTTGTTGTTTTAGGATTTAACTTAATGGGAGATGGGTTAAGAGATGCATTAGATCCAAAAATGAAAAACTAATAAATTAATTTAATGTAGGCCAGAACTTATCTGGCTTATTTTTTTTGCATTATAATAAGTTTTATAAAGAAAAATAAAACGAAATGAGAAGTTAGAAGTCTAATATATGAAACGGATAAAAATATTTTAATGGACATCGCGGAAAAAGGGGGAAAAAGGGTTGCAATCCAAATGGAAAGATATACATTCAGATGATGATCTATTTCTTGAAATGATGCAGGTTTATCGTGTTGATTTATATAAAACAGCGTTATCGTTCTTAAAAAATAAACATGATGCACTTGAAGCCATTCAAGAAGTGACGTACCGAGCTTATAAAAAAAGAAAAACTTTAAAGAAACCACAATACGCAAAAACATGGTTAATTCGAATTATGATTAATTATTGCCAGGATCAAATAAAAAAGAGCAAAAAATTGGTTCACGGATTTGATTTTGATCGAGTTGAAAGTGATAGTAATGAAGAAAACTATTTATTAATCGAACAATTAATAAGTAGACTAAACCGCAATGAACAAGAATTAATATATTTAAAATATTTCCATGGGTTAACTTATGTTGATTTGAGTGAACAATTAGACACACCAGAGGGAACTTTAAAAACTCGAATTCACCATGCATTAAGAAAATTAAGAGAAGAGTTTAAAGAATATGAAGGGGGCGACTATCATGAAGAATATCGAGGAACATGAGTTAAATGAATGGAAAAATCATTATGAATCTGTAGATGTAACAGACCAAGAACTTGATCAAGCAATTCATATTGGTCTTAATAAAGCTAAACGTCATTCACGCACTAGCTTTGGAAAATTGAATATAGCAATCATATCAGTTACTGCAGCAGCAATATTGTTCATATTGTTTTTTGCAGCATTGAATGTCTCCAAAGAATTTAATGAAACAGTTTCAAATATACCAGGTTTGAATAAAGTAGTTGGTTTAGGCAAATCCAATATAGAACAAACATTTTATGAAAAAGTGGGTGTAACAGAACAGGAAGGTATTTTTAGTTTATCGATAGATGGTGTATTACGAGATAAATACGGCATGAAAATAGATTATACAATTAAAGCGGATACGCCACAAGAACGTTTAGAACTACGTGAAGTAAAAATAACCGATCGAAAAGGTAGCGATATTGACTTTGGTTCGACTTCTTTCGGATCACCATCAGGTGAAAAAACTAAAGTTCATAAAGGAACAATAGAATTTATGAATCCAGATAGTGATCCGATAGAGGCAACAACATTTATTTTAACAGGCATAATTGCAAGCGCTGATCACGAGGAAGAAATTACTATTGAATTTGAAGCGACACACTCCCCAGATCCTATTAAGCTCAAAATAAATCAAGATATATATATAAATGATCAAAAGTTAACGATTTCGGAAGTGATTAGAAATCCATTAAGAACATCTGTTAAAGTGATACCTGATCCAAATAACACAATGAAAATTTTTGATATAGAAGATTTAAGAATTGTTGATAATAAAGGGAATGAGTGGACTAAAGTGTCTAATGGTCTTGTAGCTTCTGGTCCATTTGATGATGATAGTGTTGTTTATTATTTAGAGGGTAATTATTTTGAAGACGCAAGTAACTTAAAGTTAAAACTGTCAAAACTTCAAGCAATAGAAAAAGAAATCTCATATTTACAACTTGATTTAAAAAATGAAAAAATCATTAAAAATCCAAATAATAAGTTTTTCGGCCTCAAAAAAATGGGTAATGGGTTTGAAATAAAAATGAATGTAAAAGAAGATTTTACAAGATCACCACTTTCTTATGGTGTCTATGATTTAGAAGGTAATAAAATTGATGATTTGTATAGTTCATCATATTCTCCAGGGCAAGATGGAACTGCTACTTATTCGTTATTTTTTAATGAAGATTTGCCAGATTTAATTACCGTTGAACTATCAGCCTTTCCTAATTGGATTGTAGAAGAAAAAGAGATTATACTAAAATAGGTAAGACATTTTTAAAGTCGTTTATTTAGGAGTAGTCTAAGTAATCGACTTTTTCCTTTGTCTAATAAAACGAAAAATAATCATTAATTGTTTATCTAAATTCAACAATTTTATTAACGTTTGCCTTATATAGTGAAGTACCCCCCTTATTTGATGTATACTTATGGTGTGAAATAGTAAAAACACCGAGGTGACTATAGATGTGGGATAAAATACAAATATTTGGTGTTCATGCGCTTTGGAAACCTGAAATAATTTTTGTAACTATCGTTTTAGCATTGTTATATTATTTGTTTACTGGTCCGTTAAAACATGTAACGGGGCTAGAGGAAGAACCACCAAGAAAACAGAAGTTTATATTTTATTTAGCATTACTACTGTTTTACGGTATTAAAGGTTCGCCGATGTACCTTTTGTCACATATAGTACTAATGGCTCATATGGTTCAAATGGCTGTGTTCTACTTTATCATCCCTATTCTAGTTATAAAAGGGATACCGGAACTATGGTGGAGAAAGATATTTAATCTTAAAATCGTTGGTAGCATTTTAAGATTGCTAACAAAGCCATTAATTGCGATTTTATTTTTCAACTTATGTTTCTCGCTTTACCATATACCAGCTGTATTAGATTATTCTAAAACTGGTCTATTTGTCCATTGGTTTATCGCATTATTTATTTTCTTTGCGGCAATGTGTATGTGGTGGCCACTAATGACACCTATCAAAGAACAAGATACGATTAAACCATTATATAAAATTTTCTATGTTTTCGCGAACGGACTATTAATTACGCCGGCATGTGCTCTAATTATATTTTCTGGTGAACCATTATATGCGACATATTCTGAACCAGATGCATTTATGACAGCGATGCAACTTTGTGTTCCACTAGAAGTTTTACAAGGAATGAATTTAGGGGGACCACAAATATTCTTGAAAATGCCATTATTATATGATCAACAAGCAGCAGGAATTCTTATGAAAGTGCTTCAAGAAATTATTTTCATTTCTGTTTTAACAACAATCTTTTATAAATGGTTTAAAAGTGAAAATACAGGAATCGACCCAATACCAACTCAAGATACAAACGTACCACAATATGAATAAGGATGATGAGAATGCCATTTTTACCTACAATAAGTACATTTTTTATCGTAATTAGTGCTATTTGTGTTGCAATAGGTTGGGTACTTATTGCTAAAAACAAACGAAAAGCCCATAAACGAGTCATGTTAGCAGGTGCTATATTTGCTTTAACTTTTTTCATTCTATATATGTCTCGGACAGTTTTTATTGGTAATACACCATTCGGTGGTCCAGATGATATGAAAATTTTCTATGTTATTTTTCTTATTTTCCATATCATTTTAGCCACTACAGGAGCAGTTTTTGGGTTAGTGACATTGACTCTAGCATTTAGAAGAAAAATTGAAAGACACCGTAAAATTGGTCCTATTACCAGTGTAATCTGGTTTTTTACAGCGATCACAGGAGTTGCAGTCTACTTGCTACTTTATGTTATCTATGATGCTGGACAAACTACTAACTTATTTCGGGCAATATTTGGTTAAAAAAAATATGCTTGGATGATTCCAAGCATGTTTTTTATAATTTAAAGTTAAATTTTATAATGCCCGCCTCTTTAGCAGAATTAAATAAAATGACGACAAGCGGTCCTAAGAAAAAGCCAATAATCCCTAGTAATTGAAGCCCAATAAACATAGCAATTAGTGTTGGAAGTGGCGAAAGTCCAATTTGGTCACCCATCACTTTTGGTTCAATTGTACGTCTAATCGCAAGTAAAATTATAGCTAAGATTGCAAGCTCTGTTCCTAGCACGACATCTCCTGCAAGAAACATGTAAATTGACCAAGGACCAAGAATGATAATTGAGCCGATAATTGGAATCAAATCAATAATCCATATAATTATAGACATTACTAACGCAACTTCTGGTGTGAATATAAGTAATCCTATTAACGTAACACTAAAAATAATTAAACTTACTAAAAATTGAGCCTTTAAAAAGCCTAGTAAAACATATGAAAGTCTAGCATTCATAAATTTAAACTTTTCTTGTGTACGTTCAGTCATTAAATTATAAAATTTATCGCGCAACGTAGGCATTTCAAGCATAAACAAAAATAATGCTATTAAGTATACGATAAAATTTATTAGGAACTGCGGGATTTTCATAACAATTTGAGCAACATTCTCAATGTCGATTAAATCCGTTGTTTGTTGTTCAAGAGTGTCTAAACTTGCACTAATTTTATCTGCAACGGTGTCGATAAATTGATCCGGCCAGTCTTGGGTGAAAGTATCAACTTTTGTTTGTACGTCTACTAACACATTTTCGATATTACTTATGTAATAAGGAATGTTATCAGTAATCTTAATAACTTGTCCAATAGCCTTTGTTGTCGTATATGTACCAATCGTTACGATCGCAATTAGATAGAATAAAAAGATGGCGATCACTGCAATTTTCCTACTCAACCGAAATCGATGAGTTAACAAACGTATTAAAGGGTTAAATAAAAGTGCGGTTAAAAATGCCAGTATTAATGGAATCGTAATTGGTAAGATGAAGTAGGTTACAATGATGGTTAGTAAAATTAATATTAAAATTGTCCACTGTTTTCTTGTAATATTCTTTATCAATTGAACTTAAGTCCCCTTTCAGCGGATCTAAATATATCTTATCAACATCTTATTCATGCAGTGATTGCAACATTCGTTATGAAGGTAAATTATGTAATATAGGTAAAATCGTGACCTTAAATCAATATAAGGTCACGATTTTTGTTAAGACATTGTAGTAAATTTAAGCTTCTTGAAAAGAATTAAGCTGGTCAGAAACTTTGTTAAGAATACGTTCAGCCTTTTCTTTAATATTGGCAGGAATTTCATCCTCGCCATATTCAACACCATGAGGGTAATAATGTTTTCCTAGAATTGGGTCTAACAATTTAATAACTGCTTTACCTGAGTCAACATCTCCCTCTAAAGAAATTCCTCTGACTCTTAAGTAATAAGTAACATTAACTTCTGGGGAGTTAATTTTGTAATCATATGTTACACGTTCATAATCCCATTGACCAGCTAGCACAAAACCATTACTTTCCATAATATATGTGAGCGGTTGGAGATCTAATACTGTGTCTTTGATGCCATTGTTCTCTACTTTCATATCCTTCACCTCTAACAATAGTATAATTAATTTCATCATATTAGAAAAGGGTTAATTTATCAATTATTAACCTTATTAATCAATAATGTGTAACAAATTAGTCAAAATATTAAACTTTTAACGGAATGAAGAACACTTTTGCCACTTAAAAATTATAATAATGTAGCCTATATTATAAAAAGGAGTGATTTTATGGATCAAATAAATCTTCCTGATGAAGTACGACAGTTTAAACAATTTGTACACGATAAACAAAAGCTTAGAGAAGATGTCAAAAATAAAAAATATACATGGCAGCAGCTATTTAATATTTGGAAAGATCGTGGTGAAGATGATCCTTTTTGGGATGAGTACCGTGAATCAAGCACTTCAAACAAGAAAAACGTAAATGGTACTATGCAAAAATTGATGAATGCTGTGTCAAATATTGACGTTGATAGTTTAGAAAAACAAGTCCACTCACTATCAAAAACAATTGACGAAATTCAAAAACTATTTAAAAATGAACGAAAACAACCTCCAACTTATCAAAAACGAAGATACTTTTAAAACTTATTCATGATTTTATTAATATTTTTTGTTATGATGTTTATATGGAGGTGGCATTATGCTAGCTAATCTAGAAGTAGTAGACATACTAGAACAAGCAGAAAAACTAGGTCAAATGATTATGGAATCAGATGACTTCGAAATATACAAAAAAAATAAGCAATTGATGTATGAGGATGAGAAAACAAAACAACTTTTACAAGAGTTTTCTCAGATGAAGGAACATTATGAAGATGTTCAACGATTTGGGCGGTATCACCCGGATTATAGTAAAATTATGAAAGAGATTCGTACATTGAAACGGGACATTGATATGCATGATCCAGTTGCAATATTTAAACAGTCAGAAACAAAATTTCAAGCATTATTAGATGATGTTTCTGAAATTATTGCTCATTCAATTAGTCCAAATATTAAAGCACCACGAGACGGAATCGCATTAAAAGACTCAGGTTCAGGCTGTGGCTGTGGTAGTGGTGGTCAATGTGGCTGTCAAGCTTCTTAGTAACATTGATGAAGTGAGGGTAGTTAAAGATGTTAACAAAAAGACAAGGCATTATTATTTGGTTACGACATAGCAAATATGCTAGACGATTACGAAGGTATGGTCATTTAATTTACACTTCAAAAAAGCAGAAGTATTCATTAATTTATGTTGATCAGGATGAAATCGAAAATACCGTTGAACAATTGCAACGATTAAATTTTGTTAGAAAAGTTGAGGTTTCCTATAAACCGTCGATTGAAACTGTTTATCAAACGAAAGTACATGAAAAAGAAAAAGAATATGAGTTCAAAAACTTTTAAAAAGCTAAAGCACTACTGCTTTAGCTTTTTATAATGGTTCAAGAAGATGGTTCAATCTCAAAATTGATATGAGCTGTTGGAAGTAAAGGTCTTCTTCATAATAAGTATTTGATGAAGGAACATCCATTTCAATCACTTTTTTATTTAATTGCTTCGCTAGCTGCTTAAATTTATTAAAACGAATATTTGGTTGCTCCGTTTTTGGAATCCCTTCTAAACATATATATATCGGCTGAAAGTTACCTTCTGTTGTAGGCTTAAACACTACTGCTAACGAAGTTTTTGCTTCACCATTTTGATCTGTATGAAAAGCAATTAGGTGATTAACTCTTTCTGGCATTGCCTTGATCAATGTAAATAGTTCGAAGGTGTCTCCATAGCCTTCTCCAAGTTTTATAAAACGTTGAGTCATATAGTCCACCTCTTTCTTTTTCCCAACAATACTGTAGCATGTTTCATTTGTAATGTGAATGATTAATAGTCATAAGGAGTCGATTTTGATAAAATGAAGTCGAAAGAATAAATAAATGAGGTCTTATAGATGAAACGACTAGTATTCGCTATGATTTTATTATCAACTATTTTATTGTTGTATCAATGGATGATGTTTGCAGAACAGAAAGAAAATACAACAACAAAGGATAAACCGATCGTTGTCGCTAATCTTGTTGAGAAGCATGAAGAAATAGATGTTAATGTCAAGGTGTCTAATTTGAGTGGCGACAATTACGAGATGCATATTCCTACTATTGCTCGTTCTTTAATTTGTGAAGATATAAATGGTGAACCATGCTCGATAAAAGATGATACATTAACAATTCATGATATAAATACGATAAATTTTTCCTACCAACTTCCTAAATCAGAAGGAGAATTGATTTTTTACACAGACTGGCTTGTGACTTTTAATCAAATCGAAGATATAAATATAACAGTTAGTATTTCTGGGCTAAAAAATGATAACGAGCATTGGGTGAGTATAAAAAAGCCGATTTTTACAGAAGATTTAAGTAATATTACATACAGCGAGTGGGAATTCGATTTAGATAAACCAATCGTTATTGCAAAACTACCTAATGATTATAGAACAACTTCAAATTATGGTAACATCCAAATATATTCATCTATACCGGTAGATATTAACGACCTGTCATTTATGGAACCTTTTAAAGATAAACATCATTTAATCATTATTTCACCTAACCACGCTGAAGTGTATGAGCAAGGATTGACAGTTATTAACCATATAGAAAAACGAAAAATGGCCTCTGCATTATTAAGTTCTCATTTGTTAACACGTACAATCGTAAATCAAGAAAATGAAATATTATTAGATGTGGTGAACTCTTATTATTATGCTTTTGAAAAAGACAAAGATATACAGAAGATGGTTGACCAGTTACATCGTGCATTAGATGAGAATGAAAAGCAAGCATGGTTTGATGAGTTAATGAAATGGAATCAAAGACACGTAGATTTAGTGTCTATGCTTGACCAAACACTACAAAATGTTTTAAATATAAATACCTTTTTCTTTTCTAATAATTTGAGCTCTGACGAAATAATACCTGTATTTGGTTTTGATCATCGAGTAGTAAAACTAAATGATCAACCTCAAGATATTAGTTGGAAAAACATTATTTATCAAGATGATCTTTACATTCCAATTGCAGGCTTAGCGGAACTAACGGGTTTGAGTATAATAGGGTTTAATGATGGACAAGAGCTTTTTATTGAGTTTAAATCTAATCGTTACAGATTCTTTTTAAATGATGGGTTATTCATCGTAAATGAAGAGAATTATCATACGAAAGACAATGCGATTATAAATATTGCGGGTGAAATATACATTCACATTCCTTTAGCTACTGAAATTTTCCCGTTTGAAATTTCGGTGCATGAAAAATACTTAAATATAGAATTATGAAATATTTTATAAAAAAAAGGCTCTGTTAAAGCCCGTTGTTGTTATTGTGATTCGCTACCGGTGGACGCTTTTACCCATAGGGCACAAGGCGACATCTGCGAATGAAAAACTTTCGCGAGACGTCTTCTATGCCGGGGCACGGCTCGAGCCAGGGAACTACTTCGAGAAACTTCTTTGACCCTTGCACCGAGGAATTAGCTTCGTAGCGTTACTAGTAGACGCAGGTGCATCTCTCGGAAGAAAAGCGCTTCCTGCGGGGTCTCGAGACTCGTGCTGTTCCCGCGAAGTACTGGACGTTCAAGTGTCGGCGTTGGCCACAAGGACGTGGCCGTTTTTAGCCGACCAGGAGTCGCCACCTTCGCTCATCACAATACAACAACTCAGTGTAAATTTCGTTATAATCAACACTAAACTTTAACAGAGCCAAAAAAAAACGGTTCTTTTTCATCTATTGAAAAAGAACCGAAATCTCTTCGTATGACCGAAGAGAGTACAAAAAGGGAGAGGAGAAACCGGAAGAAGGTCTTATGGGGAATGATAAGACTTCTCCGAGTCGAACGGATTTCCTCACGTTTCCGTTCTAAAAAGTATTGTTGCCAGACATAATTTTAAATATACATATTTTCCTTATATTTTTTTAAGTTGGTGAATAATTAATGAGAGTTATATCAGGTAAGTTTAAAGGGCATCGTTTACAATCTGTTCCTAACATGAAAACGCGGCCTACTAGTGATAAAGTCAAAGAAGCTTTATTTCATTTTATTGGTCCATATTTTAAAGGCGGTAAAGGACTCGATTTATTTGCCGGTAGTGGTGGTTTAGGAATAGAAGCAATCAGCAGAGGGCTTACACAAGTTATTTTTGTTGATCAACAATATAAAGCGATTGAGACTATTCGCTCAAATATAAAAGCTTTAAGTATTGAAAATCAATGTGAAATATATCGAAATGATGCGCTTCGAGCATTAAAAGCAGCAGCTAAGCGGGGAAAAACATTTAATTATGTTTTTTTAGACCCCCCTTATCGTAAAGTTTCGTTTGAGTTATTATTTAATCAGCTGCATGAGCTCAATCTTTTAGAAAACGGTGCTATTATTGTCTGTGAACATGCACAAGATGAGCAGTTGCCACAAACTATAGAAAGTTATAAAATGATAAAACAAGACACATACAGTTCATTAATCTGTTTGACTTTTTACCGTTATGAGAAATAGGGGGACTTTTTATGCCAAAATCTAAAACAGCCATTTGTCCTGGAAGCTTTGATCCAATTACATATGGACATATCGACATTATTGAACGAGGTGCAAAAATTTTCGATGAAGTGATTGTTGCTGTTTTTAACAATGAATCGAAATCACCATTATTTTCAGTTGATGAAAGATTGCATTTAATTAATGAAGCGACGAAACATATTCCAAATGTGACTTGTGATGTGAGCCACGGTTTATTAGTTGAATATGCAAAAAAGAAAGATGTTGACGTTATTTTAAGAGGGCTAAGGGCTGTCAGTGACTTTGAATATGAAATGCAAATTACATCGATGAACCGAAAATTAAGTGATGAAGTTGAAACATTTTTTATGATGACGAATAATCAATATTCATTTTTAAGTTCAAGTATAGTAAAAGAAGTTGCAAGATATAATTCAGATGTGTCAGATCTCGTTCCTCCTGTTGTAGCTGAAGCATTAAAAAGTAAATTTGGAAAATAATAAAAAACTGCACTCCAATTGTTTAAAATACTATTGAAGAGTGCAGTTTTTTATTAAGCTTTTTTTAGTGATTGAGTAATTAAAATTATGCATCCTAGTGCAATGGTAACGTAGGTGATTAAGGGGCCGTAAACTTCTAGCCAATGACCCATAGTAACCCAAAGCGATGAAGCATCCTGTGTCGTATCAACTGGTAAATTTGATGTCGGTGTTGTTTCACGATTTAAATATAAGGGTCGAAATAATATAATTGTTAAAATGACCGAAAAAACGATGTGTAGTAATCGAGCGAAAAAATATGGGGCGAACCGTATATCTGTTGTTGATAAAATACTTGCGACTTGAGCTTGGATTGAGAAGCCATGAAAAGCAAGCATAGCACTTACAAAAACGAGTTGAGTTAGTAAAATAACATTTTCAGAATTCGCAACCATTTGCGCACCTAGTGTTACCTCAAAAAGACCTGCGATGAACGGCAATGAAAGTACTTCTGGAAGAGTAAGGGCTTTTAAGATTAAGCCAAGACCGTCACTTAATAAGGCTGTAATTCCAGTCAGTAGCAACAGTTTATTTAAAACGGAAAACAAAACGATAAAACCACCAATTAAAACTAATGTTTTGATTGATGATGTGATGGCTTGACCTAAAATTTGGCCTAAAGGCTCGCTTTTTTCAACACGCTCATGATGTAATGTCTCCCACATTTTTTTATAAATGGGTCGATGATCTTTTCTTACTTCGTCTAATGTACTTCTATGTCTATGGTAGTAAAATCGCATACAGATTCCGACAATTATAGCACCTACATAATGGCTAGTAGCCAATAGTAATCCTGTTTTTGCATCATGGAAAAATCCGATAGCCACAGCTCCAAATATAAATAAAGGGTTTGATGCATTCGTAAAGGAAACGAGTCGCTCAGCTTCAATTTGAGATAAAACACCTTCTTGCCGTAATCTAGCTGTTATTTTTGCCCCAGCGGGATACCCACTTGCCATTCCAATGCCGATAACAACGCCACCGGCTCCAGGAATATTGAATAATGGGCGCATAAGTGGTTCGATTAAAATTCCTATAAGTCTAACGATTCCAAAAGCTAAAAAAAGTTCTGAGACGATAAAAAAGGGTAAAAGTGAAGGAAAGACTACTTCTAACCATAAGTTAAGCCCTCGAATAGACGCTTCGAATGATTCGTTCGGGAAATTAATAATAGAGATTGCTAGAAAAATAGTACTGCTTGTATAAAAAATAGTTTTAAATATTTCTTTCACGGATTGCCCTCCTAAAGGTACCCTCGCTGTACGAATACATGTTGTCATAGTAAAATATAATAGAAATAAAAAATTTCCTTATACACTATACGCTAAATAGGCGTTAAGTTATGCCTTTGATTAAATTTTTGACAGGAGGAATACTTTAATGAGCCGACCTAAAATAGGCCTTGCATTAGGCTCTGGGGGCGCACGAGGCTTTAGTCATTTAGGCGTCTTGAAAGTATTATATGAAAATAACATACCGATTGATTATATTGCCGGAAGTAGTATGGGAGCTTTAGTAGGGGCTTTGTATGCCTCTGGTCAATCAGTAGAAAATTTGTACCGACTGGCTCTGACGTTTAGAATGAAATATTTTTTAGATATAACTGTTCCTAAAATGGGTTTTATTCAAGGTGAACGGATTAAATCATATTTAAAAATGTTTACTTATCAAAAAAATCTTGAAGAGTTTCCTATCCCTATCTCTATCGTCGCCACTGATATTTATACAGGAGAAAAGGTTGTATTTAATAAGGGGGATGCGGCAACTGCGATTCGGGCAAGTATTGCAATTCCAGGGATTTTTGTCCCTGAAAAAGTAGATGATAAATTATTAGTCGATGGTGGAGTGATTGATCGTGTACCCATTTCTGTTGTTAAAGATATGGGTGCCGATCTAATCATTGCCGTTGATTGTTCACAATTTGAAAGTAATACAGATATACATTCCATTTATGATATCATTATGCAAAGTATTGATATTATGCAAAATGAAATTACGAATAAATTAATAATGGATGCTGATTTTATTTTGCGACCGGAAGTTTATTCATTTAGTTCAAGGAACTTTACTAATATTCAAGAAATAATCGATAAAGGTGAGATAGAAGCGAATAAATATATCGATTCAATTAAAAAATCTATCACGGATTGGAAGGAATAATCTTATGCGATTGAATATAAAACAGATCATAGCCCTATTAGTAACATTAGGTGTAGCAATATTTCTAACAAATTACAAATTAGATTATTATATTTATCAACCAGGATCATTATATGCGCTGGATGATGTCGTTGAAGTTGACCAACGCTTTGAGAGTGAAGGGGAAATGCATTTGGTAACAGTAAGAGGTGGTCAAGCAACTCCACTTTACTATTTATGGGCTAAAATACGTCCATATTATGAAATTAATGATCTAAATAAAATTTTCCCTGAAGGAATTAGTGAGGAAGAGTATAGACACGCACAACTGCAGTATATGGAATCATCTCAAGAAAAAGCGACGGTTGTGGCGTATCAAGCTGCTAACAAAGATATAAAAATTGATTACATTGGTGTTTACATTATGGCGATTTCTGAAAACATGCCTGCTGACGGCAAGTTAAAGGTAGGAGATCAAATTTTAGAAATAAACGGTAGTGAAGTATCGTCTGCTGAAGAAGCGGTTGCTGTTACGTCCGATTTAGAAATTGGAGATTCCGTCATTATTAAGGTTATTAGAGATGAGAAACCTGTTGATGTTTCATTAGAATTAGCAGCACTGCCTAATGATCCGAATCGACCAGGTATGGGTGTTGTATTAGTAACAGATCGAAACGTAGAAGTAAATCCTAAGGTCAATTTCCATAGCGGTAGTATTGGAGGCCCGAGTGCAGGGTTAATGATGTCATTAGAAATTTACGATCAATTAACTGCTGAAGATTTAACAAAAGGTTATCAAGTCGCTGGTACGGGTGAGATTGATTATGAAGGTAATGTACACCGAATTGGTGGCATTGATAAAAAAGTTGTCGCCGCTCATAAAAGTGGTGCTCATATATTTTTTGCACCACATGAAAACGGTAGAGAAGATTCCAATTACAACGAAGCCGTTAAAACTGCTGAAGAATTAGGGACAGATATGAAAATCGTACCTGTTAATACTTTTGAAGATGCTCTGAATTATTTAAACGAGTTAGAACCTAGATAAATTATTTAATAGCTCATCCAATAATAAATAAAGCTGTCACCTATAAAATTATAGGGACAGCTTTTTTCAATCAATTAAAATAGGACCAGACATTTCCTGATGTCTTAAATCTTTCTTTAAAGAAGGGGCAATGACGGAATAGTAAGCATCTGTTGCTCTTTCTTCCATTTCTAAAATTGGATGTTTAGACTGCTGGATATTTGTGATCAACGGAATATCGATATGTTTTTTCTGCTGTTGAACATATTTCCTACCTTTACTTGACATTCCAAGAATTCGTACATAAGGTGCTTCTGTTAGTGTTTTCACTTGCTCGACTTCTTCCTTTTTTGTGTTAGTCAATATATGGACGAATGTTCGTTGAAGTCTTGTCCATGTATAACGCTTCGTTTTTAAGGCATTCATCCATTCATTAAAAGATGTCACTTTATTAGCTGAATGTTTAATCCTATTTTCTAAACCTTCTTCAACACCTTGTATTTTTTTTAGTTCGTTTTTACTAGAAATTTGAACGATATGCTGTAATATTGGAAAATAAAGCTCCCAATCATGCCATACCCCGAATGATGTTTTATACGTTTCAAGTTGATGGGCAGTAGACCATGGTAGTGCATGTTTTGCTTCCTCAGTTAATTGATTCGCTTCCATCATTTGCTTCCTGATACTCGTGGCACTTGCAATGTCTTGTTCAATTTCTTCATCGTGATAATTACTTTTCATTCGTTTAATCGTATGGGGTTGGATATTAACTTTTAAATCATTAATTGCTTTTATATAGCTAAAACCTAGTATATTATTAGGTAAGCTTAAGTCTAATCCAGATTGCTTTACATTAATGGCCTCATAAGCTTTCGTACTTGCCATAGGAAAAGAAAGCCCTTCTTTTAAATACTTCTGTCGATTAATTTGAAAATCATCTTCATATTGTTTAAAATGCATATAACTGTTGAGAAACGGCGTGATATCACCTTGTTCACTTCCGAAGCAAACATTTTCGACACCAAGCTTTGCTAAAGTCATGATGGCACCCTTGGCAAACAAATCAGCATATTGACAAGAAAAGGCAAAAGGAAGTTCCAATACGATATCAATGCCACTATCTAATGCTGCTTTTGTTCGATGGAACTTATCGATGATTGCTGGCTCACCACGCTGCAAAAATGTACCACTCATCACAGCGACAACGACATCAGCTTTTGTTTTCTCCTTCGACTGTTGAAAGTGGTAGAAATGTCCATTGTGGAAAGGGTTGTATTCGACAATTAAGCCACATGTTTTCACTTAAATCACGACCTTTTTGTTATATATTATTAATGTAGAAGGTTATAAGGAGAAAATCAAGAACGATATTAATGTTTATTTCACGACTGTTAAGAAAAAATATTGACAAAAGGAGATTTTCCTTTTAAAATAACTCTTGTTGCCTTGAGGTGAATAACATGATTTTTTCGTTACAAAAAATTAGAAATAACTCGCCATATGCATTCTCAGAAACGGTAGATGTAAGTGGACTTATTGAACTTGACAATGACATCCGAGATATATCTCCAGTTAACGTAAGTGGAGAAGTGAGTATGAGTGGTCATACATTCACATTTCGTTATACTATTGAAGGTGAGATGGTTTTACCGTGTGCTCGTACGCTCGTTGATGTACCGTATACATTTAAAATTCAATCAATCGACCGGTTTTCAACAGAGGAATATCAAGCAGCAAATGATGAGGATATTGAATTTGTTGACCGAGAAGTACTTGACTTACTACCGTATATAAAGGAAAATATTTTATTGGAAGTACCAATTCGTGTTTTTAGTGAAAAGGCGATTTCCAATGATTTTTCAAAAGATGGGAATGGATGGAATCTATTTCTTGAAGAAGAACATAATGAATTGAAAGCAGAACAAGCGGAAAAGGAAAAAGAGAAGATTGATCCACGTCTAGCTTCATTGAAAAAGTTTTATGATGAAAAAGATGACTGATAGGACTTAATCCTTTCTTCTACAGATTTTAAGGGAGGTGTAACACATGGCAGTACCTAAGAGAAGAACTTCAAAAACTGTTAAACGCCAACGTCGTACGCATAAAAAATTACATTTACCTGGAATGGTTGAATGCAATAATTGCGGAGAGTATAAAAAGTCTCATCACGTTTGCCCTTCATGTGGTCATTATGACGGTAAAGAGGTTGTTGAGAAGTAATGACAAAAGATGTCTCAAAAAGAGGCATCTTTTTTTATAAATTTTTTCTTGTTAGGAGGGATTCATATGACAGAATCTGTATTATTTGATATCTTAGATGAGCAAATCGGAGTTTTAATGATTAATCGGCCGGCTAAAAGAAATGCTATTTCCAGAGACGTTGTTGAAAAATTGGAAGAGATTATATCCAACATATACGACAATGAAGCTATAAAATGCCTAATTATAACAGGTAAAGGTGAACAAGCTTTTTGTTCAGGTGGTGATTTAAATGATTTTCATGGGGAAATGAACGAACGAGAAGCTTATCAATTGCTAAGACCTATGAAGGATGTTCTATTTAAAATAGCCACTTTACCATTTCCTACTGTTGCGTGGATGAATGGTTCAGCAAGAGGGGGAGGATTGGAGTTAGCTTCATCGTGTGACTTTCGTTTTGCGAATCAATCAAGTACATATGGTTTTGTTCAAGGAAAATTAGGAATTACGACTGGTTGGGGCGGAGGAACGTTGTTATATCATCGAATTAATCAACTAGAAGCTTTTTATTGGATGATTCAAGCAAACGTTCGATCGGCAGAAGAATTAAAAGAGATTGGCTTTATACAAGGTTTAATAGATGACATTAATATTAAGCAGTCAACTATATTAAAGGCATTTAAAAATCGTAGTGTTGAACAAATGCGTATATGGAAAAAGCAATATTTAAATCAAATATCAATCGAAAAACTTGCTTTAGATATGGAAGAAGAGGTAGTGAATTGTAGTAAGCTTTGGGAATCAGAAGCCCATAAAAAGGCTGTCAAACAATTTTTCGAGAAAAATAATTAAGTAATTCTTCTAACCTTTAAACTCTATGCATAGATTGTTAATAAAGTTAATAGAGGGTTAAGGGGTGAATAAATCATGTCGACGAGGCAAGATGCATGGTCTAAAGATGAAGATGTGCTTTTAGCTGAAACAGTATTGCGTTATATAAGAGAAGGAAAAACTCAGATGAAAGCGTTTGAAGAGGTAGGTCACCGCTTGTCAAGAACACCACAAGCTTGTGGGTTTAGGTGGAATGCGAATTTACGGAAGCATTATAGGAAAGCTATTGATTTAGCCAAACAAAGTAGAAAAAAAATAAACGATCAGCCTGTTAACTTTGAGTCTCAATCATTTGAAGTAGCCGGTGATCAGCGTTTAAAAACAGTTGAGCAAGTCATTCGTCAACTTGAACAATTGAAAGGTGATTATTATAAGGAGGAACCTTCGATTGATCTTAAACAATCGGACTTGCATGACTTAAAAAGACAATTGACTCAATATGAACAATTAATTGATGAGATTTATTCGAAAATTATTGAGATGAAGAAAAACGTTCGTCAAGAACAATAAAACCGAGCTTCCATCTAATGTGATAGATGGAAGCTCGGTTTTATTCGTTTTCTTGACGTTTTTCATTAACACCTTCAGGCATCCAAATAAATGGATTCTCACCAAAATCCCTTTCCATTTCATATGTAGCTGGTTGGAAGCCCATCTTTTCCCAAAACCCATGTGAATTTACTCTAGCATTTGTTTTAATTGGTAAATTAAATGTTTTTGCAAATTCTACTAACTGTTTTCCAAAGCCTTTATTACGGTAACCTTCTAACACTTCTAGTTTCCACAATTGTAAAAAATCTTGCTTAGGGTTAAAATAATAATCGTATTTTTGATCAACTCTGTATAAACTCATGCGAGCGACTAATGAGTTTCCAAAATAAATACCGTAAAACGGGGATTCACTATTATTTTCAATCATATTGTGCTCAAGGTCTTCAAGCATAGAAAGTTCTTGGATGCCATATTCTTTAAACTTTTTAAATTCTTCTAATGTCTTGAAATTAATAAGTAAGCGCTGTATCTCCCCAGACATAGTTATGCCCCCTCTTAATCGTTGTGATTTAATTATAATATAAGTGTAGCATAAGTAAAATGATTGGGTAATAATTATCAAAAAAACTGCATGAATAACAAATTAGGAGGAGCTAATCATGGATATAGGAGTAATAGGTCTTGGTGCAGTCGGAATGCTGGTCACTTCGGAACTATCTATCAAACACAATGTTACTTGTTACGTCAGGCGAAAAGAACAAAAAGATTTAATTAATGCTAAAGGAATCTTATATAATAGTCAACAGGTTATAGTTAAGGCAAACCTTATTGATGAATTAACCAATCACGAATTAATTATTGTATGTGTAAAACAGACTCAGCTAGACGACGTATTAATTCATCTACGAAAATTAAATAAACCAACTTTAATTCTGTTTTTACAAAATGGTTTAGGGCATATAGAAAAAGTAAACACGTTACCTCACCATGTATTTGTTGGAACGAATGAAAATGGTGTGTTAAGAAAAAGTGATCACGCTGTTACAAGAACGGGAAAAGGGATTATCCGTTTAAGTAGTTTGGATATAGAAGACAGGCCACATGAAGCCCGTTTAATAGATGAATTAAATCAACAACATTTTACAGTGGAGAAAAGTGATCAATTAATGCAAATATTACATGAAAAATTGGTCATTAACAGTGTGATTAATCCATTAACAGCACTTTTTAACGTCAAAAATGGAGAAGTCATTAATAATATCTATATAAGGAAAATAGCTCATCGATTGACGAAAGAGGCTTGTGAAGTTGTTTCACTCAATTCCATTCAAATGTGGGACAGAGTACAAGCTGTCGCTAAAAATACAAAAGATAACTATTCGTCAATGGCTATTGATCTTCAACAAGGAAATGAAACGGAAATAGATTATATAAACGGATACTTATTAAAAAAATCTAAACTCATTCAGGCCCATCAAATGATATATGATTTAGTGAAGGGAAAGGAAAGTATACAACTGTGCAAGTTTTAAATATATTTTCAACAATCATTGCTTTACTAGCTACTATTCCAATATTAACTTTTTTAATCGTTTTTTTAATTTTAAAAAAAGTGTCGAACGAAGCGACTAAATCGACAAAATTAGCTGCAGATGTTTCTGCTATCTT
Source organism: Bacillaceae bacterium W0354 (assembly GCA_051846895.1). GTDB lineage: Bacteria > Bacillota > Bacilli > Bacillales > Alkalibacillaceae > CALKAL01. The sequence continues at coordinate 107,120 of JBPYCQ010000002.1, forward strand.
TTTCATTTTTGCGGTTGATGCCTTATTATATATTATTTTCGAACGAGGTTTTTTTGCTTGGATTGTGATTAGTTATATGTTAATTGTTGTATTCGTCTTAATGTTTCAATGGAGAAAAGAGATAGAAATTAACGTTTGGCGAGCAGTTCGTATGTCGTGGAGAATTGGCTTTATAATTATGTGTGCAGCATATATCATTTTATTACCATTCGGGATTATCGCAAACTATTAATTATTGTGAAACAGATTATGTGAAATCAATCTTGCTTTTCGGTAAAATACATAGGAGAGTAAATATTGATACATAAAGGTAGGTATCGTGATGGACGTTCATTGTATTACATTGGAACAACAATCAAACTTAATAAAAGATTATAAAAATCGTAAAGAGTCAATATATACACAGTTTCATTATGACCCATATCAACTGAAAAGCTTCCGTAATCGATACAATTATTTAATAACGCAAGAATATAAACGTCAAGAATTGGTCGATATTCTTAAAGAACAAAATATACGTTGGGGAGCAGATGATTCTGTTCTAACAAATATTGATCAGCTGAATGATCCGAAATCAGTCGTTGTTATTGGTGGTCAGCAGACTGGCCTTCTAACAGGGCCACTTTATACGATTCATAAAATCATATCAATTATCATACAAGCAAAAGAACAAAGTGAACATTTAAAGATTCCAGTCATTCCACTTTTTTGGATGGCGGGTGAGGATCATGATTTTGAAGAAATTAATCATGTTTTTACATATGAATCCAATAGATTAAAAAAGCATCGTTTAGAAGATTATCATGTCAAGAAAGTACCAGTTTCAGCTCGCAAGCTTGACTTGGACAAAGTTGAAAAGTGGATGCTCGAGCTTTTTTCTACTTTTCAAGAAACTGAGCACACGAAAGCTATTTATCACTCATTACAAGAAACAATGAAAAAGAGTGAAACTTATGTAGATTTTTTTGCTAGCATTATTAATGAAATGTTTAAGAATGAAGGATTAGTGTTAGTTGATTCAAATTGTCCAAAGCTAAGAGAGTTAGAGCGAGATTACTTTTTAGAAATAATTAATAATCGTGATAAACTCGCGAGTGTCGTAGTACAAGAGTTAAACAACCAACTTGAAAAAGGTTATCATATCTCGCTAGATGCTACAACTGAGGATGGGCATCTATTTTATCATTTAAATGGTGAACGTTTACTATTGTATAAGGTTGATGGAAAGTGGATGACTAAAGACGGGCAAGTGACGTTTATGGAAGAAGAGCTCATCAATCAAGTTAAGGAATCACCACAACTTTTCAGTAATAATGTAGTAACAAGGCCTTTGATGCAAGAATTTGTCTTTCCTGTACTATCATTTATTGCGGGTCCAGGAGAGATTGCTTATTGGTCTGTTTTAAACCGAGCTTTTCACACTTTAAATTTGCAAATGCCAATTGTTACACCGCGGCTCTCTATAACGTTATTGTTAAATCATCATCAAAGACAAATTAAACAGATGGAATTAAACTTGGATACAATGATTGATAATGGAACGAGCACGTCTAAATTGAACTGGTTAAAAAGACAGACATACTTACCTGTTGATGATGTAATCAATGAAGTGAAAAGTGAAATAGAAAAAATACATCAACCGATTCAAGAGTTGGCTTCGACTATCCAACCTGACCTTCACTCTTTAAGTGAAACAAATTTATTAAAGATCAAAGAGGAATTAGAGTTTTTAAGAAAAAGACTAAACAAAGCTTTAAAAACAAAAAATAAAGATATCATTCATATGTTCGATGAATTAGAGTGGTTTTATCACCCAAATAACGGGTTACAAGAAAGAGTGTGGAATGTTTATTACTTTTTAAACTTTTATGGGCCAGACTTACCCAAGTTTTTATTAAATACACCACCAATGTGGGAACAAGATCACTTATTAGTTACAATATAGCCACTAAGTCACCACGTTCCCCCACATAACTAAATAAGCCAAAAAGCCTGTTAAACTGCTGAAAAACATACTTAGTTATAGGTACTAAGTATGTTTTTTTATGTTTTAATTAATTTTTCTAAAAATTATGTGGTGAAAAGTGGGGGGATGTGGTAAACTAATAAAAAAAGTGGGGCGAAGTCTATGTTCATGGGAGAATTTCAACATAATATAGATGCCAAGGGCAGAATTATTGTTCCTGCGAAATTTCGTGAGGGCCTTGGTCAATCATTTGTGTTGACTCGTGGATTAGATCAATGTTTATTCGCATATCCACTTGATGAATGGAAGATACTAGAGGAAAAGTTAAAAAAACTTCCGTTAACTAAAAAAGATGCCCGCGCTTTTACCCGCTTTTTCTTTTCTGGCGCAATCGAATGTGAAATCGACAAACAAGGCCGAATCAACATACCTTCCCCATTAAGAAGTTACGCTGACCTTGATAAAGAATGCGTTGTCATTGGGGTGTCGAACCGAATCGAATTATGGGCGAAAGATAAATGGGCAGACTATGTAGAAGGGTCCGAAGAATCGTTTTCAGAGATTGCAGAAAACATGATGGACTTTGATATTTAGAGTGAAGAGGTGCGTATATGTTCGAGCACTATAGTGTGTTAAATCGAGAAGCAATAGAAGGGTTAAACATTAAAAGTGATGGCACATATGTAGATTGTACACTTGGTGGTGCGGGACACGCATTAAAAATATTAGAGCAATTATCTGACCAAGGTAAGTTGATTGCCTTTGACCAAGACAAAACAGCTATTAAAAACGCTGAAGAGCATCTGTCTGATTTTAAAAATCGTCTAATCTTAATTCATAACAATTTTTCCAACTTAGAAATTGAATTAGAAAGATTAAATATTGAAGAAGTGGATGGTGTCCTTTTTGATTTAGGTGTTTCATCACCACAGTTAGACGAAGCAGAAAGAGGATTTAGCTATCAATATGATGCACCACTTGATATGCGGATGAATCAGCATAGTGATTTAAAAGCTTACGATGTTGTTAATGAATGGGCCTATGAAGATTTAGTTAGAATTTTTTTTCATTATGGTGAAGAGAAATTTTCCAAACAAGTTGCACGAAATATTGAAAGACAGCGTGAAAAAAAACCAATCGAAACAACATTTGAACTTGTAGACATTATAAAAGATGCAATTCCTGCCGCTGCAAGAAGAAAAGGCGGCCATCCTGCCAAACGAATCTTTCAAGCAATAAGAATTGCCGTGAATGACGAGTTGAATGTGTTCGAGGATGCTTTACATCAAGCTGCACGTAAAGTTGCAGTTGGCGGAAGAATTGCTGTTATTACGTTCCACTCTTTGGAAGATCGAATTTGTAAACAATCCATGAAAAGGTGGAGTACAAGCCCTGATTTACCTAAAGATATTCCACTATTACCAGATGAAATTAAACCACCATTTAAATTAATAACAAGAAAACCTATCACACCAAGCGAAGAGGAACTAGAAGAAAATAGACGTTCAAGATCAGCAAAATTAAGAATTGCTGAAAAAGCAAAAACATGGGATGAGGAATATGCATTTAACAGAAAGGGGAAATAATTGATGGCAGCAGAGCAATTAAGACATTTTCAACAACAAACTGTTCCAAAACGGACGATAGAAAAAACGACGCCTCAAAGAAAAAATCATTCTCAAGTTGTTAAAAAACCATATTTTACTAAAGGGGAAAAACTTCTTTACTCTATTGGAGTATTAATTATTACTGTTGTAACAGTTATGGTTGTGCATTTTTCGTCATCAATTGATACGTTGAATCGTGATCTTCAAGTAATGAATAATAAGATCGAAAATGTTAAATTACAAAATAATAATTTATCAGCTGAAGTAAAAGAGTTGAGTAAACCGAGCAGAATTTCTGCCATTGCAAGAGAAAATGGATTAAATATTAAAAACGCAAACGTAAAACAAGCAAGTAACTTGAATTAAGGCGTGATGGCATTGCGAAAATTTAATCAGAGCAAGTTGATGGTATTTTTATTGATTGTTAGTTTTACATTTTTTTTCTTACTTATAATCGGCCGATTTATGTATATTCAAATTACGGGTGAAGTACATTCGGTCGATTTAATTAGTTATGCCGATAAAGTAAGAGATACACAATCAGTATTACCAGCTGAAAGAGGTAAGATTGTTGATCGGAACGGTATGGTATTAGCAGATAATAAACCAATTTATCGTATGTATGCAATCGTAAGAGAGAGCTTCTCAGATAATTCACCGAAACCTTTACACGTAGTAGATGCACAAAAAACGGCAGAAAAGCTGTCAGAATATATTAATCTAGAAGCCGCTGAAATTCGTAGAATCATTGAATACGGTAAAGATAATCAAGAGGACATATTCCAAGTCGAATTTGGGCGTGCAGGAAATATGTTAAGTGAAGATGTGAAAAATAAAATTGAAGCTTTAGAATTATCGGGAATCAATTTTACTAGAGAATCTGTCCGATTTTATCCAAATGGCGAATTCGCTTCCCATGTACTAGGTTTTACTGAAACGAAAGTTTACGAGGAAGAAAATAGGAAGGAAATTGTCGGTGCATATGGTATAGAACTTGAGTATGAAGAGTACTTAAAAGGAACTCCTGGATACGTTAAATATCAACGCGATAAATACGGATATAAGTTAATGAATGCTCATGAATTTATTCAACCTCCAAAGGATGGAAGCGATATTGTTTTAACAATAGATCAAAAGATTCAAACCTTTTTAGAGGATGCTATGTCAACAGTTGTAGAAGAATATGACCCTGTGCAAATGATAGCAGTCGTTATGAATCCAAAAACAGGTGAAATATTAGCAATGAGTAACCGACCATCATTTGATCCGAATATAAGAGATGTTGAAAATTGGTACAATGATGCCATTTCTTATCCTTTTGAACCAGGATCGACAATGAAGATATTCACCCTTGCTGCTGCTATCGAAGAAGGTGTGTACGACGGTTCTGAAACATTTATGTCTGGTCAATATCGTATAAATGAAAATTTCCGACCTATACATGACTGGAACACAGATTGGGGAGAAATAACATTTGACGAGGGTGTTCAACGATCATCTAACGTTGCTTTTGCAAAGCTAGTGTGGGAAAAACTAGGGACGGATAAATTTTTGGATTACTTATATGAATTTCACTTTGATCGTGCAACTGATATAGATCTTTCTGGAGAGTTAGTAGGTAAAATTTTATATCAATATCCAATGGAAAAACTTACAGCGGCATTCGGACAAGGATCGACTTATACGCCGATTCAACTAATGAAAGCAGCTTCAGCTATTGCGAATGATGGAAAGATGGTTAAACCGTATATTACGAATAAAATTGTCGATTCATCAACTAATGAAATTATTTTTCAAAATGAACCTGAAATCGTAGGTGAGCCAATTAGTGAACAGACAGCTGAACAAGTGAAAGAATTGTTAGCATCTACGATTTATTCTGATGTCGGGACAGGAAAAAGATTTAAACTAGAAAACTTTACAACGTTTGGTAAGACAGGTACTGCACAAATTCCAGATCCTGAAACAGGAAAATATATGGAGGGGTCTGAGAATTATATCTTTTCATTTTTAGGAATGGCACCGAAAGATGATCCACAATTAATGATGTATGTCGCAATAAAACAACCTAAAGTTAATCATTACTCTGAAGGTTCAATCCCTGTTTCATACATTTATCGAACAGTTATGGAAAATAGTCTTCATTATTTAGAAGTTAATCCTGATCGTGATGAAGGCTTAGATATTGATCAACATCAGCTTGAAAACGTAATTAATCAAGCAACCGAAGATGTCATTAAACGTTATAGTGATAATGATGTAGTAGTCATTGGAAATGGTAGTAAAATAGTCGATTCTTATCCTAAAGAAGGCGATGTTATTGTACCAAATAAACGAATCATATTCATCACTGACGGGGAACTGACTATGCCTGATATAACGAACTGGACATTAAGGGACGTACTAACATTAGTTGATTTATTAAATATGAATATTGATTACATTGGAAATGGATTTGTAACGAATCAAAGTATTCGACCAAATGCAATTATAAATGCTGATAGTCATCTCGTCGTAGAGTTGAAAACAAAACAACAAATATTTGAGCAACAATTGACAAATGAAGAATTTGTTGAAAATAACGAGTCAAATACAATTGAAGAGGAAAGTTAAACGTTTAACAGTGGTCTAAAATAATACGTTTTTTCATAGTTTAGTACAAGCATAACCGAAAGGAGAATGAAGCTTGAGACGGATTTCGGCTGTAACTGTGAAAAAACGTTTGATCACTGTTTTTATTTTAATTGGAATCTATTTTCTAATCATGTTCGGGCGTTTAGCATTCGTTCAATTAATAGAGAGTGATGAGATATTAGCCAAAGCTGAGGATTTATGGAGTAGGGACATACCACTAGTAGCTGAAAGAGGAAAAATATTAGATCGTAACGGTGAAGTGCTCGTTGACAACCAACTCGCTCCAACATTAGTTGTTGTTCCAAGACAAATTGAGGATGCAGAAAGGGTTGCGAATAAACTAACAGAGATTATTAACATATCAAAGGATAAAATTTATGAGCATTTAACTAAAAATGTATCAGTAGAAATTGTACATCCTGAAGGTAGGAAGCTGACAGAGGAACAGGCAGAGCAAATACGCGTAATGAACGAGCCTGGTTTATATTTAGCGGAAGATTCTAAACGATATTATCCAAATGATGAACAGTTAGCTCATGTATTAGGATTCACTGGAATTGACAATCAGGGTCTTGCTGGGCTTGAAGCAAGTTATGACGAACAATTGAGTGGAACAAATGGGGCGTTATCCTTTTTTTCAGATGCTAAGGGTAGAAGGCTCAATCAACTGTCAAACCGTTATAAAGAACCGAAAGATGGCAAACATTTATTATTGACGATTGATAAAGAGATTCAAGCTATTGTGGAAAGAGAACTAGATATCGCCATGGCACAATTTAAGCCTGATAATGCCATGGTTATTGTCATGGAGCCTAATACAGGTGAAATATTAGCTATGGCTAGCCGGCCTAATTTTCACCCGTCGGAATACCAGTCTGTATCTCCAGAAGTATATAATCGTAACTTACCTGTATTTAGCACTTATGAACCTGGGTCAACCTTTAAAATCATTACACTTGCTGCCGCGTTAGAAGAACAACTGATTAACTTAGATAAAGATACTTATCACGATTCAGGTTATGTTAAAGTCGGTGGTGCAAGACTACGTTGTTGGAAGAAGGGTGGTCACGGACATCAGACGTATTTAGAGGTCGTTGAAAATTCTTGTAACCCCGGATTTGTAAATATAGGGCAAATTCTTGGTAAAGAAAGACTGTTCACATATATTGATCGATTTGGATTCGGGAAAAAGACAGGGATTGATCTTGAAGGTGAAAGCAAAGGGATTATGTTTAAAGAAGAGCAAATTGGACCAGTTGAACTAGGGACGACTTCGTTTGGTCAAGGGGTTTCAGTAACGCCTATTCAACAAATCACGGCTGTTGCTGCTACAATTAATGGAGGTTATTTATACCAACCATATATTGTCAAAGGGTTAATTGATCCTGTATCAAATGAAATTGTCCAAGAAAATGAACCAGTACTTAAACGTCGTGTTATTTCAAAGGCGGCTTCAGATGAGGTTCGCCGTGCCCTTGAACATGTAGTAGCGAAAGGAACGGGTCGTGGTGCATATATTGAAGGGTATCGAGTCGGTGGGAAAACAGGAACTGCACAAAAAGTAGGTCCTAATGGTAAATACTTAGAAAACAATCATATTTTGTCCTTTATCGGATTTGCTCCGGCGGATGATCCCGAAATATTAGTTTACGTTGCTGTTGATAACCCGAAAGATACGATTCAGTTTGCTAGTGTTGTGGCGACACCAATGGGTGGAAAAATTATAGAAGATATATTGCGAAAAAAAGGCATACCAAAACGTGATGATGGATTAGAAAAAGAATATCAATGGCCAGATTTACCATTAGTAGAAGTGCCAAATTTAGTCGGAGAAACGGTAAATGACTTAAGGAATTATATGGTTGATTTAAAAATAGATGTAAAAGGAGAAGGGGATGTCGTTATTTCTCAGTCACCAAAACAAGGTGAAGCTGTTGAACAAGGCTCAACGGTTCGAGTTTATTTAGGGAATGGAGAAAGTGAATAGAAAATAGTTTTTTCATACATTTATTTTGCTATAATAACAGTATGAATAGTAGGAAGGGGTATTAATTATGCGACTTTATGAGTTGTTAAAGCCACTAAAAATATATAAATCGAATGAAATATTATCAGATATAAGTGTAACTTCAATCGAAATGGATTCTCGGCAAGTTGCTGAAGGCTCATTGTTCGTTTGTATTAAAGGAACAATTGTTGATGGCCATGATTTCGTACAAGACGCTGAAAAAAACGGAGCATGTGCTATTTTGGCAGAGAAAGAAGTCAACTCATCCCTTCCTGTTATACTCGTCCCTAGTACTGTTAAAGCATTAGCGATTATTTGCGATCAATTTTATGGTCATCCAAGTCATAAATTGAATGTTATCGGTGTTACAGGGACAAATGGAAAGACGACTTTAACTTATTTATTAGATGATATTTTTACGGCACATGGTCATAAAACAGGGATTATTGGTACGATTGATATGAAAATTGGAGATAAGCATTATCCAGTTAAAAACACAACACCAGATGCTTTATTTTTACAAAAAAGTTTTAAGAAAATGGTTGATGAAGAAATTGATACCGTGATCATGGAAGTTTCATCCCACGCTCTTCATATGGGAAGAGTGTATGGGGTTGACTTTGACACAGCTGTATTTACGAATTTGACACAAGACCATTTAGATTATCATTTAAATATGAATGATTATGCTTATGCCAAATCATTACTATTCTCACAGTTGGGAAATGAATTTACAAAAGACAAAACAGCTATTATAAACATAGATGACCGTTATTCTAGTGTGATGCAAGTAGCGACTTCCAAGCCAGTCATCCCTTATGGTTTTTCTGACGATGCATATGTTAGAGCGACAAATATGAAATTAGAAACCTCATCATCTTCTTTTGATGTTGAATTACCTAAGGAAACATTTAGTATCCGCTCAAACATGACAGGAAAATTTAATATTTACAATATGTTAGCTGCTATCTCAGTTGCGTATGCTTATCAAATACCTACAGAGACCGTTAAAAATGCATTAGAAAATACGAAAGGTGTACCAGGGAGATTTGAAGCTGTTCATGCTGGGCAATCGTTTTCTGTCATAGTTGATTACGCTCATACACCAGATTCTCTAGAAAATGTACTACAATCCATTGTAGAAATTAAAAAAGGGAAAGTGATCACTGTTGTAGGGTGTGGCGGAGACCGTGATCGAACGAAGCGTCCGATAATGGCTGATGTATCGGTAAAATATAGTGATGTTTCTATTTTTACATCAGATAATCCGCGAACTGAAGACCCAAATGCAATATTAAAAGATATGACTGGCCATTTATCTGGGCTAAATTTTCAAGTCATCACAGACCGTAAACAAGCGATTAGACATGCTATCAATAGCGCCTCAAACGATGATGTTATTTTAATCGCAGGAAAAGGTCATGAAACATATCAAGAAATCAATGGTAAAAGAATTCATTTTGATGACCGAGAAATTGCTAGAACCGCGATTAACGAACGTTTAAAGGAGCAGTCTTAATGGTGAAATTTACAACTACTGAAATAGCTCATTTATTTAAACATGATCAAAACAAAGTGGCACATTCACAAGAAATATTTAATGTTTTTATTGACAGCCGAAAAAGTGTCAATAAAGGCTTGTTTATTCCAATCGTCGGTGAAAATTTCGATGGTCATGATTTTATTTTACAGGCTATTGAAAATGGAGCAGTAGCTGCGTTGTGGAGTAAAGAACAGGTTGATGAAAGAATCCCGAATGATTTCCAACTTTTATTTGTAAATGATACAATAGAAGCTTTACAACAGCTTGCTTATTTTTATAGAAAAAAAATCAACCCGAAAGTAATTGGAATAACAGGCTCTAATGGTAAGACGACGACAAAAGAGTTAGTATCACAAGTGTTAAGTAAATCTTACGTCGTGACAAAAACGGAAGGTAACTTAAATAACCATATCGGATTACCGTTAACGGTATTAAGTATGGATGACCAAACTGAAGTATTAGTAGTCGAGATGGGGATGAGTAATTTTGGTGAAATAGAATTACTTACCTCAATTGCTAGACCGGATATTGCACTCATTACTAATATCGGTGAATCCCATATCGAATATTTAGGCAGTCGTGAAGGGATTGCAAAGGCGAAGTTAGAAATCATTAAAGGACTAAGTGAGAGTGGCCATTTTATTATTGATGGCGATGAACCGTTATTAAAAATTGATACACCATTTAAAACGGTTTATTGTGGTTTTCAAAGAGAACATGATGTATATGTCCATAATATTAAGCAACATAACGATAGTACAACTTTTTATATGAATGATGAGTTGTTTGAAATCCCATTATTGGGTGAACATCAAGCTAAAAACTGTGCATTTGCATATGCAGTAGGGACGCTTTTAAATGTACCGAAGCATGATATAAAAGATGCCCTCCGTAATATACAATTTAAATTAATGCGTTTTGAACAAATCAATTTGGAGCAAGGGGTAAAGATTATTAATGATGCATATAATGCATCTGCAACCTCTATGATTGCTTCGATTAATGTTTTAAAAGCGATGGATAGCCAAAAGAAAATAGTCGTTTTAGGTGACATTTTAGAGCTCGGTAGTTTTTCAGAACAGGAGCATAGCAAAGTAGGGGAACATATCGATGATCAGATTGATATTGTTTTTACGTATGGAGAAAAAAGCAAGCATATTATAAATGGGCTTCCTAATAATTTTAAAGGTTTTAAACAGCATTTTACATCTAAAACTGAGTTAGTGAAAGAAATTAATAAGCATATTAGTAATGAGACAGTGATCTTATTTAAAGCCTCAAGGGGAATGAAATTAGAGGAAGCAATCGAGCAGTTGATAAGTAGCATGAGAGGAAGGTAGACAATGCCGCAGTTAACCATATTATTGACAATTAGTATCGCCTTTTTATTCGCAGTACTGCTATCTCCAGTATTGATTCCTTTTCTGAAAAGATTGAAGTTCGGACAAAGTATAAGAGAAGAAGGACCAGAATCTCATAAGGTTAAATCTGGCACTCCGACGATGGGCGGACTTATGATTATAAGCTCAATTATTTTTACATCTACGTTCATCGTGTGGAAATATGAACACGCAAGCTTTACAGATGAGTTTTTTATATTAGTTTTCGTTTTGTTGGGATACGGATTAATTGGCTTTTTAGATGATTTAATAAAAATATTAAAAAAACGTAACCTTGGTTTAACATCTAAGCAAAAGATGTTAGGCCAACTTATTATTGCTATTATTGTTTATTTTATTTTACATAATAATGGTTTTGATACGTCAGTTAATATTCCGGGCACAGATTGGCAAATCCCATTCGGAATATTTTATAGTATCTTTTTATTGTTTATGCTTGTAGGAACATCCAATGCGGTTAACTTAACAGATGGTTTAGACGGCTTAGTTGCAGGAACGGCATCCATCGCTTTTGCGGCATTTGCAATTATCGGTTTCTACTATAATGCTTCAGCAGAAATAATTATTTTCTCCTTTGCTGTCGTTGGGGCATTATTAGGATTTTTAGTTTTTAATAGTCATCCGGCAAAAGTGTTTATGGGTGATACCGGTTCACTAGCCATCGGAGCATCATTATCTATGGTTGCTGTCTTATTAAAACTAGAGATTTTATTAATCATTATTGGTGGTGTCTTTGTTTTAGAAACATTGTCAGTTATTATTCAAGTCATTTCGTTTAAACTAACAGGTAAAAGAGTATTTAAAATGAGTCCATTACACCATCACTATGAGCTATCTGGTTGGTCAGAGTGGCGAGTGGTTGTCACATTTTGGCTAGTTGGAGCATTATGTGCTGTTTTTGGTGTATACATTGAGGTGTGGATTTAGTGAAAACATTACAACAATTTCCTTATCAAAACGTTCTAGTGTTAGGTCTTGCAAAAAGTGGAGATGCTGCAGCACAGTTATTACATGACAGTAATGTTCCATTTAAAATTAATGATCTGAAACGAATAGAAGAAAATGATATTGCTAGAAAGTTCCAGCAATTAGGTGTCGAAGTCGTTACTGGTAAACATCCAATCGACTTATTAGATGGCGTAGATTTAGTTGTTAAAAACCCTGGTATTCCTTATTATAATGAAATTGTTAGTGAAGCTGTTAAACGTAATATTCCAATCATTACAGAAGTTGAATTATCTTTTTACTTGTTTGATGGGCCAATTATAGCGATTACTGGTTCTAATGGAAAAACGACAACAACAACGTTAATATACGAGCTGTTAAAAGAAGCTAATTTAAATCCATTGATTGCGGGGAATATAGGACAAGTCGCAACAAATGTTGCGAGATCTCAAAAAAAAGGTCAACCAGTCGTTATCGAACTTTCATCTTTTCAATTAAAAGCAATTGAAAAATTTAAACCAGATGTAGCTGTATTATTAAATATTACAGAAGCTCATTTAGATTTTCATAAAACAATGGATGATTATTTGCATTCAAAGCTTAATATAACTCTAAATCAGACAAATAAAGACCTATTCATTTATAGTAAAGACTATGAACTAATTCAGTCAGCAGCAAATCAATCAAAGGCTCAAAAACTTGCCTTCTCTGTTGAAGAGTATGTTCCTAATGGTATTTCACTAAAAGATGATCGAATTTATTATCAAGGTGAATTCATTATCGACCGTAGTGATGTTACATTACCTGGTCAGCATAATTTAGAAAATGTTTTAGCAGCAATTGGTGTTTGTAAACATTTTAACATTTCAAATGATCAAATTAAAAAAGTTCTACAAACATTTACTGGCGTTAAACATCGTCTTCAATATGTTAAAAACTTTAATGGCAGAAAAATTTATAATGATTCAAAGGCTACAAATGTTGCTGCAACATTGAAAGCTATTCATGCTTTTAAAGAGCCAATTGTTTTAATTGCAGGCGGTTTAGACCGTGGCAATGAATTTGATGAGTTAATATCACATTTTGATAATGTGAAAAGCTGCGTCGTATTCGGACAGTCTAGTGAAAAAATAGTTAATGCTGCAAAAAGACAGCAATTTTTTAATGTTAAAAAAGTAAATAATTTGATAGAAGCAACTATTGAGGCTTATAAAATTAGTGCGAATGGAGATGTCATATTATTCTCGCCAGCATGTGCGAGCTGGGACCAATTCGCATCTTTTGAAGAGCGTGGAGACATGTTTGTTGATGTCGTGCATAAGCTTTAATAGGGGCTTGTCTAACTTGAAAAGCCCCGACTTCCATTAGAAGTTAGGGGTGTTTTTATTGAACAAAAGTCGCGAAACTTCTTTAGACTACGTGTTATTAACAGCTGTATTAATGTTGCTTTTAATTGGTGTAGTTATGGTATTTAGTGCATCTTCCATTTGGGCAGATTATAAACTTGATGACTCTTTTTTTTATGTTAAAAGACAATTACTATTTGCAGTTATTGGTCTATTAGGTATATGGTTTATGATTAGAGTTCCTTACTACAGATGGTTGAATATGTCTGTATTAATTTATATTGGTTGTGTCATACTGCTCATCGCTTTATTTATTCCAGGAGTTGGGCTGGTACGAGGAGGAGCTAAAAGTTGGATAGGGGTTGGAGCTTTTAGTGTCCAGCCAAGTGAATTTATGAAATTAGGATTAATCCTTCTATTTGCACACATTTTACCTAAAAAGCAACACGAACTACAATCCGTATCTAAAGGTTTCCTACCTATGCTCATGCTCATATTTCTTCCATTTGGGTTAATGATGTTACAACCCGATTTAGGAACAGGTTTAGTATTTGTTTTAACGGGTATGTTAATGTTGTTTATTGCAGGCTCTAAAATAAGCCATTTTGTTAGTTTGGGAACTTTAGGGCTTGTTGGTTTAGCTGGATTAATAATTTCTGCACCGTATCGAATCAATCGAATTAAAGCTTTTCTTAATCCATGGGAAGACCCATTAGGAGACGGATTCCAAATCATTCAATCTTTATATGCTATTGGGCCTGGCGGTTTAATGGGGCTAGGGTTCGGAAACAGTATGCAGAAGTACTTCTATTTACCTGAACCACAAACAGATTTTATTTTTTCAGTCATTGCTGAAGAATTAGGATTAATAGGTGGGACGTTTATTTTATTTTTATTTTTTATCATCGTATGGCGTGGAATATTAATTGCAATCCATTCCCAAGATTTATCTGCTACCTTATTAGCGTTTGGGATTACATCGATGATTGTCATACAAGTGATGATAAATATTAGTGTTGTTATCGGCTTAATTCCAGTAACAGGGATAACATTACCTCTGTTGAGCTATGGCGGATCTTCGTTAACTTTAACATTAATATCGTTAGGATTATTGTTAAATTTAAGCCGGTATGCGACAATAAGGTAAAAAATATATACTTACTCACAAATCAAATCAATGAAGGATGATTTCGATGGAGTCGATCATAAAAGAATTAAATGAAAAAAAAGTAGGTACAGTGTTACAAGATGAACCTTTAAAAAAGTATACGACAATAAAAATTGGTGGGCCTGCAGATCTTCTAATAAAACCAAACAGTATTGAAAGTTTAATTGAAACAGTGAAGATTGTGAAGAAGCACAATCTATCTTTTCGTATCATAGGGCGTGGCTCAAATTTGCTCATACCAGATGAAGGGATTAGAGGAGCAGTTATTCAACTCGGTAAAGGTTTAGATCATCTTGAAATAAATGGAGACCAAATTAGAGTTGGGGCTGGTTATCCGCTCGTTCGTCTTGCGGCAATTATAAGTCGTGAAGGATTAAGTGGTCTAGAATTTCTGGGTGGCATTCCAGGAAGTGTTGGAGGAGCTGTATTTATGAATGCAGGAGCTCATGGGTCTGACACGTCAAAAGTTTTGGTTAAAGCACATATTTTATTTGATGATGGAAAAATAGAGTGGTTATCAAATGAGGAACTGGAATTTTCTTATCGTAGGTCGATATTACAAGAAAAACGAAAAGGTTATTGCTTAGAGGCCATTTTTCAACTAAAAAAGGGAAATCAAAAAGATATTTTACAAGAGATGAAAAAGCATAAAGAATATAGAAGAGAAACACAACCGTGGGATTCTCCTTGTGCAGGTAGTATTTTCCGCAACCCTTTACCAAACTATGCAGGACAGCTTGTTGAAGAGTTAGGTTTAAAAGGTTATACGATTGGTGGGGCCAAAATTTCTGAATTACATGGCAACTTTATAGTCAATGAAAACGATGCATCTTATCATGATGTCATAGGCCTTATTCGTTATGTTCAAAGTGAAGTAAAAGATAAGTTCAATATTGATTTAGTAACTGAAGTTGAAATTATATAAATAATCTAAAATACCTTTTTTTCATGCCTATAAACTATGCTATAATAAAGAAATAGTAATTGTATTAAAAAATTATGTTTCATACGTTAAGGAGAAGCTTAATGAATGGCAGAAAAAAAAGTAATCTCCATTGAAGATCGAATTCCGCAACTAAAGCAAAAGAGAAAAAGGAAAGCGAACAGAAGATTTTTTACCTATTTAACGATTATACTTTTATTAATCATTTTAATTGTCTATTTACAATCACCACTAAGCTATTTACAATCTATTGAAGTTACAAATCATCATTCAGTATCAGAGGAAGAAATTATTGAATTAAGCCAGCTTAGTACTGATGAATCTTTCTGGAGTATAAAGGTTGATCAAGTTATTGAAAACATTAAAACACATCCAGAGATAGAGGAAGTAACAATTAAAAGAAAATGGTATAATCATATAGTTATCGAAGTTTCAGAATTAAAACGTGTTGGATATGTAAATAATGGAAACAATTATTATCCTATATTAGAAAATGGTAAAATATTAAATAACACTCCTTTGAAGCAACCAAAAGGAGACGCACCTATTTTAAACGAGTTTACAGAAGAAGATATTTTGGAAAATATGGCTAGTCAATTGTCTAATTTGGAAGAGTCAATTGTTTCATTAATCTCAGAAATTTTCTGGGAGCCCGATGGACAATCTCGTTATCGTATTAGGCTATTTATGACTGATGGACAAGAAGTTATAGCTTCCATAAGAAATTTCCAAGAAAAGATGTCAGTATATCCTTCTATTGCTTCACAATTAGATCCAACTATGGCGGGTGTATTGTATATTGATGTAGGGGCATATTTCCAACCTTTTTCTCAAGAAAAAAATGATGAACAAATTGAGATTGATATAGAGCAATCTAATGATGTTTCACCTTAATCGCAAAAGTTGTATGTTTTTGTAGAATCTTGCAGGTATAATGCAATTTAAGTTGAAATAATACATTAAGGAAATTCTAATAGATTTATTTGTAACGGAAGCCTTAATCGGAGGTGCAAAAATTGAATCGTAGTGAAACATTAGTCAGCTTAGATATTGGAACATCTAAAGTAAAAGTGATTATTGGAGAAGTATCAAATGACACATTAAATGTAATAGGAGTCGGCGTTGCTGAATCAAAAGGAATGAAAAAGGGAGCAATCGTTGACATCGACCAAACTGTTCATTCCATTCAAAATGCCGTCGACCAGGCTGAACGGATGGTTGATACTCAAATAAAACGTGTCATTGTCAGTATAAACGGCAGCCACATTCAACTACAAGATTGTCATGGTGTCGTAGCAGTTTCGAGTGAAACTAGAGATATTGGTGATGAAGACATAAGGCGAGTGATTGAAGCTTCACAAGTGATGTCAATTCCACCTGAAAGAGAAATTGTAGATGTATTTCCAAAACAATTTATCGTGGATGGGCAAGACGAAATCACTGACCCACGTGGTATGATCGGTGTAAGGCTTGAAATGCAAGGAACTTTAATCACTTGTGGGCGAACAAATTTACATAATATCATTAAATGTGTTGAACGTGCAGGATTAGAAATCCAAGATATTTGCCTTCAACCTCTTGCTGCAGGTGAATTTGCTCTGTCGAAAGATGAAAAGAATCTCGGAGTTGGTATGATCAATATTGGTGCTGGAAGTACGACCATTTCAGTATTTTCAGACGGATATTTAGTTGACACCTCAGTCATTCCATTAGGTGGCGATAACATTACAAAAGATTTATCTATTGGGATGAAGACGACGACAGAAGAAGCTGAAAACGTAAAGAAGGAATTTGGACATGCTTATCGAAGAGATGCATTAGAAGAAAATACTTTTTCGGTTGTTACAATTGGTAGTAATGATAGGCAAACATTTGACCAAGTGCAAATTGCAGAAATTATTGAAGCGAGATTAGCAGAAATATATTATTATGCTTTACAGGAAATAAGAAGAATGGGCTATCGTGATCTTGCCGGGGGATATGTACTAACAGGTGGTGTTGTTAGCCTTCCAGGAGTACTAGAGTTAGCAAGAGAAGTCTTTCAAACAAATGTAAGACTTTCAATCCCATCATTAATCGGTGTTAGAGAGCCTCATTTTACAGTTGGGTTAGGTACCTTGCAATTTGCTTTTCGTAATGCGAAAATACAAGGTAAAGAATTTGTTAGTGGGATTCAAATGGCGCATGCAGAAATGGACAAGCCTAGTAGAATCAAACAGGATAAAGTTAAAAAAGACGTCGTTAAAAACAAATCAAAAGATAAAGAGTCTTTCGTGAAAAAACTACAAAACTATTTTTTTGATTAATCAATCGTTTCCTTCACTATGTTAAGTAGAAAGGGAATTCTGTACAATAGGAGGAACCTAACATGTTAGATTTTGAGTCAAATGTTGATCAATTAGCTAAAATAAAAGTAATCGGCGTTGGTGGCGGTGGAAGTAATGCGGTTAATCGTATGATTGAGCACGGTGTTCAAGGAGTTGAATTCATCGCTGTAAATACTGACGCACAGGCATTAAATTTATCAAAAGCCGAAACTAAACTACGCATCGGGGATAAATTAACCCGTGGTTTAGGTGCAGGTGCAAATCCAGAAGTTGGTAGAAAAGCGGCGGAAGAAAGTAAAGAAGCAATTGTTGAGACATTACAAGGTGCAGATATGGTTTTTGTAACTGCTGGTATGGGCGGTGGAACTGGAACTGGTGCAGCTCCTGTCATTGCTCAAATTTCAAAAGAATTAGGTGCTTTAACTGTCGGTGTTGTAACACGTCCATTCTTATTTGAAGGAAGAAGACGTTCTACTCAAGCAACATCAGGTGTAGATGCTTTAAAAGAAAATGTTGATACATTAATTGTTATTCCTAATGATCGTTTGTTAGAAATCGTTGATAAAAACACACCGATGTTAGAAGCTTTCCGTGAAGCTGATAATGTCTTAAGACAAGGTGTACAAGGTATTTCAGATTTAATAGCTGTACCAGGTCTAATCAACGTTGACTTTGCCGATGTTAAGACGATTATGGAAGACAAAGGTTCTGCCCTAATGGGAATTGGTGTTGCTACTGGTGAAAACCGTGCAACAGAAGCCGCGAAAAAGGCTATTTCTTCGCCATTACTTGAAACTTCAATTGATGGTGCTCATGGTGTCCTCATGAATATTTCAGGTGGAACGAATTTAAGCCTGTATGAAGTACAAGAAGCAGCTGAAATCGTAACATCAGCAGCGGACCAAGAAGTGAACGTGATTTTTGGCTCTGTTATTAATGAAAACCTAACAGAAGAAATAGTTGTTACTGTTATTGCGACTGGTTTTGATGAAAAACCTCAAGCACAAACGCCATTTAAACAACAGCCCGCAGTAGGAAATCAACAAAAAGCGGAAAGTATCCCTTCACGCCAACCAGCGTTTGAAGAAGATACATTAGATATTCCTACATTTTTACGAAATCGTAATCGTGGTAGATAAATAAATATTCAAATAAGCCTGTACTTCATTTTATGTGGTACAGGTTTTTTTTATGTTTGGCTCTGTTAAAGTTTAGTGTTGATAATAACAATATTTACACTGAGTTGTCGTATTGTGAAGAGCGTAGGTGGCGACTCCTGGTCGGCTAAAAGCGGCCACGTCCTTGTGGCCAACGCCGACACTTGAACGTCCAGTCCTTCGCGGAACAGCACGAGTCTCGAGACCCCGCAGGAAGTGTCTTTCTTCCGAGAGATGCACCTCTAGTCCACTAGTAACGCTACGAAGCTAATTCCTCGGTGCAAGGGGCAAAGAAGTTTCTCGAAGTAGTTCCCTGGCTCGAGCCGTGCCCCGGCATAGAAGACGTCTCGCGAAAGTTTTTCCTTCGCAGATGTCGCCTTGTGCCCTTTGGGTAAAAGCGTCCACCGATAGCGATTCACAATAAACAACAACGGGCTTTAACAGAGCATTATGTTTAAATTTAAGTGAAAATATTAATCTTTTAGAACTCTCTAATCTATTAATTATTATTAAGTTCTAAGTAATTATTGATAAATTAATATATGTTGACAAAACATTTCAAAATAAGTCCGAAAAGAAGCTGAAAAATTGACAAGATTTTTTAGCTTCTTTTTTTATACTATTGTTTAACAGGTTAAAAAGGATGAATGATTTGGATTTATACGTAGATTTAATATGGTTGTTAAATTTATTTTTTGATTGGCTTGTTTTACTAACGGTTGCGTGGGTAATAAGAAGACCATATAAGCGAGTCAATATTTTTTTAGCAAGTCTTTTTGCATCCCTAATTGTCCCACTAACACTTATTTTTAATATGGACTGGCTTGAAAACCCATTCATCAAATTAATCTATTCTTTTGGAATCATCTTAATCGCATTCCGTTTTCAATCAATTCAACAATTTTTAATATATTTCTTTTGTTTCTATTTTATTAATTTCGCAATAGGAGGTGGGTTATTTGCACTTCATTTTTTCCTCAAATCAAATCAAATTGATATAGCTTTATTAAATTATGTTGGATATGGAAGTGGCATAAGCTGGTTATTTGTTATCATCTGTTTTCCAATTATTCTTTATTTTACGAAAGGGAGATTGCAAAATATTGCGGTTATTAAATTACACAGTGATCGTCTATATGATGTTGAACTATTTTTTAGAAATGAGTCTCGAAAAATAAAAGGGTTTTTAGATACTGGGAATCAATTGTCACATCCACTTTCAAATAAACCGATCATACTAGTTGATGAAAAAATAGCACGCACCTGGTTTGATTCCAGTCTAATTGATCGAATGAAGCATCAACAGATAAACGATGATGATTTAATAAAAGAAAATGTAAATATTCATTATATTCCATTTCGTATGGCTGGAGGTGATCAAGGATTTTTACCGGTGTTTATCATTGATTGTGTCAATATTTACGCAAACAAGATGTTGTATTCAACTAAAAAGGTTTATGTAGGTATTCATTTTGGACAATTTTCGAATTCATTAAATTATAATTGCTTGTTACATCCTGAATTATTTCAAACAAAGAAAACAAAGATTCAACATGTGAAAGGAGTATCTTAATGAAACGTGTATGGTTCAAATTACAGCAGTTTTTCACTTCATTCATGACAAAAATAAAAAATAAAGTTCAAGAAATATACTATATTGGTGGTAGCGAGGCCCTACCACCACCACTATCAAAAGAAGAAGAAAAAGAGATGCTCGATCGAATTATGAAAGGGGACCAAGAAGCTAAATCAAAACTAATTGAACATAATTTAAGATTGGTCGTCTATATCGCAAAAAAATTCGAAAACACAGGAATTAATATAGAAGATTTAATTAGTATCGGTTCCATCGGTTTAATAAAGGCAGTCAATACATTTAATCCAGAAAAAAACATTAAATTAGCAACCTATGCATCACGTTGTATTGAGAATGAAATACTAATGTACTTAAGAAGAAATAATAAAAGAAAGACAGAAGTATCTTTTGATGAACCTTTAAATGTCGATTGGGATGGGAATGAGTTACTTCTTTCAGATGTTTTAGGAACAGATGAAAATATTATTACAAAGGAATTAGATTTGAATGTTGATAAAAATTTACTAAAATCTGCCTTGTCAAAACTCTCTGGTCGAGAAAAGCAAATTATGGAGATGCGGTTCGGTTTAAGTGGCTATCAAGAACAAACTCAAAAGGATGTAGCAGAACAATTAGGAATCTCACAATCGTATATATCTCGATTAGAAAAAAAGATTATTAAACGATTAAAGAGAGAATTTAATAAAATGGTATAAGATTATGAAAAATTAATTAGCCGCATAAAAACTTTCGTAATGGAGAAACTTTTTACTGACATCATTCTCCATACGGGAGGGGCAAACATGGCGAGACATAAGGTGGAAATTTGCGGTGTTGATACATCGAAATTGCCAGTACTTACGAATGAAGAAATGCGAGAACTATTTAAAAAATTACAAAGTGGTGAGGTACAAGCTAGAGAAAAACTAGTCAACGGTAATTTAAGATTAGTATTAAGTGTAATAAAACGATTTAATCATCGTGGTGAAAACGTTGATGATTTATTTCAAGTCGGTTGTATTGGTCTAATGAAATCAATTGATAACTTTGATTTAAGTCAAAATGTTAAATTTTCAACATATGCGGTTCCTATGATTATAGGTGAGATTAGAAGATACTTAAGAGATAACAACCCAATTCGAGTTTCACGTTCTTTAAGAGACATCGCATATAAAGCATTACAAATAAAAGAACAATTAATGAGCAAAACATCAACAGAACCGACGACAAAAGAAATCGCAAAAGAAATGGATTTACCACAAGAAGATGTAGTCTTTGCTCTAGATGCAATTCAAGATCCAGTATCATTATTTGAGCCTATATATAATGATGGTAGCGATCCAATATATGTAATGGATCAATTAAGGGATGATAAACAAAAAGACTCATCTTGGCTCAATGAATTAGCCATTAGAGAAGGAATAAAACATTTAAACGAACGTGAAAAGCTCATTATTAATCAACGCTTTTTTGAAGGAAAAACACAAATGGAGGTTGCAGAAGAAATAGGAATTTCTCAAGCTCAAGTTTCAAGACTTGAAAAATCAGCAATCAGAGAAATGAATAAAAAAGTATTAGAATAATTATGAAAGCCCTATGATTATGGGGCTTTTTTTCATGTGTATTTCATAAAGTATACATAAGGGGTGAGATAGATGTTATTATCTGAACTACAGTCAAAAGATATTATAAATGTTGACAATGGTGAGAAAATTGGTTTTATAAGCGATTTAGAACTTGATGTACATTACGGAAAAATATTATCCCTCGTCGTTACGATAAAAGGAAAATGGTTTGGTATTTTAGGTCAAGAAGAAGAAGTATTGATCCAGTGGCACCATATTAAAAAGATAGGAACAGATGTCATATTAATTAGCATGCCTTACTCAAAGGAACAAAATCAATAACGATTACAGAAAAATGAGTCATTATGTGTTAAAATGGGATAATGTAAGGGAGTTTTAATTTTATGGACGATCTATTTAAAAACGACCAACAGTTGCTAAAAATAATTGGGTGGGAGGAGGCCGGTGTATTGGCTGGCTTTTCAACACGCCAATATGGAGTAAGTGAAGCACCTTTTGATTCTTTAAATGTTGCTTTACATGTTAATGATTCTAAAGATGCTGTTATTAGGAATCGAGAATTAGTAAGTGAATGGTTAAATCGACCATTAAAAGATTGGTTTTGTATTAATCAAATTCATAGTAATAAAATCATTGATTTATCTGATATTGATCATCAACAAAGTTTTTATCATGACAATCCTCAAATTAATGCTGATGGCTTTATAACGAATCACCCTAAACATCTATTAGTTACTTTTTTTGCGGATTGTGTTCCACTGTATTTTAAGAGTAAATCAAATGATTGGATTGGTTTAGCACATGCTGGTTGGCGCGGAACGGTAAACAAAATTGGTCCGAATATGATTGACTTTTTTAAAAATAAAGGGATAGAAGCATCAAATATTGAAGTTGTTATAGGACCTTGTATTTCAGCAAAACATTATGAAGTCGATGAAAATGTTATCCAAAACATTCCTATACAATATCATAATGATGTACTTAAACAAACTCGACCTGGACATTATTTACTTGATTTAAAACGGTTAAATCGACTATTTTTAGTCGATGCTGGTGTTAAAGATAAAAATATTAAAGCTACTGATTATTGTACATTTGAAGAGCAACAATTATTTTTTTCGCATAGAAGAGACCAGGGGAAAACAGGAAGAATGTTAGCTTATATTTGTTTAAAAAATGAATAAGAGGATAAAGGGGATAAACGATGTCACTACAAAGTAATTATACGGCTCTATTTAATCAAATTGAAGCTGCAGCCATTCGTTCAAATCGTCAATTATCTGAAATTAATGTCATTGCAGTTACAAAATACGTATCTGTAGAAACAGCAAATAAAGTAATAGAATTAGGTATTAAACATATAGGGGAAAATCGATTAGAAGGATTTTTGGAAAAATACCAAGAAATAAACCAACCTGTTGATTGGCATTTTATTGGCACATTACAGTCCCGTAAAGTAAAAGATTTAATCGAACATGTCGATTACATACATTCTTTAGACAGAAAATCACTAGCAAAAGAAATTAATAAAAGAGCCACTCGTAAAATCTCATGTTTTGTTCAAGTGAATACTAGTGGTGAAGAATCGAAGCACGGTTTAGCAGTTGATGATGTCATTCCTTTTATTAAATCGTTAGAACATTATGAAAATGTAGAAGTGGTTGGCCTTATGACTATGGCACCACATACTGATGATGAAAAAATAATAAGAAATTGTTTTCGTAGCTTAAGAGAGCTTAATGAGCGAGTTCAACAGCTAGACTTGCCCTTCGCACCATGCCATTACTTATCTATGGGAATGAGTAATGATTTTGAGATTGCGATTGAAGAAGGGGCTACACATATTAGAATTGGGACAAGCTTAGTTGGTAAAGAATGGGGTTAAGGAGGTTTAGTATGCGATTTAAGGATAAGTTTAAATCATTTTTCGACCTCGATGAATATAATGAAGTTGAAGAACCTACTACTCATCAATCAAACGAAGCACAAGTGAAGGATAATGTAATTAGTTTAAAATCAGTCACAAATGATGCGAAAATGGTATTATGCGAATTAACATCATATGATGATTCACAAACTGTTGCAGACCATCTTAAAAAGCGAAAATCCGTCGTTATTAATTTACAGCGACTTGATCAGCTCACAAGTAGAAGGGTAATCGACTTTTTAAGCGGCACTGTCTATGCAATAAACGGAAATATACAAAAATTAGGCCAACAAACATTTTTATGTACACCGGAGCACGTTAATATTTCCGGAAGTATTACTGACTTTATTGATGATAAAGAACAAATGAACAAAGGTAGGTAATAATATGCTGCACCAAATTTTCTCAATATTAGCTCAAGCGATTTATATTTATTCATACGCATTAATTTTTTATATTTTAATGTCATGGTTTCCCGGTGCTCGCGAATCTTCCATTGGACAGTTTTTAGGTAAAATTTGCGAACCATATTTAGAACCGTTTAGAAAAATCATTCCTCCAATCGGCATGCTTGATATATCGCCAATTGTTGCTATTATTTCGCTACATTTGGCCGTCGGTGGATTAGATGTTCTATATAGAATGTTAGTTTAATGGATTGGGGTTATTATGGATCTTTATCAACATTTTCGACCTGAAGAACATG
Source organism: Bacillaceae bacterium W0354 (assembly GCA_051846895.1). GTDB lineage: Bacteria > Bacillota > Bacilli > Bacillales > Alkalibacillaceae > CALKAL01. The sequence continues at coordinate 131,959 of JBPYCQ010000002.1, forward strand.
CATTTGTAGATCAAGTATTGGATTATAAAGAACAAGTGGAGCATCAATATAAAACAGTTTTAACCGACTTTTTAGATCCGCGTGAACAAGTTATTTTTCAAACTATAATTGGAAAACAGTCAGATCTAAACCTATCATTTTTCGGTGGTTATAGTGAGGCCGAGCGGAAAAGGGTAATACTTGCTCCGTTTTACGAAAAGATTGAGGTTCAAGACTACTCGTTGGCCATTTTGGAAGGGAACTATCCTTCAAAATTTGTAAACCTATCACATCGAGATATACTGGGGACATTAATGTCATTAGGAATTCATCGAAAAAAAATAGGCGATATAATTGTCGATGATGGCGTGTTTCAAATTATTATTGACCAAGATATAGAAATGTTTTTAAAACTACATTTAACAAAAATTAAAAAGAGCTCGATTGAATTGAAAAATATACCTTCTGAACGAATTATTACTAAACATATTCAGTGGTTGGAAAAAGAAGGTACTGTATCTTCATTAAGATTAGATGTCATAATAAAAGAGATCTATCAATTATCAAGACAAAAAACGCAACAACTCATAGAAAAAGAATTAGTTAAAGTAAATCATCGTACAGTCAATAATCCTTCCTATCCAGTCGAAGAAGGCGATCTTATTTCAGTTAGGAAATTAGGAAGAAGCAAAGTGATAGAACTATTAGGAAAAACAAAGAAAGACAAATTCAGAGTAAGGTTAGCGAAATTAAAATAATTATATAGCAGGATTTTTATAAATTTTGTCGAAATAAAGTAATTAATATCGTTAACTGTACGAAAAGGGGGCTTTATTGATGGGGATTACGCCATTAGACATTCATAATAAAGAATTTACAAGAGGATTTAGAGGCTATGATGAAGACGAAGTAAATGAATTCCTTGATCAAGTCATCAAAGACTTTGAAAAAGTGATACGTGAGAAAAAAGCACTCGAAGATCAGGTCTCTGATTTGGAAGATAAGCTGAAACATTTTAACAATATTGAGGAAACGTTAAATCGCTCTATTCTAGTCGCACAAGAAACAGCAGATGAAGTGAAAAATAATGCTAATAAAGAAGCAAAGTTAATTATAAAAGAAGCTGAGAAAAATGCTGACCGTATTGTGAATGAAGCACTTGCTAAATCAAGAAGTGTAGCGATAGAAATTGAAGAATTGAAAAAACAAGCTAAAGTTTTCCGTACACGTTTAAAAATGCTTGTTGAAGCTCAACTTGATATTATTGAAAATGATGATTGGGAAGACTTATTTGACATTGATACGGAAGAAAATTATCACCAGCCTGATCGTCGACTCGGTGAATTTTCGACTGAAAAGTAATTTATCTTGACGAGGCTATTATTTTTCCATATAATTTCATATCATAATGATTATTTTAAAGTCAAATATAACAAGACGAAGAAGGGGAAAGTACTTAGAAGACTTTCGTTTGAAGCGAGCTAGGGATGGTGCAAGCCTAGTAACGACCTTTTAAGGAAAATCACCCTAGAGTCTCCATTCGAATTATAGTAGAAATGGGCGATTCATTCACGTTACGAATGATGAAGTGGAATGATTTATTTCATTCAATTAGGGTGGTACCGCGAGCTTTCTCGTCCCTTTATTTGGGATGTTGAAGGCTTTTTTTGTGTTTAATCAATGAATAGAAATTTGCTTACTTTGAATAAATAAGGAGGATAAAAATGGATTATAAAGAGACTTTATTAATGCCAAAAACTGATTTCCCGATGCGAGGTAATTTACCAAAGCGTGAGCCTGAAATGCAACAACATTGGGAAGAAACGAAAATTTATGAAAAAGTTCAAAAACGAACTCAAGGCCGTCCGATGTTTATTTTACATGATGGACCGCCATATGCGAATGGTGACCTTCATATGGGGCACGCACTTAACAAAATTTTAAAAGATATTATTGTCCGTCACAAATCGATGACTGGTTATCATGCCCCTTATGTTCCAGGCTGGGATACACATGGATTGCCTATTGAAGTTGCTTTAACTAAAAAGAAGAAAATTGACCGTAAAAAAATGAGTGTTGCTGAATTTAGAGAGCTATGTGAACAATATGCTCGAGAACAAATCGACAGCCAGCGTACGCAGTTCAAACAGCTTGGCGTACGTGGTGATTGGGATAATCCATATATTACACTAGACCCGGCTTTTGAAGCGCAACAAATTAAAGTGTTCGGTGAAATGGCTAAACGTGGCTACATTTACAAAGGTAAAAAGCCAGTTTATTGGTCACCATCATCAGAATCTGCACTTGCAGAAGCTGAGATTGAATATCAAGATAAACGTTCGCCTTCAATTTATGTAGCTTTTGACGTAACGGACGGTAAAGGTGTACTCGACGGAGATGAGAAAATTATTATTTGGACGACAACTCCATGGACAATTCCAGCTAACTTAGGAATTGCTGTACATCCAGATTTGGAATATGTCGTGGTTGAAGCAAATGGTGAGAAGTTTATTATTGCCCATGATTTACTTGAAGAGGTTACTACTAAAGTAGAATGGGATTCTCCAAAGGTTACGAAAACATTAAAAGGTAGTGAATTGGAGTATGTCGAATGTAAACATCCATTTTATGATCGCGATTCGCTTGTCATGTTAGGTGAACATGTTACAACTGATTCGGGTACAGGATGTGTTCATACAGCACCTGGACATGGGGAAGATGACTTCTGGATTGGTAAAAAATACGGTTTAGATGCCTTATGTCCAGTTGATGACAAAGGTGTATTTACAGAAGAAGCGCCTGGCTTTGAAGGTATGTTTTACGATAAAGCAAATAAAGATATTACTCAAAAATTAGAAGAAGTCGGTGCCTTATTAAAACTTGAATTTATTACACACTCGTACCCACATGATTGGCGTACGAAACAACCGACGATTTTCCGTGCAACATCACAATGGTTTGCATCAATTAAAGATTTTAGAGATCAAATTTTAGAAGAAATCAAAAATGTGAACTGGCACCCTGAGTGGGGAGAAGTTCGTATGCATAACATGATTAAAGACCGTGAAGATTGGTGTATTTCACGTCAACGAGTCTGGGGTGTACCAATCCCTGTATTCTATGGTGAAAATGGAGAACCAATTATTACAGATGAGACGATTGATCACGTGTCTAATCTTTTCCGTGAGCACGGTTCAAATGTTTGGTTTGAAAGAGAAGCTAAAGATTTACTTCCTGAAGGTTTTACCCATCCATCAAGTCCTAATGGCAAGTTTACGAAAGAAACAGATATTATGGATGTTTGGTTTGACTCTGGTTCTACACACCAAGGTGTGCTAGTAGAGCGTGAGGACTTACAACGACCTGCTGATCTTTATTTAGAAGGATCTGACCAATATCGTGGTTGGTTTAACTCATCATTATCAACTGCAGTAGCTGTGACAGGTAAAGCACCATATAAAGGAATCTTAAGTCATGGATTTACTTTAGATGGTCAAGGACGCAAAATGAGTAAATCACTTGGAAACGTGATGGTCCCAGCAAAAGTAATGAAACAATATGGTGCAGATATTTTACGTCTATGGGTAGCAAGTGTTGATTATCAAGCTGACGTTCGTGTGTCTGACGATATTATTAAACAAGTTGCTGAAGTTTACCGTAAAATTAGAAATACATTCCGTTTTATGCTTGGGAACTTAAACGACTTTAATCCAGCAACAGATCGATTAGCGGATCGAGACTTAGAAGAAGTTGACAAATATATGCTAATTCGTTTACAAGACATCATCCGGAAAGTTAATCATTCATATGATCGTTATGATTATTCAACAATTTACCATACGATTAATAATTTCTGTACAGTTGATTTAAGTGCATTTTATTTAGATTTTGCCAAAGATATTTTGTATATTGAAAAAGAAGATAACAAACGCCGTCGTAGTATTCAAACGGTATATTACGAAATTGTTGTTAGCTTAACAAAATTACTATCGCCAATTCTTTCACATACTGCAGATGAAGTTTGGAACTACATCCCTGGTGTTGAAGAGGAAAGTGTACAACTAACGGATATGCCTGAAGCACGTACGATTGACAAAGAAGATGAAATTAGAACGAAATGGAATGACTTTATTGCTGTTCGTGAAAATGTATTAAAAGCTTTAGAAGAAGCACGTGCGAACAAAGTAATTGGGAAATCATTAGATGCAAAAGTAACATTAGTACCAAAAACAGATGAAACAAAACAACTACTTCACTCAATGGAACATTTACATCAATATTTAATCGTTTCAGAAGCAGAAGTTGTTGATTCTAAGGACGGAGCTAAAGAGTATGACCGTGTCTCTGTGTTAGTTGAAAAACATAACGGAGAAAAGTGTCAAAGATGTTGGGTTTCTTCTCACTCTGTAGGAGTCGATGATAAACATCCTGAACTATGTGAGCGATGTGCATCGATTGTTGGATAAACGTTAATATGAACTCATTTTGTAGTACGACTTGAACCGTACTGCAAAATGAGTTTTTTTAATAATCGAATGATTTGTATTCGCCAATTTGTAATCGTTATGATAAAATTCAATAGGATATCAGGGAGTAATGGAGGTCAAATTGTGAAATATTATATATTAGCTTTAGTTGTAGTAATATTTGATCAAATAACGAAATTTCTTATCGTGGGTAATATGAAAATATATGAATCAATTGAGGTCATTCCTGGTTTTTTCTACATTACTTCACATCGAAATAGTGGAGCAGCCTGGGGGATATTAGAAGGAAAGATGTGGTTGTTCTACATTGTGACTGTCGTCGTTATCGGCGTTATTATTTATTACATGCAAATGTATAAACATGAACACCCTTTAATTAATATTGGTTTTGCCTTAATTTTAGGTGGAGCTATTGGAAACTTCATCGACCGATTGAGAATTCAAGAAGTTGTTGATTTTTTAGATTTTATTATTTTTTCTTATGATTTTCCAATCTTTAATATTGCGGATTCAGCTTTAACTGTAGGTGTAATTATCGTCATTATTCTCATTTTATATGATGAAATAAAGAATAAAGGAACGAAACAAAATGGATAAACAACAGGTGACAATACAAGAGGAACAACAAAACGAAAGAATTGATAAAGTCTTAGCCGATTTTATTGATGATGTATCCCGTAGTCAAGTCCAGTCATGGATTAAAGATGGTTATGTCACTGTTAATGGAGAAAGGGTAAAAAGTAATTATAAATGTCAGTTAAAAGATGAAGTAGAATGGACGGTTCCAGAAATAAAAGAATTACAAATTGAGCCAGAAAACATTCCACTTGATATCGTTTATGAGGACGAACATTTACTTGTCGTCAATAAAGAAAAAGGGATGGTCGTCCACCCGTCACATGGGCACCAAACGGGTACGCTCGTTCATGCACTGTTATATCATTGTGATGATTTATCAGGAATTAATGGGGTGGAACGTCCAGGGATTGTTCATCGAATTGATAAAGATACGAGTGGATTACTCTTAGTAGCAAAGCATGATTTAGCCCATGAAAAACTATCGGCAATGTTGAGTAATAAAGAAATAAAACGTCAATATGAGGCGATTGTTCATGGTGAAATCGGACATGAACAAGGGACAATTGAAGCACCTATTGGACGAGACCAAAATGATCGACAAAAAATGGCTGTTGTTGATAACGGAAAACCAGCTGTTACTCATTTTTCTGTTAAAGAAAGGTTAGGCGATTTTACACATGTGTACTGTGAATTGGAAACAGGTAGAACACATCAAATTCGAGTTCATTTTCAGTATATAGGTCATCCGTTAGTAGGTGATCCAAAATACGGACCAAGAAAGACATTAAATGTTGAAGGTCAAGCATTGCATGCAAGAAAATTATCATTTGTCCATCCAGTATTTAATAAAACATTAACGTTCGAAGCAGATGCGCCAACTATTTTTCAAGAAACGATAGAAAAGATTAAAAGAATGGCTTGACATATTCTCTGTATCAGGTTAAATTATTCTATAGAATATAAACCTTTAAAATTAGTCCAGAGAGACTAACAAGGTGACGGAAATTTAATAGGTATTCGTATGTCGAAGTATACCTCTTTTGTCATCTTGTATGGCAGAAGAGGTTTTTTAGTTCTACCTACCGTCAAATGGTTTAATTGAAAGGAGGATATCCTTGCAAGAGAAAGCGAAACTACTCGACCATGATGCAATTAATCGAGCAATTAAACGTATTTCCCATGAAATTATAGAACGTAACAAAGGGACTGAAAACTTAATTTTAGTAGGGATTAAAACTCGAGGAATGCCGTTAGCTAAGCGAATCCAACAAAGTATTGAATCAATCGAAGGTGTCACTATCCCGACTGGAGAACTAGACATCTCCTTATACAGAGATGACTTGTCAAATAAGGATTCAGTTGATGAAGCGACATTAAACAAACGAAATATTCAACAAGATGTAACTGGCAAGAACATTGTATTAATAGATGACGTTTTATTTACTGGTAGAACTGTCCGAGCAGCGTTGGATGCAATCATTGATTTAGGAAGACCAAAAAGTATCCAGCTTGCTGTACTTGTAGACAGAGGACATAGAGAATTACCGATTCGAGCTGATTATGTTGGAAAAAACATTCCAACATCAATTAAGGAAGTAGTTAAGGTCCAGCTTGATGAAGTAGATGATGTTGATCAAGTAAGTATTTATGAATAACAATTAAATAGTATGACCTTTAAGGTTAGTCCAGAGAGGCTAGTAAGGTCGTAAAGTAAAACGTAACACGAGGATTAGCATGGTTACGTATACCCCTTTGCGACTTTGCAAAGGGGTTTTTTATATGTATATAGCCATTTGTTCAAAGTAGCACTGCGATTGTTCAAAGTTGGGTTGTAATTGTTCAAAGATGCGCCGCGATTGTTCAAACACGAGAAGTAATTGTTCAAACAGAGAAAAAATTATTCGTACAAAAAGTGGAGGGGATTAATATGCAGGAAAAAGTATTAGACATTAGAGATATACCAAAATGGAATAAGTGGATTATTTTAAGTTTGCAACACTTATTTGCGATGTTCGGGTCAACGATTTTAGTACCATTTTTAACAGAGATGCCACCGAGCGTTGCCCTTGTCACAAGTGGGGTAGGGACTTTAGCATATCTGCTTATTACACAAGGTAAAGTGCCAGCTTATATCGGATCAAGTTTTGCATTTATCGTTCCTATTACGTTAGCCAGTCAAGTATCTGGATTACCTGGGGCTATGATCGGTGCGTTTCTAGCTGGATTAGTTTACGGTATCGTCGCTCTAATTATAAGTTTAGTTGGTGTGAACTGGTTGTTTTATATTTTACCTCCAGTAGTTGTAGGGCCAGTAATCATGGTAATTGGTCTTAGTCTTGCACCAACAGCGGTTGATATGGCGATGTACAACAATGGGGAATATAGCCTCACTCACTTATCAGTAGCCCTTGTAACTTTACTTATAACAATTATTGCCTCTGTCTTTTTTAAAGGATTTTGGAAAATCATCCCGGTACTCTTCGGGATTATCGGAGGATATATATTCGCATTCTTCCAAGGTATTGTAGATACATCAAGATTATCAGCAAGTTGGGATGCAATTACCTCCAGTAGTTCAATTGGGGAGTTTTTCTCAGCCGTCTTTACAGTACCAGACTTTATTATCCCTTTTGTAGACTACTCACCGTTTGATGTACTTAGTTGGAGTATTGTAGGAATCATGGTACCAGTTGCATTAGTAACGATTACTGAACATATTGGTGACCAAATGGTTTTATCAAAAATTGCAGGGCGAAATTTTATTAAGGACCCGGGGTTAAACCGCTCATTACTAGGAGACGGTGTAGCGACGATGATGGCTTCAGTATTAGGGGGACCACCAAATACAACTTATGGTGAAAATATCGGTGTTATTGCCATTACGAGAGTATTTAGTGTGTTCGTTATTGCAGGAGCGGCAGTATTAGCTATCCTGTTCGGTTTTACTGATATCATTACTGCTTTAATAGAATCGATTCCTACAGCAGTAATGGGAGGCGTATCTATTCTATTATTCGGGATTATCGCTTCAAGCGGACTTAGAATGTTAATTGATAATAATGTTGACCTTGGAGTCAATCGAAATCTAATTATTTCATCAGTAATTTTAGTCATCGGAATTGGTGGGGCATTTATCCAAATCGAATTACCGAATTTAGACTTACAAATTGCAGGAATGTCACTAGCAGCGATTATTGGAGTCATATTAAACCTTCTATTACCTGGTAAAGAATTCGCTAAAGGTAATGGAAAAATGTTTGATGCTTCAGAAGAAGAATAAGGGGTCATCGACATGGAAAATTTGTTATCGATTCAGCATTTATCAAATGAACAAATTGAAAGCTTCTTAGAGCAAGCAAACGAGTTAAAAAAAGAGGATAAAGATTTTTCAGATTACACAGTAGCTCTCCTCTTTTTTGAACCATCTACAAGAACGAAAATGAGCTTCGAGAAGGCGTGTTATGAATTAGGTATAAACGTTTTGTCGTTTACTCCAGAGTTTTCAAGTGTCGTAAAGGGTGAGTCCCTTTACGACACAGTAAAAACTTTAGAAGCAATCGGTGTTGACCTTATCGTTATCCGTGATTCCAAAGAAAAGTATTACGAGGATTTAGAAGGGATTAATATACCGATTATTAATGCGGGAGACGGGACTGGTGAACATCCGACTCAAACATTGTTAGACCTATTAACAATCAAACAAGAATTTAAAAGATTTGAAGACTTAAACGTCGTCATTTGTGGTGATATCAAGCACAGTCGTGTAGCAAGGTCTAATGCATACGCTCTAAGTCAATTAGGTGCTAATGTATCATTTGTTGCACAAGATGAATTTAAAGATAATAAGCTCTCAATCCCATATATTGAAATGGATGAAGCTGTTCAAATAGCTGATGTTTTAATGCTCTTAAGAGTACAAAAAGAGCGTCATGAAATAGTGTTTAGTGACAATTTATATTTAGAAAAATACGGTCTAACAAGAACACGTGAACAAATGATGAAACCACATAGTATCATTATGCATCCAGCACCCATTAATCGGGGAGTAGAAATCGATCATGATTTAGTGGAATGTTCTCGTTCACGCATTTTTAAGCAAATGCGTAACGGTGTGATCATGCGTAAGGTTATACTGAAACACTTTATACAACTAGGAGGAGATAACTAATGAAAACATTAATTAAGAACGTTAAACTATTAGATTATCATACATTAGTTGATGTACTGATCAAAGATGGCTTAGTTGCTAAAATAGAAGAAAAGATAGACTTTAATCAGGCTGAAGTCATCGATGGTAAAGGCCAATATTTATTTCCTGGGTTTGTAGATATACATGTCCATTTACGTGAGCCTGGCGGTGAATCAAAAGAAACGATTGAATCGGGTACACTTGCAGCAGCAAGAGGTGGCTTTACAACCGTTTGTGCGATGCCAAATACCAATCCTGTACCTGATGAAGTTGAAAAACTACAACATATATTAAATCGAATTAATGAAACAGCTCATGTTCGTGTCCTTCCATACGCTTCAATTACAAAGCAATTAAATGGTGAACAACTCGTAGATTTTGAATCACTATTTTCTAATGGTGCCGTTGCTTTTACTGACGATGGTGTCGGTGTACAATCCGCAAATCAAATGTATGAAGCGATGTTAGCTACAAGTGAAATTAATGCATCAATTGTTGCTCATTGTGAGGATAATTCATTAATCCGTCAAGGTGTTATGCATGAAGGTATAAAAAATCAACAGTTAAACCTTCCTGGAATTCCTTCCATTTGTGAATCTATTCATATTGCACGTGATATTTTGCTTGCTGAAAAGGCCGGCTGCCATTATCACGTCTGCCATGTTAGTACAAAAGAGTCAGTGCGTGTCATTAGAGATGCGAAACGAGCTGGCATCCATGTTACCGCAGAAGTGACTCCACATCATTTATTACTAACAGAAAATGATATTCCATCTAATGATGCTAATTACAAAATGAACCCACCTCTACGTTCAAAAGAAGATCGCGATGCTCTTATTGAAGGACTGTTAGATGGTACCATCGACTGTATCGCAACAGACCATGCGCCTCACACAGAGGAAGAAAAATCATTAGGCTTTTTACAAGCTCCTTTTGGCATCGTCGGTTTAGAAACGGCATTTTCATTACTTTATACACACTTCGTTAAAGAAGGAATATTTTCTTTAAAACAGCTTGTAGACTGGTTAACGATTAAGCCTGCCCAAATCTTTAATTTACCATATGGCACGATTGAAGTAGGTAAAAAAGCTGATTTAGTGTTAGTCGATTTAACTCAGTCACAAATAATAGAACCTACTCAATTTTTATCAAAAGGAAAAAACAGTCCTTTTTCTGGATGGGAGGTATATGGAAATCCAACATGTACTTTAGTTGAAGGAAAAATAGTCTGGCACCAAGCGCAAGAGATTGTTAAATAAATTGAAAAGTAAAAGAGAGGTTGTGTTATCATGCCAAAACGATTAGATTTACAAAAAATTTTAGTCATCGGATCAGGTCCTATTGTCATCGGGCAAGCAGCAGAATTTGATTATGCGGGATCACAAGCTTGTCAAGCGTTAAAAGAAGAAGGTTACGAGGTCGTCTTAGTCAATTCAAACCCCGCTACGATTATGACAGATGAAGCCATGGCTGATCACGTTTACATGGAGCCACTCACACTTGAATTTCTAACAAAAATAATTATTCGTGAAAAACCTGATGCTATTGTTCCAACACTTGGAGGACAAACAGGATTAAATCTAGCGATGGAATTAAGTGAAAAAGGGATATTAGATCAGTTTAATGTCGAGTTACTCGGCACAAATCTAGAGGCAATTCAAAAGGCTGAGGATCGTAAATCTTTTCGCCATTTAATGCATGAGATTAATGAGCCTGTCCCACACAGCACAATTGTTCATTCAGTGAAAGAGGCTATAGTCTTTGCCGAAGAGACCGGGTACCCAGTTATCGTCAGACCAGCTTATACCTTAGGTGGAACAGGCGGTGGCATTTGTGAAGATGAACAAAGTTTAAGAGAGATTGTTCAACATGGGCTAAAAGCTTCCCCAGTTAATCAATGTTTAATTGAACAGAGTATCGCAGGTTATAAAGAATTAGAATTTGAAGTGATTCGTGATAAAAATGATCAAGCGATTGTTGTTTGTGACATGGAAAATGTTGATCCGGTCGGAATACATACAGGAGATTCAATTGTTGTCGCACCGTCACAAACATTAAGTAATGAAGCATTATCGATGTTAAAAGAAGCTTCATTAAAAATAGTTCGCACATTACAAATAGAAGGTGGCTGTAATGTTCAACTCGCATTAGATCCACATCGTTTAAACTATTACGTCATTGAAGTGAATCCGCGTGTCAGTCGATCATCAGCATTAGCTTCAAAAGCAACGAGTTATCCAATTGCAAAAGTGGCAGCCAAAATTGCCATTGGCTTAACGTTAGATGAAATAGACCTTCATGAAGGTGGATTGTCGAATGCTTATGTGGAACCGCGTTTGAACTATTGTATAACTAAAATTCCACGCTGGCCTTTCGATAAATTTAAATCAGCGAACAGAACATTAGGTACACAAATGAAAGCGACAGGTGAAGTGATGGGAATCGGCCATAATTTTGAAGAATCGTTATTAAAGGCTGTTCGATCACTAGAACTACAAGTCAATGATTTATTTGTTAACCATATTCGTCATCTGACTTCAGAACAAATAGTGAGTCGTCTAAAAAAAGCAGATGATGAACGACTTTTTATCATTGCTGAGGCCTTTAGAAGAGATTTTTCTATAGATGACGTTCATGAACTAACAAAAATTAATCATTATTTTTTAAATAAAATTTATGAAATCGTACAGACCGAAATGAAGTTGGAACAAAATGCTTGGGAAAAAAATGTGCTAATTGAAGCAAAAGAGAAAGGAATATCAGATGAGACGATTGCTAAGCTTTGGAAGACAACAGCTGCTTCAGTTTATAACTTTAGAAAACAATTGAACATTTTACCAACTTATATGATGGTCGATTCAAGTACTTTTCATTCAAACATCCCATATTTTTATAGTTCGTATAAAGAAATGAACCGTCGTGTTGTAAATAGTAAGCGCAAAAAAATCGTCGTCATCGGTTCTGGGCCGATTAGAATAGGGCAAGGAATTGAATTTGATTATGCAACGGTCCATTCCGTCCAGGCAATAAAAGAAGCAGGTTATGAAGCAATAATGATCAATAATAATCCAGAAACAGTTTCAACAGACTTTCAAATATCGGATAAACTTTATTTTGAACCATTAACTTTGGAGGATGTCATACAAGTAATTGATTATGAGCAGCCTGATGGAGTGATTGTTCAATTCGGTGGTCAAACAGCTATTTCGTTAGTTAATGGATTAAGCCAATATGGCGTTCGTATATTAGGTACATCTAAAGAATCGATTGATCGAGCTGAAGACCGAGACTTATTTGAAGCGACATTAGCAAAATTAAATATTAAACGACCGATAGCCAAATCGGCAACCTCTGAACATGAAGCAATTATGATGGCTAATGAACTTGGCTATCCGGTTATTATTCGACCTTCGTATGTGATTGGAGGGCGAGCGATGGAAATTATTTATAACGAAGAAGAACTAAAACGCTATATCAATGAAGCGATTAGTATTGATTCGAGCCGCCCAGTATTAATTGACCGTTATTTAACAGGAATTGAGCTAGAGGTTGATGCCATTTGTGATGGAGAGACTGTTGTGATTCCAGGTATGATGGAGCATGTTGAGCGAGCTGGTGTTCACTCTGGTGATTCAATCGCAGTTTATCCACCTCAAAAAATTAATGACGAAATTAAAAATAGTTGCTTTCATATTACAAAAGCAATTGCTGAAGAATTAAAGGTTGTTGGATTATTAAACATACAATTTGTTTATCACAATGATGAGGTTTATGTAATTGAAGTAAATCCACGTTCAAGTCGAACGGTCCCATTTATTAGTAAAGTTACTGGAGTCACCATGGCAAAAATTGCAACAGAAGTTATGCTAGGTGCAAATCTTAATGATTTAGGTTTTAAAGACGGCTTTATAGAAGAAGATGAATTGATTTCTGTAAAAGTTCCCGTTTTTTCGTTTGAAAAATTAAGACGTGTCGATATTACATTAGGTCCAGAAATGAAGTCTACTGGTGAAGTAATCGGTCGTGATGTAACCATTGAAAAAGCTTTATATAAAGGGATGATTGCAGCAGGAGTTAACATCCCAACAGAAGGTGCTGTTTTATTAACTGTCGCTGATCAAGATAAAGAAGAAATGATCGAGATTGCTGAACGATTTTATGAACTCGGTTTTGAATTATATGCGACAGACGGGACAGCCAATCGACTACAATTAGCTAACTTACCTGTTAAACGAGTCAACAAGCTCGGTAAAGAAAATAATATTTTACAATTAATTGAAAGTGGTAACGTTCAATTTGTTATTAATACGCTCTCTCGCAGTAAAAAAACGCATTCTGATGGATTTAGAATTAGAAGAGAGGCCGTTGAGCATGGGCTAGCTTGTTTCACATCACTTGATACCGCAAAAGCTATCTTACATGTTATTGAATCAATGAGCTTCACATGCCAAGCGATGTCAAAACAGTTCGCGGTGGCTACATCATGATAACAGAAAAATTATTAATATCATCTAATCAACTTATTGCAAGAAACACGTATGAAATGAAATTATTAGGTAGTTTAGCTGAAGAGATTAAAAAACCAGGTCAATTTTTACACATTAAAGTAGGGGAACAGCACTCATTTTCTTTAAGAAGACCGGTTTCAATTGCAAATATTAATCGTGTCACTAAGGAAATAACTATTGTTTATAAAAAAGTAGGCGAAGGAACAGCCTGGTTAAGTGAAAGAAGAAAAGGGGAGCAGATTGATGCTTTAGGCCCTTTAGGAAATGGCTATGAAATCAATCAAATACACAATGAAAACCTTCTAATCATCGGTGGTGGTGTCGGTGTTCCCCCCTTATATTATTTGGCTAAACAATTTGCGACGAATAATCATGTCACAGTTATTTTAGGATTTCAAACGAGAGATGATGTATTTTATGAGGAGAAGTTTAAAGAAGTAGGTCAGACGTTTGTATCAACTGAAGATGGTTCTTACGGCATTCAAGGAAGAGTGACAGATGTCATGAAAAATATTGAAATTCCATTCACACGTTACTATGCTTGTGGGCCAAAACCGATGTTAAAAGCCGTACAGCAACAGTTAAATGAAATAGATGGATTCATATCTTTAGAGGAACGGATGGGCTGTGGAATTGGTGCTTGCTTTGCTTGTGTCTGTCAAGCTCATAATGAAAAAGGGTATGTGAAAATTTGTAAAGATGGCCCAGTTTTTAATGCTAAAGAGGTGATCATATGAATTTAGAAGTTCAATTAGGGGATTTAATCATTAAAAACCCAGTCATGCCAGCCTCTGGTTGCTTTGGATTTGGTAAAGAATATAGTCAATTTTACAACCTAAACGAATTAGGGGCAATTATGATTAAAGCGGCGACGAAAGAGGCGAGGTTTGGGAATCCGACGCCTCGAGTAGCAGAAACGGCTTCAGGAATGTTAAATGCTATTGGTTTACAGAACCCAGGTGTTCAAGCAATCATTACTGAGGAGCTTCCATTTTTAGAACAATATCAAACGCCGATTATTGCGAATGTAGCTGGAAGTACGATTGATGAATATGTGGGAGTGACTAGTGAATTAACGAAACAAGATGTCATTAAAGCGATTGAGCTAAATATTTCATGCCCGAATGTAAAAGAGGGGGGAATCCAATTCGGAACTGACCCTGAGACAGCTTATTTGCTTACTCGATTAGTTAAAGAAGTGAGCACAAAGCCTGTCTTTGTAAAACTTTCCCCAAACGTCACCAATATTGTCGGTATGGCTGAAGCGGTTGAAAAAGGTGGGGCGGACGGCTTATCGATGATTAATACATTAACAGGTATGCGTTTTGATTTAAATAGACTAAAACCAATTATCGCTAACGGAACAGGGGGATTATCAGGACCTGCTATTAAACCAATTGCTTTAAGGATGATTTATCAAGTTCGTGAAGCAACAAACCTTCCTATTATTGGTATGGGTGGGATTACAGATGCCAAAGATGTGCTTGAATTTCTAATTGCAGGGGCTGATGCCGTCGCTGTTGGAACAGCTAATTTCCGAGATCCTTATGTATGTAAGAAAATAATCGATTCTTTACCAGAAACTTTAAGACAATTTGGATTTAATTCATTAGATGAGGTGAAAAGTGAAAGATGGATAAACAAATTTTCATTGCGTTAGATTTTCAGAGTGGAGAAGAAGCGTTAAATTTTATAAATGAAAACCATTTACATGAAGTTCCAGTTAAGGTTGGTATGCAATTATTTTATCGTGAAGGCCCTCCAATCATAAAGAAGTTAAAAGAAAACAACCATCCTATATTTTTAGATTTAAAATTGCATGATATTCCAAACACTGTTAAGCAGGCTGCTATTCAATTAGCTCAATTAGAAGTTGATCTTATTACGGTTCATGCAGCTGGCGGAAGTAAGATGATGGCTGCTGCTAAGGAAGGATTGGAAATAGGGAGCAGAAATAAACAGCCCTTATTAATTGCTGTTACTCAATTAACTTCAACAAACGAACAAATGTTAAATCAAGAGCTATTAATAAATGAAAAATTAGATGAAACGGTCATTAAGTATGCTGAAAATAGTTTTCAAAGCGGTGCAGATGGCGTTGTTTGTTCAGTACATGAAGTTAGAAAAATAAAATCAACCGTAAACCAATCACTGTTAACCGTCACACCTGGAATTAGGCTAGAAGGGGACTTGACGAACGATCAAGCTCGAGTTGCAACACCTAGTGTGGCCATTCAGGAAGGTTCTGATTTTATCGTTATAGGAAGA
Organism: Bacillaceae bacterium W0354; assembly: GCA_051846895.1. Taxonomy (GTDB): domain Bacteria; phylum Bacillota; class Bacilli; order Bacillales; family Alkalibacillaceae; genus CALKAL01. Next base: position 147,969 of record JBPYCQ010000002.1, read on the forward strand.
AGTATTACTCAGGCAAATGATCCAATCAAAGCATATCAAATGGCAATAAAGGAGTGGCGAAATGATTAATTCTAAACAAATAGCACATCGTTTAATAAATATAGAAGCATTAAAAGTTAATATGGTTGATTATTTCACATGGTCATCGGGAATTCAATCACCAATTTATTGTGATAATCGCCAAACGATTTCTTATCCTGAAGTGCGGTCTTTAATTGCTAATTCTTTTATTCAATTAATTGAACAAAAATACCCAGATGTTGAAGTGATTTGTGGTTGTGCGACAGCGGGGATCCCACATGCATCAATAATTGCTGACCGAATGAATTTACCGATGATTTATGTTCGTAATAAACCGAAAGCACATGGTCTGAAAAATCAAATTGAAGGACAACTTACTCATGGTCAAAAAGTAGTCGTTGTTGAAGATTTGATTTCTACAGGAGGTAGCGCCTTAAATGTCGTAAACGAAGTACGCGAGCATGGAGGGGTAGTGCAAGGAGTAGTATCAATCTTTACATATAACTTACCTATAAGTCAGGAGCAATTTTCAAGTAGAAATATTCCGTATGATAGTTTATTAACGTTTGATCAATTGGCAGAAGTGTTAAGTGAAGAGGAAATGCTTAATAAAAATGAATTAGAAAAACTAATCAATTGGCGTCATTCTATTGAATAAGAGAGCATATGACTAGTGATGGATTAAGAATTAACTTTTAATTTAATGGCTCTGTTAAAGCCTGTTGTTGATAGTTTGATTATTCAACATCAAAGGAATCCTATTACTATGAAGATGATTAAAGGGAATTTGATACAAAATATGGAAACATATGATACAATTAGGCTATCAAGTTTTACGACATAGACAGTGTTTCTTATTCAACTAACGGAGCAGCAGAGTTGAAGAGGCTAATTCGTCAATGCTGTTTTTGGGGGGAGAGAAAATTGAATAGGAGAAAGCAATATATTATTTATGGGCTTTTAGGAGCTGGGGTTTTATTTTTCTTTACGTTATGGGTTCTTGCAGAGAAGGATAAAAATGCATATGAAAAATATCTATCTGGTGAATTAGTTAATCAAATTGTCCATATTTCAAGTGCTCCACCATACGCATTAAGTATATTAGAAGAAGTAATAGATAATGGAAAAATAACAAGAGTACAGGCAGGAGAATTGGAAAGAAGTTTTTATGACTTAACCTTTGATACTCAAAAAATAGGTAATATGAACCTTTATCTTGGACGAATAGAAAATTATAGTGATGATGAAGTTGTATCAGTAAACAACGGGTATCGAAAATTTTTTATGTTCCTAAAACAAGATATGGAAAATGATGAAATATTGACTTTAACAAATGAACAAATTGTAAAATTAAAGAAGATGAGAAATTTGATGCAAGAGTACAGTGAGGTTGTTGAATCCTCATTGAAGTATACAGGTGAAGGAAATCAAAGTGGACAACCATCTGAATTCTTCGATTATTATCGAGATAAGGGAATTACCGATGATTATTGGGTTAATTTACTTAAAGGATATGAAAAGGTCACAGATTTTAGTTATCGATTAAATTAACCCTTCTTCAACAAATGAGATGCGTTAGTTTAATAAGTCAATTAGAAATAAATAGAAATTCCGCAAATTAGGAAGTTCCATTTTTCTACCTAATAACAACATTAAACTTTAACATAGCCAATTTAATAAAAGATGATTACCAATTTAACAGAGCTTTTAAATAAAATTAAGAGGTGTGATTTTTAAAAAGAAAACACACCACTTAATTTTGTTAATGAGGCTAGAGAATAGGATCCTAATCTATAATCTATTTTATTTTCGCAATCTTTTAACAGTCGCTTCATCCGGCGTGACAAAAATTGTTTGCTGATTGTCGTAAATGACATAGCCTGGTTTTGCTCCATTCGGTTTTTTAACATGTTTTATAAATGTGTAATCAACTGGAACCGATGAAGATAATTTGGCTTTACTGTAATAAGCAGCAATTGTAGCAGCTTCAATTAATGTTTCTTCTGAAGGATTATTTGACCGAATGATCACATGCGAACCGGGTATATCTTTCGTATGGAGCCAAATATCATTTTTATTAGCGAGTCGGTTCGTAACATATTCATTTTGTTTATTATTACGTCCGACAACAATTTCAGTTCCGTCAGTAGCTTCATAATAATCTGGAATAACTTCAGTCTTCTTCTGTTTCTTTTTGTTTGTACTTTTTTGTTTTAAATAACCTTCTTCTCGTAACTCTTCTCTAATATCTTCGACGTCTTGCTCTCTTGCTTGTTCTAGTTGTTGGATTAAACGTTCGAAATAATCTAATTCAACTTTTGTTTTTTCAATTTCAACTTGGACAACTTCTTCGGACTTTTTTAGTTTTTGATATTGTTTAAAAAACTGCTGAGCATTTTGGCTCGGTGTCTTATTTGGGTCTAAATCAATTTCTATTTCCTTCTGATTTTCATCATAATAATCAATGACTTTCACCGAGGGATCACCTTGTTTAACTAAATGTAGATGAGCGGTTAATAGTTCACCTTTTTTCTGATAAAGCTCTTTTTGCTCGGCTTTTTTTAATGTATTTTCATGTTTCTTTATTTTTCGGATATTTTTATCACGTTCATTTTTAAGGAAACGCATTAAATCTAGGGTTAACCCTTTGACACGATCACGTTCTGCTTTACCACTGTAATATGTTTCGAGCATCTCACTTACGGTTTGGAAATAGTCTTTTTCAAGCTCAGAATCAACGTCTTCAAGAACATGGTAATCATCTTTTTGATTATGTGAAATAAATGGTGTAAAGTCATTATTTAATAATCTGTTTTTAAATGTTGTAAATACAGATTCATATTTACTTACTTCGCCTAAATAAGCTTGTTTTGCTAATGCTTGGGCGACTTTTGGAGAGGTTCCCATTAATATATTCAAAATTTGCTGATCGATTTTCCCTTGGTTAAAATCTATTTTTTTTACGAAGTCAGATGGATCAATAGATATAGGGTTTATTTTCCCTTGGCTTGGTGGTTCAACATATGGTTGCCCAGGTAAAATAGCGCGATGTCTATTGTGTGCGTAGCTAATATGTTTGATGCTGTCTAATATGATATTGCGATCATGATCAATTAAAATAATATTACTATGCTTGCCCATTATTTCGATGATTAACTTTTTGTTTTTCTCATCGCCAATTTCATCTTTACTTCTAATCGTTAAATGAATGATTCTTTCTAATTCAATTTGTTCAATCTTTTCAATAAATCCACTATTCAAATGTTTTCTTAACACCATACAAAACATCGGTGGCTCCTGTGGGTTTGAAAACTTTTCTGTCGTTAAATGTAATCTCGCATAATTAGGATGAATCGATAATAGTAAATTTTCATTCTTACCGTTTTTCCTAACAGTTATAATTAATTCATGCTCTGTCGGTTGATAAATTTTTGATATTCTTCCATGCTGTAAACGGTCTATGAGTTCAGTTGTTATTGCACGAGTTACAATGCCGTCAAATGCCATGTTAATCACCTCTTTATGTTGATTAGTATAGCATGAAAAGAAGTGTTTTCGTTACTTAATGGAATATAGTATTGAAAAAAAGTTCCATTTAATGCAACATTAAATTATGAGAAATGTTCCGATGAAAAAGGTGATATGATGGTTAAAAGTATGACAGGATTTGGACAAGCTACTAAAAAGCTTGGAGAAACACAAATAACGATTGAAATAAAGACAGTAAATCATCGCTTTCTAGACTTATCATTTAGAATGCCTAGAGATTTATCTATATTTGAAGAAAAAATGAAAAAGGTCATTCAAACGTCTATTAAGCGAGGCCGTGTCGATGTATTTGTAAAATTACAAGGAGAATCTTTAAACAATCAAAAAATTGATGTTAATTGGAACTTACTTGATCAATATTTAGACCGTTTAAATGATATCCAATTAAAAAGAAATATTAAAGGTGAACTTAACATTAACGATTTACTCCTCCTAGAAGATCTTTTTACTAAAGAGGAACAGACTGAACTTGATGATCAGTTTGAATCTTTTTTTATTAATATGATGGATGAAGTGATTAAACAAGTAACATTCATGCGAATAGAAGAAGGAAAATCGTTAAAGTTAGATATTATAAGTCATTTAGAAAAAGTTAGGCAAGTAACTGATCGTTTGCAGTCAAATTGCGATCGAATAAAAGAGCAGTATCGGGATAAAATTGTCAAAAGAATTGAAGAGCATTTAAAGGAAATCGATACCGATGACTCTAGAATTTATCAGGAGGCAGCTATTTTAGCTGAAAAAGGTGATATTACAGAAGAGATTACGAGATTAGTTTCTCATATAGATCAATTTGAAGAGATTATTAAGTCCCAGGAACCCATTGGTAGAAAGCTTGACTTCTTAACTCAAGAACTACTAAGAGAAGCAAATACAATCGGATCCAAATCAAATGATGTAAGTATTAGTAAGCATGTCGTAGAACTAAAGAGCGAAATTGAGAAAATTAAAGAACAAGTACAAAATATCGAATAATATTTGAGATTTTCCATGATTATAGAATATAATAGTAGCATTAAGATAATTTCGTGTGAAATCAAATAGTTAGGGGAATAAAGTATGAATTTAAAATTAATTAATATTGGATTCGGTAATGTTGTTTCTGCTAATCGGATAATTTCGATTGTGTCGCCTGAATCAGCCCCGATTAAACGTATTATTACAGTGGCTAGGGATAATAATAAGTTAGTTGATGCTACATATGGAAGACGTACAAGAGCAGTTATTATTACAGATAGTGATCACGTTATTTTATCTGCGGTTCAACCAGAAACTGTTGGACAACGACTTGTTAACGATGATGTAAACATGGACAACTAGGGGGAAATATTTGTGAAGGATGAGCGAGGAATACTTTTCATCTTATCCGGGCCATCAGGTGTAGGGAAAGGTACAGTTCGGAAAAGGTTATTTGAAGAGGATCAAGACTTATTATATTCAATCTCCGTAACAACACGTCAGCCTCGTGAAGGCGAAGTGGATGGAGTCGACTACTTTTTCAAATCGAAAGAAGAAGTTGAACAAATGATTGAAAATAATGAGCTAATCGAATATGCTGAATATGTTGGAAACTATTACGGTACCCCACGGAAGTATGTTGAGGATTCATTAGCAAAAGGAAAAGATGTATTTTTAGAAATCGAAGTAAAAGGTGCTATGCAAGTTCGCGAAAATTTTTCCGAAGGTGTATTTATTTTCTTATTTCCACCGAGTTTGGAAGAGTTAAAAAACAGAATTATAACCCGTGGAACGGAAACAGAAGATTTAGTTAGAAACCGTTTGCTTGAAGCTAAGAAAGAAATTGACATGATGGAAGCATACGACTATGTTGTCGTCAACGATCAAGTTGATGAAGCAGTAAAGAGAATTCAATCCATTGTTATAAGCGAACATTGTAAGCGTGAACGTGTCGCTAAACAATATAAAAAAGCATTAGGGAGTGAATTGACATAATGTTAGAGCCTTCAGTTGATAATTTGTTAACTAAAATTAATTCGAAGTATGCATTAGTTATTATTTCAGCTAGACGTGCTAGAGAACTTCAAGATCATAAAAATCCGATGATTGAAAACCCGAAATCAGTTAAAAATGTTGGGGTCGCGTTAGAAGAGATTGTAAGTGAAAAACTGAGATTAAAAGGGGAATTAGATTAAACATATTAGAGATTGATATAACAACCTGCGATTCAGGTTGTTTTTTCTTATATCTTAATTTTAAGTCGTAATCTTCATATTTAGGAGAGATTTGTTATGTTAAAAGGTAAAAATGTTTTATTAGGTGTTTCTGGAGGGATTGCAGCGTATAAAGCTTGTGCATTGACAAGTAAGTTAGTACAACATGGAGCAAATGTAAAAGTTGTGATGACTAAAGGAGCAACTCAATTTGTGCAACCATTAACTTTTCAAGCGTTATCTAGAAACGCTGTCCATATTGATGCTTTTGATGAAAAAAATCCAGAAAAAATTGCTCATATTGATTTAGCTGATTGGGCGGATGTTATTATTTTGGCCCCAGCAACAGCCCACTTAATCGGCAAAATAGCTAATGGTTTAGCGGATGATATGTTAACAGCTATACTTTTAGCTTCTACGGCTCCTGTTTATGTAGCGCCTGCGATGAATGTGCATATGTACGACCACCCTTCTGTTAAACATAATTTAAAAACTTTAGAATCATACGGCTATCGGTTTATAGAACCTGGAGACGGTTATTTAGCATGTGGTTACGTTGGTAAAGGTCGATTAGAAGAACCGGAAAACATTATCTCTGTCATTGAAAGTTTTGAAAGTAATAGTAATCTATTTGCCAATAAGAAGATCCTCATTACAGCTGGCCCAACTAAAGAGTCAGTCGATGCTGTTCGTTTTTTTACAAATCATTCTTCAGGAAAAATGGGGTATGCTTTAGCGGAAGTTGCTAGAAATTTTGGTGGAGATGTTACATTGATTTCTGGCCCTGTTAATTTGGATCCGATTCCGGGAGTTAAATTAATAAAAGTTGATACTGCCGAGGAAATGTATGAGGCTGTTCACACTCATTTCGAGGAGCAAGATTTGGTGATTAAGTCTGCTGCTGTAGCTGATTATCGACCGAAAAAGCAAATAAAACAAAAGCTAAAGAAGAGTGATGGCGATTTAGTCATTGAAATGGAGCGGACAAAAGATATTTTAAAAGAACTAGGGGAAAAGAAACAAAATCAATATTTAGTTGGATTTGCCGCTGAGACAAATGATCTTTACTATTATGGCAAACAAAAACTGGATAAGAAAAACTTAGATGCAATAGTCATTAATGATATTAGTTCTAATCAATCAGGTTTTCAATCAGATATGAATGAAGTTAGATTGCTAACGAAAAAAGGTTTGGACGAAACGATTCCTCTTCAATCAAAGAGACAAATTGCAGAAAGATTATTAATGAAGTTTAAAGATGAGATGATGGGTGAGGGAAATTGAATATTGCTAAAGTAATTGTTGATGTCGCAGCATCACCAACTGATAGTTTATATGATTACAAAATTCCTGATTCAATCAAACATGTCGTTCAACCAGGTGTTCGTGTCATTGTGCCGTTTGGTCCACGTCAAGTCATGGGTTTTGTTATTTCGATCACAGACAAAAGTGAGTTCGAACAGTTAAAAGAAATTATTGAGGTGATGGATTTCACTCCGATTTTAACAGATGAACTCATTCATTTATCCGAATGGCTACAGAACGAATACTTATGTTTTCGAATCACTGCTTTACAGGCAATGCTTCCAGCCGTTTTCAAAGCTTCCTATGAAAAAGAAGTGTGGATATTAAATGAAGATTTACTTCCTGATGAGTGGTTCGAACTTTCTCAAGGTAGGGAAGTTTTTCCATTCGATGAACTCGTGAAAAATGCTGTGTCAAATTATCAAGTAACTAAACTTATTAAAGAAAATATTATCGATATAAAATATGTCGTTAAAAGAAAGAATAAAATAAAGAAAGATACATATGTAGAGCGAGCAAAAGAAGTCCACTTACTTATAGAAGAGGAAGAAGCGATGAGTGGACAAGCCAAAAAGCAAAAAGAAATTATTCAGTACTTTATTAATCATGATAGACCTGTTTTACTTAAGCAATTGCTTCATCACCTTAAGACTACTCGTGCTCCGGTCGAAGCATTAGTGAAAAAAGGCTTATTAAAATTTACCAAAAAAGAAGTGTACAGAGATCCGTATGACCAACATACATCTAACGAACCGACACAACCACTTCCATTAACTGAGCAGCAACAAAAGGTGATGACTCCAATTATACAAACGTTAGAGCAACAGTTGTACCGTACATTTTTATTACATGGTGTTACGGGAAGTGGTAAAACAGAAATATACTTACAATCGATTCAGCACGTTATAAATCAAGGAAAGGAAGCGATTGTTTTAGTACCTGAAATCGCCTTAACTCCACAAATGGTTTCACGTTTTAAAGCACGATTTGGGGATGAAGTGGCTGTTATGCATAGCGGACTTTCCATTGGTGAAAAATATGATGAATGGCGAAAAATTCAACGTAAAGAAGTAAAAGTAGTAGTTGGTGCACGATCTGCTATTTTTGCACCTTTTGAAAATATCGGCATCATCATTATCGATGAGGAACATGAAACAACTTATAAGCAAGAAGATTATCCGAAATACCATGCTAGAGAGGTAGCGAAATATCGGGCGAAAAATCACCATTGCCCAGTTATATTAGGAAGTGCGACACCGACATTGGAGTCTTACGCAAGAGCTTTAAAAAATAATTATCAATTACTAGAATTAACAGACCGAGTAAATACTAAACCAATGCCAGAAGTCGACATTGTAGATATGCGACAGGAACTAGCTAAAGGTAATCGGACGATGTTCTCTGACTCTTTAACAGAAAAAATTAATGAACGGCTAGAACGAAACGAACAAATTGTTCTTTTACTTAATCGAAGAGGTCATTCTACATTTGTCATGTGTAGAGAATGTGGAGAAACCATTGAATGTGAACAATGCGATATCTCTATGACCTATCATCGTAACCAACATATTTTAAAATGTCATTATTGTAATGCACAGCGTTCTATGCCCAAAACATGTCCAAAATGTAAAAGTGAGGCTATTCGATTTTTTGGTACGGGTACACAAAAAGTTGAAGAGGCATTAAACATCCATTTTCCTGATGCACAAGTTATTCGGATGGATGTTGATACGACCAGTAGGAAAGGGTCACATGAGAGGCTATTAAAAAAATTTGAGAATAAAGAAGCTGATATTTTACTAGGAACACAAATGATTGCTAAAGGTCTCGATTTTAAAAATGTGACGCTCGTTGGTGTTTTAGCTGCGGATGCGATGTTACATTTACCTGATTTTCGTGCTTCAGAAAAGTCATTCCAATTATTAACTCAAGTAAGTGGACGTGCAGGAAGACATGAACTTCCTGGAGAAGTAGTCATCCAAACTTATACACCCGATCACTACAGTGTTGAGTATGCAAGCCAATATGATTATAGAGCTTTTTTTAATAAAGAAATGCGTGTTAGAAAACAGTTCGGCTATCCGCCATATTATTTTTTAACATTAATTAATGTGTCACATGATAACCATGTAAAAGTAATTGAGGTAGCACAAAACATCGCTAATATATTATCACAGTACTTACCAGAAGAGTGTCAGTTGATGGGTCCGACTCCATCACCAATGCTTAGAATTAAAAATCGATATCGTTACCAGTGTATGGTAAAATATAAAAGTCGAAAAGATGTTGACCTTGCATTAAATAAAGTAATGGAAACGTATAGAAAAGAAATTAATCAAAATAAATTACAAATAACAATTGACTTAGAACCATATCATTTTATGTAGAAAGGGATGTCCAATGACGAAACGGATTGTATTCATGGGTACACCTGATTTTAGTGTGCCAATTTTAAAAGCTTTAATAAATAGTGAGTATGAGGTTATTGCTGTCGTTACGCAACCCGATCGACCAAAGGGAAGAAAGAAAATATTAACAGCACCACCAGTTAAAGAAGAAGCTCTTGCAAATAATATACCTGTATTACAACCAGAGAAAATTCGCCATGACTATGAACAAGTTTTAGCCTATGAACCAGATTTAATTGTTACAGCAGCATATGGACAAATATTACCTAAAGAAATTTTGACTCATCCCCCATTTGGCTGTATTAATGTCCATGCATCTTTGTTGCCAGAATTACGCGGTGGTGCTCCGATTCATTATGCGATTATGGAAGGTAAAGACGAGACAGGTGTAACCATTATGTATATGGTCGAAGCGCTTGATGCTGGAGATATGATTGAACAAAAAGCTATTCCAATCGAAGAAAATGATCATGTCGGTACGCTTCACGACAAACTTTCTAAATTGGGCGCACAATTATTAATGGATGTTTTACCTAAGTTATTTGCTAATGATATTGTCCCAACACCACAAGATGATGCATTGGCAACATATGCATACAATATAAAAAGAGAACAAGAAAAAATTGATTGGAATCATACTCAACAAACGATTTATAATCATATCCGAGGTCTTCATCCATGGCCTGTCGCCTATACAACGTATCAAAATAAAAACGTTAAAATATGGTGGGCTGATAAAAATATCGATACGACTGAAGAGCAACCTGGTACCATTGTAGCGATTCAGGAAGATGGATTAATTGTTGCAACGGGTGACTTAAAAACAATAAAAATAACCGATTTGCAAATAGCTGGAAAGAAGAGAATGACTGTTGAGCAATTTTTACTTGGTTCAAATGATTACTTTAAAGTTGGCGAACAGTTAGGATGATTCGATGGCAAACAAAAGTGTGAGAGAGGTAGCTTTAAAGTTGTTACTTCAAGTAGGTGAAAGCGGTGGCTTTAGCCATATTTTAATCAATCAGGCGATTAAAAAAAACGAAGTGTCTCCTAAAGATAAAGGATTACTTACAGAATTGGTTTATGGCACCTTACAACGAAAGTTAACATTACAATATTATTTGAAACCTTTCATCAAAACTAAAAAGATGGACAAGTGGGTCGAATGGTTATTGTATTTATCAATTTACCAATTTGTTTATTTAACTAAAGTCCCTGATCATGCTGTTATTAATGAAGCGGTTAATATTGCAAAAAAGAACGGACATAAAGGGATTAGTAATTTCGTAAACGGTGTATTACGGAATATTCAGCGTGAAGGTGTACCATCCTTCGATTTAATAGAAGACAATATAGAGAAATTATCAATACGAACGAGTCACCCGACATGGTTAGTACGTCGTTGGGTTGATCAATACGGTTACGATTTAACAGAGAGCATGTGTGAGTCCAATCTTTTACCGAAAAAAATATCCGTAAGAATTCAACCAATGAAAACGACGATTGATGAGGCGCAAAACTTATTATCGGAAGAGGGAATTCGAACCGAACTCTCAACTCTGTCCAACCAAGGTCTTAATGTAATAGAAGGAAATGTATTAACTAGTCAAATGTTTCCAAGCAAAGTAACCATTCAGGACGAGACTTCCATGCTCGTATCAGAAATGCTCGATGTCAAGCCATCGATGCGTGTATTAGATGCGTGTAGCGCTCCAGGTGGAAAAACAACTCATATTGCTGAAAAAATGAATGATCAAGGTGAAATTTTTGCTTACGATCTTCACGACAAAAAGGTAAAACTCGTCGAAGAGAAAGCTCAAACACTAGACTTAACTATCATTAGAACAGGTGCAACGGACAGTAGAAAGCTTAATGAAATACATGAACCAAAAACTTTTGATAGAATATTGTTAGACGCACCATGTTCAGGGCTTGGAGTATTACGTAGCAAACCAGATATTAAATATCATAAGCATGAAGAAGACATAAAAAACCTTACAAAAATTCAATATGAATTACTGAATGCGGTTATACCATTATTAAAAGATGATGGAAAAATGATTTATAGTACTTGTACAGTCGAACGTTCAGAAAATGAAAAACAAATAGAAAGACTATTAAAAGAAAATGATAATATAGAAGTTGATTTATCATTTTTTGATGAGTTACCTGAAACGTGTAAAACGAGACAAGGTGTTTCAAACTATGGGATTCAAATTTTTCCTCAAGACTTTGATGCTGATGGATTTTTTATTACTCGATTGAGGAAAATTAAATAATGTTTCGCTTTAGAAAAAACGGGGTGAACGAGTATGGAAGCACGCTTTAAATCGGATATCGGGAAAGTAAGACAAGTGAATGAAGACTCTGGCGGTATTTATTTTAATCAAGCTAATCAAATGCTAGCTGCCATAGCTGATGGAATGGGAGGACATAAGGCAGGAGACGTTGCAAGCCAACTAGTGTCTAACTTTTTAAAAGATCTATGGGAGAAAACGGATAAATTTACGACGGAAGAATCGATTGCCCACTGGTTAGAACAAGCAATCAAAGAGACTAATACACATGTCTTAGAACAGGCTCAGCATAAAGAAGAATGTATAGGCATGGGGACAACGGTTGTCGTAGCTGTTTTTTTTGAAGATCGTGCCATTGTGGGTCACGTTGGGGATAGTCGCTTATATTATATTTCCGAAGACGAAATTATCCAAATAACTGAAGACCATTCATTTGTACAAGAACTAGTCAAAACGGGCGAAATTACTGCTGAAGAAGCCGAAGCACATCCGAAAAAAAATGTACTATTAAGGGCTGTTGGTACAGAAGAAAATATTAATGTTGATTTAAATACATTTAGTATTCAATCCAATTCATACATTCTAATGTGTTCTGACGGCTTAAGTAATAAATTAACCACTGATGAAATGCTTACAACTGTTCGTTCTGACAAAAATCTAGAGCAAAAAATTGATGAGTTAATTGAAATCGCTAATAAGCGCGGTGGAGAGGATAATATATCTGTCATCCTAGTAAAATGCAAAAGAGAAAAAGTGGGTGAAGCATCATGATGAATGGTCGAATTTTAAATGAGAGGTATAAGCTGCTTAGGCCAGTTGGTGGCGGTGGCATGGCAAAGGTCTATTTGGCACGTGACATCATTTTACATCGTGATGTAGCCATAAAAATTCTTAGAATGGAATATTCTAATGATCAGGAGTTCATTGAGCGATTTCGTCGTGAAGCGGAATCAGCCATTAGTCTATCAAATAATCATATTGTAAATATTTATGACGTAGGTCAAGAAGAAGATGTTTACTATATCGTCATGGAATATGTTGAAGGAATGACATTAAAACAACATATTCAACAATTTGGACCAGCATCAGTAGAAGAAGCAGTTAATATTACATCACAATTAGCCTCGGCGATCTCTCATGCACATGAAAACGGAATTATACATCGTGATATAAAACCGCAGAACATTTTAATCGATCAATATGGGAATGTGAAAGTGACCGATTTTGGAATTGCGATGGCTCTAAGTTCTACATCTTTAACTCGGACAAATAGTGTGATTGGTTCAGTTCATTATTTATCACCTGAACAAGCTAGGGGCGGAACAGCAACAAAAAAATCTGATATTTATTCGCTAGGAATTGTCTTATATGAACTATTAACTGGCCAACTTCCCTTTTCTGGAGAGTCAGCTGTATCTATTGCACTAAAACATATGCAAACTGAAACACCATATGTCAGAACATTTAACCCGTCTATTCCTCAAAGCCTAGAAAATGTTGTTTTAAAAGCAACTGCGAAAGATCCATTCCATAGATATCAGTCTATTGAGGAAATGTTTGATGATTTACAAACAGTCTTGGATCCTTCACGAGCGGATGAGGAGCGCTTTGTGGCACCAGTTGAAGAAGGTGAAGTTACTAAGGCTATGCCTATTTTTACTGATAAAAACATTACTGATACAAGTGATCAGAATACACTTATTCATACAAATGGTGAACCAAAGACAAATGAAAAAAAGTATAAAAAGTGGATTATTTTTTTAGTTTCATTTTTAACTTTAATTATAACAGCGGCAGTTATTGCATTGTTTGCGATGCCGAAGTTTTTTAGTCCTAATGACGTTGAAATACCCGATCTGGTCAATTACACATATGAAGATGCTGTTACTGAATTAGCGGATTTAAAACTAGAAGTATCAAGAGAATCAGTCACTTCAGATGAAATTGAAGAAGGGCGAATCGTTCGGACTAACCCGAAAAAAGGGACCGTAGTGAAAGAAGGTTCACAAGTCGTTTTATATACTAGTTTAGGTAAAGAAAAAACTGAATTTCCTGATTATGTTGGGCAGCAATATGATCAAGTAGAAAGATATTTAATTAATAACGGGTATTTAGATGTTATACCATATGAAAAAGTGTCAGATCTACCTAAAGGTGAAATTATTAGACAAATACAGCCTGAACCGGGTGATAAAGTAATTCCAGAAGATACGAAAGTCATTTTTGATGTTAGCGCTGGCCCACCAAAAGTAATTCTTCAGTCCTTAAGAGGTTGGACAGTAGAAGAAGTACAAGACTATATCAAACAAAATAATCTCAATTTAAGAACAGAAGAAGAGTTTTCTGATGAAGTACCTGAGGGTCATGTCATAAGACAAGAACCGAGTGCAAGTACAGAATTAGAAAAAGGCGATGAAGTTAGAATTTATGTCTCTAAAGGACCAGACTTACAACCTATTAATGTAACTGAGACAGTGACTGTTGAATATGAAGCAGAAATTTTACACGAAGTCGTTATATATGTCACTGATATGAATCGTGATCAAGTCGAATACGTTAGACAACCAATTTTTGAAGATAAAACGTTTGAAATCAATTTAACAATCGCCCCAAATCAAATGGCAAAAATTGAAGTTTATCGAGATGGTGAGCTATATGATGAAAAAACAATTCCATATGAAAGACCAAGAAAGGATCATTAGATGAATCAAGGAATTATTGTTAAGGCGTTAAGTGGTTTTTATGATGTTTTAGTTGGTGATACGATTTACACTTGTAAAGGACGAGGACTATTTCGTAAACAGAATATATCACCACTCGTTGGTGATCAAGTGACGATATCTTTGCAAGATGATGGAACAGGAACGATTCAAAATATTGAGAAAAGATATAATGAACTCATTCGTCCACCGATTGCTAATGTCGATCAAGCGATTGTCGTTAGTTCAATTGTCGAACCTGATTTCAACCCATTATTATTGGACCGATTCCTCGTTTTAATTGAAATGAAAGAAATAAAACCAATTATTGTCTTGACGAAGGCTGATATAGCAACTGAACCAATTTTAAGTCGTGTGAAAAATTTTATTGAAGATTATGAAAAAGTCGGATATGAAGTTCTGCTAGTGTCAAAGGACATGAAAGATTTAAAAGAACTTATATTTCCTAAATTAGAAAATAAATTATCAGTTATTTCCGGACAATCCGGTGTTGGAAAGTCATCGCTCTTGAATCAATTAGATAAGAAATTAACAATTGAAACGGGTAATATATCTAAAAGTTTAGGGCGTGGAAAACATACGACGAGACATGTCGAGTTATTTTCATTAGGTGGAGGCTTCGTAGCAGATACACCCGGATTCAGTGCTCTTGATTTCGATGAGATAGAAAAAGAAGAGTTGCGGTATTGTTTTCCCGAATTTATTAAACGTCAAGATGATTGTAAATTCCGAGGATGTCTTCATTTAAATGAGCCGAAGTGTGCGGTTAAAGATGCTGTGTTAAAAGGTGAAATTGCTGAATTTCGCTATAAACATTATAAATTATTTTTAGAAGAAATAAATATGAGAAAGCCGAGGTATTAAAATGGTAAAAATCGCTCCATCAATTTTATCAGCAAATTTTGCAAAATTAGGAGAAGAGATTAAAGAAGTTGAGCCACATGTTGATTATATTCATGTTGATGTTATGGATGGTCATTTTGTTCCAAACATTACAATTGGTCCACTAATCGTTGAATCGATTCGGCCCGTCACAAATTTACCTTTAGACGTTCATTTAATGATTGAAAATCCCGAACAATATATATCAACGTTTGCACAAGCAGGAGCAGATATCATTTCTGTCCATGTGGAGGCATGTCCTCATTTACATCGAGTGATTCAACAAATTAAGAATGAAGGCGTTAAAGCAGGTGTGGTCATTAACCCAGCAACACCAGTTTCGTTAGTTGAACCAATCCTTAACGATGTTGATTTAGTTCTTGTTATGACAGTGAATCCAGGATTTGGTGGTCAATCATTCATCGATTCAACAGTTGGAAAAATAAAAGAACTGGATAATTTACGTCACAAAAATGACTACAAATATGAAATTGAAATTGACGGTGGCGTTAATCAAGAAACAGCTAAGATTTGTGTGGAAAATGGAGCAGATGTTTTAGTTGCGGGTAGTGCCATTTTTAATAATTCAGATCGTAAAGCAGCGATTGATCTAATAAAAAACAGCTTTTCTGCAGAAAAATAAGGTGTGATTGAATGACAATCATTGGCATTATCGCGGGGGGACCAAAGAAAGGCGTTCCTCCGCTTACCTATTTCAACCAAATAAATTATTGGATCGGTGTTGATGAGGGAAACGTAACATTATTAGACAAAGGCCTCATACCTAATATCGCGATAGGTGATTTTGACTCTGTTGATAAAGAAACATTTCATCGTATTCAGCAATATTCTAAATCTGTTCAAAAATTTCCTGTTGAAAAAGACGCCACAGATTTAGAACTTGCCATACAAGAAGCAATCGAGTTATCACCAGATAAAGTATTTATTTTTAGAGCAACAGGTGGAAGGCTAGACCATGAGTGGATGAACATTATGTTGTTAAAACAATTTGCTGAAAATAATATTGATGCCTGGATTGTAGATGATCAAAATGAAATAACTTTAAAATTGCCAGGAGAATTTCAATTATATAAAGATGAACGTTATAAATATATTTCATTTTTACCTGTTTCGGAAGAGGTAAAAGGATTAAATCTTAAAGGATTTCTTTATGAATTGTCTGACCAAACTATACAGCTAGGCACTTCTTTGACAGTTTCTAACGAATGGAATGAAAAAAAAGGTACTTATTTTTTCAGTAGCGGCATATTATTAGTTATAAAGAGTCGAGATTCTACTCTCTAAGTACGTGAAGAGCTGTATAGGAGGGGCACTTATGAAATTTTATACAATAAAATTACCAAGATTTATTAGTGGGATTGTTCGCGGGTTTATTGGTCTGTTCAAAAAATAAGGTCCAAACAAAAGAAAGCTACCAATATGGGTAGCTTTTTTGTTTAGAACATATAATATAATTGTGTGGACGATTAAATTTTAAGCACGTTCGACTTTACCGGACTTTAATGCGCGTGCAGATACGTAAACTCTTTTCGGCTTACCATCAACTAAAATACGTACTTTTTGTACATTTGCTTTCCATTGACGTTTCTTTGCATTCATAGCATGTGAGCGTGCATTACCAGTACCGGTCTTACGTCCAGTCACATAACATTTACGAGCCATATTATTCCCTCCTGCCTGTAAACAAAATATCCAATATTAATTACTATATTAATTTATCATATCGGCCAAATGTTTTCAATGTTTGAAGTGGAACTTATCAAGAATAATATCTTGACAGGGAGGAAATGGCTTGATAGCCTTTTCATTTTTATAGCGTTATAGTAAAATAACCGTAGTCATTGTCATGAGTCGAGGAGGATGAATATGTCAATTGAATTAAAAAACGAATATGGGACCATTGAAATTGCGATTGATGTCGTTTCAACAATTGCTGGTGGAGCGGCAATGGAATGTTACGGAATTGTTGGGATGGCATCTAGAAAGCAAATAAAAGATGGTATATCAGAAATTCTAGGGAAAGAGAATTTTTCTAGAGGCGTTGTCGTGCGAAATGAAAATAATCATATAGAAATTGATATGTATATTATTGTGGGGTATGGAACAAAAGTTTCTGAAGTAGCACATAATGTACAAAACCAAGTGAAATATGCACTTAAGAAAATGGTTGGACTTGAAGTTGATGCAGTAAATATATTTATTCACGGTGTTCGTGTAACGTCATAGTAATTCGATCCGGGATGAAGGAGGATATCAAAGTGAGTAATCATATAATTAATGGTGAGCAATTTGTACAAATGATTCGTTTAGGCGCCCATCATTTATCAAATCAGTCTCAAATGATTGATTCATTAAACGTTTTTCCGGTACCTGATGGGGATACTGGAACTAACATGAATTTAACGATGACTTCTGGAGCAAAAGAAGTAGAAAAAGTGTCAAATGATCACGTGGGTGATGTTGGACAAGCTTTTGCAAAAGGTCTTTTAATGGGTGCTAGAGGAAACTCAGGCGTTATTTTATCACAATTATTCAGAGGCTTTTCTAAAAGTGTCAAAGATAAACAAACTTTAAAGGTAAAAGATTTCGCTGATGCTCTAATAGAAGGTGTTAATACGGCATATAAAGCCGTTATGAAACCTGTAGAAGGAACTATTCTAACAGTTGCAAAAGATGCAGCACATGCAGGTGAAGAGGCGGTTAACAAAACAGATAATATCATCGAATGGTTTGAAATTGTTCTAGAAGAAGCGAAACAGTCGTTACAGCGTACGCCTGATTTACTCCCTGTTTTAAAAGAAGTAGGCGTTGTTGATAGTGGTGGACAAGGACTAGTAACTGTTTACGAAGGATTTATCGCTTCATTAAAAGGAGAAGACCTTCCAGCTTCAAGTGATATTGAGCCGTCACTAGATGAACTTGTCAATGCTGAGCACCATAAAATGCATCAAGATTTTATGAATACTGAAGATATAGAATTCGGTTATTGTACAGAATTTATGGTGAAGTTCGAGGATGATAAATTGCGAGAGAATCCATTTGACGAAGAAGAATATCGTCAGGAACTTAGCAAACATGGTGATTCGCTATTAGTGGTTTCCGATGAAGATGTTGTTAAAGTACATATTCACGCGGAATACCCTGGTGAAGTAATGACAATTGGTCAGAAATTTGGAAGCTTAATCAATATTAAAATTGAAAATATGCGAGAACAGCATACGGCAATTGTCGGTGACCAAAAGAAAAAAGAAGAACAGCCGAAAAAACATGTCGGGCTAGCTGTCGTGACTGTTTCTATGGGTGATGGAATTAATGAAATGTTTGAAAGTTTAGGAGCAAGTGTGGTCATAGAAGGCGGTCAGACAATGAATCCAAGTACACAGGATATCGTTGAAGCAATCGAAAGAGCAAATGCTGACCAGGTACTCGTCTTACCAAACAATAAAAATATTATTATGGCTGCTGAACAAGCAGAAGACTTAGTCGAATGTGAAGTGAAGGTTGTTCCAACAAAAACAGTTCCTCAAGGAATGGCAGCAATGCTACAGTATAATCCTGAAGGCGATCTTGAAGAAGTTCACGGTGCGATGTGCGAGTCAATTCAATATGTAAAAACAGGACAAGTGACTTATGCTGTACGAGATACTCAAATCGAAGGTAAAACGATTGAAAAAGGTAACTTCATGGGTATTTTAGATGGGAAGATTGAAGCTGTTAATCCAAATAAAATGGATGCAATTAAGGAGCTTTTACAGAAATTAATCGACGATGATGAAGATGAAATTGTAACAATTCTTCAAGGTGAAGAAGGTACAGATGAGGAAATTGAACTTATTCAGAAATTTATAGAAGATAATTATGAAGATATGGAAATAGAAATACACCAAGGAAATCAACCGATTTACTCATTTATTTTTTCTGTTGAATAGTCTTTCCAAATAAAAATAGAGAGCTAATGACACGATGTCAATTAGCTCTTTTTATTAGACAACTGAAAATGCTTTGATTATAAATTCGATTAAAAACAAAGAAGAAATGATGATTAAAATAGGAGATAAGTTTTCAGTTTGTTTTGTAACAAGCTTTATGATTGGATAGGCAATAAATCCAAATGCCATACCATCAGCGATACTGTAAGTGAATGGAATCATAAACATAATCAAAAATGTTGGAAATGCCTCAGTCAAATCATCAATTTGAATATGTCTTATATTTTGCATCATTAATACTCCTACAATTATTAAAATTGGACTAATTGCATGAGTAGGTATGATTGAAATATAAGGGACAAAGAAAAAGGTAGTCAAAAATAAAATACCTGTCACTATACTCGTGATACCTGTTTTAGCATTTGATGCAATAACCGAAGCACTTTCTGCTGCAGGTACTGTCGGAGAAGTTCCAAATAATCCGCTTATAAAAGCAGCTAAGGCTGAGCTTTTATTCGCTTTGTTAAACTTGTAAGGTTTTCCGAGCATATTAAGTTGGCCATATATTAAACCCATACTTTCGAATATAAGTACAATTGATAAAGGCAAAACAGCGATCCAAAAAGCTAGTTGACCTATATGACTAAATGATGGAAAAACAAATAGGTCAGCGATATTGTTAATATGGATAAATGCCCCTTTCTCACTACTTAACGTCCCAAATAAATAAGATAACCACGTTCCAATTAACATCGTAATTAAGAAGTTGGCAGGGACGTTTTTAACAAATAAAACGATGCCGATTAATAAAGTTAAAAGGCTAACGATGACAATAGGTGATGAGAAATCACCTAATGTTATGATTGAATAATCACCGGTAACAATGATACCAGCATTCTCTAAACCAATGAGAACTAAAAATAACCCTAAGCCAATGGTTATTCCGTGTTTCAAAGAATCGGGTACGGCTTTCTTAAAAATCTCTCCAAGCGGTGTTATAGCAGTTATTAGAAAGATCAAGCTAGAAATAACTACAACACCTAAACCTTCCCTATAAGTAAAATCGTATTGTTGAACAATTGAAAAAGTAAATAGAACATTGATTCCCATTCCGGGAATTATAATTATAGGAACTTTTGCCCAAAGTCCGACGATGACTGAGCCAATGAAACTAGCCATAATCGTAGCAATCATTGCTTGTTCCTTGTCAATCCCTGCTTCAGTTAATATTGCACTATTTACTGCGATGATATAAACCGTCGTTAAATACCCAATCACACCAGCAATAATTTCTCTTGTCCACGAATTGTTTTTCAAGTGTGGCATTCTTACTCCTTTAATATTAAATATCCCTCGCCCACCCGAGTCTTTTTTAAAACTCAAGGCATATTATAAATCTAACGTTCCCTTGAAAGCAAATGGTTATTCTAATATTCCTAGTTGGAATTTTTGTTCATACCATTTACAATAGAATTATAAATGTAGAGGTGGTGTCTTTATGAAATTTCGATCGGTTTTTGATATTATTGGACCGGTTATGATTGGACCATCAAGTTCTCACACAGCTGGAGCTGCGAGAATTGGTAGAATGGCACGCCAATTATTTGGTAAACAGCCTACATGGGCGAAGGTTCATTTATACGGGTCTTTTGCAAAGACTTATAAAGGCCATGGAACTGATGTAGCTATAGTTGGTGGGTTGTTAGATTATGATACATTTGATGAAAGAATTAAAGAAGCATTTAAATATGCTGAGGAAGCTAATTTAGATGTAGAATTTATTGAAGAAGAAGGTTCTGCAGAACATCCCAATACAGCTAGAATTATTCTAGGTGATGGTGAAGATGAATTTGAATTAGTAGGCATTTCAATTGGTGGTGGTAAAGCAGAGCTAACTGAAATAAATGGTTTTGAATTAAGATTATCTGGAACTTCACCAGCAATTTTAGTGATGCATAATGACCGATTTGGGGCGATTGCATCGGTTACTAAAGTATTGGCAAGTCACGCTATTAATATTGGTCATATGGAGGTAGTACGTAAAGATGTCGGTAAAGAAGCGATGATGGTCATAGAAACAGATGAACGAATACCTCAAGAAGTAATGGATGAATTAAATACATGTGACCACATTTTACAAGTCGTAACAATTGCTGGTTAAGAAAGGGGGAGCATGAATGTTTCGTAATGTTAGTGAATTAATAGAATTAGCTGATAAACAAAATATCCCGATTTCAGAAGTGATGATTTTACAAGAGATTGAAGAAAGCGGAAAAACACGTGAAGAAATCATTGAACAAATGGAACGTAGTCTAGATGTGATGGAGAAAGCAGTAGAAGATGGACTAAAAGGTGTTAAATCCCACTCAGGTTTAACGGGTGGAGATGCTGTATTAATCCAAAACTATATGAAAGAAAAGAAAACGCTTTCAGGTGATTTGTTACTAGATGTTGTTAGTAAAGCAGTTGCAACGAATGAAGTTAATGCGGCGATGGGAACGATTTGTGCAACACCAACAGCAGGTAGTGCCGGATGTGTACCTGGCGTACTTTTCGGACTTAAGGAACGTTTGAATCCTACTCGAGAGCAAATGGTAAGATTTTTGTTTACTGCAGGTGCTTTCGGACAAGTGGTTGCCAACAACGCATTTATTTCCGGTGCAGCTGGAGGTTGTCAAGCAGAAGTAGGTTCCGCTGCTGGAATGGCAAGTGCTGCTGCTGTGGAAATGGCTGGTGGTACACCGCAACAGTGCGCAGAGGCAATGGCCATAACACTTAAAAATATGTTGGGTCTTGTTTGTGATCCAGTAGCTGGTTTAGTAGAGGTGCCATGTGTTAAAAGGAATGCAATGGGGTCTTCGCAAGCCATTGTTTCTGCTGACTTAGCTTTAGCAGGAGTTACAAGTCGAATACCTTGTGATGAGGTCATCGGTGCAATGTATCGAATTGGTCGTACGATGCCGACAGCGTTAAAGGAAACGGCTGAAGGTGGGTTAGCTGCAACACCTACTGGTAGAGCATTAGCAGCTAAAATATTTGGAAGTGCCGCTGGAAAGAGTGATTGAATCGTGTTAAATGAATCAGTAACAGTCATTCCAAGCGTTGGAGACAAAACAGCTGAACAATTACACATGTTAAATATAACGAAAGTGGGGGATTTACTCTTCCACTTTCCTTTTCGTTATGACTTTTTTGAAATTAAACCATTAAGCGAGATTGCACATGATGAGATTGCCACCATTGAAGGTGACGTCGTTTCACAGCCATCTATTCAATATTACGGTAAAAAGAAATCCAGACTTACTTGTACGATTCAAGTAGGGGTAATTGCTGTAAAAGCTGTGTTTTTTAATCAAGCATTTTTAAAAGATAAAATAAATCGTGGAGACACAGTTATTTTAACAGGAAAGTGGGACGTGCATCGATTACAACTCACAGTCCACCAATTTCATACTCGTCAAATGGATGATCAACAACAAATTCAGCCAGTCTATCATACTAAAGGAAATTTAACGAGTTCAACTATAAAAAAACTTGTCTCATATGCTATTAAATCTACATTGGATGAAATAGAGGAGATGCTCCCAGAACATTTTTTACATAACTACAAGTTGCCTAATCGAAAATTGGCCATAAAAGAAATGCATCAACCTTCATCAAAACAAGCATTAAAACACGCCCGAAGAAGGTTTATTTATGAGGAATTGTTCATTTTTCAACTAAAAATGCAATGGATTCGACATAAAAATAAAAATCATCATCCCGGATTGGCGAAAATATTTGATGATCAGCTGATTAAAGAATTTATATCTCAACTTTCATTTAATTTAACAACGAGTCAAAAACAAGTATTAGAAGACATACTTAATGACTTAAAGAGTCCAACACGGATGAACCGTCTATTGCAGGGGGATGTTGGCTCTGGTAAGACCATTGTAGCCGCTATTGCTTTATATGCTAATGCGTTATCTAAGCATCAAGGGGCGTTGATGGTTCCAACTGAAATATTAGCCGAACAACATGAGCAATCATTAAATGAATTATTCCAGGGTCGTTTAACAGTAAGGTTGCTTACGAGTTCAATAAAAGGTAAAAAACGAGAGCAATTATTAGAAGAATTAAAAACTGGTGTAATTGATATCGTTATAGGTACACATGCTTTAATTCAAAAAGATACGATTTTCAAAGATTTAGGATTAGTCATTGTGGATGAACAACATCGTTTCGGTGTGGAACAACGAAAAACATTACGCGATAAAGGGTTAAATCCAGATGTATTATTTATGACAGCAACACCAATTCCGAGAACTTTGTCAATTACAATGTTAGGTGATATGGATGTTTCTACAATTGACGAAATGCCTAAAGGAAGATTGCCGGTAAAAACATATTGGGTTAAAGAAAACATGCTAGAACGTGTCTATCATTTTATTGAAAAAGAAGTGGCTAATGGGCATCAAGCTTATATCATTTGTCCGTTAATAGAAGAATCGGACAAGTTAGATATTCAAAATGCTGTTGATGTTTTTAATGAGTTAAATGAACAACTTGCAGATTCTATTCAAGTTGGATTAATGCATGGCCGTTTAACATCACAAGAAAAAGATGATGTTATGCGCCAATTTACAAACAATAACATTCAAGTGCTCGTTTCAACAACAGTCGTTGAAGTTGGTGTGAACGTACCGAATGCAACGTTAATGGTTATTTATGATGCTGACCGATTTGGGTTATCACAGCTCCATCAGTTACGCGGAAGAGTTGGAAGAGGTTCTCAGCAAAGCTATTGTATTTTAGTGGCAGAACCTAAAGGAGAAACAGGTAAGGAACGAATGAGAATTATGACAGAGACAAACGATGGGTTCACCTTGTCTGAACAAGATTTACAGTTACGAGGTCCAGGTGATTTTTTTGGTAAAAAACAAAGTGGATTACCAGAATTCAAAGTTGCTAGTATTGTGGATGATTATCGAGCATTAGAGGTGGCGAGAAAAGATGCCGTCAACGTCATAAAAAATGATTTATTAAATAAAGATCCAGCATATTATAATCTTAAACAACTGATAGAAAATGACCCAATCATTCAAGAACGTATTTTTGATTAATCATTGCAAGTCGGTAAATCATATTATATATTACTATTAGTACCTAGTCATAATATCGGACGGTGGAAATGAATGAGATTAAGAAAAAAAGAAAGACAAGAAACATTAAAAAAAATAATAGATGAAACACCTTTTATAACTGATGAAGATTTAGCGAAGAAGTTTGGCGTTAGTATTCAAACGATTCGCCTTGATCGTTTAGAACTATCTATCCCAGAGTTAAGGGAACGTATTAAAGATGTCGCAAAACAAAATTGGAATGAAACTGTTAAAGCATTACCAATTGATGAAGTCATTGGTGAAGTGATTGATTTAGAATTAGATAACGTCGCCATTTCAATTTTAGACATTGGGAAGGAACACGTTTTTTCACGAAACAATATTGCGCGAGGGCACCATTTATTTGCACAAGCAAACTCATTAGCTGTCGCTGTTATTAATGATGAGTTAGCATTAACAGCAAGTGCAAAAATATCCTTTAACCGACCAGTTAAAGTAGGTGAACGTGTTGTTGCCAAAGCCTCCGTCACAGGTGAAGATGAGCGAGGAAAGACAATTGTTGAAGTGAAAAGCTATGTTAATAATGAACTAGTATTTGAAGGGCATTTCCATATGTATCGGACAACTGATCAATAAAAAAGGGGTATGTGAAATATGAAAATAGCAATTGACGCAATGGGTGGCGATCATGCGCCTGAAGCAATCGTTAAAGGGGCACGATTAGCTGTTGATCATTATCAAGATTTAGAAATTACGCTGTACGGCGATGAAGAACAAATTGCGAAATTTTTAGAAAAACATGAACGTATTCACCTTCGACATACGTCAGAAAAAATTGAAAGTACGGATGAACCGACTCGAGCAGTGAGAAGAAAGAAAGAGGCTTCAATGGTTTTAATGGCAGAGGCAGTGAAAGATGGACAAGCTGACGCGTGTATATCTGCAGGTAATACTGGGGCCTTAATGACAGCTGGTTTACTAAAAGTTGGGCGGATTAAAGGAATTGATCGTCCGGCACTAAGCCCAACGTTACCTACGTTAGATGGTAAAGGATTTTTACTTTTAGATGTTGGTGCTAACGTCGAAGCAAAGCCTAATCATCTTTTACAATATGGGTTAATGGGATCGATTTATGTTGAGCACGTGCGACAAATTAAAAATCCTCGTGTTGGTCTATTAAATGTTGGGACTGAAGATCAAAAAGGCTCCGAATTAGTAAAAGAAGCTTTTAATCTCTTAAAAGCAGCACCGATTAACTTTATTGGTAATGTAGAAGCAAGAGATTTGCTTGACGGTGTTGCCGATGTTGTCGTGACAGATGGTTTTTCCGGAAACATTGCACTTAAAACAGTGGAAGGTACAGCACTTGCAATGTTTTCGATGTTAAAAGAAGCTTTTATGAAAAATACGAAAACAAAACTTGCTGCTTTAGCTATGAAGAAAGAGTTAAAAGGACTAAAAAATAAGCTCGATTATTCTGAATACGGTGGTGCGGGTTTATTCGGTCTTGCAGCACCTGTCATTAAAGCCCACGGTTCTTCAAACGAAAGAGCAATTTTCAGTGCAATCAAACAGACGTATGACCTTGTTAATAAAGAAGTCGTTCGACTTATTAAGGATGAAGTAGAGGCGATGAGAAACGAGGAGGAAAATTAATGAAAAAGTTGGCGTTTTTATTTCCGGGACAAGGCTCTCAAAGCGTTGGTATGGGGAAAGACTTTTATGATGAATATGAATCTGTACGTGAGCTATTTGACCAAGCAGACCATATTTTAGGATTCAAATTAAGCGAATTAATATTAAATGGACCAGATGAAACTCTTACAAGAACAGAGAATGCACAACCAGCCTTATTGCTAATAAGTGCAATGATTTTTAATATACTTGAAAAGGAAGGAATTAAACCTTCAATGGTGGCTGGTCATAGTTTAGGCGAGTATAGTGCTTTATACGCAGCTGGTTCGCTCTCTTTTGAAGATGCTATTTCTCTTGTACATAAACGAGGGCAACTCATGGAAGAAGCTGTGCCTACAGGGCAAGGGACGATGGCGGCTGTTTTAGGAGTTGAATCAACAACCATTGATGAAGTCACAAAAGAAGTAACTAATAGTGGTCATGTTGTCAATGTCGCTAACTATAATTGTCCAGGACAAATTGTTATTTCTGGCACTGTAAAAGGGGTGGAATTAGCTTCAGAGCAGCTAAAAGAAAAAGGGGCTAAACGAGTCATTCCACTTAACGTAAGTGGTCCTTTCCACTCAGATTTAATGAAACCTGCAAGTTCTCAGTTTGAACAGGAATTAGATAAATCAAATATTAATCGAGCAGAAATCCCTGTATATGCTAATGTAACAGCTCAACCTGTTGTAGATGAAGATGATATTCGTCAATTATTAGTTAAACAATTGTACTCACCCGTTCAATTCACACAAACTATTGAAAACATGTTGAAGGAAGATATTGACGCCTTTGTTGAAGTTGGAAATGGAAAGGTATTATCAGGGCTCGTGAAAAAAGTACATCGAAGAGCAACAGTTTTTGCAATCAATGACATAAATTCGATGCAAAATTTAATAGATTGGATAAAGGAGGAATAGATATGTTAAATGGCAAAACAGCTTTAGTTACTGGTGCATCACGGGGAATAGGAAAAGCAATTGCACTGGAACTTGCCAAAAATGGAGCAAATGTCGTTGTTAACTATGCTGGAAGTAAAGATAAAGCAGAGGAAGTCGTCAATGAAATTAAACTGCTCGGTCATAATGCAGTTGCGATTCAAGCGAATGTTGCTGATGCAAAATCGGTAAAAACACTCGTTAAATCCACTATTGAAGAGTTCGGTTCCATAGACATTTTAGTAAACAATGCCGGAATTACCCGAGATAATTTACTGATGCGCATGAAAGAGGAAGAATTCGATGATGTTATTAATACGAATCTAAAAGGTGTTTTTAATTGTATTCAAGCTGTCACACGGCCGATGATGAAACAAAGAGCAGGGAAAATAATTAATCTAGCATCAGTTGTTGCTGTGTCTGGCAACCCTGGTCAAGTTAATTATGTTGCAGCTAAAGCAGGAGTGATTGGAATAACAAAAACAGTCGCCAAAGAACTTGCGACAAGAAATATTCATGTAAATGCTGTAGCTCCAGGTTTCATTACAACTGATATGACTGATGCCCTACCTGAAGAAGCAAAAAAACAAATGCTTGATCTCATTCCAATCAATCGACTAGGTGAGCCTGAAGACGTGGCAAAAGTTGTACGTTTTCTCGCGTCTAGTGATTCGGATTATATTACCGGACAAACAATTCATGTCGATGGTGGAATGGTGATATAATATTTTGGACAAGCTTTTTGAAGGGAGGTGAATATTATGGCAGACGAAATTTTTGATAAAGTAAAGGAAATTATTGTTGATCGTTTAGAGGTTGATGAAGCAAAGGTGACTAGAGAGGCTTCTTTTAAAGATGACTTAGAAGCGGATTCTTTAGACGTTGTAGAACTAGTGATGGAATTAGAAGATGAGTTTGATTTAGAAATTTCAGATGAGGATGCTGAGAAAATTGTAACAGTAGGGGATGCTGTTGATTACATAAACAGCAACCAATAATGGATACTAAAGACTAGAGGATGGCATTATCATAAATAGCCATCCTCATCTTCATATCAAGACTGATTCGAAAAGGTGAAAACAATGAATCTAAAACAATTTCAACAAAACATCAATGTAACTTTTAACAATGAAAACTTATTAAAACAAGCGTTAATGCATACATCCTATGTGAATGAGCATCGTCATGAACATTTAGAAGACAATGAACGGCTAGAATTTTTGGGTGATGCGGTTTTGGAACTAGCTGTTTCTCAATTTTTATTCAGAAAGTATCCGAATATGTCAGAAGGTGAATTAACAAGGCTTCGAGCAAATATCGTTTGTGAACCTTCTTTAGAAAAGTTCGCTAATAAGATCAATTTAAGTGAATTTTTATATCTTGGAAAAGGTGAAGAAAATACGGGAGGAAGAACTAGACCTTCCATTTTAGCAGACACTTTTGAAGCGTTAATAGGAGCTATTTATTTAGATCAAGGTTTTGAACAAGCTTTGAATTTACTAGAGAAAGTCATTTTTCCAGATATAGAACCCGGTGCTTTTTCACATGCGATGGATTATAAGACCGTATTACAAGAGAAAGTTCAACAACTAGGGAAATCTATTCATTACCGTATTGTAGATGAGATTGGTCCTGCTCATAATCGGCGGTTTGTTGCAAATGCGTACGTTGACGATCAAAGAGTTGGGCAAGGTGAGGGTCGTTCTAAAAAAGACGCTGAACAAGAAGCAGCTAAAGAAGCGTTAAGTAAATATTACTAAAAAAAGTAGGGATTCTACCCTTTATATGTGATCATATTCATTAATCATTCATTTATGTGTCGATAGAAGGTTATAAGATGTAGATAAAGAGGCTGTTGATGTAGATAGAACAAATAATGATGTAGATAGCCTGGCTCATGATGTAGATAGAACGTTTAAGTGTGTTGATAGAAGACATATTTTTGTAGATAGACTAAAACATTCATTTATATATTAAAGTCTGTCTTTGTGATTAGTATTATACTGAAATATATTAACCCCCTCGTCGTTTATTGTATGAGGGGGGGTCCAACTTATTTTTTTCTAAGCTTTTTAAGTTCATCAATGATAGCATGAATTTCAGGAACACTAATATTCCCTTTATTTTTAACCATTTCATAAAGATCTTTAATATCATCATAATTAGCTAAATCATAATGCTCAGCATTCATAACAGATGGATTGAGAACTTGTAAGCTTTTTGTTAAGTCGTCAATGATATATTTTAAGTTTTCTTGTGTTGCCTCATTTAAATTCATCTTTTCACTCCTATGGCTATTTTTCGCTAACTTCTTATGTTACTGTTTTTATGATAAAATAAAATGGCTTAAATGTTAAGGGAAATCGGAGTAGGTGTATACATATGCGATTAAAAAAATTAGAGACTGTCGGTTTTAAATCTTTCGCTGAACGTATATCAGTTGATTTTGTTCCGGGAGTAACCGCAGTTGTCGGTCCTAATGGAAGTGGTAAGTCAAATATCACTGATGCAATTCGTTGGGTTCTCGGTGAACAATCGGCAAAATCCCTTCGAGGTTCGCGAATGGAAGATATAATATTTGCTGGAAGTGATTCTAGAAAACCGTTAAATGTTGCTGAAGTAACGTTAATATTAGACAACGAGGACCAAAGATTGCCTATTGATTATGATGAAGTGGCTGTGACTAGAAGAGTATATCGTTCTGGTGACAGTGAATATTTAATTAATAATCAATCATGTCGTCTTAAAGATATCGTCGATTTATTTATGGATTCAGGGTTAGGAAAAGAAGCCTTCTCTATTATTAGCCAAGGTAAAGTAGAAGAGATATTAAGCTCAAAATCTGAAGACCGTCGTACG
Source organism: Bacillaceae bacterium W0354 (assembly GCA_051846895.1). Lineage (GTDB taxonomy): Bacteria > Bacillota > Bacilli > Bacillales > Alkalibacillaceae > CALKAL01. Next base: position 177,851 of record JBPYCQ010000002.1, read on the forward strand.
ATTTTTGAAGAGGCAGCTGGTGTTTTAAAATATAAACAAAGAAAAATGAAAGCTGTTAAAAAATTAGTAGAAACGGACGACAACTTAAGTCGTGTTGAAGATATTATTCATGAAATTGAGAGTCAATTAGAACCGTTGAAAGAACAAGCAGCTATCGCCAAAGACTATTTAGAGAAAAAAGATGAGCTCGAAAAACATGAAGTATCTTTAATTGTTACAGAGATTGAACAAATTCATAAAGAATGGGAACAACTATTAATTAGTATAGATGACTATAAAAATAAACTCGTTGAACAACAAACTGTCATTCAAAAAGATGAAGCGCAGATTGAACAGTACGCCTTTGACATTCAAAAGTTTGATCAAAAAATTGAAGAACTACAAGAAGAAAAATTAACTTTAACTCAATTAATAGAACAATTAGATGGTCAGAAAAACGTTCTCGTTGAGCGATTAAAGCATTATGGAGAAAATAAAGATAAACTACTTAAAGATATCGAGGCTAAACAAGATTATATTGATCAGTACACATTAGACTTAGAAGATCAGTCATCACGTTTAAAAATGATTGAAGAAGAACGTAACCATACGAAGCAAGAAATCGAAAAAATTAAGCATCAACTTTCAGATTCAACATTAGATGTAGAAGCAAAATTAGAATCACTTAAGGCTGAATATATTGACCTTATGAATGAGCAAGCAGTTAACCGGAATGAAAAGGCTTCACTGGAAAGACAAATCGAACAGACGAAGCTACGTCAAGAAAAGCTTGATGAGCGATTCAAACAAATGTTGGAAGAAAGAAAGAACGTCGAGTTAGAGCATGAAAAACAAGAAAATGATAAAAAAGAACTTACTGAAAAAATTCATATTAAAGAACAAGAAATTGAAAGACTAAAAGCGCAGACTGAAGACTTACAAGCAGATATTCACTCTGATGAAGAAAAACTTCAGCAAGGCTTTAGAATTATTGATCAACTACGCTCGAAAAAAGAAATGCTTGAAGAAATGAAAGAATCTTACAGTGGTTATTACTATGGTGTTAAATCTATCCTTCAAGCAAAAGAAAAACATGAGTTAAAGGGAATACATGGAGCAGTAGCACAATTAATTAATATATCCGATGAAAATGTAACAGCTATAGAGACAGCATTAGGTGGACAAGCACAGCATATCGTTGTTAGCAATGAACAAGATGCGAGAAATGCGATATATTATCTGAAGAAAGCGAATAGTGGTAGAGCAACATTTTTACCAATCACAACGATTAAACCACGCTACATTGATCAACAAACATTGAATACAATCAAGCATATGGAAGGATTTGTTGGGGTTGCTGCAGACCTTGTACAATTTGACAAGCTATATCACGCAATTGTTCAATACTTATTAGGTTCAGTGATTATTGCTAAACAATTAAAAGATGCGAATGTGATTGCTAAATCAACAAACCAACGATTTCGAATCGTTACTTTAGATGGTGATGTTGTTAATCCTGGTGGTTCAATGAGTGGGGGAGCTAAAAATAAATCGAATCAAGCTTCACTCTTTACCCGAGAAAAAGAATTAGAAGAAATAAAAGACAAACTTGTTTCATTTGAAAAGAAAAGCTCTGATTTCCAAGAAAAATTACAGATTAAAAAACAAACTCTAAATAAAGCGGAAGAAAAACTAAACTTAATTGCAAAAGAAAGAGAGAACTTAAGTCAAGAACAACAAGAACTAATACAATCTTTTCGCTCATTACAAATTCAATTATCCTCCTTCAATGATCAATTACATGTATATGATCAAGAAACAAAACAATACAAAGCTGAAATTGATGAAATGAATGAAAAAGTTCGTAAGCTTGACCAAAGATTAGAGTCAGATCATGAACAAGAAATAAAGCTAAGATTAGAAATTGATGATTTAACGAAAAATCAATCATCATACAAGGAACAAGTTGAACAGTTAAAAGAGCAATTAAATTACTTGCAAATAAAATTAGCAGAACAAGAGAGTGATGTTCGAAATCAGCAAGAACGTCTTGATCAAATTAATACAAATTTTGAGCAAGAGAAGCGTGAGCAAAATGAACTGAAAATTGAACTAGAACGTTTAGAAGAGTCTTACCGAAATACAAATACAGTCGAACAATTAACAAATCAAGTAAAAGAGTCTAGAACGAAGCTCATTTCAATTGATGACTCTCTTGAAGAAACACGTGAGTCTAGGTATATACTTATTAAAAAACGTAATGATTTAGAACGAGAAGTAAAAGAGTTAAAAAAGAAATACGATTACGAGAACAGCCAATTACAACAATTGGAAGTCAAAGCAAACCGTTTAGATGTAGATTTAGAAAATCGATTAAATCATTTAAGAGAAGAATATATGATGACTTTTGAAAAGGCAAAAGCAGATTACGGTTTGACTGATGAGTTAGAAGAAACACGTCTAAAAGTAAAATTTATTAAAAAGGAAATTGATGAATTAGGTACAGTCAATCTTGGATCCATTGAGGAATATGAACGAGTTCAAGAGCGCTATACATTTTTAACTGAACAGCAAAATGATCTCATAGAAGCAAAAGAAACGTTGTTATCGATTATTGAAGAAATGGATGAAGAAATGATTCGTAAATTCAGTGAAACGTTCGAGCAAATCCAAGAACAATTTGCAATTGTTTTTAAAGAGCTATTCGGTGGAGGTAGTGCAGAGCTAAAGTTATCAAATCCGGATGATTTACTCGAAACAGGAGTTGACATCATAGCCCAACCACCAGGTAAAAAATTACAACACTTAAGTTTGTTATCTGGTGGAGAACGTGCATTAACAGCCATTGCCCTTTTATTTGCGATTTTACGTGTCCGACCTGTTCCGTTTTGTGTACTAGATGAGGTAGAAGCGGCCTTAGATGAAGCTAATGTTGTTCGTTATGGGCAATATTTAAAACAGTTCTCACACCATACTCAATTTATCGTTATCACACACCGTAAAGGAACGATGGAGTTCGCCGATGTACTTTATGGAGTCACAATGCAAGAGTCAGGTGTCTCCAAATTAGTCTCTGTCAAACTCGAAGAAACGGAAGAAATGATTTTGTCATAGAAAGGAAGTCGAGTGGTATGGGATTTTTTCAGAAATTAAAAGAAAAAATTAGTTCTCAAACGGAACAAGTAACTGAAAAATTTAAAGATGGAATGACAAAAACACGTGAGTCTTTTACATCTAAAGTAAATGACTTAGTTGCGAGATATAGAAAAGTAGATGAAGAATTTTTTGAGGAACTTGAAGAAATATTAATTTCAGCAGATGTCGGTGTTGAGACCGTCATGACGTTAATAGAGGAATTAGAATTGGAAGTTAAACGTCAAAACATCCAAGATCCTGAAAAGGTAAAAGAAGTCATTTCGGAAAAATTAGTAGAGATTTATTATGATGGTGAAGATGAATCTATTGAACACTTAAACCTTAATGAAAATGGATTATCTATTGTATTAATTGTCGGAGTTAACGGTGTTGGGAAAACAACTACGATTGGTAAGCTTGCCCACCGTCTTAAGGAAGAAGGAAAATCAGTCATGCTCGCTGCAGGTGATACTTTCCGAGCTGGAGCGATTGATCAACTAGAAGTATGGGGAGAACGTGCAGGAGTAGATGTTATTAAACATAGCGAAGGAAGCGACCCAGCTGCTGTTATTTTTGACGGTATTCAAGCGGCAAAATCTCGTGGAGTAGATGTCCTATTATGTGATACAGCAGGACGACTTCAAAATAAAGTGAATTTAATGAATGAATTATCTAAAGTAAAAAAAGTAATCTCTCGAGAAATAGATGGCGCACCACATGAAACGTTACTCGTACTTGATGCGACCACTGGCCAAAACGCATTAAGCCAAGCAAAGACGTTTAAAGAAGCGACAGATGTATCTGGCATCGTCTTGACGAAATTAGACGGAACCGCTCGGGGTGGTATCGTACTTGCTATAAGAAATGAGCTCAACATACCAGTTAAATATGTTGGTCTAGGTGAACAAATGTCCGATTTACAACCGTTCGATGCCCACCAATTTGTGTACGGCTTATTTGGCGAACTCATTAATGAAGACGGAGAATAAAGATATAAGGAGTGCTTCTTTTGCTTGAAAAGACAACTCGAATCAATTATTTGTTTGATTTTTATCAACAATTATTAACTCCTAAACAAAAAAATTATATGGAATTATATTATTTAGAAGACTATTCGTTAGGAGAAATTTCAGAAAACTACCATGTCAGTAGGCAAGCAGTTTATGATAATATTAAACGTACAGAGGCAATGCTAGAAGACTATGAAGAAAAATTATGTTTATATAAACGTTTTGAGGAACGAAATCGTCTATTAAACGAAATGAAAGACGCAATAAAAAATCAAGATTTAGAACGAATCGAACAATTGATTGAACAGTTGCAAAACATCGATAATTAGGAGGACGGTCAACATGGCATTTGAAGGCTTAGCAGACCGATTGCAAAACACTATAAAAAAAATTACCGGAAAAGGTAAAGTAACTGAACAAGATGTTAAAGAAATGACGAGAGAAGTACGTCTAGCTCTACTTGAGGCAGATGTAAACTTTAAAGTCGTCAAAGATCTAATTAAGAAAATTAAAGAAAGAGCAGTCGGTCAAGAAGTATTAGAGAGCTTAACACCTGGTCAACAAGTTATTAAAGTTGTCAAAGAAGAATTAACCGAGTTAATGGGTGGCGAACATAGTAAAATAGCGGTTAATAATAAACCACCAACTGTAATTATGATGGTTGGTCTACAAGGTGCTGGTAAAACGACTTCCACTGGTAAACTGGCTAATCTTTTACGTAAAAAATATAATCGAAATCCATTATTAGTTGCAGCCGACGTCTATCGCCCAGCAGCGATTAATCAGTTACAGACGTTAGGCAAACAATTGGATATGGAAGTGTTCTCATTAGGTACAGATGTAAGCCCAGTTGATATCGCAAATCAGGCGATTGAAAAAGCCAAATCAGATCATCATGATTATGTGATTATCGATACCGCAGGACGCTTGCATGTTGATGAAAATTTAATGGATGAATTAAAGCAAATTAAAGAGAACGTTAATCCTGATGAAATCTTTCTCGTAGTTGATGCCATGACTGGGCAAGACGCTGTTAATGTTGCTCAAAGTTTTGATGAACAGTTAGAGATTAGTGGGGTTATTTTAACTAAACTTGACGGTGATACACGTGGTGGAGCAGCCTTATCTATTAAAGCTGTTACTGGAAAACCTATTAAATTTGCTGGTATGGGTGAAAAGCTGGACCAATTAGAACCATTTCACCCAGATCGTATGGCTTCTCGTATATTAGGGATGGGGGATGTATTAAGCCTCATTGAAAAAGCTGAAACTCAATATGATGAGAAGAAAGCTAAAGAAATGGAACAAAAAATGCGCGAGATGTCGTTTACATTTGAAGACTTCCTCGAGCAAATGGATCAAGTGAAAAACATGGGCCCACTTGATGAACTTTTAGGTATGCTTCCAGGAGCAAACAAAATGAAAGGCATGAAAAACTTACAAGTAGACGAAAAACAAATCGTCCATGTCGAAGCGATTATCCAATCAATGACGAAAGAAGAACGAGTGGATCCTAATATTATTAATGCAAGTCGCAAAAAAAGAATTGCACAAGGGTCAGGAACTTCTGTCTCCCAAGTGAACCGGTTAATTAAACAATTTAATGATATGAAAAAAATGATGAAACAAATGATGGGTGGAGGCAAAAAAGGACGGAAAAAAGGATTAAATCTTCCCTTTATGTAATATGTAATGTAAAAATACTTTACACACATAAAAAAGTCTGCTAAAATCATATCTTGTTAATAGCTTTTTTATGGAGGTGTAATTATGGCAGTTAAAATTCGTTTAAAAAGAATGGGCTCTAAAAGAAACCCTTTTTATCGTGTAGTTGTAGCTGATTCTCGTTCACCACGTGATGGACGTATTATCGAACAAATTGGCACTTATAATCCTTTAACTGAAACTCCTGAAGTTTCAATTAACGAAGATAAAGCTTTAGATTGGTTATCTAAAGGTGCGAAACCTAGCGACACGGTACGTAACTTATTCTCGAACGAAGGCATCATGAAGAAATTTCACGAGTCAAAAGCTAAAAAGTAAAGGTTAGTGATATCATGAAAGCCTTAATTGAAACAATTGTACATCCTCTTGTTAATTATCCAGAAGATGTGAACGTAACGGTTGAAGAAACAGATTTTAAAATCCGTTATCACATTACGGTTAATGAAGAAGATGTCGGTAAAGTAATCGGAAAAAATGGACGTATTGCTAAAGCGATTCGTACAGTTGTTCATGCAGCTAGTTCAGATACGAATAAAAAAATATTCGTCGATATTATGTGACATTAGGGAGAAGGGATACCTTTTCCCTTTTTTAACATTTAGCGAAGATTAAAAGGTCTTATAAGGTGAGATCCAAAATGAAAATTATTCGTAAAACGACAGTTAAACAAATTGTCACAGATCATAGTAGAGAGAAATTGGCTTCTTTTTTTCAAACAAAGATTGAACAATTAAAAAAAGAAATAGAACAGCTGCAATTTGAAAAAAAGAAAATGATTTTTCAAAAACGTTTTGATCGTGAAAAAATAGATCATCGCTTTGCTATTGAAAAGAAAAAAAGAGAGCAAAACATCACATGGTATGAATTTCAATTAGAGCAGTTACAACAAATACCTAATGGCAGCGAAATAACGGAAAGAGAAGTTGATGAAATTATTGACGTATCAATCGGTACAGAATGGGATAAAATTGCTGGTGATCGTTCAATAATTATTAAAGACGGAAAAGTGATAGAAATAAAATAGGGTGGTCAAATGGACGAACGGTTTTACAATGTCGGAAAAATAGTTAATACACATGGAATTAACGGCGAAGTTCGGGTGATTGCAGTAACGGATTTTGAAGAACGTTTTGATCCAGGCAGTCGATTATTCTTTTTTAATGAGGGTCAAAGTGAACCAGAAGAGCTTATCGTAAAAACTCATCGAAAACATAAACAATTTGATTTATTATCATTCGAAAACTTTAATAGTATTAATGATGTTGAGAGATTTAAAGGTGGAAAGTTAAAGGTAAGCCATTCAGACCTGAACGAATTAGATGAGGGTGAATTTTATTATCACGAAATTATTGGATGTGATGTTATTTCATCAACAGGTCACCCAATTGGTAAAGTGAAAGAAATATTATCACCTGGCGCTAATGATGTTTGGGTTGTTCAACGTGATGGAAAAAAAGATGCCTTAATACCTTATATAGATTCAATTGTTAAACAGATTGACATTGAAAAGAGAGAGATTGTTATTGACGTCATGGAAGGATTGCTAGATTAATGAGAATCGATATTTTAACTCTTTTCCCTGAAATGTTCACAGGCGTTTTCGAAACATCGATTTTAAAAAAAGCTCAGGAAATCGGAGCTTTTGAATACCATTTAATTGATTTTCGTGAGTATACGGACAAAAAACATCGGAAAGTGGATGATTACCCATACGGTGGTGGAGCAGGTATGGTATTAACTCCACAACCTATTTTTTCGGCTGTTGAGGATTTAGTGAGCAATCAAGAAAAAAAGCCAAGAATTATTTTACTCTGTCCCCAAGGAGAACGTTATAATCAACAAAAAGCTGAACAATTAGCTCAGGAAGACCATCTGATTTTCATTTGTGGCCATTATGAAGGTTACGATGAACGAATTCGAGAACATCTTGTAACTGATGAAATATCAATTGGGGACTATGTTCTAACGGGTGGAGAACTTGGGGCTATGGTTATGACTGATAGTATTGTTAGACTACTTCCTGGTGTTTTAGGGAATGAAGAATCAGCCATTCACGATTCTTTTACTAACCAATTATTAGAGCATCCACATTATACAAGACCAAGTGACTTTAAAGGGATGAAAGTGCCAGAGGTATTAACTTCGGGTAACCATAAAAAAATTGAAAAATGGCGGAAATATGAATCATTAAAACGAACATTTAATAGAAGACCCGATTTAATTGATGAATTACAATTGACTAAAGAAGAATATGAAATGCTTCAAGAAATTAAAGCAGCAAATGATGTTGCAAGAGATTCTTGATTATGATATATTAATTTAGTGCTTATATGTTTAAGCGTTGATAACGATGTTCCGCTGTAAGAAGTCTTACAAGAGCATTAGTTGGAAGGAGTGAAAGAGATGCAAAAGATTTTAGAATCAGTCGTCCAAGATCAATTACGTACAGACTTACCTGAATTTAAAGCAGGGGACACTGTAAAAGTTCACGTTAAAGTTGTTGAAGGAACTCGTGAACGTATTCAGGTATTCGAAGGTGTTGTCATAAGACGTCGTGGTGGCGGAATTAATGAATCTTTTACAGTACGCAAAATCTCTTACGGTGTAGGTGTTGAACGTACATTCCCTGTACATTCTCCACGAGTTGATAAGATTGAAGTTGTACGCCGTGGTAAAGTACGTCGTGCGAAACTTTACTACTTACGTAACCTACGTGGTAAAGCTGCAAGAATTAAAGAAATTCGTTAATAAAAAATATTTATTTGGGAGCTTGGCTAATGTCAAGCTCCTTTTATATTTGTCTAAAAAAATAGTACAATAAGATTAGCATAATAATGAAAAGGTGATTAATTTGACAATTCAATGGTTTCCAGGACATATGGCTAAAGCTAAACGAGAAGTAGAAGAAAAGCTAAAACTTGTAGATTTAGTCATCGAACTAGTCGATGCGAGAGCGCCTATTTCTTCAGAAAACCCGATGCTACAAGACGTATTAGGTGATAAGAGGAAGATGGTCGTCTTAATGAAACGTGATTTGGCTGATGCAAAAATGACAGACGACTTCATTAAATATTATAAGCAAAACAATGTAGATGCTTTATCTGTTGATGTAAATATACGTCAGGACGTTCAAGACATAGTTAAAAAAGCGAAAATTATTAGTGATGACATAAATGAAAGAAGAAGAAATAAAGGGGTTAATCCAAGACCTCTACGCGCCATGATAATAGGGATCCCGAATGTTGGAAAATCAACATTAATCAACCGACTAGCGAATAAGAAGCGAGCGCAAACGGGTGACCGTCCTGGTGTTACAAAACAACAGCAATGGATTAAAGTTCAAGGACAATTCGAATTGTTAGATACTCCAGGTATATTGTGGCCGAAATTTGAAGATCAAGAAGTAGGTTATAAACTTGCCGCCATTGGCTCTATTAAAGACCAATTACTTCATTTAGATGATATTGCTGTATTCGTTTTAAAGTATATGAAAGATTTTTACCCAACTATACTTGAAAAGCGATATGAACTCGATTTAACTGAAGAGGACATCGTCGTGTGGTTTGATATCATTGGTAAAAAACGAGGCTGCCTAGCTTCGGGTGGAGTCATTGATTATGATAAAACAGCCGAAGTCATTATCCGCGATTTAAGATCAGGAAAACTTGGACAAATAACACTTGATCAAATTCCTAATTAAATCATTTTTAAAGACGATATAGTTATTGAATGGGGGAGCAATTTGAAACAAAAAGAAACGGTCGCGCAAATAAAAACAAAATTACAAACTGAACAGTTTACAGACGTATGGTTGAAACAATTACAACAAGATGAACGTGTAAGTGTTAAAAAACTTTTAGCCCAATATGAAAAAAACAAACAACATTTAGCTATGTTACAACTACAATTTAATAAAATGTGTGAAATTGAAAATGAATTAAGAACAAAACAATATCAATTCATAGCAGGTATAGATGAAGTTGGAAGAGGCCCACTCGCAGGCCCTGTTGTTGCGGCAGCTGTTATTTTACCAGCTAATTTTACTCTTATAGGATTAAATGATTCTAAGCAATTATCGGAGAAGAAGAGGGATGAGTTTTATGAATATATCAAACAAGAATCCATTGCAATTGGAATCGGTGTTAGTGATCATGATGAGATAGATTCGATTAATATTTACGAAGCTACAAAGCTTGCGATGAAGCGGGCAGTTATGGATTTAAATCAAGTGCCAGACTATTTACTTATAGATGCAATGAAGTTATCAGCTGTTCCAATTGAGCAACAATCCATTATTAAAGGTGATGCAAAATCTATTTCTATTGCTTCTGCGAGTATCGTTGCTAAAGTGACACGTGATCGCTGGATGAAACAGTTACATGAACAATATCCGATGTATCATTTTCAATCAAATATGGGCTATGGGACAAAAGAGCATTTAGATGCTTTAGAGAAATATGGTCCTTCTCCTTACCACCGGAAATCTTTTCAGCCAGTTCAAAATTATGTTACATAAAGAGGTGTGATATTGATGCAGCAACCTCATATTAGTCATATGTTTCAAACAGTTCGATTAAATAGAAAAGCACCATCTGTATTAAAATTACATGATGGTCAATTAGTTACGGGAAAGATGATTAAATTTTTCCAAGGTAATAAAGCACTTATCCAAATATCAAATCATCAAATCGTTGCGGAAGTCGATACCCCGTTAGTCGCAAATCAAAATTATTTACTTCAAGTGAAAAACACAAAACCATCTATCGTATTACAAGTTGTACGGAATGATGCGATTCAAAATAGTGAAGAAGCGGCAAACATAATCATGCGACAATTTAATATTAAGAACTCTAGACAAGTCCATGCAATGTTATCACAAATATTTAAAAACGAACTGCCAGTTAAAACAAATATGGTTGAGTCATTGATCAACCTTATTAAAAATAATCATGGCGGGCAATATAATGTTTTGAAAGAGTTGATTATAAGGCAACTACCCCTTACACAAACTGTTTATAAAACGGTAGAACAAAGGCTGAATCAAACACTTTCTTTTTCACAAACGATAGAACAAGTGCAAAACCAATTAATGATGGAGTTAAATACAAATGAAAAAATTAAATTACATCAATATTTAAATTTGTTTTCAGGTAAACAAGTGACGAATGATCAATTATTCCAGTCACTGATTTTTCAAATTTTAGAAGAGGTAGGAAAAGGTTCAGAAACGACCTTTCAATTATTCAAGCAAGCAGGTATTGTCCAGGAGCAGACAACCTATCATGATTGGTCAAAGCAATGGAGAACTTGGGCTCAATCTAATCAAGAGCCTATTTTTCAATTGAAATCGAATGAAAAACTTCCATTTCAAATAACAACTAGTATGCTTATTAGCTCCATTAATGAGCTTTCAAATAATCAATTACCGAAAGCAGAAATAAACGTACTAAGATCTTTAGTCAATTTATTTAATAGCGATGATAAACAAATGAGTGTATTAGCTGATAAAATTAGGCCTCATTTATCAATATTAAAGCCGTTATTAATTCAAATGACTGAGCATTCATCTTTTGTTAACCATTTAGTTGCTGCTTTAGAACGGGGGGATATAAACCAAATTAGCTTATTAATAGGTTCAGCTCCTGGACAACAATTATTAGAAAAATTGAACTCAATGATGACTAAACAAGTGGCAACTATTCATGAACGTGCATTAACATTTTGGAAAAGTATGGTGTTAAGCGGATTCGATAATCGAAGGTCTACATTAATCTCTCAACAATTAAAAATGTTTCTTCAGCTCTCTCAAAGTGAAGGATTACAAAGCAATAATTTAGATTACCCATCGATACAAACGTTACTTCAAGCCGTTAAAGGGCAAGCATCGAATCAACAGTTGGGCGATCACATACAGAAGCTACAGCAAATTTTCCAAGCTATTCACTTATCATTTAATGAGGGGGAACGTGATTGGCTTCAGTTCACGACGCATTTTCCTAAAGAACTACTTGGATTAAAAGAAGATTTATGGATGGATTTTGAGGGTAAAAGAGAAAAAGATGGTAAAATCGACGCTGCACATTGTCGTGTATTATTTTACTTACATTTACCAAATCTTGATGAAACCGTGATTGATATGCAAGTCCAAAATCGAAATGTTCTTTTAACTATATATAACCATAAAGAACACCAAGTAAAAGAATCAATCAAACCATTACTACAGCAACTAGAAAACGAATTATTACAAAAGCAATATCTTTTAACTCATTTTCAAGTATTACCTTATAGAGAAACTAAAGTGGGAAATCATAATAATCTAAAGACCCCGTATTCTTTAAACTATTCAGAGGGGATTGATTACAAAGTATGAAAAAATCAACTTACCAACGTAAAGAAGCAATTGCTCTACGTTATGATGAACAAAAACATGTTTCACCAGAAATCATTGCAAAAGGTAAAGGATTAATTGCAGAACAAATCTTGCAACTTGCTGAAACACATGAGGTACCAGTCTATGAGGATCCATCTCTCATAACTTTATTAGATGAGCTAAATGTAAATGATAAAATACCCGAAGATTTATACTCGGCCGTTGCAGAAGTTTTTGCCTTCATTTATCGAGTCGACCAAAGGATAGAATAATTTTCTGATATATCGAGTAGTTCCTTTTGAATATGACAATTTTTATGTATAATAAGAACAGTGTGATTTTTTCATATAGAAATTATAAAAAATTATGCAGTAACAGATTGATGGGAGGATGTAACATGAACATTCATGAGTACCAAGCGAAAGAGATTTTCCGCAAGTACAACGTTGCTGTTCCTAACAGTAAAGTAGCTTTCTCTGTTGAAGAAGCTGTAGAAGCTGCTAAAGAATTAGGTTCTAATGTAACAGTTGTAAAAGCACAAATCCATGCAGGTGGGCGTGGTAAAGCAGGCGGTGTTAAAATCGCTAAAAACTTAGACGAAGTTCGACAACATGCTGAAGACATCTTAGGAAAAACTTTAGTTACTCACCAAACTGGCCCAGAAGGTAAAGAGGTAAAACGACTTCTTATCGAAGAAGGCTGCGACATTAAAAAAGAATATTATATTGGTGTTGTAATGGATCGTGCGACTTCACGTGTCGTCATGATGGGTTCTGAAGAAGGTGGAACAGAAATCGAAGAAGTTGCTGAAAAGACACCTGAAAAAATCTTTAAAGAAGTCATTGATCCTGTTACAGGACTTTCCCCGTACCAAGCTAGAAGACTTGCTTTCAACATGAATATTCCACATGATTTAATTGGAAAAGCCGTTAATTTCATGATGAGTTTATATCAAGTATTTGTTGAAAAAGATTGCTCAATTGCCGAAATTAACCCACTTGTCACAACAGGTGATGGAAATGTTTTAGCTTTAGATGCTAAATTAAATTTTGATGATAACGCATTATTCCGTCAGAAAGATATTTTGGAATATCGTGACTTAGACGAGGAAGATCCAAAAGAAATCGAAGCTTCAAAATATGACTTAAGCTACATCGCATTAGATGGAAACATCGGATGTATGGTTAACGGTGCCGGCTTAGCAATGGCTACTATGGACATTATTAAGCACTATGGCGGAGAACCCGCTAACTTCCTAGATGTTGGGGGCGGTGCGACAGCTGAAAAAGTTACTGAAGCCTTCAAAATTATCTTATCTGATAAAAATGTTAAAGGTATATTAGTTAACATCTTCGGTGGGATTATGAAATGTGATGTCATCGCTGAAGGTGTTGTAGAAGCGACTAAACAAGTCGGTTTAGAAATTCCTTTAGTTGTACGTTTAGAAGGTACTAACGTTAAACAAGGTAAAGAAATTTTAGAAAAATCAGGATTAAACATTACATCAGCGGATTCTATGGCTGATGGTGCAGAGAAAATTGTATCCTTAGTAAAATAAGAAAGGATGGACGAATATGAGCGTTTTTGTAAATAAAGATACAAAAGTAATTGTTCAAGGAATCACAGGCTCAACAGCTCTTTTCCATACAAAACAAATGCTTGAATATGGCACTAAAATTGTCGGCGGAGTCACACCAAAAAAAGGTGGTACAGAAGTTGAAGGGGTTCCTGTTTTCAATACAGTTGATGAAGCTGTGAAAGCAACGGGCGCTAACGCATCAGTTATTTATGTCCCTGCCCCATTTGCTGCAGATGCTATTATGGAAGCCGTTGATGCAGAATTAGATCTAGTAATTTGTATTACTGAACATATTCCAGTTTTAGACATGGTGAAAGTTAAGCGATACATGGAAGGTAAGAAAACACGCTTAGTTGGACCAAACTGTCCTGGAGTAATTACACCAGAAGAGTGTAAAATAGGTATTATGCCTGGATATATCCATAAAAAAGGACATATTGGAGTTGTTTCTCGCTCTGGTACGCTAACATATGAAGCAGTACATCAATTGTCTGAGCAAGGTTTCGGCCAATCTACTGCCGTTGGTATTGGTGGAGACCCAGTTAACGGAACGGATTTTATCGATGTATTAAAAGCCTTTAACGAAGATCCAGAAACTGAAGCTGTTATTATGATTGGTGAAATTGGTGGAACTGCTGAAGAAGAAGCTGCAGAATGGGTTAAAGCAAACATGAAAAAACCTGTTGTAGGCTTTATTGGTGGTGCAACAGCTCCTCCAGGTAAACGCATGGGGCACGCAGGTGCGATTATTTCCGGAGGTAAAGGTACAGCAGCGGAAAAACAGCGTGTCATGAGAGAGTGTGGCATTGCAGTTGCTGAAACACCTGCAGTAATGGGTGAAACAATGATTAACGCACTTAAAGAGAACGGCTTATACGATAAGTGTAAAACACATTAATCGTATATTTACAAAATAATTAAATGACAAACTGGGTTCAAGTAAGACTTGAACCCAGTTCTTAATAAAAATTACATAATGAATGAACTAACGATGACTTTCGATTTATTTCTAATGTGATTAGGAGTGAAATTGATTGTTGAACTCACCATCTTTTGAACTTTTTTACTTAATGCAATTTAAAGCAATGAATCGTAAAAAACTACAAAATTATTTAAAAATTGACGAAGAGTTGATATATATTAAAGATTTAGATCCTGAAGCCTTACAAAAAGCTTTTCATTTAACCTCTCAGTTAGCCACGAATTTTTATAATTATATCCATAATGACGTGTTTCGTTCAAATTATTTTACCCTTTTTAATAAGTTAACTCCGTTGACTATTTTTGATTCTCATTTTCCAGAAGAATTAAGACAAATTCCAGACCCACCGTTAATTTTATATTGGAAAGGAAACTTAAATCTATTAAACTCAAATAAAGTTGCTGTCATCGGCTCAAGAAAGCCCTCGAAATTTGCCTCCCAGAAAATAAAAACATTGATCACACCTTTAATTGAAAATAATATCACGATTGTCAGTGGGTTAGCATACGGTATTGATGCAATGAGCCATCAAATAACCCTCGATTATGGTGGAAATACGATTGCGATTTTAGGATTTGGATATAATCATATTTACCCATTTGAAAATATTTCTTTATACCAATTAATAGCAGAAAATGGATTAATATTATCGGAATACCCACCAGATTCACGACCGAAAAAATGGTATTTTCCTGAACGTAACCGGCTGATCAGTGGACTTTCTAAAGCTATTCTAATAATAGAAGCAACAGAAAAAAGTGGTACTATGATTACGGCTGATCAAGCTCTTGAACAAGGGAAAGAAGTATTTGCCGTTCCCGATTCTATTTTTTTGAAAGAGGCAAAAGGATGTTTAAAATTGATTCAAGAAGGTGCAACACCGGTTATAAATCCTAATGAATTTTTAGAAGAAATCATAAACAATTTTCAATATAAATTAACGTAAATTTAATGTTTGTCGAGAAAAGTAGTTTGACAAAACGCATAAAGTTATTTAATAATGAATGAGATTTACAATAGCAAATTACCTCGTAGGGGGATTTAGTTTATGTCTGATTATTTAGTAATAGTTGAATCACCAGCAAAAGCAAAAACAATTGAACGATATTTAGGTAAAAAATATACGGTAAAAGCGTCAATGGGACATGTTATTGATTTACCAAAAAGCCAAACAGGAGTTGACGTACAAAATAATTTTGAACCGAAGTATATTACGATTCGTGGTAAAGGTCCAATTTTAAATGATTTAAAAAAAGCAGCAAAAAAAGCAAAACGCGTTTATCTTGCAGCTGACCCTGATCGTGAAGGAGAAGCGATTGCTTGGCATTTAGCAAAAGCATTAGATATTGGAGAAGATAGTGATTGCCGTGTCATATTTAACGAAATTACTAAAGATGCGGTGAAATCTTCATTTAAAAATCCTCGTTCTATTGATATGGATTTGGTTAATGCTCAACAAGCACGCCGAATACTTGATCGTTTAGTGGGATACAACATTAGTCCTTTATTATGGAAAAAGATTAAAAAAGGATTAAGCGCAGGTCGTGTTCAATCAGTTGCAGTAAAACTAATTATTGACCGTGAGAATGAGATTAAAAATTTTGTTCCTGAAGAGTATTGGTCAATTACTGGTCAGTTTATTTACAATAAGAAAAAATTTGACGCTAAGTTTTATGGAGTCAATGGGAAAAAGTCGGAGTTAAAATCAGAAGATGACGTAAAAGCGATATTGAATCAGCTTAATGGAGATAAATTTAACATTCAAGAAGTGAAAAAACGCGAAAGAAAACGTAATCCTGCATTACCATTTACAACATCTTCATTACAACAGGAAGCTTTTAGAAAATTAAATTTCCGTGCTAAAAAGACGATGATGATTGCTCAACAATTATATGAAGGAATCGACTTAGGTGGAAAAAATGGTATTACAGGTTTAATTACTTATATGCGTACAGATTCTACTCGTATTTCAGATACAGCAAAACAAGAAGCAAGTAATTATATATCCAATCATTATGGTAAAGAATTTGTTGGGACGGTACCGAAAACAAAAAATAATGAACATGCCCAAGATGCTCACGAAGCGATTAGGCCGACATCGGTTTTTTTCGAACCTTCAGCAATAAAAGGTAAGCTATCAAGGGATCAATATCGGTTATATAAACTTATTTGGGATCGATTCGTTGCCAGCCAAATGGCTCCAGCTATTTTAGATACAGTAACAGCGCATCTTTTAAATGGAGATATTGAATTTCGTGCAACAGGTTCACAAGTTAAGTTCAAAGGTTTTATGACTGTTTATGTTGAAGATACAGACGATCAGAAGAAAGATGAGAATAAATTACTCCCGCCACTTGTTGAAGGAGAACAAGTGAAAGCTGAAGAAGTGAACCCTGAACAACACTTCACACAACCGCCACCACGTTACACTGAGGCTAGGTTAGTCCGTACATTAGAGGAGAAAGGGATTGGTCGTCCTTCAACATATGCTCCAACTTTAGATACAATTCAACGACGTGGATATGTCGCAATGGATAATAGAAGATTTGTTCCAACTGAGCTAGGTGAGATTGTTATTGAGCTCCTTAATGAATACTTTCCTGAAATCATTAACGTTGATTTTACTGTAAAAATGGAAAGCGACTTAGATGAGATTGAGGAAGGATCAAAAGAATGGCGTGAAATTATTGAACAATTTTATGTTGATTTTGAGAAACGTTTAGAAAAAGCAGAACAACAGATTGAAAAAGTTGAAGTAAAAGACGAACCAGCTGGAGAAAATTGCGAGAAATGTGGTCATGAAATGGTTTATAAAATGGGAAGGTACGGTAAATTTCTAGCTTGCTCTAACTTCCCAGATTGCCGAAATACAAAACCAATTTTAAAAGAAATCGGTATTAAGTGCCCTAAATGTATAGATGGCAATATTGTTGAAAGAAAAAGTAAGAAACGTCGTACCTTTTATGGATGTGACCAATTTCCAGAATGTGATTTCGTTTCATGGGATAAACCAGTTGAAAGACCTTGTCCGAAATGTGAATCACTCTTAGTCGAGAAAAAGAAGAAAAAAGGAACACAAGTTGTTTGTACTAAATGTGATTATGAAGAAAGTGAACAAAAGTAAGTTAATAATTAACTTGTAGAGAAAACATTCAGATCTCTACAAGTTTTTTTATTGCGACAGCACCCTTCATGCACCTTAGAAAAGATTAAAAATCTTAATTAAATTAAATTCTTATTATTTAGACGAATATTTTGTATATATTTTGTGAAAGATGTATTTAGTTAAGTTTTTTAAATTGACACACAATTTTAAATCCTTTACTATTGCTATGGTGCAATAAACCTTTTATCTTTATTACAAAGTTGTGAAAATTGTTGTAATAATCCGAAAAGTTTGATATTATTAATTTCGTTGCGATAAGGGGGAAGCGAGTTTATGCAAGGGAAAATTAATGAATTTGTACAATTTTTACGAGTAGAAAAAAATGCTTCCCAATATACAATTGATAATTATTTATCGGATTTAAAACAATTTTATAATTTTCTTATTAAAGAGACGGTGACCGCTTACAAGGATGTTAATCATCAAGTCATACGTCTATTTTTAACGGAGTTATACGAAAAAGATTTATCGAGACGAACTGTATCAAGAAAACTTTCTAGCCTTAGAATATTTTTTAATTTTTTAGAAAAGGATGAGGTCATTCAGACAAATCCCTTTAATCAAGTTACACTACCAAAGATAACAAAACGAATACCAGAGTTTTTCTATAAAGAAGAGTTAGAAAAGTTATTTCAAGTTGAAGATTTAAAAAGTCCATTAAGTGAAAGAAACCAAGCAATTATCGAAGTGCTGTATGGCACGGGAATCCGTGTAAGTGAATTAATTGGTTTAAAAGTACAAGATATTGATTTTACGGTCGGAACTATATTAGTAACTGGTAAAGGGAATAAGCAAAGATATGTTCCGTTCGGTGTTTATGCCTCTGAGGCGTTACAGCGATATATGGAAAATGGAAGAACTGAACTTCAGCTAAAAGGTGATCAAGAGACGGATGTATTATTTTTAAATCGTCTTGGAAAGCCTTTAACAACAAGAGGTGTTCGTCACATATTAAACGAGATGATTAAAAAAGCTGCCTTAACTTCAGCTATTCATCCTCATAAACTACGCCATACATTTGCGACACATCTTTTGAATGAAGGTGCTGACATGCGCTCCGTTCAAGAAATGCTCGGACATGAAAATTTATCATCAACTCAAATTTATACACATGTTACGAAAGATTATTTACAAAAGATTTATAAAAATGCTCATCCAAGGGCATGAATGGTGAAAGAAGGGGTTTATGTGGAACAACAATTTCATGCGACGACGATATTTGCGATCCATCATAAAGGTGAAGCAGCTATGAGTGGTGACGGGCAAGTCACTTTGGGGAATTCTGTCGTTATGAAACATACAGCACGCAAAGTCCGTAAACTTTTTAATGGTAAAGTACTAGCAGGGTTTGCTGGCTCAGTTGCAGATGCATTTACGTTATTTGAAAAATTTGAAGCTTACTTAGAAAAATATAACGGGAACTTAAGTAGAGCATCTGTAGAACTTGCAAAGGAATGGAGAAGTGACAAAGTCCTTCGTAAACTTGAAGCGATGCTAATCGTTATGGACAAAGAGACGATGCTACTAGTTTCTGGAACTGGTGAAGTGATTGAGCCAGATGATCAAATCCTAGCAATAGGCTCTGGTGGAAATTTTGCTTTAAGTGCGGGGAGAGCTTTAAAGCGTTACAGTGATCATTTGAGTGCTAAGGAAATAGCTAAAGCTGCTTTAGTAATAGCAAGTGAGATTTGTGTGTTTACAAATGATCAAATTATTTTAGAAACTTTAGATGATAAGGGAGACATGACAATATGAATACGAAGGCGACACCAAGGCAATTAGTTGAAAAGCTTGATCAATATGTCATTGGTCAAACCGATGCGAAAAAAGCATTGGCTGTTGCATTACGTAACCGTTTTCGTAGAATGCAAATGCCTGACAATATAAGAGATGAGATTGTCCCAAAAAATATATTAATGATTGGTCCAACTGGTGTAGGAAAAACCGAATTAGCAAGAAGATTAGCAAAATTAGTCGGTTCTCCGTTCATTAAAGTAGAAGCAACAAAATTCACTGAAATTGGTTACGTTGGTAGAGATGTCGAATCAATGGTAAGAGATTTAGTTGAGACGAGTGTACGACTCGTTAAAGAAGAAAAAATGAAAGAAATCCAAGATGAAGCGAGAAAACAAGCAAACAAACGTCTAATCAAGCTCATTGTTCCAGATAAGAAAAAGACAAATCAAGTAAAAAACCCATTCGAAATGCTGTTTAACAATAATCAAAACGATACTACGAACGAGGATCAGACTGAAGATTCAACCGTATTTGAAAGACGTAAGCAAATAGAACAGCAACTTGAACGAGGCGAACTAGAAGACCATCTTGTAACGGTCGAAGTAGAGGAACAACAACCGTCAATGTTTGACATGTTACAGGGGACGGGTATGGAACAAATGGGAATGAACATGCAAGATACTTTAGGAAGCTTAATGCCTAAAAAGAAAAAAAGACGAAGACTACCAGTGAAAGAGGCAAGAGAAGTTTTAACTCAAGCTGAAGCTGAGAAAATGATTGATATGGATGAGATTCACCAGCTTGCAATTACCCAAGCCGAGCAATCAGGTATTATTTTTATCGATGAAATTGATAAAATTTGTGGTAAAGAAGAAAGACAAGCTAACGTATCACGAGAAGGTGTTCAACGAGATATTCTACCTATTGTAGAAGGTTCTACAGTAATGACAAAATATGGCCCTGTCAAGACTGATTACATCTTGTTTATTGCGGCAGGTGCTTTTCATATGGCTAAGCCATCTGATTTAATTCCTGAGCTGCAAGGAAGATTTCCAATCCGAGTAGAGTTAAATAAATTAATGGTTGAAGACTTTATCAATATTTTAACTGAACCTTCAAATGCAATCATTAAACAATATATGGCTCTGTTAGAAACAGAAGGAATCAAACTAACTTTTACTGATTCAGCTATAAGAAAAATTGCTGAAATTGCATATGAAGTGAATCAGGATACCGATAATATAGGAGCGAGAAGACTACATACAATCATGGAAAAACTACTTGAAGATTTGTCTTACGAAGCTCCGGACATTACAATGGCAGAAATCGAGATCACTGAGAACTATGTAGAAGAAAAATTATCAAAAATTGTTAAAAATAGAGACTTGTCTCAATTTATTTTATAAAAATTTAATATTAGGAGGAATAAAACAATGAATTTATTAGAAAAAACAAGAGTTATAAATGCAATGTTATTAAAATCTAGTAGTAAGCAGGTTAACTTTAGTGATATGTCTGCAACGATGAGAGATGTAATTGGTGCTAACATATTTGTATTAAGTAGAAAAGGTAAGCTTTTAGGTTTTGCGATTAACCAAGAGATTCAAAATGATCGCATGAAAAAAATGTTAGAAGAAAGACGATTCCCAGAAGAATATACACAAAGTTTATTTGGAGTAACTGAAACAACAGCCAACATTGATGTGAATAGTGAATATACTGCTTTTCCAGTCGAAAATCGCGACATGTTTAAAGACGGATTAACGACACTAGTTCCAATTGTAGGTGGAGGAGAGCGTTTAGGAACATTAATTTTAAGTCGTTTAGAAGAAAGATTTGAAGAAAGTGATCTAATACTTGCTGAATACGCTGCAACAGTTGTCGGAATGGAAATTCTACATCAGAAAGCAGAAGAAATTGAAGAAGAGGCTAGAAATAAAGCAGTAGTTCAAATGGCGATTAATTCTTTATCTTACAGTGAGCTTGAAGCCATTGAACATATTTTTGAAGAACTAGATGGCACTGAAGGACTGTTAGTTGCAAGTAAAATTGCAGATCGAGTTGGTATTACTCGTTCAGTTATCGTCAATGCATTACGCAAATTAGAAAGTGCTGGTGTCATTGAATCACGTTCATTAGGAATGAAAGGAACATATATTAAAGTTCTAAATGATAAGTTTCTATTCGAATTAGAAAAACAACGTATTTAATAATAAATAATATATATAATATTGATTTTTAACGACTAGTTTAAAAGCTAGTCGTTTTTTATATGTAAAATAGTTGTAATAGACAATATTATTGAAGTTGTTTCAAATGTCATGATTCTTTGAACTAATTTGGAAAAAAATTTCGACAAAAACCGATAATATTGCTATAGTCCTATGTTATTTACGTAATAATTATGTAATAATATATATTAAATGCGATAAAGTTGTTGAATTTGAACGAATTTTCGGATATTTTATTATTAACACGATACAAAGGAGTGAGATAAAAGTTGGAACTGTTTGGTAGTACTTTTCGGAATTTAGAATCAGGACTAAAATACTCCTCGTTGAAAAACCAGACGATTGCTCATAACATCGCTAATGTCGACACGCCATATTACAAAGCGAAAAATGTTTCGTTTAAAAACCATTTGAATCAAGCATCTTTACAATTTGAAGCAAAGCGTACACATCCGAAGCATTTACCTTTTTCAAACATAGAACAGGGAATTATAGTTACTGCAAGAAAGAATGTTACATATAACAATAACGGAAACAGTGTTGATTTAGATAAGGAAATGGCAGAGTTAGCGAAAAATCAACTTTATTATGAGGCGCTAATTGATCGGGTAAACGGAAAGTTCAATTCTATTAAAACCGTATTAGGAGGAGGTAATTAATTATGAGTATATTCCACGGAATTAATACGAGTGGCTCTGCTTTAACGGCCAATCGTTTTAAAATGGATGTCATCTCTTCAAACCTGGCAAATGTTGATACAACTCGTGCGACTCTAAATGAGGCTGGTGAATGGGTGCCATATCGTCGGAAATTAGTTACCCAGGAGCCACGTGGTGCACATTTTAATTCATTTTTAAACAAGGCAATGAATCGGACGAATACTCCAGGGACGGGTGTAAGAATACGATCAGTTGTTGAGGATGAATCACCGTTTAAATTAGTATTTAATCCGAATCACCCAGATGCTGATGAGAATGGCTATGTTCAAATGCCGAACGTCGATCCTTTACAAGAAATGATTAATTTAATGAGTGTTACAAGAACATATGAAGCAAACGTTACAGCATTAAACGCATCAAAAGGCATGTTAATGAAAGCATTAGAAATTGGTAAGTAAGGGGTGATTGAGAATGAAACCAATTATTTCTCCATTCATGAATACGAATATTTCACCAACAAATAAATCAGCTATAAATAAAATGACACCTAGTGATGCACATCAAAGATTTTCATCATTATTAAAAAATGCAATTAATGAAGTGAATCAAGCGCAACAAATATCAGATCAAAAAACGAATGCACTCGTCCGAGGGGAAATCGACGATCTTCATGATGTGATGATAGCAGCACAAAAAGCAAATATTACATTACAAACTGCAACACAAATTCAAAGTAAAGCAATGGAAGCTTATCGTGAAGTTATGCGTATGCAAATATAATAATCTTACTAATCATTAAAGAAAAAGATATGGAATAAGTGGAGGACTAATCATGAACGAGGCAGTTCAACAGTATCAAACTAAAATAACTGAATACTGGAAAAAGCGATCAAATACGCAGAAGCTAGGAATCGTAGGTGGGATATTAGGTTTTATTTTTCTATTAGTCTTGACTCTATGGTTAATAGCTTCACCAAATATGGTGCCGCTTTATACAAATCTATCATTAAAAGAAGCGGGACAATTACGTACGGAGCTACAAGATCGGGGTATCCGTTATGAACTAGTAGACGGTGGAACTACAATTTTAGTTCCGGAATCAGAACAAAACGAGTTGATCGTTGAGTTTGCCGCACAAGGTATTCCCAATAGCGGTAATATCGATTATTCCTTTTTTAGCCAAAATGTATCTTGGGGTATGACTGATGAAGAACGACAAATTATCGAAATAGATGCTCTAAATACAGAATTGGCTAATTTAATTAAAACAATCGAAGGTATTTCAGATGCGAAAGTTCTAATCACAAAATCACCAGAATCCATTTTTGTTGGTGAAAAGGCAGGAGAATCTTCCGCATCAATCGTTTTAAATACGGATTATGGTCACCAATTTACGCAAGACCAAATAAGAGGACTTTATCATTTAGTTTCAAAAGCAGTTCCTAATCTCCCTACAGATAATATCGTCATTAGGAACCAATATCTTGAGTATTTCGATTTAGAAAACTCAAATAATTTTGGAACAGGTAATACATATCAGAATCAACAGGCTATAAAAAGCGATATAGAACGCGACATAGAGCGTCGTGTTCAACGTTTGTTAGGTACAATGATCGGACAAGACAAAGTCGTCGTCTCTGTAACAACAGATATAGATTTTACTCAAGAAAATCGTTTAGAACAAATCATCGAACCCGTTGATTTAGAAAATATGGACGGTGTCCCTATTAGTATTGATCGTGTAACAGAGACGTATACCGGCTATGGTGGAGCGGAATTCGTGCAGGGAGAAGCGGATATCAATAATTTACCTGCCATTGAAAACGGCGATCAGTTTACTGAGTATGAAATGGTTCGCGAAACAATTAACAATGAATTTAATCATATTCAAAGGGAGATTGTTGAAAGCCCTTATAAAATTAGAGATATTGGTATTCAAGTTGCTGTCGATAATTCTGTAGAAGAAAATGGAGATTTAGTTGTATTATCAGCTGCCGAGCAACAATCGGTTGAACAAGATATCCAATCCATTTTATCATCTATCATTCAGACATCTATTCCTGGGGATACTGTAGACTTAGGCAATCCTGGAGAGAAAGTATCGATTGTATTCCAGCAATTTTCACGCCCAGACTTTGGAACGACTACACCTACTATCTCAGTATGGACTTACGTTCTTGGTGCTTTACTTCTTTTAGTCATCATTATTTTATTATTTGTTATTTTTAGACGTAAGAAAGAGGAAGAAGAGTTAGTCGTAACTGAAGAAGAAGATTTTCTTGGTGAAGAAGATTATCGTTTAGAAGTTGATGAAAATGAAACGACGGTACGAAGAAAACAATTAGAACAACTTGCTAAAGATAAACCAGACGAATTTGCAAAATTATTACGAACGTGGATTACGGAAGATTAAGGGGGAGCGTTATGGCGATCAAAAGGAATAAGCTTACGGGAAAACAAAAAGCAGCTGTGCTTCTGATTTCCTTAGGCCCCGACGTATCGGCCCAAGTTTATAAACATTTATCAGAAGAAGAAATCGAACAATTAACTTTAGAAATTTCTTCCGTTAGAAAAGTAGATTCAGAACAAAAAGAAGAGATACTAAACCAATTCCATCAAATCGCACTAGCACAAGACTATATTTCAGAAGGTGGTATTAGTTACGCAAAAGAAGTTTTAGAAAAAGCTTTAGGTGAAGATGAAGCAAAAAAACTGATCAATCGTCTAACATCTTCTTTGCAAGTGAGACCATTTGATTTTGCTAGACAATCTGATCCAAATCAAATTTATAACTTTATACAAAATGAACATCCTCAGACTATTGCCCTTGTTTTATCTTATTTAGACCCTGAACAAGCAGCGCAAATACTTTCAGAGCTGCCACAGGAAACACAATCAGATATAGCAAGGAGAATTGCTTTAATCGACTCGACTTCACCAGAAATTATAAATGAGGTCGAACGTATTCTAGAGAAGAAATTATCTACTACTGTTAACCAAGATTATACGGAAACAGGTGGAGTTGAATCGATTGTACAAATTTTAAATGGAGTCGATCGATCAACTGAACGAACGATTTTAGATGATTTAGAAATTCAGGACCCTGAATTAGCAGAAGAAATTAAGAAGCGGATGTTTGTATTTGAAGATATTGTCATCTTAGACAACCGAGCCATACAACGGGTCATCCGTGATGTTAATAATGAAGATTTAATATTAGCTCTAAAAGTTGCTAGTGAGGAAGTTAAAGACGTTTTATATAAAAATATGTCTACCCGTATGGCAGAGACTATTAAGGAAGAAATTGAATTTACAGGTCCTGTAAGATTAAGAGATGTTGAAGAAGCTCAAACAAGAATCGTCTCTATTATTCGTCGCCTTGAAGAGATGGGCGAAATTGTCATCGCGCGTGGTGGAGGTGATGACATCATTGTCTAATATTTACCGTTTATCCAATATGCAAACGAAACAACGAAAGGTTATCTCAGTAAAACCGATTCAAAACAAACATTTAAATTTGAACATCGAAGAAGACGAGTGCGATGAGGAACAAATCGAGCTAAAATCTATGAATCTATTAAAAGAAGCAGAAGAAAAACTAGACTTAGCAAAAAAACAAGCAGACCAATTGCTTGAAAATACAAGAAAGCAAATTAATGAAGATAGAAAAAAAGCTGAACAAGAAATAAATACATTATATGAAACAGCTAAACGTGAAGGATTTGAAGAAGGGCTGAAAAAAGGTCAACAAGAGGCAAATCTATTATATGAAGAAAAGTTTAATGAGATTCATTCGATACTAGAACAAACTAAAGCTGATTATAAGAAAAAAATGATAGCCTCAGAAGAAGATTTGCTAATCATTTCAGTAAAGGCTGCAGAAGCAATTGTGAAACATCAATTAACGGCTGAACCTACAACATTTTTAAATATTATTAAAGATGCTTTAGAAGAAGTCATAGAACAACCTAACATCTCAATCTATGTACATCCATCTAACTATGAAATAGTAAAGAATAATTGTAATGAATTAAAAAATATGATTACAGAAAAATCTAATCTATATATATATCCAAAAAAGGATTTACAAGAGCATGGATGTCTTATAGAAACTGATTATGGAATTATCAATTGTTCCATTGATACTAAACTAGAGCAATTAAAAAAAGAGCTTCTTAATTTAACAAAGGGGCAGAACGATGAATCGGAATAAAGTCATCGAAAAAATTGAATCAGCAAGTCTCATCAAACGATATGGAAAAGTTTATCGAAGTGTCGGCTTACTAATTGAATCAAAAGGGCCAGAGGTTAATGTTGGAGATGTCTGTCATATTTATCGTGAAAATCACGATGATGCGATAAAAGCTGAAGTAATAGGTTTTCAGAACGAACATGTTCTACTAATGCCATATGAAAAAACAAATAAAATCGGTCCTGGAAGTTTAGTCGAATCACTAAATCAGTCGTTCAAAATAAAAGCAGGAAATTCATTAATTGGGTCTGTTTTAAATGGACTTGGAGATCCATTAGATGGTTCAACGCTACCAAATGATTTAGTAGATTATGACTGTCACCAAAAACCTCCAAATCCGTTAGAGCGTCCGCCAATCAGTGAAAAAATATCAACGGGAGTAAAAGCTATTGATAGCTGTGTAACTGTTGGAAGAGGTCAGCGAATGGGTATTTTTGCTGGAAGTGGTGTTGGGAAAAGTACTTTGCTAGGAATGCTAGCAAAAAATAGTGACGCTGATATAAATGTCTTTGCATTAATTGGTGAAAGAGGAAGAGAAGTAAGAGAGTTTATTGAACATGAATTAGGTGATGAAGGTTTAAAAAAATCTATAGTCGTTGTTGCCACTTCAGATCAACCGGCTCTTCAAAGAATTAAAGGGGCATTTACAGCAACTGCAATAGCAGAATTTTTTAGAGATCAAGGTTTTCGAGTGAACTTAATGATGGATTCTCTTACCCGAATTGCGATGGCACAAAGAGAAATAGGTCTTGCGAGTGGAGAACCACCTACAACTAAAGGTTATACACCAAGTGTCTTTGCGTTATTACCTGAACTACTTGAACGAACAGGGACAACGCAACAAGGTAGCATAACGGCCTTCTATACTGTCCTTGTTGACGGTGATGATATGGATGAACCAATCGCTGATGCGGTACGTGGATTGTTAGACGGCCATCTCGTTTTAGACCGTTCACTGGCTGAGAAAGGACAATATCCAGCTATAAACGTTTTAAAATCAGTTAGCCGTTTAATGCCGAAAGTTACTGAAGATGACCACATGCAAGCAAACATAAAACTAAGATCGCTACTATCAATTTACGAGGAAAATAAAGAGTTAATCCAAATCGGAGCTTATAAAAAAGGATCCTCATCTAAAATTGATGAAGCCATATATTTTGAACCGAAAATAATGGAATTTTTACACCAAACGATGAACGAATCAGTACATGCTGATTCAACGATTGAACGAATGATCCAATTATTAAGAAATGGTGATTAATGATGAATGGCTATAAAACATTAGAAAAATTATACAAAATAAGAGAACGAGAAATGAACGATGCGCAACAACAATTTAATCGTGCTATTGAACATTTTGAAAAGGTAGGACAAAAACTTTTTGACCTACTTAAAACGAAAGAACAAACAGAAGAGCAGATTCAGCAACAAATGAAAAAAAGAATGAAAATCATTCAACTTAATCATTATGAAATATATCATCAAACACTAGAAAATGAAGAAAAAGATTTACAGATGAAAGTCCACCAAGCGAGAGTCAACATGAATAATAAACAACAGAACCTTACATACGCACACCAAGAGCTTAAAAAACTTGAAAAGATGATTGAAAAGAAAAAAGAAGACATAAATGAACAAATGAAACGAGTAGAAATGAAGTTTATTGATGAAGTTTCTGTACAACAATTCATTAGGCAAAAATAGGTGATTAAATGGCTAGTGTAAGTGAAGAAAATAAAAAAACAAATAAATTGCAGTGGTTTTTCTTTGTTATCGTTGTTCCAATCATTTTCGCAACAACGTTAATTTTAGTCATTTTAACGATTATCGGTATTAACCCTTTTCAAGCCATTCAAGAGTATGGAAGCAAAGTACCGATTATTTCTTCGTTCATCGATGACCCAGACGAGGGACAGCGCAAAGTTGAATTTAGTAAATTGGAAGCTTCTATTCGAAATCAAGAGGCGATTATTAAT
This sequence comes from Bacillaceae bacterium W0354, assembly GCA_051846895.1. Lineage (GTDB taxonomy): Bacteria > Bacillota > Bacilli > Bacillales > Alkalibacillaceae > CALKAL01. The sequence goes on from JBPYCQ010000002.1 coordinate 206,652, forward strand.
GATTTGGAAGGCCAACTTCAGTCAAAAGACGGTGAAATTGAAAACTTAAAAGAACAAATTAACTTGTTAGAAGAACAATTGACCCAACGAGATGAAGATAGAGCAACACGTGAACAGTCGATTAAAAGTTTATCCGTCTCATTTTCAGAAATGGAAGCAAATATTGCCGCTAAAATCTTAGTAGAGATGGATCAGTCAATCGCTTTGGATGTATTAGAAAAGATTCAAAACGATGTTAGAGGCAAAATTTTGGCAGCTATGGAGCCTGAGAAAGCCGCCGCACTCTCGAATGCGCTTGTTAGAAGATCAAGTAATTAATTTCATTACTTTGAAAGGAGGTGAACACGTGAACAGCTCGGTATTTATGCCAATGTTGATGAATGTCATGACAAATAGCCCACCATCTAAATCTATGAAATTAACGAATCAAGAGGTGACGACTAGCTTTCAGTCGATTATTGATGGAATTAAAGGTGAATTACTTAGTAAAGATTCTCAAAAGATGACGTCACTTTTTAACAATCAAGTGTTAGAAGATTTAGAAGAAAAGTTAATTGAGTTGTTTAAGGAACTTGATTTAGATGGAACGATTGACTTTCCGCTTAATGACATTCAGTTGAGTGTTGAACTTGAAGAGATTTTTAGTCAGACTGAGGAAATCGCTACAAATCAGTTAGATAAAATCGCTAATAACTTAGTAGAACTTGATTTGATTAATCATAGTGATGAAATGTATGAGTTTATAGTTCTATACATGCTTCAACAAATAAATGGGGCAGTGGAACTACCAGAAGTAGATCATCCGACTACTATGCAAAGTCAAGCGAATATTTTATCCGAATTGTTAATTACTTACTTATTATCTAGTCAGTCTGAAGTACAAAAAGATCAAATCACTCAAAATCAGTCTAAAGTACAAAGAGATCAAATCATTCAAAATCAGATTATGAAACAGCAACCAATCAGTCAGAATCAAATCAACTATGTACTAAATGAATTAAGGCAGTTAATCAATCAGAACTCTCAAGTTTCATCGTCAATTAATTGGGAACAAATGATTAAACAAATTAGTAAGCAACTTGAAACGGCGAATCAACTGTCACAATCAAATGTAAAACAATTTATTCAAAAAATTGTGAACGAAACGGTAGGTAATCAAAATCATTCGATGGCAATACAACCTGTGACAATTCATAAGCAAGTTCATATCCCAATTAATTTTAGTAGTCCGATGACACAAGTAGAACAATATGTCATTCATGTGAATCAAAGTACACCAACGACGAGTCCATCAAATTCGAGTCAGCAGATTATTGAACAATTACAAAATATCATTCAATCAACTCGCTTTGGACGAATAGGTGGAACAAACCAATTAACGATTCAATTAAAACCAGAACATTTAGGTGATATGACATTAAGATTTATCCAGCAAGATGGACAACTGACTGTCAGAATGATTGTATCAACACAAGCAGCAAAAGAAATGTTAGAGACGAACATTCATCAATTAAGGCACTTATTTTCACCAAGTCAAGTTGTCATCGAAAGACAAAGTAGTGAAGGCCAGTTTGACCAACTAAATCAACAAGCTGAAAGAGAAAATAACAATCACCAAGATGACGCACAGCAACATCAACAGTCAAAACATGATAAGCAAGAAGAAAAGCAGACAACGTCATTCCGTGATTACCTTTTCCACGAGGAGGTGTAACAATTTTGAAAATTGATGATTCATTGTATTTATCAAATGCAAACAAAGTAAGAGAAGGAAATCCAACGTTAGATAAAGATGCCTTTTTGAAAATTTTAATGACGCAATTACAAAACCAAGACCCATTAAGTCCAATGGAAGATAAAGATTTTATTGCGCAGATGGCATCATTTACACAGCTTGAACAGATGACGAATATGTCAACAAATTTTGAAAAGCTGTTGAAACAATCGAGTCTAACTAACTTTTTACAATACTCTAATTTAATTGGAAAAGAAGTCACATATTTCGCTTATGAAAATGGTGAATATGTAGGTGAAGTGAATGCGAAGGTGCAATCTGTTTTAAGAGCTGATCAAGATATCATTCTTCGATTAGATAATGGTAAAGAAATCTATTCAGATCAAGTGTTTCAAGTAGAAAAAGTAAATGAAGAGGTGAGTAAAGATGAACCATCGAATTAATCCGATTCATCAGCCCTTACCACTTAATCCAAAACCAATTACTAAGAAAACTGAAACACCAGTAAAATCGTTCCAATCTTTCTTAGAAACAGCGACACAACAGCTTAAAATTAGTAAACATGCACAGAAACGATTAGATGAAAGAAACATCCATATTGATCAAGCGAAATGGTCACAAATACAACAAAAGATGACCGAGGCAAAACAAAAAGGCGTGACTGACTCAGTAATCGTCATGAAAGATGCTATTTTGGTCGCTAGTACAAAAAACAATACAATTATTACAGCGATGTCTAGAGACGAAGAACAGTTAGTAACAAATGTTAATGGAACAATTATTTTAAAAGATTAATGTAGGCTGGACCGTATGGAAGCCGAACAACTGCTGATCGACAGAAGCAGTTGCAAATGTAGAAAATTTGAGAGGAGATTTTATTATGTTACGTTCGATGTACACAGGAATTTCTGGAATGAGAGGATTCCAAACGAAACTTGATGTTGTTTCTAACAATATTGCTAACGTTAATACGTTCGGATTTAAAAAAGGTAGATTAACATTTTCAGATTTAATGAGTCAAACAATGCAAGGGGCAACTGGACCTATTGGAGGGGCAAACCCTACTCGAGGTGGACGTAACCCAATGCAGGTTGGATTAGGAGTATCAACAGGTAGTATTGATACGATTCACACACAAGGTAACCGTCAAAATACAAACCGCCCATTAGATATAGCGATTGAGGGAGATGGGATGTTTGTTTTGGCGGAAAAAACAGGGTCATCATCAAACTCAGATCGCATTTATTTACCAGAAGAAAATAATTTTGCAGATGATATAAGCTTTACTCGTGCTGGGAACTTTTATCTAGATGACAATGGTTACATTGTGAATTCTGACGGTCTATTTTTAGTCGGAAATTATAATAGCGATCATACTACGGATACTTTATCTGGTAATGCAGGCAGAATGAAGATTCCTGAAGGAGCACAAAGCTTTAGTATATCTGCTGATGGGACAGTTAACTTTGTTGATAAAGATGGGGTTGCACGCAAAGCAGGTCAGATAGTATTGGCTAACTTCTCTAACCCAGAAGGTCTTGAAAAGGCTGGTGGGAATCTGTATAAATTAACAGATAATGCAGGAATCATGCTTACAGGTGATGATTTCGATAATTTAAATGATTTATATACGCCAGGAAACGGTGGTACAGGTAGTCTCTTCGCTGGTTCTTTAGAAATGTCCAACGTTGACCTTGCTGAAGAGTTTACTGAAATGATCGTTTCTCAACGTGGGTTCCAAGCAAACACACGAGTCATTACAACATCAGATGAAATTCTCCAAGAGCTCGTTAACTTAAAACGATAAAATAAGGGAGGTATAGGGGCTACATTTTAGCCCCTTCCCAATTATGATTAATGTGACACGTCTAAATAACCAACAGTTTGTAATTAATGCTATATTCATAGAAAAGATTGAAGCTTTACCTGATACGACCATTACTTTAGCAAATGGAAAAAAATATTTTGTTAAAGAATCGGTAGAAGAAGTGATTAAAGAAGTTAATGATTATTACAAACAAATTGGTTTGATAGATTTATCGAAGAAAGTAGTGGTGGATGATGAGTAAACCGGTAAAAACGATGTTAACAATTTTAGTTAGTTTAACGCTCGTTGGGATTATCGCGATCATAACTTTACTTTATACAGACTCGAGTGGCGCTGAACCAAACATTGATGATATCGTTAAAAACTCTTTTGTAACTGAAGAAATTATGACAGATTTGGCTGACGGTAATTATGTAAAGATTCAATTCCGAATCGTGACAGATAGTAAAGCTGCTTTAAACTATTTGCAGAAGGGCGAAAATTTTCAGTTAAATAATGTCATTATAAAAAAACTAACCGTTTTAGAAGAAGAAAACTTTCGCTCAGGATTAGGGCAAATAGAAGATACTATTAAACTAGAACTCAATAAATTGTTAGAAGAAGGGCTAGTTACAGACGTTTATATTATAGAAAAAGTACTTCAATAATGGACACTCCATAAACGGAGGTGATCGAAGTGTCAGATGATGTATTGTCACAAAGTGAAATAGACGCCTTACTCTCAGCAATTACAAGTGGTGAGATGGACGCGGCGGAATTTCAACAAGAAGAAGAGGAACAAAAAGTTAAAGTTTATGATTTCAAACGGGCTTTAAGATTTTCAAAAGATCAAATTCGCGGTTTAACCCGAATTCACGAAAATTTCGCTCGATTATTAACGTCGTTTTTTTCAGGTCAATTACGCACTTATGTATCAATAACTGTCGCTTCAGTTGATCAATTACCTTATGAAGAATTTATTCGTTCAGTTCCTAGTCGAACAATATTGAACGTTTTCTCAGTATCACCGTTAGAAGGAAGATTATTATTTGAGGTTAGCCCGAGTATTGCATATGCAATACTTGACCGTGTTCTAGGGGGAAAAGGCAAAGGGTTAAACAAAATTGAAAACTTAACTGAAATAGAAACGACAATTATGTCTCGAATTTTTGATCGATCGATGGAAGCTTTAGATGAATCATGGGGTTCGATGGTTGAGATTGAGACAGTTTTAGAAGAATTTGAAGTGAACCCACAGTTTATTAGAATGGTTTCACCAAATGAAACTGTCATTGTCATTACATTAAACGTTCAAATGGGTGAAACTACAGGAATGATGAACATTTGTATTCCCCATGTCGTTCTCGAACCAATTATTTCAAAACTGTCTGTTCATTACTGGATGCAAAATCAAACGTCAACTGTAAAACCAGAAAATTATGAGCGTTTATCTAAAAACCTTAAAAAAGTCGAAGTAGATTCTAAAGTTATTTTAGGAGAATCAACGATAACTATTAATGAATTTCTTAATTTAGATATTAACGACTGTATTGTTTTAAATAAAAATATTGATGAACCTCTCATCCTTTATACAAACGATGAACCGAAGTTTTATGTACAACCAGGAAAGAGAAAACAGAAAGTAGCTGTACAAATCATTGAAGAAATTAGGGGGGAAGATGATGAATAAAGATGACATGCTATCACAAGAAGAAATTGATGCCCTACTTAATGGTGGAGGTTCAGACGAACAATCAGATGCCCCAGAGCTTTTGGTGACAGAAGATACTCCCTCATTAGACGAATTTTTATCACCTATAGAAATTGATGCTATAGGTGAACTGGGAAATATTTCATTCAGTAACTCAGCAACAGCGCTATCAACTTTATTAAATCAGAAAGTAGAAATTACAACGCCAACGGTCAATTTAGTTACAAAAGATGATCTAGAAGAAGAATTTCCTGCTCCTCATGTTGCAGTGCTAGTTGATTACGTCGAAGGGTTTCAAGGATTGAATTTATTAATCATTCAAAATCATGATGCCGCTGTTATTGCTGATTTAATGCTAGGTGGCGATGGACAATCTCCAAATATTGATTTAGGAGAAATACAGTTAAGTGCCATTCAGGAAGCGATGAATCAGATGATGGGTTCAGCTGCGACAAGTTTATCAACTTTTTTCGATAAAAGGATTGATATTTCCCCCCCGAAAACTGTGTTATTAGATGTTGCTTCGGGTGCAGGAATTGAATATGTTCCTAATCAAGATATATTTATTAAAGTATCTTTCCAATTAAAAGTTGGTAACTTAATTGACTCAAGTATTATGCAAATACTCACTTTAGATTTTGCAAAAACTTATGTTCAAGAATTGCTGTCTAAAGAGAAGTCAGAAGAAAACGAAAGTAAAGTGAAGGAGTCTGAACAGTCAATGAGTAATCATGTAGACAACCGTTCAGCTAAGAAAGAATTTACAGAACCAAAAACAAACCAGTCTAGTAGTAAGAAAAAAATTGAACATGTTGAAACTGCCCAATTTGCTGATTTTGAAGAACCGCATTACCTTGATTCAAATGAACAACGTAATTTAGATTTATTAATGGATATCCCATTAAACGTTTCGGTTGAATTAGGTAGAACAAGGAAATCTATAAAAGAGATTTTAGAACTTAATTCAGGTTCAATCGTTGAATTAGATAAACTAGCTGGAGAACCAGTAGATATTTTAATTAACAATCAGCTAATTGCAAAGGGTGAGGTCGTTGTCATCGATGAAAACTTTGGTGTTAGAGTTACAGATATAATTAATCAAGCTGAAAGAATTAAAAAATTAAGATAAGCAGGAGGAATTTCCATGAGTTCAAGAATTTTAATAGTAGATGATGCAGCATTTATGAGAATGATGATTAAGGATATTTTAGAAAAAAACGACTTTGAAGTAGCTGGTGAGGCTCAAGATGGTGTTGAGGCAGTCGACAAGTATAGAGAATTAAAGCCTGATTTAGTCACACTTGATATTACAATGCCTGAAAAAGATGGTATATCGGCTCTAAAAGAAATCATGGCAGAAGATCCAAGTGCGAAAGTTATTATGTGTTCAGCAATGGGACAACAAGCAATGGTTATTGATGCTATACAAGCAGGGGCAAAGGATTTTATCGTTAAACCATTCCAAGCTGATCGAGTTTTAGAGGCAATCAAAAAAGTATTAAGTTAATCTATTAAAGTTAGGGTCGAGAATATGAACCAAATACTTAATAAAAAAATGCTAGTCATACTAACTGTTCTATTATTTTTTATACCATCTATTACTTTAACCGCAGATCAAGTTGAAGAAGATCCAGATTCGAAAAAGGTTAATGAATATTATGGAGATGAGAATAAGGATCTAAAAGAGGACTCTTCTAATTCAAATGAACAGCAAGAAGAAGATAATAATGGAACAGTCAATGAAGACCAGAACAATAACGATGAACAATTACTTTTTCAAAGTGAACGTTCACTATTTTTAGATTTTGTTAAAATGATTGTTGCTTTAGTTGCCGTTTTAGGGTTAATTTATGTTCTATTAAAATTTATTCAGAAACGAAGTCAAATCTATCAACAAACTCGTTCTTTAGAAAATTTAGGTGGTATTTCACTTGGTTCAAATAAATCAGTGCAAATAATTCGTGTAGGGGATCAATATTATTTAATCGGTGTGGGAGAAGACGTTCAACTACTTGCTACAATTGATGATCCACAAACGTTAGAAGATTTAGTGAACAGTCGATCTAAAAGTATGGATTCTCAACCATTTCAGAAAATATTAAAAAGCTTTCAAAATCTTAATAAAAATCCATACAAACAGGCAGAAACTAAGCAGCAAATCGAAACTGAACTTCAATCGATGAAAAACACAAGAGAACGGATCATGAAACGATATCAGAATAGGAATGACGAACACAATGACTGATTTTATAAATATATTTGCTGATAATGATCCTCAAAATATTTCAACGGCTGTTCAATTATTATTATTACTAACAGTTTTAACTTTAGCACCTAGTATATTGATTTTACTAACTAGTTTTACACGAATCGTAATTGTTTTAGGGTTTGTTCGAACATCTTTAGCAACACAGCAAATGCCACCAAACCAAGTATTAATTGGGTTAGCTTTGTTTTTAACTTTTTTCATAATGGCACCTACGTTTGGTGAAGTATATGATGAAGCATTAGATCCGTTATTTAATGAAGAAATTACGCTAGATGAAGCCTATGAACGTGCTAGTATGCCTTTCAAAGAATTTATGTCAAAACATACACGACAAAAGGATTTAGCATTATTTTTAAATTATTCTGGTGCTGAACAACCAGAGTCAATAGAAGATATACCGCTTACTGCGTTAATACCAGCTTTTGCGATTAGTGAATTGAAAACAGCCTTTCAAATGGGTTTTATGATATTCATCCCATTTTTGGTTATCGATATGGCTGTAGCAAGTGTATTAATGTCCATGGGTATGATGATGTTACCGCCTGTCATGATTTCATTACCATTTAAAATTTTATTATTTGTCATTGTAGACGGATGGTACTTAATTACACATTCACTATTAGAAAGTTTCTTATAGAGAGAAGGAATCTCGATGTCTTCAGATATGGTCATTTCGTTGGCAGAACAAGGTGTATACACAATTTTAATCGTTGTTGGTCCGTTGTTAATATTAGCTTTAGTTGTAGGATTGTTAGTTAGTATTTTTCAAGCTACAACGCAAATACAAGAACAAACGTTAGCGTTCATTCCAAAAATTGTTGCTGTATTTGTAGGGATTGTCTTTTTGGGACCGTGGATGTTGCAACGGATGATTGAATTTACAATAACGATATTTAACAACATAAGTCGAGTAGTTGGTTAAAAATGATAGAATTTATAGATTTAGCAAGAATACCAGGATTTTTTTTAATCGTAGCGAGACTTTCGGGTTTCTTTATGTTAGTCCCATTGTTTTCATATCGCACGATTCCGATGATGTATCGTGTAGGTTTTGTTTTTATCTTAGCTTGGATTATGTATTTTTCAATAGACGTTCCTTTTTTTCTGTTTAATGGTCATTATATTATTTTAATACTTAAGGAAGTAACTATTGGATTGTTCATCGGATTAATTGCATACATCATCGTCTCTGCCATACAAATTGCTGGTGGATTTATTGATTTCCAAATGGGGTTTGCTATTGCTAACATTGTAGATCCTCAAACTGGTGCACAAAGTCCGATTATTGGTCAATACTTTTATATATTCACGATGTTATTACTAATCATTACTGACGCACATCACCTGTTATTAGATGGCATATTTTATAGCTATCAGTTTATTAGTTTGACAGATTTATTACCTATATCTAATGAAGCTTTTCCGGCTTTCATTATAAAAACGTTCAGTAGCATGTTCATTGTCGCATTCCAAATGTCAATTCCAATTGTCGGAATGTTATTTTTAGTCGATATTGCATTAGGTATGGTTGCGAGAACCGTTCCACAAGTAAACGTCTTTGTAGTTGGATTACCATTGAAAATATTAGTCAGTTTTGTCGTCATGTTATTTTTCTTCGGTATATTCTTTATGCTAATAAAAAACTTGTTCAATTTTATGTTCTTGGCGATGCGAGATCTAATGCAAATTTTGGGAGGGGCGTGATATGGAACTATTACGCTTAGACTTACAATTTTTCAACCAAGAAAAAACTGAAAAAGCGACACCGAAAAAAAGACAAGATAGTCGTAAAAAAGGACAAGTTGCGAAAAGCCAAGATGTTAACACTGCAATCATGTTATTTTTTATCTTCTTATTTTTCATCGTTTTTGGATCTTTTATGGGCAAAACGTTAACTGGCTTATATACATATAGTTTCACCCAGTTCATTCACTGGGATTTAACAGCAGCAAATATTAGACTAGTTTTTTTCCAAATGACAATCGAAGCTGTTAAAGTCGTCCTTCCTGTTATGGGAGTTGCGATGATTGCAGCCTTTTTAGCAAATTACATTCAGATTGGCTTTTTATTTTCTGGGGAACCTTTAAAGTTTGATTTAAAGAAAATCGACCCAATTAAAGGTTTTAAACGTATTTTTTCAGTAAGAGCCCTTGTTGAATTTTTAAAGTCTATTTTTAAAATCGTTGCTATTGGTACTGTTTGTTTTATGGTGATCTGGTTTAATAAAGACGAAATGATGATGCTATCACTTAAAAGTTTAAATGAATCTGTTAAATTTTTTGGGCAGATGACATTGTGGATGGGGATCGCAACAGCGTTAGTGTTAATGTTTTTGTCGATTTTTGACTTTTTATATCAACGCTATGATTATGAAAAAAATATTCGTATGTCTAAGCAAGATATAAAAGATGAGTATAAAACAATTGAAGGGGACCCATTAATTAAATCTAGATTAAAAGAACGACAAAGACAAATGGCGCAACAGCGAATGATGAGTGAGGTTCCAACTGCTGATGTCGTTATTACGAACCCGACACACTTTGCAGTAGCACTAAAATACGATGAAAATAAAGGCGACGCTCCATATGTAGTTGCAAAGGGAGTAGATTATATCGCTTTTAAAATTAAAGAAGTCGCAAAAGCAAATGATGTTATTACAGTAGAAAATAAGTGGCTAGCAAGAGGACTATATCACTCAGTAGATATAGGAGAAGAAATACCTGAACAATTTTTCCAAGAAGTCGCTGAAGTATTAGCGTACGTTTACAGTATTGATCGAAAAAGTGTCCGTAGTGAAGTGAGGTAATGCTTATGTCAACAAGAGATTTATCAGTATTATTTGGAGTTATCTTAATCGTCATCATGTTAGTTATTCCATTACCTGGTGGCTTATTAAGTGTTCTTATACTTTTTAATATTTCATTAGCCTTACTCGTTATCTTAGTGACGATGAATACGAGAGAAGCGCTAGACTTTGCAATATTTCCTTCTTTATTATTATTACTTACACTTTTTCGTTTAGGATTAAATGTCTCAACGACACGTTCGATTCTATCAAAAGCCGACGCAGGTGGTGTTGTTGATACGTTTGGTAACTTTGTAACAGGTGGAAATGCTTTTGTTGGTTTAGTCGTATTTTTAATATTAGTTATTATTCAATTTGTTGTAATCACTAAAGGGGCTGAACGTGTATCTGAAGTTGCTGCACGTTTCACATTAGATGCAATGCCTGGAAAACAGATGAGTATTGATGCAGATCTTAACTCAGGACTTATATCTGAACAGGAAGCGAAAAATCGTCGTAAGAAAATAGAAGACGAAGCAGATTTTTATGGAGCAATGGATGGGGCAAGTAAATTCGTTAAAGGTGACGCCATCGCAGGTATTGTTATTGTACTAGTTAATATTATTTTCGGATTTATTATCGGAATGACACAGCATGGATACTCTTTTTCAGAAACGGTTGAAATATATTTAAGGCTTACAGTAGGGGATGGATTAGTTTCACAAATTCCCGCTCTATTAATTGCTACTGCCACAGGGATTATCGTTACACGTGTTGCTGCAGAAGGAAATTTATCATTTGATATTACAACACAGCTTTTCCGATATCCTAAAATGTTATATATTGCTGCAGGAACAATTTTTTTACTCGGATTTACGCCGATTAATTTTGGACTTACAACCTCGATAGCTGCCGTTTTAGGTGTTGGCGGATTTTTCATTAATCGTGCGCAGGAGAAGCAAGATGAACTAGATGATTTTGTTGATGAAGAAGAAATATCTGAACAAGAAATGTCTTCACCAGAAAATGTCGTCCATTTACTTAGTACGGATCCTATCGAATTCGAATTCGGTTATGCATTAATTCCGATTGCAGATCATAATCAGGGTGGAGATTTATTAGATCGGATTGTTATGATTCGACGACAGTTAGCATTAGAGCTCGGAATTGTACTGCCAGTCGTTAGAATTAGGGATAACATTCAACTGAATCCAAACGAATATCAACTTAAAATAAAAGGAAATGAAATTGCTAAAGGTGAATTATTTTTAAATCATTATTTAGCTATGAGTCCTGATATGGAAGATGACTCAATCGATGGAATTAATACGATTGAACCAGCCTTTGGACTTCCTGCGAAATGGATTACCGAGGAAATGAAAGATGAAGCTGAATTGTTAGGATACACCGTTGTTGACCCACCATCAGTTGTTTCAACACATATTACAGAGGTTATTAAAAAACACGCAAGTCAACTTTTAGGGCGAGAAGAAACAAAACAATTAATTGAACATTTAAAGGAAAGCCACCCAATTTTAGTTGAAGAGGTAACACCAGAACCATTATCAATCGGTGATATTCAAAAGGTATTAAGAAAATTACTAGACGAGCAAATTTCGATTCGAAACTTACCAATAATTTTTGAAACGTTAGCTGATTTTGGAAAAATGACAAATGATACGGATTTATTAGCTGAGTATTGCAGGCAATCGTTATCTGTCCAAATAACCAAACAATATTTAAATGATCGAGACGTGTTAAAGGTAGTTACAATATCACCACAAATTGAAAAAATAATTGCAGAACATATACAGCAAACAGAACACGGAAATTACTTGTCAATCGATCCAGATACACAACATAAAATTATTCAATCGATTAATGATGAAGTTAATCGAACATTTGTACAAGAATCACCACCCATTGTTTTATGTTCACCAGCTGTACGAATGTATGTCAAACAAATTATTTATCGATTTATGCCGGAAGTGGTTGTTCTGTCTTATAACGAACTAGAACCTGATGTTGAAGTTGAAAGTGCTGGGATGGTGAATATTTCATGAAAGTAAAAAAGTACACAGCTCCTACGATGCCTGAAGCAATGGAAAAAGTAAGGAAAGAATTAGGAAAGAAAGCAGTTATTCTTAATTCAAAAGAAGCAAAAACAAAAGGTTTCTTAGGATTATTTAGAAAAAAGTATATCGAGATCATTGCAGCAGTTGACCCTAATCCAGTTGAAAGTCAAAGACGACATTCGTTTAATAAAGTTCGTGAAGTAAACGAATATCGCACCGTAGTTAAACCTAGTAATGAACAACCACAATTAGAGGAAAAACTGATAAATGAAATAAAAGCGTTGAAAGCAGAACTTTCAACAACTAAGGCAGCACAGCAATTTTTACCCGAGACAGTTCAACTTGTTGAAAATAAATTGCGTGAACAACAAATAAATGATAAAACGATAAGCGAATTAACACCATTATTAATAGAACAATATTATTCAAATCAATCATCTGAAAAAGATTTAATTAATTTTGTAAAAAATTATTTTTTTGAACAGCTAAAAGACAAGCAAATGATAGACGATCAACAGGCTAAACATATTTATCTCGTTGGACCTACGGGAGTCGGTAAAACAACGACAATTGCGAAACTAGCTGCTAAATCTGCGATAACTGATGGTAAAAGAATTGCCTTCATCACATTAGATACGTATCGAATAGCCGCCATCGAACAACTAAAAACATACGCAAAAATATTAAATATTCCAATTGAAGTAGCGTACAACAAAGAAGATTTTAAAAAAGCTAAAGATAAATTTAAAGATTATGATCACATATTTATTGATACGGCAGGAAGAAATTATCGGAAAGAACAATACATTAATCAATTTAAACAAATGATTGATTTAACTGAGGATGATGAAGTGTATTGCGTACTTTCGTTGACATCAAAAGAAGCAGATTTACAAGATATTTTAAATCGTTTTGAGGATATTCCAATTAATCGTGTTATTTTCACAAAGGCAGATGAAACGACACAATACGGCTATATTTATAATCTATGGAAAAAGTTTCAGTTTAATTTTTCTTATATTACATTTGGACAAAATGTGCCGGATGATATTCAACGATTAACTCCTGAATTAACCGTTAATTTGTTAGTGGGTGAAGAGAAATGGTAAAGGACCAAGCTGAAAATCTTCGAAAAAAAATGAATAAAGATTATTCAACCTACGCCCGTACTATTGCAATTTTTAGTGGAAAGGGCGGGGTTGGGAAGTCGAATTTTGCTGTAAATTTCTCAGTTTGTTTAAGTAAGCAAGGGAAAAGGGTCTTAATTTTTGACCTTGATATTGGTATGGGAAATGTTGATTTATTGCTTGGACTACACCCGAAACATAATTTAACGACAATGTTCGAGAAAAGTTTACAATTATCTGATATTATAGAAGTAGGACCGGGTAATTTGTCCTATATCGCTTCAGGTAATGGCTTAACTGATTTTTTTCATTTAACTGAAGGACAGTTTAATTATTTTTCAGAACAACTTAATAATATATCTAGTCAATACGATTATATAATCTTTGACCTTGGTGCAGGAATGAGTGAGGAGCACCTTACGTTTATATCTGCTGCAGATGAATGTATTGTTGTGACGACTCCTGAGCCAACATCTTATATGGATGCATATTCAGCAATGAAGCATGTCATTATTGAATTGCCTACAATTAATATGTCACTATTGCTAAATAATGTATCGTCCCAACAAGAGAAAAGCCAAGTTTATGATCGGATTTATTCAGTAGTTCATAACTTTTTAAATTATGATTTGAAATTATTTGGGGCATTACCGAATGATCCACTCGTATCAGAAGCAGTAAAAAAACAAACACCTTTTTATATTATTAACAATCGTTCAATAATAAGTAAAGCATTAGCGAAAATTGTATTAGACTATTTGAAAGAAAATAATCAAAAGGATTCTAAAGAAGAGAATTATAACTTTGTTACTAGATTGAAATCGATGTTTGTTAGAAAGGTAGATTAACTTGTCAGACATAAAAGTTCTTGTCATTGATGATTCAGCCTTTATGCGAAAAATGATTTCAGAAATGATCAATCAAGCAGATGGAATGCAAGTTATAGGTACAGCTCGAAATGGTTTAGATGGTATCGAGAAAATAAAAACTCTTAAACCAGATGTCGTCACACTAGACGTTGAAATGCCTATTTTAGATGGAATCTCAGCTTTAGGAAGAATTATGGAAGAGTCACCCCTACCTGTTATTATGCTTTCAAGTTTAACTACTAAGGGAGCCAAAAGTACGATTCAGGCCATTGAATATGGTGCGGTTGATTTTATTTCCAAACCTTCAGGCGCGATTTCGCTAAATATTGAGGATGTAAAAACAGAATTAATTAATAAAATAAACATGGCTAAAACAGCAAATATTTTTAAAAATAATCTAAAACGAGATGTAAATATTGAACAAGTTACTACTGGCAATAAAAAATCAATCACACAAAACCTTATACATAAAAAAACTGTTGTTGCTATTGGTGTATCAACAGGTGGACCAAAAGCATTACAACAAGTACTAACAAAATTTGATAAAAATTTCTCAGCACCTATTTTAATCGTCCAGCATATGCCTGCTAAATTTACCAAAACTTTAGCTGAGCGATTAGATCGATTAACAAACATACGTGTAAAAGAAGCGTCTGATGGTGAATTATTAATGAATGGTACAGCTTATATTGCACCAGGGGATTATCACATGAATATTAAAAGAATTGGAACTTCACTAGCAATTTCACTAGATCAATCAGAGCCACAAAAAGGTCATCGCCCATCAGTTAATAAATTATTTGAATCACTTGCAAATGTCAGGGATGTGAATAAAGTTGCTGTCGTTTTAACAGGCATGGGCAGTGATGGGACGGATGGGGCAAAACAACTTAAGAAAATAGATAAAAAAAGTATTTTAATAGCTGAATCAAATCAATCAGCAGTGATATATGGTATGCCAAAGTCAATCATTGAAAATGTTGGAGCAGATTTAGTCGTCACAATTGATGATATGGCAAAAACAATTACAGAAATTGTTCAAGAATAAGGGGGTAAAACGAGTGGAAACAAATCAATATTTAGAAGTATTTATTGATGAAAGTAAAGAAAATTTGCAAGTAGTAAATGATCAGTTACTAGAATTAGAAAAAGAACCAGAGAATTTATCGATCGTCAATGAGATTTTTAGAGCTGCCCACACATTAAAAGGCATGTCAGCAACAATGGGGTATGATGACTTAGCAGATTTAACACATAAAATGGAAAACGTTTTTGACAATATACGAAACGAAGTCATTAGCGTCAACTCCAATATGATGGATGTTATGTTTGATGCAGTTCAGGCATTAGAAGAAATGATAGTCGATATTGAATCTGGTGGCGACGGAAAAAAAGACGTGCAAAAAATTGTTGGTCAATTAAAGCTTATTGAAAGTGGAAATTCAATTGAACTAGAACAAACTGAGAATGAATTACAATCTGATAATACGATAGTCAATGATTCCATAGACTTAAATGAATTTGAGCTAACTGTTTTAAATCAAGCTAAATCTGATGGACACTCAATTTTTTATGTCAAAGTAACTCTAGCAGAAGATTGTTTATTAAAAGCAGCACGAGTATACATGGTTTTTGAAGTATTAGAGAAAAGCGGAGACGTCATTAAGTCTGTACCGACTGTTGAACAATTAGAAGAAGAAAACTTTGAAAACTCTTTTGAAGTGATTCTTGTTACAAAGGATTCATTAGAAGATGTAAAAAATAAAATATTTAAAGTTTCTGAAATAGTTCAAGTTGATGTTCAACCTTATACATTCAAAGATAATAAAGAAATTGATCAACAAGATGTGAAGGTGGATTTAAAAGAAGAGCAAGCAAAAGCAGCGAAACGGAATCAAGATAACAATCAAACAAAAAAAGCCGTCAACAATAAAACTATACGTGTAAATATTGAACGGTTAGATGTATTGATGAATTTGTTTGAAGAATTAGTTATCGATAGAGGGAGATTAGAACAAATTTCACAAGAGCTTGATAATAGCGAATTGCGTAGTACAGTTGAACGTATTTCAAGAGTATCTAGTAATCTTCAAAATATCATTTTAACAATGCGTATGGTGCCAATTGATCAAGTATTCAACCGCTTTCCGAGAATGGTGCGACAATTAGCTAGAGATTTAGGTAAAAACATTGATTTACGTATTGAAGGAGCAGAGACTGAACTTGATCGAACAGTCATTGATGAAATTGGTGATCCATTAGTTCATCTCATCCGAAACGCACTTGATCACGGAATTGAAACTCCTGAACAACGCAAACAACAAGGTAAGAATGAACAAGGATTATTATTGTTAAAGGCTTACCATAGTGGTAACCATGTCTTCGTAGAGATAAAAGACGATGGACAAGGAATCAACAAAAATAAAGTATTACAAAAGGCTATTAATAATGGACTCATTACAAATGAAGAGGCTAATACTTTATCAGACCAACAAATTTCTGAATTAATCATGATGAGTGGTTTCTCAACAGCAGATAAGATATCTGATGTATCCGGGCGTGGTGTCGGACTTGATGTTGTAAGAAATACGATTGAATCGATAGGTGGATCTGTAGAAATATTTTCTGAAGAAGGAAAAGGAACAACTTTTTCAATACAACTTCCTTTAACTTTATCCATCATATCTGTTATGTTAATCGTTTTAGACGAAGAAATCTATGCGATTCCATTATCATCAATTATTGAAACAGCAGTTATCAAAAAAGAAGATATTATGAAAGCACATAATAAAGAAGTCATCGATTTCAGAGGACATGTCGTCCCGCTAGTTAACTTAAGACAAGTTTTAAACACACCACAAAGCTTAGAAAATGATGAGTATTATTCAATTGTCATTGTTCGTAAAGGTGAAAAGTTAGCAGGTCTAATTGTTGACTCGTTTATTGGACAACAAGAAATAGTGTTAAAAGGACTAGGTAACTATTTAACTAACATTTTTGCTATCTCAGGAGCAACAATTCTAGGAAACGGGAAAGTCGCTTTAATTATTGATACAAACGCACTAATCAAATAAAAACGGCAACTAATAATTAGTGATGAGTGATTGCTAGCTTTCTAAATAAGGAGGTATTCCAATGGGAGAAAGTTCAAATAGTTTAAAAGTAATTGTGTTCCATTTAGGTGATGAAGAATATGGTGTTCCAGTTTCTAATGTTGGTGGAATTGAACGACTCCAGCATATTACCCGTGTTCCTAATGCACCGACATTTGTCAAAGGTGTAATTAATCTTAGAGGAATTGTTACGCCGATTATTGATTTAAGAGAACGGTTTGATATGGAAGAAGTTCCATATACGGAAAGTAGTCGAATTATTGTCGTTAATATTAACGAAAAAGAAGTCGGTATGATTGTCGATGGAGCTAATGATGTCGTTGATATTCCAACTGATCAAATCGAGCCTCCGCCGGAAGTAGTCGGTTCTGTTGAAGCAGATTATATTAGAGGTGTTGCTAAATTAGATAAAAGATTGTTTATCTTATTAGATTTGGAGCATGTACTATCGAAAGAAAATAGTAAGCTCGATGTCATTGATTCTTAATGGAAAGGAACATACTATGAGCTACTTTTCAAACTTAAAACAAATACAACTAGATATTTTAAAAGAAATAGGAAACATTGGTGCTGGAAATGCAGCAACTTCTTTATCAGATTTCTTAAACATGTCTGTCGCGATGAGTGTTCCAAAAGTTAACGTCGTTTCATTCGATGAAATGATGGAACTAGCCGGGGGATCTGATGAAACACAAGCGGCAGTTTTTGTAACATTTGAGGGGGAAATCAATGGTAGTGTTTATTTATTGTTTTCACCTGAGGATGCTGACCAATTTGTAAAATTACTAACAGCAGATGATTCACAGTCAGTTTTTAATGAAGAAAATCCATTAGCAATCTCTGCCTTTAAAGAGCTCGGCAATATTTTAGTTGGTTCATATTTACGTGCCTTGTCAGATTTCACTAACTTAAATTTATATCAATCTGTTCCAAATGTCTCTATCGATATGGTTGGTGCTATTTTATCTGAAGGTATACTAGAAATTTCAACGGTTTCAGATGAAGTCATCATGATTGAAACAGTGCTAAATGAATTTGGTGAGAGCAATGATTCAATTAGTGGACATTTCGTTTTATTGCCAGATCCATTGACATATAAGAAGATTTTTCAGTCTTTAGGAGTTAATAATCATGAATAATGTAATTGAAGTCATTAAAGTTGGAATTGCTGATTTAAATATTTGTCAAGCACCGCAAACGATTAGCACATCAGGATTAGGCTCATGTGTTGGTCTAGTGATATATGATGATTTTAAAAAAATCGCTGGTTTAGTCCATGTCATGTTACCAAGTTCTTCGTTATCACGCACACCAAATTTCAAGCCCGGAAAATTCGCTGATAGTGGTATTAAAGAGCTTCTAAAATTAATGGAAGATCACGGAACTGCGAAACACCGTCTGAAAGCGAAAATGGCTGGCGGAGCCCAAATGTTTAATATACAAAGCAATAATCAAATGTTAAGAATCGGAGTAAGAAATGTTGAAGCAATTAAAAAAATTTTAGATGATTATCGAATCCCGATTATTTCTGAAGACGTTGGTGGTGACAAAGGTCGAACGGTCGAATTTTTTCCGGAGACGAGTCAATTTAAAATACGAACGGTACATGAAGGTGTGAAGTTTATATAATGATTGGAAACTATTGGTGGAATTTACTTGTAGCCTCTTCATTAAGTGTTGTGACGTTTATTTACTTAATATTTAACAATAACCCGATTTATTCAGTTATAAGGGCCATTCTCGTCTTTGTTATTAGTTTTTTATTAACGTCGGTTTTTAGATGGTTTTTAACTAAAATGGCGAAAGAATCAGTAGAAACGATACCGCACGATGTTAAAGAACAATATCATGAGGATCAAAATATAAAAGACGATTTTTCAATGAGTAGTGAACAAGCAATAAGGGCAGCTGAATCAGTTAAACAAATGTTAAAAGAAGAACAATAATTTAAAGGAATCTGCGTGGGGGTTTTACGATGAAACATTCTGCTACCTCATTAAAAGCATTATGGAACCAGTGGAAGACTACAAGAGATCAAGAAGCTGGTAATCAGTTGGTAGAACATTACATGCCAATCGTCAATTATCAAGTCAATCGAATCTATATGAATTTGCCTAAAAATATTGACCGTCAAGATGTAAAAAGTCTTGCTTTTATGGGGTTAGTCGATGCTCTTGAGAAGTTCGATACAGATAGAGATCTAAAGTTTGATACATATGCTACCTTTAGAATTCGCGGTGCAATTATTGATGGATTAAGAAAAGAAGATTGGCTACCTAGAACGGTACGAGAGAAAGCTAAAACTATTGATCAAGCTTATGAAATACTAGAACAAGAATTGAAACGGACACCAACGACTAAAGAAATTGCTAATTATGTATCGATGGAAGAGCAAGAGGTTGCCGATATAACTAGAGATACTCTATTTGCAAACTTATTATCAATCGAGAGTAAAACGAGTGAAACGGACGATGAGCAACGTGAAAATTTACGTAATACGATACGTGATGAAAATGAATTAACGCCCGAAGAACAAGTAGAGAAACAAGAAAAAATTGATGAATTAGCTCAATTAATAAACGAGTTAAGTGAAAAAGAACAGTTAGTTATTAGTTTGTTTTATAAAGAAGGTTTATCATTAACGGAAATTGGTGAAGTATTAGAGTTAACTACTTCGAGAATATCACAAATACATAGTAAAGCGATTGCAAAACTAAGAAAGTTACTATCGCCTGCATAACAAAGATTATTATAAAATATCAGGAGTGATTAATCATGGACTTCTCACAAGTGTTTAATTTAACCGTTACCAATAAAAAAATGACAGCTTATTTAGAGGTGAATAAAAATGCGTTAGAAAAGCTGTATACTGAATATACAATTGAACAAATTAAACAATCACTCTCTACTTCTGATATTGAAAAGGTATTAGAAAAACATAAAATTAAGCACGGAATTAAACAAGAACTTTTTGAAGAAATAATCGAAAGCATCGATCATATTGATCAACCAATCGAAATAGCTCAAGGTACTCAGCCGATAAAAGGTGAAGACGGGAGCATTGATTATCATGTGAACGCCACTATTACACTATCGATTGAACAAAAAGGAAAAATTGATTTTAAAGAAGTGATGAAAATACCAAAAGTCGAAGTAGGCGATAAAATAGCGACCATTATCCCACCTACTGAGGGGAAAAATGGAATTAACGTTTACGGTGAAGAAGTGCCTTCTAAACGCGGAAAAGAGGCCCGTTTATTCCCTGGGGAAAATACGAAGCTGGTTGATGAAGACTTAACGATCTATGCAACAGATAGTGGACAAGTTTCTGCTTTGAAGAAAAAGATTAACGTATTGCCAGTTTTTGAAGTCAATCATGATCTAGACTTATCAATTGGTAATATCGACTTTAATGGGTCCATTGTTATAAGAGGAGATGTCCCTAATGGATTTTCACTAAAAGCTAGAGGGGATATTCAAGTGTACGGATTAGTAGAGGCGGCTAGTTTAGAAGCGGGTGGCTCTATTCTAATTAAAGAAGGCATATCAGGTCTTGGAAAAGGAATGTTAAACGCAGGTTTAGATATACATATCGGAAATGTTAACCAAGGCATTTTAGAAGCGGGTCGTGATGTTTTAGTAGAAAAATCAGCCTTGCATAGTCATATTACTGCTAGGGAAGTTGTTTACTGTAAAACAGGACACATCATTGGAGGAACTGTATCCGCTGGAAAAAAAGTTGTTGGCCATGATATTGGGAATCGGTTAAGCACAAAAACATTTATATATTTAGGAGAAAATAAGAAGGTATTAGAAGATCGTACGCGAATTAAGAAAGAGATTAAACAATTACTAGATCAAATTAAAAAATTAGATTTAATAGGCAAAAATATTGAACAAGTTAAGCAAGCAAGGCCACTAAATGAAAAAGAACAACTAATGCTACAAAGACAAAAGGAATCAATGAAACAATCTATTCATAATTTAAATGAACTAAAAGAACGTCTTGAACGTTATACATCAATACAAAATGCTACAGAAACTAGTGATGACCAGTTAATGCTAACGGCATACGGTGTGATTTATCCGAATGTGACGATTATTTGTGGAAAATATTCTTTTCCTTTTCAAACAGATTATAAGTATGTTAATGTCGCATTTAAAGAAAACGATTTCCACATTCAAGCGTTATAATTTTTTAAGGGGAGATAGCTTATGAGTTGGAAAGCAGTTGAGATGCAAGTAGCTCTTCCAAGAACTCATGAAGTTGGTCAACTCCAAGATCAAATGCAGCAAAGAGGCCAGTTGCTTCAAGACCAATTGGCACAAAGTCAATTAAGACAAGAACAATTGAATCGTAAAACTGTAATTCAAACGAACGAGAAAGATGATGTGAAATTATCGGCTGATGATCAGGAAGGCTCAAATCATAATCAAGATAGCCATAATCAGCAGGAGAAAAATCCGAGTAATAAGAAAAATGTTACCGTTAAACACCCATATTTAGGGCAAGTAATCGACTATTCTGGATAAAAGAAGAGGTTAAATAATGGATTCTATATTTATTTTTATAAGTTTTGTCATTCATGTTATTACCTTTATTATTATCTTTTTATTTTATCAAAAATTACAGCAAGCAACAGAAGGTGAAAGAAACTTTGAAAGGCGAGTTCAAGAAGTAGAAGATTTATTTAACTCATACCTACTTGAAATTAAAGATGAAAATCGTAAATTTTTAGAAGCTATTACCCATATTGATAGTGAAACTCAACATAACGATCACCAAACTAGTGATACTCAAGATATATTAAAAAAACAACAGTTTTCGGATAAAAATGTTAAGTATGATTATCATATTGATAAAGAGGCTGAAAATAATAAAAAACATAAGTCATCTCAAAAATATAAGATTGAAAATGTTTCATTAAATGATCAATTTGAAAGACCATCAATTCAAGCACAAATTATGCAACTATATTCAGCTGGTCATTCAGTAGAGGAGATTGCGAAAAAACTAAATAAAGGGAACACAGAAGTTGAACTCATTGTAAAATTTAATCAGAAAATGATGAATTAATACTTGCTAGCAACCTGGCATTATGATATATTAACTTTTGGTGTTAATACACACGCTTACGGAGATAAATGAATGGTGCTTATAAATATTAAGTGGTCATTTATCTATGAAATGAGCGGAGGAATAAAACCATAGGAGGAAAAGAATATGTCAGTCATATCAATGAAACAATTGCTTGAAGCAGGTGTTCATTTTGGACACCAAACACGCCGTTGGAATCCGAAAATGAAAAGATACATTTTCACAGAAAGAAACGGTATTTATATTATTGATCTTCAAAAAACAGTTAAGAAAATCGATGAAGCTTACAACTTCATAAAAGAAGTTGCTCAAGACGGTGGTAACATCTTATTCGTCGGTACGAAAAAACAAGCACAAGATACTGTTAAAGAAGAAGCTATTCGTTCTGGAATGTACTACGTTAACCAACGTTGGTTAGGTGGAACATTAACAAACTTCCAGACTATTCAAAAACGTGTAAGTCGTTTGAAAGATATCGAAAGAATGGAAGAAGACGGAACATTTGATGTCCTTCCTAAAAAAGAAGTTGTTATGATTCTTAAAGAAAAAGAACGTCTAGAGAAATTTTTAGGCGGGGTAAAAGATATGGAACAACTTCCAGACGCTTTATTCGTTGTTGACCCACGTAAGGAACGTATCGCTATTGCAGAAGCTCATAAATTAAACATTCCAATCGTAGCTATGGTCGATACGAACTGTGATCCAGACGAAGTAGACTATGTTATCCCTGCTAACGATGATGCTATTCGTGCAGTAAAATTAATTACTGCTAAAATGGCAGATGCGATATTAGAAGTAAAACAAGGTGAAATGACTGCTGATGTTTCCGAACAACAAGTTGAAGCTTCAGACGTTGAAGAGGAAGCAGTAGAAGAGTAAAAGGTCGAGGTGATAAGAGGGGATGCCTTTTATCACCTTTTTTTAAAGCTGTTAAATATTTTACTTTTTGAATACTTTACAAGGAGGATCTACAATGACTATTACAGCTCAAATGGTTAAGGAATTACGTGAAAAAACAGGTGCAGGTATGATGGACTGCAAAAAGGCATTACAAGAAACTGATGGTGATTTAGAAAAAGCAATTGACTATTTAAGAGAAAAAGGAATTGCTAAAGCTGCTAAAAAGGCAGACCGTATTGCTGCAGAAGGTTCGTCTCACATTGTTAGTGAAGGAAATACAGCTGTTATAATTGAAGTGAACAGCGAGACAGATTTCGTTGCTAAAAACGATGAGTTTAAAAACCTTCTAAATGAAATTGCTACACATATTTTAAATCAAAAACCAGCAAATCTTGAAGAAGCAATGGGACAAAAACTTCACGGTGAAGGTGAAACTTTACAAGAATACATCAATTCTGCTATTGCTAAAATTGGTGAAAAACTATCATTACGCCGTTTTGCAATTTTAGAAAAAGATGATAATGCTGCATTCGGAGAATATTTACACATGGGTGGAAAAATTGGCGTACTATCAGTTCTTGATGGAACGACAGATGAAGTAGTTGCTAAAGATGTTTCTATGCATGTTGCTGCTGTAAACCCTCGTTATGTAGATAGAGACGCAGTAACTGAAGAAGAAATCGAAAGAGAAAGAGAAGTTTTAAAACAACAAGCACTTAACGAAGGTAAACCAGAAAATATTGTTGAAAAAATGGTTGAAGGTCGTCTAAGAAAATTCTTTGAAGAGATCTGTTTAGTTGAACAGCCTTTTGTTAAAGATCCGGATCAGAAAGTGAAACAATACGTTGAATCTAAAGGTGCGACTGTTAAAACATTTGTTCGTTATGAGGTCGGAGAAGGCTTGGAAAAACGCGAAGAAAACTTTGCTGATGAAGTAATGAGCCAACTTAAGAAATAATATGGATCAATAAGGGAATAGGGGACACAGTGTGTTCCCTATTTTTCGAACATAATTACTTAAAATGTCTTTAAATAAACAAATGAACATAACGGAGGTAACTATGTCGACAACCAAATACAAACGCATTGTTCTAAAATTGAGTGGAGAAGCATTAAGTGGTACTAAAGGTTCTGGAATTGATCCGAAGTTTATAAAGTCAATTGCTGAGCAAATTAAAGAAATTCATGAATTAGGTGTTGAAATAGCCATTGTGGTTGGCGGAGGTAACCTTTGGCGTGGTAAAATAGGTAGTGAGGTTGGTATGGACCGTGCGAATGCTGACTATATGGGAATGTTAGCAACAGTGATGAATTCTTTAGCACTCCAAGATAGTTTAGAAAACTTAGGCATTCCAACACGTGTTCAAACATCAATTGAAATGAGACAAGTTGCAGAACCATATATCCGACGTAAGGCGATGCGTCATCTAGAAAAAAAACGTGTCGTTATTTTTGCGGGGGGCACTGGAAATCCGTATTTTTCAACAGATACTACTGCAGCGCTTCGAGCAGCTGAGATGGAAGCAGATGTTATATTAATGGCTAAAAACAATGTCGATGGTGTCTATAATGATGACCCTAAATTGAACGAAAATGCCAAAAAATATACAGAGTTGTCCTATTTAGATCTACTAAATAAAGGATTAGGAGTTATGGATTCAACCGCGTCATCACTTTGTATGGATAATAATATATCATTAATCGTGTTTTCAATCATGGAAAGTGGTAATATAAAACGTGTAGTGACCGGTGAAAATATAGGAACAATTATTAGGAGGAAGTCGTAATGGGAGAATCAGTTATTAAAGATTGTCGTGAACGAATGGGGAAATCAGTACAAGCATTTGGTAGACAATTATCTACTGTCCGTGCAGGTCGAGCTAATCCCTCAATACTTGACAGTGTATTTGTTGAATACTACGGAGCGAACACGCCTTTGAATCAATTGTCGACGGTTTCAGCACCTGAGCCTCGATTGTTAGTTATTTCTCCTTTTGATAAATCTGCCGTAGAAAATATAGAAAAAGCTATTTTAAAAGCGGATCTAGGTTTGACGCCAAACAATGATGGAAATGTTATTCGAATTAATATTCCTGCATTAACTGAAGAACGTCGTAAAGATTTAGTCAAAATTGTTAAAAAATATGCCGAAGAAAGTAGAGTCCAAGTACGTAATATTCGTCGGGATGCAAACGATGAATTGAAAAAGTTGGAGAAAAACGGTGATATTACTGAAGATGAACTACGCGTTTATCAAGACGATGTTCAAAAAGTTACCGATCAGCATATTGACGAAATTGATCAAATGTTAGAAGCTAAAGAAAAAGAAATTTTAGAAGTATAATTTAAGAGGAGAAATAGTACTATTTACAGTTTTAAGTTCAATAGCTTTCGCTTACAATAGAGCGAAAGCTAAATTTTTCTAAGTAACTTATGAGAGGGATTTATTATGATTTTTCGTTCTTCATCTAAAAAGCAGGGGAAAATTAACAAAGATAATATACCTGAGCATATCGCTATTATCATGGATGGCAATGGTCGCTGGGCTAAAGAACGTGGACTACCAAGAATTGCAGGCCATAGAGAAGGTATGAAAACGATAAAGAAAATCGTTCAACGTGCAGTGGATTTAAATGTTAAAGCATTGACAATGTACGCATTTTCTACTGAAAATTGGAAAAGACCTGCTAAAGAAGTTGAGTTTATATTGAAACTGCCTTCTCGATTTTTAGATACATACTTACCAGATTTAATCAAGAACAATGTTAGAGTTACGATGATCGGTGATTATGATTCATTACCCGACTTCACAAAGGAAGCTGTAAAATATTCAATTGAACAGACGAAACATAACACGGGTTTAGTTTTAAACTTCGCTTTAAATTATGGAAGCCGATCAGAGATTGTAGATGCTATTAAAGCGATTTGTCATGATGTAGAAAATAACAAGCTAACCGTAAATGATATCAATGAATCTACTGTATCCAATTATTTATTAACTAAGGATTTAAATGACCCAGATTTAGTTATCAGAACTAGTGGTGAACAACGAATTAGTAATTATTTACTTTGGCAAATAGCTTATTCAGAGTTATATTTCACGAAAAAGTACTGGCCTGACTTTAATGAAGAGGCATTAGATGAAGCGATTGAGGAATATCAAAACCGAAAAAGACGATTCGGTGGGTTATAAGGTTGTGTATTAATGAAAACTAGAATTATTACAGCAATTATTGGACTACTCATATTTTTACCAATCATTTATATTGGTAATTGGCCGTTTATTATTTTTATGACTATAGTTTCTATTCTTGCTTTTTTAGAAATATTAAAGATGAGAAATTTAAAAGCACTCTCTTTCCCTGCGATTATTGGGGGTCTTTTACTTTTAATCATTATGCTACGACACAAGCTTGATACGGTATCGCCTTACTTAGCTGAACATATGTATGAGTTAATCTATGCAGGTATTCTTATACTATTTATATACTCTGTTTGGAAAAAAAATCAGTTTTCATTCGATGATGTAGCCTATGTATTATTATCTTTCCTATACGTCGGAGTTGGTTTTAGTTACTTTGTAGAAACAAGAATATTAGGGTTAGAGTACGTCTTATTCGTATTAACAATTATTTGGCTTACTGATTCAGGGGCATACTTTATTGGACGTGCTTTAGGAAAAAGAAAATTGTGGCCAGCTATTAGCCCTAAAAAAACAATAGAAGGATTTATTGGAGGTATAGTTTGCGCGGTAATTGCCACTTCAATATTCCAAATGATCCATCCGTTACATGAGCATGTTATAGTTGTCGTTTTAGTAACTATTGCAGCGTCAATTTTAGCACAAATAGGTGATTTAGTTGAATCAGCATTAAAACGGAAATATAATGTAAAAGATTCAGGAAATCTTTTACCTGGTCATGGAGGAGTTTTAGATCGTTTTGATAGTTTAATTTTTATGGTACCGTTTTTACATTTTATTCAATTTATTTAACGTAAAATGAGGGTTTAAAATGAAGAACATTACATTATTAGGTGGCACAGGCTCTATTGGCATTCAAACTATTGATGTTATTAAAGCTAATAAAGAACAATTTCAATTATTTGCATATGCTTTTGGTTCAAATATAGATGTGGCTATACCAATTATTGAAGAATTGCGCCCTAAATTTATCGTTACTAAAAATAAAGCGATTAGTGAACAAGTAAAGACTCATATTTCATACGGTGCAAAAATAAGTTATGGGATGGAGGCACTATGTGAAATTTCTACTCATCCGGATGTAGACTTAGTTGTAAATGCTTTATTAGGTAGTATGGGACTGCAACCAACTTTAGATGCAATACGAGCTAAAAAGAAAATTGCTTTTGCTAATAAAGAAACATTAGTCACAGCTGGACACATTATCATGGAAGAGGCAAAAAAATATAAAGTTGACTTGCTACCGATCGATAGTGAACACGCTGCGATTCATCAATGTTTAGCTAGTTCTAATTTGGATGATGTAAAGCGTATAATTTTAACAGCCTCTGGCGGTAGCTTTCGTGATCGGAGTCGGGAAGAATTAATTGGTGTTACGAAAAAAGATGCTCTTAATCATCCGAATTGGGAAATGGGAGCAAAAATAACGATTGATTCGGCAACAATGATGAATAAAGGATTAGAAGTCATTGAAGCACACTGGTTATTTTCAATGCCATATGAACAAATAGATGTCATCATGCATAGAGAGTCTGTTATACACTCTATGGTTGAATATGTTGACCAATCCATTATTGCTCAATTAGGAACTCCAGACATGCGAATTCCAATCCAATATGCGATGACTTATCCAAAACGCATGTCATATTCTATGAGTGAAGGATTAGACTTTGTTTCAATTGGAGCATTACATTTCGAAGAGTTAAGCTTTGAACGTTTCCCTTGTTTAAAAATGGCTTATGAAGCTGGAAAAACTGGGGGTTCAATGCCAACCGTTTTAAATGCGGCCAATGAAGTTGCTGTTCAACTATTTTTAGAGGATAAAATAAAGTTTTTAGAGATTGAAAAATTAATTGAAAATCAGTTAGAGAAACATCAACTGATTAAAAATCCAGACTTAGAAACTATTCTTACCATTGATCATGATGTAAGACAAGACGTTTTAAGTGTAGTTAGATAAAGGAAGGTGCTTTTTTTGAATCCGAATACAATTATAGCTTTCATATTTATGTTTGGACTTCTAGTATTTATACATGAACTAGGTCATCTAATATTTGCTAAACGTGCGGGTATGTTAGCACGTGAGTTTGCCATAGGTTTTGGTCCTAAAATACTTTCCTATCGTAAAAATGAAACGTTATATACTGTAAGATTACTTCCTATTGGAGGATATGTTCGAGTAGCAGGGGAAGATCCTGAAATTATCGAATTAAAACCAGGCTACCATATAGGTCTAGAGTTTGACAATTTCAATCGAGTTAATAAAATCATAGTTAATAATAAATCAAAGCACCCTAATGCAAAAATAGTAGAAGTTGAACATATCGATCTTGACCATAAATTAGTAATTGATTGTTATGATATTGAGACAGAAGAGCGTTTTTCTTATGACGTAGATCGAAAAGCTTTATTTGTAATGGATGAAAAAGAAACATTAATTGCACCGTATGACCGCCAATTCGCATCTAAATCAGTTGGAAAAAAAGCAATGCAAGTTTTTGCCGGTCCAATGATGAATTTTCTATTAGCAATCGGTATTTTTATCGCACTTGGATTTTACCAAGGTGTCCCAATTGATGAAGCTGTATTAGGAGGAATACAAGAAGGTTCTCCTGCGGCTGAAGCTGGATTAATTGAAGGCGACGAAGTTATAAAAATTGATAATGAGCCAATAGAAGATTGGCTTAATCTAGTCTTATATATTCAAGAAAAGCCGAATGAAGAAATAACGTTGACGATTGATCGGAACGGTGAAATAATTGAAGCAGAACTAACACCGGAATCATATACAGAAAATGGCCAAACAATCGGGCGAATTGGAGTTATGCGAGCCTTTGAGAAATCACCTGGAGATGTCATTTTGTTTGGCTTTACTCAAACGTATGATTTGACGGTTCTCATTTTAGACGCAGTAGGACAATTAGTGACAGGTCAGTTGTCAATTGACGCACTTGCAGGACCTGTTGGAATTTATACTGCCACAGATGAAGTAGTTGAAAAGGGATTTTTAACCTTTTTAACATGGACAGCAATGCTAAGTATTAATTTAGGGATTATTAATTTACTTCCTTTACCAGCGTTAGATGGTGGGCGTTTACTATTTTTAGGGATTGAGGCAGTGAGAGGCAAACCGCTTGATCCACAAAAAGAAGGTATTGTTCACTTCATTGGTTTTGCTTTACTAATGTTATTAATGATCATTGTTACATGGAATGATATTGAACGATTATTTATGTAATTTAAATACAGTTGGGGTGATGAACAATGAGACAAAGTCAAGCTTTTATTCCTACTTTAAGAGAAAATCCAACTGAAGCAGAGATCGCAAGTCATCAACTGTTATTAAGAGCAGGATTTATAAGGCAGCTTGCTTCAGGAGTATATAATTTTCTTCCATTAGGAAAAAAAGTTTTAAGAAAGGTAGAAAATATAATTAGAGAAGAAATGGATTTAGCTGGTGGACAAGAAGTACAAATGCCATCATTACAACCAGCCGAATTATGGCAAAAAACAGGCCGCTGGAATACAATGGGATCTGAACTCATGCGTCTTAAAGATCGTCATGATAGAGACTTTGCTTTAGGCGCAACACATGAAGAAGTGGTTACATCTTTAGTCGGGGATGATGTAAGTTCTTATAAGAAATTACCTTTTACAGTTTACCAAATCCAAGCTAAATTCAGAGATGAGAAAAGACCACGCTTCGGTTTATTGCGCGGACGAGAGTTTTTAATGAAAGATGCATATTCTTTTCACGAGAATTTTGATTCTTTAGATGAAACATACGATGTCATATTCAACGCATATAAACGAATTTTTGAAAGGTGTCAACTAAACTTCCGAGCAGTTATTGCTGACTCTGGTGCTATGGGTGGAAAAGACACGCATGAATTTATGGCTTTGTCAGATGTAGGGGAAGATACGATTGCTTTTTCTAATGAGTCTGACTATGCTGCTAACATTGAAATGGCACCTGTTGTTGATTGCGGTGAAAAGAAGAGTGAAGAACTACTTCCACTAGAAAAGGTAGAAACACCAAATGTAAAAACGATGCAAGAAGTTGCTGACTTCTTAAATCATTCATTAGCAGATGGTATGAAAGCTATTATGTTTAAAGTAGATGATCAATACGTCATGGTCGTTACACGTGGTGACCATGAAGTTAATGATATTAAATTAAAAAATTTATATGAAGCGGATATCGTCGAACTTGCAACCGAAGATGAAACTAAAGAATTGCTAGGAGCAGGATTTGGATCATTAGGTCCAATCAATGTACCTGAATCGGTAGATGTTGTTGCAGACCAAGCCGTTCAATATTTAGTTAATGCAACTTGTGGCGCTAATGAAGATGGTTTTCACTATAAAAATGTCAATCCTGAACGAGATTTTAAAGTAAAACAGTATGCAGATTTACGATTTATACAGGAGGGTGATTTATCGCCTGATGGAAAAGGAACGATTAAATTTGCTAAAGGGATTGAAATAGGTCATGTCTTTAAGTTAGGGACATTATATGCTGAAAAGTTAGATGCCAATTATTTAAATAAAGAAGGAAAAGAGAGTACCTTTGTCATGGGATGTTATGGCATCGGTGTATCAAGAACCTTAGCTGCGATTGTTGAACAATATCACGATGAAAAAGGAATCGTTTGGCCTGAAGATTTAGCACCATTTGATGTACATTTAATTAATTTAGGTGCTAAAAAAGAAGATCAGGTTCAAATTGCTGATAATATTTACGAACAATTACAGCAAGCTGGGCTGGATGTTCTTTATGATGATCGTGACGAACGAGCTGGTGTTAAATTCAACGATAGTGATTTAATAGGTATTCCTTACAGAGTCGTTATAGGTAAACGTGCAAGTGAAGGGTACGTTGAATTTAAGCAAAGAAAATCAGGTGAGCAAGAAGATGTACAAATCGATCAACTAGTCAATCATATTCAGTCATTAAAACAAAAATAACTATTTAGTTCAACCCTTGTCATTTCTTTTGGCAGGGGTTGATTCACTAAAACATGTTGTGTGTAAAAAGGGGGAAGCAACATGAACTTATCTGGGAAAGAAAGACTAGATGTATTATTACAGCAAATAGGTATGCCACATGAATTAATCCAGGCCGAATTCCAATTAGCCTATTTAAACAAGTTAACTGTTTTAAAAGAAAAGCAACAGTGGCAATTTCATATACATAATGATAAACCTTTCTCATTTGAAACATATCAATTATTTACTGTAAAGCTAAAGGATGCTTTTCATCATATTGCAAATGTTGAGGTCGTCCTTTCAACCGACCAAAAAGATATCGATTCAAACAACTTAATAAATTATTGGAGTTATTTTATTAACTCGATTGATGACTTACTTCCAGCTTATCGGTCGTTTCTTTGTGAGCAAAAACCAGAAGTTGAGAATAATAAAATAATTATCTGCGCTAGAAATGAGACCGAAGCAAGTATGATGAAGCGCAAAGTTGATCCTATATTCGCTCATTTTTGTGAAGTAACAGGTCTTAAAAATTATCAAATTCACATTAACATTACTAAAGATGAAGAAGAAATTAAACGTTTTGAACAACAAAAACAAGAAGAAGAGCGAAACTACGTTGAACAAGCTATTAAAGAAAAAGAAGAACGTACTCAAAACAATCAAGTCAATCATCAATTACCTATTAAAATCGGAAATGACATTCAAGACGACCCAATAGAAATACAAAATATTTTAGAAGAAGAAAAACGAATGACGATCCAAGGCTATGTATTTGACGTTGATATTCGTCAGTTGCGATCTGGGCGAGATTTACTAATCGTCAGCGTTACCGATTACACGGATTCTCTTCAAATAAAAATGTTTTCTAAAGGTGATGAACAAAAGGAACAATTTAAGAGTATAAAAACTGGCATGTGGGTAAAAGCAAGAGGAAGCATTCAAACGGACTCCTTCTCTAATGAACTTGTTATGATGGGAAATGATTTAGTTGAAGTGAAGCCGAAAGTAAGAATGGATTACGGTGATGAAGGACAAAAACGGGTTGAATTACATGCCCATACGACAATGAGTCTTATGGATGCAACCGTATCAGCTAGCCGGTTGATTCAACAAGCAGCTAACTGGGGACATAGAGCGATTGCTATTACAGATCACGCAGTTGTTCAAGCTTTCCCAGAGGCGTATAGTGCGGGTAAAAAACACGGAATAAAAGTATTATATGGGCTTGAAGCAAACA
Source organism: Bacillaceae bacterium W0354 (assembly GCA_051846895.1). Classification (GTDB taxonomy): domain Bacteria; phylum Bacillota; class Bacilli; order Bacillales; family Alkalibacillaceae; genus CALKAL01. The sequence goes on from JBPYCQ010000002.1 coordinate 239,572, forward strand.
TTGTCGATGACGGTATACCAATTGCCTATAACGAAAAAGATGTTCCGTTAGAAGATGCAACATACGTCGTGTTTGACGTGGAGACGACAGGGCTTTCTGCAACTTACGATAAAATCATTGAACTTGCAGCAGTAAAAGTACACAATGGTGAAATAATTGACCGGTTTGAAAGTTTCGCAAATCCACATCAAAAATTAAGCCAGACGACCATTCAATTAACGAGTATTACGGATGACATGGTAAAAAACGCACCGGAAATTGAAGAAGTGATGCAAAAGTTTTATGACTGGATGGACGATTGTATTCTCGTTGCACATAACGCTAGCTTTGATATTGGATTTTTAAATGCTCAACTAAAACGAATGAACATTGAAAAGGTCACTAACCCTGTGATCGATACATTAGAATTGGCACGATTTTTATATCCTGATTTAAAAAACCATCGTTTAAATACACTTTGTAAACATTTAAACATAGAACTGACTCAACACCACCGTGCTATTTACGATGCTGAGGCGACAGGATATCTAATGTGGAATTTAATAAAGTCATCAATTGAAAAAGATATGACAAATCATAATGAACTAAATCGACATGTTGGTGAAGGCGATGCTTATAAACGCGGTAGACCTTTTCATGCCATACTATTTGCACAAACACAAGTAGGATTAAAAAATTTATTTAAATTAGTATCAACGGCTCATATCGATTATTTTTATCGAGTCCCTAGAATACCACGTTCAAAGCTTATTCAATTAAGAGACGGAATATTAATTGGTTCTGGATGTGATCAGGGGGAATTGTTTGATACGATTGCTTTAAAGTCTGAAGAAGAAGCAGAACGAGTAGCAGAATTTTATGATTACATCGAAGTTCAACCGCCAATGAATTATTATCATTTGATTGAGAGGGAACAAGTTCAATCAGTTGAACATATTAAACAATTAATTAAAAAGCTCGTAAATATTGGGGATAAATTAGGTAAAAAGGTTGTTGCAACAGGTAATACACATTATATAGACCCACATGAGAAAATTTATAGAAAAATATTAATAGCTTCTCAAAGCGGTAATCCTTTAAACCGTCAAACTCAGCCAGATGTTTATTTTCGAACAACGGATGAAATGTTAAATGAATTTTCCTTCCTAGGTGAAGAAAAAGCAAAAGAAATTGTCATTAAAAACACGAATTGGGTCGCTGATCAACTTGATGATATTAAACCTATAAAAGATGACTTATATACCCCTAATATAGACGGGGCGGATGATGAAATTAGAGAAATGTGTTACAGCCGAGCGAAAAGTATTTACGGTGAACAATTACCTGATATCGTTGTCAAACGTCTAGAAAAAGAGCTAAACAGTATTATTGAAAACCGTTTTTCAGTTATTTATCTTATTTCACAAAAAATTGTAAAAAAATCATTAGATGATGGTTACCTAGTTGGGTCACGTGGTTCTGTCGGATCATCGTTTGTAGCGACAATGATGGAAATTACAGAAGTTAATCCACTTCCACCGCATTATGTATGCCCATCATGTAAGTTTCATGAATTTTTTACAGATGGTTCTGTAGGTTCCGGATACGATTTACCCGAAAAAGATTGTCCTGAATGTGGTACTGCTTTAATCCATGATGGACAGGACATACCGTTTGAAACGTTTTTAGGGTTTAAAGGAGACAAGGTTCCAGATATTGATTTAAACTTTTCAGGGGACTATCAACCTAAAGCCCATCAATATACTAAAGTTTTATTCGGTGAAGATAATGTTTATCGTGCGGGAACGATTGGTACCGTTGCAGAAAAAACAGCGTTTGGTTATGTGAAAGGGTATGCGCAAGATTATCAACTCATGTACCGTCAAGCTGAAATTTCACGTCTAGTTAAAGGGTGTTCAGGCGTAAAACGTACGACAGGTCAACATCCGGGTGGAATTATAGTTGTTCCTGACGATATGGAAATATATGATTTCACGCCGATTCAATATCCAGCAGATGACCGTAACTCTGAGTGGAAAACGACACATTTTGATTTCCACTCCATAGATGAGAATTTATTAAAACTTGATATTCTAGGTCACGATGATCCAACAGTTATTCGTATGTTACAAGACTTAACAGGGATTGATCCGAAAACTGTTCCAACAAATGACCAGGAAGTAATGAAAATCTTTAGTAGCACTGATCCACTCGGAGTGTCCCCTGAACAAATATTATGCAAAACAGGAACTCTAGGTGTTCCAGAGTTTGGAACGCGATTCGTGCGACAAATGCTAGAGGAGACAAAGCCATCTACATTTGCAGAGCTCGTCATTATTTCTGGTTTATCACATGGTACAGATGTATGGTTAGGAAATGCCCAAGAATTAATTAATAATGGGATTTGTGAAATTGGTGAAGTGATCGGTTGTCGTGATGATATTATGGTTTATTTAATGCACAAAGGACTTGAAGCCTCACTTGCTTTCACGATTATGGAGCACGTCCGTAAAGGTAAAGGCTTATCAGAAGAATGGATTCAAGAGATGAGAAAACACGATGTTCCTGATTGGTATATCGACTCATGCCAAAAAATTAAATATATGTTTCCGAAAGCTCACGCAGCTGCCTACGTATTAATGGCGGTACGTATCGCTTATTTTAAAGTGTATTATCCAATCGAATTTTATGCTGCATATTTTACAGTTCGAGCAGATGACTTTGAACTAGACACGATGATTCAAGGTTCTGAAACGTTACGTAAACGAATAGAAGAGATAATAGAAAAAGGCAACGATGCAACTCCTAAAGAAAAGAGTTTGTTAACAGTTCTGGAAATAGCTTTAGAAATGTGTGAAAGGGGCTACTCCTTCCAAAAAGTAGATTTATACCGTTCAGATGCTAAAGAATTTATTGTTGAAGGAAATAGTTTAATTCCTCCGTTCAATGCCGTTGATGGTCTCGGAACAAACGCCGCGATTAATATTGTGAAAGCACGAGAAGAAGGGGAATTTCTATCTAAACAAGATTTAAGAGAGCGAAGTAAAATTTCTAAAACAGTTTTAGAATATCTTGATCAGCAAGGCTGTCTTGAGGGATTACCTGAAGAAAACCAATTATCATTGTTTTAGTAGTAATAGTTGCATTTTTATGGTTAGTATGGTATATTTTCAATTGGTAATGCAAAAGATACGGTAAAGGACTATTCAAAGAGTGGGAAATCCCCACTCTTTCGTTTTATCTCCCTGCTGAATTCAGCAGGGAAATTTATTGTATTTGCTGTAAAGGAGGCATTAGTTTTGAGTAAAAATATCGTTTCAATCACAGAAGAATTAGTGCAACCAATTGTTGATGGAATGGGACTAGAGCTCGTGGAAGTCGAGTTTGTCAAAGAAGGTGGAAATCAATTTTTACGCATTTTTGTTGATAAAGAAGGCGGCGTTGACATAGAAGAATGCGGAAGAGTTAGTGAACAGCTTAGCGACAAGTTAGATGAAGTCGATCCAATTGAAGAGGCCTATTTTTTAGAAGTATCATCACCAGGTGCTGAAAGAAAGCTAAAAAACAAAGATGATTTTAAACGGTTTATTGGATTTCATATTTTTATAAAAACATATGAACCAATTGATGGTACAAAAGAGTTTTATGGGGATTTATTATCGTTTGAAGACAACTTAGTCACTATAGAGATTAAAGAAAAGACAAGAAAAAAAGAAGTAGTCATTCCTTATGACAAAATTGCAAAAGCGAATTTGTCTGTAACATTTTAAAGAGGAGGTTTTGAAGTTGAGTTCCGAACTTTTTGATGCGATTGAATATTTAGAAAAAGAAAAAGGCATCGATAAAGAATTTTTAATTGAGGCGTTGGAAGCAGCGATTGTTTCCGCTTATAAGAAAAATTTTAATTCTAAGACGAACGTACGGGTTGAATTAAATGAAGCCGAGGGAATGAAGGTTTTCTCAAGATTAGAAATCGTTGAAGAAATCGAAGACGAACATACTGAAATTAGTGTTGAAGATGCTAAAGGGATTGACCCGGCATATGAAATTGGGGACATTATTGAGCGCGAAGTAACACCACGTGATTTCGGTAGAATTGCTGCTCAAGCAGCAAAACAAGTCGTTACACAGCGAGTTAGAGAAGCTGAACGTGGAGTTATTTATAACGATTTTGTTGATCGTGTAGAAGATATTATGACAGGTAAAGTTCAAAGAAAAGATCAAAGATTTCTCTATGTACATTTAGGAAAAATTGAAGGTAAATTACCATTCAATGAGTTAATGCCAAATGAATCATACGATGTTCACGATCGAATTAAAGTATTCGTTACAAGAGTAGAGAAAACGAGTAAAGGTCCTCAAGTATTTGTATCACGCACTCATCCTGGTTTATTAAAACGTTTGTTTGAAATGGAAGTACCTGAAATCTATGACGGACTCGTAGAAATAAAATCCGTTGCCAGAGAAGCAGGGGATCGTTCAAAAATAAGTGTTCATTCTGAAAACCCGGAGATCGATCCAGTTGGAGCTTGTGTCGGTCAACGCGGACAACGTGTTCAAACTATTGTTGATGAATTACGCGGTGAAAAAATAGATATTGTAGAGTGGTCAGAAGATCCTGTCGTATACATTTCAAATGCGCTAAGTCCTTCACAAGTTATTAAAGTCATTGTTAATGAAGAGGAAAACGCTACAACTGTCATCGTGCCTGATCACCAATTATCCTTAGCTATTGGCAAAAGAGGTCAAAATGCAAGATTAGCGGCACGTTTAACTGGTTGGAAAATAGATATTAAAAGTGAAACAGATGCTAAAGAATTAGACTTAATAGAATCAGACGAACCACTAATTGAATAAGTAAGGGGGAAATTTTTTATGTCTAAATCAAAAAAAGAACCTTTACGTAAATGTGTTATAACAAACGAAATGCTACCGAAGAAATCATTAATTCGCGTCGTCCGTAACAAAGAAAGGGAAGTTTTTGTTGATGAAACGGGAAAGAAAAACGGTAGAGGAGCTTATTTAAAAAAAGATCTTGAAGTCATCAAAAATGCTAGAAAAACGAAAGTTCTTGATAAACAGCTTAATGTAACAATTGAATCTTCTATTTACGATGAATTAGAAAGTAAAGTGAGAAATTAAAGTATGAATAAACAATTTTTAAATTTACTTGGTCTAGCTTATCGTGCAAATAAAATATTGTTAGGAGAAGATTCAATTATTAAAGATCTTCAATCTAAAAAAGTGAAGCTTTTAATAATTGCCCATGATGCCTCAAGTAATACAAGAAAAAAATTAACCGATAAATGTAAAAGCTACAGTACACCTTACAAAATTGTTGGCACAAGAGATGAACTATCACACGCGATAGGTAAACAAAATCGAGTAGCATTTGCTATTTTAGATGAAGGTTTTGCTAACAAGTTATTGCAACTTATTAGTGATTAATCACGGGGGTGAATGTATGAAAAAAATGCGAGTATATGAGTATGCGAAACAAAATAATTTAACGAGTAAAGAAGTTATAAATCATTTAAAAGAGTTAGATATTGAAGTTTCGAATCATATGTCGACAATAACTGAAAATGCTATTAGACAATTAAATAATCTGACTAAAGGTTCTAAAGAAGAAACAAAAGACAACAAAGTGACTAAAGAAAGCAACAAGAATATTAACAAATCTAATACTCCATCTAAACGAACAAATGACGAAAAAAATAGTGGTAACAAAAATAAAAAGTCAATGCCTAATAAACAACAGCAGTCAAATAAAAAGCCTAGCAACCAAAACCAAAAACAAACTAAAAAACCAACACAAAAAGGGCAGAAAGGAAAACAACAAGTGCAACAACAAGTGAAGACAGAGAAGAAAACACCTGAGAAAATAACATATGAAGGTTCACTGACAGTAGGTGAATTAGCCCAAAAGCTTAATAAAGATGCATCAGAAATTATTAAAAAGTTAATGCTTCTTGGCGTCATGGCAACTATTAATCAACAATTAGATTCAGAGACGATTGAGCTTATTTGTGATGATTTTGGCGTTGAGGTTGAAGAAACAATACCTGTTGATGAAGCTGATTTAAACAACTATATAGTTGAAGATAAAACTGAAGATTTAGTTGAGAGACCAGCTGTTGTTACTATTATGGGGCATGTAGACCATGGTAAAACTACATTATTAGATTCAATCCGTGATTCTAAAGTATCCCATGGTGAAGCAGGTGGAATAACACAGCATATTGGTGCGTATCAAATTGAGGCAGAAGGTAAGAAAATTACATTTTTAGATACACCTGGCCACGCGGCTTTCACAAGTATGCGTTCAAGAGGTGCACAAGTTACAGATATTGCAATTCTTGTTGTCGCTGCAGATGATGGAGTCATGCCGCAAACTGTAGAAGCGATAAATCATGCGAAAGCAGCTGAGGTACCAATTATTGTAGCTGTTAACAAAATTGATAAAGAAACGGCAGATCCAAATCGTGTCATGCAGGAATTAATGGAATATGAATTAGTTCCTGAAGATTGGGGTGGAGAAACGATATATGTCCAACTTTCTGCATTAAAAGGTGAAGGTATTGATGATTTATTAGAAATGATTAATTTAGTAGCAGAAGTTGAAGAATTGAAAGCAAACCCTAATCGACTTGCTGATGGAACAGTTATCGAAGCTGAGCTTGATAAAGGTCGTGGAAGTGTTGCTACATTACTTGTGCAAAATGGGACATTAAAAATTGGTGACACACTTGTAGTTGGGAATACGTATGGAAAAGTTCGAGCTATGGTCAATGATATTGGCAATCGCGTAGATGAGGCTGGTCCTTCAACACCTGTTGAAGTTATTGGCTTTAACGAAGTGCCTCATGCCGGCGACCGATTCGTTGTATTTAGTGATGAAAAAGATGCTAAACGTGTTGCAGACTTGAGAATGCAAAAGCATGTTGAGTCACAACGTGAAGAAACCGGAAAACTAAATTTAGACGATTTATTCGATCAAATTAAACAAGGTGACGTTAAAGATATTAATGTCATCGTTAAAGCTGATGTTCAAGGTTCTGCTGAAGCATTAACTTCTTCATTACAAAAGATTGAAGTTGAAGGAGTCAAAATAAAGATAATTCATACGGGTGTAGGTGCAATTACAGAATCAGATATCATTTTAGCTTCTGCTTCAAATGCTATTGTTATTGGATTTAATGTTCGTCCAGATGCTAATGCTAAAAGAACAGCAGAAAGTGAAAATATTGATATAAGACTACACCGAATTATTTATAAAGCTATTGAAGAAATTGAAGCAGCTATGAAAGGTATGCTTGACCCTGAGTATGAAGAAAAAGTAATTGGTCAAGTAGAAGTGCGAGAGATTTTCAAAGTGTCAAAAATCGGTACCATTGCAGGTTCTTACGTAACAGACGGGAAAATAACTCGTAATTCTGGTGTTCGTGTCATTCGAGATGGCGTCGTGCAGTTTGAAGGTGAATTAGACACATTAAAACGATTTAAAGATGATGTCAAAGAAGTTGCACAAGGTTATGAATGTGGAATTACAGTTGTTAATTATAATGATATTAAAGTTGGAGATATTATAGAAGCATTCGTTATGGAGGAAATTGAACGTAAATGATCGGTTTCGCAAATGTAGAATGTATTTTATACGATGTTCATTCATTGAAGGAAAAACGATCAATTATTAAACAAGTGCTTCACTCCATAAGGAATCGCTACAATGTGAGCATTACTGAGTTAGATTATCATGACATGTGGCAAAGAACAGCTTTTGGAATTGCTGTTGTTTCTGTTTCAAAAGTGAATGCTGAAAAAATGTTACAACAAGTCATTCAAATTATTGAAAATAGAACAGATTTAGAAGTGACAATAGTCGAGTTTGAATGGCTTTAATCCTTTTATCTCACTCTGAGGTGATAACATGAATAATATTCGCGCAAATCGTGTTGCTGAACAGATGAAAAAGGAATTGGGAGATATATTATCCCGTAAAATAAAAGATCCTCGAGTAGGATTTGTCACTGTAACTGATGTTCAAGTAACAGGAGATTTACAACAAGCTAAAATATTTATTTCTATCTTTGGTGATGAAGAACAAAAAGATGAAACTTTAGTTGGTCTAGCGAAATCTAAAGGATTCATTCGTTCTGAAATTGGTAAGCGTATTAGACTTAGAAAGACCCCTGAAATATCTTTTGAAATTGATCACGCCATTGAGTACGGTAATAAAATTGAAAAGCTAATTAGAGATATTAATAAAGAGCGTTGATCTACAGAGGCTGGGACATAAGTAAGGTAATTACGACTGAAACCGAATAAAAGACTAAGCTTGCGCAGGAAATATACGTACACTCCTGGTCGACTAAAAACTCCACTTCCTTATGACCTTCGATACAATTACATCCTGTTTATCGGAGACACATCGCGCACTCTTAAGGTGCGCGAAATATATTCCCTGGGCGAATTAGCTGCATTAATCAAATTGTTCGGATTTAAGTCAAGTAGAAACCCTTTTGTCCCAGCCCCTTTCATATGAAGGAGGTTTTTTTAGTGAACGGTGTTATAGCACTTTGGAAACCATCAGGAATGACATCACATGATTGTGTCGTTCGGTTAAGAAGGCTTTTAAAAACAAAAAAAATAGGGCACACAGGTACATTAGATCCTGAAGTTGAAGGAGTGCTACCCATTTGTATTGGGAAAGCAACAAAATTAGTGTCATTACTTCAAAATGAGAAAAAAGAGTATGTTGCTGAACTGTCTTTAGGGAAACAAACTTCAACTGAAGATCGATCAGGACATGTTATAATATCTGAAAAAGTTTCTCCATCATTAACTTTTACAGCGTGTCAAAAGGCTATACAATCATTTATAGGTGAAATTGAACAAACCCCTCCAATGTATTCTGCTATTAGAGTTAAAGGTAAAAGGTTATACGAATATGCTAGAGAAGGTTTATCAGTTGAGCGCCCAACAAGAAAAGTTAATATTTATTCCATAGATTTATTAACTACTGAACTGAATTGGGTAGATGAATATGATGTAAGGTTAAAATTCCGTGTTGAATGTGCTAGTGGCACGTACATACGTACACTTTGTGTTGATATCGGTGAAAAATTAGGTTATCCTGCTCATATGTCATTTTTAGAAAGAACAAAGGCTGGTTCATTTTCCAAAGATGATACCTTTACATTTTCTGAGATTGAACAAGCAGTGAAAGACAACCAGTTAAATTGGGTAATTTTTTCCATTAATGATGCATTGAAAAATATACCAATCTTGTATGTAAATAATCAGGATTCCATTAAATTTGAACATGGACAAGTACTTGACGTACCTAAACAATTTGAAAATGAGCCATTAATAAAAATCTGTTCAGAAAATGGAAAATTAATTGCATTATATGAACAACACCCAACTAAAATAGGCAAGATGAAACCATTTACAGTTTTTAATTGAGAGTGAAGTAGGTGAAAATACAATGGAAGTTATACGCATCACGTATCCTGATCATCAACCACTTAAGAATAACGAACCAATGAGTATGGCAGTTGGTTATTTTGATGGAGTACATATTGGACATCAAAAAGTAATTAATTCAGCTATAGCTATTGCTAAAGACCGCGGGATTAAAAGTGCTGTAATGACGTTTGATCCCCATCCAATCACTGTTTTAAAACAAGAAAAACTTAATAATTTTTTAATTACATCTTTAAATGAAAAGATTTTAATGTTTGAACAATTAGGTGTTGATTACGTTTTTATCGTTACATTTAATCAGCAGCTTTCTAAACTAACGCCGAGTGATTTTGTGAAACATTTTTTTATAAATTTAAATGTTAAACACGTTGTTGGTGGGTTTGACTTCTCTTTTGGACATAAAGGTGCTGGAAAAATCCAGCTTATGGACGAATATGCTAATGGACAACTTTTATCAACAGTAGTCGATAAAGTTTCTTTTGAAGACGAAAAAGTTAGTTCAACTAGAATTAGAGAATCAATCAAAAATGGTGATATGACTCAATGTAAAAAGCTATTAGGAAGGCCTTTTAGTTTGACTGGTCAAGTTGTAAAAGGGCATCAAAGGGGAAGAGAAATAGGTTTTCCTACCGCTAACATTGAACATGCTCAAGAACATATTGTTCCAAAAGTTGGCGTTTATGCTGTTACGGTATTTTATAATGGAAAAATGTACAATGGCATGGCGAATATAGGTTTTAATCCGACATTTATGGATCAGCTTGTAAAACCTGTTCTAGAAGTAAATATATTTGATTTTAATGAAGATATATATAATAAAGAAATTATCGTATATTTCCATCGTTACATACGAGATGAGAAGAAGTTTAATTCAGTTGATGAATTAATTGACCAAATGAAGGACGATGAAATACAAACGAAAAAAATATTAACTGAATCTGATTAAATGTCTTGCATTTTTGATAAAAAAAATGTATCTTTATAATGTGTTTAATAACCTTTTTCTTGGCTTTTCGAAAATCACCGTCGAATGCTCGGATTAAGGGGATCTTAAAATAATGGAGGTGAAAAGGATGGCAATCTCACAAGAGCGTAAAAACGAACTTATCAATGAGTTCAAAACTCATGACAATGATACTGGTTCACCAGAAGTTCAAGTCGCTATCCTAACGGAACAAATTCAGACGTTAAACGAACATTTACGTGAACACAAGAAAGATCATCACTCACGCCGTGGTTTGATGAAAATGGTTGGTAAACGTCGTAATTTATTAACGTATTTACGTAATAAAGATGTTCAACGTTACCGTGATTTGATTAACAAATTAGGACTACGTAGATAATGCAACGAAAAAGCGGGGGATACCCGCTTTTTCTTTACGTTTACATAACATTGCTAAATAATGATATTATATATAATATACGTCTTTTGTCGAATTACATAATTATGATAGATCTTGAGAGGAGCATTAAAATATATGTCCAATGAAATGAAAACTTTTTCAATTGATTTAGCAGGTAGAACTTTAAAATTTGAAATAGGTGAGGTTGCTAAACAAGCTAATGGATCATTAATGGTTCGTTATGGTGATACGTCTGTTCTCGTAGCCGCAACTGCCTCGAAAGAACCGAAAGACCTTCCTTTCTTTCCTTTAACAATTAACTACGAAGAAAAATTATACGCTGTTGGGAAAATTCCTGGTGGTTTCATTAAACGTGAAGGGAAACCAAGCGATAAAGCTGTTCTAACATCTCGATTAATTGATCGACCAATTCGTCCATTGTTTGCTGATGGATTTCGTAATGAAGTACAAGTAATCAGTACAGTAATGAGTGTTGATCAAGACTGCCCTTCCGATATTGCCGCAATGATTGGCTCATCACTAGCTTTATGTATTTCAGATATTCCATTTGAAGGGCCTATAGCAGGTGTTCATGTTGGTAGAGTTAATGGAGAGTTTATTATTAACCCAACAATTGAACAAGCAAATCTTAGTGACCTTCACCTTACAGTAGCAGGAACAAAAGATGCCATTAACATGGTAGAAGCAGGTGCAGATGAAGTACCTGAAGATATCATGCTAGAAGCTATTATGTATGGGCATGAAGAAATTAAACGTTTAGTAGAGTTCCAGGAAGAGATTGTAAAAGAAGTTGGTAAAGAAAAATCGGAAGTAACACTATTTACACCAGCAGAAGATATTGTTGATCGTGTAACGAAGATGGCAAAAGAAAAATTATTAACTGCCATCCAAACAGTTGAAAAGCAGGCAAGGGAAACGGCAATTGATTCTGTGAAAAATGAAGTAGTAGCCGTCTTTGAAGAAGAAGAGGCAGAATCTGATGTCATTTCACAAGTTAAAGCCGTATTAGATTCTATTGTAAAAAGTGAAGTGAGACGCTTAATTACAGAAGAAAAAATCAGACCAGATGGTAGGGGTGTTGATGAGATACGTCCTCTATCTTCACGTACGAGTGTCCTTCCAAGAACTCATGGCTCAGCCATGTTTACACGTGGACAAACACAAGCATTAAGTGTTTGTACGCTAGGTGCACTTGGAGATGTACAAGTTTTAGACGGTCTTGATTTAGAAGAAGAAAAACGTTTTATGCACCATTATAATTTCCCTCAATATAGTGTTGGAGAAACAGGTCCTATTAGAGGCCCTGGTCGTCGAGAAATTGGACATGGTGCGCTAGGAGAACGTGCACTTGAAGCAGTTATTCCAGATGAAAAGGACTTCCCTTATACGATTCGTGTTGTATCAGAAATACTTGAGTCTAACGGTTCAACGTCTCAAGCAAGTATTTGTGCTGGAACAATGGCAATGATGGATGCGGGTGTTCCGATTAAAGCGCCGGTTGCAGGTATAGCGATGGGACTCGTTAAATCAGGTGATAACTATACAATTTTAACTGATATTCAAGGCATGGAAGATGCTCTTGGTGATATGGACTTTAAAGTAGCAGGAACAGAAAAAGGTGTTACAGCACTACAAATGGATATTAAAGTTGATGGATTATCTCGTGAAATTTTAGAGGAAGCTTTAACACAAGCTAAAAAAGGTCGAATAGAAATATTAAACCACATGATCCAAACGATTGGTCAACCGCGTGAAGAACTATCACAATATGCACCAAAAATTGAGTCAATCGTCATTAATCCTGATAAAATTCGAGATGTTATTGGACCAAGCGGAAAACAAATTAATAAAATAATTGAAGAGACTGAAGTTAAAATCGATATCGAACAAGATGGTACGATTTATATTTCATCACCAGACCGTGAAAAAATCAATAGAGCAAAACAAATTATCCAAGATCTCGTTCGTGAAGTCGAGGTTGGAAAAATATATTTAGGTAAAGTTAAGCGGGTAGAAAAATTCGGTGCATTTGTCGAAATCTTTAGTGGTAAAGATGGACTTGTCCATATTAGTGAACTTGACGAAAAGCACGTGAAAAACGTATCAGACTTAGTTAAAGTTGGCGATGAGATGCTTGTTAAAGTAAAAGATATCGATCAACAAGGTCGAGTAAACTTATCAAGAAAAGCTGCTTTAAAAGAACAAGAAGCAGAAAATAGTAAATAACTATACGAGAAAGAGCTGGTTATTGCCAGCTTTTTTTGTGCAAGAAATAAAATAATAGTGTGGCCGCACAGCGTGTCACGTTACTATAACACAGACTTTTCAATTATAACAAAATGGAAACTTGCAATTCGTTTTCTTCTTAGAAGATAGAAAGAGGGGATACGTCATGGTAAAAAAACATGTACTAAACAACGGGGTTCGAATTGTTGAAGAACATTTTCCATATGTTCATTCAGTATCAATTGGAATATGGATTTTAGCGGGTTCACGAAATGAAAACAAAAATTATCAAGGTATTTCTCACCTTATTGAACATATGCTTTTTAAAGGAACTGAGTCACGTTCTGCCAAAGACATTGCAGAAACATTTGATGCAATAGGTGGTCAAACAAATGCATTTACATCAAAAGAATATACTTGTGTCTATGCAAGAGTGATCGATCAACATGCCCCACATGCATTTGATTTACTTGCGGATATGTTCTTCAATTCAACATTTGATACAGAGGAGCTAGAACGCGAAAAGAAGGTCATTTTAGAAGAAATAACGATGACAGAGGATACACCTGATGATATTATTTTTGACTATTTACATGAAGCAAGTTTTAAAGATCATCCTCTTGCATCACCTATTTTAGGATCTAAAGATACTTTAAATGCTTTCACGCGAGAAGATATTATTCAGTACATGGATCAATATTATACTACTGACAGAATCGTTATATCAGTTGCAGGCAATATCAAAAAAGAATTAATAGACCAAATTAAAGACGTTTTCTCGGCAATGCCTAAGCAACAATCTCAACCGGATGTTTTATACGAAACCTTTCATGACAACAAAATTGAAATATCAAAGGAAACAGCACAGGCTCATCTAAGCCTTGGCTATAAAGGTTTACCAATTGGAGAACGTTCATTATATCCTTTACTCGTCTTAAACAATGTTCTTGGCGGAAGTATGAGTTCAAGGTTATTTCAAGTTATCCGTGAAGAAAAAGGATTAACGTATGCCATTTTCTCATATCATAGTGCTTTTCGAGATAACGGCTTGTTGACGATTTACGGTGCAACTTCGCCAAATCAAATCGACTACATGAATGAAGAAATCTTAAAAATAATAAGAGAGTTAAAAAATAATGGGATAACCGATAAAGAATTAAATAATACGATTCAGCAGATTAAAGGTCAACTCGTTCTAGGTCTAGAAAATCCAAGCAGTCGAATGCATAGGAACGGAAGAAATGAATTGCTAAATCAACCGAATTTAACAATAGATGAACTCATTAAAAAAATTGATGAAGTTAAACACCATCAAATCAAGGAAATAGCCGATTACCTATTAAACATCGAACCAGCTAAGGCATTAATTTTACCAAAGAACGTATAATGTAATAATTATGATTTTAAAGGTGATGCTATGCGGTACAAAGATTTATCTGGGAAAGAACTCATTGATGCGCAAAGGGGAGAACGGTTAGGTATTCTTGGACATACCGATTTAGAGATTAATACTGAAACAGGAAAGATTGAACATATTGTGATACAGGATTTTTCAATGTTGGGCCTAAAAAAAACGGATGTGAATGCAAGGATAAAATGGTCTGACATTGAAGTCATTGGCGAAGATATGATTATCGTAAAACCTGATACGTTTAAAGACTGACTCCATATTTTTGTGAGTCAGTTTTTCACTTTTTTAAGGAACTTACATACGATATATTGGGCGGATAGACGATATGGTGAGGTGATAATTAAATGTTAACGGGAAAGACGTTACTAATCATAGGCGGAGATGCAAGATATATCGAGATGATGCGAACTTTTATTGAGAAAGACGCAACTGTTTACGCCGTAGGTTTTGATGAGAAAGAAGAGCAGTTAGAAAATGTTTACTTAACGGATTTAATTAATGTACCAAAAGACCAATTAGATGCTGTTGTTTTACCAATAACAGGATTAGATCAAGACGGTTATGCTGAAAGTTATTTCACTGATGAGTCACCAAGAATAAGTACGGAATGGCTTCATTCATTACCAGAGCAATGTGAAATATTTACCGGTATTATGACCCCTTTTTTAAAGCAACAAGCAGATTTAAGTGAAAAGATTATACCTTTATTTGATCGAGACGATGTAGCTATTTACAATTCTATACCTACAGCAGAAGGGACTTTAATGTTTTCTATTCAGCATACGGATTTCACTATTCATAATTCAAATGTAACGATCTTAGGGTTTGGTAGAGTAGGGAAATCATTAGTTCATGTGTTTAAGGGACTCGGTGCAAATGTTTCAGTTTATTCTAGAAATGAAGTTGAACTGTCTAGAATTTATGAATACCATGCAAAACCGATTCATGAAGATGACCTGCATTATGCAATGGGTGACTGTGATATTTTAATCAACACGATTCCTGCACTTGTAGTCACACCTTCAATAATTAGTGCATTACCTAAAGAGAGTTTAATTATTGATATTGCATCGAAACCTGGAGGAGTAGATTTCCGTTTCGCTAAAAAACGTGGTATTAATGCGATTTTAGCTCCAAGTTTACCAGGTCTTGTGGCACCGAAAACGGCTGGAAAGATTTTAGCCGGTGTCATCCAAAATATTATTAATGGGAAATCATAGAAAGGAGTATGTCAACATTGGATTTGAAAGGTAAAAGAATTGGATTTGGATTAACAGGATCACATTGTACGTATGAGGATACTTTTCCACAGTTACGACGATTAGTTGATTTAGGTGCAGATGTAGTCCCAATCGTTTCGTATACTGTCCAAAGTACGGATACTAAATTTGGAGAGGCTGCGGAACATTTAAATAAAATTAAGGAAATTACGAACAAAGAGCTTATTTCCTCTATTCCGGAAGCAGAGCCTCTTGGACCAAAGGAACCATTAGATTGTATGGTAATTGCTCCTATGACAGGTAACTCATTAAGTAAATTTGCTAATGCACTTACAGACAGCCCAGTTCTAATGGCAGCTAAAGCGACGTTAAGAAATAGAAATCCTGTTGTCTTAGCTATTTCAACTAATGATGCATTAGGATTAAACAGTGCAAACTTAGCAAAACTGTTAGTCGCAAAAAACGTTTTCTTCGTTCCATTCGGTCAAGACCATCCTTACAAAAAACAAACATCTCTCGTATCGCATATGGATTTATTATGCGAAACTGTAGATGAGGCTATTAAAGGAAAACAACTTCAACCATTATTAAGACCTTATGATATTTAACACTGTGATGTAGTGAAAAATGTGATAAAATGACGTTATAACTATAATTGTTTTATAGATTGAAAGGATTGAAACAATAATGAAAAATAAAAATCTTTATAATATAGCAGTTGTAGGTGTAACGGGAGCAGTAGGTCAAAAAATAATTGAGATGTTACAATTAATTGAATTTCCAATCAAGCAATTAATTCCGATGGCTTCGAAACGTTCGGCGGGTCAAAAAATAATGTTTAACGGTCAAGAAGTAGAAATTATTGAAGCTCAACCAGAAGCTTTTGAAAATGTTGATATTGCCATATTTTCAGCAGGTGGATCTATTTCCAAATTACTAGCACATGAAGCCGTTAAACATGGTGCTGTTGTAGTTGATAATACGAGTGCATTTAGAATGGATGAAAATGTACCGTTAGTTGTTCCTGAAGTGAACGGAGAAGATATAAAAAATCATAACGGGATTATTGCGAATCCTAATTGTTCAACCATTCAAATGGTTGTTACTTTAGAACCGATTCGAAAAAAATATGGTTTAAAAAGAGTGATTGTTTCTACGTATCAGTCTGTTTCTGGCTCCGGTAATCAAGCGATTGAAGAACTCATAGATCAATCGAGGTCCATGTTGAATAATGAAGAAGTAAAGGCAAATATATTACCAGTAAAGTCTGAAGAAAAACATTACCCTATCGCTTTTAACGCATTACCTCAAATCGATGTGTTTGAAGATAATCATTACACTTTTGAAGAGATGAAAATGATTAATGAGACGAAAAAAATTATGCATAGACCGGACCTACAAGTCGCAGCAACTTGTGTGCGTCTTCCATTTTTTTATTCGCATGCGGAAAGTGTGTATGTTGAGATTGAAGATGATCAAGTTTCAATTGAAGATATGCAACAATTATTAAAGGAAGCTCCTGGTATTGTTGTTGAGGATGACATAACTAATCAAATTTATCCAACACCTTTATCAGCAGAAGGAAAAACTGATGTGTTTGTCGGAAGAATAAGAAAAGATTTAGATATTCCAAACGGATTTCATCTATGGATTGTATCAGATAATCTTTTAAAAGGCGCGGCGTGGAATTCGGTACAAATTGCTAAAGCCCTAATTCAATAATATTCCTATCTTAGAGGTGAACTATGGAAGTTTTAGTACAAAAATTTGGTGGTACTTCAGTTCGGAATACCGAATCAAGAAAATACGCCATTAAGCATATTAAAGAAGCGGTAAATGATGGCTTCCGAGTGGTAGTCGTTGTTTCAGCGATGGGCCGTCAAGGAGAGCCATATGCAACGGATACCTTACTTAATCTCGTCAATTATCCTAAAACTAATTTATCGAATCGTGAATTAGATTTGCTCATGTCATGTGGTGAAGTTATATCATCTATCGTAATGGTTAATGAATTAATTGATCAAGGTTTGAAATCCGCAGCACTTACTGGTTCACAAGCAGGTATTTTAACTACAAGTGACTTTACAAATGCACGAATTAATAAAGTAAATACGAAGCTAATGAATGATTATTTTAAGCAGTATGATGTTTTGGTCGTAGCTGGTTTCCAAGGAGAAGATGAAAATGGTAATATTACAACACTTGGTAGAGGAGGTTCGGACACTTCTGCAGTTGCCCTAGGTGCCGCATTAAATGCCAAGTATGTTGACATTTTTACAGATGTTGATGGAATAAAAACTGCAGACCCTGTCATCGTTGAAGACGCTAGAACGTTAAAAGTGATGACATATAATGAAATAGTTCATTTAGCATATCAAGGATCAAAAGTTATCCATCCTAGAGCTGTAGAAATTGCTATGCAAGAAAAGATCCCTATTAGAGTAAGATCAACGTATTCAAATGATGAAGGGACACTTGTTACTTCAAAAATTGATAGTAAGATAGACATCGCGATTCAAGATCGACTCGTCACGGGAATCGCGCATGTTGCTGGATTAACTCAAATAAAAGTAAAAGCAAAAGATAATCCGATTCATGTTCATGATTTAGTATTTAAACATTTAGCTGAAGCGGGCATCTCAATAGACTTCTTTAATATTTTTACTGAAGGAATTACGTTTACAGTTCCTAATTCAAAATTAGAAGAAGCAAGAATAATTATAAATGAACTAAATTATGAATTAGAATATGTTGAAAACTGTGCCAAAGTATCAACAGTTGGGGCAGGCATACAAGGGGTGCCTGGTGTCGCTTCAAAAATTGTTTCCGCCTTAGCAAAAAACAATATTCAAATACTCCAATCTTCTGATAGTCATACGACAATTTGGGTATTAATTAAGGAAGAGGATTTAAAATTGGCTGTTAATGCGTTACACGACGCATTTATTAAAAATGGGGTTTGAAAGGGGATTGAACGGTGAATTTCGGAAAAGTTTTAACGGCAATGGTTACACCATTTAATGAAGAAGACAATTTAGATTTAGATCGTACATCAAAGTTAATCGAATATTTACTTGCAAATGGAACTGATGGGCTAGTGGTAGGTGGAACAACAGGTGAATCACCGACTTTGTCAACTGATGAAAAACTAACACTTTATAAGCATGTAGTTGACACTGTGGATGGCCGCGCGAAGGTTATTGCTGGCACTGGAAGTAATAGTACACAGGCAACAATTGAACTGACGAAAAAGGTTTCTGAAATTGGTGTTGACGGGATTTTGTTAGTTGCACCATATTACAATAAACCAAATCAACAAGGACTTTATGAACATTTTAAAGCAATTGCTGAATCAACTAGCTTGCCGATTATGCTATATAATATTCCGGGTCGGTCTGTTGTTAATATGTCGGTTGAAACAACTGTCGCACTCTCAAAAATTCCTAATATCGTTTCGATTAAAGATGCTAGTGGCGATTTAGATATGATAAGTGAGATTATTGAAAAGACTGGGGACGACTTTACTTTATATAGTGGAGATGATGGGCTAACTCTACCAGCCTTAGCAATAGGTGCCGTAGGAGTGGTCTCAGTCGCTTCGCATGTAATTGGTAATGAGATGCAGCAAATGATTAAAGCGTATAAAGCGGGAGAAGTGTCGCGTGCAGCTTCTCTCCATCGACAACTGCTTCCAAAGATGAGTGCATGTTTCATGGCGCCGTCTCCAGCACCAGTTAAAGCGGCCCTGAATTTATTAGGCGTACCAGTTGGTTCCGTACGACTACCACTCGTTCCATTAACCGATGAAGAAGAAAAAAATCTAATAAAAGAATTAAATTTATAATAAATGATAACAGGCTACCCAAAAGTATTTGTGACTTTTAGGTAGCCTTTATTCTTTTGTATGAACGGAAATAATTTGTAAACACTAACATACAAAAGGAAGGTGTTTACAAATGAACAATGAAGAAAAACAAGATGATCAAAACAAAAATGAAGATGTCACGAGCTCAATAGTTGAGAAAATTAAACAGCTAGGACAAACCAATGTTCCTGCAGCACCAGAATCTAACATTCATGTTCTTCCGATCATTGGACAAGTAGAAGGTCATCTACAACTTCCTCCTAAAAATAAGACGACGAAATATGAGCATATTATTCCTCAAATTATAGCGATTGAACAAAATCCTAAAATTGAAGGAGTAGTCTTAATATTAAATACAGTTGGCGGAGATGTAGAGGCAGGACTAGCTATATCGGAGATGATTGCTTCAATTTCAAAACCTACTGTATCAATTGTTCTTGGGGGAGGGCATAGTATAGGTGTCCCTATAGCAGTGAGTGCAGATTATAGCTTTATAACACCAACCGCTACGATGACAATTCATCCGATAAGATTAACCGGATTAGTTATTGGTGTTCCTCAAACGTTTGAATACTTAGATAAAATGCAAGATCGAGTTATTAATTTTGTAACAAAACATTCTAATATTACTGCTGATAAATTTAAAGAATTAATGTTTGCCAGAGGGAATTTAACACGAGATATTGGTACAAATGTAGTCGGTGAGGATGCGGTTAAATACGGATTAATCGATGGTATTGGAGGCGTTCATGAATCGATTACAAAACTTCAGTCCCTAATTGAACAAAATAGAGATGGGGGGCAATTTATCCAATGATATTATATACACCCTTACATGAACAAGAGATTTTTTATGAAGAAGAGGAGGACGACAATTTTTATTGGGTTAATGTCGATCATGCAACATTAAAATTAAAACGAGACGCGGAAACGAATGGGTTTGAGATTGTTCATATGTGTTCGACAAATCCTTCTGACTATTTAAATAACAAATTACGACCAGGAACGATATTTTACTTATAATGATGGTCCCAACATTAGCCAATTGTGATATAATAAAGACGCATAAATAAAGCAGCCGAAAAATGGCTGCTTCCTTATTTTTGGGGTGATAAATATGGCGAAGCGTAAAAAGAAACAGACAAGAAAGAAAAAGAGATCACTTTTGCAATTTGAATTAGTGGGCTTATTATTAATTTTAATTGCTATATTTTCAAGTGGAATTAGTACGATAAGTGATGGATTTATTCCTCATTTGTTTGTTACGTTACTACAGTGGGGGTTTGGTTTTTGGTATATTGCTGTCAGCACGTTCTTATTTGGTTTAGGAATTTATTTAATGATAAAAAGAAAGTGGCCAACTTTTAGATCAGCGAGATGGTACGGGTTTTACCTATTAACAATATCAATATTATTATTCACCCATGTTCAAACATATGAACCAATCGTTAATGCAACGTCTGGTCAGTCTATTTTCGGGTTAACATGGGATTATTTCGATCAATATTTAGAAGGAAATATTGCTTATTCTTACATAGGTTCGGGTATGTTTGGAGCTTTGTTATTTGCGATGAGCTTCTATTTACTATCAGCTGCAGGCGCAAAGGTTTTAGCTGTTTTTGGTTTTTTAATAGGATTAATTTTAATAACTGAGCGATCAATTGCAGAAGATATTAGAAAGATAACCACAAAAGTTAAAGCAGTTATTGAAACAATTAAAGAGAGAAAAATAGAAAAAAAGGCATCTGAAAACAATGAAGTTATTGAGCCAACCATTGATATTGAAATTAATGAGGAAAATAATGAAGAAATTATTCAACCAACTAATGAGGAGTTTCCAATAGATCAAACTTTCGAAACGAAGCAATGGCAAGAAGCAATTAATGAAGAAGATGATGATTTAGGCGAAATACCAATAGGTGAAGCAGAAAATGAAGATTATAATTTACCGCCTCTTCATTTGTTGGACAATCCTAAAATTCAGTCTCAGCATAATGAAAAAGCGAAAATTCAATCATCGGTTAAGAAGCTTGAACGTACGTTTGAGAGCTTTGGTGTTAAAGCAAAGGTCATAAAAGTACATGTTGGCCCAGCAGTAACGAAGTATGAGGTCTACCCTGATATCGGAGTTAAGGTAAGTAAAATAGTTAACTTACATGATGATTTAGCATTAGCACTAGCCGCAAAAGATATTAGAATTGAAGCACCAATTCCAGGTAAGTCAGCAATTGGTATTGAGGTGCCGAACTCCGAAGTGGCGCAAGTGTCTCTAAGAGAAGTGATGCAAAATTATACGAGTCATCCATCTAAACTTCTATTTGGTTTAGGGAGAGATATCTCTGGAGAAGCGGTCACTGCTGAGTTGAATAAAATGCCGCACTTATTAATAGCTGGGGCAACAGGTAGTGGTAAAAGTGTCTGTGTAAATGGCATAATTACAAGTATTTTAATGCGTGCCAAGCCACATGAAGTAAAAATGATGATGATTGATCCGAAAAAAGTAGAATTAAATGTTTATAACGGTATTCCTCATTTGTTAGCACCCGTTGTAACTGATCCAAAGAAGGCATCACAAGCGTTGAAAAAAATTGTGTCTGAAATGGAAAGAAGATATGATTTATTTTCTGACACTGGCACTAGAAACATTGAAGGCTATAATGATCATGTTACAAAAGTTAATGAGCAAAAAGGTGAAAATCATCCACATTTACCATATGTCGTCGTATTAATCGATGAATTAGCCGACTTAATGATGGTCGCATCAAGTGCAGTTGAGGACTCCATTACTAGACTCGCACAAATGGCACGCGCTGCAGGGATTCATTTAATCATTGCAACTCAACGTCCGTCAGTTGATGTTATCACAGGTGTGATCAAAGCAAATATTCCATCAAGAATTGCATTTAGTGTATCCTCATCAACTGATTCACGGACTATTTTAGATGGAGGTGGTGCAGAAAAACTGTTAGGAAAAGGCGATATGTTGTTTTTACCTGTTGGTGCATCGAAGCCGACAAGAATACAAGGAGCCTTTCTGTCTGACGATGAAGTGGAACGGATTGTAAGTTATTGTGTTGAACAACAAAAAGCTCAATATCAAGAAGAGATGATTCCAGAAGAGAATAATGAAACTTTAGCTGAAGTGGACGATGATTTATATGAGGATGCAGTACAGTTAGTCATTGACATGCAAAGTGCCAGTGTCTCAATGTTACAACGTCGATTCCGTGTTGGTTATACAAGAGCGGCTCGGTTAATTGATGCTATGGAGGAACGAGGCATTGTCGGTCCGTATGAAGGGAGTAAACCGAGAAAGGTACTAATTTCTAAACAGGAAGAAGAACAAACGTCATAAAGTTTTCCAATTTAAATTATATTTTTATTTATTTTCTAAGGCATTAGTGATATATTAAGTTTGGTAATAGACTTGCTCTATTACGACAAAAAAACACAAAAGTGGGGGCGTAATAAAATGAAGAGTAAAAAGCTTTTATTTTTACTAACGTTAGTCCTATCGTTTGCATTATTTTTAGCTGCTTGTGGCACGTCTGATGATGACGATGCAAAGCAAGGTGATGATAAGGATAAGACGAACGAACAGGATCAAGAAAACAAAGAGGATGACAACAAAGATAAAGAAGCGGCAGATTTTTCAGTAGGTATGGTTACTGATGTTGGTGGAGTTGATGACAAATCATTTAACCAATCAGCATGGGAAGGTCTAGTAGCGTTTGGAGAAGAAAATGGTCTATCTGAAGGACAAGGGTATGATTATGCTCAATCTTCACAGGATTCAGACTATGAACCAAACTTAACTCGTCTTACTATGCAAGGATATAACCTTGTTTATGGTATCGGTTTCTTATTAACTGATGCAATTGAACAAGTTGCAGAGCGTAACCCTGATACGATGTACGGTTTAGTAGATGCTGTTGCAGAAGGCGATAACATTGTTAACATTACGTTTAAAGAACATCAAGGATCATTCCTAGTCGGTGTTGCTGCAGCACTTAAATCAGAATCAGGAAAAGTAGGATTTGTTGGTGGTGTTGATAGCCCACTAATTAACAAATTCGAGGTTGGTTTTGTTGCAGGTGTTAAATCAGTCGATCCATCAATTGAAGTAGACGTTCGTTATGCAGACAGCTTTGAAGATGCTTCTAAAGGTCGTCAAATCGCTTCTAGTATGTATCAAAGTGGTATTGACGTCATTTATCATGCTGCTGGTGGAGCAGGTAATGGTGTATTTAACGAAGCAAAAGATATTAAAAACAGTAATCCAGACGCTTATGTTTGGGTCATTGGTGTAGACCGTAACCAACATGATGAAGGTGCAGTTTCTGTTGGTGGAGAAGATTATAACGTAACACTAACTTCAATGGTTAAACGTGTTGACGTAGCTGTTCAAGATATTTCTACACGCGCGATGAACGGCGAATTCCCTGGTGGAGAAGTAGTTGAATACGGTTTATCTGATGGTGGTATTAGTGTAGCTGATACAAACAAGGAAGCTTATACAGAAGATATCAAAAAAGCTGTTGAAGATTGGCAACAAAAAATCCTAGACGGTGAAGTTGATATTCCATCAACACATGATGAATTAGATAAATTCTTAGAAGGTTTAAAATAATTACCTGAAAAGGCTAGAACCTAATTCTAGCCTTTTCTTTAAAAAAAAGATCCTCAAGTGAAGCGTATACGGTACGTTTCACTTGGCGATTTTTTCGCGTGTTATAAAGTCTTTTATTTTGTTAGGAGTGGGGACATTGGATTACGTTATAGAAATGTTGAATATCCGTAAAGAATTCCCAGGCATCGTAGCGAATGATAACATCACACTTCAAGTGAAAAAAGGAGAAATCCACGCCCTCTTAGGTGAAAATGGGGCAGGAAAATCGACTTTAATGAACGTTCTTTTCGGTATTTATCAACCAGAACGAGGTAAAATTCGTGTCAATGGGGAAGATGTACAAATTACCGACCCAAATGTTGCTAATGAATTGGGGATTGGGATGGTACATCAGCATTTTATGCTCGTTGATACTTTTTCGGTTACAGAAAATATTATTTTAGGAAACGAACCGAAAAAAGGACTTAACATTGATATATTAAGAGCAGAAAAAGAAGTTCAACAAATCTCAGATCAATATGGTCTTCGTGTTGATGCAAAAGCATTAGTGCGTGATATTTCTGTTGGTATGCAACAACGTGTTGAAATCTTAAAAATGCTTTATAGAAAAGCAGATATATTAATATTAGATGAGCCAACAGCTGCATTAACACCTCAAGAAATTAAAGAACTCATGCAAATTATGAAATCTTTAATTAATGAAGGAAAATCAATTATTTTAATTACACACAAACTTAATGAAATAATGGAAGTAGCTGATCGTTGTACAGTTATCCGTCGTGGTAAAGGGATTGGAACAGTTAATGTAAATGAGACAACGACCGAAGAGCTTGCTTCTATGATGGTTGGAAGAGAAGTTCTTTTCACAACAGAGAAAAAACCGGCAACGCCTAAAGAAACGGTCCTTTCAATTAACAGCCTAATTGTCAAAGATAATCGAGGCGTTGATATGGTTCGTGGCCTTGATTTAGAAGTAAGAAAAGGTGAAATTGTTGGTATCGCCGGTGTTGATGGGAATGGTCAATCTGAATTAATTGAAGCCATTACAGGTCTTAGAAAAGTTGAATCAGGAAAAATTGATTTAAACGGAAAAGAGATAACAAATTTAAAACCGAGAAAAGTGACAGAAAGTGGTGTCGGTCATATTCCACAAGATCGACATAAATTTGGCTTGTTATTAGATTACCCGATTGGCGAAAATATGGTTTTGCAAACATACTATCAACCACCATTTTCAAGAAAAGGAAGACTTAATTTTAAAAAGATTTACGACTATGCTGATCGATTGATTGAAGAATACGACGTACGTACACCAAATAGTTCCACATTGGCGAGAGCTCTTTCTGGTGGAAACCAACAGAAGGCAATCATTGGACGTGAAGTCGATCGTTCACCTGATTTATTAATCGCAGCCCAACCTACTAGAGGATTAGACGTTGGTGCGATTGAATTTATTCATAAGAAATTAATTGAAGAGCGTGACAATGATCGAGCTGTCCTTTTAATTTCATTTGAACTAGACGAAATAATGAATTTAAGTGACAGAATCGCGGTTATTTACGAAGGGAAAATTGTTGCGATTGTAAATCCAGAAGAAACGAATGATCAAGAACTAGGTCTTTTAATGGCTGGTAGTAATCGACAGAAAGCAGGTGAAGAATGATGAGAAAATTGCGATCACCTCAGCTATGGATTCCAATTGCGTCAATATTCCTAGGTCTTTTTGTTGGCGCCATCATTATGCTCATATTTAAATATAATCCTGTTGAAGGTTATATTGCGTTAATTGATGGTGTGTTTGGAAACCGATATTTTACCGGAGAAACGATAGCACTCATTACACCTTATATATTCTCTGGATTAGCAGTCGCCTTTGCCTTTCGCGCAGGATTATTAAATATCGGGGTTGAAGGACAAGTATTAGTCGGCTGGCTTGCAGCGGTTTGGGTTGGTGTCTCATTTGATCTACCTGCATTCATTCATTTACCTTTTGCAATTATTGCCGCTGCAATTGCCGGTGGGCTTTGGGGATTTGTCCCTGGATATTTAAAGGCAAAGTTACATGTGCACGAAGTTATTGTAACAATTATGATGAACTATATTGCTTTACATGTAACAAATAACATAATACGAAATGTTTTGTCAGAACGTGCCGAAAAAACATCTCCAATTGCCGAGACAGCTTCTTTAAAAGCTTCTTGGCTAACAGAATATATGCAATACTCTAATATTCATATGGGGATTATTTTAGCGATTTTTGGTGCTCTCACATATTGGTACATTATGGAGCGAACAACGCTTGGGTTTGAAATGCGTGCAGTTGGATTCAACCCCCATGCTTCACAGTATGCTGGTATGAATGTCAAACGAAACATCATATTATCAATGGTATTCTCTGGTGCATTAGCTGGTTTAGCTGGCGCGATGCAAGGGTTAGGAACATTTGGTTATATGACCATTCGTTCAGGCTTTACGAATATCGGTTTTGATGGTATTGCGATTGCACTATTAGGTGCTAATGCCGCAATTGGTGTTGTTTTAGCTGCAGGGTTATTCGGTTTTTTAAAGATTGGTGCATTAAATATGCAAACGGGGGCAGGAGTACCTCCAGAACTTGTTGAAATTGTGACAGCACTCATTATCTTTTTTGTTGCTGCAGGATATATGATTATCATTTTTAAAGAAAAAATTGTTCGTCTGTTTAAGAAAAAGTCGCCAGTTGAGGACGACGATTTAGAAAAGGAGGGGAAGTAATATCATGGATATCCTATTACAAATCATTCCAACAGCATTTTTCTATGCAGCCCCTCTAATCTTTACAGCGCTCGGCGGTGTACTCAGTGAACGTTCTGGGGTCATTAACATCGGGCTTGAAGGTCTAATGGTCATGGGTGCTTTTGTAGGTATTGTTGTTAACCTGCAAATGTTTCCGTGGTTATCTAGCGTGTTACCAATGGAAATCGCAAAGGATATTATGCCATGGATTGCCGTGTTAATTGCTGCCATCATTAGTGCAATTTTTGCGTTGTTACATGCAGTAGCAAGTGTTACGTTTAGAGCTAATCAAGTTGTTAGTGGTGTGGCGATAAACTTTTTAGCACTTGGTATAAGCTTATTCTTAATTAAGCAAATTTACGGAAAAGGTCAAACAGATTTTGTTCAGGCGCCATTTTTTCGTTCTGACATTCCACTTTTAAGCGATATACCATTTGTCGGACCATTACTATTTAAAAGTACATTTTTAACAAACTGGTTAGCTGTCATATTAGCAATCCTAGTTTGGTATCTTATCTTTAAAACTCCATTTGGACTACGTCTACGCTCGGTTGGTGAACATCCTGTTGCAGCGGATTCTTTAGGAATAAAAGTTAATCGTATGAGATATCTTGCAGTCGGTATGTCAGGGTTTTTAGGTGGTATTGGTGGATCTGTTTTTGCTTTAACTGTTGCCCAAAACTTCTCACACGGAACGATTAGTGGTCAAGGTTTTATGGCATTAGCAGCTGTCGTGTTTGGTAAGTGGCATCCATTAGGAGCGTTGGGAGCTGCAGCGTTTTTTGGTGTTGCTCAAAGTTTAAGTGTCGTTGGTGCAGGTGTTCCATTATTAAGCTCTATCCCAACAGTCTTTTTACAAATTGCACCATATGTACTTACTATCCTTGCCTTGGCAGGATTTATCGGAAGAGCTGATGCTCCTAAAGCACTTGGTACGTCATTTACAAAAGGTTCCAGATAAAAAAATAATTCCTCTTAAAGAATTCACGATCATTCTTTAAGAGGTTTTTTAATGTAATTCTTCGTATTGAATATACTTTTAGGGTAGAATATATAGAAAAGAGAGTGAAGGAGGCTACATCGTTTTGCATACTTTGAACGATCACCGTGTAACGAATAATTCATATACGTTGCACTTAATAGAAACGAAGAAATTTAAAACGAATACGATTGCTCTGAAGTTTTCAAGACCTCTTGAACGTGAACAAATTACAGAGCGGGCACTACTCCCTTTTGTCTTACAAAAAGGGTCTAAAAATTATCTAGACGAACGTCAATTAAGATTAAAGTTAGATGAGTTATATGGATCAAAATTTTCAATAAACTCAGGGAAAAAAGGAGAGAATCATGTCATCACATTTGTGCTTGATTTTCCTAATGAGAAATTTTTGCCTGATGAAAATGAATTGGTTAAAAATTGTTTAGAATTTTTATATGACGTAGCCATGAATCCTAACGTTAATGAAGGATCGTTTAACGAGAAAATTGTTGAAAAAGAAAAAGAAACTTTAAGCAATAAAATTAAAGCAATTATTGATGAAAAAATGCAATATGCTAATATGAGATTGATTGATGAGATGTGTAAAGATGAAAAGTTTAGTATTCATTCCCATGGCTATTTAGATGATTTGCCTAAAATTGATCCAAAATCACTTTATCAAACTTATGAACAAATGATTAATGAAGACCAACTCGATGTTTATGTAGTAGGTGATTTTAATAAAGAAACGATGGAGCAACAGTTTCAAGATGTTTTTCAACTTAAACGAAATGCTAATGTTGAATTAACACAGTCTCAAGCGATTAAACCACCTGAAGTTAACAGAGTGATTGAAAAACAGAAAGTCCAACAAGCAAAATTGCATATAGGTTATCGTACAGGAATCACATACAGTGACGAGGATTATTCTGCTTTACAAGTATTTAATGGTGTTTTCGGTGGCTTTCCACATTCCAAGTTATTTTTAAACGTACGTGAAAAACATTCATTAGCTTATTATGCAGCGTCTCGTTTAGAAAGTAATAAAGGATTGTTAATTGTCTTTAGTGGGATTGCTCCAGAGAAATTTGATCAAGCAAATGAAATTATTAATGAACAATTTGAAGATATAAAAAATGGTAAAGTGACAGATGATGAAATCGAACAGACTAAGAGGTCTATTATCCATCAAATGAAAGAAACAATTGACCGCGCAGGTGGTATCGTTGAATTTTTCTATCAACAAAAGGTAGGACAATCCGAAATGGACTTAGACGAAATGTATGAGCGAATTCAAGCAGTAACGAAAGAAGATATCATTAAAGTAGCTAATAAAATCCAATTAGATACTATCTATTTTTTAACGGCTGAAAACGGGGGTGAAGAGAGTGAATAAACTTGATATTCCTCGCATCAGTGAATCAATATATCATGAAAAATTAGATAATGGCTTAGACGTGTTTTTATTTCCTCGGAAAGAGGTAGAGAAGACATTTGCGATTTTTTCAACTAAATACGGTTCGATTGATCAACAATTTACACCAATCGGAAAAAATGAATCCGTAAGAGTACCAGATGGAATCGCTCATTTTTTAGAGCATAAAATGTTTGAAAAAGAAGATGGGGATGTATTTCAGCATTTCTCAGAAAGAGGTGCTTCTGCAAATGCATTTACATCATTTACACAAACAGCCTATTTGTTCTCTAGTACAACTAATGAAAAGGAAAATGTAACAACTTTACTTGATTTCGTACAAGATCCATATTTTACTGAAAAAACAGTCGAAAAGGAAAAAGGAATCATTGAGCAAGAAATTCGTATGTATGATGACCAGCCAGATTGGCGACTGTTTTTTGGAATTATTGGCTCTCTTTATGAGCAGCATCCAGTTCGTATTGATATCGCTGGTACTGTAGATTCTATATATAAAATTACTCATGAAGATCTATATACGTGTTATGAAACGTTTTATCACCCATCAAATATGTCAATTTTTATTATTGGAAATTTTGATAAAGAGGAAATGGCCCAATTAGTAAAAGAAAATCAAAATAATAAAGACTTTAAAAAGCCAGATGAAATTAAACGCTTTTACGGTGACGAACGTGAAGATGTTTATAAACGTCTTGAAAAAATCTATATGCCTATTTCAACTCCAAATTGTATGGTTGGTATTAAGGAGAAGAAAGAACAACTAAATTCGGACGTTTTATTAAAAAATGAACTTGTGCGTGATATGATCCTTGATCTTTATTTTTCAAAGAGCGGATTATATTATCAACAACTGTATGATCAAGGGTTATTAGTCGACAAATTACGTTTAGAATTATATTTAGATGAATCATTTGGTTTTACAGCAATTGGTGGCTCTACAACAAAGCCTGAAGAGTTCAGTGAAAAAATCAAAGAAATGCTGTTAACAATTAAAAATAAAGAAGTATCAGAGGAAGATTTCAACAGAGCTAAGAAGAAAAAATATGGTGAGTTATTACGTGAATATAATGATTTAGAAGGCACGGCAAATACGTTTATACATTATCACCAATTAAACATCGATTATCGAGATGTATTTGAAGAATTAGAAAGCTTAACCCTTCAAGATATGACTCAAATCGTAGGTGAGTGGATTGATGAAAATCGTATGGCTGTATGTATGATTTTACCTGAGGATGAATAATTTTGATTGAACAAAGAAAAACGGCTTTAATTATTGGCTCAAGTGGGGAAATAGGCGCTGAAATCGTAAGAACATTACGGCATGAGCCGTATCAATTTATCTTACATTACAATGAAAACGAAACAGTAGTGAAACAAATTATAAATGAATTGGATGAAGACCAGTTACTTGCCATGATTAAAGCAGATTTATCGACAGAAAAAGGCGTGCATCAATTAATACAATTGACGGCATTCCATGTAGACCTTATTATCTTTGCCCAAGGTCGTGCGCATTATGGTTTATTTACAGGCGTATCTGAATCAACTATTGATGAATTATATCACATTCATGTGAAAGCGCCATTGTTAATTTCAAAAGCATTTTTACCTTCAATGATAAAAAATCAGTCAGGGAAAATAATTATTATCACTTCAATTTGGGGAGAAATTGGAGCGAGTAATGAAGTTGTTTACTCGACGATGAAAGGTGCGCAAATTGCTTTTGCAAAGTCACTGGCTAAAGAAGTAGGTACATCTAATATAAATGTAAATGCCATAAGTCCGGGACTTATTCAAACAAAAATGAATGATGTTTTAGATGAAAATGATTTGTTAAGTTGGCAAAATGATGTTCCACTAAAAAGATTAGGTACAGTTCACGACGTTGCAAAAACTACGAAATTCTTAGCTTCTTCAGATGCAAACTACATTCATGGTCAAATTATTCGAGTAAATGGTGGTCGCCTTTAAAATTGATGCATAATGTTTCTCCTTCCGTTAAAAATATAAAATGAATGAACGAAAAGGAGGAAGATCTATGTCGATCTTAAATAACTTTGAGCACTGGAAGGACTTTTTAGGTGATCGTCTAAACCAAGCTCAACAAAAAGGCGTATCACAAGAATCAATTAATGACTTGGCATATGAAGTTGGTGAGCATTTAGCACAGAGTGTTGATGCGAAAAACGATGAACAAGCAATCTTAAGAGATTTATGGTCAGTAGCTTCTGAAGATGAGCGACGTGCAATTGCAAGCATGATGGTCAAACTGGTACAAAACAACAGTACTGGTCATTAATGAATTGTAAAATCTCCCGAAAGGTGATACTTTATTGTCTCATCTTTCGGGATTTTGTTTAAAAAATTAGAATATTATTTAATTGCGACCTTTTCATCATAAGCAAAATAATTTATTATAATAGTAATAGTAAAATTTAGTTATTTTACTATTATATTCGTACTTGGCGGTGATCGCGTTAATGGAAGATCGAAAAGATTGGTATTTAGAATACGAGATAAAACATAATCGCCCAGGTTTATTAGGTGATATTGCATCTTTATTAGGTATGCTTTCGATAAACATCATTATGATCAATGGTGTAGAAGATGATAAAAGAGGGATGTTACTTTTAAGTAGAGAAGATCGTCAAATAAAGCGACTTAAAACGATTTTAAATACGATGGAAACGATTCGTGTTACAAAGATTAGAAGACCTAAATTAAGGGATAAACTTGCAGTTATGCACGGCAGATACATAAAGAGTGACTCAGATGATAAAAAGACGTTTCGGTTCGTTAGAGATGAACTAGGATTACTTGTTGATTTTATGGCTGAGTTATTTAACAAAGAAGGTCATGTATTAATTGGGATAAGAGGGATGCCACGAGTCGGAAAAACTGAATCAATAGTTGCTGCAAGTGTATGTGCAAATAAAAGATGGTTATTTTTATCAAGCACGTTATTAAAACAAACGGTGAGAAATCAACTATTAAGAGATGAATATAGAACAGATAACTTATTTATTATTGATGGTATTGTTTCTGTCAAGCGTTCAAATGAACAACATTGGCAACTCATCCGTGAAATCATGAAAATTCCAGCGGTGAAAGTTGTTGAACATCCTGATATTTTCGTTCAACAATCCGAATATTCTTTAGAAGACTTTGATTACATTATCGAATTACGTCATAATATAGATGAAGAAATTACTTATGAACGTTTTGAAAAGCAGGAACTGTTTGAACAAGATAGTTTTTCAATGTTTGATTTCTAATTGGACGGTGTTTAAATGATGCAGTTAGGTGAAAAATTAAAAGAAGCAAGAGAAGAAAAAAATCTCACCATAGATGATATTCAACAAGAGACTAAAATCCAAAAACGTTATTTAATCTCAATAGAGAATAACGATTGGTCTAAAATTCCTGGAATATTTTATGTCCGGGCGTTTATACGTGAATATGCAAATGCTGTTGGTCTTGATCCCGAAGAACTATTAGAGGAACATCGCGATGAACTTCCTAAAAGTGATGATAAAAAATATGATTATGTTACACCGTCAAGAAAAAGTAGAACCGGTACAAACAAAGTTAACCGAGCAATTTTCATGTTTATACCTAAATTATTAGTTATTATGCTAGTAATTGCCGTTTTGTTTGCAACCTACTATTTTTATATTAACTCAATTGGGCCGAAAGACAAAGAGGAAGAACAAAACCCTGATGTCATTACAGCACCAGATAATAGTCAAGAAGAGGATGATTTAACTGACCCCAAAGAGAAAGACGATGAAGAACCGGTAGAAGAAGAACCAGTAGAGGAAGAACCTGAGGAAACTAAACAGTCAGTAACTTTAATATCTTCAAATGAAGAATTAAAAACGCCAATAACTGAATTTGAACTTAAGCATGCAGAGGAATTTAAGATTCGCTTTGAAACAAATGGTAAATCTTATTTAGATGTTAAGGGTGTAGATTCTAATGGCCAAGAATTGAAAATGTATTATGCTGACAATTTTGAACCGAGTCAATCACCACTTACGATTGATCTTTCTTCTGAAGAGCGTATACGATTAAATGTCGGTAGGGCTTCAGATTTAACTATTTTTATTAATGGTGAGCAGCTAGAATATGCTGTAGACCCGGTTGCAAAGGTACACCAACACATTTTTATCGTATGGAATAAAGAAGAAAATTAATATGTATAATCCTTTGCACTTAACAATGCAAAGGATTTATTTCGTGTCATTACGGAGGTTTGTTATGAATATTCCTAATCGAATTACCATATCTAGAATTTTTTTAATTCCTATTTTTATAATTTTATTAGTCATTCCATTTAATTGGGGAACAATTGAAATGAATAACTATGAATTACCTGTTAATCATTTAGTTGCCGGCATTTTATTTTTAATTGCTTCTTTAACCGATTGGGTTGATGGTTATTATGCGAGAAAACATAATTTAGTTACTAATTTTGGTAAATTTCTTGATCCACTAGCAGATAAACTACTCGTTTCTGCAGCTCTAATTTGTTTAGTTGAACTTAGTCTAGCTCCAGCATGGATAGTTATTATAATTATTAGTCGTGAATTCGCGGTAACAGGATTAAGATTAGTTGCTTCAGGTGAGGGAATCGTCTTAGCAGCTAGCCAAATGGGAAAATTGAAGACAACTTTACAAATTGCATCAATTGGCTTTTTGTTATTCCATCATTTTCCGTTTTCTTATATTGATTTTCCAATAGGTACGTATATATTATATTTAGCAATGATTATAACTGTTGTTTCTGGTTTTGATTATTTTATGAAAAACTGGCATGTCATGAGGGATTCTAAGTGATTGAACATAGTAAATGTGAAATTATTACAGTAGGTACAGAACTATTACTAGGTCAAGTATTAGATACAAATTCCACTTGGTTATCAGAAAAGTTAGCACACGTTGGAATTAATGTTTTTCATAAACAAACGGTTGGCGATAATTATGATCGTTTATTAGCTGTGTTTAAAGAAGCACAAAAACGTTCCAACATAGTTATTGTTACTGGTGGATTAGGTCCAACAGAAGACGATTTAACACGTCAAGTTGCAGCTGATTTATTTGGTTGTGAACTTGAAGTCGATCAACAAACGTTAGATAAAATAGAAGCTTTCTTCAAAGAACGAAAATTAAATATGCCTGAAAATAATCGTAAACAAGCCTTATCTTTTTCTGGTGGTAAAGTGTTCGCAAATAAAGTTGGAATGGCTCCCGGGCTATACTATAAAAATAATGATACTCTTTGGTTTTTTCTGCCAGGGGTACCTAAAGAAATGAAATGGATTGTTGAAGAACAGATTTTTCCATTTTTAAGTCAAGAAGGTTTTTTAAAAAAACAATTAAGTAGTCGAGTATTAACTTTTCAAGGAATAGGTGAATCATTGCTTGAGGCTAAATTGTATGACTATATTCAAGAGCAGACAAATCCAACAATAGCACCTCTTGCTGGTAACGGATATGTGACGATACGAATCACTGCGCAAGGAGAATCGAAAGAGGAAGCTAATCAACTGATTGATCCTGTAGAGAAGAAAATATTAGAACGTGTCGGTAATTATTTTGTTGGATACGGAAACATACCATTAGAGGTGCAAGTGATGGAGAATTTGAAAATGAATCAATTAACTCTATCATCGTGTGAAAGTATTACGGGTGGCTTGTTTGCGTCTACGATTATCCAGCACGATGGTGCATCCAATGTTTTTAATGGCTCAATAGTATCTTATTCAAATAAAGTTAAAGAACATGTCGTAGGTGTTCCGAAATCAGTTCTAGCTAACGAAGGTGCTGTTAGTGAATTAACTGCGAAGATTATGGCAGAAAATATAAGAGAAAAGTTCAACAGTGACGTCAGTATAAGCTTTACAGGAGTTGCTGGTAAAGATCCAGTAGAGGGCTACTCACAAGGGACGGTATTTATTGGGCTAAGCTTTTTAAATCATGAGACAGTCGTAAAAAAAGTTAATTTGTTTGGTACACGTAATGCGATAAGAGAGGAAGCAGTTTTGGAGGGTTTAAAGTTCATTTTAGCACAAATAAATCCACAGAAATAAATTTTAATAAAATACAGAACAAATATTCGTATTTATGTTGGCAAAATGAAAAAAACATAGTATGATAGAGTTAGTTATTCAAAGGGGGATAGTTTTATATGAGCGATCGTAAACAAGCTTTAGACATGGCCTTAAAACAAATAGAAAAACAATTTGGTAAAGGCTCAATTATGAAATTAGGGGAACAGGAAGGGCAGACTGTTTCCACCGTTTCTAGTGGCTCATTAGCACTAGATGTGGCATTAGGGGTTGGAGGCTATCCACGAGGACGCGTGATTGAAATATATGGACCAGAATCGTCTGGTAAAACAACAGTTGCACTACATGCTATAGCAGAAGTGCAAAAGAATGGAGGACAGGCGGCATTTATTGATGCAGAGCATGCACTTGATCCAATATATGCTCGTAATCTCGGAGTCGATATTGATGAATTACTGTTGTCACAGCCTGATACAGGAGAACAAGCGTTAGAGATTGCTGAAGCTTTAGTAAGAAGTGGAGCAGTCGATATTATCGTTATTGACTCAGTAGCCGCACTTGTACCGAAGGCAGAGATTGAAGGGGAGATGGGTGACTCACACGTCGGACTTCAAGCTAGATTGATGTCTCAGGCTTTACGTAAACTATCTGGGGCGATTAATAAGTCTAAAACAACAGCTATTTTTATTAACCAAATTCGTGAAAAAGTTGGTGTTATGTTCGGAAATCCTGAAACAACACCAGGTGGACGCGCTTTAAAATTCTATTCATCTGTACGACTAGAAGTAAGACGTGCTGAAACATTAAAACAAGGTAATGAAATGGTCGGTAACCGTACTAGAATTAAAGTTGTTAAGAACAAAGTAGCTCCACCATTTAAACAGGCGGAAGTTGATATCATGTATGGGGAAGGTATTTCTAAAGAGGGAGAAATCTTAGATATTGGTTCTGATTTAGATATTGTACAAAAGAGTGGTGCATGGTTCTCATATAATGGTGAAAAACTTGGTCAAGGTAGAGAGAACGCTAAACAATTTTTAAAAGATCATCCTGAAATTTTTGACGAAGTTTATAATGACATTCGTGCACATTTTAATTTGGATAAAAATGCTTCGGAAGCTGATTCTGAAGGTCAGGAAGAACTAGATTTAGAGTCTTGATTAAATAAAACAATCCTTTTCCAAATAGGGAAAAGGATTGTTTTTATTTTACAAAAGTATTGAAGTCATTTGACAATTTCTTGACATCATTTGTAGACAGGCTTAAAATTAAATTGTATAATTTTCATTTTTACCTATTAAAATGACAAAATGAATGATTGTACATTACCGACTGAAAATGTATAAAAGAAAAAAAGAAAAATTGAATAGCAAGAGGAGGTGAAGGTATGGATAACACGACAGTAATTATCATCTCCATTTTGCTTGCTTTACCTGTCGGTATTGTTGTTGGTTATCTGATTCGCAAAAAACTTGCTGAAGCAAAAATCTCGAGTGCCGAGGAACTTGCAAAGCAAATTGTAGAAGAAGGTAAACGTAATGCTGAATCAGCAAAGCGTGAGGCTCTGTTAGAAGCTAAAGATGAAAGTCATCGTTTACGACAAGAACAAGAAAATGAATTGCGTGAAAGACGCTCTGAAGTACAAAAACAAGAAAACCGTCTTTTACAAAAAGAAGAAACTCTTGATCGGAAGAGTGAGACGTTAGATAAACGAGAGCTGATGTTGGAAAAGAAAGAGGAATCTTTAAATGAAAAACAACAACAACTTAATGAAGCCGAAAGCAAAGTGGAGGAGTTACTAAAGACACAGCAGGCTGAGTTAGAAAAAATCTCAAGTTTAACACAAGAACAAGCAAAGCAGATCATTTTAGAACGGGTCGAAAAAGAATTAGAACATGAGACTGCTTTAATGGTTAAGGAAGCAGAAAGCCGTGTTAAAGAAGAAGCAGATAAGAAAGCTAAAAATATCTTATCTCTAGCCATTCAACGTTGTGCAGCCGAGCATGTGTCTGAAACAACAGTATCTGTTGTAACTTTACCGAATGACGAAATGAAAGGTCGAATTATCGGTAGAGAAGGTCGTAATATCCGTACGTTAGAGACGTTGACCGGTATTGATTTGATTATTGATGATACACCAGAAGCCGTCATATTGTCTGGTTTTGACCCAATTCGTAGAGAGATTGCACGGATTGCTTTAGAAAATCTTGTTCAAGATGGACGTATTCACCCTGCAAGAATTGAAGAAATGGTTGAGAAATCTCGTAGGGAAGTTGATGAATACATTCGTGAAGTAGGTGAACAAGCGACATTTGATATCGGGGCTCATGGTATTCATCCAGATCTCATCAAAATTATCGGACGACTGAAATATCGTACTAGTTATGGACAGAATGTGTTAAAGCACTCACTAGAAGTTGCTTATCTTTCTGGATTACTTGCAGCAGAGCTTGGTGAGGATGAACAATTAGCTCGACGTGCTGGATTACTTCATGATATAGGTAAGGCTGTTGATCATGAGGTAGAAGGAAGTCATGTAGAAATCGGAAAAGAATTAGCTCAAAAGTATAAAGAGCATGAAGTCGTTATTAATGCAATTGCTTCCCATCATGGTGATGAAGAAGCCACAAGTATTATATCAGTACTTGTTGCTGCAGCCGATGCTTTATCAGCTGCTCGTCCTGGTGCGAGAAGTGAATCGCTAGAGAATTATATTAAACGACTTGAAAAACTAGAAGAAATAGCAGATTCCTATGAAGGAGTCGAAAAATCTTTTGCCATTCAGGCCGGTAGAGAAGTTCGCATCATGGTACGTCCAGATGATATTGATGATGTGAAAGCTGTACAATTAGCAAGGGATATTCGTAAAAAAATAGAAGAAGGCTTAGATTATCCTGGACATATTAAAGTTACAGTCATTCGTGAAACAAGAGCAGTTGAATATGCAAAATAAAAACGGCGAAAAGCCGTTTTTATTTTTTATTAAAAGGTTAAACTTTAAATAATCGTTATTTTGACAGTCAATAAAAATTGTGATAAAGATTGAATTAGAACATATATTAGAAGGGAAACATGTATGAATATTTTATTTATAGGAGATATTGTAGGTAGACCTGGCCGTAACGCCTTAGAAAACCATTTGCCAAATTTAAAAAAGCAATATAAAGCTGATTTAACCATTGTCAATGGAGAAAACGCAGCCCATGGTAAGGGGATAACTAAAAAAATCTATCATCAAATATTAGAATGGGGCGCTGATGTCGTTACCTTAGGCAATCATACTTGGGATAAAAAAGAAATATTTGATTTTATCGATGATGCTGATTATCTCGTACGTCCAGCCAATTTTCCGGAAGGGACCCCTGGTAAAGGATTAATTTATAAAAAAATTAATAATGTGAAAGTTGCCGTCATAAACATACAAGGTAGAACATTTATGAATCCAATTGATGACCCTTTTACAAAAGCAGATTCATTAATAGCTGAAGCTAAAAAACATGCAAAAGTCATATTCGTAGACTTTCACGCTGAAGCAACAAGTGAAAAACAAGCAATGGGTTGGTATTTGGATGGAAGAGCATCAGCAGTTGTCGGAACTCATACACATATTCAAACATCAGACGAACGCATTTTACCTAAAGGAACGGCATATATTACAGATGTAGGGATGACAGGTCCTTATGACAGTGTTTTAGGGGTAGATAAAGATGCCGTCATTCGTAAATTCATTACTGGATTACCGGTAAAGTTTGAAGTTCCTGAGACGGATAAATCGGTATTAAGTGGTGTTGTAGTTAAGGTTGACACGACGTCCGGTCGAGCAAATACTATTAATAGAATTTTAATTAATGATGATCATATAAAATTTAATTAAAATTTCATTTGAATATTTGAATTTTTCGGAAAACTAGTTCATAATATAAAGCATAGAATACTAAATGCTGAATAGATTATTTATGAAATATATTAGCCAATAAAGGAGGAACTAGTAATGGAAATATTAAAAGTATCAGCAAAGTCAAATCCAAACTCTGTAGCAGGTGCATTAGCAAATGTTTTGCGTGAACGTGGATCTGCAGAAATTCAAGCAATTGGTGCTGGAGCGCTAAACCAAGCAGTAAAAGCAGTGGCTATTGCAAGAGGATTTGTTGCTCCTAGTGGTGTTGACTTAATCTGCATACCGGCATTTACTGACATTATGATTGATCAAGAAGAAAGAACAGCCATTAAATTAATCGTTGAACCTAGATAATACTAACATAGGAAAATATATGCTGACACTAAGTTTATTCTTAGATTGTCAGCTTTTTTTTGTGAGATTATCAGCTCACTTTTTGTGTCATTTTATTGTATTTATTGGACTTATGTTGTTAAAATCAGTTTGAAGATTTATACTGTAATAATGTATACCATATCTGTTTAAATAGATTGAAAGGAGATTTCATATGAATGAAAAGCAACGAAAAGAATTGAATCAAATAATGCCACACCATCCATCGGACATAAAATCCGACCAGGATAATTTAGAGCGTTTAAAAGAAAAATCATCGGAAGATTTTGTGAAATATTTTGAAGCAACATATGAACCGCCAGATTTGAAAAAAGCAAGAAGCCGTCGTAAAAAAGATACTGACATACTATATGATTTTGAAATACCTGAACAATTACAAAATCTAGGTGAAGGTAAGAAATTTTTAATCCGTACATACGGATGTCAAATGAATGAACATGATAGTGAAGTCATGTCTGGTATTTTAACAGAATTAGGTTACGAAGCGACAACATATGCTGAAGAAGCCGATATTATTTTACTTAACACATGTGCAATCAGGGAAAACGCAGAAAATAAAGTGTTTGGTGAAATTGGACATTTGAAACCACTTAAAAGGGAAAATCCTGACTTAATTATCGGTGTTTGTGGTTGCATGTCACAAGAAGAATCGGTAGTTAATAAAATTTTATCAAAATACCAATATGTTGATTTGATTTTTGGTACACATAATATCCATCGTCTTCCACATCTCATTTTTAATGCCTTAATGAGTAAAGAAATGGTCGTTGAAGTTTGGTCTAAAGAAGGCGATATTATTGAAAATCTGCCTAAACGTCGTGAAGGCCGAATAAAAGCATGGGTAAATATTATGTATGGCTGTGACAAATTCTGTACTTACTGTATTGTTCCTTATACCCGTGGGAAAGAGCGTAGTCGTTTGCCCGAAGATATTATCCAGGAGGTTCGACATTTAGCTGCTCAAGGTTATCAAGAAGTTACATTACTAGGCCAGAACGTTAATGCGTATGGTAAAGATCTTGACATCGATTACGGATTAGGCGACTTGATGGATGAAATCCGTAAAATTGATATTCCACGAGTTAAATTTACAACATCACACCCGAGAGACTTTGATGACAAACTAATCGAAGTACTCGCAAAAGGTGGCAATTTAATGCCATATATCCATCTGCCAGTCCAATCCGGCAGTTCAGAAGTACTACGCGTGATGGCTAGACGATATACTCGTGAGCAATATTTAGAACTAGTTAGAAAAATTAAAGAACAAATTCCTAATGCAGCATTAACAACTGATATTATCGTTGGGTTTCCGAATGAAACGGAAGAACAATTTGAAGAAACCTTATCGCTATATCATGAAGTTGGATTTGAGGGAGCCTATACATTTATCTACTCCCCAAGGGAAGGAACACCAGCTGCTAAAATCGACGATAATGTCCCAATGGATGTTAAAAAAGAACGTTTATATCGTTTAAATGAAGTTGTGAATGAATATTCAAGAAAAGCGTTAGATCGATACGAAGGAAAAATTGTTAAAGTTCTAGTTGAAGGTACTAGTAAAAATAATGACGAAATGTTAGCTGGTTATACAGAGAGAAACAAGCTTGTTAATTTCAAAGGACCAAAATCAGTCATTGGAAAGATTGTTAATGTAAAAATTACAAATACAAAAACTTGGACGTTAGATGGTGAAATGGTTGATGAACCTGTCACAGAACGTGTAGAGGTGATATAATATGGCGAAATATACTAGAAAAGAAGTTGTAGAAGAAGCAAAGGCACTTGCTAAAAAATTAGCGAACATCGAAGAAATTGAACGTTTTAAACAATTAGAAGTGAAAATCAATCAAAATACTAAGGTGCAAAGTCATATAAAAAAGATTAAAGCATTACAAAAACAAGCAGTTAACCTACAACATTATGGTAAAGGCGAAGCATTAAAACGGGTAGAAGAAGAATTGGACCGCCTGCAAAACGAATTGGATGAAGTACCAATCGTACAGGAATTCAAAGATTCACAAATTGTCGTTAACGATCTTTTGCAACGTATAACTAATACGATTGCCAATGAAATAACAGATGAAATCATTCGATCTACAGGTGGAAATGTTTTAAAAGGCGAAACAGGAACAAAACTGAATTAATATTTTATATATGAGGTTATATTCATGCATTTGTTATGGATATAACCTCATTTTTTTGAACACTTTATTAGGCCATAACATATTAATGAATAAAGCATCACAAAATCTTTTAAGCACTTAAATCACAACAAATACCTAATATGCATAAAATAAATTGGCTAATGAAGGAGGAGGAGAAGCATGTTGGATCGTGACTATCGCGAAATTATAACTAAAGCTGTATGTGGTAAAGGTAAAAAGTTTACTGAAACATCTCATATCGTTTCACCTAACCATCGCCCAACTAGTATTTTAGGTTGCTGGATTATTAATCACCAATATGAAGCAAAAAAGAAAGGTAATTTTGTAGAAGTTTCAGGAGCATATGATATTAACGTTTGGTACTCTTATAATGATAATACGAAAACGGAAGTTGTGACTGAGCGTAAATCATATGTAGATAAAGTTCCAGTGGCGATGCGTGATGACAAATGTATTTCTAATCAATTTGATGTTGTGGCTAGAGCAACACAACAACCGAACACACTAGAATGTGGCATTGAAGATAATGGAAAGATTAAAGTAGAACTTGAACGAGAATTCGTCTGTGATATCATTGGAGAAACAAAAGTATGGGCTAAAGTTGACCCAGATGGTTTCGATGAAGATGAAGTAGACTTCGACGAATTAGAGGCAGAATTAGCAGATATCGAAGTTGACCAAAACTAAAAAAGAGGCTGGGACAAAACCCGGTAAAATAAAAAGTTGTGGAGATCCATCGAATCGATGATCTTCACAACTTTTTTATAATAAATTCGATAATTGTATAAACAAAAAGAATCCCCTTTGATAAAATTGTAATAACCACAAAACAACCAACAAAGGAGGATTCTTTATGTTTAAACATTATAACATGAATCAAGTGGTTTTGCCTTTAGATTTAGAAGTAAAATTAGAAGAAAATGATATCGCCTACACAGTCAATGATCTAGTTGAGCAAATACCTGATGAGGCTTTCAGCCAATTTTCTCGTAATACGGGATGCCCGTCTTATCACCCCAAAATGATGATGAAAATTATTCTCTGTGCTTATACTCAATCAGCATTTTCCGGAAGAAAAATAGAGGCACTAGTAAAAGATAGTGTACGAATGATGTGGCTGGCTCAAGGATATAAACCGAGTTATCGTACAATTAATCGATTTCGAGTTGACCCAGAGGTTAAAGAATTGATTCGCCAATGTTTTGTGCAATTTCGATGTCAGCTCATTCAGAACAATTTAATCGAGGAAGAAGCGATCTTTATTGATGGAACTAAGATTGAGGCGAACGCAAATAAATTTACGTTTGTTTGGCGAAAAGCTACAGAAAGGTTTAGTACGAGTTTAATCGAGAAGTCCAATCAGATGTATGATGAGTTACTAAAAGGAGAGATCATTCCAGGAATAGAGCGAGAAAGTTCAGACGAACTTTCCGTTGAGGAATTATCCGCTATTGAGAACCAATTAGATGAGAAGGTTCAAGTCTACGACCAAAAGATTGAAGAAAATGATGATAGTCAAGAACGAAAAACTCTTCGTTCTGAACGCAAAATACCTAAACAATACCGCAAGCAATTCCAGGATTTCATCCGACGCAAACTTAAGTATGAATCGGATATGAAGATATTTGGTGAACGAAATAGCTATTCTAAAACAGATCATGATGCCACATTTATGCGAATGAAAGATGACTATATGAAGAATGGTCAATTAAAACCAGCTTATAATATTCAGTTGGCGACTGAAGGTCAATTTGCGCTTGCGTATGATATTTTTCCAAATCCTACAGACACAAGAACACTTATACCATTTTTGAATTGTATCGAAGATAATTTTTTTGAGTTGCCTAACTACATTGTTGCAGATGCTGGATATGGTAGTGAAGCTAACTACTCAGATATCATAGAAAATCGAGAACGCACACCTTTGATTACATACAATCAATACCGAAAAGAAAAACAACGCAAGTATAAGAATAATCCGTTTAATACACACAACTGGGAGTATGATGAAGAACAAGATTGTTTTATTTGTCCGAACAATCAACGATTAACGTTCCGTTATGTCTCTAATCGAACGGATCGTTACGGCTTTACCAGAACATTGAAAGTTTACGAATGTGAAGACTGTTCTGGCTGTCCTCTACGCTCAATGTGTACAAACGCGAAAGAGGGTAACAACCGAAGAATTTTATATAATCAAAAATGGGAGCAACAAAAAGAATATACACGTGAAAAGCTTTCAGAAGAAAAAACTGGTGAAATCTATGGTAAACGTAAGACTGATGTAGAACCAGTTTTTGGATTTCTGAAGGCTAATTTGGGTTTCACTCGTATGTCCGTCAGGGGCAAAGCGAAAGTGAAAAATGAATTAGGCTTTGCATTCATGGCTGTAAATTTAAGAAAATACGCAGCCATGAACAGGGGGTATAATGGATTTGACGATAAAAATCCAATAAAAAATGGCACCAATCATTTAAATCTTATGATTGGTGCCATTTTTTATTTTTTTAGA
Organism: Bacillaceae bacterium W0354; assembly: GCA_051846895.1. Taxonomy (GTDB): domain Bacteria; phylum Bacillota; class Bacilli; order Bacillales; family Alkalibacillaceae; genus CALKAL01. The sequence goes on from JBPYCQ010000002.1 coordinate 283,990, forward strand.
CTGGTTTTGTCCCAGCCTCTTT
>JBPYCQ010000003.1:0-210141 GCA_051846895.1 Bacillaceae bacterium W0354
TGAGTCAATTTCATAATTGCTCTTTTTTATAAAACACAGACTAACAGTATTTTATAAAACGTGTTTTTAAAATTTATACTGAAGTAAAACTAATTGATAACAACATTACTCCACTACTGTTTAAACCGACAGTTGCTTGTTTGACCTTTTAGGGTCTATACAGACCTGAATTATTTCTCGTTAGCATTAATGCTGCTACGCAGCCTGACCTTGTTGATTAAATGCTGTATTAATACGATCAGCTGCTAACTTGGATGCATTATAGATAAGCGTAACTAAATCAAAGTGAGTTTTAGCCCGCTTTCCAGAGCGATATCGAACATTATTTAGTTGGAAATACCCTTTCAAATATGCATTTACTCTTTCGACTGCTGTACGTTGATTATAGATCTTATCCCATGCTTTTGAACCACGAGCTGGGGCTGTGTATTTTCTCAGATCTTTGGTGATCTTCATTTTAAATACTTTTTGACAGATACCATCATTAGCCAATGGGCAATCTACACATTCTTTGGGTCTCGTATATTTTAGTGTTTCATATTTAGCATCATAGCTATCGTAGCGATAGGAGTGCTCTCTGAAACAAGTAGGGGCAAAATGTTTGTCAAACCCGATGGGTTCAGGCTCGTTTCGCTTGTTATAAGCAATCACGGACTGTTGTCCCATTCTATAGACTTGTTTATAAATCGCTTCAAAGTCATATCCAGCGTCCATTGTTAGGTATCTTATATTAGGTAGTTGCAAGCCCTGAATACCTTTCAAAAGTGGAATAGCTGCTTTCCCATCATTTAAGTTTCCTGATGAGAGAAGTGTTTGTAAAATATAATGACTCGAGGAGCCAACGGCTAAATGAGCTTTATATCCATACCAAAATTCATTCTTACCTTCTGAGTTCTTCTTCACGCCCCATTCGGGATCTTGGGGAACTTCTTTGCGAAGTTCGTTTAAAGGTACGTCTAACTGATCTTCAATTTTTTTTTGATAGATTGGCAAATTAGCTTCCTTTTCAGCTTGTTCTTTTTTCCATTGTTCTCGTTCTGCCTTTGGTTTACGTCCACGTTTCTTTGGCTTAGATTTTGGTTTGTCTTTGTCTTTTTTTCGTGGTGCTTGATCACGTGCTTCAAAATGTGTTGCATCAATGGCTACGATCTCATCAGTGATATAACCTTCAGATATGGCTTGGGTAATTAATGTTTCTTGAACCGTTTCCAATACATCAGACTCACTAATTTGTTTAATGATTCTTGAATAAGCAGCTTCTGAAGGAACTTTATCAGAATATAAGAAACCGCAATCAAGTTTAAAAATCAAATCGTTTTCAAGTCGTTTGACTAAATCCTTAATCGTAGGAATACGCTCTGTAATCCTTGCGATTAACGAGTAAATCATAGCTCCATAATTCAGTTGAACAGGGGGTCCATATCGGGACTTCTTCGTAACGACAGCGAAGATAGGATCGATATCAATTGCAGAAAAAATTGCATCAAATCTATGGGTAGGTTCTAATTCATATAATTCTTGGATGTCAAACAGGCTTTCTTGTCGTATAATAGACATAGGGAGTCTTCCTCCAATCGTTTGAGAGTTGTAGTTAACTACTCAATTCGACATTTTGGGGAGGTACTCCTTTTTTAATTACTCAAAAGCCTTGAGCCCCATGGGCTCAGATTTATGAAATTGACTCAAATATATAATCAAAAAATACTATTTATTAGTTATTAGCTAATATTCAAACTTTATGACTATGTCCACATTCAACTAATTTTTCCTTTGCACGTTTTGACATTTTTTTAATGGCTGCTTCTCTTTTCATAGCTTCACTTTTAGAATTAAATGCTTCAACATACACTAGTTGAACAGGGAGTCTTGAACGTGTATATTTAGATGCTTTCCCTTCTCCATGTTTTTTTAAACGTTGATCGATATCAACTGTGTAACCTGTATATAGTGACTGATCGCCGCAGCGCAAAATATACGTGTAGAACATATAAACACCTTACTTTCATCTACTTTTCTTTCAACAGACGTTTGAAAGGTTTAGGTACTTTTGTAACAAAATTCATCTCCACTCCGCTTACCGGGTGAACAAAAGTTATTTTTCGCGCATGCAAACCTAGACGTTTCATTGGATTACTTTTCGCTCCATATTTTTTATCACCAACAATAGAATGTCCTAAATCTTGCATATGAACTCTGATTTGATTCTTTCTTCCCGTATCTAAATGTACCTCTAATAATGTATATTTTCCGTTTGACTGCAGTTTTTTATAATGTGTAATAGCCTTTTTTCCATTTTTTTGATCATTCGTTGAGTGAACTTTCATTGATTTATTATTTTCAACTAAATAAGACGTGACTGTCCCTTCTTCCCTTTGAACATTCCCTTCAACTAACGCGACATATACTCTTCTTTTGACCAACTTTTTCCACTCATACTGTAACTTATTTTTTGCTTTTTCACTTTTAGCAAAAATCATGACACCACTCGTCTCACGATCCAAGCGGTGAACGATATAAATACGGTTTCTGCGGTTGACTCCTTTAATATAATTCATTAGCTCATGATAGGCAGTTTTAGATTTTTCCTTTTCTGTTGCTATTGTTAGTAGTCCTGCATCCTTTTCAATAACAATTAAATCTTCATCCTCAAATAGAACCTTAACACCACTTAATATCGCATCATTTTTAGCATAATTATTTTTCATTACAGAAACTGTGTGACCTTGTTCTAAAGGAAAATCAAATTGCGTTTGCACAGTTCCATTTACCATAACTTGTTCTCGAGCTAACATCGATTTTATTGAATTACGTCCTTTTGATTCATAAATAGCTGTTAAAAAATCCATTAATCCCGTCGATGTATCAACACTAAAATTTTCATAACGAATATCTTGCAACCCTTTTTTCAAATTAATTCACTCCTAAATTAAAAAATCCGCACACTTATTAGCATGCGGAAAATCGTTAATTTTTTTCTACCTCAACGAATAATTCTCCAAATTTATCGCCATCGAGATATACATCTAAACGCCAAATGCCTTCATATGGAAGTGACATATCAATTGAAGTAAAAGCGCGATTACCACTTATCATTGGTACTGGAGATTCCCACACTTTTTCCTCATCCTCTGTTCCAGCATTTAATACAACTGCTTTTTCAACATCACCTGTCGCCTCATGGACCGCTTCTATACGAACGGGTCCTGTTATAGGAGTATTTTCTTTACCCCAAATAAATATAGTATAATTCTTAATTTCTTTGGCAACAAAAGGCAAATCGAGAATCGCTAATTTACCCTCTACACCACGAACATCATATTCACCTAACGTAAATGAAGGACTAAGTTCCCAACCTTCTTCTTGTTTGACATCTTTATCTTTATCAGTGTCGTCAGTATTCGAACATGCTGTTACAACTATTGCTAGAAATAAGATGACAGCTAGTTGTGCGATTCGTTTCACGAGAATTCCCCCATACAGTTTGTGTTAAATTTTATATATAAAATATAACACAACAAAAAGAAATTGAAAACTAGTCCCTTGGTTCATCGTTCCTTATTTTTTAACAATATCATCCTTTAACCCTGCCCAAAATGCAATCACAATCGACAAAATCACAACGATAAACGGTGCATATGTGTATAAAAATTCATTCATCAGTTATTCCTCCTTATTTATCCCCTTTAACATAACCTTTATTAAATAAAAATAATTTACCTAGTAACCATAACGATGGTAGCAGTAATAAAAGCCCTAGTACAAAAACAATCACTAAAGCTGTCGCCATCGCATCATTAGTAAATCCATCGTAAATCGTTAAATACGGGTATAACAAATACGGATAATGCGAGATTCCATATGCAAAAAAGGCTAAAGCAAACTGGAGGACTAAACTCCAAAATGCCAAACTATAAGCTTTTCTTTTAAATAATAGCCAAACTGTAATGACAAAGAATATAGAAGACAACCCAAAAATCCACCAAAAATCAATAATATTGTTGTAGTGTTCGGCATTATGAAATTTTAACTGCCAAATAATTAGTAATGCTGATAATATGGTTGGCACACTCCACAATAAAGCATATTTCCTTAATATTTCCCTAGCACGATAATCTTTCGCAACATCTGCATAAGCGGTTAAGAAGGTTGCGGAAATATATAAAACACTTACAACACTTAAAATAACGATACTCCATGTCAATGGGCTAAAAAACAGCTTTTCGTAAAGCAATACAGGGTTCCCATCAATCATCTCGACAAACCCACCTTCGGAAATTGTCAGCACGATTGACAATGATGCTGGAATAAGCAAACCCGCAACCCCATATAAGAAAATATATACTTTACTATCCTTAGCACCATACGTCTGAAACGCATAGTATGAACCTCTAATAGCGAGTAATATAATTGATATACTAACTGGTACAAGCAAAACCGTGCCATAATAATAAGCCGTACTAGGAAAAAATCCGATTATACCGACAAAGAAGAAGACTAAAAAAACATTCGTCACTTCCCAAACCGGTGATAAATAACGCTGAATAATATTGTGCAAAATGTGTCTCGTATTTGATAGCTCACTGTATGCACTAAAAAATCCTGCTCCAAAGTCGATTGAGGCGATGATAATGTAACCAAATAGGAAAATCCAAAGCACAGAAATACCTAAAATAGCTAAATCCATTATCGATCCCTCCTTTCAGCAGCATATTCAGCGAGTTCACGTTCAACTGGGTTCTTTTTAAACATACGTGTTAAAACAATGGTACTTGCTATAGCTAACACGAGATATAAAGCGGCAAATAATACTAACATTGTATCTACATAGTCAGCACTTGTTGCACCTTCTGGAACTTTCATATATCCTCTTAGGATCCAAGGCTGTCTACCAAACTCTGCATAATACCATCCCATCTCAATTGCAATAATCGCAAGCGGTCCAGTTAACAATAATATTGTATTAAACATTTTACTTCTAATGAACGACCATCCACGCCGTACGCCAAACCAATAGATTAAAGCAATTAATGGCAAAAGCACACCGATTGTTACCATTAAATCAAAGAAATAATGAACAAAAAGTGGTGGTCTTTCATCTTCAGGAAATTCTTCTAAACCAATCACTTCTGCTTTCGGATTGTTATGCGATAAAATACTTAAAGCATACGGGATTTTCAGTGCCCCTCTTACTTCTCCTTCATCATCCAACCAACCATAAAGAAGTAAAGGCGCTTCTGTTGTCGTTTCAAAATGCCATTCAGCAGCTGCTAGTTTTTCAGGTTGATGTTCAGCTAAAAACTTCGCTGAAAAATCCCCTATTAAAGCAGTTGCAACAGCAAAAATTAAACCAACCTTTAATGTAAGGTGTAACGCTTTTTTATAATAAATATGCTTTCTTCCTTTTAATAAACTAAAGGCAGCAATTGATGCTAACACGAATGCTGACGTCATATAAGCTGAAGTCATGACGTGAGCAACTTTTGTCGGTGTAGACGGATTAAACATTGCCGCGATTGGATTAACGTTCACTAACGCACCATTTACGACATCAAATCCTTGAGGCGTATTCATAAACGCATTTACCATTGTAATGAAGAAAGCGGAGAACGATGCACCAATCGCAACTGGAATGAGTAGTAACATATGTTTTTTCTGATTTTCAAATCGATCCCACGTATATAAATAGATTCCTAGAAAAATAGCTTCAAAGAAAAAGGCGAATGTCTCCATAAAAAGAGGTAGACTGATGACATGACCAGCAAGTTCCATGAAATTCGGCCACAATAGGGAAAGTTGAAGTCCAATGGCTGTTCCAGTCACTACCCCAACTGCAACGGTAATCACGAACCCACGTGTCCAACGACGAGCAAGTAGTATATAATGCTCATCATTTTTCTTAATCCCAATCCATTGCGCAATCGCTATCATTAATGGAACACCGACACCGATTGTTGCAAAAATTATGTGAAACGATAAAGTTAATCCTGTTAACGTTCGACTAAAAAAGACCGGATCATACTCCCACATAGTGTGCCCCCCTACTCTATAAAAATCGTCTAATTATTGAAATGAACATAATAATTGCAACAATAAAACATGTAATAATTAGCCACTTCTCATGACGTTTATACATATAAACATCTCCTTTACCTATATCATACCCGTGAACAACCTTCTAAAATCACAGCAATCCTTAAAAATTGGTTACGGAGTCGTGAGCAATATGTGAACGGATTTTAATAATTAAAACTAAAGAAGCAAATTTAAAAAAGATTAAAAACTCCCTTTCTTTAATATAGATATTGTGATAGGATAATATACGAACAATATAATGAAATAATTTACTTTCGTTCGTAAATTGGGGGTATTTCGATGGAAAATATATTTGATTACGAGGATATTCAATTAATTCCCGAAAAATGTATAGTGAAAAGTAGATCTGAATGTGATACTTCTATTGAGTTTGGTGGTTACACTTTTAGACTGCCTGTCGTTCCAGCAAACATGCAGACAATAATAGATGAAAACATCGCTAAATATTTAGCTAAGAACGGATATTTTTATATTATGCATCGATTTGAACCGGAAAAGAGAATAACATTTATCAAAGATATGAAAGCAAATGGATTAATTGCATCTATAAGTGTTGGTGTTAAGGAAGATGACTATCAATTTATCAAAGAACTTAAACAAGAAGAACTTTCACCTGAATTCATTACGATTGATATCGCCCACGGACACTCAGAAGCTGTCACTGAAATGATTAAACATATTAAAATGCATTTACCAACAAGTTTTGTCATTGCAGGGAATGTAGGAACACCTAAGGCTGTTATAGAATTAGAAAATGCTGGCGCTGATGCAGTGAAAGTTGGAATTGGTCCAGGAAAAGTATGTACGACGAAGATTAAGACTGGTTTTGGAACTGGTGGCTGGCAATTAGCTGCTCTGAATTGGTGTGCGAAAGTCGCAACGAAACCACTTATCGCTGATGGCGGAATCCGTACTCATGGTGACATTGCCAAATCTATACGATTTGGTGCATCGATGGTTATGATCGGATCCCTTTTAGCAGGACATGAAGAATCACCAGGAGAAACTGTAGAAATTGACGGGCAATTATATAAAGAATATTTCGGATCTGCCTCTGAATACCAAAAAGGCGCAAGAAAAAATGTAGAAGGTAAAAAGATGTTAGTCGAATGTAAAGGACATTTACAAGATACTTTGACTGAAATGGAGCAAGACCTCCAATCATCTATTTCTTATGCGGGCGGTAAAGGTCTCGATGCTATTCGCCAAGTGAATTATGTCATTGTAAAAAATTCTATATTTAACGGTGATAATATTTAATAAAGTGAGAGCGGTGATACGATGAGGTATCCCGCTCTTTTATAATATGTCTATGCTCATTCGCCATTGGAATAATCAATAACATCAAACTTGACCTTTAATTCAATTCCCTTAACCGTTTAAAGGCAGAATGAACTGTGAGTCTATGATAAGATATCAACTGTTGTTTAAAGATGACTGCATAAATACCATAAGGTGTTGGAGATAATTTCATTAATTCATCTCGATTATTTATGTCAATAATGTTTACTTCAATTCCTAACCTTTTTGCACCATGAACAACATTATTAGTCGCTATATCGACAAATGGACATTGACGTGTGCGTAAAATTGTCAAATCTTCAAAACGTGCAAGTCTTTCGTTCCAGTCATTAGGAAAATAGGGATTAGTTGCATTTCCAAATTTATGTACGAGTAATTCAAAACCATAAGGCGCATTATCTATGTGCTGAAAATCATGTTTCAAAAATATATCCTTACTAGGTGTCCAAGAAGTACTATCGTTTGTAACAACAATAACACCATTTTTATTTTGTTCCTTGGCATCTTCAATACATTTTTCAATTAACTGAGACGCATAACCTTTTCCCGTTATATGCACCCATAAACAATGAATTACTATATAATTCTTACCATAAACTACTCTTGAAGAATGCTCAATCGGAACATACTCTATAAACCCAGCTACTTTATCACCATCAAATATCTTTATATATTTAAGCCCTTCATTAAAACGCTCGATAAGCCAATTATTTTTATTAATATAACCATTTGATTTTGGTTTACTTCGAAGACAATAACAACCCTCTGTTTCTAAATTTGCATCACTTAACTCTACGATATCAGTAATCTCCATCCCATTCTCCCCGATACTTTAAAATTTTAGTTTTTATATCTGTCGTTTATGTTCTATCAACCAACAATCTCGATATTCTCCTTCATGCAGTTCATTTTTTGGAAGTACTTTCACTTTTTTGAAACCACATTTCTCGTAACATTTCAATGCTCGTTCGTTTCCGACTTGTGGATCCATGACAATACGATCAGCATTTTCCTCTTTATATAAATACTCTACCATCGATGTAATAAGTAGCGTGCCAATCCCTTTATTCCAATATTCAACTTCACCAATAAACTGGTCTAACCCATAGACAACTTCTTCACAAGTATATCCATAAAGATTTCTTGAGTCATCATCTAATTGATAAAACTGAATATAACCAATCGGAACACCTCTATAACAAATAATACATCTAGTTATTCCATCTTCGACAAAGAATTTACTTTCTACTCTTACCACATCAAAAGGATTGTCCCTACCCTCATAATACTCAAGAACCATTGGATCTGATAGCCATTTTGCCAAAAGATATCTATCCTCTTTAAATAAATGACGAACTTCTAAATCCTTGTACCGAAACAACATGACAATCCCGCTTTCTACTTGTATCATAAATTATCACTTACATTATTCTGTTAACTATCTCTAATAATCTCTCATTATCTTCAGACGAAACATTTTCTGCTAGTCTTGCTCCAGCAAGGATTGGCTCCCATTGCAATATATCATTTTTAGATAAACCAGATTCCTCACAATATAAACTCAAATATAAATTGGCAACCTCTTTGAAATGCTGTGAGTACAGTAAAAATGTTCTACAGACGTCTGCCTTTATGTCACCAGCAGTACAATCAACCCAATCTATAATCATGATTTTATTCTCAGATGTACAAATTATATTATATAGATGTAAATCACCGTGACAAAGTCTTGGCTTATAATCCATTGAATTCAGTTTTTCTAATAATGCCGATTTTTGAACTTCACTTAATAATTTTGCATGATTTATTTTTCGACTTAACTTTTCAGACATTGTTTCAAGACCTGTGGGGACAATTTTATGTATATCACGTTGCACCTTAATAGATAGCTTCAAATAGTTTTCTATATTACTTTCGTCCTTAAACGCAAGGTCTCCTAACGTTTCACCGTTAACATATTCCATTACAATTGTTGGTTTGCCATCAACTTTTGTCACATCCAATACATTCGGAATAGGGAGCCCATGTGAATAAATTAGTTTCTGTTTGTGTGCTTCATAAAAAGCTTCATCCTGTGAAAAATGTTCATGAAATACTTTATAAATTTTTTGATTAAATAAATAGATTTTTGCCGTATTTCCCTCAGCAATGGGTGTTCCTAAATTCATTAATTAATCTCCTTAAGTTTCAATATTATAAGAATATCTTTCCTATTCGATTATTTTTAATCTTCAAGCGGTGATGCTTCATTTACTATATTTGAAAGCAAATAATAAGTAATTAACACATTTTAATTAATTCTCACATACCCTGTCTTCTCAACCAGCTCCTGACCTTGATCAGATAAAATCCAATCAACTAATTCATCTACTTGCGGATTTGTATCTATATCCCTTGTCACAGCATAAAATTCATGAAGAAAAGGGTAAGAGTTATCTTGAATGGACGATTGCTCAGGATAAATTCCATCTATTTTAAGAAATTTAATATCTTCGTTGACAACAACTTCACTCGCAAAAAAGTGAAATGAGAAGCCAATAGCATTTTTATAATTGTGATATTCTGCCGTTTGTTCAATAATTCCACCCATACCTTGAACAACATCGTCCATTGGTGGACTTGTTAACGGAATATCACCCATTACTTGTTTTAAAGCTTGCTGACTGCCACTATTATCAGGTCTCTGGTAAGCTCTAATTGGCTCATTATTCCCTCCCACTTCATTCCAGTTCGTAATTTCACCTGAATATATCGCCTGTATCTTCTCGACAGTCAAATTTTCAACAGGGTTATCAGTATGGACAAAAAAGACAAACGCTTCTTTTCCGATTGGTGTAAACTGAAGATTATACCCTGCATTTTTAGATCTTTGAAGTTGTTCATCTGAAGGATAAAAGGCAAAAATAATATCTGCAGTTTTTTCTGCAATTCGCCAATACGCACCATCTGTTTGTGAAGACATCACTTCACTATCATAGTAATGATATTCTTTTTCAGGATATACAGCTTGCACAAAAGCTGCGTATAATGGATAAAAAGCAGTTGCACCATCTATTATCGGTAAATTACTCGTTAACTGTAAGGATGCTCTCTCATCAAGTGTCGCTAAACTATTATTTTCTGTAAATGGCTCATAGATAGAAAGATCAACATCTTGTCGACTCAAAATTTTTAAGTTATCTTTATAGTTTTGGTACATATCATATGAAAAATAACTTATAGCAGACAGGCTATAGAAACTAATGACAATGATTAGTAAGAGTCTCCTTCTGATGAGGTTAAATATACCCAATATAATAAATACAATCGTAGCTATAGTGACAATGATTACTAACGGTGTTAAAAAGCGTTGACCTCCCATTAGTAATGTAATAATTGTTGCATAGAAGCCTGCAATTGATAAAAAGATTGTTAATATAATTGAAAAGAATATTTTCATTCCTAAATCCATAGTATTTTCTCCTCGGAAAATGTATTAGTACCATTTTATCAAATTCTTCAAAAAATTGTTTATAATATTTTTCTTAGGAATGAACGATGATAGTTGGAAAAGTTAAGCTTCTATTTAAGGGATTTTAAAAAATATAAGAAGGAAGGCTTGGCTTATTAATATTTAAAACTTTACAATTTGATAGACATATAAAATGCCTTCCGGAAATATTGAAGTTAATTTCGGAGTTTAAATAGTATTTCTTCTTTTCATACGAAAGATTAGTTCATCATGATCTAGCATCTTTTGTTGCAAATATTCTAATTTATCCTCAAATGAAAAATCCAGCTTTTCGATACGTCTAATTATTTCCTTTTGATTTTCTTTAAGTTTTAATAATTCATTCGAGAATTGATTCTGCTTCTCTTCAAATTGATTCTGCTTTCCTTCAAATTGATTCTGTTTTCCTCCAAATTGAATCAATTGTTCTTCGAATCGATTCAGTTGTTCTTCAAATCGATTCAGTTGTTCTTCAAATCGTGTCTGTTTTTCCTCAAGACGTTTTTGACCGTCTAATAACTCTTTTAAAGCCTGATAAATAAAGTTAATGTTTTCTTCCGTCATGATCCTATCTCCTCCAACAAATTCTTACTATTAATTATAATTGATTACAAGCTTTTCACAATAGGATTCTCCATTTATTTAATTCTAGAGAAACAGAAACTCTAACATTTTCATAGAATATAACCGCAGATTGACAAACAAGTTGTAAGTGATACACTTTATGACATCAATTTTTAAACTTATAAAGGTGATTCTAATGAATAACAAGAAAAAGAAAGATATAAACCAACGGTCGCTAAAAATTGTTTCGTACTGGTTTTCTATTCCACGTATTTTTCGCGTCCTACTCTTTTGGATTGTATTATTAATTATTTCTATAGTTGGATGGGCGAAAATCATCAAAAACTTTTTATGAACACTATTGGTTGTATCACGCACCCATTCTATTATTATGTTGGTTGGGTAGTATAGACAAAATATTTTTCTTAGAAAAAGTTCTCACTTCTTTCTTCGAAAAACAATAGGCTAATATTTTGTCATCCATGTTTTTTATAACCCTTATAATTCGTTGTGAAAACTCACCATTAACTTTATAATAAATCATTTCAAGCTTTGACTTTTCTTCCACAGATCGTTTTAATAATGTCTCCATAAGACCACCACCAACTAAAAAGTGTTTGAACTAACTCATCTATGACAACCTACACAGAAGCTTTATTTCTCCAATAATTTCTGTGATCAATAACCCTTTCAGTAAATGGTACAATTTGTTTGTCATATGACTTTATCTTTTGAATTTCACCATTTTTAGTATAAATATAAGTAACATTTTTCGCAGACATCTTCATTGTCCGTTCATCGGCTAAGATTGTTTGCTTTCCATTAGTGAAATCAATAATTGCTACCCCTTTTTCTTGGAATGTAATATGGCTCATTTCCTTCATCCTTTCTCATACTCTCTATATACGAATATATGTTCTATTTATATTATAGCTCATACGTTCGTATTGTCAACACTTTTTATTAATAAGTTTCTCAGGCAAAAAAGGATAAAAAAAATCGAGCAAAACATTGCCCGACTCACTCATTATTTGTCTGTTTTAATAGTAAGAACACTCTCTTAGTATAAATAAATGTTAAATATCCTACTCCAATTACAAAAATAAAACCAAATCCAAACCATAAATACGTTAAATACTGTGGGGCTGCTAAAGCCATAGCAGCAACTAACAACGCACCTATTAATAAATAGGTTAAAAATTTAGCTAACATAAAGAACCCCCAAAAAAAGTATTGACAAGTTCAGTATAAACGATTATATTTATATTTGTCGATTATTTTAAAAATATTTCTTTCGACTCCGTAGCTCAGCTGGGAGAGCGCTACCTTGACAGGGTAGAGGTCGGTGGTTCGAGCCCACTCGGAGTCATAGGGTGCCAAACCTAACTAGACCCCCCTCGCCGTAACGGCCCGGGGGGTCTTTTCATTTCTTACTCTACAAGACACGAAATTTCTTACCCAACCACAACCTTTCTCGATTTAAATTTACCTACTTTGTTCAATTAATAACCTTTTTAGCTATAGCCATAATTTATTCATCATTCTAAAAAACTAATACAAACAAAAGACATTAATCTGAAAGTTTCCATTCTATTGATTTTGTTACCTTATGCTCGTTACCATACCATTCTTTTAAACTGTCATAAGAAGTGTCATCAACATCAGGAACCGTACCAACTAATGTTTCATTCCTCCATTCTAAAGAAAGAATGGGATACTCAAAGGAATGTAATCTCATTGCTTCTTCTGGGACAGGAACAATATCAAATGTATCTAAATTCAAGATAATTACTTTGTGGCGGACAATGTCAGCACCCTCATTCATTGCATAATTTAATGCAACATATGACTTGTTTGTATAAATCTCATGAGTAAAGATTCCTGTTTCTAAAACCATCATTGAGTCTGATACACCGTCTTGATATTCCACTATCAAATGCGTGCAAAGTTTAGCGCCACAATTGTAACCTATATTAATAAACTCTTTTCCGTTGTATTCTAATAAATAGTCTGTAACCACTCGATTCAATTGAAATGGTGCATCCTTTCCTTGTTCTTCTAAGAATCTTCTCACCTCAGGAAGGTCATTAATCGCAATTTCAATCGGATTTTGACTAGGTCGTTCTACTATAAGCATTGCCTTTTCTAAATCAAATCCCTGATCTTGATATTTGGGGTTGTTCACGGCACCTTGTTTGGTCTCTTCTGTAATGTTAGCTGTTTTTTCAAATATTTCACCGCTTTGGTATATCAAAAAAACTGCTAAACAGAGTACGAAAATGCTCATTATAGTCATCAATGGACGTTTGAACTGAAAGTGTTTTTTTCCTTTATATGAATCTTTCTCAGTCTTTCGAATCCGTTCTCTTACCTTACGTCTACTCTCCTCGGTAAAATGGTTTTCTTGAAAAACCGTTTGATTGAGCGTGGAACGTAGATTTTTGAACTTATCATTCATTGTCGCACCTCCCCCATCTTATCTTGTAAAAGTTGTCGAGCACGTCGTAACCGTGTTCGTATGGTTTTATCATTTACTTGAATAAGCTGACTAATTTCCTTTGTTTTTAAATTTGAATAATAGTATAGAATGATAACCTCTCGATATTTTGGTGGTAATGACAGTACATGATCTGCAATTTCTTTTTTCTCCCCTTTTGAAATTAAGGAATCTTCAGGAGAGGAGGTTGGACTTCTCAGTGAAAAGAATGAGGAGACAGGTTGAGTCATAATTTTTCTAATAGAGACTTTTCTCATTTCATCTTTACACCGATTTATCGCTATTCGATATAGCCACGTTTTTAGAGATGCATCACCACGAAAAGAATCTAATTTTTGATAACATTTAAAGAAAACATCCTGAATTATTTCTTCAGCTGTTCCCCAGTCACGAACATATGTATAAGCGAGGTTGGTTAGTTCTGTTCCATGTTCTAACATTAGATATTCCACTAAATCTTCCTTGTCAGTTACCAGTTTTTTATTGATATCTTCCAATAGCTTCACCTCTCACCTAATCCCCCGTTCACTTTAATCAGATTTTAGACGTAAGGTTCTTTAAAAGTGTTTCATTTTATTAAAAAACATTTTTAAAAAAGCCCTTTCCCTCTTGGAAAAGACTTTTGATCACAACTCTTACATATGATATTTGATATCAATAATCTTGGAGTAAATTTATAAGCATAGGGTAATGGAACCCCCTGAAACAAAGTATTTAACTTTTTCTTTAAATGATGTATAGGAGTACTATTAAATACAGTAAACTACGATTATAATAATCGTAATTAATTTTGGATTTTAGTTATCTATTACTCCAATAAGTTTCACCAATGAGCAGTTTCTTTAATTGAGATGGATCTAAATTTAATCTTTTCCATTCTTTTTCCAATCTCGAAATGGCTTCTGGTCCTGTATCATCGGCTAAATGATATGTACCATAATGCATCGGTATAAATGTCGTCCCTTTTAACTCCAAAAATGCCTTGACCGCATCTTCAGGGTTAATATGATTTTCTTTCATAAACCACTCCGGCTCATAAGCTCCAATTGGCATAATTACGGTTTCGATGTTAAATCTATCGGCAATTTCTTTAAACTCAGAAAAATATCCAGTATCACCAACGAAATAAATCGATTGATCTTTATTTTCGATAATCCAACCTCCCCAAAGAGAAGTGTTTGTATCGGTAAGCGTTCGTCTCGTCCAATGCTGTGCTGGAACAAATGTAAATCTCATGTTGGCGTATTCAAAAGAATCATACCAATTTCCTTCAATAACTTTCTTATATCCTCGTTTTTTAAAGGCGCGGGCTAAACCAACCGGAACGTAAAAGATTGGGTCTCCTTTCAATCGTTTAATTGAAGGAAAATGTAGATGAACATAATGACCATGGGAAATAAGGACAACATCAATATCGGGTAATTCATTTAATGCGATTCCTGGTTCTGTAAGACGCTTCTGAAATCCCATACGTTTAGCCCAGACAGGATCGGTAATCATATTCAAACCATTCATTTGAATCAAAAATGTCGCATGACCGATCCATGTGATTGAAGTGTCTGTGCGGTTACTATTCAATTCATCAATTTCTTTATGGGACGCTTGTTCAATTAAGATGCTTAAATCTTTTTTATTTTGTTTGCGTTCTCTCTGCCAACGGAGTAAATCAGCGAAACTCTTTACATTTTTAACATGTTCTATATTGGAATAGCGTTGCTTACGGGCCATGAGATACCTCCGTTATTTATTATTATCTTTTATTATAGCAGTCGTCTTGCATCTAGTCGGCACTAAAGATCATACACATTAATGACGTGTGTTTAACCTAGTATTGAGGGGAGTCGTTTGTACATTTTTTTGAGCTCAATAATTTTATTACACCAAAACTACCTCAACCCACTCTCTAACACTATTAATAAACCACAATTTTTCTACTTGGTTTAATTCGTCTTTATGTAACGAGCGCTCAACAATTTCCCCATTTTCTAATAACATCTCTCGAAATGTACCTGGCAATAGTCCGTCATGTATAGGCGGAGTATATTGATGGCCATCTAGTTGATAAACAACGTTTCCATTAATAAATTCCGTAATATACCCTTCTTCGTTCCACAAAAGTGTGTCATAAACACCCATGATTTTGTGTTGTTCATAAATATCCCGGTATGTTGTTTTATGATAATGGAATGGTAAATCGCGGTTAATTGGTCGCTTCGCTAATGCTACTTTTCCCGTTTGTTGTTTTAAATTAATTTCTTTAATTTCGATTTCAATTTGTCCGGATTTACTTAATAATACACGCACCAAAAATGTTCCGTTTGAATATTTTTCTTCAATGTTAGAAAGTTTTTCGGGCAATTCACTTTCTGAAAAACTTATATTAAAATATTGCGCTGATTGTTTTAGTCGAAATAAATGTTTATCTAATAAAAAAACTTCACCATCGTCAAGCTTCATTGTTTCCAATAATTCAAAGTCAGGCGCTTCATATTTCAATACCTCTGACTTTGCGAGTAGTTCATTATATTCACTTTCTGCCGAGGAAGCTGCTGTAATGCCGCCCCCTACTCCATACGTTGCACGCTTATGTTTATGATCTAACCATACCGTACGAATTGGCACACTAAAGATGGCGTTTTGCTCTGGAGTCACAATTCCAATCGCACCGCAATAAACTTCACGAGGTGTTTTTTCTAATTCTTTAATAAGTTGCATCGTACATATCTTCGGGGAACCTGTAATAGAACCACACGGAAATAAGGCTTCAAAAATGGACAGTAAAGATGTACCTTCTTTCGTATCAGCCTTTACCGTAGAGGTCATTTGAAAAACAGTAGGATACGTTTCAATTTCAAAACGTTTTTTTACTGAAACGGTTCCCGGTTTGGCGACTTGTGATAGTTCTGCTCGGAGTAAATCAACAATCATTTTATTCTCATTTTTGTCCTTGTTAGAACTTCGCAATTGTTCTTTTCTAATGATATCTTCTTCAACAGACCGCCCTCTTTTTATCGTTCCCTTCATAGGCTTAGTTTCGATTGTTTTACCATCCCAAGCAAAAAATAACTCTGGTGAGATAGATATAATCTCGAAATCTTCAAACCGTAAATGTGACGTAAAATTAGCCTTTTGTGCGTTAGCTAGCTGTTGATAGTAAGCCTCAGTGCTTAAATCTTCATAATCTGCATTTAAACGAATGGTGTAATTGACTTGATTCGTTGCACCGTCTCGAATTGCTTGATGAATATTCTTAATCGCGTCATCATAAATAGGTCTTGGTGTGTCTGGGACGTATTCTAACTTCACTGAAGAACTATTTTGTCCGGATGTATAAACATCTTTCTTTTCATAAATACCAAAATAAACAAATGGTAGTTCTACTTGTTCATGTACATCCATGTTCGAGTCGAAAGCTTTAGCCGCTTCATAGCTCACATACCCAACTGCATAAAAGCCTTGTTTGGCATATGCTTCAATTTTCTTTAACGCGCTTTTTACTTCAGCTAGACTTCGTGCTACAACGAAATCAATTGCATGTTGAAAAAGTAGTGGCTCATTCCCTAAAAGATCATGTTTAAAATGAATGATTTGTTTGTCCATAGTTTTTTCTTCCTTATATATAAAATTAGTCTAGATACTCATTTACAGATCCGACTTCAAACATTTCACTTTCCTCTTCTAGACGCTTAATAGAATTCAATTGATTGATTTCGTTCTTAAACAAATCATTTGTCTGTCCCATATGAAATGTTCCAACGATTTTTATTACTTTCTCTGTTGAAATTCAACCAATTCCCCTCCAATTTATATTTTAATCAATCGCACAACCATTCTTCAATTTATATAAAACTTCTACAAAAAACAGTAAATACCTTCATCCATTAATACAAGAAAAGTAATAAAAAACTGGACCCACAATACTTGGATCCAGCTATGTTACTATTTATTGTTTTTCTCAATGAGTTTAGCGTTTATTAAAACTCACTTTAAGTCTGCACGCCACAATTTGAATCCTTACCCTAAAGCTACGTCCAATGTCATCATGACGGCGAAGCCTATCATAAGACTTAATGATGCAAGTTGGACATTGCCCTTTTCATGAGAACCAGGGATAATTTCTTTCGCTACGACAAAAATCATAGCACCAGCAGCAAAGCTCAATGCGTAAGGTAATAGTGGTTGAATTAAAATAACAGCCAATGCACCAATCACAGCCGATACAGGTTCTACCATACCTGAGAACTGTCCATAGAAAAAGCTCTTCATCTTAGACATTCCATCTCTTCTTAATGGCATAGATACAGCCAATCCTTCTGGAAAGTTCTGAATCCCTATACCAATTGCTAAAGCAATGGCTCCTCCTAATGATGCAGTCGAAAAGTCAGCAGCTAATGCCCCGAATGCGACACCTATTGCTAGCCCTTCAGGAATATTATGAAGAGTTATAGAAAACACAAGTAAAGCTGTGCGATGCTTAGCTTTTTTATCTTTAATATCATGCAAGAATTTATCATTTTTCTCTAAAATAGGCAATAAATGATCAACTAATATTAGAAATAATCCTCCTAGTAAAAATCCAATGACAGCTGGAACCCAAGGTGTTGTTCCATTTTGTTCTGCCATTTCGATTGCTGGATTAAGTAGTGACCAGAAACTTGCGGCGATCATCACTCCTCCAGCAAAAGCTAACATGCCATCCATAAATTTTTGGTTATTCTTTTTAGTAAAAAAAACGAGGGCAGCACCTAATGCTGTCATTCCCCATGTAAAAAGTGTACCGACAAAAGCCTGTAATACCGGGCTTAATTCAGTAAACCATTCAATCATCTGTGCTCACCTTCCTAGTTACTCTGACTCAACATGTTTAAACAATACTAATATTTTTGTACTTATGCAACATTTTTCTTTTTGTAAATATATGCATATGTCCTGTCTATTGATACTGAATCTAAAAGCCTAAAATTTTAAGGATGTTTAAACAATAGTTCGTCGTGTCTGAACAAAAAATATAGGAAGTTTGAACAATCGCACATCTACTTTGAACAATTACTTGCCATGTTTGAACAATCACACACCCACTTTGAACAATCGTACGCCATCTTTGAACAATCACGCACCCACTTTGAACAATCGCACGCCATCTTTGAACAATCACGCTCCCACTTTGAACAATCACACGCCATGTTTGAACAATTAAAAAAGGTAGACCCCTAAGAGCCTACCCCGTTAAAATATTTATGTGTTTAGTTACGTTTTTTCGTCACACCTTGTGTAATACGGTCAAGGACCATTGCAAGGATAACGAGTGCTAAACCACCTTCGAATCCTTTTCCGATATCAATTTGAGTGACTGCGCGATAAACAATCTCACCTAGACCTGGCGCACCAACTAGTGAGGCAATAACAACCATTGAAAGTGATAACATAATTGTCTGGTTAATACCTGCCATGATAGTTGATGTCGCGAGTGGTATTTGTACTTTAATTAATCGTTGCCAAGTCGTAGCACCGAATGCATTGGATGCTTCGATAAGTTCTGCATCTACTTCTCTTATACCTAAATTCGTTAATCGTACTGTCGGTGGCATAGAGAATATAATGGTAGCAATGACACCAGGTACCATACCTAAACCAAAGAATACGACTGACGGAATTAAATATACGAATGCTGGCATTGTTTGCATGAAGTCCAGAATCGGAGAAATAATCGACTGAACGGATGACTTTTGTGACATCCAAATCCCAATTGGAATTGCGATAATAATAGCAATGAGTACAGATACTATAATTAGTGCCAACGTATTAACAGTATCATCCCAATAGCCTAAGTTGTTTATAAGACCAAGTCCAATTAATGTAAATAGACCTAATCTCCAGCTTACGACTAGCAATGCAATGAGAGCTATAAGAGCTATCAAAATAAAAGGTGAACCAAAACCTAATATCTTTACGAGTCCTTTAGTGATCCATTCAATACTTGATGAGATACCGTCAAAGAATGCTTGTAAATTATCTGTTAAAAATTCTACAAAGGCTTCAACACCTTCTGCGAGTGGAAGTTTAGGAAATAATCTATCCATTGTTCACTTCACCACCATTTCCGTTTCCGTTACCGTTAATCACTGTATCATCACCTGATAACGCACCAATAATCGCACCTCTTACGACAATTCCGACAAGGCGATTTTTCTCATCAACGACTGACAACGGAATGTTTGAATCATTCATTGGTTCAAATAAGTCATCTAGTAATGTGTCTTCTGTAATCGTCATCGTTACAGGTTGAATAATCTCTTTTAATTCTTTACCTTCTTTAGATGCTTTTGCTGCATCATCAGCTGTTACATAGCCTAACAATTTTCGATCACGGTTCACAACATATAATGTTGATACACCATTATTCGTCATTTCTCGAATAGCCACTTTCGGTCCACGATCCGCTGTGATTGTTTCAGGACGTTTCATAATATGACCAGCAGTTAATACTTTAGATAAGTTGACGTCTTCAACGAATTTTTGCACGTAATCGTTCGCTGGATTCATTAAAATTTCTTCAGCTGATCCAATTTGTACAATTTCTCCGTCTTTCATTAACGCAATTCGATCACCAATTCGGAGTGCCTCATCTAAGTCGTGTGTAATGAAAACAATTGTTTTATTAACCGCTTGTTGCAATTCCATAAGTTCGTTCTGCATATCTTTTCTTATTAATGGATCGAGTGCACTAAATGCTTCATCCATAAGTAAAATGTCCGGATCATTGGCTAACGCTCTTGCCAGTCCAACCCTTTGTTGCATTCCACCTGATAATTCATTCGGGTATTTATCAAGATATCCTCCAAGTCCTACCATTTCTAAAGCCTCTTCAGCCTTTTGTTGACGTTCTTCTTTAGGAATACCTTGAATTTCTAAACCAAATTCGGTGTTTTGTAGAATGGTTTTATGTGGAAGGAGGGCGAACTTTTGGAACACCATACTAATCTTTTTACGTCGCAATTGACGAAGTTCTTCCTTCGACATTTCTGCAACGTTGTCTTGACCGATCCATACATCTCCTCCTGTAGGCTCGATTAGACGATTCAACAAACGTACAAGTGTAGATTTACCACTCCCAGATAAACCCATAATAACGAAAATTTCTCCTGAATGAACTTCAAAAGAAGCCTGATTAACACCAACTGTCATTCCTGTCTCTTCAAGAATTTCATCTTTTGTTTTCCCGGCATTAAGTAGTTTAAGAGCTTCTTTAGGGTGTTTACCAAAAATTTTCGTCAATTTCTCTACTTTGATCTCAGGCATTTATTTCACCTCTCTAAAATTAATTATTTTTAAAAGAAAAATATCCCTCATTAACCGCGATCAGAAAATGAGGGATTAATTTAATCTTGAGGGATTCAATAATTATTATTTATGCTATCGTAATAAAGATTTTTGAATCTCTTCTGCTTATTTTACGCCCTCTGTCCATTGTTCTAAAAGATCTGGGTTATCTTCTAAGAACTGTTTTACAACCTCTTCAGGATCTTGACCTTGGTCATGAACAAGTGGCATAAGCTCTTCTACCATTTCATAATTTTCTTCATAATTTTCTAGAACACGATATGCAGCAGGAGCATCTTCTTTTAGACCTTTACGTGCAATAGTATAAATTTGGTCCCCTTCACCGCCATAAATTTCTTTCGGATCTTCTAGCATTTTTAGATCTTCAACCCCAAAAATCCAGTGTGGTTTCCATAATGGCACAATAATAGGTTCTTCGTTTTTAATTGCTTTTCTTAATTCTGTAAGCATAGCAGCTTCAGAACTAGAGATTACTTCCCAATTATCTAATCCATATTCTTCAATAACAATTTCAGTGTTCTGCATAATACCAGCACCTGGGTCAATACCAGTAATCTTCCAATCTAAAGCTTCTCCAAGCTCGGTATTACCTTTAAGATCTTCGATAGAATCGATATCCATATAGCTTGGTACAGTTAATGCTAATGGTGCTTTATCTAGAACTTCTTTTACTTTTACAAGGTCATCTTCATATTTTTCCCAATAGCTTGCGTGTGTAGCTGGTAACCAAGCTGATGTATGGAAATCTGAATCTCCACTAGCAACACTTGCGAACATTGGACCAGCTTCAACTTGGCTAATTTCCACTGTATATCCTACTTCTTCAAGAATTGCTGCTAATAAGTGAGTTGAGATTGTCTCTCTTGCCCAAGCAACGTAAGGTACTTTTAACGTTTCTTGTCCTAGTTCTAAACCATCTGTACCCGCATCTTGATTTTGTTCTGATTTGTCATTGTCTTTTCCTTTGTCTTCTTCTTTGTCGTCTCCTCCACAAGCAACTAGCATAAGTGCAAGTAGAAAAATTCCTAGTAAACTAGCTATTTTAAGCGTTTTTGATTTAAACAATTTCTTACACCCCTTCAATATTATGTTTTATTTACTGTCATGATTGTCATTTAAGTAAGTAAGATTCGTAGTCTAATAGATTTAAAGCCTTAACCCCCTTTAATCTTTACCCCACAAAAAAATAACAAAACATGTTTTTGTCATTCTTTTGTAATTAAATTGTAATCATGACTTCACTCTTTATATATTACGCCTCATTTCAAAACGACTCAAACGGCAAAATACAATATTTAAACGAATATACAAGCAAATTCTATGCTTACGGTTAGTCAAGTCCTTTTATATGGCAAATTACTCACATATTCTCTAGAATACTCCTCAACTTCTTGTAATAAGTTTGTAACATTACATTACTCAAAACTAACGTGAAGTCAGTTCAATCAAGGGTTTAGATGTATTTTCGCTCGGGTTTTAGTAGTAGGTAAAATTATTCATCTATTTCTTTATTTCATACATAATCTTCTACTTATCTAAATATTCCACTTTTAAGTTTGATTTTTTAATTATGGGGAATATTTGTTTTAGTGAGTCAATTTTTGACGAAAGCTGGATTAATAATGTATGTCGCTGAAAACTATTTTAATTGTTTGCCTAAACAAAATTAATAAGAGAGGATTGATGAGATGGACTGGATGAATTTATCAATTGATATTGCAAAAAATATAGCTTTCGCATTAGTCGTATTAATTTTTGGACTAGTTATTATTAAAGCCATAACAAAATTTATAGAAAGACAAATAGAAAAGTCTAAGATAGATAATAGTCTAAAACCATTTTTACTGTCTTTAATAAGTGCTACTTTGAAAGTTTTGCTCCTATTATCCGTGATTGGAATTCTTGGTATTCCAACAACTTCTTTTGTCGCAATTCTTGCTGCTTCAGGATTTGCGATTGGCCTAGCTTTTCAAGGTTCGCTATCGAATTTCGCTGGTGGGATTCTTCTTTTAACATTAAGACCTTTTAAAGTTGGGGACTATATCGAGGGTGCTGGATATAGTGGTACGGTTAAAGCGATTCAAATCTTATACACCGAGCTTATCACACCAGATAATAAAATGATTTACATTCCGAACGGGAATCTTTCAAACACTGGAATTGTCAATTATTCGGTCAATTCAACGCGCCGTGTCGACTTCAAATTCGGTGTTGGTTATGAGACGAATTCAGATCATGTCATACGCACATTAAAAAATATCGTAAATAACCACAGCGCAATTCATAAAGATCCTGAACCTTTTGTAAGATTATCCGCTCACGGAGATAGTTCTGTCGAATATACGGTTCGTGTATGGGTTAATGCAGAAGATTATTGGAATGTTCACTTCGACATTTTAGAGCAAGTTAAAGCGACATTCGACGATGAGAATATTTCTATTCCTTACCCTCAAATGGATATTCACGTAAATCAAAATTAACTACACATTTTAATATCTAGTAAGAGCAATAACAAACTTCTCTCCTCACGTTTATTACAAATGAAACAGTCAATAATATGATAAAACATTACTCAAGAAAAAGGTTTTTCGTGAGGGGAGGAATCTTATGTTGAATAAACTTAGATTTTTTTCAATCAATCAAATAATATGATTCATTTTAACTATCGCTTTAATTATTCGTTTAACCGCTTTATCCATTTATGGTCTAGATTTAACTTTAAATAGTGACGATGCGAAATATGTTATTAGTGCTAAAACACTTTTAGAATCAGGCATGCTTACATACCATGAAAAAGATGAGCCTACTGTACATATTATGCCTGGCCAGCCACTACTCCTCGCTGGTATTTTTTCAATTTTTGGTGCAGAACAAACAGGCCTATACATTGCGAAAATTTTAATGATTATCTTTGGAGTATTAGCGATTTATTTCGTTTACTTGATTGGATGTTATGTGGCGAATATATATGTAGGTTGGATTGCGGCCTTATTTCTTACTTTTTATATTCCACAAGTGTTAACAGACAACTTATTATTGACAGAAAGCCCTTTTCATCTCTGTTTAGTTGCGCTTGTTTACTTTTCCATCAAGCTCGCAAATGAACATCAAATGAGAGATTTTTTTTACTTAATGATTGCTTATTTAATCGCCTTAATGTTTAAGACGACTATCGCTCTTTTCCCTTTCGTGTTGCTAATCTATTTTATTATAAAAAAATATCCCATTCGACTCGCTTTTAAGCAATTCGGAATAGCTGCAATCTTATTATTACTTGTACTTGGACCATGGTGGATTAGAAACTATGTACAGTTTGATGAGTTTATACCTTTAACGGGCGGGTCAGGTAATCCACTTCTTCTTGGTACGTACCAAGGTGACGGATATCGAATTGGTGAAGATTACGATACTGTTTATAAAAAAATTGACGAGCTTCACCCACCAAATATGTATGAACATTTGAAGCTACAAGAAGAAGTGGCAATGGAACGAATGAAAAAATGGTGGAAAGAGGATAAGAGATCTTTTGTTAAAAGCTATACAATTATGAAAACGGAAACCCAGTGGATAACACCTTTTTATTGGATTGAAATTTTCCATTTATCAAAAGAAAGAATGACTGTTATTCACGAGTTTTTAGTTAAACTTGGTTTGTTTTCTTTACTAGTTGTTTTTTTTACAAAAAAATGGCGAGAATATAGTTTCCTTATTTTTCTTTTAGGTTATAATACAGCGTTAAATAACCTCTTTTTTGCATATGACCGTTATAACCAACCATATATGTTTATTATGTTTATTATGATTGGGTCGTTTATAATTATTGTCCCAACGACTATAAAACGATTAATTAAAGACAGTCCCTAAACGTTAGAGACTGTCTTTTTAAAATTTTTCAATAATCATTATAATAACAATTTTATATAGTCTATTTTTCATTTAAAAGTTGCTTTAATGCGCGTTTGCTTTTACGAGAAGCTAATATATATAATATATCTCCAACTTCAATTTTTGTATCTCCAGATGGGGTTAATAATTCATTTTTTCGAATAACTGCATTGATTAGAACATCTTTGGGAAACTCGATATCTGCTAAAGTTTGTCCAGTAATCTGAATTTCTTCGTTTACGACAAATTCAATCATCTCCGCATTTGCCTTTCCGATTGAAACCAATTCTAATGAATGCATCGGCTCTATTCTCTTAGGCCCTGTTAAACTAAGCTTTTCAGCGAAGAAAGGAATTGTTGAACCTTGTATAAGAGCCGAAGTTAAAACAACGAAAAACACGACGTTAAAAAATAACTGACCATTTTCTAATCCTTCAGCCATCGGAAAAGTAGCCAACACAATTGGTACTGCTCCCTTCAATCCGGCCCAGGATAAAAAGATTTTTTCCCTTAAATTAAATCCTAGTTTAATGGTCGATAGAAACACAGCGATTGGGCGGGCAATACATATTAATATAAAAGAAATAAGCAATCCTTTCGCAATGATATCAACGTTAAAGACCTGCTTAGGAAAGACTAATAAACCTAATATCGTAAACATTAAAATCTGTGCCATCCAGGCAAATCCTTCACTAAATCTAAAAATAGAATGACGATAGGTTAAATCTGAATTTCCAATTAAAACTGCAGCAACGTAAACTGCTAACAGCCCACTTGCATTGATTAAATCCGTTACACTAAACGTTAATAATGCAAAAGCTAACGCGAATACAGGATAAAGTCCACTTGAATCTAAATTGATGTTATTGATAGCGTATGTTGCTAATCGACCAAATAATAGACCGATTAATAAGCCAACAACCATCTGCCAAAAAAACAAACCAATTAACGACCAATATGAAGGCTGATCAATGGTTATTAATTCAATAAATGTAATCATTAAAATCATAGCCATCGGATCGTTGGAGCCAGATTCAGCTTCAAGTGTCGTTCCTAACTTAGGTTTTATATTTTGTCCTTTCAAAACCGCAAAGACGGCTGCGGCATCTGTTGAGCCAACAATTGATCCAAATAATAACCCCTCAACCCACGAAACTCCTAAAACTAATTTAGCCCCTACTGCAACAACAAGAGCGGTCAATATCACGCCTAACGTTGCTAATGAAAAAGATGGTTTAACCACTGGTTTTACATCTTTCCATTTCGTTTGAATACCACCATCAAATAAAATAACGACTAAAGCGAGCATCCCGATCATTCGAGATAAATTGTAGTCACCAAATGGTAGTAATCCTAAAA
This sequence comes from Bacillaceae bacterium W0354, assembly GCA_051846895.1. Classification (GTDB taxonomy): domain Bacteria; phylum Bacillota; class Bacilli; order Bacillales; family Alkalibacillaceae; genus CALKAL01. The sequence continues at coordinate 26,532 of JBPYCQ010000003.1, forward strand.
TATCTCCGCCTAACACCATCCCGACCAATATAAATAGAATAAGAGCTGGTACTCCTAGTCTACTAGAAAATTTCGTAGCGATTACCCCAATAATGAGCAGCAATCCAAGAATTAATATAAAATGTTCAAGTGTGATGGTACTTTCCCCCATATAATGCCCCTTTCGAAAATCCGTTCTATAAATTAACATCTACCTTTATATGATGTTCCTCATCTTTTGTAATACCAATATACTTTAACGTTTCAGAGTTTGAGCCATGGCCAAAAATTGACCTTAAAATGGATACCGCAATTCCTTTCCGATAAGCATGGTAGCCAAACGTCTTTCGAATAGTATGTGTCCCTATTTGCCCCGGTTGTCCAATTTCTTTAGTAACTTTATTAATCATTTGGTACGCTTGCTGTCGTGAAATTGGTTTTTCATAATGTTTAGATTTAAATAAATACTGATTTGCGGATATTTTTGTTAATTCAATATACTCTTTGAGTGCTGCTTGAACATTAGAGTTTAAATAATAATGCTTTTTCTGCTGGGTATTTTTTTCATGAATAGTTATAAGTTCATAAGCCTCTCTACCATCCCATACTTCATAAACTTTGATTTGTAGCCATTCACTTATTCTTATACCAGTATTAATACCGAAAACAAATAACAAATAATCTCGCTTCGAATGCTTTTTTAAGTAATCTTTAATCGCTTTTATAGATTCGAGGTCTTTTATCGGTTCCACAAATTCCATTTGATCACCTTTTTAAGGGTTACATAACATTATTATATCGGACTTTTTGTATCATCTTTACTGAAAAGCTCTAAATATTTGAACTTTTTATGATTGCTTTATTTGTTGGGCGAGTTATTTTTTAACACCAGCACCACATCAGGTATACAGCATGACTCATTATTTGAAATTAATAACGGTTCGATGTATTTTAAATGAAACAACTAAAATTAATTCGAGGTAAAAAGATGAAAAAAATAATGGTCGTTGATGACGAATTTAATGTCGTTAATTTTCTAAAATTTCGTTTAGAAGAAGCTGGATACGATGTCTTTTGTGCTAGTGATGGTATCGAAGCAATACAAATCATGCATAAAGAAAAATGTGATTTAGCTGTAGTTGATGTCATGATGCCTTATATGGATGGTTTTTCTTTAACGAAGGAGATCCGAAGTCTCTATGATATTCCAATTATCCTTTTAACAGCTAAAGGACAAATTAGTGATAAAGAAGAAGGCTTTAAATCTGGAGCTGATGATTATCTCGTCAAACCTTTTGAACATAAAGAATTAATTTTTCGTATTGAAGCGCTATTTCGCCGCTATCAACCTGAAGAGCAACAGCAAACAATTAAACTAGGCAGTACAGTTATTAACAAAAAAAGCTATGAAGTCAAAATAAATAATCAAACATATATGCTTCCTTTAAAAGAGTTTGAACTTTTATATTTCTTAGCTTCAAATGCTCAGCAAGTCTTTTCTCGTGAGCATTTAATTGAACATATTTGGGGTATTGAATTTGAAGGTGATGTTCGAACGGTTGATGTACATGTTAAGCGGTTAAGGGAACGTTTTTCAAAATTAACAGATGATTTTCAAATCAAAACTGTGCGTGGTGTCGGGTATATGTTGGAGTCAAGAAGATGAAATCGTTATATATTAAGTTCATTGTAATGACAATCAGTATTATGATTTTTAGTAGTGTGATCGCCTTCATTGTTTCTAATACGTATTACCAACAGAAATTAAAACCGTTAAATGATGAAAAGAATACGAGTATTGCTTTAAATATTGCTGATTATATAAGCGAGAACCCACAGATCAATTTAGATAGTTATTTAGATCAAATAGCTTCTATTGGCTATCAAGTTTACCTAGCTGATGCAGATCATAATGGAACGTTTTATGGCTCACCTTTTCGAGATACTTCCATATCGGAATCAACTGTACAAACAGTGTTGGAAGGTGAAGTTTATCACGGCATACTGCACTTTCCGCAAGAAACATTTGTTACTGGTTTTTTTGCAAATGAATTAAGGAATACAATCGGAGTTCCTCTTAAGCATCAAGGTGTGACGTATGCCCTTTTTATTAGGCCAAACATTAAGCTTTTATTTAATGAAATGCACTATTTATTTGGCTGGATTATAGTGATTACAATAATTTTAAGTATTATTTTAGTATTACTAAGCACGAAATATTTGGTGAATCCGATTTCGAAGTTAACGAAAGCGACAGAATCTCTTGCTGAAGGCAATCATGATGTGGAACTCGATATTAATCGTCACGATGAGTTAGGTGAGTTGTCGAGTAGTTTCTTGCAAATGGCTAAAAAACTACAACAACTTGATGAAACAAGAAAGGATTTCATATCAAACATTTCGCACGATATTCAATCACCATTAACAAATATCAAAGGATACGTAAGTATTTTGGAAAAACATTCCTTGACAAACGATGAAAAGGAAAAATATATTTCTATTATCCATCAAGAAATATCAAGGTTGTCTACTTTAACTGATCAGTTGCTATTACTTGCATCGCTCGACAGGAATGAAGATATTCTTAATAAAAAAATGTACAACGTCAGCGAGCAAATAAAACAGTTAATTCAAAATTACCAATGGAAAATAAATGAAAAGGGTATTATGTTAAGTTACTCGTTGTCTGATACTGAAATATACGGAGATCCTTCATTACTAAACACCGTTTGGGACAATTTATTGACGAACGCCATTAAATATAATAAACCTAATGGAACTATTCATATCCAATTAGAAAAGACAGAAGAAGTAGTAACTATTAAGTTCAAAGATGTAGGTATTGGTTTGAGCATAGATGCTCAAGAAAAGATTTTCGACCGTTTCTACAGAGTGGATAGCGCTCGTTCACAAACTGTTGAGGGGACAGGACTTGGATTATCCATTGCCTTATCCATTGTGAGTTTACATAAAGGGGATATCAGCGTGTTAAGTGAAGAAGACAACGGCTCAACGTTTATCGTAACACTCCCTATTAGTCATGTCAGACACTAATCTATTAAGTTGGTGTCTGACATTTTATTGTCATTGTTTATTCATACTCCGTTCATATTGATGAACTAACATCATATTAAATTAAACAAGTTTAGTTATGGGAGTGGATTATAATGAATAATCATAGTCAAACACTGTTACGTCTTGCAAGCATATTTGGTGTCATCGGTGCAATTTTAGGTGCACATATGGCTGGTGCTGGTTCATATGCATTTCGGCCTGTACATGCCCATATTCTAGTTGTAGGCTGGTTAAGCTTATTTGCTTGGGCTGTTTATTATAAAGTTTTCCAGTCGAAAAGCTCTATACTAACAAAACTACATGTATGGAGTGCCATAATTGGGTCAATTGGTTTAACTATCGGTATGTGGCTCTATATGGTAAGACCATTTGATTTACCAGAAGGATTAACTTTAGGATTTTATATAGGCGGTGGAGCAACTTTATTATTAAGTTACGTCATTTTCTTTTTCATGACGCTTGTATATAAGGTAGAAAAATAAACACCCACCCTCATAAAACCCCCTCTTAAAAAGTTCGCAATAAAACTTTTAAGAGGGGGATTTTTATTCCTTCATTAACAAATAATCATTTGTTTTTGTCACCGATATATGCGGATGTTTACTTGCAAATTCATCAAGCTGATCATATACTTCTACAGGCTCAAAATTAACGATTCGCATATTAATCCCTTTTTTCACCTTGACTTGTGCACACCTTTTCATCCAACCGATACATTTAAAATTGATGCTTTGAATTCGGTCAGGAGTAACTTCTCTTTTAAAAATTCGAATATTCCATATAAACATTTCATGTCTCAATGTATCGTTTTCAATTGCGAATTTAAAATTTGTAAACATGATTAAAAATAAAATGGTTGCGAATGGGATTAGTATAAATAGTGGGATTGAAAATTCCTTAGACAAGTTCCTGTTAAAAAAAATGATTATTAAGATAGCAATAAAATAAAATAGAGACAATATTTTTGGTGTTGTTGCACGATAAACCAATTGATATCCTCCTATTCAAAAATATTAACTATCTTACATCATTATATTGTCTTACTCCCCCATATTCAACATCAATCTACTAATAAAGATAATATATGGAAACATTTATTTGCATAACGAACAGAATACTCGTCTATTTCTTTTATCTCCTGAATAAAATGTTTCCGAGGTGAAAATCATTGAATATTACAACGATTAACAAATTACATATCTTTATTGTTATGTTTTTTATGAGCTTAATTATGAGTGTACAAGCACCTTTGTTTACACCATATGCAGCGATGCTCGGTGCTTCTAGTGTATTAATTGGAATCATGCTTAGTGTCTCTCAATTAGCGAATTTATCGGGAAATTTAATTGCGGGTCCACTCGTTGACCGTTTTGGAAAAAAATTATTTATTACACTTCCTATGCTTTTCGCTGGAGTTATTTTTATTTTTCATGGATTGGCGGAGAATGCAACAAGCCTGTTATTTCTTCGTACATTAAATGGGTTTACTTTAGCTTTTTTAATCCCTGCGGCACTGGCGCTATTATCAAGTTATGCGAAAAACAGTCAGCAGCAAGGGAAAAATATGGCCATTTACGGTATGCTTGGTACGGTTTCAAGTATTGTCGCACCAGCCATTGGAGGAAAGTTGGGTTCTCTTATAGGATATGCCAACACTTACTTTATCATTGGAATAGCTCTACTCTTAACGGCCTTTTACACATTTGTTTTCCTACAAGATCGCAGTAATAACTATAAAAAAAGACAAGCAAATCATTCAGTAAGTATGGCACAAGTTTTATCTATGCCTAATTTACATATCGTCTTAGTGACGGGGTTCGCAGTAATGTATATACATGGAGTAATTATTTATGAAGTTCCTTATTTGACAGTTGAAAAAGGTCTTTCTACCGCCACAACCGGTTTACTATTTAGCTTCATGGCAATCGGTACATTAATCGCATTATCCTTATTTTTTATCAATCGATATGACCCAATTAAACGGTTAATCTTTGGTCTGTTTGGGATGTCAATGACGTTATATGCAATATTTAATGATTTACTTGCATTACCATTATTACTTTTCTCAATTGGATTCTTTTTCGGAATAATGATGCCTGCGATGGCGATTGCCGTGACTGACTCAATCTCTAAAGAAGCCCACGGGCGAGCGTTTGGTTTAATGTCTGCGGTATACTCATTAGGAATGATTGTAAGTACTTTTTTAACTGGAATTATACGTGACAACATATCACCTTATTTTATTGCATTTATTGTCGGTATGACTGTTCTCATATTTGTTGGATATAAAAGAATAGGCATGACAAAAGTCACACGAACAGGAGCTTATGAATGAAAAAACGAGTGTGTCGTTACACTCGTTTTCGTTCGTTTATTCCTCATCATGATTAAGAAAAATATCATCAAACGCTGCGGAAACCTTGTCAAATTCTTCGTCAGATTCAACTGGTTCCAGATCCCCTTCTGCATCAACCTTTAAGAAAAACACGTCGATATCATCTTCCTCTTCATCTTCGAGGTCCCCAATAAAACTGACAGCTATATACTCAGTACCGTCTATATTGGTAGTAGCCATTACTTCAACATCGTGTTCTTCTTCAGTGTCATCAGTAATAGTGAATACTTCGCCTACTTCAATTTTGTCTTCGCTCATGTATAGTTCCTCCTTAATCACGGATATTAATTAATTTTGGCCATTTTCCCTTTATTTATTCGTCGCCAAGATGAATTCACATTCATTATTCATTCCTTGGTTTTTGGGAAAAACGCATTAATTAACACCATTACAACAAGAAATAATAAAAACCCAATACTGACAATCAACACTTTAAATCCTTTCCAAGTGATTATAAAATAAGAGGAAATAAAAACAATCACATATGCAATAAAACATATCCCCATTGACTTAGGTCGAGTTTTTTGAAAAGTTTCGTAGCAGTGAAAATGAGTAAATTTATGATAAAACCTACCGCCACTTGCAGATAGACGTCCACGGAAGTCCCTCCTCGATGACTTATCATTAATTCATAAGCTTATTAGAATGCTTTATAAATACAATATGTAGTTAAGTAAAAAAGAGGACTATACTAATTCAATTTAAAAAACCAGATGACTAATTAATAATCACCTGGTTTATTTCTTTAACTTTGTTCATATTGGTTAACTTCGAATAAATCAATCAACTCAATATCGGAATGATTTTCTTCAAACCACCTTAAAGCAAAATCATTTTTAAATAAAACTACAAAATTACCATCCCGATCTTTGACTAAGAGATTCCGTTCATCAAATAGGGTCCGATCTACTTGTCGATCCTTTAGCCAGCGTGGAACCCGATCTCCTATTGATTCTAATACAACCTCAGAATTATACTCATTCTCCATCCGATATTTAAATACATCGAATTGCAATTCACCGACTGCCCCAAGAATAAAGGAATCATCTCGGTCTTTTATAAATAGTTGAATGGCTCCTTCTTGAACAAGCTGCTCAACACCTTTTCGAAATTGCTTAGATTTCATGACGTTTTTTGCTGTTACTTTTTTATAAATTTCTGGTGGGAACTTTGGCAACTCATCATACTCAAATATCTCTTTACCATCAATAAGTGTATCCCCAATACGGTATATATTCGGATCATAAATTCCAATAATATCACCGGCATAAGCCTCATCTACTGTTCCTCTCGATGAAGCAACGAATTGTTGAGTTTGTGATAAGTTAATGGATTTCCCAGTTCTAGCGAGTCTGACATTCATCCCGCGTTCAAATTTCCCTGAACAGACACGAAGAAAAGCGACACGGTCACGATGTTTCGGGTTCATATTCGCTTGTATTTTAAAGATGAAACCGGAAAAGTCTGGATTATTCGGATCAATGACGCTACTTGTAGTTCTTCTCGATCCTGGTGCTGGTGCCATTGAAATAAATGTATCAAAAAATGACTGAACACCAAAAGGAGCTAAAGCACTTCCAAAAAAGACAGGCGTCAATGTTCCAGCTAAAACATCTTCCAGAGAGAACTCTTCCCCTGCTTCCTCTAACAATTCTAACTCTTCCTTTGCAGCTTGAAACGTTTCATTATTATATAAATTTTCATGCTCTTGTTTTTCTAATTCACCAAGTGGGATAGAAACTTCTTGTTCATTCCCTCTAAATTGTACAAACTCATGTTTTGAACGATCAAAAATACCAAGAAACCTTTTCCCCATACCAGCTGGCCAGTTCATTGGATAAGTGTCAATCTCTAACACTTCTTCTACTTCCTTTAATAGGTCAAAAGGTTCTCGACCTTCGCGATCTAGCTTATTGAAAAACGTAAAAATAGGAATTCCTCTCATCCGACATACTTTAAACAATTTCTTAGTCTGCTCTTGAATTCCTTTTGTAGAATCAATAATCATGACAACACTGTCAACCGCAGTTAAAGTTCGATACGTATCTTCACTAAAGTCTTCATGACCAGGAGTATCAAGAATGTTCACCTGATATCCTTTATAAGGAAAGTTCATCACACTGGAAGTAACTGAGATTCCACGCTGTTTCTCTATTTCCATCCAGTCTGATGTAGCAAACTTTCCTGACTTTTTTCCTTTAACTGTCCCGGTAGAACGAATTATATTACCGAATAAAAGCAACGTCTCAGTTAGCGTCGTTTTTCCGGCATCTGGATGAGAAATAATCGCAAACGTTCTTCTTTTATTGACTTCGTCTTTTATATTCATTTTAAAAATCCCTTCTTAATATAATTTTTAAATGGCTTTGGGATTTTCAATCTACATTGGACTAATTCTCCTTACGTTCTTTTCTTCTTTTACAATATACTACAATCCAATATAATATTCACTTACATTTTTCATGTTATGAATATAAAAGGTCTAACCCCACATAATAAATATAGGGAGGCGATTAAATGCCAGAACAAGTAGTTGCAGTTAGAAAAAATACAGATGGAGATATCGTCGAGTTAAAATTATCTAACGGACAAGTCGTCGATTATAAAGAAGCACAGCGTATGGCTGTTGCAGGCGAAATTGAACATGTAAACACATTCACAGGAAAAGATGGTGACAAACACTTGCGCAGTGACGCAGATGGAGATGAAAGCAACAACTTATCCAATCTACCTGAATTTTAATTAATAATTATAACGAGCTCTTATTAGGGCTCGTTTTTTTATTCTCATGCTTGCGTCTTAACATTTAATGAAGCAAAATTTATTTAACAACTTTCTAAAAGTGTCACTTCTACATATACCATTCGTCTAATAAGTAACATTACAAATCTGAGGACCACCAACTATGCATAGAAAAAAATTGATTTCCGATTGGTTTAATCAATACAGCCACGATATTTATAACTTCTTAATCTACTATACAGGTCAAACAGATATGGAAGATCTTGTTCAAGAAGTTTTCATCAAAGCATTAAAAGGAATTGATAAATTTGACGGACGCGCGTCACCAAAAACGTGGTTATTTAGTATTGCTAGAAACGTTGCTATAGATGAAATGCGTAAGTTAAAAAGGAAAAAAATAAATGAAACTGTTGAATTAACTAACGATATGTTGATTATTGATCAAACAACACCATTTGAAATATTACAAGAAAATGAAGCTAAAAAAGAACTTTATAAATTAATTCTATCGTTGAAACAGAATTATCGCGATGTTCTTATTTTAAGAGGTATTAAAGAACTTACAACAAAAGAAACGGCAATTATATTAAGTTGGTCAGAAGATAAAGTAAAAAAAACTTATTCAAGAGCTCTTAAAGCCTTACGTTTAAGTCGAGGAGGTTCAATCAATGAGTAATAAGGATCCATTAGAAAAAGAACTTAATGACTTCCCGAAATATGAACTTAGTGAAGAAAATGAAAAACGTATTTATAATCAATTGATGCAGACAGCTGATGAATTGGTTAAAAAGGATAAAAGGAGAATGCTTATGAAGCGTTTGACAGCTGGACTTGTAACGGTTGCTGCAGTTGTAATTGTTTCTTTTGTTACCTTAACAAATCTGGATTTATTTAATAGTGCCGGGAAAACATCAGACATTGAATCTCAAGAAGATTCAGTAAAAGAATATAATTTTTCAGAAATTGTGTCTGTAGACATTGCCAAACTAGAAGCAACAACGAAAAAAGATACTAGTAAAGAAGCCATTTATCGAACAACTGACGAACAAATGATTCATGATTTCACACATCAGATGGAATCTGCCACTTTAATTAAAAGTAATGCTTCAAGTGCAAATGTTGATACAACTTATAAATTGTATAATGAATCTAATGAGATTATTACAACAATCGGATTTATTAATAACGACATTGTTGATATTAACGGTGAACGTTACGAAATAAATGGTACTATTGAAGCATTTGAAAACATTTTTTTCACACACAACTATTTACTAGACGACAAAACGGTAATTGTTGAAAAAGCGAATGAGTTAGTTCAGTTAATTGCTAATAAAGATTTTGAAGAACTTTCAAAACATGTTCATGAAAATAAAGGATTACTGTTCTCACCTTACGTTTATATTGATGAAGATGCATTAATTTTTTATCCAAATGAAGTGAGACAATTATTAAACAATCAAGAAGTATATGTATGGGGGAACTATGATGGTAGCGGCTTCCCAATCGAATTAACCGGAGCTGAGTACTACGACGAGTTTATTTACAACAAAAATTATATGAAAGCAGATGACGTGTTATATGATGAATTTGTCGCAAGAGGTAATTTTATAAATAATATTAAAGACGTATATCCTAACTCCCATGTCGTTGAATTCTATATTGCAGGGGCTGAATATGAAATGGATTGGGGAAGTATAAATCTCGTCTTTGAACAAAATATCGACGGACAATGGAAGCTTGTGGCCATTGTACACGATCGTTGGACAATATAAAAAAGGGTTATCCATAACATAAATTTGTAAGTAGTTCACTTTCTGTGGATAAAAAGTGAAAAATCAGTGTAATTGAAACTGAATATTGCACTACTTTTAACAGGGATTTTAGCAATACAATAACAACAAAATTAACATACGAAATAACATCCGTTTTAGTATGCCTTTATAACAAAAAAACCGCTTATACCAATTGAGCGGTTTTTTTGATATAGTAATCGCGCCCGATTGCGGCACTATTCTTGTTTTAAATCATTATCTTTTTCCTTATCTTCTCCAAATAAAAACCCAAGTCCAATAAGAAAAGTGAGTGAATTAACAACTAGTAATAAAACTGATAAAAACTTCCTCACGGCTAATTTATTTCTCCTTTTTCTGAATTGATTTTTCATCATCTGGCGGCAGTATTATCTTCAAAATTTAAATTTACAGGTTCAGTAGATAAACCTTCTGTGGGGCTTTGTTCTGTCACTGGGACACTATCGTCTACAACTTCAAACCTAAGTTCGTCCATCCAAATTTGGCCAGATCCATTTAACAATATCCCAAATGCTATTACTTCACTTTTTATTGGAATATCCAATACAACGCTGAAATGATTCCATTCGTTTGTTCCTTTGATTGGACGATTCATCATATTATCAAAGGCAAGGACTTCTCCAGAAGAATGATCGACCCGCATCCACAAGCCGGCACTTTCTTTTACATCTGTACTCTTCACAAATGCGGAAAATTGAACCCGTTCTCCCCGATATTTATCTGACTTAATTTGTTGCATCAATGTCGCAAAACTTCTTGCTTTTTCATCCTTTGATTTCAAATATGCCGAGTAATTACCGCTATGTACAACACTGTTATCTAAACCAGTTTCATAATCAGATGGCGATTCCCCCGTCATAATCCAACCGTTGGGTGCATTATTTTTTGTGCTCACAATGAACTCTCCTTTGCTAACTAATTTTCTAAGTAATTTCCGATAATTTCCTGGTGTCATGCCGTAAACTTTCTTAAAGGCTCTTGTAAAAGATTCCTGAGAATTAAATTGATAGGTCATAGCTATGTCAATCACTCTTTGATCCGTAGTAATTAACTTCCTCGCACTTTGGGTTATTCGCCGTTCTCTTATATATTCAGCAATTGATTTCCCAGTAATCTTTCTGAAAATCCGTTGAAAATGAAATCTCGAATAACCAACATGTTCAGCCAAAATGGTGATCTGCAATTCATTAGTCAGATGTTGTTCAATAAAATTTAATGATCTCTGAATAGCCTTTTCATGGTATTTATACGACATTTGGTCACCCCCTTTACCTTCAAATCCATTATAACTAAGAAAATTTTTTGTACTTGATTTTTTGTGCTAATAACATAAAGGCGCAAACCTTTTAGTTAAGATTTACGCCTTCCTCTACAATCTGGCCCTATTATTGAATTAATAACTAAACATTAAAATAACTTTCTACACATATTTTCCCTTAAACTAGATGACTTCAAATGTCCACCGTCATCCATAAGATATTGCTTTAAACTTACTGTTGTAAACCCATTCATTGTAACATCACTGAAAAAACGTTTTAATACGCCTTTCTCCACGGTAAGTGAACTACTTAATAAATTAAGATAACCCTATTTAACACCGTCACTCGTACTAAATAAAGAGCATCGATCCCTCAATGCTCATCTTTGTTCAACAGGTAAATGTACAGGAACGTCAAACCACCATACGAAGAAAACCCCAATAAAAATCGAAATAAAGTACGCTAACAACGGCTTTTTATAAAATAAACGCAACATAGGAAACATAAAGCAGTCAAAGCCGACCGACCACCAATATCCCCAGCCGTACTGATACTCTATGTGATTAGTTAATGTGAAAATGAATTCTACACCAGCATAAAGGAATATATACCAAATAAAATGTCTAAAAACTCTTTTAAAACCTCCATTCTCTGGATAATTACCAATGAACATTAAAGCTGTTGCAGGAAAAATAATAAACGTATACAATAATTCCGTTAACGTATGACCACTTATAAAATCTGCATCTAAGCGCCACAAAAAGTAATTAGATGTTAAAAAGTTATACAATAAATTGCCTAAAGCAAAATAAAGCATCACCGTATGGTATTTAGACCAATTTCGCCAATCGCCCCATTTCCAGACAATAAGCACAGTCACTAAAGCTAAGAACAAATGCATGCTATACGACTCCAATAGTTTAGTTATTATATATATTCTCCCCAAAGCGATAGCCAATTCATTCATTTATTTCAAATATATTCAAATGTATTTTTTTTATCAATATTATATATTCGTTATCACTATTTATTAGCTATATAATAGGTTAAACGCTTTTACCCTATTTATCCATTTTTCCTTTACTAGATGGGAATAAAATCATCCTATTAGTTCTAAAACATCATAATTTTTCACCAATACATCCTACTTATTTCCTGTTTTTATATATATAGCTGTTTAAAATGACCCTGATATATTACAATAATTTTTCATATGCTAAAATTATGGGAGAAATATTGTGAGGTGAATGAAATGGATAAGGATTCATTTTCAATTCGTTTAGCACACTACTTAAGGGCGCGTTTTTCCTTTTTGTCTATTTCGACATGGGAAGAGGATCGACTCATTCGTGATATTAAACAAGTGTGCCAAAACCCTGAATTAATAAAAACAACAAGAACGATGTATACATGGAGTTTAACTGAAGGACTAGTTGATGAGGATGGCCAAGCAAAACAAAATACAAAACAACCTCTCTCAGCGCTAAATCACATTTTAACAATTGATGAACCTTCAGTATTTATTTTTAAAGATTTTCATATTTTTCTTGGTGGTGAAAACCGAAATCCGGACTATAATGTAATCCGCCGTATTCGTGATTTGGTAACTGAACTTGTAAAAAGCCCAGTTCCTAAAAATGTCATCTTCGTCTCACCAACTTTCTCTATCCCCTTAGAATTACAAAAGGATATTATTATCGTCGATTATGGGCTACCCACCTACGAAGAAATAAAAAAAGTATTACACCAAATGATAGATTTGAATAAAGACAACAGTAGAATCACGATTAATTTAAGTGATGAAGAAGAAGAAAAATTAATTAAAGCTGCGTTAGGCTTAACACTACAAGAGGCTGAAAATGCTTTTGCTTTATCAATGGTATTCGATGGAAAACTTGACATTGATACAGTCGAACATGTTCTCCAAGAAAAACAACAAATTATTAAGAAAAGTGGTTTACTAGAATATGTTCCCCAGGACCCAAGTATAGAAGATATTGGTGGTCTTGAAAATATTAAAAGATGGTTAGTAAAACGTGATAAATCTTGGCTAGAATCAGCAAACGAATACGGTCTTCCCGCACCTAAGGGATTATTGATTACAGGTATTCCAGGTTGTGGGAAAAGTTTAATTGCAAAAGCTGTAAGTTCATTGTGGAAACTTCCTCTATTAAAACTAGATATGGGGAAGATTTTTAGTGGACTTGTTGGAAGTAGTGAAGAGAATATGCGGAAAGCAATTGAAACTGCTGAAGCTATCTCCCCTTCTATTCTATGGATCGACGAGATTGAAAAAGGGCTTGGAGGTACGAACTCTAGAGGTGATAGTGGGACATCTACCCGTATTTTCGGAACACTTTTAACTTGGATGCAAGAGAAAGATAAACCTGTATTCGTCGTCGCAACCGCAAATAACATTCAAGCTTTACCACCAGAGCTACTTCGTAAAGGACGATTTGATGAGATCTTTTTCGTAGATTTACCGACACGGAACGAACGAAAAGAAATATTTAAAATTCACATTGACAAGCGTCTTATATCTGACAAGGCTAAAGGTGCTTTTGAGTTAACTGACGACATTTTAGATAAGCTAGCTGATGAGTCTGAAGGATTTATTGGAGCTGAGATTGAACAGGCTGTTATCACGGGATTATTTGAAGCATTCTCAGAGCAAAGATCGATCACAGTAAACGATATACTAAAAGCCATTGAACAAACCGTCCCCCTATCAGTTACACAATCTGAACAAATTCGAGCTATTCGGGATTGGGCGAATGTACGTGCCGTAGCAGCTACTTTACAAGATGACCGTGCTGATTACAGCCATGATGTCTCTGATGAACCTAAGAAAGAGCCATCAAACAATGATATTAACCGTTCTCGCGGTGGAAGAACGTTAGACTTTTAATAGAAAGGATGATGAATGTTGAGTTTATCTATGTTTTTAGTTCCAATTGCTATAGGGGCTGCAAGTACTGCTGTCTCCTATGCACTTAAAGAAAAAGTTGATGAAGGAGTCCTTTATCGAATTGACACTAATATGAAGGATGAAACTATTCTTGAAGAAGCTTTAAAAAGTTTTGGCTGTCAAATCGATTTAAACGAAGAACGATTCCATTCATCTTTAGGTGATATTCAAATGGCTTTTCAACAGCAAGAAGATGGGACGTTAAGTGGTTATTTTAATGAGAGTGTATCGACAGAAGAAGCAGAAGAATTTCTAAAAGATATTCAGAAAGAGTATACAAGGATCGTACAAAAAAACACGTATGAAAAATTACTTGCGCGTGCTAAAGATGAAGGTCTGATACTCGAACAAGAAAATAAAAATGACGATGATTCAATCGTTCTCACTTTTCAAGTAAAGGAGAAGCTTTACAATGAGTAAAAAACTAAGATTTGAAATTTTACCTACTGGTGAAATTCGAGTGAAAACACTTGGTGTAAAAGGTGAAGAATGTTTAGATTATGTAGCGTTAGTTGAAAAATTAGTCGATGCAAAAACTGTTGATTCAAAATTTACCGAAGAATATTATGAAACAACGATTGAACAAAGTATACATGAGCGTAGTCACCTTAAAAGGGAGTAGATACAAATGTATGATCCAATAACTCCTTTCGGGAGAAGATGGGAAATCAGGCATTCTTTTTGGCTTTTTTGGCTCCTTGGTCCTTTTGGCTTGACATCATTTATTAGTTTTTTTTACATTGGTGCACGTGCTGGTAGGAAAAAATGGCTTATTGCAGCTTTTATTTATTTAATAATTAGTTTTTCTAGTCTTTATGTTGCTGGGGATGCTGATGAAGATAGTATTTTGTTAGATATAGCAGCGGGTTTGGCTTTAACGGTTTGGGTTGGTTCTGGCATCCACGCCTTTCTTGCTAGAAGGGAATATTTACGCATCATTGCCAAAAAAATTATTGATAACCCCTATCGTCAAACACCACCAATAAAAGTTCAAACGAGATATCCTTTTTTTGATGACACTAAGACAGCACAACCAATGAGTATTAAAAATGTAAAAAAGAAAAAATCACACATTCCAGTAGCAGATCAAGAAGAACCTTTCATGCTTCGTATTAATAAAGCTAGTCTTAAAGAAATTGCCTCTCATCCTTATATCGGAAATATTGTAGCTAGGCAAATTGTTCAGGTACGTGATAAAGTTGGTCAGTTTAATTCTTATTCTCATTTTGTAAAAGAAACTGATATTAAGCCACACATTCTAGCAAAAGCAAAACCATACTTGATTTTTAACGAAAAGGAAGAACAGCATAAACAAGATGAACCAAAACAACCAACTGTTACACCTCAAAAGAAAGAATATCGTTCAGGAAGGATAGTGGATTATTAATGGATGTTAACCTGCATCGTTTTCTGCCGATTACTACCGCTGAGGGTCCAGGAAAAAGAGCGTGTGTATGGGTACAAGGGTGCCCAATTCATTGTAAAGGTTGTGGCGTACCGTGGACGTGGAATCCGAAAATGGGAACACCTACATCAGTTGATACGTTATGGGAGCAAATCTTAGAGAGCAAGGAAAAACACGATATTGAAGGAATAACTTTTTTAGGTGGCGAGCCGTTTGAACAAGCAGAAGCTTTAGCAATTATCGGCCAACGTGCACAAGAACACGGCTTAAGTGTTATGGCTTTTAGTGGTTACTACAAAGAACAGTTGGCGGAGCTTGATAAACCTGGATGGAGAGACTTGCTTCATGTCACGGACTTATTTATTGATGGACCTTACGAGATGGATAAACCCGACCATAAGAGACCATGGATTGGCTCAACTAATCAACGAATACACTTTCTGACTGACCGATATAAATTTATGGAAAATGAAATTGAAGCAATCCCCGACCGTTTAGAAATTTATATTAAAGAAGATGGTAGTATCGAGGCAAACGGCATGGTACCATCAGAAATGTGGAAACGAATTTTTAATGATTTGTAATTGACTAGCATACCAACCTCCATTGTTTGGTATGCTAGTTTTCGTTTTTATATTACTTTGATTCAACTATTAATGCTTAAATTTGTTCCCCCTTATCTAGGTAAAAAGCATGAGCCATAAGTTTTAAAAATAGTTATTAATAATTATTTAATAGTTATTGAATTTACTGACATTACATGATATGATCGATTCAACACTATATATAGTGTCTTATTTTAAAATAACAAACAATATATTGAAATTACAAATGAAGGTGCCTAATCTAGGCTTAATAGGGAATCCGGTGAAAATCCGGAACTGTCCCCGCAACTGTAAGTGTGTACGAACGGATTAAATCCACTTCACTGAAACATTTTTTTGGTGTGGGAAGGAATCCTAGTAGGTTAATGCACAAGTCAGGAGACCTGCCTTAATTTGTCTGAGTTTCAATTCTTCGGGGGTTTGAGAAGGTGAAACGATAGTGAATATGAAATCATCTTTCTAATCTTTTGCTATCGTTGAATCCGTTCATCCCTGAGCGGATTTTTTTATTTTACTTAAAGAAAGGAAAAGGTGATATATATGTCCACACTAACAAAAAAAACCACCCTACTTACAAATGAATTAAAAAGTTACGTTGAAACAATCATTAACAATACCATTTCAACAGATTCGAATGCTTACAAAGAAAAAATCTTTCGCCAACTTGATTCAAAAAAAGAAATCAGTGAAGAACAAATCTATTCTTTACTCATCACTACGGCTTTAGAAAACGTTGATGAGGTAAATACCTCGTGGTCATATGATGCAGCTAAAATATATTTATTAAACTTATATCAAAAAGCCAGTCAAAATCGGGGTTATGACCAACGTTTAAAATATGGAAGCTACTATGATCTTCAAAAAATATTAGTTAATAAAGGTATCTATTCACCAAATATTTTAGAAAAATACAGCCAAGAAGAACTTGAAACATTGTCAACCTTAATTAATCCTGATAAAGATTTACTATTTGATTATGTTGGTCTACATACATTAGCAACTAGATACTTAACGACCGACCATGAAAAAAATGTTTACGAATTACCACAAGAACGTTGGCTGACGATTGCTTTGTACCTCATGCAAGATGAACCAATGGACAAGCGCAGTCAACTTGTTTCAGAAGCATATTGGGCTCTATCCAATCTATATATGACTGTTGCAACACCAACATTAGCAAACGCTGGCCTTGCTCATGGGCAATTATCGAGTTGCTTTATTGATACGGTTGATGATGCTTTAATAGATATTTATAACAGCAACACAGACGTAGCAAGACTATCAAAAGGTGGCGGTGGTATAGGTGTATACATGGGAAAAGTTAGAAGCCGTGGCAGTTCGATTAAAGGTTTTAAAGGGGCTTCTTCAGGTGTCATTCCATGGATCAAACAATTAAACAATACTGCTGTTAGTGTCGATCAACTTGGTCGCCGAAAAGGTGCCATTGCTGTCTACCTTGATGTTTGGCACGCAGATATTTTGTCATTTTTAGATTTAAAACTAAATAATGGTGATGAAAGACAACGAGCACATGACATTTTCACGGGAGTTTGCCTACCAGACTTATTTATGGAACAAGTAGAAAAACGTGGTGATTGGTATTTGTTTGATCCATATGAAGTGAAACATGTCATGGGTTTTGCCTTAGAAGACTTTTATGATGAGCAAAAAGGTGCTGGTTCTTTTAGAGAAAAATATTATGAATGTGTTAATAACGAAAAACTTACTAAGACAAAAATTCCTGCTATTAAAATTATGGCTCGAATTATGAAGTCCCAACTAGAAACTGGTACACCATTTATGTTTTATCGTGATACGGTCAATCGAATGAACCCGAATAAACATGAAGGAATGATCTATTCAAGTAATCTATGTACAGAAATTATGCAAAACATGTCACCAACCATTCAATACGATGAAACGATTGATGGGGATACAATTATTACTTATAAAAAAGCAGGTGACTTTGTCGTATGCAATCTATCATCTATTAATCTAGGAAAAGCTGTACCAAATGATGTGCTTGAACGACTAATTCCAATCCAAGTTAGAATGTTAGACAATGTCATTGACTTGAACACAATTGAGGTCAAACAAGCTACTGCAACGAATAAAAAATACCGTGCCATTGGCTTAGGTACATTTGGGTGGCATCATTTATTAGCGTTAAAAGGTATCAAATGGGAATCTGATGAGGCTGTTCATTTTGCCGATCATTTATATGAAAAAATTGCTCAATTGACGATTAAAGCGAGTAATGACCTCGCTAAAGAAAAAGGGCCTTATTCTAAGTTTGAAGGCAGTGATTGGCAAACAGGTGAATTCTTTAAAGTACGTGGATATTCAGACGGTGAAAACGCGGATGAATGGAACTCAATCATGAAAAATATCCATAATCACGGTATTCGAAACGGTTATCTTATTGCTGTTGCACCAAACTCTAGCACTTCTGTCATTGCTGGTTCAACTGCCAGTATCGATCCGATTTTCAAACCGTTTTACTATGAAGAAAAGAAAGATTACAAACTACCAGTTGTTGCACCTGATTTAGACCATGTTACGTATGACATTTACCGTCGTTCGGCTTACATTCTTGATCAACGCTGGTCTATTCGTCAAAATGCAGCAAGACAACGCCACGTGGATCAGTCTATTTCGTTTAATTTTTACGTACCACATAACATCAAAGCACAAATCATGCTAGATTTACACTTGCAAGCATGGGCATCCGGGCTTAAAACGACGTATTATGTCAGATCAACAGCAACTGATATCGAGGAATGTGAATGGTGCGCGTCTTAATTAGTTACGCCAGTTTTAGTGGAAATACTAAAGAAGTTGCAGAACTAATAGAGGAGCGACTTAATCAAATGGGGTTTGATGTTGATACTTTTCGCATTAAACATAGAATCTCTACTGTTCCGGATCCCTCTCATTATGATGTGATATTAATTGGTAGTTTTACATGGGATAGAGGGTCAACACCAAGTATCGTCAAAGATTTCGTATTAAAAATTGGTTATAAGCCATCAAATGTATTTGTATTTGGAACAGGTGATACCCAGTTTGGTGGTGATGAATTATTTTGCAGCGCTTGTGATAAATTAGCCAAATTTTATCATTCAACTTACCCACCTCTAAAAATAGAACAAAGTCCTAGAGGTTCTCAAGAAACAAAAGTACAAAAATGGACGGAAGGAGTCATTGAACATTGCAAACATTACGTCAGAAAGTAACGATATTAGAACCCGAAAACCCAAATAAATCAACTGCCCTTTTCGAAGGAAAAGCTAGTGGCATATTGAACTGGAATGACTTGGCATACCCTCACTTTTATGATCATCGTGAACAAATACGTGCCCTTTTTTGGCGAGCTAGTGAAGTAGACATGACACATGATATTAAGCAATTTTCATCATTGTCAGCAGTTGAACAGAATGCATTTTTAAAAATCATAGGCCTACTCGCAACATTGGACGGGCCACAAACAGATATGGCTATGAGAATTGCCCATTACTCTACTGATCCATCTGTTAAATCGATTATGGCAACGATTGCTGATCAAGAGAGCGAGCATAATCATAGTTACGCCTATGTCCTTTCTTCTGTCACATCATTTGATCAGCAAGTAGAATCGTTCGAAACAGGCCGAATAGATGACATTTTATTACAACGAAATGAACGAATTAAAAATGTCTATAATGCGTTCGCTAATGAACCAACTATAATTAATGTGTTAAAAGCGATGGTTTACACATCTTTATTAGAAGGATTATACTTCTATTCTGGTTTTGCCTTCTTTTATCATTTGGCAAGACATCAAAAAATGGTTGGTACCTCAACGATGATCTCTTATATTAATCGAGATGAGTTGCAGCATGGGCGATTTATTAGTGAGTTATTCCGAGCAACTCTATCAGAAAATCCTGATTACAACACAAAGGATTTGACTGACTGGGTTTATGAACAATTCCGTCACTCTGTTGAGCAAGAAACGATTTGGAGTCAGTATATTTTAAAAGATATTGACGGCATTGATTTAGTTGAAATGGAAGGATATATTAAGTACCGCGCTAACAAGATGTTACGTCTACTTGGATTAAGTGAGATTTATGAGGATTATACGGAAAACCCAATGAAATGGATTAAGGCATATGTTGATAACTTTGACGATACAAAAACGGATTTCTTTGAACAAAAGTCACGCCAATATACGAAAACAAGTGATTTAAATGGATTTGATGAATTATAAAAAACCGCAATGTGCGGTTTTTTTGCTTGGTTATGCATAGGGGATTTCGAACCAAAAAGTATGAAGGTTACCTCTAGAGTGTAACCCAATTCTTCCCCTATGATTGTCAATAATCTCCTTAGCAATAGCTAATCCTAAACCTGTTCCACCTGTTTCACGTGCTCTTGAAAGGTCCGCTCGATAAAATCGTTCAAAAATCCGCTTTTTATCCTCTTCATCAATCTTCTCGCCAGGTCCAGTTATTGTTAATATATAGTTCCTATCTTGTTTTCTACCTACTACTTTTATTGGTTCATCACCTTTGTAATACCTAATTGCATTATCAATCAAGTTACTAATTACTTGTTGAATACCATCTTGATTTACAAGTACATAACCATATTCAATATCACAGACTAATTCAATGTTGGACCTTTTAAATGACCACCTAAACATCTCAACCGTCTGATTTATAACTTCATACATGTCTACGGTCTCTTTTTCAGTAAAAATTTGCTTTGAAACATAGTCTAATTCTTTTAATTGCTCAAGTTGATTAATCATCATCGAAAGCCGTTCTGACTCTTGATATAGCGATCGATATAACTCTTCATCTCCCTTTATAACTCCACTCTTTAATGCATTTAAATAACCATTTAGATTCGATAAAGGTGTTTTTAATTCATGTGACAAGTCTGAAATGAATTTTTGCCGATTTTTCCGATCATCATTGAGCTGTTTCACTAAATCATTAAAGTGTGTAATTAGTTCACCAACCTCGTCATGGGATTTCGTCTCAATAGGGCTAGGATATTGCCCAATCTTCATTTGTTTAGTAGACTCGATTAATTCTTTTAATGGACGGACTAATCTTCTCACCAAATAATAATGAACAACACTACCGATAATGATTGCAATCAGACTGTAAATCCATAAATATAAAAATAAATCTGAATTAAATTTTGTTTGACGCTCAACATTAACTGTATTCATTCCATCGACTAAAAAACAAGCTGTATTATATATGGCCCAACCACTTAATACGATAAATGCGGCTATGACAATAACATTTAATATAGTTAAACGCCAAATAAATTTTCTAGGAATAAGATTATTACTTAACAAATTTATACCCCATTCCTCTAACAGTTACAATTCGTTTAGGATTTGATGGGTCATCTTCAATTTTAAATCGTAACTTTTTAATATGTTGATCAATCGTACGGTCCATTACCGACTTATCTGCATTAGGATAAAGTTGATAAATGAGGTCTTCCCTTGAAAAAATAATATTTGGATGATCCATAAAATGATATAACAAGTTATACTCATGTTTCGTAAGATCAACTACCCTATCATAAAGTAAAACTTCGCCTTTTCTAGGTTTAATTGTCAGGCCGTTGTAAGTAAGTTTTTGACAAAACTGCCCTGTCCGCCTAAGAACAGCTTCAACGTGTGCGACTAATTCATCTGGATTAAACGGCTTCGTCATATAATCGTCTGCACCTAAACGTAGTCCCTTAATTTTATCTTCTGTTCGAGACTTAGCAGATAGCATAATGATTGATACCTCATCTTGTTGCTGCTCTCTAACCCATTCACAAAACTGTTCACCATTAAGCTTTGGTAACATTAAATCAAGCACAATTAAACATGGGTGATATGTCAAAAATGCTTCTTTTGCTTCCTCTCCATCATGAGCATCGATTACTTCATACCCTGCTTTTTCTAAATATATTTTAATAAGATTCCGAATCATTTGGTCATCTTCAACGACTAGTACGGTTTGCTGCTCCATTTAACCACCTCTTACTCTATTGTATGGAATAGAGTATTTTATTTCATCTTTTCAAACTCCTGAACCATCATATCGTAATTCATAGGGCCAATCGTCTTAAATTGAATAATTCCTCTAGAATCTACCATGAAAGAAGTTGGAATTGGTTGAATTTGATATAGCATCCCAGCTTCTAGTTCTTCATCTAATAATATCGGAAATGTCAAACTAAATTCATCAACAAATGACTTAATATCATTAACTCTCGATTCTGTTTGAGTTAAATTAATTGCTAAAATCTCTACATCGTGACTGTTATAAAATTTCTCCATATCAGGCATCTCAGCTCGACATGGCGGACACCATGTTGCCCAAAAATTAATCATGACACGTTTACCTCGCAGATCCGATAGTCTTACTGATTCACCACTTAACGTTTCAAGATGAAAATCTGGTGCTCTCTCACCTACGTTTAATCCGATCGGAACATCTTGTAAATCCTCATCCATCGTCTCTTCAGTTGAATTATTTTTAGGTTGTTCATTACTAGAGCTACTATTTTCAGACTGTGCGACTAAATCAAATATTGCCCAACCAAACATTCCGAGTAAAACAACTAACATTAAAACTTTTTTCACACGAAATTCCTCCTATTAACCTAAGTTTGCAAACCAAGTATCTTGTACAAGCTTTAGTAAGTAAGTTGAAATACGGCTCAACTGCCCAGTAAATAGTAAAACTCCCATCGCAATCATGACAGTTCCACCAATTTTCATAATCTTCTCGCTATGTTTAACAAGCCACCTTGTTGAACCAATAAAAAATGTAAGTAGTAAAAAAGGCAATGCAAAGCCAATAACATAAGCTAACGTATATAAAGTACCTTGTGTCGGATTTGTCCCAGCAATGACTAAAATTGATGCAAAAATTGGGCCGATACAAGGTGTCCAACCTGCAGCGAAACCAACTCCAACAAAAGTAGTACCTATATATCCAACAGGTTTTTTACGAAGCTGAAGGCGCTTGTCTTTCATAAAAGATTTCACTTGAAGCCATCCAGCAACGAATAAACCCATAATGATAATAAAAATGCCTGCTATTCGTTGGATGAACAATCCTGATTCACCAGCTAAAAAGCTCTGTATCCATTGCCCGAGAAATGAAGCACCAATTCCTAGGCTAATAAAAACTAATGAAACGCCTAGCAAGAAAAAGACTGAATGTAATAGAAGCTTCCCTCGAACTTTTGCTTCTTTACTACTTTGAATTTCTTTAACACTCATCCCAGTGATATACGAGAGATATACCGGAAACAAAGGTAATGTACAAGGTGATAGAAAAGAAACTAAACCTGCACCTAAAGCTAACAATATAGTTACATCTGCCATTTTCTAAATACCTTCTTTCTGTAAATAATTAATAGAATAGATAAAAATAATATGATGCCGTAAAACAATGGATCTAAGTGAAATTGGAATATATTAGAATTACCTAGGAATGTTATAAGTAATTTTCCTAAACTCCAGCTAAACAATATAATGATAAGTAGGTTCAAACTTGAAAGCCTATCTAACAGAATGGTCATCGCACCTAATAAAATCAATAGTAATGCGAGATGTTCCCATCGGTTAAAGCTATCTCCAACAATCATGTAGAAAAATTCATACATAAACGAAGCTGATAAAAATATAAACATCATCGTTAGTAGCAGTGGAGTAACTGACTCACTATTTCTAACAGTTTTAATAATAAAATAGACAACCGATATAATTATTGCGACATAAAACGCTGACGAATCACTTGGGTATGGAATAATAGCTCTAGGGTCATAAAGAAAAATATTAAAATGAGTAATAATCTTTCCAATCCAAAGAGATATAACAAAAAAGATTAAATAAGAAAAAGTTTGGTCGAGTAACTTTTTCTTTTCATCTTTTGTAAATGGACTCATAAACCAAAAGAATACAAAGCCAAGTGTGAAGCTTATAAACAATACAGCTAAGGATAGTTGTAAAACAAATGGTCCAATAACAAATGCTGATGACATGAATAATCTCCTTTTTCATTTAATTAATTTTGATTATATAAATGGAATATGAAAATTTGATGAAAATAAAAAGAAAGAACGATAAAGGCTTAGCCTTTATCGTTCATACACAAAGTTTTAAGCTGTTTGGTCAATACATCCAATCAATCTCTTTTCTATATCTTCAGCAAGCTCTTTTAATTCATGATCATTAACCATTTGAATTAACGCTGTAGGTTTAGGTAATCCAATCTTTGTTGTACCAGCATCATCATATATGACAATCTTACATGGCAAAAAGTATCCTACCATTTTATTTTTAGAAAGCACCCGTTCTGCTTCCACAGGGTTACAGACCTCAAGTACTAAATAAGAGTCATTAAAATCTAAACCTTTTTCCTGAAGTTTTGCCTTAATATCAAATTGCCAAAGTACACCGAACTTTTCTTTTTGCAAATTTTCTTCTAGCGCCTGAGCTGCTTCTTCAATAGACTTATCTGTCTTAACTGTATAGTGAAACATTAAATCAACTCCCTAACTATTATTAGTTCTTGCCAAAATAACATATTGGTCAGGACTTAAATGAAACATTGTCGTTTCAAAACCATTGTTCTCTAAGATTTCTTTTAAATCATTTGAAGGAATTCTCTCATGAAGTGGCGGTCCTGATTCTGTTTCTATAGCTTCCCACTCAAGAATTAAAAGTTTCCCATCACGCTTTAAAATTCTTTTCATATCGTCGATTGCCTTTTGTAAATTAGAAACTTCATGAATTACAAATGAAACAAGAATTTTATGAACCGTATGATCATTAATATGAATATCTTCTAAATCACTTATTACATATTTTATATTTTCTATTTGTTCTTCTCTAGCACGCTCCTCTAACATTTCTAACATCTTTGGCTCTATATCTACTGCAAATACAGTTTTCTCTGTGATCTTTGCAATAGGGATAGTAAAGAACCCGTTACCCGCTCCTAAATCTGCAACCGTGTCAGTCGAGCGAATATGAAGATGAGATAAAACTTCATCTGGTGGTAACTTTTTAAACCGCTCATCACTTACTAATAAGGCTGCTTTTTCGGGTTTAAATCGTTTATCATTCATACAAATACTCCTTTCAAACTATCTAAAGGTACTCATGCCACCCTTTACATTAGCTACTTTCTCAAACCCTTTTTTCTTTAAAATTTTCGATGCTTGCATACTTCTCATACCACTTTGACAAATGACAACTACTTCTTTATTTGGGTCAAGTTCATTTAGCCTTGCATGTAATTGTTGTAGTGGAATGTTTTTAAAAGGCTTTTTGTGATTAGCCTTATACTCTCCAGGTGTGCGAACATCTATAAATTGAATATTTTTATCTTTAAATTTATTTTTAGCTTCTTGAGTGGTTATATTCTCAATTCCTTTCACACGCATGAATTTCCATACAATAAATAGACTGATTACAACAATAAAAGCTATTTGTATATAATCCATTATTCTAATCCCCTCTCCACATTTATAATTTTAATATATACCCCTATAGGTATATTGTCAAATAATAAAAAATCACCGCATATTACGGTGATCTCACCTTTTTTCTACAAAAAGTAGTATCAGTGTTGCAATTGGTCCTAATAATAAGGATAAAAGGAACCAATTAAAACCAGTCCTATTCTTCCCCTGTGCTAAACCAGCATTAATTAATGCCAATGTTCCCGAACCTACATAAAAATCTCCACCCATATTTACCACCCTTTTACATTCTATTATATCAAAATTATATTTAACCAAATATACAAATTATAATGTTAATAAACATGTTACGATAATAGTGTATACCTTTTAGAAGTAGGTGATAAAGATGAATAAGGACTATATAAGAGGCTTTCTGAAGAAATTTACCGTATTTAAAACTTTAGCAGATGATGAAATTGATACAGTGATAGATTTTTCAGTCAATCGCACAATTGAAAAAGGCAATCATATATTTTTACAAGATGATCCGCTAACTCACGTTTATTTTATCCACGAAGGACGAGTTAAAATATATCGTACAGACCATAATGGCAATGAACAAATCGTAAACTTCCTACAAAAAGGCGATATGTTTCCACACCAAGGGTTCTTTAGAAAAGCAACTTGCCCTGCGCATGCTGAAGTTGTTGAAGGTGTCGTTTTAACATGTGTACCCATTAAAGACTTTGAATCGTTTTTACTAACTAATCCTGAAACGTGTATTAAACTTTTAGGTGTATTAGGTGATTTAATTGTTGATCTACAAGCACGGCTTGAAGAAAAAATCTTAAACACAATCTATGAGCAAATTATTAAGGCATTACTAAGAATTTCATCAAAAGATAATCAAAAAGATGAAAATGGCAATGTCGTATTCAAACAGAAAATAACTAATAAAGAACCAGCAAACATGATTGGTTCAAGTCGTGAAACCGTTAGCCGTACACTTACCCAACTTAAAAGAAAAGAACTTCTTTGGACGAATAATGACGGCTATATTTGTTTTAACTTTGATAAATTACATGAAGAAATCCTATACTAATTATTCATAATCAGATGGATCAATTAACCAATCTTGAATTAAGTAAATGATAATACAAACAGCCATTAAAATAAATCCCCAACCAAGCGTCAGTTGTTCGATTAATAAGTAGTTATTACAAAGCTGGTTATCAGTGAAAACATAAAGTCCACCCATTAGCGTAAACAGTAAGAAAAATATGATGAACACGGAGTTTTTCACTATTTCACTTAGCTTATTCCAGCTAAGTCGAAGAGGTACACCAGCAAAAAATGCTAAACTAACAAATTTAAATAGTTCAACTGACGTAAACTGAAGTGCATCATCCATTGTCCTTGGAATCATCCAATAGCTAACAATTAGAACAAATAACAAAATACCAGGTAGTCCATTTGGATTCCACTTTTCAAAAAAAGCAGGGAACTTTTTTTTGAAAAAATCAGCCATTAAAAAACCTGAAATAATAATTAGAGGCATTTGCATATGCATGTGTAAAATCATGATTGATTCAAGAAAATTAGCTACAGGTGGTAAAATTAGAAATATGAATAGTAACAGTCCGTAAAACGATTGCGTCATAGCTCCCACCTCTTTCTTAAATAACGTCCTCTAACTTTTTAATCGCTTGATCTACTTTTTTATAATCCATTACATCAATTAATTTCCCTTTTGGATCAACTAAATAAAACGCTGAATTATGTGTAAAGTGACCATTACCATCCGGTATAACAATGACTTGAAAGGCATCAAGTAAATTTTGCAGTTCTTCTTTGTCATTGATTCTTGCTATTCTCCAAGTGTCACCGTCACTGCCAAAATATTCTCGGTAATTATCAAGTACTTTAGGTGTATCACGATCAGGATCAAAACTTATACTTAAAAACACTAAATCTTCTTCAAAATACTCCTCATCTAAACCGTCATAAACATCAGACATATTTTGTTCTAATTGAATACAGACAGTTGAACAAGATGAATAGAAAAATGTTATAAATACATATTTCCCTTCTAACTCTGAAAACTGAAATGTTCTCTCATTCGTATCTTCTAATGTGACATTAGGAAACATAGGCTGCTCTTCAATTAAATCATTTGTTCTTGCTGTCTCAGCTGTATACGATGTAAAGCCATCAGTTCCAATAAAATAAACTATAAAACTAAACATAAATACAACAAGTATTGATGTGAACGTCCTTTTTTTCTGCATGATGATCCCCCTTTCACAGGGAATGATTTAGGGAACTAATTATAGATTAACTAGTTCCCTATGTTTATTTTTTACCAAGTTCTAAATGGTGGTGATCCTGGAGGTGGGCTACCGATAAAGTCAACAAGTGGGATAACATAACCCATTGCAATGATGACTAACATAATGACAATCCAACGTCCCCATTTTTCTGTCCAAAAAGGTGTTTTAGAAGCATTTTCTTCAACTTCACCAATTGGGAATTCTTCTTCACCTTTAGGTGCGATGAACATTAAGTGGAATGCAGAGTACACTTGCATGATTACTGCTATGATTAACAATGTTCCACCGACTGCTAAGAAAATCAAGTATGGGTCCCAAGCTAATGCTTGTGCGTGCTCACCATAATTTGTAAAAGATGTACGTCTTGGAGATCCGAGTAAACCAACTAAGTGCATCGCAATCGCCATTGTAGACATACCGAGTGTCCAAATGATCGTTGTCGTAACACCAAACTTATTCATTTTACTTGTAAGCTTACGACCAGATATGTGAGGAATTAACCAGTAACTGACTCCGAAGAATGAAAGCGCTACTGTCATTCCTAATGTAACGTGGAAGTGACCAACAACCCATAATGAGTTGTGAACGACTTGGTTTAATTGGTGCATTGTTTGTACAATACCACCAGCTCCACCTACGATAAATGCTGCCATCGCAATAAATACAGCTAGGAAGCGTGTATCACCCCAAGGTAGTTTTTTGAACCAACCAAACAGTCCTTTTCCACCTTTTTGGCGACCTGTTTTTTCAAATACTGAGAACATCGCATAAGCTGTCATTAATGATGGGAACCCAATGACTAAACTCATGTAAACGTGCATGTATTTAATAGGTTCTGAAATACCAGGGTCTACGATTTGGTGGTGGAATCCACCAGGGATGTTAAGCACTACAAATAATACAACGACGACTCTTGTTAATGTATCACTAAAGCGTTTACCACCGATCACTTTAGGTATGATGACGTACCAGACTGACACAGCAGTTAAATACCAAATATTAACAAGTGTGTGACCGAACGCCCAGAATAATGTTCTTGAAAGCATGACGTTTATCGTATCTACCCAACCTAACGCCCATGGAATGATCATGAAAACTTCGACTGCTACGAAAATACTTGAGAAGAACAATAGAACGAATACACCTGTTGCGAAATAAGATAGAATAGGTACGTGTTGTCCTTTATTTGCTTTTCTCCATGCTACTACGTTTATAAAAGCTCCGAAAGCGTTAATCCAAATACCAACGACTAGTAATACTAAACCGAAGTAAAACATTGGGTGTGCTGCCATTGGTGGGTAGAACGTATACATAACAGATGCTTCACCCATGATGACAGGAATGATTGCAATGACTGCACCGGCAATTTTTGTCCAAAAGGCAATCCAACCCATTTTTCTTACTTTAGGAAGTAATCCTCCTAATGTGTAGGACATTCCTGCATATAAATATCCGACGACAAATGTTGTAGTAAAAATTAGTACAAGTAATATTCCGTGTGACGTAAGTGTTTGATAATAATTAAACCATGATGGTAATTCAAATAATCCAGCCCTGTTCATTCCTTGTGCTAAACCTAGAAAACCACCTACTAGTAATGCGAGAAATGATACAATCATATAACTTTTTGATAGTTTACTATCTTCTTTTGAAACTCTCATCCAATCTTTAACGGGTTTCGTTATTGAATCTATTTTTTTAGTTGCAACTTCTGACATGTTAATTTCCCTCCTTTAACGAATAATGATGTTGGTTGACATTAATTGGTGTCCAGCACCACAATACTCATTACATAACACTAAATATTCACCAGGTTCATCAAATTTTTGTGTGATTTTTGATACGTAACCAGGCATAACCATCGCGTTGATATTTGTTCCAGCAACTTGAAAACCGTGTACAACATCTTTAGACGTCAAAGTAAAATGAACTGTTGATCCTGCTGGAAACTCTAATTCCATTGGTGTAAAGCTAAATATTTGTAACGTCATAACAACTTCGTATTCATTTTCACCAATTTGTTTGATTCCTGGTTGATCAAACGGCTCGGTCGTATCAACTTTTTGCGGGTCAATTAAGATTTTTTCACTCGGTGGTCCCATTCCCTCGGCAAAAGCTTGATAACCAATAACTAATGTAAACCCAATAATCATTAGCGAACTTACCGTCAGCCAGATTTTTTCATAACGGTGCATGTCCTTCATCCCCCTTTTCGATTAAACTCTAACCATGTATAATCCCCATAATCCGAACCATAGCAGTGCAGTAGACAATGCGACGAATACTAATGAAGATACTAATGCTCCTTTTTGTGAGCCCTCATCATGTTTTTCATTTTTTTTCAATTTTTCGTTTGCCATTTCAATCCCTCCTAATCTTTGTTAATTCAAGAATAATTCATTAACAATCGAATCGAAGTGAGATACATCACTAGTTTCCTTTGTTCATAATTTGTTCAAAAATATAGCCCTTCCCCAATTTAAGAAAGGACTAAGTGATGAGTAGGCTGATGATGAAAAGGGAACTAAACAACCAATGATGGTAAGCGGCCCAATTCATTCCTAGCACTGCATCTTCTTTTTTATAAGAAAAATATAATCGTAGTAGCTTAACAGCAACAGGACTTGCTAAAAAAACGAGTATAGATGTTACTGGTACAAGTTGTTTATAAATTAGAAACACGACCGTAAGATAGACAATAGTAGTTAATATTAATAATAACCTCGCACTTTTTTTACGCCTTAAGATCATCGCCACTGTTATCCGATATCCTTCATCTTTTTCAATATCGCGAATATTATTTGACAGAACCATTGTCGTCATTAAAAAGGCAAACGGCAAAGCTACGAAAATGGTTTCCTTTGTAATAGGGGCGCCTTGAATTATATAAGCAATGATGACCGGCAAAAAGCCTAAACATACAGCCCCAGCCACTTCTCCCATCGCAATTGCTGAAAATGAATAACGTGTCGCTGAATAATATACACCAAGAATTAATCCTATTATCCCTAGCAATATAATTTTAGGGTTGCTCTCATTTGCCAAATAAATCGTTAGTAATGAAGCAATACTTGTTAACATTATTGATATTAAGGGAATTTGATTAAACGTAGGATATTTCCATGGTCTTCTTTCAGCCAATGCCCAACGATTAACGTCTTGACCCTTTTTAAAATCAAAATAGTCGTTTAACATATTCACTGTTGATTGAATAAGTAATCCTGTTATTAAAAAAATGATTAATAAGTCGATTCTAATTGTATTTGATTGATTCGCAAGTAAAAATGCTACTGTCATCGGACCTAATGATGCTGCAAAGGTCATAGGTCTAGCAATTTGAAACCATGAACGTCTAAACAAGTACTGACGTTCACCTGTCGTCGATTGTTTCGTTGCATATTGCATAAGAACGCCCCCTTTTTTATAAGGTCAAAGAACCATAAGATAAAGTAAAACGGCAAACCCTATTCCCTCAACAGAAGAGACTGCTGCAACTTTAAATAAAGAACGATAAAGAACCGTTTTATAGCCTTTTTCTGCCATGTTCCATATCGTTTGATCTGTTAAAAGTTTCATTGCTTGTTTATATCCGATTGTTGTTCCCCAGAGCAAGGTGATCACACCTAAAATCAGTGCAGCTAACCATTTATGACCGTATGGTGTATGCCATAAATAATCCCAAGAATTGATAGGTCCAACGACTACGCCTAAAATAATTCCTGTGATGATAACGCCTGCACCTGCTAAAGCTAATTTCCAATGTGCTTTTTTCATGACGTGAAATAATAGTGAACGTTGATGTTGGACAGGTAATTTTACAGAGGCAGGAAATACGCCCCAGCCAACGAACAAAACACCGCCAACCCAAAGAATTCCTAAAAATATATGGATGTACAAAACGAACTGATATAAATTTATTATCATAGTTCCCACCCTCTTTCATCTTTAGTGTAAAAGTAATCAACTCAACATTCCTTGACTATTGTCAAGTTCTTTTGTAAGTGGTGGAATTTATCTACCAGAAGATTGGTATGCAAGTTGTTATTTTAGACTCGTCTTACTTTCAACAAATAAAAAACGCGTGAATACTCATATCGTTCACGCGTAAGCAGTTTATCTTGCATCAATCACATAGACAGTCCACCGAAATTGACTTCGCACCAAGTCCGCATAAAATTTAGCTACATTTTTTCCTCTAAATGTACCTGTATACAGACGCATTGGTGGATTAAATTTTAAATTGTCCGCTTTATAATAAACGATCCAGTTAAATTCCTTTAACAGATTTTTTCTTGCTTCTACCAAGTCTTCTAAAGTCGCGAATGTGCCAGTCATAATTCGATATAGTTTTTGATCTTTCGGCTTTGGTGGCTTTAAAGGTTCAGGTTCAGTTTGTAAATACCTCAAAGGATTAACTGCATTCGTTTTGTTCATATTCCATCTCCCCTTGTGTATTTCGAAATGTAAATGTTGCCCAGTTGAATCGCCTGTATTCCCCATAACTCCTATAATTTGACCTTGTTCAACACGGTCACCTTCACGAACACGTCGTGAACCAGTACGCATGTGTGCATAAACCGTTTCCCAAATATCACCATTAACTTCATGAACAATAAAAACGACTTCGCCGTAACTTGTTGATCGATATGAACGACTCACAACCCCTGATTCAGCTGCTCGTATTTCATGATAGCCCGGCATTGCAAAGTCTACACCGTAATGATTTGGTCTACTAGCTGTTCGAAATCCACTCGTCACATTCGTAACTGTCGGGTATATAAACAATCTTAGACACCCCCTCGTTACATATAATTCAAGGACATGCAGAAATGATTATCTTTTTATCATTAAAATTTAATTACATATGAATGAGTTAAGCACGTTACAAATTGTTTGAAAATTTATTTCCAATATTTATTAAAAATAAAGATAAAAGAACAGTATTTTTTTAAAAAAGTAGGTACCTGCTCATACACCTTTGAACTAATTACCATACGTTATTAATGAAACTAACCTTATGAAAGGAGACTATATATGCATCATCACCATCATCATCACGGGCCACATTGTGGTTGCCCTGAACAAATTGTTTACCCTGTAAATGAAAATGTTGTTCATACTTGTTCAGAAAGCATGGTTGAACATGTGCACCCTTCGCACACAACCCATGTTAATCATCACTTAAATAAGAATATGCATCTCTACCCTCATTCGGATTCTTTTGTTAACACATTTGAAAGTGTCGATTTATATGGAGGATCTTTTGAAGTACCAAGACCACCTCGTCCTACAGTAGGATTTGGACCTATGGGACCTAATATGGTAGAACCTATGGGACCAGGAGCTTTTGGACCAAATCAGTTTGAACCTATGGAACCTGAATTTGGTCCAGAAAATCCTAACATGCCTCCATTCCGTCCTTGGTAAAAAAAATGAACCGGCTCAACTATGTGAGTCGGTTCATTTTATATTTCCAGATATTCCATGGATAGGCATTTGGGGGTAAAGATGAAATTCTAACTTCTTCGTCTTTCGAAGGATGTTTAAAAGCCAATTCGTATGACCATAAAGCAATTTGCTGTCCTGGTTTATTCACATGTTTTCCGTATTTTTGATCGCCATAGATTGGACAATCACGTGAAGATAGTTGGACACGAATTTGATGTGGTCGGCCTGTATGTAATTGAATTTTTAATAATGACAACTCATGGTTCGATTCAATCACTTCATAATCTAGAACTGCTTTTTTAGCCTTCGGTGTATTTGCATGTGTGGTGTGTACGATGTTTTCCGTTCTATTTTTAACTAAATAATCAACTAATTGACCTTTATTTTCATTTGGCTTTCCTTTAGTAATCGCTAAATATTGTTTTTCCAATTCATTTTTTCTAATTAAGTCTGAAAGTCTTGATGCTGCTTTGGATGTTTTAGCAAAAACCATAACTCCACCAACTGGTCGGTCCAATCGATGCACTAATGCTAAATAAACTTGACCAGGTTTATTGTATCTTTTTTTTAAATCGTTTTTTAAAAAAGAAAGTAAATCCTCATCCCCAGAGGAATCCCCTTGAACAGGGATATTAACTGGTTTGGCTACGACTAATAGATGATTATCCTCATATAAAATAGGTACATTCATGTCATTATTCTCCTAACATTGATGTTAATTAAATAGTATCATGACTACTCGTTCCATGCACTGATTCCGTGAGTTGACTTTGCTTCTTTTACAGCATTAATAATTGCTTTCTCCATTACTTCAGTTGCTACACTAGTTATTAGATCGAGCGGAAAATTTTTATCACCATTAGCAACAGTAAATATTGTATCACCATCCATCGATGTATGTGCCGGAAAAGTTGTTCTTGCTATTGCATTTTGTGACACTTGTGCAACCTTTTTCGCCTCAGCTTTCGTGAGGTTAGCATTTACAGCAACAACTCCGATTGTTGTATTCGTTCCTTGTTGGGCAAGCATTTCAGCATGATTACGTAAAAACTGTTCACTATTAATGTATGTACCCGTTTCGGGGTCACGAGCCCCAGCAATAATTTCTCCAGAATGAGGATCACGTATATCTCCAACCGCATTGACGGCTACAATTGCACCGACAATTAATCCATTTTGTAATTTAATTGATGCACTACCTAGACCACTTTTTGTTGACAGATTAAAACCGAGAATTTTTCCTACGGTCGCACCAGTACCTGCCCCAACATTCCCCATTGTAATTGGGCCAGCTATTGCATTTTTTGCAGCTTCATAACCCATTAACTTATCAGGCCTTACTGAACTATCCCCAACAGCTAGATCAAATAAAATGGCACTAGGAACAATTGGAACTTTCGCAACACCTACATCCATACCAATTCCTTTTTCCTCTAAATAATCCATCACACCACTTGCTGCTTCTAAACCGAAAGCACTCCCACCCGATAAGCATATCGCATGAACCTGGTCAACCGTATTAATTGGATCAAGTAGGTCTGTTTCTCGAGTGCCGGGAGCTGATCCCCTCACATCAACCCCAGCGGTTGCACCTTCTTCTGTTAATATAACGGTACAACCTGTGAGTGCCTCCAAATCTTCTTTATGACCAACCTTTATACCTGGGACATCTGTAATATTTCCAAAACTCATAAAACCCATCCTCCTTTTATTAAACGTTTTCTACAATCAAAGTTGAATAACCTTTATAATTTTTCTTACTATCTAAATAATTTTAATTGAACACTTTTTAATAATTAATGAATTAGCTTTGAAAATGTTTAAGAAAATTTAGAATCATTCGCCCTTGCCCTTAAAACTTATACCTCTAAGTGCTAAAAAACACGACAAATAAAACAAATAAAAATCAAGGATAAAATCATCACCTATACAAATAATAATCTTGACATAATAATTGCCTATCAAGGAGGAGTTAATTATGAAAAAGCTATGGCAATCGTTGATCGTTGTAGCACTTGTATTCTTTTTAGCAGCATGTGGCGGTGATGATGAAGAGAAAAATAATAACAATGACGCGGCTAATGAGCAACAGGATCAAGGAAATGCGAATCAAGAGCAAAATAACGATAATAACGATGCAAACAATAGTGACAATAATCAACAAGATAACAATAATGATGATACAAACGCTACTAATGATTCCAAACAAGACAATGCATCGAAAACGGGCTCTATTGGTGATACGCTTGAATTCAACGGTCTTCAAATTACCGTTAATGACGCTTATACGAGCCAAGGTGGGGACTTTGAAACGCCAAGCAATGATCAATATTTAATTTTAGATTTAAATATTGAAAATCCAACCGATGAAGCACAAAACGTTTCATCACTTTTACAAATGTCAGTCCAAGACGAAGAAGGTTATACTTACGATGTAACCATTTTCACTGAGACAAAAGGAAGCCTTGACGGTGAAGTTGGTCCAGGACGTAACATGCGTGGTGAAGTAGCATTTGATGTTGATGAGTCACCATCATATGAGTTTATTTTTGAAGACCCATTTGCATCTGGTCAAGCTATTTGGACAATTAACTTAAATGAATAATATGAAAAAGGCACACATCGCAGTGTGCCTTTTTTATTAACCTGACTTTGTTTTCTTCTGTGTCGTTTTCTTCTTCGTTGCAGCTGGTTTTTTCTTGCCTGCTTTCTTTAATGATTTTTCTAAAGCTTCCATTAAGTCCATGACATTATCAGGACGAGTTGGTTCTTTCGCTGTCGATACTTCTTCTCCTTGACGTTTTTTCTCTATTAAATCAAGTAAGGCTGTCCGATATTCATCAGTATACTTTTCTGGTTCAAATTCTGTTGTTAATTGATCAATAAGTAACTTCGCTGTATCTAATTCCTTTTTCACTATATTCGCTTCTTCAGGTATATTCGGAACTTCTTTTGCATCCCGAACTTCATCAGGATAATGGATTGTTTCCATTACAAGTGTATTTTGATATACACGTACAACAGCTAAATGTTCTTTTGAACGGATTGTAATTTTCGCAAGTCCAATTTTACCTGTCTCTTGTAATGCTTCTCGTAATAATGAATAAGCTTTCGTTCCTCCATCATTCGGAGATAAATAATAACTTTTATCGAAATAAATAGGATCGATTTCTTCTAATTGAACAAAGTCAACAATTTCAACTGCTTTTTCTGCTTCATCTTTTAGTGCAGCAAGATCTTCTTCTTCTAAAATAACGAATTTATTTTTTGTGTATTCATATCCTTTGACAATATCATCATTACTAACTTCTTTATCGCATACAGGGCAAACCTTTTCATATTTAATCGGTGATTGACATTCCTTATGCAAGTTACGAAGTTTTATATCTTTATCTTCCGTAGCCGTATGTAGCTTGACAGGAATGTTAACTAATCCAAAGCTGATGGTACCTTTCCACATCGTATGCATGACAATCATCTCCTTTATTTATATCGTTTGTTTTTTTCTTAATAAAAATGCATCGACAAGTAAAAATTAGAACTAACCAAATATAAAGGATGACTGCTTATGTGGAAGCCTATGTTACCAACGTTAGTCGATGATGCACCCCTTGAAGATGAATGGGTTTACGAAGTGAAATATGACGGGTTTCGCTGTGGGTTTGAGTGGAATAAAGATTCAATCCACTTATGGAGCCGCAATGGAAATGATTTAGCATCATCGTTTCCCGAGATTATTGAATGGTGTAAAGTGCATCAAACTCAATTCGAAAAATATTTACCGCTTTTCTTAGACGGTGAGATTGTCATTTTAAATACTAAAATTCAAACAAATTTTTCTCTTCTACAACAAAGAGGACGTTTAAAATCTCAAGAAAAAATTACAAATTTATCCAGGAAGCGTCCAGCATCATTGATGGTCTTTGATCTAATAAAATTACGAGGGAAAGAAACCATTCATCAAACATTTGTGAAACGAAGAACAGAGCTACAACAATTGTTTAATGAGGTGGGAAGAATTGGCTCTCGAATGAATCTTGTTGACCAATATAGTAATTTCAGCGATATTAAGGAAGCAGTATTTCTCCATCAAGGAGAAGGGATTGTAGCGAAACAACTTAATTCAAAATATATTTACGGTAAACGAACAACGAATTGGCAGAAAATAAAAAACTGGCGACAAATTAATGGGTTTATTACTGGATGGAATGTTGAAAATGATTACTTCGACGTCTCAATTTATGTCAAAGAAAAACAACAACTTCTTGGAAAAATTAAACATGGTTTTTCAAATGAAGAAAAAGAGACGTTATCCTCTTTTATTAAGCAAAATGGACAGAAAGTAAACGGCTTATCATGGAAATTAGAACCGAGCGTTTGTATTGAACTAAATTGTTTAGATGTTCATGAGGAAGAATTAAGAGAACCTGTATTTAATACATTTCGATTTGATTTAACACCTGAGGATTGTACAAAAGAAAAAGTGAATGAAGGACTAGCACAAATACCCGAAGAAATAGAGTTGTCTAAACCGGATAAAAAACTATTTGATACTGTAACGAAACGTGATTTTGTCGTTTATTTAAGGAACATGGCGCCATATATTTTACCACGTCTTAAAAATAAACGGTTAACAATGATTCGCTATCCTGATGGGATTAATGAACATTCTTTTTATCAAAAACATTTACCGGATTATGCTCCTTCATTTATAAAAACAGTTAAAGGTGAGGATGAAGAAGAGGATATTATATGTAATGACTTAAAAACATTACTTTGGTTCGGAAACCATGCGGCGATTGAGTATCACGTTCCTTTTCAGACGATTAACGAAACACAGCCTGATGAAATGGTTTTTGATCTTGATCCACCATCATTAAAAGAATTTCCATTAGCAGTCTTTGCCGCTCAGCTAATTCGCGACATGTGCGAAGCAAAGGGGTTTCACGTCTTTATTAAAACGTCTGGTCGAACAGGTTTACAACTTCACATACCGCTTCACGATTACGACATGACATTTGACGATACACGTGAATTTATGGAAGCCGTCGCGAAAGTGTTAGTCCAAAAATATCCGAAATCATTTACCATTGAACGATTGAAAAAAAATAGAGGTCAAAAATTGTACATCGATTATGTACAACATGCCTCTGGAAAAACAATTATTGCACCCTATTCCCCGAGAGCGACAAAGGATACAACTGTCGCAACACCGCTCTTTTGGGACGAGGTTAATGAACATTTAGATCCGAGAACTTTTACCATTCATAACGTGCCTGAACGTGTTCGGACTTTAGGCTGTCCATTTTTCTCATAAAATAATTATTGATCACTTCTAGCTTGCTTAACGATTTGGTGTCCGAAAACAGCTGCTCCTGCTAACAACACTGCTTGAATAACAGATTGATAAGTAATGCCGAATTGGGCCGTAGTAAACAAAATACTTATTAAAAGTAAGGTTAAAGGAATATATCGATTGGGAATAATGTTAGATATTTTTATTATTTTACCTAATATCATGAGCACTGGTATGAGAACCAGTGCTTCATCTTTTACATATGTTAAGAAATCCATAGTTATTCCTCCTCTTGAACGACATCAAAAAATGAGTCAAACCCTTCTTGTCTTAACTGCTCTATTTTCTTCTCCGCTTCCTCTTGATTAGCAAACGCCCCAACGACGACACGGTGGAATAAATAATCATCTACATTTATCGTTGAAATAGTTGGATCAAAACCGACAAGCTCTAATTCACTTTTTCTTCTTTCTGCATTATTTAATTCATGAAATGAACCAGAAATAACGTGATAGATTAATGGTTCATTATGATCATCTCCAGGTAGAATTTCTTCAATCGGAATATATTGAGTCCCTTCTTCACGACAGATAGCTCTCACAACACATTCATAAAGACCAAAACGATAATCATCATTTTGTAAACGATAACGATTCGGCCCATCTAGAAAGTCATACTCAACAATCGTGACACGGCACTTGCCTGTTTCACGATGCATGTAATAAAAATCTTTATCGTCTTTAGCTGGATATGTTCTAGTAAAGGTACGGCGGAATGGGTAGCCCGCTTTCTCAAATTCAACTCTTAAGAGTGCTTCAAACTGTCCATCAGCATGAATACTATGAATCAATTCAGTCCCTGTTCCACCCCCTGCATTGAAATGATGTGAAATGCATTTATCAAATGGTTTCACTTTAGATGTTCTAGTATTTCTTGGAATTGTTACATCACTTATTCTCGTTGCATCACTTGAGATGTTTAGTTCTTTTAATCGTTCATTGACATAAAGTGCTGCTTCAAGTGCCCATTCTTTTTCATATTGTCCATATTTGACAGCACCTGGGTCGTTTCCACCGTGACCTGCATCTTGAATCCATCTACTCAATTTCAAAACCTCCCTAATCTACATTATTCATTTTGACGTTTAACGAAACGGTTCAGATCTATAAAAGATCCTCTATATTTAGAATCGAATCATAGAACATTAAAGTGTTATTTAATTCTTTTTAAAATTATATGAATCCACATAACGAAAAAACACTTAGTATCCCTTATTCGAATACTAAGTGTTTTGTTCAGTAAGATTTGATTCTCATCGATATTTTTAATAGCAAGCTATTAAAATCAACTTTAGTCTAAAGACAGGCCTGCTGCTATATGCATACCGTGTGCTAAGACTGCTCCCGCTTCATAATAATCAAATATTAAATCAACTTGTTCACCATAAATAATCAACTTTCCATCTGGTGCCATCATTGACATACTCATTAATGACTGTTTTTCACCTTGTTTAATTTTTTCTAGTGTATCCTCTATAACGCTCGAATCATCCGTTTCAAAAGTTATTTTTCCATTCACTTCAATTTCAAGACCTGTATATGTTTGATCTGGTACAAGTATATCATTCGTATCGATCT
Source organism: Bacillaceae bacterium W0354 (assembly GCA_051846895.1). GTDB lineage: Bacteria > Bacillota > Bacilli > Bacillales > Alkalibacillaceae > CALKAL01. Next base: position 66,968 of record JBPYCQ010000003.1, read on the forward strand.
CTAAAAGCAAGTTTTCTTGGCCATTCGTACAATCTTCTAGCTCAATATTTACTTGTTTATTCTCATAAAATTCAGCTAGCGCCCCGCATGAATTGTGAATGATCTGTTCAGATACACCAAATTCATCTTGAGTAGCATCCGTGAATTGTTGGAACCCACGATTCTCATATGAAACAGTTGTAAAAATAGGATCACCCTCGATTGTATATTCAACGATACGGAATTCACTATTTTCACCTTCATAGAAATCATTCAAAAATTGTTTAAAGATATGAAGATTATCCATTTTCCCATGGGTATTAATAAAATCGTTTTCTTCATCCACTTCTCTTCTTATTGCTTCAGCTGTACTTTGACCTGGATAGCTTTCGGCTACGGCGTTATGAGTTACAACTATCTTTTCGCCAACAATGAGTGATTTTTGCATTTGTTTATCAATATTTTTTAAGTTAAAAGATATCGCATTGCCTGCTTGGTCATACATATTTTCGAAACCGATTTTCTCATATGGTTCTGTTAACCTTTTATCCGTTACGATAACTTCATTTTCTGTAATATGAGCGACATAGCCAACCATCCCTGAAGATGATTGGTCATTATTATCGTTAATTCCTGGTCGTTCATCACTATTCTGACCAACTGGAGTATCAGATGACCCTAAGCTTGTTTGGTCGCCTGTTCCACAAGCTACTAAAAACATAAAGCTGAATATAATAAAGAATGTTAATTTTTTCATATTCATTCCTCCTTGCTAAAACAGACGACTTTAAGTTAAAAAAGTTACAAAAAAAATGGACGCCCAATCACGTCCATTTTAACTAATTCGAAAACCAATTTTCCCGAAATTTTTTGTATCCCTTAAATATTCAAAAGCAACTTGATATTGATCCATGCTAAAATATTGATCAATTTCTGGTTTAATTTGATGTTTTTCAATAAATTGAAGCATCTCCTTAAGTTCCTCGGTACTGCCCATGGTGGTTCCTAAAATATTTTGTTGGGCATAGAAAAATTTTCGAATATCAATTTCTACAATGTCTTCGGTTGTTGCACCGAAAGTAACGATTGATCCACCTTTCCGAACAACATCTAATGATTTATTAAAAGTGGCTCGCCCTATCGTTTCAATGAGCAAATCTACCGTTTCACTCTTTAACTCTTCGTTCCAATCTGAATTCGTATGGATGGCAACATCAGCACCAAGCTGCTTTGCCTTTTCTAGCTTCTCTTCACTTCTTGATGTTACGATCACTCTAGCTCCAGCTGCTTTTGCAAATTTCAAAGCAAAAGTTAACACGCCACTACCGATCCCAGGAAGCATGACGGTATCCGAGCTTTTCAGATTTCCTCTAGTAAAAATTGCCCGATACGCTGTTAAAGCTGCTAATGATAAAACACCAGCCTCTTCCCAAGATAAGTAATCCGGCTTTCTTTCAATCTGATTTTCTTCAACAACCATATATTCACTAAAAGTCCCGTGATCAGGTAAACTTACGATTTCAAATCCTTCTGGTGGTGCATCACTCTTCTTTTCCCAACCAATGCCAGGATTAATGACGACTTCATCACCGATTTTCCACTTCGTCACCCCTTCACCGATTGCTTCAACAATTCCTGCACCATCAGATCCTAAGACTAATGGTGGTTGGTCTTCTTGGTGACGTTGAGTCACAATTAAATCTCTCCGGTTCATGCCACCTGTTTTCATTTTAATTTTAACGCAACCTGCCAATAAACTAGGCTCTTCAATATCACCGAACACTACACCATCTAACCCACTTTTTCCTTCATGAATAATTGCTTTCAACGAACTTCCTCCCTTATTAGATTTATTAAATGTTTTGAAAATTTCTCTAGTTTATTCAAATCCGAAATATCTTCCTCAAACAAAGGAATCTTAACAACGTGCTGTTTATTAAACTTTTCATCAATTAAATTAATGTATTGTTCTTCTATAACTCTTCTTTTTTGTAAGAAACTGCCGTCAGCTTCAGCTGGCAGTACTTTATTAACAATCAATGTACGAACATGAAGTTTATATTGATGTAATTGTTTGATGGCCTGTTCTGTTTCTAAAATAGGTAGTCGTTCAGGATTCAAAACGAAAATAAATGATGTTTGTTCCTCATCTAAAATAACATCGCGAACACGTACGAATTTATTTTTACGCTCTTGAAGTTTTTCATAGATGGGATCATCTATCGGTTCACCATCATTGAGAAGCTGAGTATAATTTTCATTGATACTCTGTCTCTTTTGTAACATTCCGTCAATCCAGACACTCATTAATTCAGGTAACGTTAGCAATCTAATCGTATGGCCTGTTGGAGCAGTATCAAAAATAATTTTATCAAAATGGGCATTTTCTTCTAAAATAATTGATGTGAGCCGATCAAATAAAGCAGCTTCCTCAGCCCCTGGAGATGCTGCAGCTAAATCGATTTGCCGATGCACTTCATCATGCATACTTGATTTAACTAATCCTCTTAAATTTTCTTTTACACCTTGAATATATCTTTTTATTTCTTCAGACGAATCTATTTCAATCCCCCATAAATTGTCTGTTATTTTCTGTTTCTCATAACTTAATTTTTTATGAAAAATATCTCCTGTATTGTGAGCGGGATCTGTTGACACAATTAAAGTTTTTAACCCCGCTTTAGAACTTGCTAAAGCAAGTGCTGCTGATGATGTCGATTTACCAACGCCACCTTTACCTCCAACAAAGATAATTTTCTGTTTCATAATTTGGCACCTCTTTATCTATTAATTTTAGCAACATCTTATTCCGTCAAAAGGTGTTTTTTCCATTCCCATCCGCAGATGCCAATCATGGAATTTTTCAAGTATATAAGGATAAAGCTCTAATGTGTAATAAAAAGCTGGGTTTGGAATCCCAAGCATATCCGAATACATAAGTAATAAAAATAAATCGTCCTCATCCCGAAGTTCTCTTGCTATTTCTGTACGGTGAGGAATACTTAACATTTCTTCATACCATTTAATAATTTGTTTAAACGTAATCTTTTTCTCAACCATATACACTCACCCTAAGCATTTAAATAGTTATTTATTATTTTATCAAATTCCTCTAAATTTTCTAAATATAAACCATTAATAAAAATCGCATCGAACTTAATTTTGAAAAATGTATGCTTTAAACATGATGACATAGAAATGTGCTTGCGTCTCCATTGTCTAATAAAATATCCTGCAATTGAAAATGAATTTCTAGGATCCATATAAGTAATTGAAATAGAATCTCCATATTTTGATTTTAAGTCTAGATAAATAGAACCTAAATATTGTCGTGATTCTTCAGTATGCTCAAATTCCTTTTTCATTTGGATGAACCCGTCATCGCTCACACCACCGCATCAACCACCACCAATCTGATTTTGAGGACGAATCATTAATATTTCAATCATGTTAACCCTCCTTTATTCGTGTGAAAGACTATTACTGATAAGGAAAAAGCCGCACATGACGTACGGCTTTTTTATTAATAAAAATAGTACTAACTAGCTTTCTCCATATTTTCACCTTTAATTTCTTTACGTAAAACTGTAATCGCTGTTAACGTAATCCATATTGCGAAAATGAAGATGATAGATCCAAAGGTAAATAATAACCAACTACCATCGTCGAGCCATGGTGCCCACTCAGTAAAGGCTTGCAGTCCCATCGCCCATAATGTCATAACCATTAAGAAGGCCATCGGAATCAAGGCTGGTAACATACTACTACCTCTACGTTTTAAGAAGATGGCAAGTAAGAGTAAACTAATACCTGCTAATAACTGATTCGATGTTCCGAATAAAGGCCATAATAAATATCCACCTGATCCGAATCCACGCTCAGTCTGTGGTAGGATTGCTAATAATGCACTCGATACAACCGCTACTGTTGTCGCTACATGGACTTTAGTTAATGGCTGAATCTTATATTCAGCACCGATTTCAGCAATAATATAGCGCATGAGTCGAACAGCTGAATCAAGTGTTGTTGCAGCAAAGCTTACAATAATAATAGCCACAATGGTCGTCGCAACTTCCATAGGAATACCTAGGCCCGTAACTAATTGTCCAGCACCAGCTACAAAGTTTCCAAGACCTCCACCACTAGCTGCTCCGTAGCTTGAATAAGCGGCTGAGAAGTCACCGGCAGTTGGGAAGAGTGTAATAACAGCAATAATTGAAATTAATGCTAATGAACCTTCACCAAGCGCTCCTAAATAACCGACGAAGCGAACATCTTTTTCATTGTTTAACTGTTTCGCTGTTGTACCAGATGATACTAATCCGTGGAATCCAGAAATAGCTCCACAAGCGATCGTAATAAATAGTATTGGGAACCAAGGAACATCAGTTGCAGAAGAGTTCATCATTGGCGCCGTCACATCCGGTCTTACGACAAGTAACCCAACATATAAAAGTAGTAAACCTACTATTAATTGATGTGAATTAATAAAGTCTCTCGGCTGCAATAGCTTCCAGACCGGTAATGTTGAAGCGATATACACATAAACCATTAAAATCGCAATCCAGATGACAAAGGCAGCGTTTCTAGCATCCATACCAAAGAATGCTGTTGCTCCTTCTCCACCTAAATATTCAACCACATTAATTTGTAGGGCAGGGATTTGACTCGATAATATAGCCACCCCGTACATGACAACAAGAGCAATTAAAGATGGAATGAGCATATTTCCTTTTCTCTTATAAACGTGGTAACCGATCCATACTGCTAATGGGATTTGAATAAAGACTGCTAATACACTAGATGGATTATTAATAAATAAGTTCGCAATCACCCAAGCAAATACAGCGTTTACCATTAAAACTAAAATCAAAATAATGAATAAAAACAGTAATTTCGCACGCTGTCCAATCAGTTTATTAGCAATTGTACCAACTGATTGTCCTTTGTTTCGAATCGAAAGTAAAATCGTTCCTGAGTCGTGTACACCAGCTGCAAAAACAGTCCCTAATACGACCCATAATAATGCAGGTAACCATCCCCAATAAACAGCAATTGCTGGACCAAGAATTGGAGCAGCTCCAGCCACAGATGTGAAGTGATGCCCAAATAAGACAAATTTATTCGTAGGCACAAAGTCTACCCCGTCATTGTACTTATGTGCAGGCGTCATATAGTTTGGGTCTAGTCGGTAAATTTTTTCCGCTAGAAACTTAGAATAAAAGCGATATCCTAGTGCAAACACTAATAAACCAAGTATTGCTAACCAAACCGCACCCATTTTTTTACCTCCTTGATAATTATTTTTTGTAAGCGATTACATATAATATTCTACATGTAAAAGTACCTACTTTCAACATAATTTACTGATTTATTACAATATTTTAATTATTATAATAGTTATGCGTTGTCCAACGTAAATATGCTTAGATAAAAAAAGAGAAGCCACAACATATGGCTTCAATTATATTTTATTCGCTTTATAACCGATGAACTAATAAATGAGATAACGAAGACGAAAAATAATATGATAAAAAACGTAGAAAAAAGTTTAAAACCGATAAATACTAAAAAATATTCAGTATCGACTGAAATGGAGCTAGAATGGGATCGATAAATTTCAAAACTTATCCCATAGCTCATCAACGTCGCAAATATTGAAAAGGATAAACTATAAATGACGGTATGAATTAATCTAGTAGTAAAGCTATGTTTTGCAAGCTTCATTGAAGTAATTGTTAATCCGATTATTAATATGGCGAGCATACTCCAAACAACGGTATCCATTTTATCAAAAGGTAAGTCAATCATTAATAGGTCGGATTGATTATTATTTTTAAAAAACAAATGATAGGTTATCACTTGCTCTCCATCAACATGTTGATAATTCGTCATATGAGCTATCTGAAATGTATTAAGAAATGCAAAATTCATGATCATAACAGCAAGATGACTGATCACAACCATTGGGTTCACAATAGTTGAATTATCAATTAAATATTTATAATGTTCTTCTGTATTTAAATAAAAGAAAAGTCCAGCGATTAAAAAAGCTATGAATATATAAAGATAAGACTTAAAACCTAGTTTAATAGACTTTATAAAGTCCGGCATAATCCCTTTATTTAAAAATAATTTGACAAGTGATGAGCATAAAAAACCAATCATAAAACTTTTCCAAGCAATATTTAACATTGGATAATTAATTGTCACATCTCTGACATAGTCGTTAATTACAAAGCCTTTAATAAAACTGATGCTGACCATTGTCAATGAATAAAACAAACTAAAAAAGATACTACTTAATAGCCACTCTCCTAAATGATTATTTTCAAACCATTTCCTAAATAAAAGATGAGCCAAACTTATAGCGATAAAAGTTAAGATTAAATAGAAGACCAATCCTATTTTACTTCTGAATAAATGGGCCTGTTCTACATCATTAAATTTATAGGTTTGATGTATTTCAATATTAGATAGATTGGATAATATCATCATTTCTGAGGCAGAGAAAGGTTGAACATAAGTATCAGGTTCTTGAGGAGAATATGACTGAGAATATCTCCTTGAATACTCTAAATTTAATATGTTCTGTTCGTATTGATTGATAAGTGGTATAGCTTCGTCCCCAATCTCCCTCTGATATCTTTCTACTTCAAACATCGTTACGACGTATAAGGCTAACCATAGTAAAATGACTGCTGTTAGCGTAACAACTAAGTTCTTCCATATTAATGTTTTAGAATTTGCTCGTGTAATCTTCTCAAACTGAACAGGTTTAGAAATAACAAATGGTTCATCTACAATTAGTGTTTCATAAGATTCACCACAAACTTGACAATAAACAGCGTCTTCTAAATAGTCGGATCCACAATGAGGACATTCAATATGCTGTCCAATATTAATATTAGGCAGTTCATGTTTATTTCTATGTAAAGGATACCCATCATTTATACAATAAATCGCCTCATCAGAATGAGCTTTCCCGCATTTCGTACAATATTTCAAAGTGTCTCTCTCCTATTCATTGTTCTGCCTAGTTCCACAAACGTGGCAAAATTTAGAATGCATGACGAGTTCAACTTGGCATTTAGCACATCGAGATGTCACATGATTGTTATCTATGTTCACTTCTTTTCCGCATTTTCCACAGTAACGATCATCCTGCTCTAATAGATTGCCACACTCACAACGTAAAAAGTGGGCATTTCCTTCACGTTCTTCTACTATCATCTCATATAATTTTTTATCAATTTTTAGAATTTGATCTGCGAATTCTTTTAATTCTTCACTATATATATTCCCTACTCGGTATTGATGATAAATTGACTGACCGAGTTGGCTTAATAGCTTTGCTTTATCTTTTCTTAGTTGATCAATCTTCTGATCGATTAATTCGTTCATGTCATTCCCTCCCAACATCCCTTTGGAAGTATTTTAACATATTTGAAAATAATAAAATTTATAAAATAAAAAAGCCTACTTCTTTTTTTTTAGAAATAGGCTTTATACTGATTAATCATTATAATATTCATCATCTTGCAATTTTGCTTCTGGTAAGAAAAAGACGAAAATTAAGGTTAAAATCGAAAATACAAAACCAACTAAGAACAACGAGCTAATGCCGTTAGCTAAAGAAAGCTTAATGGCTTCAAGCCATTCTTGAAATAATTGACTTCCTTCTGTACCTAGCTGTGTAAAAATGTTTTTTACGCCTTCTTGAGCTTCTTTAGTAATTAACTGCTGAGGGTCCATTGACATAATCCCCTCTCTTACTCGCTCATCAAGTTGCGTCAGTCCGCTCGGCTCAACCTCACTATATTTTTTTAAAAAGCCAGCGTTTAATAACGAACCGAAAACTGGTGCAGCGATAACTCCGGCGACAGATCTTGAAAATTGTAGATTTGCATTAACTGTACCCATTTGTCTGTATGGAAAAGCATTTTGTACAGAAACGTTCATAATTGGCATTAACGCTCCAACACCAATGCCGAATGTTGACATATTAATCACAACTGTTAAAGAGGACGTATTAATATCCATTTGATTAAACATAAACAAACCGATAGTCATGATTGCGGCACTTATAACCGCCAAGCCTTTATATTTTCCTGTCCGAGTCATTAGCTGGCCGGCTATAGTTGCGCCAATAATGAAGCTTAACATTAAAGGCGTCATAACAATACCACTATTTTGAACACTTAATCCGACAACACCTTGAATATAAAGTGGTAAAAACATAATTGTCCCGAACATTGCCATTTGAGAAAGCAATGATAGTAAAACTACTATTGAGAAAGTTCGATTTTTGAAAAAAGCTGTTTCGATAATTGCATCTTTTAAGCCACGTTCATATAAAATAAACCCAATAATTACGGCTATACCGAACCCAAACAAGGTTAAAACTTGCCAATCAAGCCAACCATAACGGTCTCCTATCCAAGTTAACCCAATCATTATTGGGACAAGACCTATTATAAGAAGTAGAGAGCCTACCCAATCTACTTTGACTTGTTCAGAAATTTTTACTTTTGGTAAAGCGAACCAAACACCAATGGCTGCTAAAAATGCAAATGGTAAGTTAACGTAAAATACCCATTGCCATCCTAGTTGTTCTGTTATAAATCCACCTAACGTTGGTCCAATGATACTTGATACCCCGAAAACAAGACTCATAACACCCATCCATTTTCCACGTTCTTTCGGGTTGAATATATCACCGACCGTTGCGTTCGGCATAGTCATTAAAGCTCCAGCTCCGATACCTTGTATGGCACGAGCTACAATTAACCAGATCATATTTTGCGCTAAGCCCGCTAATGCTGAACCGAGAGCAAACATAATTAAGCCAAAAAAATAAAAAGGCCTTCTACCGTAGACATCGGATAGCTTTCCATATATCGGAACCGTGACCGCAGATGTGATCATAAATGCACTAAATAGCCATGCATAATATTCGAAACCACTTAAATCACTAACGATTGTAGGTATTGCTGTTGACACGACTGTTTGGTTCATTGATGAAAAGAACATCGTCATAAGAACGGTAGCTAGTGCCCACCATTTTCTTTTACCTGTTATTTTATTTGTTGTTTGAAAATTGTTTTCTTTATTAGCCATAAATTTGTTTCCTCCAAAATTAATTCGCCTCACGAAACGTATTATATTGTAGCACAATATAAATAATTAAAAAAGAGTATAAATTTGCTCGGGGTTGATTCAAAACAATATGTGCCATGTACTGAAGTTACTCGGTTCGGTCTACATTATGTACGCTCTATTAACCTTATCGTTTCTATTTGACGTCAAACTCCCTTTCTCCCCACTTATCATAAACTTCAATTCTACAAATTAAATTTCCCTTTTCTATATGGTAAAATACATATATATTTAGCAACCACGAAATCGATTTAACTTTACTTATATAAAGTCTATTTTTTCAGATTTGATTACTACTTCAATCCAAAACAAACTTCAAAACAAAAAAACAGAGTTAATAACAAGATTACGGGAGGTTTTTCTTATGGGCAGAAAGGGTAAGATGATAAATAAAGACATTAACAGTCAATATTTGCATGAAACGTTAACAATCAAATTATTTTTACCTGAAAATTTTTCAGAATTATACAAGTATCATATCTGTATCATGCTAGATGGTGACGATTATTATCAATTAGGACGAGCGGCAACACTAAGTGATAAACTTCATGATCAAAAGGAGATCACTAATACAATATTAGCCGGTATCCACTACAAAGACCGCTATGACCGGTGGGACAAGTATCATCCAAAGGGTGAAAAAAATGATGCATTTATAAAATTTCTTAGATTTGAAGTTGTCCCATTATTAGATGACATATTGCCAAGTTATTATGTTGGATCAACTCGTATTTTAATGGGTGATTCTCTAGCAGGTACGGTCTCACTAATGACAGCACTTAACTATACGAATACTTTTGGTAAGGTAGTCATGCAGTCACCTTATGTTGATGAACATGTTCTAAAAGCCGTTCAAGAATCTAATAATCATTTAGAAACGATAACAATCTACCATACAATTGGAAACAATGAAACGAATGTCAAAACGATTAGAGGAGAACTTGAGGACTTTCTTACACCGAACCGTAAATTGAATGAAGTACTAAAACAAAGAGTAGACGATTATATTTATTATGAACTAGATGGTGAGCATACATGGAAACAGTGGCAAAAAGATTTACCAAACGTTTTTAAAATAATATTCAATAATGATTAGTTTAACTTAGTTTTTTTATATCAATCTTTGTTATAATAAACATTATACTTTTTATTTGAACAATAAAGTACGAATTATATAGGAGGGATTTTAAATGTCAAAAACGACTTACGGAATTGCCGTTTTTCCATCAAAAAAAGTTCAAGATATAGCAAACTCATATCGGATGAGGTACGACCCTTCATATGAAAAAATTCCACCGCATATTACATTAAAAGAGCGATTTGAAGCATCAGAGGTAGAACTCGAAGCAATGATTAAAGAACTCAATAAACTTGCGAAAAACATGAAACCTTTTGAAATTGAAATTAATAAAGTGAGTTCATTCAGCCCGGTTACAAATACAGTCTATTTAAAAGTCGTGCCACATGAGCAACTAGACTACTTAAACGATCAATTACATCAAGGTGTTTTTCCTGCAGAAAGAAAATATAGTTTTGTCCCGCATATTACAATTAGTCAAGACTTATCTGATGATGAACATTCAGATGTATACGGTAGCTTAAGAATGTTAACATTTGATATTAAAGATGTTATAGACCGTTTCCAATTATTATACCAACTTGACAATGGTTCTTGGACAGTCTATGAAACATTTAAATTTGGTGAGTAAAAATTGGACATCATTAAAGTAATGACAAAAGAACAGCTGGACGAAGCTTTCCAAATTAGAAAGACAGTTTTTATCGACGAACAAAATGTACCCGCGAATTTGGAAATGGATGAACATGATGAAACGGCTATACACTTTGTCGGCTATGATGAAAATCAAAAACCGATTGCTGCAAGCCGCTTAAGATTTATTGATGATTATGGAAAATTAGAACGGATTTGTGTTTTAAAAGAACATCGTGGTAAACAATTTGGCAAGTCGATAATCTTACAGATGGAAGAGTATATTAAACAGCACGGATATCAAAAATCCAAACTAAATGCCCAAAGCTATGCCGAGACATTTTATAAAAAGCTTGGATATAAAACGATATCAGATGAATTTATGGACGCTGGAATTCCACATGTAACAATGATTAAACAATTAAGCTGACATTTGTCAGCTTTTTTTATTTGCCTGTATTTTTCAATTTAAATTTGTTCATAATGATTGAAGGATAAATCATTTTAGGATGAGACGAATGGAATTTTTAAGAATTACTATAGAAACATTAGTAGGATTTACAGCTCTTTTTATACTTACAAAGTTATTAGGAAAAACTCAAATCACACAAATCACGGCTTTTGATTTTATTGCTGCTCTTATTTTAGGTGAATTAGTGGGGAATGCATTATTTGACCCTGAAGTTGGGATCGCTATGATTTTGTATGCCATTACTTTATGGGGGATATTAATTTTATTAACAGAATGGGTTACTCAAAAGTTTAGACGGACGCGCTCTATTCTAGAAGGGAAACCTTCTATAGTGATTAGACGTGGACAAATACAAAGAAACGTGATGAAAGAAAATAAACTAGATATGAATCAATTGATGCACTTATTAAGAAATAAAAACGTTTTTTCCGTGCAGGAAGTCGAACATGCGATACTAGAAACTGACGGAACAATAAGTGTTATGAAAAAATATATTTATCAGACTCCAAACTATCAATTTTTTGGTGCAGTACCGAAAAATATTTACCTTCCTATCGCTGTTATTTCTGATGGTGAATTTATTGAAGAAAACATTAAAGAAATTGAATTATCTAAGCAGGAGATTAATGAGGTAATTAAAAATCAAGGGCTACAACTGAATGAAGTAATGTATGCAGAATGGACTAAAGAGCAAGGGTTATATATAATGCCTTAACCCTTGCTCTTTTTTATTTTAAACATCCAGCGATTTTGCTGAATGTAGTGTTCAATTTTTTCTTCTTTAATTAACAATGTAATGTATGCGGTAATTGCGGTTTTAAATAATAAAAATTGTGATAGCTGTTTTGTTTCAACATTCATTACTTCACACATCTGTACAACAGCTTGTTCATGTGTGAGACCATCAGGAAATTTATCTATTACACTAACTAGTTTATGAATGATCATCTCATGATATTCTATATTTTTTTTAATCGTGCTAATATAATCACTTTCAAAATACCCATGCCCTGGGACTGCCCCCTTAAAAGATGTGTTAAGTAATTTTCGTAAACTTTTTAAGGCCATTTCAGCGTTAGTAATATAAGGAATTTTATGTTTGGCTAACTCTTCTTTTCCAAAATAACTATCTGCCGCATATAAGATATCATCTACAGCCACAGCCATTTGATTATAGCTATGTCCAGGTGTTGATAAAAGGTTTAGTTGAAAATTATCAACTGAAATCTCACCTTCATCAACAATTAAATCTACTTCAACTGGGCGCCCTTCAAGAAACTTATTACGCAACTCATCAATTGGCTCATTTCCTGAAAATAAATAAATAGGCTCCAAAATAGGATTTTGTAGTATAACGGCTTCAAAACGTGGAGCAATGATTTTAACACTATATTTTTCTTTTAAATAATAAGCTCCACCGTAATGGTCAGCATGTGCATGAGTAATAAAAAGATGAGTAATTGGTAATTGTTTTTCTTCTAATTCACGGACGATTTTTCTAACAGATGATTTATCAATTCCTGTATCGATGATTAATCCTTGATTATGTTGATGAACATAACCAATATTAACTGAAGCTTCATATACATAACATCTCTCATTTAACTGTTTGAATCCCATTATTTAATACTCCTTTGATATCTATTTCTATAACCATTCGTTAATGTGTAGTCCTTTTCCTGTTACTTGTTGCTCACTTTTTACTTTTTTTTGATTATAATAGTAGTGTCTCCGAGCCAATTGACTATTAAACTTCTTTAATTCAGGACGATATACCTTCTGTGATTGTTGAATCTTCGCTTTTAAATCTTTTTCTATATTTCTTTGTTGGTATTGGGTATAACGATGCATTTGAACTGGTGCAATATACCCCACCTCTCGTTCACCTCCTAAACCTCTTTAATTATCATTACCTTTAATCATTATGATTCAAACCATTCCTCAATCTTACCCATCATATCTTCTAATGTGTTTTCATTATTTTGTAATCTCGACTCCCATTCTTCAAATGTCTTTGTTTCTTCTTCATATTTATTTTCCGGGTTTTGACCTACTTTAATTAATACTTCTTCTATATTTTTCATCCACTTATTCATATTATTAAACATATTATGATCACATCCTTTTTTATTATATGATTATTAAAATAGTATTTTGATTGTATGGATGTTTACTAAAAAGAAGCCTTAAAAATTTTTCTCACCTTCTTTAGATAAAAAAAGAACTCGCATATTCAATACGAGTTCTAGTTTAGAAAATTTATAACCGAAAAAATGGGGGGATGCGATTCTCTCTATTGTTGTCGTTCTCTTTTTTTTCTTGTCGTTCTTGTTCACGTTCTTCTTGATTACTATCCACCTCTTCTAAATGACGACGACGCCCCAAGAAAGGATCCACCTCTCTTCTTTGTGGCTCAAAGATAACATTTTCTGCTTTTATCACTAAATCTTTTACATGTATCTCTTTTTTACGCTCAGACATATACTTCTCTCCTTTCGACAAAGTTTCGATATTAATATATTCAACCAAATCTTTTCAGCATGGTCATTTGTCCTTATTTTTAATTAGTTTTCTATAACTAATTGTTGCATCTGCCCACACTCAACAGTGATAAATGCATACGTTATTAACGAACGCATAAAGGCAAAAGTTTAGAAAGGAGAATGTGTTTATGTCTTGCCGCGGAAAAGAACATTCTGAAAACTGTGTATGTGATATTCTTCGTGAGATTGTAGCTGCACAAAGAGATATCGTTGATGAGTGTGATGTTGGTTGTGAACAGTCGATTCAGGATTTACTAGGAGATACTACAGCACCAAATAATTTAGATACAGTACCAGTATTACTATACTGCGAATGTAATCCATTCAAAGGATTCGGGGTTAAAGATGATCAAAATAGAACAGCATTAGCAAGCTTCTACTTTAGAGTTAGAAGTGTTGATGAAGATTGCTGCGCTGTACTTGAATTATTACGCGACCCGGCAGATACCCACCAAAACTTCGCAGAGCCAACAAATCAAAAAACAGCTAATCTAAGAGGAACTGGAATTTGTATCAATGTTGATCTTAAGTGCTTCTGTCACGTTACTTGCCTGCCAGCAATACGTGCACTATCTTAATTAATTATATGAAAAGGTGCCAGCAATTTTGCCGGCACCTTTCTTCATTTAAAAACCCATTAATAAAATTTCTTGAATATCATTTTTCATTAAACGAACTCTTTTTAATGTTTTTGTTAATTTGATTTCTACATATGGGTCATCATACGACTCTATGACACCATTGTAAGAGGTCTTATTCGTAATAATTTTACATTTCAGCTTTGGCAAAATATCTGATGAACTCACCAAATAATTTAACTTTTCATCAATTGACAGAGCTTGAAAACTACTTTTTTTATCATTGGATTCATCAGCCGGTGTAGCTTCATCCATTTTCCCTTGTTCACTTTGACTATAGTAAACGGATTGAGCTACTAATTGTAAGTTGGGCTCATTTCTTTGAGAAATAAATAAAACTGGTGGTTTTGTACGATAATCCGCCATCTTGACGTACTCCTTTCTAATCAATCTAACACATTTATATGCACAAACACCTAACCGTGTTCTAAACTCGATTAGAAAGGAATGACATTTATATTAATAAATCCATAAATGTCGTTGCCAAACCAAAATAAATGAGAACTGATATGATATCATTAATCGTTGTTATAAATGGTCCACTAGCAACAGCTGGGTCTATGTTAATTTTATGCATAAATAACGGTAATAAAGCTCCTGCAATTGTAGCAATAATAAGAGCTATCGTAATCGCAATTCCTACTATAAGACCTAAATACATTCCACTTTGAAAATTTACTCCAGAAAAAAGCCTCCACGTTAGTACTATGATAAAAACAATAATTCCGCATGTTATTCCAGTGATCATTCCTGTTTTAGTTTCTCTTATTAAGCGTGAGAAAAATCCTTCATTTGATGCATCACCTGTAGCAATCCCACGTACAGTTACAGCAAGCGCCTGTGTTCCAGTATTACCAGCCATTCCAGCTATAAGTGGGATAAAGACAGCTAAAATTGGAACCGAATCTAACGTTTCTTCAAAAGTACCAATTAAGCTTGCTGTAATCATTCCGAGAAATAGTAAAACAATTAACCACGGCAAGCGTTTCTTTGCCGCATCTAATGCACTGCCATCCATTTGATCCATGTCAATGACCGCAGCTAATTTCGAATAGTCATCACTTGCTTCTTCATCCATAACATCTAGAATATCATCAACAGTAATAATACCGAGTATTCGTTGTTTGAAATCGACAACTGGAAGGGCTAAAAAGTCATAGTCACGCATGAGCTTTGCTATTTCCTCCTGATCATCACTGGCAGAAGCAAAGATGACATTTTCACTCATGACTTCCTCAACAACCGCTTCATCGTCTGCTATGATTAACATTCTTAAAGTAATAACACCAACTAATCTTTTCAAGTCATCTATGACGTATACATAGTAAATACTTTCAGCGTCAGGTGCTTTCTTTTTTAAATGAACCATCGCCTCTTTAATCTTCATATCTTTATTTATGGCGACGAACTCTGTTGTCATGATACTTCCGGCTGTTTTTTCTTCATAATGAATAAGACTACGTATATCGTTAGCCTCTTCCTTATTAATTAAAGCTAAATAACTTGCGACTTCTTCTGTTGTAAATGTATTCAATATATCAACTGCATCATCAGAGGACATGTTTTCTAAGATTTGTGCTGCAAAAGTTGGATTCATTTCTTTTAGGACAAATCCCACATCGTCTATGTCAAAATACTCAATAATCTCGGCCATTTCTTCAGGTGATAAATAAGTATAAACCTTAAGGCGACTAGATTCAGTCAAATTTTTAAAAACAGATGATTGTTCATATGGGTGTAAATATAAAAAATCATTTCGAAACGTTTCAATCGTTTGTTTACTGAGAATCTCTTCAAACATAGCAACTTGTTCATCTAGTGTCATATCTTGATAATTCATGCCCTTCCCTCCTCCAGTCTCTATTATTAATATTTACCTATCTTCCATCATACATAAACTATTTAAAAATGAGGTAAATTGACGTATTATATTATATAGTGCATGAAGTTTTAATTAAGGGGACTATTCATGGATAAAAATATAAATAAGCAACGTTTAGATACATTTCTCATATTAATTATCACTTTACTCGTTATCATAAGCTGCTTTACATTATATACGCTCAATGATTTTTTACCATCATATAATAAAAACGTCTATATGAAACAAGGTATATGGTTCATTGTTGGATGTATTGCGATTGCAACTATCATGATCATCGACTTTGATCGATATCGAAAACTAGCATGGCCATTGTATATTCTTGGGGTAGGTATGCTTGCTGGATTATTTTTCTTACCTTGGGCATGGGAGAACAATGGTGCTACAAGATGGTATTTATTACCCCCGTCTTTAGGTAATCAAACCATCCAGCCTTCAGAATTTATGAAAGTTTTCCTAGCTGTTACATTAGCACATGTTGTCGCTTCACACAACGAAAGATGGACAAAGAAGGACCTTAAATACGACCTTATTCTTTTAGGTAAAATTATAGCCTTATCTTTTCCACCTCTCGTTTTGATTGCTGTCCAACCTGATTTAGGTTCTGCTTTAGTCATTGCGTCAATCACGGCTTTCGTTATCTTAATTTCAGGTATTCGTTGGCGTGTTTTAATTACGTTATTCAGTATCGTCTTTGTTTGTATTACTGTCGTTATCATTCTTTATCTCGCATCACCTGACGATTTTATTGATTACCTAAAAGAAGAAACAAAATTTGGCCATGTTGCTGACCGTATTCAAGCATGGCAACAACCACATTTATATCAAGATACTTCAGCGATGCAAGTAATTAAATCAATGCTTGCGATTGGTTCGGGGCAATTACTTGGTAAAGGTATCATGGATTATCAAGTTTATATTCCTGAAAGACATACCGATATGATTTTTACTGCCATTGCTGAACAATTCGGATTCATTGGATCAAGTGTTGTGATCATTCTTTATTTCTTACTCATTTATCGAATTATCCAAATTGCACTTGAGTGTAGAGAACCTTTTGGTACGTACTTATGCGTTGGAATTGTTGGGATGTTCTCTTATCAAATCTTTCAAAACATCGGTATGTCGATTCAACTACTGCCGTTAACAGGTCTACCGTTACCATTCCTGAGCTATGGCGGGACATCACTCTTAGTGTATATGGCTGCCATTGGCTTAATCCTGAACATACGTTCACGGCAAAAGTCGTATATGTTTGAATCAGAGGAATAAATATTCATATAAATTGAAACTACTATATCCTTTAATCCGTACTAAGATATATAATAGCAAAGGGAGGAATATTTATGGCAGAAGAGGATCGCAGTACTGTATTTTGGATCGTTTTACTTACTCTTGGATTTCTTATCGGTATCATATTGGCTTTATTAGGACCTAACATTGTCCATTTCGTATTATTCGAATATGGTGATAACTTTTTAATTTCAACACCATTTATTTCGAATATATTAATAGGCATTGCTACCGTCGTATTTTGTCTCGGTTGCGCGGGGATGTTATTTGAAAGAAAATTAATAAAGGGCATAGCTATTTTATTATTAATAACATCGCTCGTACTTGTATATTCTGGATTTACGAACTACACCATTTATTCTGAAAACGACATAACCATTAAAACCCCGTTGGACAAAACAGTCTATCAATGGAGCGATGCCGAATCCGCAACATTATCTAGTGTATCCGGCGAACAAGCAGAGAGTGTTTTCAACGTTGAAATTGTTTTCAATGATGGGTTTACATCAGAAGTAAAAATTAATCAGTCTAGAGAGAGCAGGAAGTACTCAAGACTTAAAAACCTTTTACAAGATAATGGTGTCAAAGTCGATATCATTATGGATTGATTAGTTTTAATTCTTAAGGAAACTGAGCAATAAAAATCATTTTTCTTTTCAAAAACGGGTGGATGAAGGTCAATTTATGACAATGCAATGCTTGTCCGTTTAATTTTGATGTATCACCACCATACAAATCATCACCGATTAAAGGATGACCTATAAATGATAAATGAACCCTAATTTGATGGGTTCTACCAGTTTCTAAATTTAATTTAAGCAGCGAGCAGTCCACATATTCTTGAGTAACTTCATAATGTGTGACTGCTCGCTTTCCATTTTCTGTGACCATTCTTTCAATAATAGAAGATGGACTTCTTCCAATTGGCAGATTGATCATGCCTGATTTCTTTTTCAATATTCCTTCAACGAGCGCCAAATACTCACGAGTTATATTTTCTGGTAGTAATAAGTGATGAGCATACCGATGTTTTGCAATTAATACTAATCCAGATGTGTCTCTGTCAAGACGGGTGACAACATGAACTGTATAAGGGATATTTTTACTTTCAAAATAATGTAGTACCCCATCCACTAATGTCGGTTTTTTACCATCATTCATAATCGCAAGACCGCGTGGTTTATTGAGAACTATAAAATGTTCATCCTCATAAACAATGTTTAAGGGCATTTCAATGGACTTTAACCCCTTACCTCGCACTTCTTTACCAAAAATAACCGTCAATCGATCTCCCGTAAATAACCTTTTTCTAACTGTAACATTTTCTCCGTTAACTAATATTTTTCCATTTCGTTTAACATCTTTTAATAAACGATCTGAAAAAGCTCGTACTTCAACTAAATAGTTAAGTACAAGCCAATTATTATACTTACTTAGAATAGTCCAAGTCATTTCCATTTGATTGTTTTCACCCTTATTTTAATTCAGAACGCGAATCCGAGATAAATGAATCATGCACCCGTTTCCAGAACGGAAATGGTCTAAATCGAGCAAAACGAACTCTTTCTTTTGCTACTCGACATTGAATACTATTCACCTGATTAAATGACATCGTTAGGTGATCAATTGTTATTAAAAACGTTCGATCATTTCTTGGTTTAAGGACCGCTGTATGATGCTTTGGTAATATTAATGGTGATCCTACCGTACGGAACACTCGATTATTGATCGAAGCCATCTCAGTAATTTGAAAAGCTTCTAAGGACGGATGAATAATTGCTCCACCCAGAGCTTTGTTATATGCAGTTGAACCTGATGGTGTCGAAATGCATAATCCATCTCCACGAAATGTTTCAAAATGCTCACCCTTAATTTCAACATCTAAGACGACAGAGCCTTCTGGCGTTTTTACACTTGATTCATTTAAAGCTAGATAACGATGTTCTTGCTCATAATCTTTTGGACGAATAATGATTTCGAGTAATGGGTATTCAACAACTTGAAACGGTGTACGAGCAATTTCTATAATTAATTTCTCAAGCTCGCTTGGTACCCAATCGGCGTAAAAGCCTAAGTGACCAGTATGCACGCCAATAAATGCTGTTTTTTCAAGGCGATGGACATAGCGATGGAATGCTTCTAATAACGTACCATCTCCACCTACTGAAATGACAAGATCAGGTTCTTCTTCGTTATATTCCATATTAAATTGCGTTAAGTAACTTTTAAATTTTGATTTAATTTCTTTTGATGTTTTGTCACCACGACATTGGACGTAGAACTTCATCACAAATTCTCCCTTGATTTATTCTTTTTTTCTTAAAAATACTTCTTGTGCCTCTCTAACTTCTTGTCTAATTTTAGACATCTCTTCATCTAAACGAAATGCCGCTTCTGCTGCACTTTTCAGTCGATCTTTTATATCTTTCGGTATTTGACCAGAATATTTATAATTAAGCGAATGCTCATTGATTGCCCAAAAATTCATTGCCAACGTTCGGATTTGAATCTCAGCTAGCAGTTGTTTCTCCCCATATATCGTCTCTACCGGATAAAGAATAATGACGTGATATGACCGATAACCGCTTTCTTTATTTTTTTCTATGTAGTCCTTTTCTTCAATAATAGTGAAATCTTTTCTATCCCTTAACATTTGAACGACTTCATAAATATCTTCCACAAACGGACAGACTACCCGAAGGCCAGCAATATCTTGTACTTCCTCCTCTATTTTAGAAAGTGGAATTTGCCTTCGTTTTGCTTTTCCAATAATGCTTGAGATTGGCTTCACACGACCCGTTACAAACTCTATCGGAGAATGTCTTGATTCATAATCAAACTGTTTTCTCATACCTTTTAATTTTATTTTTAATTCATCGACAGCTTGTGCGTATGGAGCTAAAAATATATCCCATTTCATAGCCGGTCTCCTCACTTTCTTGTTGGCTAAACACACAAATCTATTGTAACACAATTTAATCAGAGCCATAATCTTTGAATGCAAAACCATTTTCACTCATAATTATAGAGGAATATGAGGTGAATGGGATGCAAGAAATAGAAATCGAGTTTAAAAACTTATTAACATTAGACGAATATGACAGGCTTAAAAATTACTGGTTTCAAGATCAAACACCAATTACACAAACAAACTATTATTTTGAAACAAATGACTTTCAACTAAAAGAAAAAGGCTTGGCACTTAGGATTCGAAAAAAACAAAATAACTATATAGCGACACTCAAGGAGCCTCATGAAAAAGGGTTATTAGAAACTCATTCTATTTTAACAGAAACTGAATTTAATAATTGGATAAACAATCATATCATTGTTAAAGATCACCTGAAATCAAGATTACAACATTTTGAAATTGATCCAAATTCATTACAATATAAAGGGCGTCTTACAACACATCGATTACAAGCTAAAAAAAATGGTGTGACGTATGTCCTTGACCATAGTGAATACAATAATCAAGAAGATTTTGAATTAGAACTTGAAGTAAACGATTTTTCAGAAGGAGAAAAGCTCTTTCATTCGCTATTACACAAAGAACAAATTACACGAAGAGCAGCTAAAAATAAGGTTCAGCGTTTTTTTGAATCATTATGACCTAATCAAAACATTTGCTACACATGCTTCTCGTTGCTAAAATAATGGAAGTATTATCAATAAGTTATAACAAGTGTATTTTAAAAATGGTAGAGAGAAAGGGTGTTAACCCATGGCATATCAAAAAGCTAATATTTACGAAGCAATTGGTGGTGCAGAAACCGTCAGCCGTTTAGTTGATGCATTTTATAAAAGAGTAGGTAAACATCCAGATCTAATCCCAATCTTTCCAGATGATTTAACAGAAATAGCTCGAAAACAGAAGCAATTTTTGACACAGTTCTTTGGTGGCCCACCATTATATATTCAAGAACATGGCCATCCCAGAATGCGTGCAAGACATCTACCTTTTCCAATTACACCTACACGCCGAGATGCTTGGTTGGAATGTATGGCTGGTGCTTTAGAAGAGGCTGAAATTGAAGAACCTTATAAATCTTCAATATATGAAAGACTATCGATGACCGCAAACCATATGATGAATACACCTGAAGAATAATTTGCGGGAAAGGGGAATCGATGTGAGAAATAAAACTTCTCCAGCTTGGCACAATCTGACATCGAGTGTTCAATTGAAAAGTGATTTCAATAACTTGATTAATAAGCCTGTAGAAATCTATGTTTTTATTGATCCTCTTTGTCCTAACAGCTGGTCTTTAGAACCTTATTTTAAAAAGTTAATTGTTGAATATGGATGCTATTTCAAACTACGACCAGTAACTTCTGGAAATTTGTATTCAATTAATAAGAAATTACCTTCCAAGACTAAGAAGGTAAAAAATATATGGGAAAAAACGTCTCTTAGCAATAATAAGTTCCCTCAAGAAGATGTTTGGGTTGAAGATATCGTATCTTCACCATGGGATGCAACGCTAGCAATTAAAGCTGCAGAACTACAAGGACAGCGTAAAGGAGCAAAATTTGTAAGAAAACTGCAAGAATATTTATTTCTAGGCAAACAAAATATTTCTGACATAGACATTTTAATAAAAATTGCTAAAGAAGTAAAAATGGATGTAGATGAGTTTCTACGAGATATAGATTCTAATGTAGCTAAAAGGGCCTTACAAGGGGATTTAAACTTAGCTTATGAAATGGAGATTAATAACACACCAGCAGTTGTCTTCTTTAATAAAGAAGATGAAGATGATGGACTTAAAGTATCAGGAATTCATGATTATGATGTGTATGTAAAAGCTCTATATGAAGTGATGAATAGAAAAGTCAGTTTATGCTTAAAACCTAGCTTAGAGGAATTTTTATCTCATTTCACATTTGTATCAACCAAAGACGTGGCTGTCGTTTATGATTGGTCTTTAAATAAAGCAGAAAAAGAACTAAAAAAGTTATTACTTTCACAAAAAGTTAGAACTGTCCCAGTAGAGCAAGGGAGCTTCTGGGAATACACTGACTAGGTATTATTATTAACATAGGATAATGTTAACCCCCATATATATTTATTAGGGGGCGAGATAAGTGACGATATTATTATGGCTGCTTTTAATTTCCGGTGCATTTTTATTTAATTTACTCGGGATGATGAACTTAGTGCCACGTTATATTACGTTACCTTTCTTATTTATTGTGTTGTACATTTTTATATATACCATTTTTCAGAAAAACTCCTACAGACGGATTAAATGAAGTCCGATGTAGGAGTTTTTATTTTATATAATAGAGTTTAAATTATATAAGCCTCTTTCAACTGATGTTTCGATATAACCTACAATTTGTTCAAATGTAAAAACTTTAAGTGGATCATATAACTCATCCTTACTGTATTCCATATCACCTAATACGTAAGGAATGAACGCCTCTACTTCCTTAGCTTTAACTTCCTTAAGATCAGGAATAGCCGAAACCTGATTCAAATCCCTCATCAGCTTTTTCTTAAACTGGTAATGTTCTAGTAGCTTTCCATTCAGTAAATGAAAATCATGATGATATTGTTGATAAACATCCTTACTAGCTTCTATTCTATTTTTCAACCATGGTAAATAAAAGCCTGTAAGCCATATATCATCTGCAATCAAATGGGTATAATAACCTAATATATAGCTTTTATCTTTTTGTGATCTATAGTTACTGAGAAATTTATTAAAATCAATACACCTTGTGTAATCTTCCGCATCCCCTGAAAAGTAATGTGACAAACTTTTCGGAGAAGCTGCATCAGGGGCAATCCCCCCAATTAAAAATGATGTACGATCATTGATAGAAAGATGCTCTGCAACTTTATTTGCAATAATTAGATGCATAATTCTGGAACCCATTTCACTCATCCTCTCAATTACAAATAATCATCTACAAAAAAAGTAGTTCAATTTGAAGTATTTAACTACAACAAATGAACTACTTTAATAACAGTTAACGTTTAACTATTTAATAATGCTTCAAATTCATCTAGTTTTTCTTCAAAAACTTTTAATGCAGCTACAATCGGGTCTTTTGATGTCATGTCAACGCCTGCTTTTTTCAGAACATCAATTGGATCAGCACTGCTTCCAGCTTTCAAGTAATCTTTATAACGCTCAACAGCTACTTCGCCCTCATCTAATATTTTCTGAGCTAGAGTAGTTGCCGCGGAATAACCTGTCGCATATTGATAGACGTAATATCCCATATAGAAATGTGGAATACGTGCCCATTCTAAACCGATTTCTTCATCAACGACGACATTGTCACCGAAGTATTTTTTGTTTAAGTCGTAATAAATTGAAGTTAATTTATCTGCTGTCAATGCTTCACCTTGTTGGTCACGCAGATGAATTTCATGCTCAAATTCAGCAAACATTGTTTGACGAAATACAGTTCCACGGAAACCTTCTAAGAAGTTATTTAATAAGTAAAGTTTCTTTTGCTTATCATCTAATGTTTTTAGTAAATAGTCACTTAATAATGCTTCGTTTGCAGTCGATGCAACCTCAGCTACGAAAATCGAATAATCTCCATAACGTGGTTTTTGGTTTTTTCGCGTATAGTAACTGTGTAAAGAATGTCCTAACTCATGAGCTAACGTAAATAAGTTGTCAATATTATCTTGCCAGTTCATTAAAATATATGGATTTGTTAAGTAGCTGCCA
This sequence comes from Bacillaceae bacterium W0354, assembly GCA_051846895.1. GTDB lineage: Bacteria > Bacillota > Bacilli > Bacillales > Alkalibacillaceae > CALKAL01. Next base: position 91,340 of record JBPYCQ010000003.1, read on the forward strand.
GAAGAATAGGCTCCACTTCTTTTACCTTTATTCTCAACCCAGTCAATCCAACGCTCATCATAAGCTTGTTTTAAAATGTTTGTATATTCTTCACCTAATGGTGCTAATCCCTTTAATACATACTCTTTCGCTTCATCAATTGTCACTTCAATTTTCTCATCGACTAATGGGGTATAAATATCATACATGTGAAGCTCATCAACGCCAAGGACTCTTTTCTTAAGTCCCATATAGCGTTGTAATAAAGGTAAATGTTCGTTTATAACTTCAACTAGATTATCATATACCTTTTCAGGGATGTTATTACGATCAAGTGCTGCCTCACGAGCTGACTTATAATTTTTTGCACTTGCATAAAAATTATCTTTTTTAATTTGACCACTTAATGTCGCTGCAAATGTATTTTTAAAATTTCCAAACGTATTATGCATCGCCTTGAATGCATCTTCACGCACACGGCGGTCCTTAGAGTCTAGGAAATCACGGTAACGGCCGTGTGAAAGTTGAACTTCATTTCCATCTTCATCTTTTATTGTTGGAAATTCCATATCAGCGTTACTTAACATACCAAAAGCGTTCGATGGAGCTGCTGTCACTTCTGAGACTTGCGCAAGTAATGCTTCTTCACGATCACTTAATACGTGTGGACGTGATTTCATAATATCTTTTAATGTTTTTTCATAATGTTTTAATTCATCATTTTGTTCAATGAATGCCTGTATTTTCTCATCTGTCATAGAAAGAATCTCAGGAGTTATAAAGCTAAATGCACTCATCGCCTTCGTTGCCAAACTATAAGCTCTAGCATTTTGATCTTGGTATTTATTATTTGCTGTATCTTGATCTGAACGCATATGAGCATAAACGAATAATTTTTCTATTCGTATCGTTATTTCGTCTTCCAGTTGTAAAACTTTTAACAGGTTTTCAGGTGATTCTGTAATTTTCCCTTTATACTGAACTATTTTTGCATATTCATCGTTTAACGCACTAAACTCTTTCTCCCAATCTTCATCAGTAGGAAAAATAGCCTCTAAATCCCATACTAGTTCTTCTGGTACTTGATCACGTGTTTTTAATGCAGTTCCTTTTTCAGCCACAATGTAACCTCCTAATATAATTAAATTTCTTATTATTCTTTATTTTATATAAAAACTTTCATTCTGTAAAAGAGTTACACTTATTTAATTGAGGTATGTGGAGGTAATAAAACCGTCCTCAGATAGGCTTCATCTAATTTTACAGCTTGTTCGATTGTTTTAGGAAAAGTAAAATGTTTAACTTTCACAAATGTCAGCCCGTTTAAACGTCTTAAATAACCTAAATTCTCGAGCAAAACTAAATATTGATAGACAGGGTGGTTGTTCGGCGTCGGATAACAAACTAGTACATATCTTTTGAAGTCATTTTTAATTTTATTCCAAATATCAATCCATCTGAACTTGCTACCAATTCTTAATGGATGAATTTGTAGAACTATTTTTGTTTGCCAAATATAATGTGGTAATAAAAATTGATGTGAGTTTTTAATAGGTAAGTGAATAGATGAAGATAAATATTGTGGATGTAGATGATGTTCATACAACTCGAGCATAAACCTTCGATCTACTGCTGTTTGATAAATTCTTTGACCTGTTCGAAAGCTTCTTTTTTCATTTAACCAATGTTGATAAAGGATGAATGAATCTAGTTCATTTGAATGAAACAACTCCTGCCATGATGTGAATTTTAGTGGTTTTGTCTTAACGGCACAGTAAGCGGTGTTTTTTACGGAATAAAGGTCCGAAACAACGGTCATTTTTCTCGAAGTTGAGTTATAGAATAAAAGTTTGGACCTTCTACTTTTGTCAAAATAATTAGTTGCAGATCTTAATGTTGTATTAAGCCTAATTGCATTTTTCTTTACAAGTTTTAAATAATTCCTCCCAAAGATCCATATTGGGACCACTCCTTTTGAATATAACCCTTTTGTACGGTTCATTAATTCTTCATTGGAAATTGGTGCGCATTGATATTCAACTGCAATGTAATTCCTTTTTAGCTTAACGAGAAGATCGACACGTTGTTTAATTGATGGGAGGTAATACTCTAACCAGGTTGGATAACCTTGCTCATTGAACCAATTGAATAAATCCAATTTACCGCGATTATGTTCTTCTCCTTCTCCTTGTTGTGTAGTGCAAGTTGAATTTGATTTATGAGCAAAATGAGGGGTGATGATTTGCCCAGCTTTCAAAATAACACGTTCTTGACAATCTGGGCAAAAAAGAATGGATTGGCGTATATGTTTCAACTCATCTTCAGATTTATTATACGCCAGAACCTTGTTTCCTTTTTCGTCTATTGCCGTTAACAAATAACATCAACTCCTTAGTACAAAGTTAAATTATTTATAACATCGGCGATAGTAATCGGAACAATGACTCCATGACTCTTATGAAGATTGATCGATTCATAAATTCATCAGGATCAATCTCATCTGAAATGCTAACGTCATTTTGATAATCTTCTACTAATTTAGCTGTACTTTTTGTTCTAAATAAGAATGCATTCACTTCAAAATTGAGGTGGAAACTTCTCATATCCATATTAGATGTACCAATGGAAGCTAGTTCAGAGTCAACGATGACAATTTTACTATGCATGAAGCCTTCTTTATACTCATAAATTTTTATTCCAGCATCCATTAACTCTGGAAAATAAGATCTAGATGCGTAAAAGACAATACGTTTATCTGGACGTTTCGGAACGAGCAGGCGTACATCAACCCCACTGAGGCTAGCTACTTTCATCGCTGTTAATATATCTTCATCTGGAATAAAATAAGGTGATGCAATCCAAATTGATTTTTTTGCCGATGTAATCATTGCAAAATACAATTTTTTAATTGTTTCCCATTGATTATCTGGGCCTCCAGCAACCATTTGTACACCACCGAGTTGCCCATTTTCAACTAATTCAGGTGATAAATATACTGATTCACTTAGTTCTTCACCCGTTTCGTATTTCCAATCTTGAAGAAAAATCATTTGTAAGTTTCTTACCGCTTCCCCTCTAACTAAGAGATGGGTATCCCGCCAATTGCCGTAGTATTTGTCTTTCCCTAGATACTCATCACCAATATTAAGCCCACCAACAAAACCTACTTTTCCGTCAATGACGACAATTTTTCTATGGTTTCTAAAGTTAATTCGATTCCCGAAGAATGGAAGGCTAATTGGAGCAAAATCTTTTATTTTAACTCCAGCTTCGAGCAAATCATCGATATAGCTGTTTGATAATTTCCAACTTCCAACCGCATCGTATAAAAATCTAACTTCAACCCCTTCTTTTGCTTTTTTAATTAATAAATCTTTAATTTTCGTGCCAATGTCATCATTTCGTACAATGTAATATTGTAAATGGATATGATGTTCGGCACTTTGAATTGCTTCAAGTAATTTCGGAAACTTTTCTGCACCATTCGTTAATACTTGAGTTTCTGTGTTAAATGAAATAGGAAATTCCCCTAATTCATGAGCTAGACGGAATAACATTTTTTGATGATCCCCCATCTGCTCAAGGCCTCTTTCATTCATATATTTATTTTCTTCTATCTGTTCATAAACTTCTTTATCTTTTTCTTGCTTCTGTTTATAGCGCTTTTTCTTATAATGGTTTCTTCCAAACATAATGTAGAAAAAGAATCCTAAAACAGGGAAGAGTGCGAATACTAAAATCCAATTCAATGTATCTGATGGGTCTCTGTTTTCGATAAAGATTGTAAAAACAATTAATATCGCACTAAATGTAACAAAAATAGAGAACGCCGCAATGAGTTGGCCTTCCCACAGATTAAACGATAAATAAAATGCTACAGAAACAAAAATTGCAAATAATAAAACTTGGATCCATTTCAGCATCTACTTACGTATTCCTTCCTCTTATTAGTAGCATATTAAAAACAATTGATTGCTATATATATTGTAATGAAAATCGGACAATAATTCCATGAATGTGACAAAATTTATAATATTTCATGAATTCCTTCTAAGTGCGAATAAAAAAAATCACTGATTACAGCTGTAATCAGTGTTAAATATTAAAACTTTTTCTTAACTGTTTAAGAGCATGATTTTGTAATATAACTTTACCGTATTCATCTAAATAATGAACGGTCATGTTAGATTCTTCTCCAAATTCTAGGATGCGACTAATATAATCTTCCTGCTCATCTTCGCTTAAGTAATCATTAGGAAATGTGACATATAAATAATAAGTGTTATTAAATGAATACATCCGATCTTCGATAAATCGTGTATCCTTTACTGCATGGCTTAGTTGTATCAAGTGTTCAAAGTCCTCAAACTCGACCATAATTGTTAAATCATCTAAATCATTTACCTCATTTTTACTTACTTTTATTTTAGGTTGGTATTTTTTCTTCGGTTTTCTCTGTTTTGGGAAGTTTTGGTCTATAATGGATTCAATCTTTTCATCAATGTTCATTTGATTTTGAAAATCGTCATGCGTGAACTCTAATTTCTCGCCACTTTTTGAAATTTGCGCTTTAGTCACTACGATTTCTAATCCTTTATCTAGCGCTTGAACTTGGATCCATAAAGGTCCATCAATATTAAAATCTTCTTGGTCATTGACTTCATCCATCATTTCCCAAAAAAGTTGTTCACCTTTTTCTCTGTTGTACCAAATATCTTCTTTATTAAAACCACGGTCTTCGATGTCACGGTAAGAAATGTAAAATTTTAATGTGTTCTCATTAATGCGTTCTATTTCCATCTTAATTCCTCTCCCTTCATTTGATGATATTGGGAAGGACAATATCTCCATTATACTTATGAACTATTTACCCATTTTTTATATAACTAAATCATATAAAAGTGTTCTTAATCATATTTTATGATAGATAGCCATGAAATGAAAATATTTTCACCTATTTTTATTGAATTCCATATTTGCCCTTTCACCTTTATGTGAATGTTATCCATTTATTTAATGGACAACCTTAAATATTTTTTATATTTAATGAATTATTTTAACTCATAAACACTGTTTTGTCACTACTATTTATGGAGGTTTATAATGGAATTATTATTCATCGATATTAACTGGGATATTTTTAAAGCTGTACTTATCATCATAGGTTTAGATTTGATTTTGGGTGGTGATAATGCTGTAGTTATTGCTATGGCGAGTCGGAATTTACCACAGAAAGGGCAAAATAAGGCCATTGTCATCGGAACAACATTAGCCATTATCGTTCGAGTTTGTTTAGCAGCAGTCGCGATTTATTTATTAACCATCCCATATGTTCAATTAATTGGAGGTTTATTCTTATTATATATCGCTTTAAAGCTTTTGACCGACGGAAATGATGATCCAAATATTGAGTCCTCTACCACATTAATTGGGGCAGTAAAAACCATTGTTATTGCAGATGTTGTTATGGGCTTTGATAATGTACTAGCTATTGCAGCAGTCTCCGACGAAAATATTTATTTAATTATTACGGGTTTAATGATTTCCGTCCCAATTATTATTTTCGGTAGTAAAATTATACTTCGCTTAATGAACCGCTATCCACTAATTGTTTATGCAGGAGCTGCTTTATTAGCCTACACTAGTGCTGACTTAATTTTAAAAGAAGAAAGAATTGAAACATATTTACTCCTTATTCCTTATGAAAAAATAATACTTCCTTTACTGTTTATTGTAATCGTTTGTTCTTTAGGGTATTCAATAAATAAAAACGCGAGCTATAAAAACAGTTAAACGCTTGTATTAAAAAAGTCGAATCAACTTAAGTTGACTCGACTTTTTATTAGTTCACAAGACGTTGCGCTTCTCTTAATTGGAAGGTACGTACTTTTCTTGGTAAGAATCTGCGAATTTCATCTTCGTTGTAACCAACTTGTAGTCGCTTCTCATCTATGATGATTGGGCGTCTTAACAAACCAGGATTTTGTTGAATGAGATTAATTAAATCTTTAAGTGGCATTTGATCTAAACTAGTATCTAAAGATTGAAATACTTTAGAACGTGTTGAAATAATCTCATCTGTCCCATCTTCTGTCATACGCAAAATTTGTTTAATTTCTTCTTCTGTTAGTGACTCAGAGAATATATTTCTTTCTCTGTAAGGAATGTCATTTTCCTCTAACCATGCTTTTGCTTTACGACAAGAAGTACAGCTAGGTGATGTAAATAAAGTAACCATGCTATTCATCCTCCTTAAAAGGATTGTTTATCCATTAACAGCAATAAAAACTGTTCTTACTTTAAAATAAATATAATTTGCTATCCTTAATAAATTATACTATAATATGCTGTTCATGAATAGGGGATATCAGTACTTATTTAAAGTGTTCACAAAATGTTCAAATTTCATTTTTTTGCTAAAACATCTTATCTATGTTTTACCCTACTTTCGGACAAATAAACATATTTTTTTATAATATTTTTATTCGCTTTGTAATAATTTGTTTTAAAAAACTTATTCAATTCATAACTAAGAGGCTGCCTTATTTTAAGGGCAGCCTCTAATGATTATTTTAATTGTTTAAAAATATCTTCATCTCGGCTTTTATCAATTGTTAATACTTCACTTACTGGTTGATACGATTCTCCGTAAATTTCTTCATCTTTATACGTATGAATATCCTCGTACATTTTTTTCATTTTCTCATAAATAGCTTCTTCAGATTCTTCCTCAGGTGACCAAAACAATATTTCCATATCATTCACTTCTTTAGTCGCTAATGATCTTCTCGAATACCCAATCCAATGTGCGTGTTTGAATTCTTCTCTTTGATAAAAACGTAATCGTTTCTCAGTGTCACTATCCTCATAATCGACAGGTTCAACCTCTAAAATAATCGGTTTCCCTTTCTTCTTTAATTTCTCCATAATTTGGTGCCCAATCCCTTTACCACGAGATTTTGGTGACACATAGACGTAATCTATAAATATAAATGAATCAAATTCGGCGTACATTAAAACGTGGTACTTACCTTCATCTTTGTGATAGACATCGCCTTTTTCTTTTAATAACAATTCCATATGCTCTTTTGATTTCATCTCTTCAACGGGAAAATATTGATTCAATTTTTCATACCAATTCATGGATCTACTCCTTCGTTATCTTTTCTTCACCATTAGCATGTTTAGAGTCGGTGATTTTTATCAGACATATTTAATTATAACGAAGAACCTTTATGTCGTTAAATTCACTATGACACGATGTACACGGATTATCATTGATTAAGTGCGATTATATATCCTTCAGATTTAAAACTCTTATAAATCCATAAACACGCTCAATAATTCTTAAGTATCTTCTAAATTTGTAAAAAGAGAAACTCTCTTCACTTCCAAACCTTTTATGCGCGGAATTCACACATTTATGCGCGAATTTTTTTATTTATGAGCGCTTTTTTCTGTTTATGCGCGAAAAAATTCGTTTATGCGCGCTTTTTGGAATTTATGCGCGATTTAAAAAACTCCCAGGCATTTGCCTAGGAGTTCGAAAAATTATTGTCGCGGATCAAAATCTACACCGCGAGTATATTTATTACTCGGATCCCATAACAAATATTCATGGATTCCATTGTCATATAATGCATTAATTTGTGCTTGCACTTCATTCACACCGTATAGAAATGCTTGACCACGTGGATATAACCAAGTAGCGCTAAAATCTTGAATCCACGGACGGCTAACTGGAGGTTCGCTTAATTTAGCTAACACTTCATTCTCTGCCTTAGAATATTCATCTACTAAACGGTACGGTTCTTTATCAGGCATAGGTATTCCAAAATAATGTGGCCCCCAATGGCTTGGATAAATCATTGAAGAAATAACATCAACATTTTCAGAAATTCTAGAAAAGTTTTGCCCAATTCCAGGCGCTTCTTTAATTGTTGCTGAGTATCCAAAGATATCAACTGCTACATCTACCCCATATGGTTCTAATTCTTTTTTTGCATAAGCTACGAAGTCTGTTACTGCATCCACACGTTGCAGAACTTCATCGTAATCTTCAGAGTCATAATTACCTAACCCATATTCTAAAATTTCATCTCTTGTTTCAAAACCTTCAGGAAAACGAACATAATCAAATTGAATTTCTTGGAAGCCTAACTTAGCGGCTTCCTTCGCAATTTCAACGTTATATTTCCAAACATCTTCTATAAAAGGATTAACAAAAGCTTCTTCTCTGCCGTTTTTCCACACTTTACCGTGATCTAAAAATGACCATTCAGGATGCTTCATAGCTAATTCAGTATCTTTAAAAACTACAATTCTAGCAATCGGATAAATTTGTTCTTCTTCTAATCTTTCAAGCATGGCACGTGCGTCTTTGATATAATTTCTTGAAATATCATAAAATGGTGAGTCTTCATCATGCTTATAAGTGATATTACCCCAGTCATCCTTAATATCTATAACCATTGCATTTAATTCTGTTTCATTAATGAACGAAATTAAATCTTCAAATCTAGAATTACCAGCTGAATGTCCTGTTAAATAAATACCTCTAACAGCATCAGGATACTCAAAGTGCAGGCCAGAATCCCAAATATATCTTGGTAATGGGTCTGGTAAATAGCGATCTTCTATTTTCGTATCAAAAGTTGAAAGAAAATTAACTTCTACCACTACATTTTCCGGTTCTTGATCTTCAGCTTGAACGACGACAAATGTCGATAAAAAAATGAGTAAAACTAAACTCATTGAAATGGACAGCTTTTTTTTCATCCTCGTATTTCCCCCAGTTGATTTCTTTTATTTTTATTATAATATAGCTATCTAGTAAATGATATGCCATTTTATAAATTGGTAGAAAAAAGATATATTTTTTTACAAAATTCCACGAAAAATGTATAAGAAATTCGACAATAAAAATGCACCCCTTAGTCAGAGGTGCATTCTTACATATTAATTAACATTAATTTCATATTCTTCATGTTCATGGAGGGCTTCCCCATCTTCCACATGAATCACAACTGAATAGTTTCCTTTTTGTTCAAATGTATAATTTCCGATATATTCTCCAGCACTGGTTTCATCCGTATCGACCCAACTTGATTCACCGTCATTAGTAATTTCATAACGCACATTCACATCTCTAAGTGGATGACCGTCCAGTTGCAGATGAACAATTAAATCGACTGATTTACCGGCTTGAGCATTTTCTGGTTTCATAAAATGTAAAGCAAAACCGTCGCTACTTTCATGATCATGATGGTCGTCTTCACTTGAACCTTCACCTACAATAATCGACTTTAGAGGCATAGTATGTTGATCTTTAGCGGTTGTATGAGCGAACATTTCATAGACGGCATCTTCACTAAAAACAACCTCAGCAGTATATGTTCCGTCTCCGTGATTTTCCGAATCTACCATCACACTATCTTCTTTATTTCCTTTTACCCAATATTCAAAGACGACCTCTTCAGCGTCTGTAACTTTCTCATCACCGTAGGTCACGATTGCCTTAAGTTCAACAGTTTCTCCAACTTCTACATGTTCAGGAATAATGAAATCAACTTTCAATTCAACTAATTCATCAGATTCATGTTCATGATTCTGTGGTTCACTTTTATCTTCCTTATCACTTCCACAAGCAACTAAAATACCAACCATCATCATTAACATGATTACAAATAGTTTACGCTTCATAATTATCCTCCTGATTAATTGTCTTTAATTATGATGACAATGCTCATTACTCATTTTTTGATTAATAACATCTATCGCTTCACGATGACTATAAACGTTTCCACCAAAACCTTTGACAAACTTATTCGCATGATCATTCCACTCAAAGGTTAACACTTGTGGCTGACAACATCCCACCTGAATGGACGTATCCATGACATACCAAGCTGAAGAGGCACTTATTGTTGTCTGTCTAAAAAAGTCTGGGCAAATTGCCTGTACAACTGAATGGCCTAACTGTTGTGTGCGGAGTAATCCACAATGTGCACAACAGGCTACTTCAATTTGATGGTTTGTTAGAATAATACGATAAGCTAAACGCTCGTTCACTTGACGCTGACAAAGAATACATTGCTTAGACAATTTCATATTCGGTTGTTCATGTCGAATCAATGAAATTCCACCAAACGTTTTTTCTACCAATCCTTCATTAATTAAAGGTTTTAAATCACGGTGGATCGTCATTTCTGAAACATTTAGTTCTTTACTTAAATCGGATATTCTCAAATGATGGTGCTCAATGATCAGTTCTTTAATTCTTTTTTGCCGTTCTGATGGCAGCATGTAATCACCTCTATCTCTGATAACGTTTTAACAAACCGCAACAACTTCTAACATAGATTTTACAGCATCACCTTAATGAATCAATGGACAATGATTGAATTATGTGTGACTAAAATGTGAACGTTAACCCTTAACATCTTTAACAAAGTGTAACATCATTAAACCTAAACTCAACAAAGGAGATGACTAGTCATTAAACATCTATTTGTCTAGATTCTGTTCACTCTTTTTAATTTATTTGTTTAATACTTGCACTTCCAAAAAATGAACTATATAATATATCAAAATAAATATTATTAGCAATGAGAAAGGCGTAGTACTATTTACCCTCTGATTTCAGAGAGCTTGTGGTTGGTGGAAACAAGTATCATGGTAAAAAGGAATTGGACTTTTGAGCTATTTATTAAAGAGCGACCTTATTTTTTAGAATAAGGTAATCAGGGTGGTACCGCGATCCATTCGTCCCTATTTGTGGGGATGAGTGGATTTTTTGATGTTTTTCAATAATGAAAGGAGAAATAATCATGACAGAAACTATTTTTTCAGGCATTCAACCATCAGGATCACTAACTATTGGCAACTACTTAGGAGCGATGAAGCAATTCCCAGAGTTACAAGATAACTATAATAGTTATTTTTGTATCGTTGATTATCATGCTATAACCGTTCCACAAGATCGATTAAAGCTTCGTGATCAAACACGGTCACTTGCTGCGATGTATATTGCATGTGGAATAGATCCGGAGAAAGCGACGTTATTCATCCAATCTGAAGTAAGTGCTCACGCAGAACTGGCATGGATTTTACAATGTGTCGCAACAGTCGGAGAGCTTGAACGAATGACACAATATAAAGATAAGTCTGAAGGGAAAGAATCCGTATCAGCTGGCTTATTAACTTATCCACCATTAATGGCTGCAGATATTTTGTTATATGGAACAAATATCGTCCCAGTCGGCGATGATCAAAAGCAACATATTGAGCTAACTCGTGATTTAGCTGAACGTTTTAATAAACGTTATAACGATATTTTCGTTGTCCCGGATATTCGCATTCAAAAAGTTGGAGCAAGAGTGATGTCTCTTCAAAATCCAACAAAGAAAATGAGTAAGTCTGATGATAATCATAAAGCTACTATTTTCATGTTAGATGAGCCTAAACAAATCGAAAAGAAAATTAAAAGTGCTGTAACCGATTCTGAAGGAATTGTTGAATATGATAAAGAGAATAAACCAGGAATTACCAATTTATTGAACATCTATGCTGGTTTTTCAGGAAAATCAGTCGAGCAATTAGTTGAGCAATACGAAGGAAAAGGATACGGAGAATTCAAAGGTGATTTGGCTGAAGTTGTCGTGAATTACTTAAAGCCTATCCAGGAAAGATATTATGAACTGTACGAATCTGAAGAATTAGATCGAATTTTAGATCATGGACGAGAAAAAGCAGAATTCGTTGCCCAAAAAACACTTAAAAAGGCTAAAAAGGCAATGGGGATTGGCCGCGTACATTTAAAAAGATAGTTTACGTATTTTTCCCAGTTGCAATATGATTTCGATAACCAATCAATTTGGTTGGTAATAGCATAGCTGTTGAAATTTAATAATAACATTAAAAAGAGCTGGGCAATCGACCCAGCTTCAGTTATTTCAACACATTTCGTTTTGTCTGTTCTAGCTCCCACAACCTTTCAAAAAACGGTTGTCCTTTAGCCATTTTTTCGCATAACTCTTCGTGCTTTTCTCCCCAACCAACTTTCACTTCATTCATTAACAAATTAAATCCTTCTTCAAAAGTGACTGTTTGAATATCTTCGTATAATTCAGGGCGCCACTCAGTTAACCAATATCGTAGTTCATCAATTCTTTGACTTTGATTTAGTTGGTCAATCATCAGCATTAACAAGTGTTTCAGCTGTCTTTCTTTTCTCGTTAAACCAGCCATATATTTTGGCTCAAGTGATAATAAATGATGTTTCTTATTAACCTCTTCAACAGGAAATTCTTCAGGGTGCTTTGATTTAACTAAATCTAATACTAGTCGTTCTTGTCTAGGGATTAACCTGCTTTTTCTAACTGGTATTTCATAACCTAACGTATCTACTACTAACGCATGATTACCGTCTGATATGACAAAAGCATAATCAAGTGGGATTCTCTTATGATGTTTTTTTAAATATGCTCTTTGGTATACAGATTCCAATAATGGCCTCGGGATATCTTGCATACTGTTCTCTATGTAATCATACAAGTAATGTTCCACATGCACGACGGGTACTTGGTCTAGTAATTCTATGGTGTCATCCTTTCGCCACTCATGAAAGTGACAAACATTATATCCATTTTCTTCGCCCTCAAACCAATTGACCCAAATATCATGAACATACAACATCGCAATCCCTCACTTTTCATAATCTTCCATATACGCTCATTATGACCAAGTGACTATTTTTTTATTCTTAAATTTATGAACCAAATGGGCTTTTATACATTCCTAAAATCATAAAAAAAATACCAATTGGAAGCATATAACACTCTGGTCTTTTATATATAAACAATAAAAAGTCAAAAATGTTCATACCAACAGGCAAAAAATTTAAATACCCAATGATTGATACCCCACCTACACACGTAAAACCAAAACCAATTAAGAATAAAACTAATTGCCACATTTTGTAACCTCCAAGCCTGTCCACTCGTCTAATTCATATATATGAGTTAGTTGTAAAAAATATTTAAAGAATAGACACTTTACTTATTGTCAAATTAGTAGTAAATTTTTACTTAACGTGTATTTTGCAGAGAGAGGGAAAACGTATGGTAGATAAACGAAAAGAGAGAAAATTAAGAAAGAGGAGAAGACGAAGAAAAACGATTCTTTCAATTATTCTAGTCTTATTCCTCAGTTCATTAATTTTTGTTATATATGAATACAATGCAGGTAAGAATGCTGCTGAAGAAGAAGTTAAAGACATTTGGGATCAGGAAGAAAAGGAAAAGCGTGAAGAAGAGTTCCAAGGTACTGAACAAGTCAATAAAAAACAAACAAACGTGTTAATTCTTGGTGAGGATTCAGATAAATATGGTATTTCACGTACAGATACAATCATGATTGGGCAATATGATGAAGATGAAAATAGAGCTAAACTTGTCTCAATCATGCGTGATACTTATGTCAATATCCCAGGTCATGGTTATAATAAAATTAACGCCGCCTTCGCATATGGGGGCCCAGAATTACTGAGACAGACGATTGAAGAAAATTTTGGCATAGATATTCATTATTATGCCATTGTTAACTTCCAAGGTTTTGAACGAATTGTAGATACAATTGCACCAGATGGAATTGAAATAGAAGTTGAAAAACGGATGTACTATTTCGATAACCTTGGTGATGTAACAATTGATTTACAACCTGGATTACAAAAACTAAATGGTGAAAACTTATTAGACTATGCTCGTTTCCGTGCAGATTCAGAAAATGATTTTGGAAGAGTACGCAGACAACAACAAGTCATGAGTGCATTAAAAGATGAGATTGTATCATTTACTTCGATTTGGAAAATCCCTAGAGCTATTGGAACAATCGTACCTTATGTCGACACGAATATGTCTAGTAGTAAAATTTTGTCAATTGCGACTGATTTCTTAATGGACGTACCTGATGAAATTGAGACGATGAGAATCCCTGTTGATGGATCATGGTGGGATTCAACTTATGAACATGCAGGAGCTGTTTTAGAAATTGATGAGCAAAAGAATATTGATGCATTGCATGAATTTTTGAATGTAGAAGATAAAGAAAAAGAGGAACAAGAGTTAGGAACTGAAACAGAACAATAATAACCAAGACGGCTTACTTATGAAGTGAGTCGTCTTTTTTCATATTTTTATCAAAAATTATAAAAAAGAACGCAGAATCATCTACGTTCTTTTCAAATTTAATTATCCATTAAACTTTTTAAAAATGAGTGACGCGTTATGTCCTCCAAACCCTAATGAGTTTGTCATCGCCACATTAACTTCTTTTTCACGTGCTTCGTTAGGTACATAATCTAAATCACATTCTTCATCTGGAGTTTCATAATTAACGGTTGGTGGAAGAATATTATTTTTTATACTTAATACCGTAATAATCGCTTCAACCCCACCAGCTGCACCTAATAAGTGTCCGGTCATCGATTTAGTCGAACTCATCGCCAGTTTGTAAGCATGATCTTTAAATACAGATTTTACTGCATTTGTTTCATATTTATCATTAAGTTCCGTACTCGTTCCATGAGCATTAATATAATCTACTTCATCAACGTTTACATCGGCATCATCAATCGCTTGGACCATCGCACGGGCTGCCCCTTCACCTTCTGGAGCTGGAGCAGTAATATGATATGCGTCACCTGTTGATCCATATCCGACTATTTCTGCGTAAATTTTCGCTCCACGTTTTTGAGCAGATTCTAATGATTCTAATACGATGATTCCTGCCCCTTCACCCATAACAAAGCCATCACGATTCTTATCGAATGGACGACTTGCTTTTTGTGGATCTTCATTTTTGGATAAGGCACCCATTGATGAAAAGCCTGCAAATGACATATAGTTAATCGGCGCTTCAGTACCACCCGTAATCATAACGTCTGCATCGCCACGGGCTATGACTTTAAAAGCATCTCCAATGGAGTTCGTTCCCGATGCACAAGCTGTCACTGTACAAGAGTTAATCCCTTTTGCACCTAACATAATGGACACTTGTCCTGATGCCATATCAGGAATAATCATTGGTACGAAAAACGGTGAAACACGGCCACCCTTTTCTAAAAACTTTCTATAATGCTCTTCATATGTTGTCATTCCACCAATACCAGACCCAATCCATACACCTGTACGATTAGCAACCTCACCTGATATTTCTAAATTAGCATCTTCTACAGCCATCTTTGCTGCAGCCACCGCATATTTTGTAAAATCATCCATCTTACGCGCATCTTTTTTCTCCATATAATTAAGTGGATCAAAGTCTCTTAACTCGGCAGCAACCTTAGTTGGGAATAAATCTGCATCTAATTTTGTTAGTTCACCAATACCGACATACCCAGATACAATATTTTTCCACATTGTATCTATGTCGTTACCAACTGGAGACACAACACCTAATCCAGTTACTACTACTCTTCGTTTAGACAAATCATATACCCCCTTTTATTTACCCCATCGTAATGCGACAGCGCCCCAAGTTAGACCGCCACCAAAACCGACGAGGACAATTAAATCATCTTCATTTATCTTACCGTTTTTTACATCTTCACTCAACGCAATTGGTATCGAAGCTGCTGAAGTATTACCATATTTATGCACAGATTTGGACATTTTTTCAACTGGAATGTCTAGTTTTTCCCTGGCTGATTCCATAATTCTAATATTTGCTTGATGTGGAATTAAATAATCTACATCATCTTTATTTAATCCGATTTTCTCAACAACGTTTATAGCTGATTCTCCCATCTGTCTTACTGCAAATTTAAATACTTCTCGACCATTCATAAAAATGAAGTCTTCGTCTGTTTGATGTAAATGTGGAATCCCTGAACCATCTGCACCTAATTCAAACGATAGTATCCCTCGGTCATCTGACACTTGTCCGACAACGGCCGCACCTGCACCATCCCCAAACAATACACATGTGTTTCGATCTTTCCAATCAATTAGTTTCGATAATTTTTCTACACCAACAACTAAAATATGTTTATACGTATTAGCCTCTACGAATTGTTTAGCAGTGACTAAACCGTACATAAAACCCGAGCAAGCAGCACCTAAGTCCATAGCAGCCGCTTTTTTTGCTCCTAGACGTTCTTGTAATTGACAAGCTACTGACGGAAATCCCATATCTGGAGTAACAGTTGCCACGATAATCATTTCGATATCAGTCGGATTTATACTTGCTTCTTCAATTGCATTTTTTGCTGCTTCATATGCCATATCTGAAGTTTCCATATCATCTTTTGCAATTCGTCTTTCTTCAATTCCTGTTCTAGTACGAATCCATTCATCGGACGTATCAACAATTTTTTCTAAATCAAAATTAGTTACAACATTGTCTGGAACAAAGTGACCTGTTCCTATAATTCCAGCTCTCATAATGGTCAACCCCTCATCACATACTGTTATTATCATATATTATGACCTGGTTCTAATTTTAGCAAAAAAAATACTCTAAGTGAAGTGTTTATTTTTCACGTGGCAAGATACCAGATTCTAAATATTGATCGATATATGCTTGCATTTTTGTTTGAATTTCTTCAGGAACTGAATCGCCAAACTTGCCTAAATAAACGTATTCTCCGTCAAAACTATAGTTGATGACACCTGATGGCAACGCACCTTCGTCATATTGATTTGCAATATTTAGGTAAAGCTCATCTAATTGTTGAACTGTACTAGTTATTACCGTTTCTTTTGCAACTTCATACTGGTCGTTTATGTAACCAATGGCATAAATATTTCTTTCTTTAGCTTCGTGAATAATTGGTACGTTAAAACTATCCCCAGCTGGATAAACAACATCTATTCCTGATTGAACTAGATCATAAAAATGTCTTTTAGCAAGCTGTTGGTCATACCAATCTAGTACAGCCCTTATCATCACTTGTATATTGGGATTTATTTCTTTAACACCTTCATAAAATCCTTCAACCTCAGACTGATTACTATAAGCCGGGATAACTCCAACTTTATTTGATTCAGTCATCAAAGCGGCTAACATTCCAGCAAAGTAGCCCATTTCATACCCATCAAAGTGTATGCTCGTAATGTTTTTATCAAATAAACTTCCATTAAAATATACAAATTGAATATGTGGATAATACTCATTGATTTGTTTGAAATATTGACCGTAATTTGAGCCATGTCCAAAAATCAAATTAACACCTTGGCGATTAAAATCTTTAACCGCTTCTTCAACGGTTTTTAGACTAACTACGTTCTCCTCAAATAACACACTCACATTATGCTCATCTTTAATATTTAACAGACCTAAATAAGCACCTTTACCCCACGTTTCGTCATGAATGGTCCCTTCCAATAAAAGACCGACATTTTCTAGTTGTCCACGATGGAAAAAAGAGCCACAGCTCGTTAATAATAAAATTGTTATTATTAAAATTGGCATTATTTTTTTCACGAATAGCACTCCGTATATATTTCTTTATCATTATTCTGAATTGAATGGGATGATTTATCAACTATTCCGGACAAGTTTCATGAAATATCTATGACTTTTTAACTAAATTATTCATTTAATATATAAATACCATCTCGATTTTCACCAAATATGGTAATTTTTGTAGGTAAAAAGGAGTAGTCCATTAAGGAAGCTAACCATTTAATCAATATGTCTTTCTCGATTGTTTTTGAAGAATTGTCAATTCGATCTTGTGGAAAACTAGAAATGGGAATATCGTTCATGTCAATACTTATACGTTCCCTCTTCCCTACTTTATAATATAATAAACCTTGTTTATTTGTATTAAAGTCATAAACATGTTCAATATTCATAGGTTCATCTTGTTCGTTATAATTATAAAGAGAAAAAGAAGCGTTTCTTCCTAGCATTAAATAGTATTGTTCTTTTTTTTCATTATTTATGTCATCGACACCGATTATTTCATAGCCATCATTCAGAAAATGTTCGACTAAATAATAGCCAATGTCATCAAAACATCCGATTATTTTAATTTGCATAACAAAATCCACCTACTTTATGTTTTTTGTGTTAACTTATGCTGATTAATATTTATTTTTTAATCAAACTTTGGTAAACTGTTTTATGGAATGTATATAAAAATGAGGTGAAATATATGCGATATATTTTGACAATTATATGGAGTTTTCTACTTAGTGCCATGGTCGTCTATGTTCTAGCTAGTATGTCTGGCGATACATTTAATATGACTGGTGTTTATGTATTAACAGTTGTTTTTTCACTTATTGCTTTTATTGGAGATGGAGTTTTAAGAGATCCAGATGAATCAACGAATTAATAGTAGAGGTTGACTCAGGAGCTAGCACATTTGTGAGTCAACCTCTTATTTATTACCAAGGCAACAGACTTAATGCGGCAATAGCCGTTAAAGGTAAAATTAATCGTCTTAAACCATATCGACCAGGATACCCATATCCGTAACCACCATATGGATAACCGTATCCGTAACCATAACCAAAAGGACCGAATTGCCGTTCCATATGCTGTCCCATCACTGGGTAAGCAGGTGTTACGAGATGGACGTTATCTCCATCAAGATCAATGATAACACCTTCGATTTTCTCACCATGGTTTGTCTCAATCAAAACGTACTGTTTTAAATGTTTCTCGCATAAATTATACATGTGATCTTTTGAATAAGTATGCATGCTCATATACCTCCCCTTTCAAAATCAATGTATTCATATGAAGCATGACATGTGCATATAGGAGGCGATAATATGTCAGAGTTAATCGAACTACTTAAATACTTACTTCTAGGTTTGTTCCAAGGGTTTACAGAACCGATTCCAATATCATCGAGTGGGCATTCATTGATTGTTAGGTCGTTTATGGATTTGAATATTCCCGGTATTACATTTGAAGGGTTTATTAACTTCGGTTCATTGATCGCGGTTTTAATCGTTTATCGAAAAGATTTATCATCTTTAGCGGTTAATGGTTCAAGATTTTTATTTAAAAAGGATAAAACTTATAAATCTGATTTTTACTATTTATTTTTGTTATTTATCGCAACAATCCCGGCAGGTTTAATCGGAGTGCTTTTTGAAGATGTCATTGGAGATGCTTTCGGTTCAGAATCAGTCAAGCTTGTTGGCGTCACTTTAATTATTACAGGGATTGCATTATGGATTATTCGTAATTTAACAGGTCATAAAGATGATTCACAAATTACGATTAAAGATGCAATTATCGTAGGATTAGCACAAGCAGTTGCTTTAATTCCTGGCATTAGCCGTTCAGGAGCGACTGTCGTTGCAGCTATGCTTATTGGAATGAAACGCGATTCAGCTTTAAGGTTTTCGTTTTTACTTTACATACCAGTAAGTATAGGGACGATGATCTTCTCAGTAAGCGATATAGCTAGCGATCCAAATGTTTCAAGTCAGCTACCTCTTTATTTAGTTGCGCTTGTAGCAGCCATTGTCGCTTCCTACTTCGCATTATTATGGTTTATCGATATTATGAAAAAAGGTAATCTAAAATATTTTGCCTTTTACTGTTTTATCGTAGGTGCGCTTGTGTTCTTTTTGTTGTAATGTTAAGGTGAAAAATTTATGTATTAAAATAAACCCAGTTGATGACCAATTTGGCTCATTAACTGGGTTTATAGTTTATTTAAAACTTTAATCTGGAATTCCAAGAGCAATTTTTGCATATCTTGACATACGTTCTTTAGACCATGGTGGATTCCAAACAATATTAACTTCTGTATCTTTTACTTCAGGGATATCTGAAAGTGCTCTTTTAACATCTGCTTCAATATGCCCTGCTAGTGGACATCCCATTGCAGTAAGTGTCATTGTCACAGTAGCAAGTCCTTCTTCGTCCATATCAACACCATACACTAAACCTAAATTTACAATATCGATTCCTAATTCAGGGTCAATTACATTTTCAAGAGCACCCATCAGGTTTTCTTCTAACGCATTATCCATTGGTCATCCTCCTTTATCAATCTATATCTTATTATAAACATGTTTTACATTTATTTTAAAGAAGAATGATTAATTATTGGATGAAGTTTTTTAGCTCTGTTTCAAGGTCTTCTTGTCGATTAAAAACTAAAGTTAAATGATTTGCTTCAGTTGTAACGATTTTTAATTGAGGAACTAATTGTTTTAATAAATCATATGAATGTTCATAAAATAACGGTCGGTTGCCCATCTTTCCTTTTGCTGCGATTAATAATGTTGGGATGTTCAAATTTTTCGTATAGTTTTCGTGTTTAAAATCGTAAAAACTTAAAAAGTCTTTTTCCATAATTTCAGCATTAGACTTGTGGGTCCACGCTCCGTCTTTTTCTTCAATCTCGTAATGGGCAATATCAGTCATTCGCTCGTCCCAGTTTATACCTAACTTCGCATAACTTGCACGAGTTTGTTCGACATAGTCCTCTCTTGAAATGTAAGTTTTTCGTAGTCGTCCTAAAGAAGGTAAAATTAAATCTTTTTGACCTTCATCCGTTTCACCCGCACCATCTAATAGAATAAGGGCTTTAGGATTTTTAATAATTGAAGCCGCCTTCAAGCAAATATAAGCCCCCATCGAATAACCGATAAGTATCGGCTTTACTATTTTTAACGTTTCTATTAATGAAAGAAGATCATCAACATGCCGATTAATTGAAGAGTCCTCACTCACTTCGTCGCTAAACCCTCTTCCTCTAAGGTCATATGCAATGATACGGTTACCGTCAGCAAGAGCATCTTGAAAATAGCTAAGCTGCTTATAATTCCCTGTCAATCCATGCACAAAAATAATCGTTTCCTTTTCGCCAGGTACATCTTTTACAAAAAGCTTTTTACCATTAGTGAGTCTAATGATTTTCTCCACTTCTTCAACTCCCATTTTGGCTCTTTGATTTTCATTATATAACATTAAAATTTTTATGACCCATGGCGTTTGTATTTCTTAACTTTTTCTTCATCCAGTTCAATTCCAAGTCCAGGATCTTCAGGAACAGTTATAAAACCTTCTTGAATTTCTAATGGATGTTTAACTAAGTCATCAGCAAGCCAGTTAGGCCCAAAGCTTTCAGTCCCATAGTTTAAATTGCGAATCGCACTAAACGCATGAAGACTTGCTGCAGTTCCAATCGAAGACTCTAATGACGTTCCTCCAAAGCATGCAATCCCTGAACTCTCAGCAATGGCTGCTATTTTAATAGTGTTTCTCAACCCACCGTGTTTTTGAATTTTTAAGGAAAAAATATCGGCTGCTTTTTCCCGGGCAAGAGTTGTCGCTTCATAAATCGAACCTACACTTTCATCGGCCATAATCGGAACTTGTTTCATTTCCGTTAATATAGCCATTCCTTCAACATCGTGTGGTGGTAACGGTTGTTCTAAAAAATCAATATTTGCTTCTCTGAATTCGTGCATCCATTTTTTTGCCGTGAGTCGTGTCCAAGAGCCATTCGGATCAATACCGATTGTTGCGTGTCCTTTTAACCCTTGAGCGATTTTTATGGAACGGCTAGCATCGTCATTTGGTTCTTCTTTTCCGGATTTAATTTTAAAGCTTTTATATTGATTAGACTCTACAAGCATTTTCCCTTCGTTAATATCACCTTCGACCGTACCAGAAGCAAGCGCCCACCTGACTTCAATTTTATTTGAATAAAGACCACCTAGTAACTGATGGACCGGCACTTGATAATACTTACCTAGTGCATCATAAATAGCCATTTCCACTGCCGACTTAGCAAAAGGATTACTACGAATATGCCGATCCATCAATTGTAGAAGTTTTTCAACGAATCTTGGGTCTTGATTTTTGATAAGCTCAGCTATATATTGGTCAATGACAACCTTCATCGTCTCAACACTTTCGCCATTCCACCAAATACCTGGGGTCGTCCCTTCGCCTATTCCTATGATTCCATTGTTTAAATGTAAACGAACGATTAAAAAACTTTTTTTACTCACTTTTTCTGTAGAAAATTGATGCGGTCTTTTAATCGGTACGTCAACTATTTCTGTTGTGATTTGTGATATTTTTATTTGTGTCATCCCTAATCCTCCTTAGACAAAAAAAGGAGATGCTTCAGAGAAACAACCCCTTTTTTAATTAATAATTTATTGATTGTCATATCTCATGACGAAGTCTAATGAAGCTTCTTTATGACCATCTTTGTCATGAAGTTTTGTTAAAAGAGATGGTCTTACCCCATCAGCGACATCAGATTCCAACCACTCATCGCCTTCAAAAAACACTTGTGTTATTAATGTCTCATAACTTTCAATTGAGAACATAATATGCAAATGCGCTGGGCGATAAGGATGATGGTCAATCATTTCTAAAAATTCCCCTGTTGGACCGCTTGTTGGTATTTGATACGGGATTGGGACAATAGATTCGACTTCGAAATAGCCGTTTTCATCTGTGTAAAAGCGCCCCCTTAAGTTATATGGTGGTGCATCAGAATCAAATGACGAATAAAAACCGTCTGCATCATCTTGCCACATATCAACTAACACACCTGGTAAAGGCTCACCGTCGACATTTTTCACCGTTCCAGAGAAAACTAATTTCTCCCCTTTTTCATCATCACGCATCGGAAGTTTATATGGCTTTTCAAGCATTGGGGCGTCCTCAACGTAATACGGTCCTAACAAAGACGGTTCCGTACCAGGCTTGTCTGCGTACATATTTTTTAAAACGGTTGATTCAGTAAACACATCCATAAATAAAGGTAATTCTCCAGCTCGTCCTAAACGATCCACCCATTTCACAAATTCTGTGTACTCTTCATGATTCGGATTTGCTTCTTTTAAAAACTGTTTTAAATGCTTGTTGAAGAGAGCAAATATTTCTACTACACGCTCATTTTTCCCCATTAAAAATTCCTCCCTTGATTTAAAATTTATATATTTAATGGTGCTAATGGCTATGAGATTCATCTTTTTATAAATTTGAGTAATAAATAGCCATGTTTAGACAATTACGATTTAACTTTGAACAATTACTACCCAACTTTGAACAATTACAACTCATGTTTGAACAATTACTACCCAACTTTGAACAATTACAACCTATGTTTGAACAATTACTACCCAACTTTGAACAATCACGGCTCCACTTTGAACAATTAGCACCATTTCACGCTTTTAGAACCTATTTATTTTTAAATAAATTGATATCATCCGGGTTAATCCATGTTTCGTTAACCCAACCGTCTAAGTCATAATCCGCCATACACATCTCGGCAAATTCGATAAAGGCATCTGCCATACCTGATCCTTCAGCAGCTACTAAGTTTTCAAGACGAATATTTTCATGGTTACCTGAATAATTACGCTCGTACAATTCATGACGCCCACCATAATCTGTACCAATCGCATCCCAAAGCAATTTAATCAGCTTAATCTTTTCTTCTGACTCAATACCATATGAACCACGATAAAGCCGCTCAAGTAGTGGACGAAGCTCTGGATTTTTAAAGTCTTCCGCACTCGATGGTTGAACGATTAAGCTCCCTGCTACCACATTTTCTATGATCTCTTTTACTCTCGGCCAACCAATTGTCATGAATACACGATAAGCTAAGCCATAATTTAAATTAGGTAGCACCGTCCCGTTCGCCCCGGCATCTGGAGTCTTCGCCATGCCATCGCTTAACGACCAGAACATATTACGCCAAGCAATCACTTCTCCTACATTTGCTTGTACTCCACGGAATTGATCAGAACCGTTCGTTTTAATCGCCTTTAGTAATAGACCTGCCATAAAATCAAGCTTAACAGCTAGACGTGTCACACCGTGAAAAGTGAATCGATTTAAAAATCCACTTTCGGGAAAGAATGAATTCGCTTTCTCGACATCTTTATAAATTAAAATATTCTCCCACGGAATAACGGCATTATCAAATACTAGGACGGCATCATTTTCATCAAAACGGCTACTTAGTGGATAATCGAACGGACTTCCCATAACGGCAGAGACCATTTCATATGACTGTCTTGATATCAATTTGACACCAGGCGTGTTCATTGGCGCGACAAATACAAGAGCCATGTCTTCGTTATCGACAGGGATAGCCCCATAATGAGCAACGAAATTATAATTAGTTAATGCGGAACCAGTTGCTACCATCTTTGCCCCACTAACAATGACGCCTTCATCAGTCTCACCAACTGCACGAACAAATACATCATTCACAGCTTCCATTGGTTTGTTGCGGTCAACAGGTGGGTTAATAATCGCGTGGTTGAAATACCATAAGTTTTCTTGCGCTTCCTTATACCACCGTTTCGCATTTTCTTGATATGGAGCATAGTAGTCTGGATTCGCACCTAATGTAGCTAAAAATGCAGCTTTATAATCTGGAGAACGCCCCATTTGTCCATACGTCAGTTTTGCCCATTCAGCAATCGCATCTCGACTACCAATTAAGTCTTCCGTTGACGTATCATAACGGAAAAACTTATGTGTGTAACCCCCATTACCTGTATCTGTTTCGCAGGTTAATATTTCTTTTGTTCCTTCTTCATGTAACGCATCATAAAGCCTTGCGATTGATCGAGCAGCATTTCTAAAAGCTGGATGCGTTGTCACATCCTCAACCTTTTCACCGTGAATCCAAATTTCTCGTCCATCTTTTAAGCTTTCTAAGTACTCTTGTCCGGTTAAAGGTCTGTTCATTGCCGTTTTCGTCATACACGATACCTCCTTTTAAAAATCTATTAAGTAAGCGCTTACAAACTACTTAATATATTCTACTAACAAGGCTTTCTATATATGCCTTAAAAAATAATAGATTGAAATCTATTTTTTAAACAACGTATGAATAAATTTTAAATAAGCTTTAATAATGAGATAATAAAAACATAAAACACGGAGGTGATCTTAATGATTTCTATTGACCCGGCAACTTTAAGTCAAAAGGAAAATTATAAATTATTAAGTGGAAGTATTATTCCAAGACCCATTGCATTTATAACGACAAACCATGAAAATGGAAAGGTAAATGCAGCACCTTTTAGTTTTTTTAACATGGTATCGTCCAATCCACCTCTCATTGCCGTATCAATCGGCAGAGTAAATGGTGAAATTAAGAAACATACTGCAATAAACATATATCGCGATAAACAATTTGTTGTACATTTACCAGACTTTCATTTACTTGAACAAATGAACCAGTCCTCTGCCCCATATTCAGAAGGGATTAGTGAAGCTGAAAAAATTGGGCTGACATTGATTGATAGCGATATCGTCAATGTTCCTAGTATTAAAGAGGCAAAAATCCGTCTTGAATGCGAGTTATTCCAAGCAATCCCATTAGAAGAAAATCACTATGTTCAAGATGACTTGTTTTTAGGAAAAGTCGTGCGTTATCATATGTCAAATGACGTTTACGAGGAAGGTAAAATTAATGCAGCTGTTTTAAATCCAATTGCAAGACTTGCTGGACCAAATTATGCAAAATTAAGTGAAAATATTTACTTAGAAAGACCAACGAAAGCTGATGAATAATTAAAAGCCTCATCATACTATGGGGAGGTTTTATAATGAATTATCAATTGTTGAAAATTTTCCACGATAAAAGGTTAATGGCTCCCCTTCTGAATAATTAAACGCCTTCACTTCCCCTAAGAACAATACATGGTCACCACCTGGATACTCAGCCCATGGTTCACATTCGATATAGGCTAAACAATTTTTTATTTTATATCCGTATTCTGATAGCTCCCATTCAAAAGGTTCATCATTAAGAGGTCGTCCAGCAAAATGCATCGCTGTGTCTTTTTGATCGTGATGAAGCACATTGACAATAAAACGATTATCTTTCAGCTTTTCTAATGCCTTCGTATTGCGATCAATTGAGACTAATACTAATGGGGGATCTAGTGATACTGAAGTAAAAGAATTAGCAGTAAGACCGTGTTTTTCACCGTCGTTTACACAAGTTATAACAGTTACACCTGTTGCGAAGTGACCAAAGCAATTCCTCAAATCTTTTAAATCCATTGATTTACACTCCCCTATTTATAAGATTATTAGTATTTTAATAATCAAGCAGAAGAAACATGACATAAATAATTTTAAGCGGATATTTATAAACGGTGTGTTGTAGGTAATTAAAGAACAAAAACTTAGTTAGTTTGAACAATCACATCAACTTTGAACAATTACTCACCATGTTTGGACAATCACACACCATCTTTGAACAATTACTCACCATGTTTGGACAATCACACACCATCTTTGAACAATTACACACCATGTTTGAACAATCACACATCAACTTTGAACAATTGCAAGCCATCTTTGAACAATACACATCTATTTTGAACAAATGAATAATATGATTCATAACCATATCGCTTTATAGTTTCCTAAACAACAAAAAAATCCATGCACGCTATTAAACGCTCATGGATTTTAAACAATATTATAGTTTTTCTATAAACCACTCTTTCAACTGGTGCATAGCAACTCGACTTACTTTATGGTCACGATTTTTTTCTGTAATGAACTGATACTGATCTTCAGGATAATTTGCTTCTTTTAATTGATTAACAAATTCTTTTGCAAATTGATATGGAACGACAAGGTCATCTTCTCCATGCCAAATAAATAGTGGTCGATGATTTAAACGATCTAGCTGTTTTGACAAGTCAATCGTTCCTAATTGTTGAATATGTTGTTCGACTTCATCATCAGTGAAAGGAAGTTGGACCCCCTGTTTTTTTATTTGTTCAATTAAATATCGGCCCATAGCTTCTAATTTCGCACTTCCCATCATGATTCCAGCCGCTTTAATCCAGTCATACTTTGTCAAGGCTGCTGAAACGGTGATTCCACCCATACTCGTTCCTGCAATACCAATTCGTTCATCTAATATTAAAGATTGTGTTGTTAACCAGTTATAAAGCATATGTAGTTCTTTGACATTTGTAAAAACTATTTTCCAAAAATCTAATTGGATTTTTTCTGGATCATTTAATGTATCTCGCTCCCCATGATGTAAACTGTCTGGCAATATAACTCTGTATCCTTGATCTGCTAATAAGTAAGCTTGAGCCAAGTTTTGCTCTTTAGAACTCGTAAAACCATGGAAATAGATCACTACCGGAAGTGGTTCGCTGCTTGCGGATTGTTTTACTACTTCTAGAAGAGGAATATGTTCAGCCTGTTTCTTATTTATAATAATCATTCTTTATCTCCTCTCAAATACTTTATTACAATAATAATTGAATGTTTTATATGTTTCAAACAATTTGGTAAATAAAACACTCAAATGACATTGATACATGTTTATGGTAAAATAGTTTAATTAGATATAAAAGTATGTATAATGAGGTGACAGATTTGCAAAGACATTTAATAGCCTTGGACTTGGATGGGACTTTACTAACTGATGATAAAGTTATATCAGATAGAACATTACTAACGTTAAAGGCTGCACGAGAACAAGGGCATATTGTAGTCATAGCGACAGGCCGTCCTTATCGAGTAAGTAAACAGTACTATGCACAGTTAAATCTTGACACTCCAATTGTTAACATGAACGGAGCATATATACATCATCCTAAAGATAAAAGTTGGACACATCAACATTCACCATTACCAAAAAACGTCGCATTAGAAATCGTCGACACGTGCTACGGTGTTGGTGTTCAAAACATCATGGCAGAGATAGTCGATCAAGTATTTATTGATAAAAGATACGAAAATCCACTCATCGACTTTTTCTTAGGCGGAATAGAACAACCAGCTATAGTTGGTAATTTAAAACAGACGCTAGAAGATGACCCTTCATCAATGCTCATTCACCCTTTTGATGATCGGGTCGACTTGATTAGGAAATCAATTGATGAACGTCACACAGCAATTGTCGATCATCGTAAATGGGGAGCCCCATTCCATGTTATCGAAATTGTTCGTTCCGGACTACACAAAGCAGTTGGCCTACAAAAGATTGCCAAGGAGTATAATATCCCCCAAGAGCGTATTATTGCTTTCGGTGATGAAGACAATGATTTAGAAATGATTGATTACGCAGGTGTTGGTGTTGCAATGGGTAACGGTATTGACCCTTTAAAAAATATTGCTAAAGCTATTACATTAACTAATACAGAAGATGGTGTCGCACATTTTCTTGAGGATTACTTAAATCTCCCTACTCCCATTTTAGAAACAAAAGAATAATTAGTCATATTTTCTTTAAAATTGTACAAAATATACCTGAACACGGCTTAAAAAGTGTTCAGGTTTTTATTTTTAGGAGGTCCTTCAATGGCACAACGACCTAAAAAAAACAGAGAGAACCGTAAACGACAAGAAGCCGTTAACGAAAAGCGCCAATTATTTACGGACAAAAAAAGGAAGAAGGAAGAATCAGATCGTCATACAAGAGGAGGGTTTTAAATGGCAAATAATAATAACGGTATTATGCAGCAAGCGAGACAAGCGTTACAAAATCTTACTAACAATATGACTAACAACAATAATGTAAACCAAAACGATGTCCAGGCTGCTCAAGAATTAATCCAACAAGCTTATAACGAAAATCTTACAGCTGAGGAACAGCAAGAGTTAAAAGAGCTTGAAAACAAAATAAACAATGAATTTAAATAAACCTTCTAAATTGGCGACACACAAAGATTTGTGTCGCCTTTTGTTTGTAAATTTTAAGTAAAAATAATCATTTTTCACGAATTGTGTTGTACTAATTGTCTACATTATTTATAATTAAATTGTTTGAAATAACCAAAGGGGGAAATTGTAATATGAAGAAGTTTCTATTTTTATTTGCTTCAGCGCTAATACTTACTGTTTTAGCTGCATGTGGTTCAAGTAGTGGGGATTCAGATGAGCCGTTAAATCCTGACAAATTAGTTATGGGATTTGTTCCATCACAAGAATCTGATAAAATCGCTGAAACTGTTGAACCTCTAGCAGACAAGCTTGGTGAAATTTTAGGTAAGGAAGTTGAAGCACGTACAATGACAAGCTATAACGCTCTAGTTGAAGGTATGGGCGCGAAAACTGTTCATATCGGATTTATTCCAGCGTTTGGATACGTCATTGCAAATGAAGACTATGGAGTAGAAGTTATTTTAAAGTCTATTCGTCGTGGTTCATCAACTTATAGAGCTCAATATGTAGTGCGTGCAGACTCAGATATTGAGACTTTAGCTGATCTTGAAGGTAAAACATGGGTTTATTCTGACCCAACATCCACGTCAGGATTTTTATTTCCAGCTTCACAGTTGATGTCTGAGTTCGGTATCGAATCTCAAGAAGAACTTACAACTGATTGGTTTGGAGATGCAAACGCTGTGCAAGGTCACGATAACGCAGCCATCGCAGTCTACAATGGAGACGCTGATGTCGCTACAACTTTTGAAGATGTTCGTGATAACTTAGAAGAAGATTATCCTGATATTAAAGACAAGTTAAAAGTTATCGGTTATACAGATGATATTCCAAACGATACTATCTCTGTAATTAAAGAATTAGATCCAGATTTAGTTAAAGAAATCCGTGAAGCATTCTTATCATTCAACGATGATCCTGAAATGATTGCAGTTATGAATGAGGTCTATACTTGGGATGCGATTGACGAAGCAGAGCATTCTGATTATGATGTCGTTGCTGAAACATACAAACGCTTTAAGGATTCTGTAAGTTTAGACTAAATTTCCAAAAATATATATTTCATAAACATATCAAATATGGTAGTTTATATAGGGAGGATAACTTGTCCTCCCTATTTCTCTATTATTTTTCAATAATGGAGTTACATAACTTAGTATGAGGTGAAAATAGATGATTGAATTTAAAGATCTCTCCCTTGTTTATCCGAATGGTACACAAGGCCTGAAAGACGTTAATGTAACGATTAACGATGGAGAATTTGTTGTCATCGTAGGTCTATCTGGTGCAGGTAAATCTACATTCATAAGAAGTATTAACCGACTCGTAACCCCAACTGATGGAGAATTACTCGTTGATGAAGAAAACATCCTTAAATATAAAGGGAAAAAATTAAGACATCTTCGTACAAAAATCGGTATGATTTTCCAAAACTATAATTTGGTTAAACGTTCAAGTGTATTTAGAAATGTGTTAGCTGGTCGATTAGGCCACACTGGTACATTCAAATCTGTCTTTAACTTATTTAGCAAGGAAGACAAAGCATTAGCATACGAAAGCTTAAAAAGAGTTAACATCGAAGAAAAGCTTTATAATCGAGCAGATGAACTTAGTGGTGGTCAGCAACAGCGTGTAAGTATTGCTAGGGTTTTAACACAAAAACCAAAATATATTCTTGCAGATGAACCTGTCGCATCTCTTGATCCACCTACTTCTCACCAAGTCATGAAATATTTAAAGAAAATCAATCAAGAAGATGGTATCACGACAATTGTAAACCTTCATTTCATAGATATGGCGATGGAATATGCTGATCGTATCATTGGAATGAGAGCTGGTGAAGTTGTCTTTGATGGTCCGGCTTCTGAAGTAACAGAAAAAACATTTGAAGAAATATATGGTCGTTCAATTCGTGATGATGATTTACGCGGAGGAGCTGATGAAGATGGTGAAGGAAATGAATAAACCGTCCATTATGGAAGACAAATACGCTCCAATGCTATCACCATGGCGTGTTAAAGCCAAGATCACAGCAATCTTTGTTATTATATTAATTTTTTTATTAGCTAGCTCTATTAAAACTAAAGTAGATTTTGCTACATTAATTAGCGGATTTTCTAACATGGGGCAAATCACGAATAAACTTTTCCCGCCTAACTGGGATATTGTAGGACCTGCAATGGATCGTCTATTTGAAACGATTCATATGGCTGTTATTGCAACTACATTCGCAGTATTATTCGTTATCCCAATAAGCATACTTTCCGCTCGTAATATTAGTCCTAATAAAGTCATTTATGCCATCACGCGTTTTATTATGAACGTTTTACGTACCATTCCAGACGTCGTGTTAGCTGTTATCTTTGTCGGACTGTTTAGTATTGGTGTATTCGGTGGTATTGTTGCTTTGTTTGTTTTCTCTTTAGGTATTTTAGTTAAATTAATAAGTGAAACGATTGAATCAGTTGACATGGAACCTGTGGAAGCCATGCGTGCATCTGGTGCAAACACCATTCAGGCCATTGCTTACGGGGTTGTCCCACAAGTACTACCACAATTTAGCTCATTTTCACTTTACGTCTTTGAAATTAACGTTCGTGCATCAGTCGTAATAGGGCTCGTTGGTGCTGGTGGTATCGGTAACTTAATGATGACGCGTTTCGGTTTTAACGATTATAACAGCGTCTTAACAATTATTATTATCATTTTCGTTGTTGTTGTCATTATTGAATACATCAGCGGAAAAATTAGGGAGGCGATTGTATAATGAGTTATGAACTACCTCCTAAAAAGCCTGTTTCTAGTAAAAAAGTCATTAGAAATATTTTAATCGTTATTGCTGTTTTAGCTTTATACATTTGGACATTTACTTCTATTCGAATTGATTTCGCAAAAGTTTGGGAACGATTTTTATCAAACTATGACCGTGTTGTTCCAAAACTGTTTAGTCCTAACTGGGAGCGTGCACCTGAGGTTATCGACAAAATGATAGAAACGATTTTCATTGCCTATGTCGGATCTCTAGCTGCTGCTATTATTGCGGTTCCACTTGGATTTTTAGCAGCTAAAAATATGACAGGTAGTCGTATTTTCTCAACTTTAGGAGTTTGGATTTTAAGTGCAGTCAGGGCATTCCCTGAAATCATATTAGCAATTCTTTTTATCGTCGCGGTAGGTCCAACACCGTTTGCCGGTATTTTGGCCATTGCAATCGGTTCAACTGGAATGCTTGGAAAGCTTTATGCAGAATCGCTCGAATCAATCGATATGAATGTAGTTGAAGCGATGGAAGCAAATGGGGCAAATAAACTTCAAGTTATGTTTCACGGGATTATTCCGCAAGTGATCCCAGAATTTCTGTCCTATGCGATTTATCGTTTCGAAATCGACGTACGTGCATCAACTGTATTAGGTTATGTCGGTGCAGGTGGTATTGGTACAATGATTTACTTCGCTCAGACAGGACGTAACTGGAGCGATATGGGAATGATCCTTTTAGTAATCATCATTGTTGTTACAATTATCGATTATGCAAGTTCATATATTCGAAGAAAAATCGTTTAAATTTATGAAGACTTATTTGGTTGGTTGATCAAATAAGTCTTTTTATATTTACAATGTTTCATATTC
This sequence comes from Bacillaceae bacterium W0354, assembly GCA_051846895.1. Classification (GTDB taxonomy): domain Bacteria; phylum Bacillota; class Bacilli; order Bacillales; family Alkalibacillaceae; genus CALKAL01. The sequence continues at coordinate 123,620 of JBPYCQ010000003.1, forward strand.
ACTTTAAGATTAATATGAATAAATAATGTATTTAGGAGATGAAGCGAGATGATTTTATTAAAAAATGATCAGTTTTTAAATCGTGAAAGTATAACGATTGATGTTGAAGACCGTGGCTTTCAATTCGGTGATGGAGTTTATGAAGTCATCCGCATTTACGATGGCAGTTTTTTTCTATTAGATGATCATTTAGACAGGCTACAATATAGTTTAAACGAAGTGAAAATTGAATATGATGTTAAAGAAAAGAAACTGAAAGAACTTTTATTAACACTCGCCCAAAAGAACAATATTCACGATGGGGCCATTTATTTGCAAATCTCCCGTGGAGTGGCTTTAAGATCGCACCCTTTTCCAGACGAAGCAACTGCTACACTTATCGCATATCCGATACCCGTTTCATCTCCAAAAGAAAAACAAAAATCTGGAGTTTATGCTATTTTACGTGAAGATATTAGATGGTTAAGATGTGATATAAAAAGTCTGAATTTGTTAGGTAGTGTCCTTGCAAAACAAGAAGCGAAAGAAAACGGGGCTTTTGAAACGATTCAATACCGGGATCAGCAAAATGTAACTGAAGGTAGTTCTTCGAATGTGTTTATTGTAAAAGATGGTGAGCTTTTCACTCATCCGAATAACCATTTTATTTTAAATGGAATTACGAGAAGATATGTCCATTATTTAGCTGAGACTCTTTCTATTCCATATACAGAAAAGGTCTTCTCTGTACAAGAATTACTTGAAGCTGATGAAGTATTCGTTTCATCAACAACAGCGGAAATTGTACCCGTGACAAAAATAGAAGACACCGTCATAAATGATGGTCAACCAGGAACAATCACGACTAAACTACTTAATGCTTTTTTTGAAAATATTAATCTTAATAAACTACCAGAACATTTATAAAATACTTAAATATTACTCTTATTTTAGACCGATTGCATTCTACTAGGTAGAAAGCAGGAATAAATCCTTTTTTGAATCATAGTTTCATGCTAATATGAGATTAGAATATGAAGGAGGGATTATTTTGGCGATTATTGCTGAAGCGACACCAAATCCAAACGCAATGAAATTCACTTCTAATAAAATTATTTTTGAAGGTGACGACAGTGTATCTGTCATGGCTGGTGAGACGAGTGAACATGACGTACTTAATGAACTAATGAAGGTTGATGGAGTTGACAATGTTTTCGGCTATCATAACTTCATTACAGTGAACAAAACATTTGATGCAGAATGGAATTCTTTAATTCCAACAGTAGAAAAGATAATGGAAGATCACGGGTATTAATATTCAATCAAATGTTAACGGCTTACAATTGGTAAGCCGTTTTTACTTTGCACTTAATTTTATCAGCCAATTTTGAACAGTTATCAGCCAATTCGAGACATTTCTCAGCCAACTTTGAGGTGTTATCAGCCAGTTCGAGCCATTTCTCGGCCAATTATCAAATTTATCAGCCAATGATTAACTTATCAGCCAAATTTCAAAAGACATTAATCTGAATCAAGAAACGTTATACCCCATGGTTTAACTTCAATGAAAAAAGTACGGGATCTCCCGTACTTAATTATTTAAGTTCTCTAATACAACGTTATGATACCCCTCTGGTTGCCCTGTTTTAGCACTTTCAAAATAAAGCACTAGCATGAGCACGCCATAACTAGGCATTTTATCCTCACTAATTTCAATGTCTAATTCAAATGTTCCCCATTCAGGAGCTCCTGCAGTTTGAACAGTTTGCTCTTCAACTAAAATATGATGTCCATCCTCAACATTATACTGAAATACTCCTTCAAAAACACGTGCTTCACCTGTCACTGTATAGCTTCCATTTGTACCTGAAACTTTAATATTTCTAAAATGTTCACTATCAGCAATTTCATCTTGCTCATTTTGTGATTCAGTGCTTTCTATGACAGGAACAGAAATAGTTGTTTGATCGTTTAATAAATTTTGCTCAAGATCATTTCCTTCAACACCATGTAATACTAACTCAATGTCGACATCATAATCTTTTGCTTCAACACGCTGACCGTCTTTTGTGTAATCCCATTTTTCTTCCCAAGTCTTTACATCACCAGGTTCCAATGTTTCTGTAATCAATGCTAACGTAAATGCTTTATCTTCAGAATAACGATAAACTTCTTCATTTGTCTCTTGGTCTTTTACCACTATTTCAAATTGTTGACCAGAAGAAAATGATAAGTCAATTGGCTCTTCGCCTTTATTTTCTAGACTCATTTTAAAAGAGACCGAATTTACGTCTGTTTTGACATCTGTGCTAAAAGAAAGTTGTTCTAAATACTGTTCAATATCGTTATTTTGCTCTACTTCTCCCCCACTTTTTTTCTGACTATCTTCTTGTTTGTCTTCATCATTCGTTGAAGTTCCACAAGCCCCTAATACAAGTACAAGTGATATTAATATCAAGAACTTTTTCATGATAAAATCCTCCATCTCTTTATTTTGATTTCAATGAATTAGTCGAAAGTAATATCGTTAAAGTTACACTTTTTCATCTTCTTTACGGAAAAAGCCGAATATTCCCGTAGTTTGGACGATATTTGTAAATGCACTGGGATCAACTTCTTTAACAACTTTTTGTAAATCATAGAGCTCATATCTTGTAATGACAATCATTAATAATTCCCTTGATTCATCTGTAAAAGCTCCTCTGGCAGGTACACTCGTAATTCCACGCACTAATCTGTTATGAATGGCTTTCGTCAACTCTTTTCCTTTAGTAGTAACAATCATAGCAGTTAACTTTTCATGTCTTGTATGGAGCGCATCGATTACCCGTGTTGTGACATAGAGCGTTACTAATGTATATAATGCCTTCTCAGGATCATAAAGCCACCCTGCAAAAAAGATAATTAACGCATTTAACGTTAAGAAATAGACACCTATTGGTCGATCCTTCAAGCGTGATAACACCATTGCAACAATGTCCATCCCGCCAGTAGAAGCCCCCCACTTCAACGTCAATCCAACTCCGACACCAGCAATGACACCACCAAATACGGCATTTAATAAGATATCATTAGCTAAATGACTAGTTGGGATTGTTTCTAAAAAAATAGTTGTAAATGTTACGGATAACGCACTATAAATAGTAAAAGTTTTACCAACTCGAAACCAGCCTAAAATAGCAACTGGAATGTTTAGTAAAAATAAAATAATACCCATTCCAATTTGAACATTAAAAAAATCGCTTAGTACACTTGATGTCAACTGTGCAATTCCTGTAAATCCACTTGCATAAACATTAGCTTCGATCAGAAAGAAATTTAATGAAATGGCACTTAATAATGCACCTATTACAACAATTAAAAATCTTTTTAATTCAAATATAAACATAGTGACCTCCTTAAAAACTTTCGATAACATTGACGTAAGTCTAAAGTACGATTAAACTAAATATTAATAATAAACTGATATTTATAGGAGGAACCAAATGAACGTTCAAATTGTTGTTGATTCCGCTACTGACTTACCAAAACACTATTATACTGATTTTTCCCTAGAAATGGTACCTTTAATCGTCCATTTAGATGGACAAGACTATTTAGATGTGGAAGCTATTGATCCAAAGACTGTTTACGATGCGATGCGTGAAGGTAAAAGTCCGAAAACAGCACAAGCAACACCGGAATCTTTTTATCAAATCTTTAAAAAATATGCTGAGGATAAAGTCCCTGTCATTTATTTAGGCTTTTCATCTGAGTTATCGGGTACCTATCAAAGTTCTGTTATTGCTAAACAACAAGTGTTAGAAGAATATCCTGATGCAGAAATATATACAATTGATACAAAAGCAGCCTCTATGGGATATGGGCTAATTGCTTATCACGCCGCAAAGCTTGCAAAAGAAGGCGGGACAGTTCAAGACATTTTAGATATAGCTAATCATTATGTCAGTCATATGGAGCATATCTTTACTGTCGACGATCTAGAATATTTACAACGCGGGGGTCGAGTAAGTAAAACACAAGCTTTCGTTGGAGGACTATTAAAAATTAAACCACTTCTTCATGTTGACGAAGGTAAGCTTGTCCCATTAGAGAAAATTCGTGGGGCAAATAAAGTTTTAAAACGAATGGTTGACCTAATGAAAGAACGTGGTGAAAATTTAGACGAGCAAACAATTGCCATCACACATGGTGATAACGAAGAAAGCGCACAAAAATTAAAAGAATTAATCGTACAAGAAGGCGTTAATCCAAAAGATATTATTATCAGTGATATTGGTGCGGTTATTGGTGCTCATGCCGGACCTGGCACGATTGCGTTATTTTTCTTAAATAAAACAAAATAGATAGTTAAAAAAGCTGTACATAAGGAAATCCCTTAGTACAGCTTTCATTTTAATTTATTGATGTCTTTTTTTGCGATACATGACGATTGAAAAAATAATGAATATTGACATGACTCCACCGAAGACTAAAACCATCGGCCAATAGATGCCACTATCAGGTTGAACATTGAATACGTTTGACGCTTCACGTTCCACTGCAACGGTATATGTCCCATCGTCATTTTCACGAACTAAATCATTAATAATTAATCCGCGTAATTCTAAACCGGGCCCTAGATCTATATCAACATGCTTGATTGTATCACTTAAATTAATAGCAACAACAGTCGTTTCTTTTTCAAAAGACCGTTCATAAACTAAAAAGCTATCTTCAGCATATAAAATATTCAAATCCCCTTTTGCAAGAGATGGTCGCTTTTTCATCGTACCAGTGATCTTTTCCATATGCTTAATGATTTGATCATCGCCTGTTAAGAAAGTCATCATCTTGTTATTAGATAAATCTTCAGCAAATCCACCTAAAGCAACCTCAGAGCCTTGAAATATTAACACATCATTTGGCATGGTCAATAAATATGTTAAGGCTAATTTCCAATGGGTTACAGGATGATAATCGTTTAAATCAACACTATTGGCAAAACGATCCGTATGATAAAGATCTAAATAGTGAATGATGTCTTCGTTAAATGTTTCTTCAGATTGTAATAACGGCTCTAAAGATTTGTTTGTCTGGCTAAAAATATCGACAGCTTTGTCACGAAAAGCCGGAGAAACGATTTTATCAAAGCCTTCCTCTAAATAATCATTCACTTGAACATCTGAACGACTCACTTCACCAATTAATAATTGATCATCAAAAGCTTGACCAAAACTTTCATATAAACTATTCGGCAATCCGTCTACAATGGAAAGATATAAACCTGCAATAGGAACATCATTAACCAAAGATTTAGCAATATTAACTAAATTAGAAGTTGCCTCTTCATCCCCATTATTTAAAATATAATCCTCATCAATTGGGAAATGGAGCACCACTTCTATATCTTCTTTGTTAAATGCGTCAACTAACTTCTTAAGTGCTTCTTCATCACCGAAAGTCGGTTGAATACGTTCATAATTAACTTGGTCAAACCCTGAAAATGTCTCACTTTCAAAGATTGGAGATAAAATAACATGTGTTACACCAATCTGTTTAAAATGATCCATACGTTTTAATATACCGGCAAAATCACCACCATGATGAGCGTTTGGATCTTCAATATTTACATCGGCCGTATTCTCCATATCATTTTGGAAACGGTCAACCATAATGTAGTAATATATATCTTTGCTATCCTGTTGTGCTAATAAAGGTGCTGGATTAAATATACTCATTATTAAAACAAATGCTGTTAAAAGTCCAGTCACTTTTTTCATATTATTCAGCTCACTTTTTTAAAAAAAGTTTTATGGTAAAATTCCAAGTGGTAAACGTCCGAACCCTAATGCGAGTACTAGTATTAACGCTAAAACTAATTGTAGCCATCCACTGAAAGCTGACTTATCTTTTTTCACTTTAGCTAAGACGATTTCCATTGCGGCAATTACCCAAACACCTGCTACTGATTTAATAATGGATTCAGCTAAAAGATTTCCTGTCAATCCGAAATAATGTCTGAAAAATAAATCTAAACCAGATAATAAAATTAATAAGTAAAAAACTCTTAAAACCATATGTGTAATCTTTGCGGCTTTAGCCTTGTCCTCTTTTTTCATTAACGATAATACGACGACAAATAATATAATGGCAATTACCCACGTCGTAATATGCATATGTGTCATTTTTTCTACCTCCTTATACTTCTATTTATTATCCTACCATTTTTTATATTAATATGCTTAATAAATAGTTGACAACTTTGAAACAAATCATACAAAAGGGTATAATAACAACGAGTAAGATGAACTCATGTAGGAGGGATTTAATGTTTAACAGTGAAAGTATTATTAAACAGACCGAACAATACGGGGCAAGAAACTATTTGCCTTTGCCAATTGTCGTGTCCAAAGCTGAAGGTATTTGGGTTGAAGACCCAGAAGGAAATCGTTATTTAGATATGTTAAGTGCTTATTCAGCGGTAAACCAAGGACACCGCCATCCAAAAATTATTCAAGCATTAAAAGATCAAGCCGATCGCGTCACACTTACATCGAGAGCATTCCATAATGATCAACTTGGTCCATGGTATGAGAAAATTTGTAAGCTTACGAATAAAGAATTGGCCCTACCGATGAATACAGGAGCAGAAGCTGTTGAAACAGCTATAAAAGCAACACGTCGTTGGGGGTATGATGTTAAGGGAATCCCTGACGGAAAAGCAGAAATTATCGCATGCGTTGGAAATTTTCATGGCCGAACAATGACAGCGGTTTCATTATCGTCTGAAGAAGAATACAAACGTGGATTTGGTCCGATGTTACCTGGAATTAAACTTATTCCGTACGGTGATGCAGAAGCTTTGAAGGAAGCCATTAATGAAAATACGGCTGGATTTTTACTTGAACCGATTCAAGGTGAAGCAGGGATTGTCATTCCACCTGAAGGTTTCTTAAAAGAAGCTTATGACATTTGTAAAGAAAATAATGTACTATTTATTGCAGATGAAATTCAAGCAGGACTTGCTCGTACTGGTAAAATGTTTGCATGTGACTGGGAAAACGTTGAGCCCGACATCCTTATTTTAGGAAAAGCACTTGGCGGAGGGGTATTCCCAATATCTTGTGTGGTTGCTAATGAAGATATTCTTGGTGTCTTTAACCCTGGCTCTCATGGGTCTACTTTTGGTGGGAATCCGCTTGCATGTGCCGTTTCGATTGCAGCACTTGATGTACTTGTTGACGAAAAGTTAGCGGACCGTTCACTTGAGTTAGGTGAATATATGCTTGAGGAACTTAGAAAAATTGATAACCCAATTATTAAAGAAGTTCGTGGAAAAGGGTTATTCATCGGAGTTGAACTAACTGAATCCGCAAGACCGTATTGCGAACAGTTAAAGGAAAAAGGTCTACTATGTAAAGAAACTCACGAAAATGTCATCCGTTTCGCACCACCTTTAATTATTGAAAAAGATGATCTTATATGGGCGATTGACAAGATAAAAGAAGTATTATAAAAAAAAGAAGGTATCGGAGAATATTCGATACCTTCTCTTATGACTTATTTTGTCTGAAATACGTTTTTAATTACATTTTCCCATACCCATGCCGAATCAATGAGACCAATAACAAGTACCCAAATACTTATTTTCTTAATATGTTCCTTGGTCATAATTACTCAACCTCTTCCACGCTCAAAATCTTTTTTTGCCCCCATGGTGATAAAGCAATTGTCACAACCATTCGCCCTTGATGACGATCGAATTTTTCGCCACTGTTCTGTTCAATATAAAATCGATTAACACCCAAATTAACATGATGAACATTCTCATAATCTTGATATAAATAACGGCCCTTCATGACGACTTCATCACCGTGTGCATCCATTCTTTTATCCGATGCGGCCTTTACTTGATAAATTCCATTTTCATTCGGTGTTAATAAAATATAAATGACTTGATTATTTTTGACATCACCAGATGCGAACCAATTTTCCGGACGAATCCGTTCTGCTACATAATTTAACTGAACATAATCCCCATAAAAGACATCGCGCGGATCATACGGTTCTGTCTGCAACTCGATAATATCCCCGAACTTCTCAATTAAGTAACTTGATGCTGTCATCCCAGCTAACAACAAGACTTGGAGTGTGACAGTTACTATTAGCAATCGTTTACGCATCATCACACGTCCTCTCTATTTTCTTTCATGAAATCTCTGCGATGTTTTTCAAGTAAAAATCCAATTAAAAATAGGACGAGTCCCCCGACTAAGAAAAATAATGATTTATCGAGGAAATCCCATGCCACTTGAAAATAAACGACAAACGTACTAATTAAAAAGGCAATCGTTCCAACTAACACTCGACGTCTCGCGAATGTTTGATAGCCTTCTATTAACTTACAGATTGAAAATACAAACAATAGGATATAAGCAATAAAAGATGCATAGTCAATTAAAATAAATACTGGGAAAAACAAAGAAAGCTGAGCCACTCTTAATCTATTTGAATCATCCCATGTGACTAGAAATGCAATCCCTAACAATAAAACTAAAAAGATGTAATATAAATAATGGACGTGCAAATCATTTCTCGCATATTCATTTTCAAAAATAAGCGCTTGAATGATCGTAATTATAAATGCTGAACTAATCGCAACCGATTGAAATGGTCTTGTAATCGTTTCATCTTTAAACAATGTTCCTACTATATATAGCAGTAAAATAAAAATAATCGTCCAATAATATTGATCAAATTGTTCTAAAGAATATCCAACCATTTGAATCAAATAGAATATAGCAAATAGCCATGAAACTTTCACATTTTTTTTCGTAAATACGATTGAACCATACGCTATTATAAATAAGGCAAAAAGTGACCAGTCAAAAACTCTTAAGTTGAACAAACCATACAGCTGGCCAACTGAGACAATGACAAGCCCCACAAGCAATAAAAATAAATGTGGCCTGCTTAAATAAATAAGAAATGCTACTAGTCCCCAAGCAAAAAACGCAAAAACACTATTCATGCTGTAATGATACATCTGTCCAGATAGAAAAATACCTGAACCAAAAATAGCGATTGCAATGACAAAACAACTGACACCGTAGATTGGTTTATTCTTCTCAAAAAATGAATTGCCTAAAAAATAGAACGCTACTAAAAAAGCAATAATTAACCCGATTCTTACAAGGTGATGAATGGCCTGCCAATTGGCAGCTACAAATGTTAAACAACTTAGACCAATTAAGATTGCTGCAAAAAAGAATATTAACGAATGATAATCTTTTTCTGAATACCTTCTCACAATCTGTTCTCGTTGTTTTTCATCTATAATTCCGTCATTCACCCATTTCAGAGACTCTTCCTTAACCCACTGTCGTCTCATGTTAGGCCTCCTTCTTCATTGGCTGTCGCTTTCCATACGTTAAAGTACGGTAAATCCATTCTAATGGGCCAAAATAATAATGTTTCACATACCACTTGCTTATAATTAATTGTACCGTATAGATTGCAACAGCAATAAACATTAACGTTACGACGTTAAGTTGATTATATAAATTTAAACCAACCCCGTAAAACAGGAAAAAGCATATGACAGATTGCATCACATAGTTTGATAGTGATAGCTTTCCAATATTAGATAATATTCGCCTAACCTTTTGTAAATTCCTTCCTCTCAAAAGAAGCGTGCACAACAAAAAATAAAAGACAGCCGAAGCTGATCCACCGATCACATCTTGCGCGAACTCAAACCATAATGGCATACCAAAAAAGTATGGAACCATTTTAAATAAGATAAAAATAATCAATGAAACAATAAGCCATTTCTTTAACACTTCTTTATAATAGTCAGGCTGATTAATCCATCCTTTTTTCTTCATTATCATACCTATTAAAAACATTGGTAGGATTGCGAATAACATAAATATCATCTGTGCTGGGTGATAAGCAATTTTCCAATTAGTCAGGTTTTGTTCTAATATATTGACATATGACCCTTTGAAATGTTGGATTGATTCATTAATAGCTGCGTGGTCCACTACATCTATCACATACTCTTGAGATTGAAAATATAAAAGAATCGTAAAAAGAATGGTCGGTAAAATTAGTAAAGACAAAGCCCATTTGAGTAGTAACTGAGAATTTTTTTTAAGAAACATTAAGCTAACCAATCCAATTAAACCATAAGTTAATAAAATATCTCCATACCATAATACTATGCCATGGACGATACCGATAGCTGATAAAACGATTAAACGTCTAATTAGTATTTTCTTTGGGTTCATATGTTGACTCATTAACCGTTCATACATTATATAAATGCCAATCCCAAACAGTAAAGAAAATAGTGGGTAGAAGCTAGCCTGAACAAATATATCAATTCCAGTTAAAATAACTTCATCAATTGTGTTTCTAGCCCCATCACCACCATAAAAGAAGTATGGCGCATGAAATGAGAGTATATTTACAACTAAAATCCCAAATAGTGATAACCCACGAATAGCATCTATCGTTTCAATCCGATTAACAGACGCATAAATCTCATTCTTCTTTTCCATATGTGTTCAACTCTCCAATTAGTAAAATAACATTTTTTCTTTTTTTTCATATATTAATGTGAAAGGAGCATATACACAATGCCTGCATTTGTCGGAGCTATAAAAGTCAATAATGTTTCATCTTCAGCTGTTTTCCATATAGGTGATGCTTATTATATTCAACCAATGAGTACTGCCAAAACGTATGCAGGGGGCGGATCATTTATAACAGGTAATGGTATATCTGTTCGTGTAGGCTATTCTGATACGATTGTGTTTGATCAAGATCAAATCGATTAGTTATTCTAACCTTGAGGTGAAACCATATGTCTTTAACCATTCACCAAAGTATTAACATAAATTTTTTAAAAGTCGAAGCCATAACCAATTCTTCCGTGTTACAAATAGGCAGTTCCGGATCCATTCAGTCCGTTTCTAATGCTTATAACACTGGGGAGTTTACAGAACCAGCAGAAGAAATCCAGACTTCTGGAACCGAAGCACTACAAGTTCCACTACCCATTATTCCATTCACTAATTAAGGCTCACTTCATAGCTTACTATTAGGCATAAGGAGGAATTGGTATGTATCCGCCTAACAATATTTGGCAGCAACTGGCACAGCTAAATGCTAAGTTAAACGAACAAAATGAATTAATTTATGAATTGAGAAATATGATTGAATCATTGAATCGTCAATTAACTGAACAATCTATTCAAAAGCCTTCTGCTGAAAAGATAGAATACAATTTTGATCAATTAAAAATTGAAACCCTTGAAGGAACATTAAATATTGGCTTAACTCCAAATCAACCGTTACCTTTTGAACAAGTTGATCTTCCTAAAGAACAAAAGGATATAAGTGGCTTCTCCCCATTCGAACAATCTGTTTATAACCAGTTATTACCTTATATTAAAGATGAAATCCCAAGACAAATCAATCAATTTAGCGAAGAGAATAATATAGAAATTGCGAATGAGTGGAAAACAATCTTATATCATGATTTAAAAAAACAACTGCCAAATCGTATAAAAGAGCATATTCAGCAGTTACAAACTAATAAGAGAATGAATATAAATAAAGAACAAATTCCAATGTTAGTAGAACATATAAAAAAGGAAATTAATAAAGGATTACAAACCTATCTTGGACGAATAAAGGAGAATAACAGTGATGAAAGTGACTATTCATAATGACTATTTAAACGTTGACCATATACAAATTACAGGTGTTTCTGCTTCCTCATTATTTATAGTCGGGGACACTGAACATTTACAATTAGCCTCGTCGTTTGACACGCCTCCTGAATCATATATTTTTCAAAACATTTTTCCAAACGGCACTATTACAGGAGAACAATAAATGCGTCATAGCAAAGTAGCATCATTAAAATGTAATTCAGTGGAGTTTAGTGCAACGATCCAAATTGGAGATAGTGTGGAGCTTCACCCCTATACAGCAGCTGTTGCCATTCAAAAAGAAGGAGCTGTCTTTTATAAAGAAGCACCTTTAGACGTTCCTGAATTACCAAATTACCTACAGAAAATAAATGTTGAAGTGAATCGTACTAATTATGAGCCGATTCGTGTGAATGATATTAATATTAATGGGATGACTGGGAGCTCTATTTTGCATATCGGCTCGTTCAAACGCGGGGAAGCACTAAGTCAAATAAAACATAAGCGAATATTAAAAGAAAAGTAGGTGAACAAATGCCTTCAATTGTTGGCCCATTAAAAATTAATAGCGTAGGTGGCGGTACCGTTAATTTCGGTGACGCCTTTTATATCGCACCAAAAAGCTCCTCAAAAACTAACGCTGGAGCAGGTGCTCTAAATACAGGTGATTTCATTAATACGAATAATATGCTCAGTTCAACTAATCCATTTGATCAAGATGTCTTTGATCAATTAATTGCAGCGAATAAATAAGGAGTAGTAGGTTTACGTTAAGTATTCCTTAACATGAACCTACTACTTCTTTTTAAAAATATTGTTTTCAATCGTAATTGTTCAAAGATCCGTAATGTTTGTTCAAAGTTGAGCTCTATTTGTTCAAACTTGAATTCTAATTGTTCAAACATGCTTAGTGTTTGTCCAAACTTAAGCCCTAATTGTTCAAACATCCGCCTTCGTTGTGTTTAAACTAGTTTTCTATAAAAAGATTTTTATCAAAGAAATATAAATAGACGTGCTTTAGCTTAATATTCCAGATTTCTTCTACTGCTTTTCTGTAAAGGCTAACTTGTGTTGCATAGCGGGCTTTTAATTCCTGTACGTCAACCTTCCCATAAATTGAATCTGTCTTATAATCTAATAAAATATAACCCTCTTCATTTTCTATGAGACAGTCGATGACCCCTTGGATTAAGACAAATTCTTCACCTTGATCATCCCAATCTGGATAAACCTCTTCAGCTCGTAGTTTCATTGTAAATGGTAGTTCACGTTTAATTTGTTTTGCTGATTTTAGGCGTTTACCTAAATCTGTTTGTAAAAATGTTAATATAGCATCAACATTTATTGCTTCAGCTTCTTCTTCTGTTAAAAATTCTTTTAACACAAGCTCGCTCACAAACTCCTTTAAGGTCTCTTCATCGTGATAAGTATCAAAAGGTAAATGCTGCATGACCGTATGCATCGCACTCCCAATCTCAGTTTTGGTTAGCTTTCCAGATTCCTTCTGCATAAATTGAGGTCGTTTAAAATCTGTTTTCGATCTGTGTTTTATAAGATCCGTACTGCTGTAATCATCTTTTGTTTCACGTAAACGTTTGATTTCAGTGACTGACTGTTTTGCACGTCTTGTTGCACTTTGCTTATAAAAATATTCAAACGTTAATCGTTTATTCACGTCATCATATTGAGTTGATTTTTCTGGTAAATAGTTTTTGTCCCAATGTTTAATGACTTGTTCCAATTGATCATTTCTTTCTACTGTCACGCGGTTAGGATCCATAAGCTCGCTTGCATGCTCCGTTTGGATGACCCATTTGGATTCATCATGTGTAATGGATTTCGGAACTTGTTGTTTAATGGAATGTTTTTGTATGAGTGCCGCTTCATTATGACGAACAAGGGCCGATCCAATCCAATTTAAATATGTCGCTTGATCAGTACGAATATGTGGAGGAAGTACCCACCCTGAATGTTCAGCTACTTCATTCCACTTATTTATTCTCTCATCCCAGTCTTTCACCGTACCAACGACACATAGCTTCTCTTTGGCACGTGTTAAAGCAACATATAAAACTCGCATCTCTTCTGCTAACATCTCACGTTTTGCTTGCACTTTCAACGCTTCAAAAGGTAACGTCGTGTACATAATCCGTTTATCGACATCCAAGTACTTCGAACCGAATCCATAATCTTTATGGAGTAAATATTGATTTCTAAAGTCCATTTCATTAAATTGTTTATCAGCCTCACCTAAAATTACTATAGGAAATTCGAGCCCTTTACTTTTATGGATTGTCATTATTCGAACGACATCTTCTTGCTCGCCTAAAGCTCTTGCAGCGGATAAGTCCTTCCCTTTCTCTTCCATCCGGTCAATGAATCGTAAAAAACGATATAACCCGCGATAAGAACTGTTTTCGTATGAGCGTGCTCGGTCATATAAGGCTCGTAAATTTGCTTGTCTCTGCTTACCACCAGGAGTTCCACCGACAAATTCAAAATATCCTGTATCTCGGTAAATTTTCCAAACTAATTCAGATAAAGCCCCATATCTTGCTTCTTCACGCCAAGAATCTAAAAATGAGATAAAACGTTCTAATCTCTCAATGATCCGATCATCTGTGCCTTCTTTTATATATTTTTTCATTGCGATGTAAAACGGATCATTTTTACTTTGCAGACGAATATTAGCCAAATCATCTTCAGTCAGGCCAACAATCGGAGACTTTAACACGCTTGCCAACGGTATATCTTGCTGTGGGTTATCTATCACCTTTAAGACATTAAGCATGATTTGGATTTCCATTGCTTGTAAATAGCCTGCGGACAACTCCGCATAAACCGGAATTCCTAACTGCTTTAACTCTTCAACGATGACACTAGCCGATGTCATCGAACGCATTAAAATAACAATATCTCGATATTGTACATTCCTTACTTTACCCGTTTCTTTATCAATAATTTTCATCGGTTCAGAGTCGTCGCTACCAATCCACGACTGAATCTTTTTACCGTATACTCTCGCTTCTAATTGAGCTTTTTGTAAATATTTCCAATCATCCGATACTGAATCATCTTCAAGTTCATCTGAAGTAATTATATGAATTTCTGGACTCACATCTGTTGTTGTTAGTTCTTCATATACTTTGTTACTGTAGATTAATTCAGCATCCTTCTCATAATCCATTTCCCCAACTTTTTCGTCTAACAATTGCCGGAAAATATAGTTCGTCGCATCGAGTACTTCTTTTCGGCTTCTAAAGTTGCGAGCTAAATCAATTCTTACTGCAGAATAATCGTCACGTTTAAACGTTTGATATTTATTCATAAAAAGTGATGGCTCTGCGTGTCTAAAGCGATATATACTTTGCTTAACATCTCCAACCATGAATAGATTACCCGAATGCTCCCCGAACGTAATTAAGTTTAAAATCGTCTCTTGCACTAAGTTCGTATCTTGATATTCGTCAATTAACACTTCTTTAAATTGTTTTTGAAATTGTAACGCAACCTCTGAAGGTATGAGTTCTTCACTACTTGCCTCTTCATCTAATAAAATTTCCAAACAGTAATGTTCAAGGTCCGTAAAATCAACTACCGCTTGTTCTTTTTTTATTGTCTGGAAACGATCATTAAACTGCTTAACGAGTAAAACTAACTGGTCAATTAACGGACTTAAGTTACGAATATCGTTTAGTAATGATTCCGGTTGTCTCGCAAACCAACGTTCATAAAGTGTCGTAAATCTATTCTTGTAACGATCTCTAATCGCTTTAGTACTTGCTTTTAACTCAGGATCACATTCGACTCTTTTACCCGATAGCGAGCTTAACTTTAAATGACTTTCAAAAACAGTTCGTAGCTGATCCCACGTCGCACCGATCGATTCATATATTTCTGTCATTTGTTCGAGGTCTGATTCTAGCGTCGGTCGATAGTGATGTGGGCCATCGACTTCATCACATAAATCAATCGCTTGATTAATTTGGAAAATAATCGCTTCCAAGTTTTCTTTGATATCGTTTTTCGCAATCTTTGCCCACACTAAATCATCAACCGTAGCGTCATCATTTATTTGATAACGCTCGCTCAGTTGATGAAGCCACTCTTCTGGCCAAGGGTTCTGTTTAGCGAATTCATACATCTTTAAGACTAATGTTTCTACTTTCGCATCATCACGATCATTAGAAAAACTATCAACAAAACGGAAAAAAGCTTCCTGCTCCTCTCCTTCTTTTCCATACCATTCTTCAAAAATCTCTTCGATGACATCATTTCGTAAAAGGTCTGCTTCAATCTCATCTAATATGCGAAAATTCGGGTCTAAATCAATTTTATAACTATACTTACGAACAACCTCCATACAAAAGGCATGTAACGTTGAAATATGTGCACGTTGCAACAGGGATAGCTGCTTTTTTAAATGGTATGACGACGGATGTTCTTGTAGTGCTTTTTCAATTGCAAGTCCAACACGTGTCCGCATCTCCTGAGCAGCTGCATTAGTAAATGTCACGACGAGCATCTCATTAATGTCGTAAGGGTTCTCAGTTCGTAACATCTTTTGTATGATTCGCTCAACTAACACAGCTGTTTTACCAGATCCCGCTGCGGCAGCTACTAAAATATCTTGACCGTCTTCATAGATTGCTTGCGCTTGTTCTTTCGTCCATTTCATTTACAACCCCCCTTCCCTGTCAACATCTTATCTAATACCCGGTCTTGAGAGCTTTCTTTTAATCTTCTAAATTTGTTTTCTTCTAAAATCGGATCAAACTGGCAAACTGATTTAAAAGGACAATATTTACAAGCCGTCATTTCTTTATTCTCGTAAGGATTTAATTTAACTTGCCCTGTTACGATCTCATTTCCTGCTTGAACCATCAATGTTCGCACATAATCTTTCATTCTATTAAAAATTTCTTCATTTACTGTTTTCGTTCCATTTTTGCTAAACGTTCCATCTTTTTTAATGCCAAACGGGACAATTTTACTGTTTCCTGTATCAAGAGACGTGTCCATCGCTTGAGCGACCGTCTCATCCTCAAGTAGTAATCCATTCATTTTAAACGAGCGAATAAGTTCATCTTCAATCGTTTGCTCATCAAACTTTTTCAATTCCGTTAATGTCGGGTTATGCACATGGAAATAAAGCACTCCTGCTGGTTCTGCCTGTTTTCCTAACCATTTACTTGAATGTGTTAAGACGACATCTAAATACGTTAACATTTGCAGAGCTAATCCGTAATAAACATCAACTAAATTTAAATCACGCTTACTCGATTTGTAGTCAATGATGCGTAGGAAAAGTTGGTTGTCGATTTCCGCTCGATCAACTCGGTCAATCCTACCGCTTAATTCGAGTAAATAACCATTTATTAAAGGCAACTGCAAAGGTGGAAGTTGATGTCGTCTACCGAAGCCTACCTCAATACCCGCTGGCGAAAAATGTGAATGCTTTGCTTGATAGGCTAATATATTCGTCGCCCGGAAAACAACTTGCTTTAATTTATTTAAAATATAACGGTAACGGTTTGAACTAAATAATATTTGATGATTTAGTATCGGCGCTAATTTCTTTATCGCTCGATCGACGTAGGCATAAATTTGTTCTTCTGTTAGATCGTAAAAGGCTTTCCCGTCTTGATGTACCCACTCTGTAATCCAACGTAGCGATTCATGGAATAATTGACCGATATCAGGCGCCTCTAATTGGTAACTATTTCGCTCTTTTAATTGCAACGTGTATTGCGCAAAATAATGATACGAACATTGAAAATACGTTTCTAAGCGCGACACACTCGCTTGAATTGTTTGATCATAAATATTTTCAATCGTCTTCTGTTGTAATGGCTTAGGTTCATTACGGTAAAATAAACTTTGGAGAACTTGCCTTGTTGGCTGATCATTTTGCTCGATATACCAATGAAGTGCATCCCAATACACGTCATTCATCGGGTAGCCTCTTAAATATTTAGACAATTCCGCTGTTAAGATTGCTCGTGTTTTAACAGGGTTCGTAATAAAACGAAGTGGGTCTTGGTCATCTTCATCATCAAGTAACCATTTTTGTTCAGCTTTTGGAAACATTTCTTTCAGACGTTTAACAATGGGAGCCGCAATCTTGGACTTTCCTTCTTCATTGCTTAAAGGATAACTAATCCAAAGCTTCTCTTCAGGTAACGTGAATGCCAAATACATGTAAAAACGGTCATCCAATAACACGCGGTCGGCACGGTCTGCCAAGGTCACACCATATCTTTCTAGAGTTAACCGTTCTTCATCAGTGACCATACCATCAGCTGGTGGCTTTAATGGATAAATTCCTTCATTAGCCCCGACGATAAATGCCACTTTGACATTGGAAATTCTTGAACGTTCGACATCTCCAATAATAACGTGATCAATGGTCGGAGGAACATGAGAAAACTCAAGCGTATCAAAGCCTGCATCAACAAGCTGTATAAAGAGTGGATTAGAAATCTCCTCTTCCCCGATCATCTCAACCATCTCGTCAAAAAGTTCCATGACGGCTTGCCACACTTGCTCTTGTTCACGTGCTTTTTCTACATCACCATTTTCTTCAAAATGGTCACGCAAATGTTCTAAAGTTTCCCCGACATTTAAATCCTCTAACCATTCAAAAATAACTCGACTTTTATCGGCAATTGTTTTCGCTTGACGAATCATTTGGTCAAACCGTTCCATCGCTTGGACGACTTGATTGCGATAAGCATTTATTTGCTCTTCCACTTCTTGTTCTTCAGTCGTTTGTTTCCGTAAATCCAATCCCGTAAACCGTTGATATGGCCATCTTTCTCCATTCGTCCACTGTTCTTTTTTGCGGATTCCGTATTCAAGTACATAATTTTCTAACGTATCAATCGCATCAGCATTCAACGGATTTTCTTCATCTTGTGGCTTCATAAAACCGGTCTTTAGTAAACGAAAGACAGCATCATAACGCCAATCTGAGTCCACTACTTCTAAACCTGTGCGAATCAGTTCGACAAGCGGATGATTTAACATCGTCTTCTTCTCATCGATGAAAACTGGGATATCATAATCTTCAAAAATTGTTTCAATAAGATCGTGATATGTATTAGGCTCCCTTACTAAAATAGCGAGATCACGATAACGATATTGTTCATCTCTTACTAATTTAATGATTTCTTGTGCAAGCCCTTCGATCTCAGCCCGCGGATGAACAGCTTCAACAATTTTGATTGGTGCATCATCTTCATAGCGTTTGATTGGATGGTTTTCTAGATTCTTTTCTAAGTGACGGAATGCTTCATTGTGTGAATGGCGGCGATATGGTGAAAGAGTGACTGGTTCTTCAATGGTGATGCCTTCAGTCGTTGCAATTTCTACTAATGTATCGTACGTTCTCTTTGTTTGAAAAAATAAATCAAGCTCGCTTGCTTGTTGATCAATATCATCTAAAACGACCGTTATTTTTACTTCTTTCGCATGTTTCATCATCGCTTCCAAAACGTAAAATTCCTGTGGTGTGAAACGATGAAAGCCATCTATATAAATGGACGAGTTACTTAACACGTTCGTATTTTCAATTTTTTCAACCATTAAATTCAACTGATCGTCATGATCAATGTAATGCCCTTTTAACTGTTCATCTAATTTTTCATATAATAATGTTAAATCTTGAAGTTTATTTTTTAATGCGACGTCTGCTGGGTTTGCCTTGTCAGCAATTGATTGAATAACTGACGTTAACTCAACTGGTGTAATCCGATAACGTTTTAACTCAGTAATCATACTTTCCAAATGCTCAATAAAACCTTGCTTATAAATCGCTTCTTGGAACGATGTTAAAGACTCTTTATACTCTTCAGCCAATTTACGTAACATCATTTGAATTCCGGTGGAGCTAATAAATGGTTTATTCGCTCCACCTTCCTCTTGAAAGATATACCATGCTAAACGTGAAAAACTAAATACTTGAGCGCGAATTGAACCTACTAAATCAGTATTCTTAAGTAGCTGATATTCTTGTTGAAACGCCATCTGGTCTGGTACGATGTAGAAAATTGGGTCACCTTGTGGATTTTCTTTTAGTCTACTCGCGATATCTTCAAGACAGTAGTTCCCATGCTCCGCCCCAGCTCGTCCTAATATGAATTGAAGTCCCATCGTTCTCCCCCTTATAAATGACTACTCGTTGTTCTCTGCAATCTCTTGGTGATGTTCCTCAACCTTTTGATCAATTCTTTTTTCTAACTGTTTCCCTACGAACCATAGAATGGCGATGAATAAGACAACGATTATTGTACGAAATGGATTTTTGGCAAATGAAACAAGACTATCCCCAACGTACGAGACATAAAAAATAAAAACAGCTTTTCCTAATAAAACAGCTAACATAAATTTATAAATCGACATTCTCGTAAATGCCGCGACAACGTTAATTAATGCTGATGGTGTAAATGGAAAACAAAAAAGTAAAAAAAGTGGTGCAAAGCCACGCTGATCAAAAAATGAGACGATTCTGCTCACCTGTTTTTGATTCTTTAGGCGCTGAACCCACTGGAATTTTTGTAATCGGCGAATAATAATAAATACAATTAACATCCCTGTACATGCGGCCGACCAAGTTAATAAAAAACCAAAGAACAAGCCAAATACGATTGAATTCGCTAATATGAAAACCATCATCGGTAGAAACGGCAAAAAAGCCTCCATGAATGGTAAGAAAAATCCCGGTAACGGACCAAAGCTTCCGTAAAATTCAAGTAAGCGAATGATGAAATCCCCTATAACAGTATCCGATATCATTTCCTTTAGTTCGTCTAAGTTCGATAATTCTGGCCCCATTTTGTCTGCTCCTATCTCTGTATCTCTATAGCCTATTTTATAATAAGTTGGCGGGATTTGCATTTATATCTTCCCTTAATCTTCACTATTGATTTATTTTTCATACTGTTATACAATCAGAACAAATGTTCGTATATGGAGGGATCATCATGAGATATTTAACAGAAGATGAATTAAAAACCGCATCCCGCTACTTATTCCTATCAATGGCCATCATCGTCTTAGAGAAAGATATTAAACAGATCGAAGTAGGTGCCTTTAAAATAAAAGAACCATATTTAAAGTTACTTCACCGCATGGAGACCATCGCAAAAAATGAGAGACGAACATTACGTAAAAAAATGCAAAGTCAAAAAATAAGTGTCGTCCTCACCGAAAAGAACGACACTTTCACAACCTATTTATTTTTAGCCCGCGGATATGAAGAAGAAAAACGATACTTTAATCCCGCCATTCGGAAAAAAGTAGAGCAGATTTACGAGGAACTGTTAGTTGAAGTATCAAAATCCACGGCACAAACTACTTCTGGTGGTTAAATAGACGTTCCAAAAGTAAGTGGCGGTATTGTGCTGTCCGCTGAATTTGATTGTTTAGAGAGACATAAGATATGTCGATAACCAATTGCTTCCCACTGTTAAAATGTACTTTCGTCTGTTTTGGTTTTATTCTTTCTAAATAATCGATATGACTATGCGCAAGCCAAATACAATCTACAGAATTAGGTGAGTTAGTCGGCAAGAAAAACAAACCGCAATTTGGTTCAATACTAATTGGTGGTTTTCGATTAACTCCGAATACAGCCCGAGTACCTGCCAATCTTCCTTGTAGACTTGCACCAAAGTATTGACAACTACTGTCAACCAGTTGCTTAGGGGATAAGTGGGTGTAGTAATCTTTTTGTGTTTCTAAAACATAAGAACCATACAAATCTTTTGATATTTGATAAGGAACAACAGCTAATGTATCCGAGTTAATTGTCGGTTTTTCTACAAATTCCATTTTAAAAATCACCTCCTTGAGTTGTTTTCAAGATGAATTTTAAAAAGTAACTAAAAAAATGTAAAACAACCTATAATCGAATTAACATCGGCCAAAGCGCATAAATTAACTATTTTTCATTCTATTTTTATTAAAAAAGTGTAAAAATTGATTTTAAACAACAAAAATCGCCCATAATCGATTCGATTGGGCGATTCGTTACACATTCATTACTTAGCTAGTAACGTCCTATCACTTGCAAGTTTTCTTCCTCTTATATTTTCAAATTCTTGGAGTAAATCAGGGACAGTTAAGTCTTTTTTCTTGTCTTCGTCTGCTTCAAAAATAATCGTTCCTTCATCCATCATCCAGAGGCGATTGCCTAAAGAGATCGCTTGCTCCATTTGATGGGTGACCATCACCGTTGTGAGCTGATGTCTCTCGACTAATTCTTTTGTTAGTTGGATGATTAATGATTCTTTTGATGGATCAAGAGCAGCTGTATGTTCATCTAATAATAATATTTTTGGTTCTGTAAATGTAGCCATTAACAACGATAAGGCTTGGCGTTCTCCACCAGAAAGTAAGCCGACCTTTGTATTTAAACGATTTTCAAGTCCGATTTCCAATGTCGATAAGTGATTTTTAAAGTCATCCCGTACTTTTTTCGTAACCCCACGAAGAAGGCTTCTTCGTTTCGTCCGTCCGAGTGAAATCATCATATTCTCTTCAATCGTCATATTTGGTGCTGTTCCTGCAAGTGGATTTTGAAAAACACGCCCAATATATTTTGCTCGCTTTTCTTCAGGAAGGGCGGTGACATTTTTTCCATCAATCCAAACATCACCTTCATCAGGTGCAAGAGTTCCAGCTAAAATATTAAGTAAGGTTGATTTACCTGCACCATTACTTCCTATAATGGTGACGAAATCGCCGGGGTTAAGAGCTTGATTAATATTGGTTAGGGCTCTTCGTTCATCTGGCGTATTCGGATAAAATGTTTTATGAATCTCCTTTAGTTGTAGCAAGATGAACCTCCCCTTCCTCTTTGTTTACTTTACTTAACCTCTTTGATTTTTTGAACTGGCGTTTTGAACGTGATTGTTCAAGCATATTCGGAACAACGAGTGCTGCAATAACGATTAAGGCGGTAATTAATTTCATATCACTTGCATCTAAGAAGTTCACACGTAAAGCAAGTGAATAAATCACACGGTAGACAATCGCACCTAGAATCACGGCAAGCGTCATACGGACAACCTTGTCTTTTCCAAATAACACTTCACCGATTATAACGGATGCAAGGCCAATAATAATCATTCCAACGCCAATGTTCACATCTGCAAAACCGCTATGCTGAGCAACTAATGCCCCACTTAAGCCGACTAAACCATTCGATAAACCAATTCCGATAATAATATAAAGGTCAGTATTAGCTGAGAAGCTTTTCACCATTGATTGGCTATCACCGGTTGCTCTTAAAGTAATTCCAACTTCTGTTCGTAAAAAGAAGTCGAGAAGCTTCTTCACAATGAGTATAATGATTAACATCGATATAATTACAAAAAATGTTTTTGGTGCATAGTCTATAATCCCAAGCATCTCAAACGGAGCTAATAGAAATGAGTCTAGAGCTACTTTTTCCCACCATTCTGATATCGTAACGAATAATGTAGTTTCTCTCATTAACGGAATGTTTGATTGTCCCATAATTCGTAAATTAATCGAATATAAGGCAATCATCATTAAAATACCGGCTAGTAACGGATTAATTCGACCTTTCGTATGAAGAAATCCGGTGATAAACCCGGCAACCATACCTGCTAACGCTCCAGCCATGGTCGCAAGTAGTGGGTTTTGCCCATTCACAATCATGACAGCTGCTACAGCACCGCCCGTAACAAAGCTTCCGTCAACCGTTAAATCGGGGAAATTTAATATTCGAAATGATATATATACGCCAAGAGCCATAATAGCATATATTAAACCAGACTCTAACGCACCGTATAATGAACTAACCATAAAAATTCTCCTTTAGTCTTCCTCAGTTGTCACTAATTCTGCTCTTTCTTTTAACTCATCCGTAAGTTCTACACCCATTCTTTCTGCAGCATCTTCATTTATTTTAAGAATGACATTTTGTGGATAAGTGGCTGGAACCTCACTTGGTGATTTACCATTTTTCAAAATCTCAACAGCTTTTTCTCCAGCTTCATAACCGATATCATAGTAATCGAATCCAAATGCTGCTAGACCACCACGAGCAACCGAATCCAATTCACCTACAAATACTGGTATTTGTTCACTCTCGCCGACGATTAAAACAGACTCTAACGCACTAACAACCGTGTTATCCGTAATAATGTAAATCGCATCTGCTGAACCGACTAGAGCTTCTGTTGCTTGCTTCACTTCAGACGAAGATGAAATCGTTTTTTCAACTGTTTTCAGCCCTTCTTCCGCTGCCACTTCATTAACTAAATCAATTTGTGTGACAGAGTTTGCCTCTGCTGCGTTGTATACAAGACCAATAGATTGATAGCCCATTTCTTTAATTAACTTCACTGTGTTTGGAATTGTATCAGGTGCTAAGTCAGCAGTTCCTGTTACGTTGCCTCCTGGTGATTCAAAACTATCAATTAACTTCGCGCCAACAGGATCAGTTACAGAAGTAAAAACGATCGGAATCTCTTCTGTTTCATTAAGAACACTTTGTGCACTTGGCGTTGAGTTAGCAAATATCAAATCTACTTTGTCACCTACAAGTTTTTGTGCGATTAACTGATTGTTGTTATTATCGTTTTGAGCATTTTCAACAACGAATTCGACATTTAAACCTGCATCCTGAACAGCTTTCATGAAACCTTCAGTCGCACGATCTAGTGACGGATGTTCAACAATTTGTGTTACTCCAATCACAAATTTGTCATTATCACCCGTTTTCCCATCACCATTCCCGTCTTCATTTGACGATGTACCACAAGCTGCTAATATGAGAATTAACGCTACACTTGATAAAATTAAACGAATACGTTTCTTCAAAATAAATTCCCCTCTCTTTTTCGCTTTTATGCGGATGTGCTTTTATGCAATAAAGTAATTTTTTAATGTTGCTAACAAGTATATGCATTCTTCTCATAGAAATCAACCTTTTTTACAAAAAAAAATCCTTAGCCGTAATAGCTAAGGAATCGTGTAACCGCTTACGTTATTAATCTACTGCGAGTTGGTCGCGTAAGCTTCTTCTTAAAATTTTTCCAGTTGTGTTCTTAGGAAGCTCATCTATAAATCTAATTTCTTCTGGACATTTATATTTTGCTAGTTTTTCTTTACAAAAGTCATGTAACTCTTCTTCTGTTACGGAGTCGTCTTTTACAACGACAAAAGCGATGACTGATTCACCAAGATTCCGATCAGGAACACCGATAACAGCTACTTCAGTCACTTTTTCGTGGTGATATAACACTTCTTCTACTTCTCGTGGGTAAACGTTGTAGCCACCAACTAAAATAAGGTCCTTCTTACGATCGACGATATAAAAATAACCTTCATCGTCCATACGCGCCATATCACCAGTATGTAGCCAACCATTTTTAATTGTCGCCTTTGTTTCTTCAGGCATTTTGTAATAACCTTTCATCACATTAGGCCCTTTAACGATTAATTCACCAACTTCACCAGGTGGTAATTCATTACCGTCTTCATCTACGACTTTGTTTTCAACGTTAACGATACTTCTACCAATTGACCCTGCCTTTCTCGGACGGTCTAGTGGATTGAAGCAAGTCACAGGTGAAGCTTCAGATAACCCGTATCCTTCAGAAACTTGTACATCGAAACGCTGTTCAAATTGTTCAAGAAGAGCAACAGGCATCGATGCGCCTCCGGAAATACATAAACGCATGGAAGACAAATCTTTTTCTTCTTCTTTCGGGTATTGCAGTAAGTAGTTATACATCGTTGGTACTCCTGAAAAAACTGTCACTTTGTAATCTTTGATTAACTTAAAGATGACTTCTGGTGAGAATTTAGGAACGATGAGTACTGTCGCACCATTATATAAAGGTGCATTTAATGCAACGGTTAAACAAAAAACATGAAACATCGGTAGCGCAGCAATGACACGATCATTTTCATCCATCTCTAAATATTCCGCTACATCTTTGGCATTTGAATAAAGGTTTTTATGAGTTAACATGGCCCCTTTTGGTTTACCAGTCGTTCCTGACGTATAAAGAATGACAGCGGTCTCATCTTCATGTAATACAGGTCGCTGCAAATCTAATCCACCATTCTGGACGAGTTTTTCAAAAGAATATACTTTTTCTCCTAATGAACTATTCATAGCATTCACATTAGGATTCGTTTGACAGACGATATAATGTTCAACATTTGGTAATAGTTGATTCATCGCCTCAAACTTTTCCACTAATACATCTAACGTGATAACACCTTTAACATCACCATTATTAATGATATAAGAAATTTCATCAACAGTGTAGATTGGGTTAATAGGAATTACTGTAACACCAAGACGCATCGCCCCATACAAACCGATGACATAGTGAGGTGTATTACCAACCACTAATGCGATATGGTCTCCCTTCTCATACCCTAATTCTTTCAAGCTAGAAGCAAACTTAGTAACCATACCTTCTAGCGTTTGATAATTCGTTTCTTCCCCATTAAAAATATAAGCTGTTTTTGTCAGGTTGTCTTTCGCTATTTGTGACAAGCGATCACTTAAATTCATGTAAAATCCCCCTTGATGTATGTACAAAACTGAATTTGCTGAATGAACGGTCATTCATAACCTTCTGAATATATTATAAATTATTAATACTTATTGAGCAATAAGAAAACCTTAACAGGAATTAATCCTGTTAAGGCCAGATTCGATGGTTATTAATATACGAGCGATAGAAAGTCTTCTTCCGTCAATTTACCTAAATAATATTGTAAGTCTACATTTTTTACAGCTTCTTTTATTGCTTCACGATTATATTGTATGCCTTTTAATTTTTCCTCAAGTTCTGATATTTCACCAATTCCGAAGAAATCTCCATAAATTGTACAGTTTTCAATTACACCTTTTTTAACATCAAGGCGGACATCATATGTGCCAACACCTTCAATTCGTTTTGAATGTTGAATATTAAACGCTGGAGAGCGTCCGTAGTTCCAGTCCCAGTTCTTATAACGCTTTTCAGATATTTCGTTAATTTTTTCCCAATCTTCTTCTGTTAATTTGTAACGTGGGACATCGTTAACGTCTTCAACATCAAAAATATACTTCAGTAACAGCTCTTTAAACTCGTCCATCGTAACTTTTTCTTCAAGAAATTCCGAGATGTTTGCCACACGACTACGAATTGATTTAATTCCTTTTGAGCGAATCTTCTCCGATTTTACTTTTAGTGAAGAGACTACGTTTTCGATTTCTGAATCAAGCATTAATGTACCGTGACTAAACATTCTTCCGTTAGTCGTAAACTGAGCATTACCAGAAATTTTTCGTCCTTCTACTGTAATGTCGTTACGTCCAGATAACTCTGCCTTTACCCCTAGCTTATGTAACGCCTCAATAACTGGCTTTGTAAATTTAGCAAAGTTACTAAAACTATCACCTTCATCTTTTGATAAAAAACTGTAGTTTAAATTTTGTAAATCGTGATAGACGGCTCCACCACCTGATAGACGGCGGACAACTTTAATATTGTTCTTCTCAACGAAATCAGTATTAACCTCTTCAATAGAGTTTTGATTACGTCCAATGATGATAGATGGACCGTTCACATAAAAAAGTAAGTATTGATCCTCATTATCTATTTTTAAATTCTTTAATGCATATTCTTCAATCGCTAAATTAATTTGAGGATCTGTAATGCCTTCATTATCGATAAAATATAACATGAAACACCCTCCTTTTTCCTTTTCCCTATTCCATTGTAAAAAACTATCGAAAATATAGCAACGAATAGTAATTGATGAGAATGTTTTACTATATTTCGATTAAACATTCCAAGTTCAGAATACTTGAAACATTTTTTTAAAATGTTATTATTTAACATAAATTAATATTAATATAAGGGGAATTTTTTATATGAAGAAACGATATATTGTGATGTTACTTGTTTTCATGATGGCAGGTTGTGGAAAGGATTCTATTAATTTAGATGACTATAATCGTGTTCTTGCCGAAGCGTTTGTAACTAGAACACATGAATATGAAGATGGTTATAAAAAAGTTAATTCTCTCCTCTTAATGGGAGGTAAAAGCTCTGGAGTAGAAGCTGTATTAATTGAAGACTTCTATGACAAAAATAATAATTACATAAAAACAAAGCTTCTATATTCGGAATTGGAAAAAGGTGATTTGGAAGTATGGGTGGATGAACCAAAAACTCTATATTTAGAATCAATCGGATTTACGAACACAATGTCTAATAAAAATTTGAGTGATGAAGAGCAAAAAGAGTTAACAGACTATCTTATAAAAATATATGAGGATCATTTAAGCTAGAGGGATGTTGACTCCCCTAGCTTTTTTATAAACTGTAAGTTACGCCTTCTTTTGCAAGCTGAATCTCTCCATTAAACTGTTCGCCAGCTTGTTTAGCTAAGTCATTATGGTCTCCAAAATGTGGAAGATGTGTTAAACACAACTGCTTGACATTCGCACGTTGAGCTAACTTCCCACACTCTTCACTCGTCATATGTCCCGCCTTAGAACCATCCATTCCTTTATAAAAACTTGATTCTGCGATGAGCAGGTCGGCTCCTCTTGCAAAATCAACGAGTCCATCGAAATATGACGTATCAGCAGTGTAAACCATTGTTGTTTCACCGTCTGTCACACGCATCGCATAACAAGATTTAGGATGTTTTGTTTTTAAGAAGTGAAACGTAAATGGGCCTATTTGATATTCCTTTCGATCGTCATATTTTTTTCCTACTGTCGCTTGATGGTTTAACTGCTGAAAAGCTTGTCCATCGTCTTTGGCGGCATAGATTGGTACTTTACCTGCTATTTTCCCAAGCTGTTGCTGTACGAGGCAGGCATACTGAAAGACGCCGAGATCCGCAACATGATCGCTATGAAAATGTGATAAAACAACGGCATCAACTTGTTCAATCGATAGATATTGTTGAATTCGTGATAACGCCCCACTCCCCAAATCAATAACTAAATTAAAATTACCTTGCTGTAATAAATAACACGATGTTGCTTCACCTTTATTCGGATAAGCTCCCCAATATCCAATCACTTTGACGTCCATATAGGTCTTACCTCCTATTTTTGTTATAATACAGATTTATTATTCACATAACTGTATTAGTACAGTATAATATTATTAATAAAAAATAGAGGAGGAACTCCCCTTGATCCAATCGCCAGTAAAGTTCTTTAAAAACTTACCGAAGAAGCGTTGTAAGACTTGCAAAAAGGTGATGACTGAACAGGCTGACTGCTACTCGCATCAATGTGAAAAGTGCACGTCTATTATATAACAGAGTAACTCAGATGTAGGTAACTTAGTAGTCCAAAATTGAAACTCTAGCATCAATGCGTATCTCGGATTAAATGAATCAACCTTAGTAGCTTATAGACTTTATCAGCCAATTTTCAATGTTTATCAGCCAAATTCCACTACTTATCAGCCGATTTCGCCAGATTATCAGCCAATTCAAGCGATTTATCAGCCAATTATGAAATTTATCAGCCAATTTTTTATTTATCAGCCAATTCGCGATTACTTACTGTCTACCAGAGTTTATCAAACAATTATAAAAAGACTAAGTTATTTACAGGTGACATGAAAAGTTATAACGTGCAAGTCATCATCAAGAACCTCTCAATAAAATATTACTTCAAAAACTACGAAAAAGGCACTTAGATCATATCATCTAGGTGCCTTTTTATTATTAACGATTTACTATTTTCTTAACCACACTTTTAGCTTGGTCAATACAATCAGGGATTCCTACGCCACGGTAAGAATTTCCTGCTAAATATACATTCGGTAAATGTTCTTTTAGCTTACTCTCCATTACTTCTAATCGTTCGACATGTCCAACTGTATATTGTGGCATCGCGTCATTCCATTTCGTAACGATTGAAAATAGTGGTGGCTTTTGTATTGGTAAAATGGTTTTTAATTCATTGAGAACAATGGTTTCAATTTCTTGATCTGTTAAATCTAATATTTCCTCATCACCTGGTTTACCGACATATGCTCTCATGAGTACGTGTCCTTCTGGTGTCGTATGTGGCCATTTTTTATGTGTCCATGTACAAGCTGTGATTCTGTATCTGTCTTTTCTTGAGACGACGAATCCGGTACCAGTTGGCAATTGTTCGACGGCATCTTTTTCAAAGGCTAACACAACATTAGCAACTGACGTGTTTTTCTCAGTTAATAGATGATGGATAAAGTCATATTGAGAAAAAATCTTGCGCGTTGCTTCATGTGGCGTTGTCATGATGACATAATCCGCTTCTACCTTATCATCATGATTTTCAAAATAAATGTTATAGTGTCCATTATCTTTTTCTATATGTTTGACCGTTGTTTCTTTGAGTATAGTTATGTTTTTTTCTAATTCGCTCTCTAACGTACTTACAATTTTCTGCAAGCCATTTTTTAAAGTTAAAAATTGGCCTTGAGGTTTAGATATTGTTTTTGGTTGTTTCGTTTTTGACAGCATTAATCCGCGCATTAAACTGCGATGCTTTTGTTCAATGTCTTGAAAATGCGGAAACGTCGCCTTTAAACTTAACTGGTCAATATCACCTGAATAAATCCCTGAAATTAACGGATGGATTAATCGATCAACGACTTGATTGCCTAGTCTTCTTCTAAAAAAGTGACCGACAGAGACGTCTTCAGTGTTATTACTTTTCGCAACGAATAAGTCTTTAAGTGCTGCAAGTTTCCCGCCCCACGAAAAGAGTGATGAGGTGACAAAAGGTCCTAAATCTGTCGGGATTCCCATAACGGCCCCTTTAGGAATTGGATGCAACTTATCATGTGACAATATATATGATTGCCCTGTTGCATTTCGAACGAGCTCATCTTCTAATCCTAAATCAACGACTAATTCTTTAGCTGATTGTTTCCGTTCAAGAAAAGAATCTGGTCCACGTTCAATGGTGAAACCTTCTTTTTGAACGGTTTTCATTTTTCCGCCGAGTTCATTAGTCGCTTCAACTAATGTGATGTCCATAGCGGGATTATCTTTTTTTAAATAATAAGCGGCGGCTAGCCCTGTAATGCCTCCGCCGATTATTACTGTATGCTTCCGTTTGCTCATCATCAACTATCCCTTCATCACATCTAAAACTACTTTCGCTAAAGTAGCGATGAATTTTGGCTTTGCGTTCGGCATTTCTGGTCGATAATAAGTAGCGTTTATGTCATCACATACAACTTTACATTCATAATCATTATCGTATAAAACTTCTAAATGATCCGCGACAAATCCAACTGGAGCATAGACAAAGGCTTTATAACCTTTTTCATTATATAAGTCTCTCGTTAAATCTTGAACATCTGGTCCAAGCCACGGATCAGGCGTGTTGCCTTCACTTTGCCAACCGACCGCATACTCATCAATCCCTGCTTGGTTCGCGATGAGTTTAGCCGTTTCTTCTAGCTGATCAACATATGGGTCGCCATCTTGTAAAATTTTTTCAGGTAAACTATGAGCTGAAACAATTAAACAAGCTTGATTTCTTTCTTCTTCTGGCATGTCACCATATACTTTATTAATCTGTTCTACCCAATAATCAATAAAGCCTGGTTCATCATACCAGCTTTCAACAGATGTCATTTTTATACCGTACTTTTCAGCTTCTTCTTGTGCACGTCCATTATATGACTTAATACTAAATGTTGAGTAATGTGGTGCAAGAACGATACTAACAGCTTCTTTAATTCCATCATCAGCCATTTGCTTAACTGCGTCTTCGATAAACGGATCAATATGTTTCAAGCCGATATACATTTTAAATTCAACGTCGTCTTGTTCCTCATTTAACTTAGCTTCTAATGATTCAGCTTGTTCTTGTGTAATTCTTGCGAGTGGTGAGATTCCACCAATTGCTTCATAACGGCTTCGTAAATCTTCAATGGCTTCGTCGCTCGGTCTTCTGCCGTGTCTAATGTGAGTATAGTAGCGTTCGATGTCTTCTTCCTTGTAAGGTGTTCCATAAGCCATAACTAATAATCCTACTTGGTTTTTAGCCATCTTCTTTCATCTCCTTATTTCCGAGAATATTCATGAATAAAAGCTGAAAGGCGCTTTAACGTATCAGGATTAACTTCAGGAAAAACGCCGTGACCAAGGTTAAAGACATATCCAAGCTCATCATTTATGCCTTGATCAAGGATTTCTTTCGTTCTTGCTTCGATAATATCCCAATCAGCAAGTAAAATCGCTGGGTCTAAATTACCTTGTACAGTCTTTTGTACCCCCATTTGTCTAGCTTCATGGATCGATGTTCTCCAATCCAAACCAATAGTTGATACAGGTAAATCGTTAAATTCTAATAAAAGATGTCTCGTGCCAATCCCGAAAAGAATCGTCGGGATGTTTTCTTCTTTTAACGCATTAAAAATTTTCTCCATCACAGGTTTAATAAATCTGCGATAATCTGGGGCACTTACGGCTCCAACCCACGAGTCAAAAATCTGAATAGCCGAGGCACCTGCTTTGATTTGTGCTTTCGTGTAAGTGATAATCATATCTCCTAATTTATCCATCAAAGCAAACCATGTGTCAGAATCGCCGTACATCATCGCTTTTGTTTTATTGTATTGTTTTGAAGGTCCACCCTCAATCATGTAGCTTGCTAGTGTAAAAGGTGCACCACTAAACCCGATTAATGGGACATTCAATTTTTCTTTTGTTAGTATTTCAATCGTTTTTAAGACGTATGGCAAATCATTTTCTGGATCTAATTCACCGATTTTTTCAATATCTTGTTTAGAACGAATAGGGTTATCAATGACTGGGCCAATCCCAGGCTTTATCTCAACATCAATGCCTATAGGTGGTAATGGTGACATGATGTCTTTATATAATATGGCCGCATCTGTGTTGTACTGAGTGACAGGTAATTCCGTTACATAAGCACATAATTCGGGCTGATGTGTAATTTCAAATAAAGAATACTTTTCTTTTAACTTGCGATACTCCGGTTGTGACCTTCCTGCTTGGCGCATAAACCATAGTGGTGTGTAATCCGTCTTTTCACCATTATAAGCACGAAGAATCGTCTCATTAATTTGCTTCATTATAATTATCACCTTTCGCACTTTTCATCTTTAGTCCATTTTCACTATAGAATAATTTAAGGACCATGTATAGCATTACGACTGATTTGTCACCAATTTGTCCAAAAATAGCCGTTAGAACGCCTTAATTTTGTTAGAATTTTGACCCTTTTGTCCTGTTAAAGGATTGACTGGCACAACATAATATGAAGGGTTATCAAAATACTCTACGGAACGAACCGTATACTCATTCTTACCAGTCACTTTACCAACTAATTGTGCTTTTCCTGATTTCTCTTTGTAAATATGATATTCGATTCGTTCATCCTCACTAGCTGTCCAAGTTAATTTTATAAATAAACCGTTCCAAATACCGAATGTTAAATCTGCGTCTAAGTCGGTAATGATCGGCAAATAAATAGGGTCTTGTAATTCCTCGACATCTTCTGGTTTGATAAATTGTTCTGAGAAGCTTTTCGTTTGATCAAGGGTCGTTAAAATATCATTCGCTAACATCGTCGGTGCTTGACTTCCTCGCATTAAATAATGTTCTTCATCGCTCACGTCATAACCAATCCATGTGGCAATCGTATATTCCGGATTAAAACCGACAAACCAAGTGTCTTTAAAAGCACCTTGTTGATAAGGGTGCTCGGTTGAACCTGTTTTACCTGCTAACGCTTTATTATAAGAACCTCCACTTGCTGTTCCGTTAGTAACGACCGCTTCTAACATCCGTGTTAAATACCACGATGTTTGTTTTGAAAAAAGTTGACGCATTTCTAACGAATACTCATTAATTAAATCCCCATTGCGATTTTCTATTTTGATTACAGAGTATGGTTCAATATACACGCCATTATCGTATATTGTTCGAAACGCAGCAGCTAGCTGAAGAGGTGACAGTCCTGTTTCTAATCCACCCAAAGCGACTGACAAACCTTGATCTGGGATGTCGATGCCTATATTTTTAAGATAACTTTTTCCTTTTTCAACACTTATATCATTTAATACGGATACAGCTGGCGCATTTTTTGAGTGTAATAAAGCTTCATACATTGTGACGCGACCCGCATATTTACCATCATAATTCTTTGGTTGGTATCCATTATAGTCAATTAATTCATCCCGTATGAGTGTATACGGCTCATATAAGCTCTGTTCAAGTGCAGGCCCATAGACGACAAGAGGTTTAATCGTTGAACCTGGTTGGCGCTTCACATATATACGGTTCAGATCCCCTCGCTTATAACTTCTACCACCAATCGCAGCCCTAATTGCCCCCGACTGCTCGTCTAAAATGACCACAGCAGCTTCAATGTTTTCTTCAGGCCCATGAAAATAATCATTTTTTTGTAAATGCTCGTAGGCGATCTCTTGTGCTTCAACATCGAGGCCTACTGTAATCTTGTAACCACCTGTATAAATTTCTTCTCTTGATAGATGATATTTTTCTTCTATTTCTTTAAGCACGATATCAATATATGTGTTTAACCAAGGGGATTCCTCTGTTTCACCTTGATTCAGTCCAAGCATTTTACCTTGCTCTCTTTTAAGCATATTGGCATTAATCATGTCAAGCTCATACATTCGATTAAGGACAACGTTTCTACGTTCTAATGCTAACTGCTCATCCGCAAGTGGTGAGTAACGATTAGGTGCTTTAGGTAAGGCCGCGAGCAAGGCACCTTCAGAAATGGATAATTCAGAAACAGATTTTGAAAAGAAAAACTGTGCTGCTTCTTCGACCCCGTGCACACCATGTCCGAAATACGTTTCATTTAAATAATATTCTAATATTTCATCTTTTGATTTAATCCGTTCAAGATGCATGGCCCCCATGACTTCTTTCGTTTTTCTTAACCATGACTTTTCATTTGTTAAAGAGACGTTTTTGACTAACTGCTGAGTAATCGTACTGGCCCCTTCAGCCTTACTCCAAGTAATTAAATCTTTATAAACAGCACGTCCAACCGCCCAAAAATCAACACCATTATGATCATAAAATCGATGGTCTTCAATCGCTATGAAAGCATTCTTTACATGCTCAGGAATTTGATTAATTGGTACGTACGTCCGATTTTCATCATATAATTTAACAACTTCCTTACCATCTTCTGTGACAAGTAATGTTGATTCTTTAAAAATTAAATTTTTTTCATCAACGACAAATCTACCACCAAAAATGATCGTCAAATATCCTATAACACTTAGCACTAATAAACTTATAAAACTAAGAAAAACCCATTTTAACTTCGGATACTTCCCCATTAATTGTTTAACATATTTCAAACTGTTCCACCTCGTTATGTTTATCCGAAAACTCTTATACATTATAGTATAGTCGAGTAATGACGACAAAAGAAAAACATTGAAGGTGAGATGCATGGTTAGGTATAAAGTTGAATGTTAAATAGAAAGGATTGATTGTTTAATCAACACAACCAAAGGGAGAGGACTGTAATAGAAATTAAAATAACTATTGCAGTTGACAAGAAGAAAGAGCATCTTTTCATTATTTATGGAAGAACAAAATAAAAATCATCATTGACCGTAATTCTTCCCTTAAATTTTAGCTCCACACAAAAAAGAGGATTAGTTAAACCCTGATTATAAATAAGAAAAAAGCAATTTGAAATACAATTGACTGAGTACAAAAAAACTTCAAAGATATTCAATATTAGCTCCCGTTTTCTCAAAGGTTAAAATAAAGATATTGCTGTTATATCTTTCCACCCATAAACAAGTTCATTTAACTTTTTACCTGATATTTCTATCTCCATAGTGTCAATTTTTCTTGCTCCAAGGTACTCATAAAATAAACGAGATTTATTGTCCTCAAGTACAGAAACTGTCATTGACAGTATATTGTTCTGTTTTAAATTTTCAATAACAGGCTCAAGTAATAGTTTTCCTATACCTTTCCGTTGATGTTCCTCCAGTATATAAATTGCATATAACTCACCTTTATAGTCGGGGTACTTTCCTGTTCTTTCTTTTCCACCATTAGAGAAGCCGATTATTTCGCCACTATTGTTTTCAGCAATAAATACAGCCTGATTAGAGATGATATCTTTCCACTTTTTTTCTCTGTTTTCATATGTCATTTGCTCTAGATACTCATCTGGAACAATGTTTTTATATGTGGTTTTCCAACTATCAACCTGAACTTTTGCAACACCTAAAGCGTCATTTGAACTAGCTTTTCTAATTTTCATAACACACCTCAGTTCAAAAGTAGTTATTCAAGTACAAAGATAAAAGAGTTTGATATCAACTATAAAACACCAATTGAAGATAATAACAATAAGGTAGTGAGAAAGTATAACCAATTCGTTTTTTTAAATTTATTCATTATAAGTACGCCAAGGATATTTCCTATACCAGCACAAGATAACAATATTCCAATATGTCCTTTAGAAAATTGGAGAGTATTCTTAGAATGAATGATAACGCTAAGCCCTTTACGGTTATTAAAGATTATTCTGATGTCATAGTCATAGCGAGCCGCATCACTAATCGTACAGGAAGTGCAGGATTTGCCATTTGATTGACATCACCCACAAAAAACAAATCCGATACAGGATGATAAAACGCAAATGAACCGGTTGAGCCTGAATGACCCAATAATTCACCTTTTCCCATAAATAGTGTTACAAATCCACCCAATGGAATTTTCATATATCCTGCTCCGTAATGAATGGGGGACATGGCCAATTGTAATTTGTTATTGACATTCAGCTCATGAAAAATAGTTTTACTAAACAACCTTCCACCAAAAAAAGCCTTGATAAATATCATTAATTCACAAGCCGTAGAAATACAACCGCCACTGGCACGAATACTTCTAACTGTTTTTGGAAGATAATAAGAGGTGTCCTTATAATAAACATTGGGAACGAAATCATCATCATCTACTGGAAGGTATGTATTCTTGAGTCCTAAAGGGCCGAAGATGAATTGCTTATAAACGTCTTCTAATGCTGAATCAGTAACTATTTCAATTATTTTTCCTAGTATATCAAAGTTTATATTTGCATAATGGGCTCTTTTTCCCATATCCGGTTCAAAAATTGGCTTCAATTGTTTTGTTTTTTGAATGGTTTCTTCAAAGCTAGTCTGTCTATCCTTATTAATAGCACGTTTTTTTGCCTTGTTACTTCCTTCCTCTATGGCATCCGGTAATCCGCTTGTATGAAATAATAAATGGGAGAGTGTGAGGTCATTGGAGAACTCTTTCCCATTATATATATGAAGACCACTCAGCGTAATCTCGTCAAGGTATTTCGATATTTTGTCATCTAGTGACAGTTCTCCTTGCTCTACCAATATAAGAATACAAGTGGTTGTAAACAGCTTTGTAATACTTGCTATAAGGATGGGGGTATCTATCTTCTTACCACCGTACTCAAGATGATATGAAAAGTCTCCCCCAGAGTTTTCTATAAGTAGAACAGATTCATGTATTAGTTTGTTATTCGTAATTTTTTCAAAGATTTTGTTAATTTTTTGTTTTTGGTCCTCCATATCTATTCCCCTATCTTTACCATTAGGATAAAATTTTTCTAATGTTTGGCCCGTTTAAAAAGCATGCCAATACTATTCTCTTCATCTATAAGATAAAACTATAAAACTTCTAAAACAGTCCCTCATCCTTATTCCTTCATCAACCCATTACGATGGGCATATACAGCAGCTTGTGTTCGATCTTGCACACCTAATTTACTTAGTACATTGCTCACATGAGTTTTTACTGTTTTTATTCCGATAAAAAGTTTTTCACTTATTTCAGAATTGGTCAATCCATTACCTATACAAATTAACACTTCAAGCTCACGTTCAGTTAAATCTTCATGTAGCTGTTTTTCAGGAGTTCGAATCCGGTTCATCATCGCTCCGGCCACTTTAGGTTCGATCACATTCTCACCTTTAGCCGCCTTTTTAATCGCCTCAGCAATTTCTTCACCCGAAGATGTTTTTAACATATAACTAAACGCACCCGCTTCAAGCGCAGGGAATACTTTTTCATCATCATAATAACTCGTTAAAATAATAATTTTACATTCAGGGAAGCTCTTCATAATTTTTTCCGTTGCTTCGATACCTGTTCCGTTTTCCATCATTAAATCCATCAAAATGACGTCTGGCTTAAGCTGTAATGCAAGTTCTGCTCCTTCGTTTCCACTAGAAGCTTCACCGATAATCTCAATCTCATCAACAGTCATTAAAAATGTTTTGACCCCTCTTCTGACAACGTCATGATCATCAACAATCATCACTCTTATGTTATCCATACTTTCTCACCCCTATTTTGGTATACGAATGTCTATATAAGTGCCTTCACCTTTTTTAGATCGAATGCGAAATGTTCCGCCAATTTCCTCGCAACGCTCTTTCATCGTTTTCAGTCCATATGACGTTCTATTTTCTAGTTGTGTATGAACTTCAAACCCGACTCCATCATCATTTATATGAATAAAAACTTCGTCTGCCCGCTCTTTCATTAGTAAATGGACATTTGACGCATTCGCATGTCTTAAAATATTTGACAGCGCTTCTTGAGTCATTCGAAAAATATGTTCTTCTTTTGCTTGAGACAGTTCAATCGCATCATCAATCTCAACATCAAAAGTAAGCGTACATTTTTTCTTCAAATCCTCGATTAAACGAACTAACCCTTCCTTAAGCGTCTCACCTGATAAATAAATAGGGCGCAAGTGCAACAATAATGCACGCATTTCATTTTGTGCTTGTAGGGCCATCTCCGCGATTTCTTCAATTTGTACTTTTGCTTGAACGGCATCTTTTTCTATCAATTTGACTGTAGCTTGGGACATCATCGTCAGTGCAAATAGTTGCTGGCTGACCGCATCATGTAAATCTCTCGCTAGCCGTTGTCTTTCTTCCATCGTGGCGGCGATATGTGCTTGTTGAGCAAATTCCGACTTCTCATCAGCTAATCGTTGCAAGGCACTCACTTGTGTCTTCATTTTATTCGCTAAGTCGTTTAATTCTAATGCAAAAGTATCAAGTTCATCTAAAGCCTCATCGTTATTACTTAATACTAAACGTGCCCCATATTTTCCTTCAGATAATGTCGATAAAAAAATAGAAAATGTTTGAATCCGATCTTTTAATTCTTTCGTTTTTTTATAAATGATATATAACCCAATTGGTGTCATGATGACGACGGTAACGATAAGTAGTAAAAATATAGCTTCGACCGTTAACCATTCAGGTTGTATAACTGAATAAGTAAAAAATAGAACTAGCGAGATTATTAATAATGAAAAATAGATAATATATAATTCAGTCCGCATTAATTGATAACGTATTCCATTTAAATGTTTTAACATAACTAACCGCCCCTAAACTGATAAAACTGAAATATCACCGACTTGATAATTCATATATATATTTAGTTTTCTTGTCGCCGTATCATAATCATCAGAGATATATTCTATGACATTATTAAAACCAGACCTTGAGTCATCAAACATCTGCACTTCACCGATGTTCACTCTCGCATAAATTTTATAAGCAACATGATCAGGCATTTTCATTTGAATATCAGCGACATAGCCTTTTAAGCGGATCTTTGTTTCCTTATTTGGAATGTATGCTTTTGAAAAATCAAAATATAAATCGCCTACACCTGTCCATAAGTCTAAATCTTGCACTTCCCAATTATCTTTTGAGAAATTAACATCCGTAACGAATTTGTTTTTTGAATTGAGATGATATTTATAAGTGCCTTTTCCTTTTTTTGCCTTATTGTTGATTTTTTCAGTTGCAGCGCCGAGCTTCTCTGAAACATTATCAAACTCTCTTAAAAAATCATCATCGTCATCAAAATCTCTATAGCGTTTCTTTGAGTCATAATCATCGGAAGACTCGAATGTTATAGTGACTGAGCTTCTATTAAATAAAAGGTTCGCTCCAATATAAACTAAAATCAAGGGCCATAGCTTCCAAATATCAACAAAGGAAAAATTAATATATTGAAAGTTCCCTAACCATAGTAATGTTCCGAAAATGATTAAAAACGATCCGAATTTCCAACTACCACTTTCACGTGGGTGAAAAAACTTAGCAAACGATATTAATCCGAGTGCAACCAAAATGACTGGCCATGAGTCCCAAACAACATTCGATATTTCCAAGGAAATAATGTCGAGATTTTGGAGCATTAAAACAATCCCGAAAAAGATTAATATGATGGCCAATAGCCACTTTCCAATTTTTGTAATCATTTATCTCACCTACAATGTGATTATCTATATATTCGTGAATCTATTGAATTAATTTTATCATACAATGATTATATTTTTTCTATAACATTCTTAAGGTTGTTTTTTTATCAGACTTAAGACTGATGTACTATTTTTATAAGCGAAGATGATATACTAATAAGTAAGAAGAAAAGGGGGATTACCATGTGGGATAAAGTTTATGAAAAAATTGATTCACTCTACGAAAAGATGGTTGATGATCGGCGTTATTTACATCAACACCCTGAATTATCATTTGAAGAAAAAGAAACGTCCAAATTTATTAGTAAACGTTATGATGAATTAGGAATCCCTTACAAAGATAATATTGGCGGATACGGAGTAGTGGCAAGAATTGAAGGTGGTAAGCCCGGAAAAACAGTCGCATTAAGAGCTGACTTTGACGCTTTACCTATCCAAGAAGAAAATGATGTTCCTTACAAGTCAAAAGTCGATGGCGTCATGCACGCATGTGGACACGACGGCCATACAGCAACTTTGCTTGCTGTGGCAGAAGCTGTCCTCCCGTTCAAAGAAGAATTAGAAGGAACGATCGTATTTATCCACCAACCGGCTGAAGAGTACGCTCCAGGTGGGGCCAAACCAATGATTGAAGCTGGAGCACTTGAAGGTGTAGATGCTGTCTTCGGTACTCACTTATGGGCAGATGGGAAGCTAGGTGTTATTGAAACGACAGTTGGTCCATTGATGGCAGGAGCAGACCGTTTTGAAATTATTTTTAAAGGAAAAGGCGGACATGGAGCGAAACCTCATCAAACGAAAGATCCAATTGTTATGCTTGGGCAAGCGATTGTTGAACTCCAACAAATCGTGAGTAGACGCGTTGATCCGTTACAGCCAGCTGTTCTTACGGTTGGGCAAGTCGAAGCGGGAAATGCCTTTAATGTCATTCCTAACACGGCAAAAATGACAGGTACCGTTCGCATTTTAAATACTGACGTTCAAGAATTAATCATCGAGGAAATGGAGAAAATTGTTCGTGGTATTACATCTAGCTATGATGCCGACTATGAATTTAACTACAGCAAAGGATATCCACCTGTCATTAACCATGAAAAAGAAGCGAATTATTACTTGAAAGATGGGTTAGAAATCCCTGGAGTTACAAGAGTTGACAACATACAACCTGTGATGGGTGGCGAAGATTTTTCCTACTATTTAGAGGAACGTCCAGGCACTTACTTCTTCACAGGTGCACAAATTGAAGGACATCACTACCCACATCATCATCCAAAATTTGACTTTGATGAACGAGCCATGCCAATTGCAGCAAAAGCATTGTTACATGGGTATAAAAAATATCAACAATCTTAAAAAATCAGCGATTCCATTGACGTGGAATCGCTTATTTTTATTCGATAATCTTAATAGTTTTAATTTTAGGTGTGGGTGGACCGTAGTGTTTTATGTATAATCAAGCGAAATAATATGATCATTAAATATATTAATAATGCAGTTAGAATAATTGATATGAAATAATTGATAAATAAAATTTTAGTTGAGTGTTCTTGAGGCGATAATAAACCTAATTCAAACGGATAATCATCATTTAATGGTGTCAGTGACGCCTGCTGTTCTACAAAAGGAATTGGATAACCAAGACGGTGATTAGTTAAATCAGATCTTTCCGTAACAGTTACGGAATCAAATAAAGGGGAAATGGATACACCTAAAAAACTTATGACTAATGAAATAATTAGCGTACGTCTACTCACTGCCTTCACCTCTAATTTTAAAACATACCAAAAAAGTTAGTTGTCATAATTAAGATGATAAATATAATGCTCAAAGCTAATTGGCTTGTTGTTAATATAAACTCACGCCTGTTCTCTACATATTTCCATTCCATTATAGCTTGTGTCAACCCCGAAACGATTGCGAACAGTAATATGACAACCCAAATTTCTAAGAATCCACTTGTTTCAGATACATGTCGACTATAAATATAAGCGACTAGCAAAAGTATAAAAAAGGTTATCCTTGTTATACGGTCAATTTTCTTATGCCGCTCATTAATATGGCGTCTAAAAAAATGTTTCCGTTCA
Organism: Bacillaceae bacterium W0354; assembly: GCA_051846895.1. Lineage (GTDB taxonomy): Bacteria > Bacillota > Bacilli > Bacillales > Alkalibacillaceae > CALKAL01. The sequence goes on from JBPYCQ010000003.1 coordinate 165,733, forward strand.
ATGTTCAAGAGCTTACCCATCGCTTTACTAATAAATAAGAAAAATAGAATGACAATCGCCAATGCCAAAATAATTTTTAACCAAATGATTGGTTCTACTAAATCTAACACGTGCTGTCTCCTCCCCTATTTCCGTTTTAAGTACTCATCTACGTAATGTTTATGTCTATCTACAAACTTTGATTCGCTATCTACATAAACTGTAATTCTATCAACACGAATTGAGGCGCTATCTACATGAAATGTGATTCTATCAACATCAATTGAGCATCTATCTACATGAACTGGGTTTCTATCTACGTCAATAGAGGTTCTATCTACATAAGTCACGCTCCTATCTACACCAATCGAACCCCTACCTACATAAACAGCGCTCCTATCAACGCCAATGGAGCTTCTACCTACATAAACAGCGCTTCTATCAACACCAATCGAGCTCCTACCTACATAAACAGCGCTTCTATCAACGTCAATCAGGCACCTATCTACATAAAATGTGAACCTATCAACATGAATCAAGTGCCTATCTACATAATCTAACCATCTATCAACGCCCAACATATAAAAACCAAGCAACCCCAATCTCGTCTGCTTGGTCCCTTAAGTGTTATTTAAGTTTCACTGCTGTTCCACTTGCTACGATCATCATCATTCCGTCACGTAGTGTTTCAAAATCTAAGTCAACACCAATAATGGCATCAGCACCTGCATGGTGTGCTTCTTCAATCATTTCATTAACGGCGATTTCTTTTCCTTCATTCAGTTTATTTTCATACGTTTTACTGCGGCCACCGATAATATCTGTAATGCCAGCCATGAAATCACGGACAACGTTGGCTCCCATAATCGCTTGTCCGGTCACAAGCTTTTTATACTCTTCAACTTCTCTTCCATCAACACTGTTTGTCGTTGTAACAATCATTCCTATCCCTCCTAAATATGACAAAAAAGTCTTAATATACTTATTCGTAAAAAGTCTTCTATATTCCTGCTAACTTATATAGCTTCATAAAATCCTCTTCCAAGCACTTCAGATGAATCCATGACAATGACAAATGCTTCTTTATCGACTTGTTTAACTGTCCGTTTTAGTTTACCCATTTCCATTTGATTCACAACACACATTAAAACTGGTCGTTCCTCTTCAGTGAATCCACCTTGTGCTGTAATCCGGGTGACACCGCGATCAACTTGTTGATAGATCGCTTCTTGGACTTCAATGTGCTTACTCGTTATAATTAACGTCGTTTTTGTCTGATTGAATCCTGTCTGAACAATATTGATTGATTTACTCGTCATGTATAAACAAATTAACGCAAATAAACCTGCCTCTAGACTAAAGACAAATATCGCAGCAATAACAATTAATCCATCTATTAAAACAAGGCTTGTCCCTAAAGAGATGTTCGTTAACTTATGAATCATCTGTGCAATCAAGGACGTTCCACCTGTTGATGCATCTCCTAAATACACAATCCCTAGACCAACCCCAACACCAATTCCACCAAAAATAGCAGCTAGCAACAATTGATCTGAAAAAGGCTCAATATGTCTAGTTATAAAAACGAAAAATGGCAAAATTAACGAACCAGCAACAGAACGTAAGGCTGAAGCTCTTCCGACTATAAAGAATCCAATCATTAAAATAGGAATATTAATTGCCCAAATAACATAAGCAGGTTCAAATCCAAACATAGCTTCTAAAATCGTACTTATACCACTGACCCCACCGGCCGCAACATAGTTTGGTAATAGAAAACCATTATAAGCTAATGCGACGATGAATGAGCCGACGATAATATATATTAATTGCTCCCACTTGGAAGGTCCTCCACGTTTTTTACTCATCATGATTGTTTTCCCCTTCTCTATGTTGAATCTTGATGATTTTAACATGTCCTAGTCCTTTTGTGAATAATAGCAGTAGAACGCTTTAACGCAATAAAAAGACGGTATGCGCAAGGCACTACCGTCAAATCTTATACTAATTTTCGAATTCTAACCTTTACATAAAACGTTTCAAATAAAACTGTAAATACGACTGCTACACCGGCAAACATTAACGCATAATAAATGTCGGTAGCGAAATAAAACATTATAAACATAATTAGCACCTTCAAGCACATTAACAGCAATATAATTTGATGAACAGCTTTTTTCCTTAACTCATCAACCACCGGATAAAGCTGAATCCAATCGAGCATTTTATGATGATTATAAATTGATATAAATTGAAAACCTGTGACAAATAAAAAGATCAGCGCAAAAATCATCTTGCCCCATATATTTGGAATCCAGAAAACAAAAAACGTAGCGAGCAAAATTAATCTGAAATAAATTCCGAAATAATCTCTACTCCGAATAAACGTTATTGAATATAAATATAAATAAGTATTATTTTGCTTCAACTTAATAGGACTCGTGACTAATCGAACCAATGCATGTCTTTTCTTCGGCTTACGTTTTAAATGTGGAACGTCTGTTGACAGATTAGCTAGTCGATAAAAAAACTGTAACTTACCTTCTTCTTTTTCTATCAGTACATCCCAAGGTAGACTGAACTTTTTATAAATATTAAAGTAATTTAAAAAAATAACCCCGCCCAATATGGCTCCTGCCATCATGACGAACCTGAATTCCTGATTAACTAAAAAGAAGACAAACAAAATATTAATAACTAATCTCACTGTGGTATCTAAATAATGTAATCGCTGATCTCTCGTTTTTTCTAAAAACCAAGTCGCAAGTAAATTCCCGAGCTTGACAATTATTAATAACACCAGCATGACAAGTAAATATGATGACTGAATGTCGTTATATAACTTTAAATAAACTGGAGTAAAAACAAATAGAAAGATGGCTAGCCAATAGCTTTGCATGACTAAACTATAGATCACACTTTTTTGAATGTAAGGGCGTAGCTTATTCTCAACACTAAGTAAGAATACGGTATCTGCTTCTTTAAAAAACGTCCGAACCGAACTATAAGTAAGAAGTAACCCTAAGATAATCGCTAAAATCCATGCGACAGGAAATGTCTCGGGTACAGTCTCTAACCATTGTTGATAAAAGTAAGCCCCAGCCGCCACAAAAAAGATGAGCGCAAATGCTAAATGATCATTAAACATAAGACGTAAATAACGACTTGTCATATTAACATGATTTTTAAACCGTTCATTCCATAATTGACTTGTATTCATACTACGCATCGTCCTTTGTCAATTGTACGTATATATCATCAAGACTAGCATTTGGCATGTTAAACTCTCGCTGAAGGTCCGACAACGTTCCATTTGCTCGAATATGTCCTTGATGAAGAATGATAAAGCGATCACAATACCGTTCAGCTGTAGCAAGAATATGTGTAGACATTAACACTCCTGCTCCTTGCTGTTTCATTTCGTTCATTGTATTTAAATAGGACTGTATTCCGATTGGATCAAGCCCAACAAAAGGCTCATCAACAATATAAAGGGAAGGTTTCACTAAAAAGGCACACATGATCATCACCTTTTGTCGCATCCCTTTAGAAAAGTGAACAGGAAACCAATTCAACTTTTTATCTAAACGAAATTCCTTTAATAAAAATTCCGTACGTTCTTCAAATGTATTTTCATCTAAACCATAAGCCATCGCGGTTAATTTTAAATGTTCTTCTAATGTAAGTTCTTCATATAACATCGGCATTTCCGGAATATAAGCAAATTCTCTGCGATAGTTCTCTAAATCATCAACGACCGTTTTACCATTAATTTTAATTGAACCCTTTTTTGGACTCATCAGACCGATAATATGCTTAATCGTCGTGCTTTTTCCCGCACCGTTCAAACCGATGAGACCGACAACTTCACCTTGTTTAACTTCAAATGTAATCCCATGTAATACGTCTTGTTGGGTATATCCACCGACTAATTTTTCAATTCGCAATAAATCGCTCAAAAGGATCCCTCTTTCCCATCTAGTTCATCAAATATGTTTTAAATCACAACGTATGAACTTCAAGTATCATTTTTACCATTACTCAATCTTAATCATACCAAAAAATTAATAAGATTTAATAGATTAGACGTATTATTCTGTTATTCGACAGTGAGTTACGTTAAAATAACGTTAATAGAACTGATTAAGGAGGATGCAAAATGTCAGATTGTATTTTCTGTAAGATTATCGATGGAGAAATCCCATCAGCAAAGGTTTATGAGGACGAGCATGTCTATGCTTTTCTTGACATCAGCCAAGTGACTGAAGGACATACATTAGTCATTCCAAAAAAGCATTGCCAAGATTTATTTGAATTAGATGAAGAAACAGCTTCACATCTTTTTAAAGCTACTCCAAAAATCGCAAATGCAATAAAAACAGCATACAATCCAAAAGGGCTTAACTTACTTAATAACAACGGCTCTTTTGCTGACCAAAGTGTTTTCCATATTCATCTTCATCTCATTCCACGTTATGATGAAAATGACGGTTTTAAAGCAAATTGGGTTACACATAATGATGAATACACCCCAGAAAGACTTCAAGAAGTCGCCCAAAAGATTGCAGAAGAATTATAAAAATATAGCGAACCTAACAACGGATTTAGGTTCGCTTGTTTTAATTATTTACGATGTTAATTTTAGTGTTATTAAGTCTTCACATTAAAAATTATTATCAATCACTTCATACGTATTGTAATCCAAAATAATATAACTACCATCTCTAAATAAGTATTTGATTGTATCACCGAATGTCATGTTCACTTCCTGTAAATGAGTTCCCAAAAATTCATTAATGTTCGTATACCCTTTTTCTTTTAAAAAATTATATATTTTTTTATTACCACCCTCATATTCATCTTGCTCAATTAAACTTACCTCTTCACTAGCCATATTATTACTGTTCACTTGAAACTTTCCATAAAACATAATAAATAGTCCAATCAATAAACTAATAATAATTGTTATGCTTAATACTTTCTCTTGTTTCATACGATGAACTCCCTCCTTCATGAAAGCATGTCTTACTTATTCGTATATGTTGAAATAATAAATTTATGATTAAATGAATGAATATAAATATTCTCTATGAATGGTACTAAACATTCTTGGAAAAAACGGTTATAATAACATTAGATGAAAGGGGTAGATTATATGGCTAACGGAAAATCGTTATTTTTAGGCGTATTATTTGGAAGCGTTATCGGAGCATCCATATCTCTATTGACTGCACCTAGTTCTGGTGAAGAATTACGCGCAAAAGTAAAACATCAAAGTGATCGCCTACGTGATTTAGTGCAAGAAATCCGTGAAAACGGTTTAGACTTAAAAAATCAACTATCAAAAACATCAAAAGAAGGGGTAGCCTTATTAAAAGACTTATCCCAAGATATTAAAGTTTCCATTCAAAGCTGGAAAGAAACGATTGAACCTCATCAAGAAAATTTACAGGAACATCTTAGACAAATTGAAGAAAGCCTTAAGGAACTTGAAGATAAAATGAAAGCAAGTAATCAAGAAGTATAAGTATTAAAAGATATCGGGTTAACTCCTGGTATCTTTTTTTGTTCTTATGAAGGCAAATATATCCCCCTAAAAAAGCAAATCTTTCAAAATGCCAAAAAAACTTCATAACTCTTAATTTCCTCCGAACAAATCATTCAATCAATGTTATTATCAATTTATTAATATATTGTGGTAAAATATTTAAAACTAGTTTTATTTAAAGGAGTCGGTGTTGTGAAAAATGATAGTTATTCTATACAAGATGCTATTCTTTACTCACATAAAATGGCACAACTATCAAAAGCAATCTGGAAGTCTATTGAAAAGGACTGGCAAGAATGGGTTAAGCCTTTTGATTTGAACTTAAATGAACACCATATACTTTGGATTGCGTACTATTTAAAAGGTGCATCTATATCAGAGATTTCAAAGTTTGGCGTCATGCACGTGTCTACAGCTTTTAACTTCTCGAAAAAGCTTGAACAAAGAGGATTACTAACGTTCTCAAAGCGTGAAGACGATAAAAGAAATACTTATATTGAATTAACTGATAGCGGCCGTAAATTGTTTGAGGAAACAATGAGCAAGTTTGATACAGATGCCGATAAAAATAGTATCGTCAATGCATCAATACCTTTAAGAGATCTTTATGGTAGATTTCCTGAATTTCAAGATCTCGAAAGTGTCGTCAAAGAGCTATACGGCGATGAGTATTTAGAAATTTTGGAACGGTCTTTAGAGAACATTAAAAAAAACAATCAATAATTTAATAAAAAGGGTTGAAATTTTTCAGCAATCAGCGTATTATTCGTTGAGGATGTTCATAATTAATTATTAATCATCTAATATTTACAGCAAAGAGGGGGCTAAATTATGAACTGCTGGAAAACGATTAATGTCAATCAAGACCTTGGTAAACAACGAATCGTTATTTTATCAATATTAATAGGGACACTGTCATTTATAACCATGTATGTACCATTTTCAATTATGATGCAACATGTTACGATAAAAGAACCTCGTTTTTCAACAGTGATAGTAGGCTTTTTAATTATTTTACTAGCCCATAAACTTGTTCATATATTACCCATTCTTTTCACAAATAAAGAATTGGTTGTTAAAACTATTATTTTGAATAAAATTTTACCAGTCGTTAAAATAAATTTGAATTCGAGTCTATCTAAAAGAACATGTTTACTAGTGATGGTTGCACCGACTGTTTTTATTACATTTCCACTAATAATGTCGGCTGTCATCTTTTCAATGTACTACCCGATTATTATTCTTTGGACCGCTTTTCATATCGGGCTTTCTTTAAGAGACTGGATTACATTTGTACAATTAATAAAAGCTCCAAAAAGATGTGTCGTTGAAAAAATGAACTCAAACTACGATATTCTTATCAACTCACAGTAATGATTAGGAGGCGATTGTTTGCTTTTTATTTATATACCGTTTGCGTTATTTATTTTGTACTCGTTTAATTCGTTAGCATTCCAATTTTGTGAAAGATCAGAACTACCATCTGAACGCCAAAGTAAAGTGTTCCGTATGATTAACATATCAATGCTAATTTTACTAATATCATCATATTATGAAGTGAATTATTTATAAAAATTTAAGCTTTCACCTCGATTGCAGGTGAAAGCTTTTTTTAACCGATTATTTACACATTCAGTGACGTGCAATTCGAATGAAGGTAACATGTAGTTTTTTCAACTCCGCTGACATTGACTTATATACATGACTGTTTTCCACAACACAAACTACTGATATTTTTTTATCAGCCAATTTTGAGCGGTTATCAGCCAGTTTGCACTATTTCTCAGCCAGTTTTGTGAACTTCTCAGCCAATTCAGGTGGTTTATCAGCCAATTTAGTGATTTATCAGCCAAATTCAAATTTATCAGCCAATGATTCACTAGCCATTCCTTAAAAGGATCCGATTTATAATTTTTTATTCCATACAAAAAAAGAGGTCACTCCAAAATAGAGTAACCTCTTATAATCATATTTGATTTAGAACCAAGCAGCACCTACAATAATTAAAAGGATGAATAGCACTACGATTAGTGCGAATCCACCTCCGTATCCTCCAGCGTGACCCATTATCATTCACCTCCTTGGTTATTTCTACATTTATCTTATGAGCAGCTTGAATGTTTCGTTTAGGCATTTATCAAAATTTGTATAATGTAATCGAAATAAAAATATGGTATATTTATTTCATTAGATAAAACATAATAGGGGTGTAAACAAGTGAAGAAATTATCAACAATTGTTGGACTAGTTCTAATTATGGTTCTGTTCAGCGCATGTAATAATGATGAAACAAATAAAGATCCTGAAATAGTCGCCGAAACCTCAGTTGGTGAAATTACTAAAGATGAATTTTATGAAGAATTAAAAGAACGTTACGGTAAAGAAGTATTAAGAGAAATGGTTTCACGACAGGTTCTTGAAAAAGAACTTGATGTTGATTCAAAAGAATTGCAATCCGAGTTAGATGATGAAATTGCTGATATGAAAAGCCAATTAGGTCAACAATATGGTCAACTAATTAAGCAACAAGGCTTTAAAAATGAAGAAGATTACCGTTTCACATTATATTTAAGCAAACTTGAATACGAAATTGCTACAAGTGGAATTGAAGTGACTGACGAAGAGGTGCAGGAACAATATGACCGTCTTCAAGAAGAAATTCAAGCTCGTCACATTTTAGTTAAAGAAAAAGAAACAGCTGAAGAAGTATTAGAAAAATATAAAAATGGTGAAGACTTCGCTAAACTTGCTGAAGAATATGGTACTGATGGAACGGCTACAAGAGGTGGTAATTTAGGCTATTTCACAGCAGGACAAATGATTAAGCCATTTGAAGACGCTGCTTATGCTCTTGAAGTTGGTGAAGTAAGTGAACCAGTCCAGACGAAACACGGTTGGCATATTATTTTAGTTGAAGATCGTCGTGAATCGGAAAATCAGTTAGGTGAATTTGATGAAGTGAAGGATTATATTCGCGATCAACTTCTTAGCCGTAAAATTGACCAAGAAGAAACATCATCTCGTTTACAATCTATATTAGATAAAGCAAATATTGATATTAAAATTGAAGAGTTTAAAGATTTATTTTAATTAAATGTAAGAAGACATTGAGTCGCTTAGTCCTCAATGTCTTCATTTTTATTTTGTAATTCCTTTTTTATTTGTTCGATTTGTTGGATATACTGATTTTTAATATTTTCATTTACATGAAAACCGCCATACCTAACATTTCGATACAAGTTAATCGCTTCACTCTCTATTAAATGACTCACATTGTATCTCTTTAACCAATCTTCAATCGATTCGAATTGATACCTTCCAAGATTTTTTTTAGAAGCCCACCACTCTAATTGATAAAAAGCTTTTCTTACTTCATCAGAAGGAGGTGTAGGCTTTCTTCTTTTAAAGCCCCATTTTCTATTTCCGACTTTAGAAGTTTCTATATTACTCTCAAACGTACTATATTTCTTTGTATCTCTCCGTAAAGAAAAATGATTCCGGTATTTAAATATAAGAAGTATTATTAAACCGATTAATAACAATGCCAGAACAAGAATGATTCTGTCTACCGTTATAAACGGCTCTGCCCTTTCATCTGGATACCATTCATTTGGTTGTATGGGCGACTCACCATACCCCTCTTCACGTTGTTGCTCATAAACACGATCACTAGAATCTTGTATAAAGTAAAATAACGACCCGAAAACTTTTCCGAATATATTTGCTAAAAAATTAAATCCAATAGCAAAGACATATTTAATGGCAGGAAATAAGAAATATAGTAGCGTCGTTATTCCAAATATGCTCGACAACATTACAGTCGTAGTGAATGCTTTTTTACCCAATTTCTCTTTTTCAGGTGCAAAGACGAAGTAAGTGATCCACTTTCCTAATAAAAATAAGCTTATTTGAACGAGAAAAATAATAAATACATCGTTATTAAATGAAAGTGCAAAAGCATTTGCGAAAATAAATGCAAAAAAAGCAAAAAATAAAGTTGTGCCTATAACTAAGCCCTCATTCTCCATATCTGGTTCAACTTCATGTCTAGCAAGTCGCCACGCAATAAATACACTTGATATAGCTGCAACAGGTAAGTGAAAACCAATTGCCAAAGCGGCGACTAATATGACTGGGATTAACAGATAAATATGAAGTAGTAAAACACGTTCTTTCAACAAAAATTTAATCCCTAAATACAATAAGACTGACACTATAACAACGGCTAAATAATTTAATATATTTGGTCGTTCTTCAATAAAAATATAATTGAAATATAGAAATATCCATAGCCCTATAACTTCCAAGGTAAACTGATGCCACTTTGCAACTTCATTAGCTGCCCGTTCCATGAACCTCGCCCCTTTCATTAAAAATAAGAGGCTGTATTTGAGCTGTGTTCATATCGTATATCGTGTATATTGAATGTCCTTGCTCTAGCCATTTTTTAAAATATTTCATATCAAAACTAGAATAATCGCCCAATTGGATAATATATGGTGGCTTATCTCTTCTGTCGATATATCTAACCATCGCACTATAAGACATCGACATTCCATGACGGTTCACTCTAGCCAAGGTTTCTAAAGCGTGCATATAGTGATTTTTCCCTTGTCCTAATGGTAAATGATAAAAAGGATCATTAACCTTGGACGGAATATTCATATAAATTTCAAGTGGAATATTTAGTTCCGTCGCATATTTGGCAATGTACGCTACATGTTTTAAATATTCCTCGATATATTCAGGTGTTTCATTCGTATTTTTTCTAACATTAATTAATATTAGCCAAGATAATTGATTTACTTTTTCGACAATTTTAGTTTGTAATTGTCCTTGTCTTGCTGATGCTTTCCAGTGAATACGATTAAAAGAATCACCAGGAATATAATCTCTCGTACCTACAGGTAGAATCGGTTGTTCAAAAATAGAATGTTTAGACTGATGTTCACCATTCCTTTTTGGTTCCATAATATCTAATTGATTAACTTTCTTAATTGTTGGATAAACAATCACTTCTGTTTTATACATAGGATTAAATGTTAAATATATATGCCCAAGCCCTAAAAGGTTCGGAATATTAAGCTTGACCGATCTAATCCGTGCCACTCCACGGTGGATCGCTTCAAAAGGTATCGTAATCTTCTTCTCTTCAAAGCTTAATATTGTTAACGGGATTTCAACGACCCCTGTGTAGTCATGACTATGGGTTTTTTCCCTTTTCACATCAATCACACGATCATAAGTAATAATTAGCTTAGCACCTATAATCGGCAGAAACCCTCTTTGTAATAGGGTAAAAGTGATTTCACCTTCTTCACCCGGATACAATCTTATTTTTTGAACGTCATTTTTCAACTCAAGGTGTTCGTGTACACGTTCATCATAAAAATTGACAGCAAAATATAAAATAAAAAATAAAATACCTACAAAAAGGATGATTGGTAAATTTCCAAACATACCGAATAGACTGAAAAAGATGAAAAACGCACCAGGAATCGTCAATCCATAAAAGAATGTAGCTTTCCTTGATTCTTTATGAAAGTTCATCGTTTCGCTACCCCAACCTCAACAGGGACTTCGACAGATAATAACACTTCATTTAATACCATTTCTTGATCCTTTTTCGTTGCCGCATCTAAAGTTAAGACTAAACGGTGTGGTAGAACATGCAGTGCCATCTTTTTCACATCTTCAGGAATAACGTATTGACGTCCAGCAATTAAAGCGTTCGCCTGTGCAGCGCGCATTAATGCAAGTGTTCCTCTAGGACTTACACCAATCTCAATATCTTCATGTTCTCTCGTTTCATAAATGATCGATAATATATATGTTTCAACCTCTTCAGATAAATGAACGTTTTTAACTTCATTTTGGAAGGCAAGTATGTCTTCTTTTTTAATTAATGCATTCAAGCTTTGGATGGGGTCACCTGTTTTATATACTTGCATCATTTGTCTCTCGTTCTCAAATGATGGATATCCCATATTAATTTTCATAAAAAAGCGATCCATCTGTGCTTCAGGTAAGTCAAACGTACCTTGTTGGGATTCGATTGGGTTTTGAGTTGCAATCACGATGAAAGGATGCTCAATCTTAATCGGTTCCCCATCTATTGTTACTTGTTTCTCTTCCATCACTTCTAGCAAGCTTGACTGTGTTCGTGGTGTTGCACGGTTAATTTCATCGGCTAACAACACATTAGTCACAACCGGGCCAACACGAAGTTCAAATTGTTGCTCCTTAGGGTTAAAAAAATGAATGCCTGTTACATCTGATGGGAGAACATCTGGTGTAAACTGAATACGCTTAAAATCACCGTCAATCGACTTAGCGATACTTTTTGCTAACATTGTCTTGCCTGTTCCTGGGACACTTTCTAATAAGACGTGCCCTTGATTAACTAAACTATTTAACAAGAGTTCGACAACGTCATCTTTTCCAATAATAACTTGACCAATTTGTTTTTTTAAATTTTCGCATAAAGTATTAAGTTCCATAATATCCTCCTATAGTTCCAATGTTGGTTTGAATAATGACCGATTATCCAGCGGAAAGATTCGTTCTGTAAATTCACCTGGCTTCGTTTTTGCTAAAGCACGATTCATCATATTAATTTTTGCATCCATTAGATCAATTAAGTGAAGGACCTCCGCTTCACGAATAAGTGGTGGTTTCGGACTGCCCCACTCTGCCTTTCCATGATGACTTAATACCATATGCTGTAAAAGCAGCACTTCTTCCCCTTCAATATTTAGCTCTTTAGCGGCTGCTGCAATTTCTTCAACCATAATTGTGATATGGCCTAACAGCTTTCCCTCTAATGTGTATGTAGGGGTTATTGGGCTTGAAAGTTCTTTTACTTTTCCAATATCATGCAAAATGATCCCCGCATAAAGTAAATCTTTATTCAACTCTGGGTAGAGCTGAACGATTTGTTTTGCAATTTTTAACATAGAAACGACGTGGTGAGCTAATCCCGATGTGTATTCGTGATGATTTTTTGTTGCGGCTGGGTAGGTAAATAATGGTTGGTCATGCTTCTTTACAATATACCTTACGATTCGTTGTATATTCGGGTTTCGCATTTCAAAAATAATTTGTGTAAAATACTCCCTTAATTCTTCCACTTCTATTGGTGCTTTTTCCATAAAATCTTCAATTTGAACACCGTCCGTCTCATTAGATAGACGTATATGTCTAATATTCAATTGTAATTTCCCACGAAACTGCCGAATATCGCCCAAAACATGAACAATACTTTCAGGCATATAAGCTTCTTCATCTTCCTTCGCTATATCCCAAAGCTTGGCCTCAATTTCCCCTGTTTTATCTCGGAAAATAATTGTTAGAAAAGGTTTACCATTACTTGCAACACCTTTATCAACCTGTTTTATAAAAAGAAAGCCTTCAAACTGCTCGCCTACATCGACAGTCGCTATACTTTTCTTCATCCGAATCTCTCCCTTTTCATCTTGGCTTGACATATAAAAACTTAACCTAGCTCAATTAATGAAAATACTAAATATTTTATACAAATTATGACTATTTTATCATCTATTGTTTAATTTGACGAATGGAATAATATGTTTAAATTCTCATTTTCATTAATATTCTCATGTTGATCGCATGATAAATAAATGATTTGCTGATTAATTCCCAGCTCTTCTAAAAGACTTAACATCTGACTTTTTCTTTCTTGATCAAAATGAACAAAAGCATCATCTAATATAAAGGGCACTAAATAATCGTTATTGAACACCATATTAATAGCTATTCGCAATGATACGTATAATTGATCAGCAGTACCTTCAGATAATTGTTTAACTGTGAACCATTCATGTTGGTTGTTTTGCACAAATATCGTCTCATCTTCTTCAGAAAACATAACACTTACATATTGTCCGTTAGTTATCTTTGAAAAAAAGGAAATTGTATAATTAATAATTTTAGGCAAGTAAACTTGTTGATAACGTGACTTTGTATCAATAATGAAGCCTTTTGCCGTAGCTAAAACTGCATATTCTTTAGCCAGTTGTTTGATGTCATTAATTAATACAGCCCGTTGGTGGATATAATCTGATAATGTTCCATCCGCTTCTAATCGATTAATTTCAGCACGTTTATTTGATAAAGCTTGTCTCAGTTGGTCAATTTCAAATGACATATTTGCTAACTCATTTTCTATATCATTGTAAATGACGTTTATTTGCAGCCAATCATAGGTATCAGAAATAATTCGATCACTATCATGACCAAAAACCTCATAAACTTGAGCAAATGCCTCTTCTTTTTTATTCATAAGTTCAATAAAACGATTGTATTTCTCACACGCGTTTATGAATTGCTCTTCATCAGCTACATTGGCTTGAGTTATTAACTTTTTTAACTCATCCTCATATGGAATAGAAGCCGCTTTAAGCGAATGGATTTCATCAACAAGGTCTTTTAACCAGCTATCATACTCATTTAATTTTTGAATGTTCTCTTGTTCAACATTTATGCATTGATTGACAACGTCCCAAACTGATGGTTGACTATAACTCTCATCGCTCTTTGTAAATAATGAAATAAACTGATCTGCAACCCTTTCCTTACTAGTTAAATCTTCTTTTAAATTTTTATTTTTTTGTAAAAGTTCAGTCACGTCTTGAGCCAATTTCTTCGCTTTTATTAACGATTGATGAACGTTTCCCCACTGAAATAATTCAAATTGCTCTAAAAAAGGATAATTACTAATCGTTAAATTAGTCTGATCAATAACCTGCTCCTCGATTTTCTCAATCCGCTCTGATTCAGCATATATTTCTCGCAAATCTGTTTCAATATAATCGAGTTTCAAATTGATTGCTTCGACATCTTTGACGTGTTGTTCATATTGATCAATTTTACTCACTATTTCGCGCATCGTTGTTGAATCAAATGATGACTTTAAATTTTTAAATTTTTGAGTAATATTATTTAATGCTCGACTTATTTGCTTTTCTCTTCTAATCGAAAAAAATAATCCCCCAATTACCCCTATTAAAAAAGTCAAAACTAATACATAGTCAGCAATTGTCTGATTGAAGAAGAATAAATAATAACTAATTAAAAATATTACGAAAACAACTGGTAATATAATCTTTGTAACGGCATAAGTTCTCTTTTCACTCTCTAATTGTTGTTTTCTTTCAATCCAGTCATTTTTATATGTCTGTTCTAAATTGATCATCGCTTGTTGTTTATATAGATCATTCTCTTTTGTCTTATATTGTTCGTACTCTTCTTTTGTCGGCATATTAGAGATAATTCGGTCCCTTTGCTCGACTAACTTTTTTTGTTCTTCTTCTTTCACTTTGATTTTTGCTTCAATCTTTTCCTTTTCAAGCTGGCAATGATGTTGCTGTTCATTCAGTCGTTTCCAATGTTCTTCGGTGTAAACGTTTAACTTCAAGTTAATAAGCTCTTCAATATCAAACGATAATCCCATTTCATCTAATAATTGCTTTATATGGTTCGATTGTTCTTTAATTTGTTGGTCATTTTCTTTTACTTGATTTTCAATTTGTTTTGCAAGAAAAACTGTATCTTTTAATTGATCAAGATTAATGTTTTCTTGCACACTTTTAACTTTTATTTTTTCTTTACTTTTTTCAATTTCATTGATTCTTGCTTCTCTGATGCTAAGTTTTTCTTTAAAATTAAGAATCTTTTGTTTTAATTCATCATATTTTTTAATGCCATCTTTAGGAAAATGCTTAACAGACTGCAATTGATTTAATTGATCATCGTAAAACTGATAATTTGTAATTGAAGGTTTACTTTGTATTAACATTTGATATTTTTGCTGTTTTTGTTTCAGTTGATTTTCTTTTTCTAGCATCATTTGGAGCTCATTTTCAAGCGCTTCTTTTTCTTTATGTAAACTTGTGTGTGTTGACTCTTTCTGTTCAATTTCTTTTATTTGTTTCGATAACTGCTTGAGCTCTTGAAGCTTTAAATAAATCGGTTGTGTTCTTCCTTTTTGTTTGAAAAGCTCATCCATGCTTTTAGATAGTTCTTTTTCAGTTTGGACGATATGATCTGACCCCGTCATCCCTAAGTTAAATAAAATCTTTCCAATATCATCGCGCTTATGTTCACGAATCAATTGCAAATCGCGGTCTTGAAAGGAAAAGACGGATTCAAACAAATAACGATTCATACCTTTAAATACAGTTTCTAAATCTTCATCAGAAACCTTTTCTCCACGTAAGTATCCAATCATTTTTCCATTATTTAGATGTAAAAAACGTTCAACGACCCATTCATCATCTTTAATTTTTAAAAAGATACGGCCTCCAAGCTGACCGTCGTATTTCGAGATATATTGCTCACGTTCCTGAAGCTTTAGACCAAATAAAACATATGTAATGAACATTCTAATTGTTGTTTTACCAGCCTCATTTGGACCATAAAAGTAATTTAATCCCTCATTAAACTCAACGATTTCATTACGTAACTTACCAAAGGATACGATATCTAACTTCGTAATAACCATTACTCGGCCCCTCCATTTAGCATTCTATCCATGACGATCTTCTCGGCATTTTTCTTAATTTCTAAATAGTCTTCTTTCGTTGGGAAATCTATATGTTTACGAAAGAGATGATGGTTCAATAATTCATCAAAATAACGAGTTAGATCTTCCGTTTCATCAATCGTATGCAACAATTCACCAACGAATTGGTTTGTAGACTTAAGCTCGTCACGGTCATATGATAATGCCATATGAATGTGAAGTTCTTCTAGCCAAATCCAATGTTCTTGTTCTTCTTCATAATCATTTAATAATTGAATGAGTTCTTCTTTCAATTTGTCATTCATTTGAACAGCGCTGTTAGACAATGTTACATCTAAACGAACAACTGTCTTAAATAAATGTTTGCGTATTTGACTTTTGTACGCTTCTATTTCTTCAACAAGCTCAGTCATATTATTTATCCCGGAAAATGCAAGCTCATCTTTTTGAAAAATAATCGTTTGAACAGGTTTAAACGTCACATGTGTCTCGCCATTAAATAGCTCAACTAAATAACACCCTTTTTCACCAACTTCTTTCATATGACGGCCTTGAATATTTCCAGGGTAGACGGCGTATGGCTCTGTCATTAATATTTCTCGCGTATGAATATGACCAAGCGCCCAGTAATCTAAGGATACTTTTTTTAATTCATCAATTGAAAACGGCGCATATAAATCATGTTCGGAATTCGATTTCATACTTCCATGTAACATACCTATATGGAAACCGTTATCGTCTACCTTTTTGAAATGATTAACTTTATTTTCTTTAACTGCTCGCTGATTGTAGCTGAAACTGTATATGTAAGCTTGTGTCTGTCCATTTTTCTCATATTTGAAATATGTGACATCTTCTGAAGGAAAAATAAACGTATTCGGAGGAAAGTTAAAATCAACTTTTTGTTGCATACCAAAATCATGATTACCAAAGCAAATGTAAGCCTGAATTCGATAATCATTTAACTTTTCTAAACCACGTTTCAATCTCATTAATGATTTTAGAGAGGTTGATTGCTGATCAAATAGATCCCCGGCAAACAATACGAAATCAACCTCTTCTTCTATCGCAATATTTATAAGCCGATCAAAAGCTATAAACGTACTTTCTTTAATATCCCGAAAAATTGAATGTGGTAAGTGGCTCAAACCAACATACGGACTATCTAAATGCAAGTCAGCACAATGAATAAACCGAATCGATTCGTTCATAGTCATCCTCCGTTCATTTTGTTAACTATATATTATCAAATTTTTCATACGAATGCACGTTCGCGTAGAGAAATTATTGAATGATTATTCATTTTTCCCATTTACAAATTTAAAAACTTTACATATAGTTAAGTTAGAAGAGTATTCGTTGATACAAGAAAGGGGACTTCATTATGAAAACATATTTTCTTACCGTTTATAATAAAACTGGTGAAAATTTATTAGATGAATCATTTGAAGCAAAAGATGACGAAGAAGCAAAAAATTTAGGGATGAAAAAACTCGAAGAAAATGGACATGTTGAAACGACTCATCGCTTAGTTTCTCCTAATGGTAAATTACTGTTGTTCCATAGCTGATATAAAGAGAGCATGCCACAAAATAGTTAAACTGGCATGCTCATTTTTTATTCTTGTCCGTATAATTCTTCAATTGGTTTAGTAATAATTCTACTTATATCAGAAATTAATGTATTTAATCTTTGTTCTTCATTCATTAACTTCGCAATATCTTCTTGTTGTTGTACTAAATCAACGACTCTTTTCGCTTGTGCAACTTCCTCTTCGGTAATTTCTTCACCTTGCATTTGCTTTTGCTGTAGATTTAATTGTGTTTCGCGAAAGTCGTCAAACATCTTTTTAGTCGATGGGTTATTCATGACGTTTTCATATGCTGTTTTTAATTCTTTAAATTCGTCACTTTCACGTAAACCTTTTTCTAAATCATAAGCTAAATCATAAATATTAGACACAGAATTCCTCCTTAAAATTACTTTCACTTAACTTTAACAAAGATTTTTCATCATGTATAGTAAGCGAACAAATTTGTCCTACTAAAAACAGTATGAACTAATATGTAATATCGCAAACTATATTTCAGAAAGGAGGGGATGAGTTGACTAAGCCGAGTAAAAAAGATCAAGACTTAAGAAGTAAATATGATTATGATGTGGATCGAATGATTAATGAAGGCCTTGCAGGTGGGATTGTTAGACCATCTTATAACCGCGTCTCCTTAGAAGAAGCTCGTGAAATTAGAAAAAACGACGAACCTTTTAGTCCGGCAGAAGAAACTCGGACAGAAGACGAAGATTAAATATATAGAAAGGCTTGTCATCGAATTTGATGACAAGCCTTTTATTAAAAGTTTTTTAAAAAGGGGGGCCCATAGTGACCCTCCCCTAATTTTTCAATGTTGTTAATTGAGGTTATTGTTGAGTTCCGCCAAGTTGTTGTTCAGCCATTTGTACTAGGCGCTTCGTAATTTCACCACCAACTGAACCATTGGCACGAGAAGTAGTGTCAGGACCAAGCTGTACACCAAACTCTTGTGCAATCTCGTATTTCATTTGGTCTAAAGCTTGTGCAACACCAGGAACTACTAATTGGTTTGAGTTGTTATTGTTAGATGCCATGTTAATCACCTCCTGTGTACTTCTATTGTCTGCAGGAGGCGAAAGATTATAACGAAAATTTAACGGTAATTTTTTCTTCTAAATGATTATTTAACATTTGGTTTTGTCATTTCTTCCGGTTTAACTAATTGGTCGAACTTCTCACCAGTTAAAATCCCTTGAGCCTCAGCTGATTCACGTAATGTTAAGTTATGTTCATGCGCATATTTAGCAATTTTCGCTGCATTTTCATACCCTATATGCGGGTTTAACGCAGTTACTAACATTAGAGAATCATTTAAGAACTGATTGATTTTCTTTTCATCTGGTTCAAGACCTATTAAACAGCGTTCATTAAATGAATCCATGCTGTCGCCGAGTAACTGACAAGATTGCAAGAAGTTATATGCAATCATCGGCTTGTATACATTCAATTCAAAGTTACCTTGACTTGCTGCAAAGCCAATCGCAGCGTCATTACCCATTACATGTGCAGCAACCATTGTTATTGCTTCACTTTGTGTTGGATTAACTTTTCCTGGCATGATAGAACTTCCTGGTTCATTAGCTGGAATAATAATCTCACCAATACCGCAACGTGGACCACTTGCTAACCAACGGACATCATTTGCAATTTTCATTAAATCAGCTGCTAAGCCTTTTAACGCACCGTGAGTATGAACTAATTCATCATGACTTGTTAATGCATGGAACTTATTAATAGCAGATACGAATGAACCGTTTGTTTCTTCATTAATTTTTTGAGCAACTGTTTCAGCAAAATCTGGATGTGCGTTAATTCCTGTTCCGACAGCAGTTCCACCTAAAGCAATTTCACGTACATATTTTAAAGAATCATTAATCATTGATTCTGTTTTTTCTAACATACGATGCCAACCACTAATTTCTTGTCCTAGTGTTAAAGGTGTTGCATCTTGTAAATGTGTACGACCAATTTTAACGATATGATCATAGCTCTCAGATTTCTCTTTTAACGTTTGTTTCATACGGTCTACTGCAGGAAGCACATGGTCCTCAACTTTTTTTACAGCAGCAATATGTAACGCTGTTGGATACGTATCATTTGAACTTTGTGATTTATTTACATCATCATTCGGGTGTAGACGAACTTCTTTTCCATTTTCCTCTAGCCACATATTTCCGACGTAAGCAATTACTTCGTTAACGTTCATATTAGATTGAGTTCCACTACCAGTCTGCCATACGACTAATGGAAAGTGGTCGAACAATTCACCAGCTAAAATTCGATCAGCCGCATGTGCAATCGCGTCTGCTTTATCTTTTTCTAATAAACCTAAAGATTCATTTGCACGGGCAGCACTTTTCTTTAATATCGCAAAAGCTTCGATAATTTCTTTAGGCATTTTTTCATTACCAATAGGGAAGTTTTGTAAACTTCTTTGCGTTTGTGCACCCCAATATTTATCACTAGGAACTTTTATTTCACCGAGCGTGTCTTTTTCAATACGATAATCCATGATATATCCTCCTTTAATCTGTCTTTGTCACCACCATTTATTATAATATTAAATCGCTAATTTTTAAACGAATTAACTAATTCTTTGATATAATCCACCTGTGAGTGCTCAAACTTGAGATTAATTGCTCAAACTTAGCGTGTGAGTGCTCAAAGTTATGCTGTGAGTGCTCAAACTTGGGGCGTGAGTGCTCAAACTTGAGATTAATTGCTCAAACTTTGACGTAACTGCTTAAACTTCAATTGTAAGTTCCCTCCCTTTTTATGTAAAACAAAAAGCCCCAGAGTCACCCTCCAAGGCTCTAAAATTAATTAACAAATCCAAAGTATTCCTCAACAGTTAATCCAGACTCAAAAATCTCCGTAGCTGTTTCGGTTCCAAAATAGCGTAAATGCCACGGCTCATAGCTATATCCCGTGATGTCACTTTTTCCCTCTGGATAGCGGATGACAAAACCGTGTTTATGTGCATTTTGTTCTAACCAAAGCCCTTCATCAGTTTTACCGAAATCTTCAATGAGTTGATAAGAAACCACTGCCGCTGAAACGTCCATCGTTAGTCCAGTCTGATGCTCACTATGGCCTGGTTTAGCGGAATATTGATCCGCATGTGCTTGTCCGTAATTATTAACATTCCAATTGTAAATAGAATATTGTCGATCATATGAACGATAACCTGATACTGCAAATAATTCAATTCCATCTTCTTTCGCCGCTTCAAACAACTCTTCTAATGCACGTGCGGCAACCTCTTGAAGTTGACGTTTTTCATCTTGACCTGAAAACGAAAATGGAACATTCGGCTCAACTAAATTCGGTGGTACAAAACCATCTGGTAATTTTCGATTTTTATTTACGATGACATTTATAGAATTTGGGTTGTCAACTACAACAATATTTCGTTCTTCTTCTGTTTGCTCATCGTCATTCGGTTCAATTCGATCGCCGTTCTCATCTTCATTTTCTGAAGGTTCTTCAACTGACTTTACAATTGTTATTTCTTCCTTCTCTTTAATTGAATGATTAACAGACTGAACATCATCACTTACTTTAAATGCTGATGTATCATGTTCATTTTGACATGCTGTTAATGTAAAAATAATAATAAATAATAAAAATAATAATTTCTTCATAGTAGGCTCCAATCTATTTATGTCTTTATCTTTCAATTTTATCACTTTTATTTTAATAAAGACAAAATCATTTTTTACAATAATTAAACAGAAAAAAGCTACCCTGCTGCAGGTAGCTTATAATTTATAAATACTTTGCATAAAGTTTGCTTAGTGCATGAAACGTTTTAGTATCATTATGATCAATTGCTTCATTAATTTGTTGCTCTAGGGTTTGTTTATTTTTATTGAAAATTAGTTCGTCTAATACTAAACGGGCAGCTAATCGAAACTCATAAGGAACTTCTCTTCTCGCTCTAATCGCTATTCTCTTTGGAAACTGATACTTAATGAGCACATAAGAGGTACCTTGTTTTTTCATGGTTTCTCCCCTTTACTCCCTTTTTTATATTATCCTTGATTTTCAATCATTTTTCAATAATATTCAGAAAAATTATAAAAAAAATATTCCCTAGCTTGTTTTAAGCTAGGGAAAACACCTCATGTTGGGAGAGAGGTTTTATATTTGAACTTCGCTTTAAGCGAAGAGTTCAACTATTTAATGTCTGTTACCTTTTCCTTTGCCTTTATGTTTCCACTTTGATTTATGTTTTTTATTTTTTTCTAATGAATGTACAGAATAGTTTTTATCGCGGTCTTTCTCAATACGGTCAGTTACTTCCATATCTTCATCGTCTTGTTCTTCCTTACTTTCATCTTGATCATCTGAGTCCATGTCTTCTGTTTCATCTGAATCGTTTTCCTCAGTTTCGTCTGATTCTTCTTTTTCATTATCATCTTCTGCAAATTCATCTGTAATTTCTAATAATCGTTCTATTAAGGGAGAAATATCTCCATACTTGGCTTCTAATCGGTCCAATGCACGCTTAATATTTCTCTTTAAAGCTGCTTTTGCCACAGGATTTTTAACTTTTTCCAAATTTAAAGCTAAAGAAATGACATTTTGCCCGTAATGTTTACGGTTAAATTTTTCTTCTTTTTCGCTATCTTCTTTATTCTGCTCTTCTTTATCTTCATCTTTTTCTGACTGCTCAAACACTTCAATTGACTCTTCTAATAAACGTTTTGCCTCTTCAACATGACCTTCATCATAAAGTTTTTGCGCTTGTTCTATTTGCTGTTCCGCCCAGTCTAATAAAACTTTTGCACTTTCTGAGTCTTCAACTTCTAAAGCCCTATTCAATTGTGTAGTAAGTAATAATACATAATCAAACAATTCACTTTCCAAATTTACCTCTGTCTTTTCTGCTTCATTTTCAGCATCTTCCGTTTCCTCTGCTGAGACCCCAAAGGTTGTAATGACTAGTGAAAAAATAATAGCTAGGGATAAAAGATACGTCCATGTTTTCTTTTTATTCATAATCTTCACCTCGATTTAAGCTTTACTATAGCTTACGAGGGATAGGCTTTTATTTTGGGGGTATTTTTATAAACTTGTTTATTTTTTGACAAGTTTAGCGAATACTCTTTATAAAGGTACCCGATCTAGTCTCATTTTCACCGATAAAAAAATTTACCAGTAAACAAAAAAAGATACCCATATAAATTCCTTTAAAGCTACTTCAGCCCATTTAGCGAGCTGATAATTTGTTGAACTGTAATAAAAAACACCAACTTTGCCATTCATGTCAGCCCTTCACAGTTATTCATTAATAATGTACCCCAATTTAACAAAGATTTTTTTAATGAACTGAATGGACTTTTGTTACATCGTTAATAAAAACACTGTCAAAATTGCACCTAATACTGCAAATATCACATTAATATTAAATAGTGCGATGGCTGCCGCAATAAGTCCACCTACAATACCGATTAATGGTTTCTCTGGAATTACTTTCATAATCCCAGGAAAAATGAGGGCTCCTAATGCTGCAAAAGGAATCGCATTCAACCAGCGATTGATCCAAGGTCTGAATGTTAGCTTATCCATAACAAAAGCTGGGATTAAACGAGGTACTGCTGTTACAATGGCCATACCGATAATAATTGCAATAATCATACCTCATCCTCCTTCAGCATGACGATTCCGAAAGAACTTCCGACAAGTGTGGCAATAACGATTGCCCAGCCTTCTTTTTCATCTTGAAAACCTAAATATTTTATCAAAAGGAAATTGATCATCATACTTATAAATGCGATTAGTCCGAGCTTCCATTCTTTCTTTACAGATGGAATTAATAAACCTATAAACATCGCGTAAAGAGCAATTCCCATACTTTCACTCAATGCAGCAGGCAACAAGTCACCTATTAGCGCTCCTAATAAACTTCCAAAAACCCATGAAAAATAAGCAACTAAAAACATTGTGACATAAAAGAACACGCCATTTGATTTTTTCGCTTCTTCCCCATGTAAAGACGATACGGCAAAAGTCTCATCAGTTAATCCAACAGATAGTAATAACTTCCATCTCATAGGGAAATGTTTGGCTTTATTCATAAAAGACATACTCATAATAAAGTGTCTAAAGTTTAAGACGAAAGTGGCAATCACAACTTGAATTAATAAGGCTCCTTGAGCAATCATGTTTGCTGCCATAAATTGTGATGCTCCAGCAAAAACTAACACACTCATCATCGTTGTTTCAAAAATAGTTAATCCTGATTGCATTGCAAGAACACCATAAGCAATGGCAATAGGTAAATATCCTAAAAAGATTGGAAAACCGGCTAAAGCGCCTTTTTTAATGGCTGCTTTTTTTGATTGTAAAGGTTCATTTATTCCTGTCGACACATGCTCCAATGCATTACCTACTCTCGTAAAGTTTTTCTAATGATTGTATAATATTTTTAGAAAATTGAAAAGCAAACTGTTCTGACTTTTTATAAAAATTGATTAATTGCTACATACAAGACCACTGTTAGAATAACGACTAACCACGCTGGTCGCTTCCAAAACTGCAATAAACTAAAAGATATTAAAGCAACAGCAAAATCCACTGGCGCTTGTATACCGCTTGTAAAAATAGGCTCATAAAAGGCCGCTATCAAAATACCTACAACGGCTGCATTAATACCTATAAAAGCGGCCCGTAAAGATTTATTTTTACTTATCGAATTCCAAAAAGGTAGAACAGCCGTGAGCAACAAAAAGGAAGGCAAAAATATCGCAATCGTAGCAATGACTGCTCCTAACACCCCATCAACAGCAGCACCGATATAGCTTGAAAAAGTAAATAAGGGCCCTGGTACCGCCTGTGCTGCACCGTAACCTGCTAAAAACAGCTCGTCTGTCAGTAATCCACTTGGAACGACCTCTTTCTCTAAAAGTGGTAAGACAACATGTCCACCAGCAAAAACGAGTGAACCAACACGATAGAAAGTGTCAAATAACTGTATGTAAAGATGGTTGACATATTGACTTAATATAGGTAAACCACTTAGCAAACCGAAAAATATTACAAAGCTAAATACGCCTATTTTTTTGGAAAGTTTGATCGAAACTTTGGCAGCTTTGTTCGTCTCTATATTTTTGAAAAATAACCACCCAAAAATACCAGCAATGATAATGACAACAATTTGCATACTTGCATAAGGAGTAATTAAAATTAATACCGCAGCACCGACGGCAAAGCTGATTCTTGGAAGGTCTGGAGTCAGCTTTTTACCCATATTTAAAATAGCATGTAAGACGACAGCTACTGCTACAATTTTTAAACTATGAATAACAAGTGATTGGCTTACATCAAATTGCATAACATAATAGGCGAATAATATAAGTAAAATGACAGATGGTAACGTGAAACCGACCCATGCAAGAATTCCACCAATCATTCCACCACGAATCATCCCAATTGAAATACCCACTTGACTACTCGCAGGACCAGGCAGAAATTGACATAGTGCGATTAAATCAGCATACGCTTGATCAGTTAACCATTTTCTTCTTTTTACATACTCTTCTTGGAAGTATGCAAGATGAGCAACAGGTCCGCCAAAAGATGTTAAACCTAATCTCAAAGCAACTAAAAATATTTCTGTATATCTGTTAAGTTTTTTCAAATAACCACCGCTCTCATCACCAAGTTCTTAAGGAAAGGTTAAATTATATTAAAGCATAAAAAAGAGCTGCTTTAAATGAAATGCAGCCTCTTTTTTAAAAAACTATATTTTGAATTTACTCACTTGCTTCGCTAGTTGATCAGCTAAAGTTTCTAAATCTAATGCCGCTCTTGAAACTTCTTCCATTGAACTGTTCGTCTGTTCAATCGTAGCAGCTGTCTCTTCAACTCCTGCAGCTGATTCTTCAGAAATAGACGCAATTTCTTCAATTGATTGATTCATTTCGACACTTTGATCCAATACATCTTTAAGGTTAACGGAAATATCTTTAATTTTATTTGCAACTTCATGGATTGTTTCGTTAATTTGTACAAAAGTGTCTTGTGTACTTTCGATTTGTTTCGAACCTTCCTCTACTTCCTGATAGCCAGATTCTAGAGAATGGGTAACTACTTTCGATTCTTCTTGGATCTTTCCAACGATTGTTGTAATATCGCCAACAGAATTTGCTACTTCTTCAGCGAGCTTTCGAACTTCATCAGCGACAACAGCAAAGCCTTTACCATGCTCACCCGCACGAGCTGCTTCAATCGCCGCATTTAACGCCAATAAATTTGTTTGATCTGCGATATCTTTAATGACCTCTACTAGCTGTGATATTTCATTTGATTGATGATCTAGTCCTTTAACTTTATCAACCGCATCAGCGACAATGCCATGAATGCGAGACATCTGACCTACTGATGCTAGCATTTTTTCTCTACCTTCTTCAGTTAATTGTAAAACTGATTGCGATACTTCGCTTACATTTTCGCCATTTTCAAAAGATGCGGTCACTTTATTCACTAATAGTTCCATTTTCTCAGATACGTGACTGATACTTTGTGACTGATTTTCAGCGCCCGTTGACAATTCATGCATAGTTGAAGCGATTTGTTCACTGCCCTCTTTCACTTCATTAGCTGATTGCGTTAACGCTTCACTTTGATGATTTACCGAGTTTGAAGCTTCATTAAGCTGACGAATCGTTTCATATAAGTTTTGTTTCATTTCGTTAATTGATTGAGCTAAATACCCTATTTCATCTTTCGCTTTGATGTGAACTGAGTCGACCGATAGATTTCCTTTTGATATTTCACGAGCAACTCGAGCAACAGAATTAATATTACGTCTAACTCCGCGATTTATAAAGAACAATAAAATAAAAGATATAATGACAACAGTACCTATTCCTACTATTAAGGAGCTATTAACTTGTCTAAAAACAGTGTTTGTTTCACTCTGAGAAGCGACATAATCATCAATGACTGATTGACGCAAATTATTTAATAATTTTATCGTCGTTTCTCGAATGATACTTACTCTCGAACGCCCATTATTTGCGTTATTACGACTTTCTACAGCAGGAACAATTTGATCATAAAGAATTTCATTTACTTGAACATTGTTATCTATAATCTTATCGAGTAAATCAATTTGTTCGCCTTCTAAGTAAGGTCGTATTTGTTGCTCCAAATCAATAAACTCTTGATCAACTCGCTCATATTCTGATAAGAAGCTATTCGCTTTAAAAGTTATGTAATCAGCGATAAAAATATCTTTCTCCCTAAATAATGATCCCATATGTTCAATATCAATGGCGCGTTCTGTACGTTCAGCTTGTAATTCTAAGGTTTCCTCGGTATCTAATAATTTTACAAACACAAAACCTGATGCAGCTATAAATAATAAAATGGCAACGATAAATACAGACCCAAACTTTTTACCAATAGTTTGCCTAAATATCCTTGGTTTTTTATTGCTAGATGTTTTCTGCTTTTCTTTTTTCGGCTTAAATATTTTTTTCAATATGTGTCTACCTCCTGTATAACTTAATGCCATTTCCTTATATAAAAGCTATCATTAAATTCTACAGGAATCAACATAGTTTTACAGAATACTTAATTTATTCGATTAATAATGGTTTTATAAACACTTTTCCCCCTAATAATTGTCCTATCAGGTCATTAATCTTTTGAATATAAGATGCCGAAACTTGATAAGGCTTAGTTAAATAATTAATAGTAAAGTAACCTGTGCTTGTTGTTATATCTTGGTCAATAAATAACACGGGTTCAGAATATAATTTTGTATGAATCAATTCTCGCTTTACTTCATCGAAATTACTCGAGTATATTTTTTCCCCATCATCATTTATTTGTAGAAATGAAATCTCTTCCTCGTCATGAACTTGTTTATTATAAAAATGTTCAATAAATGAGGCGTCGATTTCACTACATCTTAACGAAAAGAGCTTGTCATTAGGTACCTGCTCCCATAATGCTCTTCCTAACGAATAAACATTTATTCCTTCTTTTTCTTTTGCATGTAAAGCAGCTTCACATAGAGCGAGCTCCATCTTAGTCTGTTTATCTAAAGGTAAGCCTTCTAGTAGTTTCATTTGCCAATACGAAGCCCAACCTTCATTCATGATTTTTAATTTCTTTAGTGCGTAAAAATATAGGCTTTCATGTTTCATTAAGTTAGCTAACCTTTTTTGCCATGATTGAAATGTGCGACTTCTCTCAATAACTTTATCGTATAAATCTAAAGAATATCTTTGATGATCTTCAAAAACTTGACTCGTTACATGAAAAGTTTTTTCTTTTTGGTACACATATGAGTAAATGGGCGACCATGTTAGATGATAAATGTTTCGCAATTTTTCTATAAACGTCTGAACTTCACTTTTTCCAACTGTTTGAATCATATCGTCGATAAACGGTAATAAATGATTTTTAATCATCCTCAATTCAACCTTCACACGCTCAAACATAGGATGACTGTTTACAAAATCAATGTGCCCAAGACAATGGGCAATGGCGAATAAATTCATCTCATCACTATTGTTTTTGTTTAAATAAATCGTATGAGGATTTCCTACAATAAAAACTTCTGGACTGTAATATGTTGGGTGATGTGATGAATTAAAAATTAAAGCATCATAACCTGTTTCCAAGAGTTGGTTCATTTTTTGTTGGTTAGCGTATTTTATTTCAAAGCTTTCAATGTTAAGTGAATAATATTTTGCGACATTCAGCAAATCATTTAAATGTTTTTCCGTCAAACTCATATCATTCCCTCTCAAATATAAAAACTCAGATGAAGCATTATATGTGCCTCATCTGAGTTTTATTTCTTACCTATTTAAATTAGGGAAAATCCGTTCTAACATATTATTAAATTCTTCAAAGAATCCTTCAATCGGTTCTCCATTTTGAACGTCGTTTACATAGTCATCGACCATTTGTAAAAAGTCTGGGTTAGCTGATACATATACATTTTCAATGGAATTGTCAGCATTTTGAACGGCGTCAGTTACTCGTTGTTTTAATCCTTCATCTATATCATAATCTTCATTAGTATCGTTATTTCGAGCATTATCATCTCGATCTAAGACAACTGCCACATAAGCATTATTGTCACCAGATAATACGTAAGCACGTTCAACCTCATTTACTTCGTCTGTTACTCGATCAGCAATTCGGTCAGCGACGTCAAAATTATTATCGTTTTGATTCATTCTTGTTCTATCTTGTGTATCATTGTTAGTGCGATTATTGTTTCTGTTAATCATCCCATTATTGTCTCTGTTGTTCATCCGATTTCTTGTATTTAAATTGCTGTCATTATTACCGCGGTTTGTATAACCATTCATATTGTTTGGATTTGGGTTTTGATTATAATTATAAAAATTGTCACCTTGATCACCGAATCCTGTACGTTGTAAATCATTCGCATTATTAGGATTATTTAATCCTTCATCTGCTGGCTGACACGCAGCAAGCATTAAAAATAATGTTGTAATTGTAATCGTCATGAGAGAACGCATATCTTTTCCTCCTTTCTTATTCGATCAGTTTTAGTATTGAATAAGAATGAAGAGAATATGCTTTTTTAGATAAGTTCACAGATTGCCATTTTTTACTTTATATTCGATTCAAACATTTTTTTAAGTGGTAATGAGCATTCGTTGTTCTCAGTATATGTATGTACATCATCAATAGAAATTCGATCAATTAATTTACCTCCATCGATGATCCACATATTTTTTGCCAATGCATGAATGACATTCCAATCATGTGTAATGAATACGATTGTTACCCCACGTTCATTCAATTTTTTTAACCAATTTAACATATCATATTTTGCAGCTAAATCAACACCGACAAACGCTTCATCTAAGAAAATAATTTCTGGTTGATGAATGATTCCAACTGCTAAATTCACTTTTCGCTTCTGTCCACCACTTAAATGATCGATACGTTTTTTCATAATACTTTCTAAGTCAAGAACGTCAATCATCTCATCAATGTACGTATTATTTTTTTGCTTAGTCATTTTTTTATAAAAACTTATATGATCTTGCACTGAAAGCCCTTCAAATAGTGCTAACTGCTGTGGAACATATCCGACTGGATGCTTTGTAGTCCATTCAGCTTGTCGTATACCTTCTGTTGGTTTATTAAGTCCGGCCATTATCCTAAGTAATGTTGACTTACCCGCACCGTTCGGACCAAAGATTGTCATGCAGTCACCTTGATCTAGATCTCCACTAATTTCTTTTAACAAGTAATGTTCCTTCTTTTTGTAAGATATATTTTTTAAAGAAAGCATTATTTCTCCCCCTACGTTAAGATCCAAGTCGGTACAAAAATGTAAGTCCACCATGCATTATTTAAAATATTAGTTTGTAATAATATAAAAACGATTGTAGAAAAAACTGTATACGTAAGGTAACATGCAATAAACGATTCAAAACGTTGAAAAATTTGCGTTCCTAATAAAACTAATATTGCAGAAATTAAAATTATAAGTAAATCTTTGCTAAGTAAAGAAAATGAATAGGTAACGTTTTCTAAATTAAAATAAAGGACATGCAAAATAACCGCTGCTACAATCGAACAAACTAAAGCGACAAATAATAACCATGTCAGCTTTAAACGTAACAAACTATATGGAATGAGTTGTAGTCGTTCATAAATCTGTCCGCTTCTCCAAGTGATTAATTTTTTCGCAAACATACTGATGACGACCATACAATATATCCATATCATTAAACGTATTAAAGGAAATGTACTCTGCTGTTTATCGTCATCTAGAGTAGTACCTTTATATGATGAAAAATTCATTTTAAAAATAGGGTCAGGACCCAAATATTTTAATCCGTAATTATAAACTTCATCCCAGCTTGAACTGTCATTATAATTAGTAACAATGTTTGCCGCTTCTGCTCGGACTACATA
Source organism: Bacillaceae bacterium W0354 (assembly GCA_051846895.1). Taxonomy (GTDB): domain Bacteria; phylum Bacillota; class Bacilli; order Bacillales; family Alkalibacillaceae; genus CALKAL01. The sequence goes on from JBPYCQ010000003.1 coordinate 196,324, forward strand.
ATTAACGATATTAGCTGCGATTTGTTCTTTAATTAGCCCATCAAAAACACTTTGTTCGTGTCTGTACCACGTAATTAAGTCGTCTGTCTTCCCTTCGTAAATCCGCTCCAATGTATCATTTGCGAAAGAAAAGACAGCTTCAACTTCACCGCGCTGCAACTTGCCCCAGGGCACTTCTTCCTCTAACTTTATACTAAAAGGTTCTGTATCCTGCAATTCTTTTATTAGATCAGTAACAATTGGCTGTTGGGCTTGATCGACAAAAACAATCGGAACGTCAATTTCTTCAACTGTCAATTTCATCAAATTGTAAAAGCCGACTAATAAAATAAGCGGAGTAATAATTAATAAAATAAGTGATAATCGATTTCTTATTAAAGTATTCAAAATAGAATTCATATCATTTCCCCCTTTTTATTCAGAAGGGAAGAAAAGAAAACCGTAATTATAATAAATATACTAATGATTAGCCAAATGAAAATTGGTGGTTCATTAAATAAAAATATGTGCTTAAAACCGTCATGGATTATAGTTAAGTCTATCATTGACTGACCAATATACGCCGGTGGAATGATAAGTCCACTGAACATTAAAAATAAACAAGTCAAAATGAAAAACAAACTAACAGTAATTGCTTTCTTTTTAAACAATGAGTAACAAAACAAATATATTGAATGAAACATAAGAGCAAAAATAACCCACTGAACAAATACGAGGAAATTAATACTGACATTTAATAAGGTACTTGCAATAACACCGAATAATACTAAGTAAATCAAACTAAAAGAAAAATGATATAACATTAATGATAATAATCGATGGACAGGTTTAAGTGAAATTAAGGTTAGCCGTTCTGTAATCAGACGGTCATTTTTTTGTTGAAACATCATAATCCATAACAAGTAAGATAAGAAAAACAAAACCGTTACAATCGTTAAATACAGTTGAGTTGTCCAGTTAAGCATTTCATTTTCTAAAGACTCATCTAATACAAAAAAATCATTGCGACTCAATGTCAGTAATGTAAAATGAATTGTCATTTGCTGGATCCAACGATTTCTTTCACTACGGTCTTCTATTGTTTTAATATAAAAATGATTAACCGTATTAACTCCACTTTGAGCTGCGGATATATAATTTTGTCCACTCTCCAACAATAAATAAGCTAAATTAGATCCTACTGGGATATTTTCATTTAAATATACATTTATTTCACGATTAATTCCGCTTCTCAGATCTTCGGTAAAACCTTTTGGAACTTGAACGACTGCAGCATATTGTTCAGGCTGTTGTAAGTAAGTAGTTAACTTGCCTTCTCCAGTAATAAAATTGACTTGTCCTTTTAATGTGTCATCACTTTTCAACTGATTAATTAATGTACTTGTTTCAAATGTTTGATCTTCATCAAGCACGACGATATCTACAGAATTAACTTCTTCCTTAACAACGGAATAAACGATAAAACCTGTTAAAGATACAAATAATATCGGAAATAAAAAAACAAATAATAAAAGAGTAGGGTGTTTCAATGTTCTTTTCCATTCATATAAAAACAAATGTAAGATCATGAATCCCTACTCCCTTCAATTAATTATCATATTAAAACGGGGAAAACTTCCCAAACAAATTTTCATAATAAGACGAAATAAAGTCACTTATCTCGTTCTCTAAATCATATAAATTATCTTCATCTAATTCATCTATAAATAGGATGTTTTCATGATTCATTTTTGGAATGGTTACTGCATCTCCAAACTTGAATTGTTGGTCAATATTGAAAGTGACAGAATATGTTTCATTGTTATTAGTGGTCTCATTTAACGTTCCAATTCCTATTGAAAAATCGAGTAGTTGACTACCTTCATTGCCATCCATTCGTATTTCATGGTTTAAATGACCGGAAATTTCGGGAAAAGATGGATCATTAATGTCCGCAAATAATCTGAAATCTGATTCTGCTATATTTTCTTGATATACAGTATTATAGTCAAAATTAATTGTTCCAGATTCGTAAATATCTTCGTATCCTAAAGAAATTCTTCTCTTTACATGATAATCTTTATCGATTGGTTCGCCTGATGAATCATATTTGAAGATGAAATAAGTTTGATCACTCGTATCGACTATGAAATCGAATAATAAATCATACTCATCATTTTTTGTTATAACTGTATTAAATGATAATTGAATATTTACTGTTTCACCATTAGCAGAAATAGACGTATTCAAATTACGATATTGGACAAAGTTATTATTATAGTAAGCTTCATAAGTAATACCACCAGGAAATTCTAGTAAGTCAACTTCAGCTAACAATTGTTCTAAAGGATTATCCTCTTCTAAAACGACAAGTGGTGAAAATAAATAATGCTTCAATTTTTTATCTTCATTCATTTTAGTTAAAATCTTTTTAAGTAAATTCTTCGCCTTGTCCTCTGAGATGTGAAGTGAATATTGTGTATATTTTTTCCCTTCGTATTTAACATTTTCATTTAACTCAAAATTCAAATCTTTTAACTCATAACCAATAAATGTTAAATACTCAATGTAAAGCTCTCTTAATTCTTTTGGGGTCATTGATTGATTTTGGATCTCGATAAAATTAGGAAACTCTTCAATAATTGTGGGCTCGTCAGGCTGTCCAATTAATTCACCAAATCTTTTATTATGTATTCCAATAGGCTGATCATAAATAATTGGCGAATCGATCGCCGTAATCTCTCTATTCTGATATAGACCAATATTAAATAAACTAGCCCCCTGCATATTAAGATTAACGTCTACTTTAGATTCTAATGTTGCTGGGTCCTGAATACTGTTAATATTTATTTCAGAAGTTCCCAATATTCCTCGAATAAGTGTAATTACAGGGTCTATTTGGTTACTATTTATGTCCAAATCAGCGGTAATAACCGAATTAGTTTCACTTTTTTCTTTTAGCAACCTTTTTGCTAATTCCTCTTGATTCCCAGTATATTTATGTAGCATTTGGTTCAACCGATTAATTGTCTCCTTCTCAGCTTCTGCATATTTGACAATTGGATGATTCAATATATAAGCTTGGAAAGCATAAACTCCTACACCTGCGAATAATACTAGAATTCCTATAACGATCACAAAGGTTTTTTTACGACTGCCCTTCTCTCTAGTATTTGGCATAAAATTCCTCCTACACTACCTTTTTTTATATCTTTCATGATATTATACTACTATTTTTTAAGTTCGTTAAGATTTTACATCTGTTTGATTTAAATTAGAGGTGCCAAAACCTTTGATTGTTTTAGATTTAAGTGAATCAGTCTTCTATTGTTTTTGCAAAAAAATAATAATGTTTGAAAGTCTATTTTAGTGATGAACATTATATTTTAAATAGTTCAGTATATTGTTTAGACATCAAAAAGAGACTACCCCAAAGTCACGGTTACTGACTTTTAGGTAGCCTCTTTATCAAGAAAGGTTAATCATCATCGTCGTCATCTTCTTCATCGTCATCATCGTCATCATGATCCTTATTTTTATTTTTCAGACCAGGTGGGGTAAAGTTATCACCTTTCCAATGACGATGCTTACCTTTTTTATTTTTGTTTTTATTACGATCTTTTTGATCAAAGTCTCGGTTCTTTTGATCATCCTTCCTATAATTTTCATCATCATCATCTTCTTCTTCATCGTCGTCAGAATCCTCATCTTCATCTAGCTCATCATCTGAATCTTCATCATCAAAGTCGGTTTCGTCATCATCAGAGAAATATTCATCAATATCTTCTTTTGTAATTCCAAGTTGTTCAATTTTCTTTTGGATTCCTGGTGGGATTTTACCCTCTTCAGCTTCTAGTAAAAATTTCTCAATTACTTTTATGTTATTCTTTTTTACTTTTCGATTATTACTTTTTTCATTTGAGGTGGTAGTCTGTTTTTGGTCAACATGCTTATCTTTATAATCTCCACGTTCCTGATGATCTTTTTCTTGTTCTTCTTGCTCCTCATCATCTTCATCACTTGATGTAATAATTCTATTCTGATTATTCTCCTCATGCTCTCCATTTTTTTCATCTTCTAAAATTTGCGATGCGTAAACGATATTCATTGATGTGTTTTCTAATTTAGCCTCTTCTCGATACTCATTCGGAACTTCAAATGATGCGATGTTAATAGAATCGAATTCTGTTTTTAAATTGTCGGCTACATCGTAAATAATTAAATGATCAGATTGTTTTATTTGTCCAACAAAACTAATCCCAAAGAGTAAACTATGATTATCTTGTAAATAGCCCATATTTTGACTAAGAGATAAAATGTTTTTTGAAACATCTTGTAATGATTGCTTTTTCCAACCAGTTAAATGAGTAAGAAGATTTTTTCCATCATCATTAAGCCCTTCAATTCCAATTACTTCATAATGATCATTAAGTGAAAGCTCTATACTTGGATTTATATCAATGCTCACATATGCGTAAACTTCGTCTTTTCCAAACGAAGAGTAAATGGGAAAAGCTAACATGACACAAAGGGCGATAGCTACGATTGCTTTCCATTGAAATTGTTGCTTCAACCAGTGAAAAAGATTGTGAAATGATAAAGGGTTTGATGTTAAAGGTTCGAAAAACGTCTCTTCACCTACGAGTTTATTAAGCTTTTTAGTTCTATAAAAAACACCGTTATTTGTCAACATGATGGTGTGTTTCTTTTTGTGTTCAACGACGATCCCTTTAATCAATTCATTCCACCCCCTTCACATAATCTTTTAAAAAGACAAACTCCTCATGTAATAAAATAAAAATTGCTAAAATATATTTACGGTTCCGTTCAATTGTTTTTTTACTAACATCTACATGAGGTAAAATTTTTTTGATAGGTAACCTTTTCTTTTCAAGCACGTATTCTTTTATTTCTTGATTGTGATAAACAAACTTAGCAATCTTTTTAGCAGACTCTCTTGCATCATGGTGTTTTGGAGAAATTTGTACAAGTTCAGAAAAGGAAAGTTTATACTCCTGAAGTTTTTTACTATATTCTTCAATCTCTACTCGGCGATACCAAGCGGTTTCGTCTTCATGATAAGCTTCTTTTGCCGCTTCAGAAACAATCCAATAAGAATCCCCATCATTTGAGTCATCTGAGTCAGAATAATCTAAAGAAACATGAATCGGTTCTTTATTAACCGAGCGAATATAGTCAATGACTTTTCTTGAGATGACTAGACGGGCAAAAGATAAAAAAGAACTCCCTTTGTTCTCTGAATATGATTCAATCGCCTCGTTAAACGCCATTAAACCAACACTATATTCATCGTCCTTCTCTGGATCAATATATCTTTTACATACTTTTGATACACATGTCGCTATGAAAGGTTGATAGTTCGTTAACAGATGATGACGGGTTTCCTCATCCCCTTGTTGAACAGCGAGTACGTGTTCTTCGAGGGAGACGTCGTCTTGCTCTTTGTTTTGACGCTTTAACACCCCTCACCACCCCCAACTAATAATATTTTTCGTCAATCACGCACCATTTATGGGTGTTATTGTTCGCGCATAAAGTTTTTATTTGTCAATTCATGAAAAACTTCAATAGGAATAGCTAACCCTACTCGTCCTTCGCCTGTATCATGCCTCGTTGCATAGATGACGGCAATCACTTCACCTTCATCATTAATAACAGGGCTACCACTATTCCCACGATAGATTGGAGCATCTAGCATTAATACTGGTGTCGCTAGACTTGAGTTCGTCCAATCAATGACTTTTCCTTCATTGGCGATTCCACTAAAGCTCAAAGGGTTACCAATAAAATAGAAATGCTCACCTGAACTGAAAGCTGCTTCATCCGCTAATGGTAAAAATGGTACCTGAACATCATCGACTTTTAGTAAAGCTAAATCATATTGTGGATAAGCTACTTCAATATTTGCCTCATACGGTCCTCCTAATTCAGGATAAAAGACATATAAATGTTCAACTTCATCCACAACATGTTCATTCGTTATTATATAACCATCTTCCGTTATTGAAAAACCTGTTCCTCTTCCACTTCCTGTATCTATTAAAACAATTGATTGTTTATATTCTTTAACATCATCATCTACTAAAAGTTTAGCTGATGTTTTCAAAAATTCAATAGCAGGTAACGAAATAAATCCAGGAGCTACTGAAATCAACATAAATAAAGCAATAAGCCAAAAAACCCATTTAGGGAATGGGCGTTTTGGCTTTGGTTGTATTTCTTTTTGTCTTATTTCTTTTTTCTTTTCTTGAAGAAGGTCATATATTTCCTCTTCATCTAAGTCCTCATATAAGTCTTCTTCATCAATCGTCTCAGGTCGCTTATCGTCACACATCTATTATCACCCTATCAATTAAGAAACATGGAATTGTTGTTTACCTAACTGCATTTCATACATTTTATAATACTCACCACGTTCTTTCAATAAGCTATGGTGATTACCTTCTTCTATCATTTTACCATGTTTTAAAACAAATATTTGATCAGCTTGTTGAATGGTTGATAATCGATGCGCAATAATTAATGTTGTTCGTCCTTGTTTTAAAATATTTAGGGCTTCTTGAATCATTGCTTCTGTTTCTGTATCAATATTAGCTGTCGCTTCATCTAAAATTAAAATAGCAGGATCAAAAGCGAGTGCACGTGCAAATGATAATAACTGTCTTTCTCCTGTAGAAAATTCACTTCCTTTTTCTTTAACTGGTTCGTCATATTTATTCGGAAGTTTTTCTATAAATCGATCAGCACCAACCGTCTTTAACGCTTCTATCGCTTTTTCACGACTAATTGACGGATCGTTCATTGTTATATTTGAAATAATCGTTCCAGTAAAAATGAACGGATCTTGTAAAACAATACCGATATGCTGTCTTACTTGCTGTTTAGAAAGTTGTTTTGTATCTTTGCCATCAATGAGTATCTTCCCAATTGTCGGGTCGTAAAATCGGAACAGTAAATTCATAATCGTACTCTTTCCAGATCCTGTATGGCCGACAAAGGCCGCTGTCTCACCTGGTTTGACTTGAAATGAAATGTTGTTTAAAACATACTCATCTTTTTCGTAGGCAAAGGAGACGTCGTTAAATTCAACCGCACCTTCATAACGTGGAATGGGTTCAAAACTGACATCTTCACCTTGTTCGTCCATTAACTCAAATACTCTACTTCCTGAAACTCTTGCCTGTTCAAGTAAAGCTAATTGGCTGACGATTTGATTAACAGGTTCAAACAGACGCGTTAATAAGTCGACAAATGCATACAACACACCAGCTGTTACAATTGACGTACCATCTAAAGCAGCCCCACCAAAATACATAATAAATGTTACAAACGCAATATTTCTCAAAACACTAACTAAATTAAATGAAGTCAATGCTGTGAACGTGTTCATTTTTGTTTGGTATTCTCTTTGTAATTCATTTAACTCTTCAAATTCATTCGTCATACGTTCTGTTTGACCGAATGCTTGAATAATTGCCATCCCTTGAATGGACTCGTTTATATTTCCATTAATATTACTATTCGTTTCACGGATGACTTTGTTATATTTACCACCTACATTTTTATAAACCTTCATCCATAGAGCCATAATTGGCAATAATACCATACAGATGAGTGCCAGTTTAGCATCTAGTATAAATAGGGCGATGAATATTCCAAACATATAAATAATCCCAGACGCAAAGACTTCTAATACACGGACGTATAGCTCACGGATTGCTTCTGTATCGTTTGTAACTCTTGCCAAAATTTTACCTGCTGGCTGATTAACAAAATAATTAACTGGTAACCGCTGTATATGGTTGAACACGTCTTTACGCATCTTTTGAATTATCCTATTAGATGAATATTGTAGTAAATACGTCTGGTAGTATAAGAAAAATGAAGAAATTAATATTAAAAATAAATATAAGGCTAATAGCCAAATAATCGAGCTGATTTCTTCACTAAAGAAGACGAAAACTTCATCAATTGATAACTTTTTCCCTGTTACGTGAAATGTTTCACCTCGGGTCGTTAACGTAAATTCGTTCCCACCCTCATCATCTATAGATGCATTAAGAGGTACTTCATCTTCCAATAAATAAAACGATAACCCATCTTGGAAAAGTGTAACAATCGTATCACTATCATTGGATGAGATACGATCTTTTCTTATATACGTCTGTCCGTCAAACTCAATTCCTTTGTCAACTTCATCTGTTTCAACATAATGATTAGCAACACCTACAATATGTTGGTCAATCAATGTTTTCGCGATGAAAGGACCAGTCAGTTCTAAGGCAACAGCAACGATTAAACATATTAACCCAATAAAAATCGTTTTCTTAAAATGCATCGCATATTGAAACAACCTTTTTTCAGTTGTCGGTTTTTTCATAATTATTCGCCTCCTTCCATTTGCTGTACGGCGAATTGCTTACTATACCATCCTTGACGTTCAATCAGCTCATCATGTGTTCCATGCTCCACAATTTTCCCATCTTCTAAAACGATAATTTGATCCGCATGTTTAACAGCTGACAAACGGTGTGCGGCAATGAACGTTGTTTTATTTTGTCTTTCTTTTTTCAGATGCTCAATAATTTTTGTTTCCGTCTTTCCATCAACTGCTGATAATGAGTCATCTAATATTAAAATTTCTGGATCTTTAATTAATGCACGCGCAAGTGAAACACGCTGTTTCTGACCACCTGATAAAGTGACACCACTTTCGCCTACAATCGTATCTAGGCCATGTGGTAAATTATCGATATCTTCCTTTAAGGATGCCATTTCTAAAATTCTATAAATTTCCTCATCTGATGCACCATTTTTACCGAAAGAAATGTTCTCTCTTACCGTTTTAGAAAATAGCGTATGATCTTGAGGTACATAACCAATCCAATTTCTCGTTGTTTGAAGAGATAAATTTTCAATGCGAACTCCGTTAATCATAAGAGCTCCTTTATGTGCTGGTGGATATTCTCTTAAAAGTTGACGGAATAACGTTGATTTTCCAGCACTCGTCTTTCCAACAACACCAATCGTCTCTCCTCGTTTAATTGTAAGAGAAATATCTATTAAACGATCTACGTCAGATTCTGGGTAACGGAAAGTTAACTCATTAAAAATAATTTCATCCGGTCGACTCACTTGGACTGGTTCTTTTGGATTTTTCACATCTGGTTTCTGTGATAACACTTCTTCTGCTCTATCTAAAGACGCATTACCGCGTTGCATGACGTTAATGAGCTCACCAACAGCAAACATTGGCCAAATTAACATACCTAGATATACGTTAAAAGATACTAATTCTCCAATTGTTAATTCATTACGAATAACTAAATAGGAGCCAAAACCAAGACCAATCGTATAAGCAACACCAACTAACACTTTAATCGTTGGTTCAAACAGGGCATCAAGCTTCGCAACAGCGATATTTTTTTGAAATACATCTTCCGTTTTATTAGCAAAACGTTTCTCATCTTGACGTTCTTGTACATAGGCACGAATGACGCGTACACCTTGAATCGATTCAAGTGTGTCATTGTTCAATTCACTAAACGCCGCTTGTGCAGACATGAAACGTTCATGAATAGCACGCCCATACTTTTGCATAATAAGCGCCATGATTGGAAGTGGGATAAGTGCCGCTATTGTTAGCTTCCAGTTAATTGATATGATCATAATTCCAACGATAAAGGACATATAAACCGTAGCATCTACTAAAGTTAGTATTCCGAATCCAGCGGTCATATTGATCGCTTTTAAATCGTTCGTAGCGCGGGCCATTAAATCCCCCGTACGATAACGACCGTAAAATGTTGGTGTCATCTTCATGAAATGATTCATGAGACGCGAGCGCATCTTCTTCTCTAACAAAATCGCCCGACCAAACAAAGTGTAATCCCAGAAAAAAGAGATTGTATAATATGCAATTATTAACAAAATAAAGTAAAAAATAATTTCCATTAATTTTTCTTTTGTTAATAAATTGTATTGGATTAAATCGATTGCATTCCCAATAAGACGTGGTGGAATTACCGCAAAAACGTTAGCAATAATCAATGCTGTAACTGCTAATGTATATCTAACCCATTGTTCTTTAAAATACCATGATAGTTTTTTAAATACGCTAAACATAGAATCCCCCCTTATGTTTTTTTCTTGTTAGCTAACCATCATCTAGCCGATTATTTTTCCTTGCTAATGAAAATTGAATGCGAATCGTCTTTCTTACCCCTTTAAAGGAGTACTCAAATTCAATTTTTAACATCATGTTTCTCTCCTTTTAATAATAAAAATAAGCACAATTGACCCTAGAGCCAAATGTGCTTTCTTTAAAAAAAGTCACGACAATATAATGTCATGACTTTGCTTAAACATAGAATAATTTCATCAAATTAAAGAAATATTAGGCACACGTCAAGCAGGTCACGTTTTTACAAATATTCAGTTGGTTTTGATTTGAAGTATAAATTGCTAAAATCATTTTCGTGACCTCCCTTTCCTTAATTTAACTTACGAAAGAAATTATACCCCTTAAAAAAGTTAAAAGCAACAGTTAATTTAAATATTTTAAAAATTAGTTCCTTTTTCACAATTTAAATAGCAAATAAGATAATAAATAATAAAACACCAGCAATGACAGATACGAATAGGATCGAAAGTCTGCTTGATACTTGCACGTGCTGTTCTGACTTCCACCTTACTGGTCTTATACCACTTGCAATAAAAATAATAATGCCACTTAAAAGAATGCAAGTCACATTCGTCATCACTAGTAAAAATGAATTATAAGTATCTAGCCAAAGCTGTTTACCGATTGAAACCCCAAATGTAATCACGGGTGGGAGCAGAGCGACTGCTACCATGACACCAACCAAACTTCCTTGTAGTCGATTTAAAATTGATAAGGAGCCCGCTGAACCTGCTGCAAGCGCAAGAAAAAAGTCTGCAATAGTGACATTAGTACGTGATAAATATTGAGAGGACTCAATCACCTCATCAAAAAGCAAACCAAAAATGATAGCAATCCCAACTATAATCGCGAAACCAGTAACTAATGTTATTGTCGCTTTTTTTAAATGCTTCACATTTCCTAACACTGAAGCAAAAGACATAGAGATCGCTGGCCCGATTAAAGGCGCAATCACCATCGCTCCAATAACAATCGCTTCACTATCCTTCATAAAACCAGCTGAAGCAACTATCGAAGAAAAAATAACTAGTAATACATAATTAATGGTTAACTCACTTTTTTCTTCAACTTCATGCGTTAACTCTTGTCGACTCATTCGAATAAATTTATGTTTTTCTTCATCGTTTCGATTTTTTTCTTTTGCTTTTTGTTCGTCTTCTTCGATTGTTTCTTTTGAAAAGTAAGTATGGACAGGGAATAGCATCGTCTCTACTTCATCATTCATTCTAGAAACTTGTTCTAAATAATTTAGAACTTCTTCAACTTGATCCTCTGAAATGATTAGTCTGATTAATAAGCGGTTTTCCCGCTCATCTTCCTTCCAAGTTCCCTTTCTGGAAAACTGCTTAAGCTTTCCTTCGACGATATGATACAATTTTTTTGGTAAGTAAACTTCAACTAACTGCATCTCTCTCAACCTTTAAATTCTTTTGATGTCAGCTTAGTTTTTACTATTTTTTTAGCCGTATACTTGATAGAAAGTAATAACTCAGATCAGGGATTTGCAAATGTTTGAGCACTTACACCTTAAGTTTGAGCACTCACTACCCAGGTTTGAGCAATCGCAACATATGTTTGAGCAATCACGACACAAGTTTGAGCAATCGCAACCTATGTTTAAGCAATCACAACCTATGTTTGAGCAATCACAACCCATGTTTGAGCAATCACAACCCATGTTTGAGCAATCGCGACATATGTTTGAGCAATCACAACCCATGTTTGAGCAATCGCAACCTATGTTTAAGCAATCACAACCTATGTTTAAGCAATTACGACCTAGGTTTGAGCAATCATAACCTATGTTTAAGCAATCGCAACCTATGTTTAAGCAATCACAACCTATGTTTAAGCAATCACAACCTATGTTTAAGCAATCACAACCTATGTTTAAGCAATCACAACGTCTAGGCCCCCTTATTTCGGACACATACTTTTATATTCTTTAATTATCTCAGATTTGCATTTTCTATCTGGTAATTGAAGGGAATTGTCCCCTCTGTTCTTAAAAATTTAGCTATTGATTCACGATGACTTGACACGGAGCCTCGTCACGCATGATTCTCAATCCAGGCGCCAGCTTTTAAAAAGAATCTGGATTAACCTAACAGGTTATCATGCGTTGCTCCATATCAAGTCGTGGTTAAACGTCACGTTGTGCACCTTTACATTAAGGGAACAATTCCCTTTTTTTAAATTTAGTTTTCTTGCCATCTTTATAAATTTACTATCTGAATTGGTCTACGACCATCCAACGTAAGTTGAAAGTACTTTTCGGGTGGAGAATCACCTAAGCTACCATGAGGACGAGTATGATTATAAAAATGTATATATTCGTCAATATAGTAATAGGCTTCATCATAAAAAGTAAAGCTGTGTCGATCAAAACACTCTCGCTGAACTTGACTATGAAATGACTCAATATAAGCATTCATATTAGGTGTTTTATTTGGAATTCTTTCATGATATATCTTTTGATAACAACAGAAATCTCCGAACCATTCACTCACGAATTGTGGCCCATTATCCGTTCGGATAATTAGTTTATCTTCAAACTCACCTTCTTTAAAATGTACTTTTCGTTTAATTAGTGCTTTAGTAAGCATGGTTGTGATGTCCTTCGCTTTACATGTCGATCCTCTATACGCACCTACAATTTTCCGATCATACACATCAATCGCACAGCACAGAAATATAAAATTATTAGAATTTTCTATGTTTCCATATTTAATATCTACTTGCCATAGTTGATTCGGGCCTGTAACTACACGGTTTTTAGCTAACTTCCTTTTATGTTTCGGTTTCTTAATCTTTCTTTCTTTTAAAATACCTAACGCTTTACATATTCGATATATTTTCTTTTTATTAATAATCAAATTATATTGTTCACGCAATAAAGTGGTCCATTTTTTATATCCCAACGCACCGATATTGTCATCTAGATAATATTCCATCAAATATTCTTCTATCTGTTCATCCGAAATCTTATGCCCTTCCTCATGCATAGAGTAACCCGGGCACGGTCTACCTCTTTTAGCTTGATACTCTTCTATTTCCTTTTCCCCCGTTCTGTCATAATAAGTTGAACGATGAAGGTTCAATATATCGAGGATTCGTTTAATAAAAAACCCTTTTAAAATCCACTTATTAGCTATACGAAATAGGTAATCTATATCACATTCTTTTTTTTTAATGCATCTTGTAATACAGCTACTTCTAACTCTTTTTCACCCAGTAATTTCATTGCCAATTCATACTTCTTTTTATAATCATTTTCAGTTGGTTCAACTGGTGTAATGCTTACACCTTCCTGTTCCATTTCATCTCGGACTTCTGTTTCATATTCTTTCATCCATTTTCTAAGAGTATCCGGGTGAACGCCAGCTGCTTTAGCGGTAGTAGCTTGTTTACTTGTTTCTAATGCTATTCGCACATATTTCTTCTTTAAATTTTCAAACATGTCAATTTTGCTCGCCATTTTAAATCACCACCTTTTATCGAGTATTTCCAATATGCAAACATTGTACTCTCCTACGATTTTGGTGTCCAAGTGATTATGGGGGCTTAAAAGACAACCTATGTTTAAGCAATCACAACCTATGTTTAAGCAATCACAACCTATGTTTAAGCAATCG
>JBPYCQ010000004.1:0-61932 GCA_051846895.1 Bacillaceae bacterium W0354
CAACCTATGTTTAAGCAATCGCAACCTATGTTTAAGCAATCGCAACCTATGTTTAAGCAATCACAACATAAGTTTAAGCAATCACAACATAAGTTTAAGCAATCACGACATAAGTTTGAGCAATCACAACACAGGTTTAAGCAATCACAACACTAGTTTAAGCAATCACAACACTAGTTTAAGCAATCACAACAATTCACCTAAAGGAAAAACTTCATAATAAAACAGCTGGCCTGTAAAATTGACCAGCTGTTCAATATTCTATTCATCACTTCCATTATCATCGGATGCTAAACTCGACAAGACGTGTACTCTTAATATAATCCCTTCTAGTCGATCATTTTCACTAACAACTGCAATCGGATATTTAGATTCAGCGGCTTTTGGGATAATATCGTGAATATACGTTTCTCTTTCTACTTTTTCAACGTCTCTTATTAACACATCATTTAAAGTTTTCTTTTCCTTTATTCCTTTAACAGCGTCATCAATCGTAACAATTCCTTCTAACTTACGGTTTTTACTGACGACGAAAACACTTGATAAACCGTTTGACTCCATCTCTTTAATAGCAACTTTCAAACCATCCTTCATCGCAACAAGGGCATTTGGTTTGATCATAATATTTTCGGCTTGGAAAATTTTTGAACGATCAATATCTTTAATAAACTCAGTAATATATTCGTTTGCAGGATTTTCTAAAATATTTTCCGGTGTTCCCGTTTGGACAATCCGACCATCCTTCATCACAGCAACCCGATCCCCAATTTTGAAAGCTTCATTAATATCATGCGTTATAAAAATAATCGTCTTTTGTAAACGTTCTTGAATATCTAGTAATTCAAGCTGCATCTCACGGCGAATTAATGGGTCTAGCGCACTAAATGGTTCATCCATTAATAAAATGTCTGGATCATTAGCAAGTGCACGCGCGAGTCCAACACGCTGCTGCATTCCTCCAGATAATTCGTCTGGATATTTATCTTCCCATCCTTTTAAGCCAACTACTTCTAAATTTCTTAAAGCAATTTCATGACGCTCTTCTCTTTCAACACCACGTATTTCTAAACCGTACTCCACGTTACCTAATACTGTTCGGTGACTAAATAAACCAAAATGCTGAAACACCATTGCAATTTTATTTTGTCGATAGTCTTTTAATTCGTGTTTATTATATTGAACAATATCTTCTCCATCCACAACAATAGAGCCTGTTGTCGGTTCATTTAAAAGGTTCAAGCAACGAATCAGTGTTGATTTACCACTACCAGACAACCCCATAATAACGAACATTTCACCTTCATGAACATCAAGTGTCGCATTATATACGCCAACCGTATTACCGGTTTTTGCTAAGATTTCTTCCTTAGAATAACCTTCCTTAATTAAAGGGATGGCTTGCTTAGGTTTAGGTCCAAATATTTTAGAAACGTTTTGAATACTTAATTTAACACTCATGATTGATCCTCCTTGTTACGTTGGAAGCGGTTCCCTATTCCTGCTGTACAACGATCGATAATAATGGCTAAAAAGACGATACTTATTCCTGCTTCAAAGCCTAATGCAATATCGATCTGGTTAATCGCTGTCAATACTTGTTCACCAAGACCACCAGCACCGACCATTGATGCAATAACTGCCATAGCAAGAGCCATCATGGTCGTTTGATTAACACCAGCCATAATAGTTGGAACAGCTTGAGGTAATTGAACTTTTACGAGCATTTGTACCTTTGAAGAACCAAATGATTGGGCTGACTCTATAACTTCTTGATCTACATTACGTATTCCAAGTTCAGTTAAACGAATGACAGGAGGAACGGCATAAATGATTGTTGCGAATACTGCAGGCACATTCCCTAAATGAAAGAAGAAAATAGCAGGAATTAAATAGACAAAACTTGGCATCGTTTGCATCGCATCTAATATTGGACGCATGATCGTTGAAAACGTTCGGTTCATTGCCATAAAAATACCTGTAGGAATACCAATTAGTAATGAAATAATTACTGCCGTCACGATGATGGCAATAGTAATCATCATCTCTTCCCAAAGCCCAAAGGTACCAATTAAAAAGATGAAAAAGCTATACAATAAACCTGACTTTAACGATTGTAATAAAAGTCCCAATGCAAATATAATTAAAATAAACAACCACCAAGGCAAGAAATTTAAGAAATCATCAATACCCCGAATCGTTCGTGACGTTATAAACGTAATCACTTCAAAAAATACTTCTAGATTATTATCTAAAAAATTAACTAGCCACTTGACAGCATCACCTATAGGAATTGAAATATCAGGAAAGTCATTTTTGAAAAAATCAATAACCCGACTGATCAAACTACCAAGTGGAGTTAATAAAAATGTTAAATAACTCATGATTAATCTCCTCTTCTTATTGTTGAAAGTTTCATTACTAATTAGAAAAAGATAGTTGACCACATTACAGTTAGCGGCCAACTATCAGTATGACTGTCTTATAATCCTAGACCTTTTTTAACTTTATCAGCCACATCTTCTGGAACCCATTTCGTCCAAATATCTTGATTTTCCTTCATCCACCATTCTGCCGCTTCATCTGCATCAGCTTCATGTTCAAGCATGTACATTAAAGCTTCCTCAGTCAGTTTTGTTGATGTTTCATAGTTTTGTAAAAACTCATAAACTTCAGGGGCTTGTTCTGGAAAATCGCTATGCACAGCTACAACAACATCGTTTGGTGGAAATTCAGTTCCTAGTGACTCTTCCCAAATTTCAGGGTCATATGGTGCTTCTTCTAGTAAAGTTAAATCATATTGTGCTGTTACCCAAGTTGGTGACCAATAATAACCGACCCACGCTTCACCTTTTTCGTAAGCTGCAACTAATGAAGCTACTGCTGCAGAGTCAGATCCAGGTGATATGACGTTAAAATGTTCATCTAAACCATAGTTCTCAACTTTTGTCTGAATTTGCCCACTAACTACCCAACTTGTTGGAGCATTAACAATTCTACCTTTCGATGAGTCTTCCGGGTCTTTAAAAACTTGTGGATACTTCGCTAAATCTTCTACGGTTTTTAGATCTGGTGCTAGTGGTTCTATACCACGCTCTGGGTCACCTTCAATGACATAAGTAGGAACATATAATCCTTGTGTATTATCATCAAAGTTTACAGAAGTTTTAATAATTTCTCCTTTATCTATAGCTTCCTCATACACTTCTTTTATATTGTCTGTCCAAATTTCTGAATAAACATTAATGTCACCCTCACGTAAACCTTGTACTGTGTTTGCAGTTGTACCTGTCATCACACTTGTATCAAAATCGTAACCATGTTCAATAATAATTTGCATGACACTATTATGAAAACGAATACTATCCCATCCTGCGTCAGCTAAAACAATTTCATCCAACGTGTCATCACTGCTACACGCTGTTAAAGCAATAAGCGCAGAAAATAAAAACATTATAAATCCTTTTTTCATGTTCAAACTCTCCCTTTATTATTTTTAAGACTATTGAAGGCTTGTAAATTGAAGAAGCTAAAAAGGGTAATGTGGATGAAACGAGTGGAAGTTTCAAAAAAATCTATCAACAATATTAATTATACAGGAATTGAATTGTCAGGCAATTTTGATATTTACCAATTATGATTGAAAAATTACCTTATTTCTTCCATAGACTAACCTCTCGTCACTTATGATTAGAAATAATTCTATTTGCTCACGTTTATTTAAGAAAACTCCGTAAATAGTTTATATAATTGTTTATATTAAAAAAATGGATTAAATATTCGAAAAAATTATTCATAATCTATTCACCTATCTCTATTACATATTTTTATTTTCAAACTGACATACTATATCTAAAGTGTGGTGAATATCAATTATGACTCGACGCAAAAAAAATTCTACATATTTCCCATGTGAAATTGACCAACTAAAAAAAGACTTAAAAAACGCCTTGAAATCAGTTCCTGACTATAGAACAAAACTAATTAAACATGATGAACAAAACATTATCGTATGCTTTCTAGATTATATGGTCGATAAAAAAACGTTATATGATGACGTTATAATAAAAATTCAAGAAAAAAACGGAAAATGGGACCAAGCCTCTCTCATCAATGAATTACCACTCGAAAATGGAATTGAGGAAACAAAATTAGAAGATATAGAGAGAGCAATCAAAAATGGATCTGTAATTATTTACATTGAACAGGACAATAGCTGTGTAAGTATTCCTATTCAAAAACAAGAAAATCGCAATATAGAAAAAGCAGAAACTGAATCGATAATTTTTGGTCCGAAATTAGGTTTTACAGAATCGTTATATGTAAATTTAAATATTGTCCGGAATCAAATTGATAACCCCAATTTAGCAACCGAGACTTTTACAGTAGGAAAAACAGTTCCTACCGAAGTAAGATTAATTTATTTAGAAAGTATTGCTAATGAAGAAGATGTAATAGAAATGAGGCAGCGCTTAAAAAAACTCGAAATAGACGATATATTGGAGGGTAACACTTTAACTCAGTTCATTGAAGATAATTCTTATTCTATATTTCCACAGTTTTTGAATACGGAATTACCTGATCGATTTTGTTATTCCATTAAAGAAGGGAAGATCGGACTACTTGTTGATAAAAGTCCATCTGGAATCATTGCGCCTTCAAACTTTTTGAGCTTCTTTGAATCGACAGAAGATTTATATACACGTTGGAATATGGGGTCTTTCATTCGTATATTACGTATATTAGCAACATTTATATCGATTATATTAACACCAACATATGTTACTGCGTTGACCTATCATTATGAAATCATTCCACAACAAATGTTAGTTGCATTAGGTCATTCAAGATCTAGAGTACCGTTCTCTCCATTAATGGAAGCGTTAATTCTAGAGATTTTTATAGAATTTATTCGAGAAGCCGGTGCAAGACTTCCAACAAAAGTCGGTCAAACGATGGGTATCGTAGGTGGGATTGTCATAGGTCAAGCTATAGTCCAAGCTGGATTCACAAGTAATATATTAATAATCGTTGTTGCGTTAAGTGCACTTGCATCTTTTACTGCACCAAGTTATTTAATGGGGTCAGCAATTCGTATTATTAGATTTCCTCTTATTTTATTAGCGGGCTTTTGGGGAATATTAGGGTTGATGTTCGGTGTTGCATTTCTATCTATTCATTTATTAAGACAACGTTCATTAAATAGACCATATCTTGCACCAATCTATCCACTTCAAATCAAAGACTTAGATAACTCTATTTTTCGATTACCATTTTTGCAAAGTAATCATCGTGCATATACTAATCAACCGAAAAAGAAAAAAAGGTTTCCTGAGCCTACTAAAAAAAGAAAAAAGAAAAATTCAAAAGATATTGATGAATAGGTGTTTTATATGAACACACAACCGTTAAATATTCCAAAAGATATAAAAATTAAAGCACTGTATTTATTTTTCCTTATCTATGAATTACAAGTAGGTGTAGGATTAGCTGGATACCCGAGAATTGTTTTTAACGAAGCGGGGCATGATGGCTGGATTTCTTTAATCATCGCCCTTATAATTGTTCACATTGTAGTTGCTTGTATTATTTTTATATTAAAAACGTATGAGAACTATGATTTATATGGCATTTTAGAACAAACGGTAGGTAAATGGATTGGGAAAATAATTACGGCAGCATTTTTGCTATATTTTAGTATGATTTTTTTAAGTATTATAATTACGTATATTGAATTCGTTAAAGTGTTTCTATTTCCTAGAGTTCAAGGCTGGTTTGTCGCTTTGTTACTCTTACTTCTTGTTGTTTATGCGATTTTAGGTGGTTTTAGAGTTGTAGTAGGAGTTAGCTTTTTAGTATTTATCGGTACAATTTGGATGCATCTATTATTGACTGAACCTGCAAGCTATATCGACACTTCAAATTATTTTCCTATTCTTGATTCCGGAATTAAAGAAATTGCCTCTGGGGTTTATGTAACAGCTTATTCAGTTCTAGGGTTTGAATTATTATGGTTTTTTTATCCCTTCATTTCTGATAAGAATAAAGTTTCCCGCTATAGTCATCTAGGAGTAGCGTTGAATGGAATCACTTTATTAATTATCACCGTTGTAGCAATTGGTTATTTTAGCCGAAATCGATTACAAGAAGAAATTTGGCCACTTCTTCAAATGTTCAAAATTTTACAATTACCTTTATTTGAACGGTTTGATATTATTGTGGTCAGTCTATGGATGCTCATTATTTTACCTAACTTAGTCACACTTGGATGGATGATTACATTTGGCTTGAAACGAATGAGCCGAATTAAGCAAAAATATTCCACATACGTCTTAGTCTCACTTATGTTTGTCGTCTGTTTATTCATGGATAATAACCGATTTATGATTGATGCCTTTACTAACCTTTCAGCTAAGATCGGATTATTTTTTGCTTTTGTTTTTCCATTCCTGCTCTTTCCATTCGCCTTGATTAAACGAATGAAAGGAAAGAAGTCAAATGAAAAAATATAAATATTTAATGATTTGTATTTGTATAATTGTTCTCGTCGGCTGTGTTCCCAAAAAAGTAATTGAGGATTTAGGAATTATAACAGTCGTGGGATTAGATTTAAAGGAGGAAGATAGTGAAGTAATCCAAGGAAGCACTGTTTTTTTTCAGTTTAATCCAGATGTTTCTAGCGCATCGCAAATTATCGAAAGTGAAGGAAAAACCATTCGGCAAATACAGTATGTAAACAATAAAGAATCGATGCACCATATTGTACCTGGTCAATTACGCGCAATATTATTTGGACGTTCAATAGCTGAAAAAGGAATCATGCCATACTTGGATGCCTTTATTAGAGATGCTGAAGTTCCAAATAATTATCATATTGCCATTGCTAGTGAATCTGCACGTCAATTATTAAATGCTTCAAATTATGAAAGTGCCCCAAATATTGGTACTTATTTAAATAAACTATTACAAAATGCTGTCGATAATGAACAAATTATTGGTAGTAAACAATTTCATTTTTTTAGAAGTTTTTATGAATCAGGAGAAGACCCTGTTGTTCCTTTGCTAAAATTAGAAAATAATAAAGTGAATATTGGTGGACTTGCCATTTTACAAGATGACCGGTTCGTCGAGCAAATTGATCTTAACGATGTGTTCTACGTGAGATTATTAAAGGATAAATACAAATCAGGAGAACTATTTGTAGATTTACCAATGGATAAATTTCAAGAATTTGCGGATAAAAAAAATAACAACATTCAAACTTCTGACCATCTACATGTCTCAATAAATCAAATTAAAAGTAACTCGAAAATAAAATTAGTTGATAAAGAAGCACTCAAATTTAAAGTTGAAATTGAATTTCAAGGTATTTTAATGGAGGTTTCACAATTACTCCATCTGGAAAATCCTAAATTGATGTCACTTATTGAAGAAGAAACAAAAAAACGTATTGAAGAAAAGGTTTTAGAAATTATTTATTTAACTAAGCAAGTTAACGCAGATATATTTGGCTTCGGAAAGTTTTATTACACTTCTTTAAGAGGAGTTGAAATAACGACTGAAGAATGGCGAGAAATGTATCCAAATATTGACGTTGAGGTAGAAGCTACAGTAGATATTACACATTACGGTACAATTGATTAAAGAAGTAACGCCGAGTAAACTTATGGCGTTACTTCTTAATCGTATCGTTTATTAATTTTATCACATTGTTTTTAGATTCCGTTGGTTTATAAGACTGCATCTTTTCTTGAATTAATGGCTTTTGAACATTTAGCTTTTGAACAGAGTTTATTAATTTTTCGTTGGTTAATTGTTCTTCTTCTAATACTAAAGCATAGCCTTGTTTTTTAAATGATTCAGCATTCAATATTTGATCTCCCCTACTTACCGATTTTGGAAGTGGGATGAGTAGCATCGGAATTCTTAAAGCTAAAAATTCAAAAATAGCATTAGCTCCAGCTCTAGATATAACTAGATCTGTAATTGAGAACAAATCTTTTAATTCATCGGTGACATATTCATACTGAACATAGCCTTTTTGTTTAATTGTCGGGTCTTCCTTTCCTTTTCCACAAAGATGAATAATCTGAAAGTCCTTTAGTAGAGCTGGAAGGGACTCTCTAATCGCTTCGTTAATTCGCTTGGCACCAGCACTTCCACCCATAACTAAAATAATCGGTTTTTGTGGGCTGAAATTTGTCATTTGAAAGGCACTTTTTCGATTACCAGTAAAAAGTTCATCCCGAATAATAGCCCCAACATATTTTGCTTTTTTGTCAGGTAAGTATTCAGTCGTTTCCGGAAATTGGGTTAACACATATTTTGCGAATTTAGATGCAATTTTGTTAGCAAGTCCGGGGGTGTAATCAGATTCATGAATAATAGCAGGTGTTCCTGTCAGTTTAGCTGCCATAATAACAGGAACTGAGACGAATCCCCCTTTTGAAAAAACAATTCCTGGTTTTATCTTCTTTAATAGCTTAATCGATTGAAAAACACCTTTCATCACACGAAAAGGATCTTTTATGTTTTCTTTGGATAAATATCTACGAAGTTTACCTGTTGCAATACCGTGGTACGTTACCCCTTGAATTGTAGTAACTAAATCTCTTTCTATTCCTTTATATGAACCAATATAATGAACATCGTAGCCTTCTTCTAAAAATTCAGGAATTAAGGCTAAATTGACGACGACATGCCCAGCTGTTCCACCACCTGTAAAAACGATACATTTCTTTTGCATCTATAACTTCCTTTCTATCCTTTTCAAGAAAAATACAGTATAATGTCATATTAGCAAATGTCGTACTATTTTAATAGGTGAGGCGAAAAAATATGCATGAAACAAATACACTTCAAGAAAAAATAAGTCTCTTTATAAAAATATTAATTCCCATTTTAATAACTCAAGTGGGTATTTATTTAATGAACTTTTTTGATACGTTAATGTCTGGTAGAGCTGGTGCTTATGATTTAGCTGGTGTTGCCATTGGTTCATCTATTTGGGTTCCAATATTAACAGGGATTAACGGCGTATTGATTGCGTTATCACCTATCATTGCACAAGCTTTAGGTGCTAAAGATAAAAATAAAATACCTTTTTCGGTTAGACAAGGAATTTATTTATCAATATTCCTAGCACTTATTATTGCCCTTGTCGGATATTTTTTGTTAGACCCAATATTAAACGCACTATCAATCGAACATGAAGTGCGTCACATAGCCAAATATTATTTAATTAGTCTTGGAGCGGGTATGATTCCACTTTTCATTTATAACTTGCTGAGGTCATTTATTGATGCATTAGGTCAAACAAAGATGTCAATGTTTATTATATTGCTAGCTTTACCCTTGAACATTTTATTTAACTATATGTTTATATTCGGAAATTTCGGTATCCCTAAGCTCGGTGGTATTGGAGCAGGAATTGCATCTTCGCTCTCTTATCTTTTAAGTGCTATAGTTTCCGTCATAATCATCCACAAGGTCACACCTTTTAGTACTTATAACATTTTTAAGTCTTGGGAAAAGCCTTCTTTTTCTGCCTGGAAAGAACAGTTTAAAATCGGTCTACCGATTGGATTTACCATCTTTTTTGAAACAAGCATTTTTGCAGCTGTGACGTTGTTTATGAGTGCTTATCAGACCGAAACAATAGCAGCGAATCAGGCGGCGATCAACTTCGCTTCGCTATTTTATATGATTCCACTCGCCATTGCGATGTCACTCACTATAACTGTTGGCTTTGAAGTAGGCGCTAAAAGATTTAATGATGCTGTAACTTATTCCAAGTTAGGCATTACATCTGGCTTGTTTTTTGCTATCTTAAGTGGAATTATTATTTTTATATTTCGTGAACAGGTTGCGACTCTATATAGTAATGATCCAGCAGTCATCGTCTTAATACAACAGTTTTTAATTTATGCTGTATTCTTCCAGTTATCTGACGGCTTCGGTGCACCTATTCAAGGAGCCTTAAGAGGGTATAAGGATGTAAATATCACACTAATTATTTCGTTTATTTCCTTTTGGGTTATCGGGCTGCCTACTGGGTACTTAACAGCGAATTATACAGACTTAGGCCCTTTTGGATACTGGATTGGATTAATAATCGGGTTAGGTGTTGGAGCAATTGCGCTTGTTGGAAGATTAATTCATATAGTGAAAAAAACTAACGTATAATTGAGCATTCAATGTTTTCCTTTTTTAATCGTTGAAAGTATTCAGAAGGCTGTTCTTTTAACACTTCTTTATAAATAAACTTTACATACTTATTTACTAGCCGATTAATTAGGTTTATTGTCTTAGTAGCCTCCTTAGGAGATATCTCACCATCAGATATATGTTCAATCGTGCAAGGAAAATTTAATTCCTGTACGATTGAATATATTTTTTCAAAACTGTTAGAATATAATGTTTTCCCAACAAATAAAAGCTCTTCATCAAATGCCACGAGTTGTTTATACTTATAAATATAAGTGTCATGAAAAAAAATCAAAGTATTATTTTCATAACTCTTAATGTATTTATACAAAAATTGATTCCAATATTGCTTCATAGAAAACGACGTGTCTAGCAATATGAAATGAAATACATTTAAATGCGCATTCACTTTTCTTCTTCGTTTCACGATTGATTCTTCAAAATTACTACGACTACTTAAATATTTTAACAATGTACGGTTTAAGTCTAGTCCTACATATACATACCTCACTTTTATTAGATTATGTAGTTCTAAAATAAGTTTCTCTACTTCTACATCATTTAATTCATATTTCCTTATATAGTTCCGTTGATCGGTTACATTAAAGTTAGCATTCCCACCCTTTTTATGAAAAAAAACTGGTTTATAAATACTATCTAGTTTCACTTGATGTGATGTATCTTTAATTTCGCTATTCCTCCTTTTAAAAATTTATAAAAAAAACTTGTCCATATGGTATGAACAAGTTTAAATTAACGATAAGATTTTGGATTTAAGGCATCTTTTAAGCCTTCACCAATAAAGTTAATTGATAATATAGTTATTACTAATGTGATCCCTGGAGGAGCCCAAATCCATGGCATATGTTGCAAGACATCTGAACGTTGTGATGCCGATAACATATTCCCCCAACTTGGAATTTCTTGTGGCACTCCGAAACCTAAATAACTTAATCCAGATTCAGCAACAATCATAGCGGCAAATATAATTGTCATTTGTACAATGATTGTTGATAATATGTTTGGTAATAAGTGTTTCACAATGACTTTGGATGGTCGTGTACCAATCGATACAGCTGCTAGAATGTATTCGTTCTCTTTTTCAGCGAGTACTTTACTACGTACGAGACGAGCCACACCGCCCCAACTGAGTACACTAATAACCATGATTAGTACTCCTACTCCATTAACCTCACCGAAGAGAACGGCATTTAATACGATTACAAATACTAAAAATGGAAAGTTAAGAACAAAATCTGTAAAACGCATTAGAATTGAGTCAACTTTACCTCCAAAATAACCTGCTACAGAACCTACAAATGTACCTACAATCGTAACGATAAATGTACAAGACAGTCCAACCACTAACGAAATTCGTCCGCCGTACAGTAAACGCGTAAATACGTCACGTCCACTTGTATCAGTTCCGAACCAATTATCTGCAGATGGAGCTAAGTTTCTGTTGGCAATGTCAACTCTTCCAACATCAGCAGTTGTTATAAATGGAGCTAAAAATGAAATAATCATGACAAATAATAGAAAGATTAAACTAACCATAGCTAGCTTATTACGTACAAATTTTCTTCGAGCAATGGCCCAAGGTGACATTACTCGTTGTGGCTTAGTTGATGTATTATTGTTCGTTACTGTCTCCACAGCCACTCCTCCTAATCTAATCTTATTCTCGGATCAACTATTCCGTAAAGTATATCCGCAACTAAGTTCCCGATTAATACTAGTAATGAGAAAAACATCGTAAGCGTCATTATAACAGCGTAGTCACGTTGTTGAACGGATTCTAGGAATAATGTCCCAATACCAGGGTAGTTAAATATTGCTTCTGTGATAACTGCACCGTTAACTAATGTAACTAGGTCGAAACCTAAAAACGTAATTAAAGGAATAATAGAGTTACGTAAAATATGACTGTTGTAAATTTTTGCCTCAGGAGTACCTTTAGCTCTTGCAGTACGTACAAAATCACGTCTACTATTCTCTATAATATCGTTACGTAAAAACTGTGTATAACTCGCTGTGCTCATCGCACCTAATATTAATGCTGGCATAAATACATGATGGAATCTACTAATCCAATAGTCTAATGTTCCTGGTTGTAATCCGATTTCCACTGAACCACTAAACGGAATCCATCCAAGTTTAAATGAAAAGAAATAGATTGCAAAAACCCCAGCAATATAAGAAGGAACAGCTAGACCAAAGTAGTTAAAACCACCAATTAAATGGTCCATTTTAGTATAAGGTTTTCTTCCAGCATACATCCCCATCGCAAATGCCATTATATATGTAATTATAAGTGACATTATACCGAGAAAGATTGTATTTGGTAAACGGTTAGCTACTAAGTCTGCTACTTTTTGTTTTTTTGCTGTTGATCTACCAAAATCACCTTTAACAAATCCAGTTATCCAACGAACATATTGTTCAGGAATAGGATCATTTAACCCGGCTTCTTCTCTCATTTGTTCTATATATTCTGGATCTGTGTTAAGTGGGTCAATTTCTCCACCAAATGGATCCCCTGGCATAGCTAATGCCAGGGAGAATACCACGATGGAGATAAGGAGTAGCATGGGTATCATGCCCAGTAATCTTCGGAGTGCGTATTTTAACATGTCCAATTCTCCTTATCTTTTAGTACTACTTACTTAATTAGTCTTGTTTAATATACCATTCGCTCGAATTGTTGAATCCAGTTACATCGTACTCTAGACCACCAACACGGTCGTTAACAGCATATACTTCGTCAAGGTTCGCAATGATAATCATTGGAACTTCTTCGTTAATTAGTTGTTGCCATTCAACGTAAAGCTCTTTACGTTTCTCAATTTGCTCATCTAGATCAGTACCTAAGAAATCAACATCTAACGCATTAGCCATTAATTCCTCAGACTTCTCGTTATCAAAACGAGGGAAGTTCCAGTAAGTTCCTTCGTTAGACCATAAACCAGTTGGGTCTGGGTCAGCACCTACAGACCAACCACCAAAGAATGTATCAAATGGAGGCTCTTCTTGGTCTGGATCATTCGTTTCTAAGCCTTCATAGTAAAGACCTACGTCAATCATGTCAAGTTGAGCGTCAATACCAACATCTTGCCAGTACTGAACGATTAACTGTGCACGTGTTTCAAAATCTGGGTTACCAGTTGCATAGTGAGAGAATTTAACAGTGAATTTTTCACCGTCTGGATCTTCACGTAGTCCGTCACCATCAACATCTACATACCCAGCTGAATCTAATAGTTCTTTAGCTTTTTCTGGATCATACTCGTAATTGTTTGGTAATTCACTCGGATCAGCTGCAATCCAGTGTACTGGAGGAACTGGAGCATCAATTACCTTACCATATCCACCGAAGAATGCATCTACCCAAGATTCACGGTCGATAGCATACCATAGAGCTTGACGTAATTGTTTGTTTTGGAACTTGTCATATTGATCAACAACTTTATTTTGTTCGTGATCATAACGACCAAGTCTAAATCCGATGTAGTAGTAAGATACACCAGGATAAGTGATAACACTTACAT
The DNA here is from genome assembly GCA_051846895.1 of Bacillaceae bacterium W0354. Lineage (GTDB taxonomy): Bacteria > Bacillota > Bacilli > Bacillales > Alkalibacillaceae > CALKAL01. The sequence goes on from JBPYCQ010000004.1 coordinate 13,752, forward strand.
GATCCATAGCATCTGCTTCTTCACCTTGAGTTGGGTGAACTGGAATCATGTCAACTTCACCATTTTGTAAAGCACCGATTACAGAAGTGTTAGGTACAACACGTACGTTAACCCCATCTAAGTAAGGTTCGCCATCCCAGTAATCTGCGAATTTTTTCATTTCGTAGAATTCACCAGTTCTAGCATTTTCCATTGTGAATGGACCAGTACCGATAATCATTTCACGAATTTGTTCATTGTCTTCCATTTCTGCTACAGGCATATCACCAAATACAGTTGAGTTCATTGGATATGTCCATAGGTTTAACATATGGTTAACTTTAGCTGTTTCAAATTCGATAGTAACTTCATAGTCACCATTTACTGTGATACCAGAGATAGAATCTGCTTCTCCATCACGGTAGGCTTGAGCACCTACGATATCTTTAACGTTACTCCAACGAGAACCTTTATAATCCTTGTCAGCTAACGTTTCTAAAGCTAATACCCAGTCATGAACTGTTAGCTCATCACCGTTATGCCACTTAATACCTTCTTTCATAGTAAAGTGGTAAGTTTTAAAATCATCAGTTTCCCAATCAATAATTCTTGGAATCGGTGTAAATGTTTCATCAAAATCAATTAAGTTCTCTTGTACGAACTGCCATACTTCAGCTTCTGTAGAGCTTCCGTAGAAGTTTACATCTAATGGACCCGATGGTGCACTATCAATAGCATAAACTAATGTTCCACCAGCTTGAGGACCAGAAGTATCTTCTTCTTCCTCTTTCTTATCATCATCTTGCTTTTCTTCTTGTTTGTCTTCGTCGTCTTTCTTCTTATCTGCATCTTTATCGTCGCCACAAGCCGCTAAAAATAGCGAAAGGACTAACAACATTGATGCAAGCCATAACCATGACTTTTTCATTTAGCATTTCCCCCTAATCGTTTTTGGTTTTGTAAAGATTAATCATAAAGGATGCAAGCTACTTGATGACCAGGCTTCACCTCCTTTAATGTTGGCTTAATCTCAGCACATTCTGCTTTCGCCAATGGACATCTCGTATGGAACGGACATCCTGTTGGTGGATTTGAAGGACTTGGTACATCTCCTTCTAGAACAATTCTTTCCTTTTTCAACTTAGGATTTGGTTCTGGAATCGCAGAGATTAAGGCTTGTGTATATGGATGAAGTGGTTCATCATATATTGATTTATTATCAGCCACTTCTACTAAACCACCTAAATACATTACGCCGATCCGATCACTCATATGTTTTACAACACTTAAATCATGCGCAATAAATAGATAAGTTAAATCAAATTCATCTTGCAAGTCTTTAAGTAGATTTAATACTTGAGATTGTACTGACACATCCAGTGCTGATACAGGTTCATCGGCCACGATAAGCTTTGGTTTTAATGCTAGCGCTCTAGCTATACCAATTCTTTGTCTTTGCCCACCAGAGAATTCGTGTGCATATTTATAATACGCGTCCTGTGGTAAGCCTACACGGTTTAATAAATCAAAAACTTCTTCTCTTATTTCTTTTTTACTCTTATTTTTATGAAAGTTTATGATCGGTTCTGCTACTATGTCCCCTACCATTTGCATAGGATTCAAAGAAGCATACGGATCTTGGAATACCATCTGGAAATCTTGTCTAGTTTTTCTTAGACTAGAACCACTTAATCTAGTAATATCTTTTCCATCAAATATGATTTGTCCATCAGTAGAACTGGTTAGACGTAGAATCGTTCTTCCCGTCGTTGACTTACCACATCCAGACTCACCTACTAGTCCGAATGTCTCACCTTTTTTAATTTCAAACGAAACATCATCAACAGCTTTAACATTTCCGACAGTTCGTCTGAAAAATCCACCTTTAATTGGATAATAGGTTTTTAGATTTTTTATTTGTAATAGATATTCTGTATCAGTGTTTACTGATTGAGTTTGCTCTTTAGTTTCTGTTGATGTCATTGTGCACTCGCTCCCTCTTTTGGACGACTAGATTCATATAATATACATGATACTTCGTGCCCGTCTTGTACCTCTGCTAACTGTGGTGTAATTGTATAACACTCTTCTGTTGCCATTGGACAACGATCAACGAATTTACATCCAACTCGAGGCATATCTTTTAAAGAAGGGACAATCCCTTTAATTGATCCAAGTCGATCTTTAACTTCTTCCATACGTGGTATTGATTCCATTAATTTTTTAGTGTATGGATGTTTAGGGTTTTCGAACAACTCTTCAACTTGAGAACGTTCGACAATTTCTCCCGCATACATAACTAAAACTTCATCACACATTTCAGCAACTACACCTAAATCGTGCGTAATCAAAATAATAGCCATGTCATTAATTGACTGAACTTCTTTAAGTAGTTCAAGAATCTGTGCCTGAACTGTCACGTCAAGTGCCGTTGTAGGCTCATCCGCAATTAAAAGCTGAGGTTGACAAGCAATTGCCATTGCAATCATAACACGCTGCCTCATACCACCTGATAATTGGTGTGGATATTCCGTAACAATTTCATCCGCTCTTGAAATACCGACACTTCTTAAAAGAGAAACAGACTTTTGTCTTGCTTCTTTTTTACTAATATCAAAATGATTAAACAGAACTTCTTCTAATTGATAACCAATGGTAAACACCGGATTTAAAGCTGTCATTGGTTCTTGGAAAATCATCGATATATCTTTACCACGGATTCTGTTCATCTCTTTTTCGTTATAGTGAGCAATATCTTCACCATTGAACAAGATTTGTCCGCCTCTTATTTTTCCAATGCCTTTAGGAAGTAAGTGCATGATAGATAATGACATGACACTTTTTCCACAACCAGACTCCCCAACAACACCAACAATTTTACCTTTCTCAACAGAAAATGATACTTTGTCAACAGCATTATAATATTCTCCGTCTATAGGAAATCCTGTCTCTAAGTCTCTCACTTCAAGTAATGGTGTTTTATTCTGTAATGTTTTTTCGCTCATAGCACACCTCTAGCATTTATTTTTTTAGATTATTCTGACTATTAATTGTTAAAAAGAAAATCGTAGAATGAGATACTTTACTTGTATAATATATTAATACATTACCATTATACATTTCAATAGTATTTTAAGGAAAAATGTTTTTTTCGGCAATTCACGTTAATAAACTCAATTTTCAGATTTTCTGATTTAAATGTAAGTTGAAAATACTTTTTTTATTATAGCAGATAAGTTTAATAATCTAAAGACTTTTTTTAAATTTACAAAAAAATCCCCCATTTTCCATTTTTAATGGGGGATCCAAGAAACCGTAATATCTATGATTTTTATCCTTCAAGTAATAAATCGTATGGATCTTCGATTAATTCTTTTACTTTCACTAAGAATTGTACAGCTTCCCGACCATCAATGACACGGTGATCATAAGATAGTGCTAAGTACATCATCGGTCTTACTTCAATTGTATCATCAGGCATTACTATTGGTTTCTTTTCGATTTTATGCATCCCTAAAATTCCAACTTGTGGTGCATTTAAAATCGGTGTAGACATTAACGAACCAAATATTCCCCCGTTTGTAATTGTAAACGATCCACCCTGTAAATCGTTTAAGCCTAACTTACCATCTCGGGCCTTTTTAGCTAAATTTCCGATTTCCTCTTCAATTCCAGCAAACGTTAATCGATCGGCATCACGAACAACCGGAACGACTAACCCTTCTTCTGTCGATACCGCTACACCGATATCGTAAAATTTCTTTATAACGAGTTCATCACCTTGAATTTCTGAATTCACTAATGGAAACTCTCTTAAAGCCCCGACAACAGCCTTCGTAAAGAAAGACATAAAACCGAGCTTAACGCCGTGTTTCTTTAAGAATTCATCTTTACGTTCACTACGTAATTTCATTACATTTGTCATATCAACTTCATTAAATGTTGTAAGCATTGCTGCATTATGTTGTGCTTCAACTAAACGCTTGGCAATCGTTTGACGACGACGTGACATTTTAACACGTTCAACAGGTTTATCAAATTCTGTTTTTTCAGTAGGTTTTTCGGCTTTTTTATTATTAGTATTCATTTTTGCGTGAGCATATGCTTCAACATCTTCTTTTGAAATACGGCCAACAGGGTCTTTAGGCTTAATTTCACTTAGATCAATTCCTAATTCACGTGCACGTTTTCGAGTCGCAGGTGATGCCACTGGTTGATCCCCTGGAGAAGCTGCAGCTGGTTCTTCTTTTACTACTTCAGGTTTTTCTTCTTGTTTTGGAGCAGCTGATTCTTCTTTAGCTTCTGGTTTAGCTGGAGCATCACTAGAAGTTGCTGCTGAACCACTTTCATCTACTTTTGCAATAGCCTGCCCTACTTGTACGTCGTCTCCTTCTTCAACTAACACTTCAGCAATAACGCCTGAAAAATCTGAGTTAACTTCAACATTTACCTTATCTGTCTCTAGTTCTACAACAGGGTCACCTTGTTCAACTTTGTCACCAACTTTAACTAGCCATTCAGCTACTGTACCTTCTGTTATAGATTCTGCTAATTCGGGAACAATGATTTCCTTCACTGTCATTTCCTCCTTTAATCTATCATTAATGCTTCTGTCACAATGCGATTATGCTCGGCTTTATGAATATTTGGACTTCCAACTGCAGGTGAAGAACGATAAGGAAGACCAACATAACTTAATTTCTGTTTAACTTTTTTCAAGTCTTGTAAAGGCTCTTTTACAAAATCCCAGCCGCCCATGTTTTTAGGTTCTTCTTGTACCCAAACAATCTCATCAACATTTTTATACTGTTTTATGATGTTTTGTATCTCTTCTGCAGGGAATGGATAAAGCTGCTCTAAACGAATGATATGCAAGTAATCTGTTTTATCCATTGATTCAACAGCTTCTTCAAGATCAATCATTACTTTTCCGCTTCCGATAACTAGGCGTTTAACTGTTTCTTTATTCTCGCCTAAACCTTTTTGTTCTAAAATCGGTTTAAACTTTCCATTACTTAATTCAGTATGTTCAACAGCGATACGTTGGTTACGAATTAAGCTCTTTGGTGTCATGACAACTAATGGACGAGCATAATCTGTTCCTACAATAGCTGCTTGACGTCTTAATAAATGGAAGTACTGTCCTGATGTTGTCACATTAGCCACAATCCAGTTGTTTTCAGCTGATAATTTTAGAAAACGTTCTAATCGAGCACTTGAGTGTTCTGGACCTTGACCTTCAAAACCATGAGGTAAAAGCATAACTAGACTAGCCAGTTGTCCCCATTTCGCTCTCGCTGATGAAATAAATTGGTCAAAAAGTACTTGGGCCGTATTCGCAAAATCCCCATACTGCGCTTCCCAAAGGACTAATGTATCTTTTGATTCAACACTATACCCGTATTCAAATCCTAACACACCCGCTTCAGAAAGTGGGCTATTATAAATACTAAATGATGCATCGGTATCGATTCCATGAAATGGACTGTACTTATCTTCTGTGTCAACATCATGAAGAACCGCATGTCTATGTGCGAATGTACCACGTTCAGAATCTTGACCTGACATTCTAATTGGTGTTCCATCCTTTAGAATAGAAGCAAACGCTAGTGCCTCCCCTAATGCCCAATCAATTTTTTCACCTTCATCAAATGCTTTTTCGCGACGCTTTAATATTTTCTCAAGCTTTTTGAATCCGTTGAAATCTTCCGGACGTTTTAACATATCTTCATTAAGTTTACGTAAAGTCTCTGAATCAACGGCTGTTTCAAAATCCTTCAGGTCACTCGTAACAGCTTCAGGCAACTCAGGTACTTTTGGTTCGCTTAAATCCGTTTCTTCCATTGAATTATATATATTTTTTAATTCATCCATAAAATCTTCTTTAAGTTTTTTCGCTTCATCTTCAGATAAAACATTAGCTGAAGATAATTCGTTAGAAAAGACTTCAAAAATTGTAGGGTGAGAATCAATATCTTTATAAAGTAACGGCTGTGTTCCACGAGGTTCATCCATCTCGTTATGCCCATATCTTCTATAACCAACTAAGTCGATTAATATATCCTTTCTAAATTGCTTACGATATTGATAAGCAAATTCAGCAGCCGTTAAACATGCAATTGGATCATCCGCATTAACATGAATAACCGGGATCTCATAACCTTTAGCTAAGTCACTTGAATATTTTGTTGAACGTGCATCAGTAAAGTTAGTTGTAAAACCAACTAAGTTGTTTGCGATAATATGGATTGATCCACCCGTTTGATAACCGTTAAGTCTTGATAAGTTTAACGTTTCAGCAACGATGCCTTCTCCGATAAATGCTGCATCTCCGTGAATTTGAATACCGAACGCTTTGTCTGTATCAACTTTAGCATAACCTTTATTAGAACGGTCATCTTGAACTGCTCTTGTATAACCTGAAACGATTGGATTAACAAATTCTAAGTGAGACGGATTATGTGCAAGTGTTAGCTTAGTTGTATGATTGTCCCCTTCGAATTTTGACTCAGCACCGAAGTGGTATTTAACGTCTCCAGTCCAACCATAAGTCGGCAGGTTATCTTTATCTTTAGGTACTAACTTTTTGTTAGGTGCGTGAGAGAACTCAGAGAAAATTTGATCAAATGGTTTTCTCATCACATGAGCTAATACACTTAATCGTCCTCGGTGCGCCATCCCCATCATAACGTGCTCCACTAAGTCTTTATTACCGTTCTTAACTAATTGGTCAAGAATTGGCACCATTGATTCTAATCCTTCAATTGAAAAACGTTTTTGAGCAACAAAAGTTTTACCTAAAAATTGTTCAAAACCTTCAACTTCTGCAATGCGTTTCAGCAATGCTTTTTTATCATCATTAGATAACGGCAGCTCAAAAGCGCCAGTTTCTACTTTATTGTATAGCCACTCGCGCTCATTATCATCTGGAAGATGCTCGAATTCGTATGCGATTTTTCCAGAATATTTAGTTTTTAGATGTTTAACTAAATCCAATGCTGTTCTAACGTTTTGTGGAAGTTGTGCTGAAAGTAGTTTGGCATCTATCTGTTTTAAATCTCCTTCAGATAATCCATATGTTTTAGGATCTGTGACAGGCTTCAATTCTTTGCCGATATTTCCTACAGGATAAATATCTGCTTCTTGATGTCCATGCCTACGAATGGCCTCCACTAATTTCATTGCTGATGTCAACTTCTTTAAATCAGCTGTTGAAGTCGCTGTTTCTGAGACGACTTCACCTTCAGACACCCAATGTGGTGCCCCATGTTCTTCAAACATTTGACGCAGTGATTCATCAACTGCATCAGGGTCGTCTAAAAATAATTCATATTGCTCTTCAACGTAACCTATATTAGGTCCGTAAAAAGCATCCCATACATTGACGTTAGACCCTTTCATTGCCACTTTTAATACCCCCATTGTTTGTTCAACCTATATTTTATTTTTAAAAAGTTCTTCTCTTCTTGCTTTTCAAAATGACAACCTATAAAAAATTCAGTTGTCAACTTGAAAAATTAAACAGAAAAACGGGATATATCTCCAACTAGTATATATGAAAAAGTACTTATAGAAAAGCCAAACACAATAAAAATTGTCGCTTTCTGTCCATTTCATTATTTAATCAGATTTTTAATAACTAAGAGTATGATTTTTGTATGATTTTCTTCTAGTTGAACACCTGTTTTTTCTAGTTCATCCACTAAATCTGTCTCCACCCATTTTTTTAGTTTTTGTTCATTTTTTAACTGTTTGATGCTCTCTTCAATCGTAAAATGAAAGATAGCATTTTTTAAGGTGTCAGGTAAATCAAAAAATGTAATCTTTCTTTTATCATCTTTTATCAAATCATTAATAGCTCGATAATAATGTTCCTCATTCGTTTCATCTATTCCAACTTGTTGATTAATTTGCTTAACAAAATTGGTTTGTTTTCCAATCTCGCTATAATATTTTTTTGTATTCACATCAAGCGTTGGGTTTAATAGAACAATTAACGCTTCTTTTATTATTTTCTTCCATGCGTTGTAGTAATATCTTTCCGCTAATGAAGTAGCATATTCATAATGTTCTTTGTCTATTTCATTTAGACGCAGATCATTTTTAATCAATCGTCTGAATTCAGTTAATAGAGTTATCCCATCAATCTTGCTCTTATGTTTTCTAGAAGCAAGAATTGACAATACTTGAAGGGCTATCCGCGGATCCAACCCGACCATCCCTTCATCAATATGTTCCTGTATTAGTTCTGTATAATGATTGTTTTCTTCATTATTATATATATCCATTTTTTCAAGCAATGTGAGGTTTGATTTTGTCCGTTTCAGCCGTGATAAAATTGAAACTGCAGCAAGAGTTTCAATGGAAAAGTAGTCAAAAAGTTTCTTGTCCTCATTTTTTAACTTACTTTCGTACACCTTTACTTCATTTTTTAATTTTAAATTATAAGGAAAGCGAATGATACACATCCTATTTAATAGTGCTTGGTTGTTGGTCTGAATGAATTGTTTAAGTTCTTCTTCATTAGAATGTCCAATAACGAATTGGTTTGTATGTACAAATGCTTGACGGGATATTTTATACATTTTTTCTTCAGCTAAAGTTAAAAATGGATACAACATTCTTTCTTCACTTTTGAACATTTCATGTAATTCTAATAATCCTTGATTCGCTTTCTGAAATTCACCATCATAACGATATGCCCTTGGATCAGAGGGTGAACCGTAAGTTGTAACTTTAGAGTAATCAACTGATCCAATTAAATCGGCAATTTCTTGTGTGTAAGGATCAGAAGGAAAAAATGTTCCGATACCTTGTCGTTTAGATTCATCAATGACAAATCGTTCAACTTCGATTTTTTTCCAATCATCATTAAACTTGTGTTTTAATTTATATTGATTAAGAGGTGATAGATAACCATCTATTGTCACACCCGTATGTTTAAATATTTTTTGTCTTTCATCTTCGGGTAAAGCGAGTAATGGATCTTCATTAAGTGGACAGCCTTTAATTCGAAATACTGCTCCCTGATTTGTTTGAGAATATTTTTCTAAAGCTCGTTTTAAAAAACGTACAAAAGATGATTTCCCACTTCCAGGAGGACCAATTAATATTAATATTCTTTTAGCCATATCATACCCCCTACTAGCCGGGAGAAAATATTCATCAATCATTTGATTTATTATTTTATCCATACCGATGATTTCTTTCTGAACCTGAGGATCATGCAAATATTTAACGAGCGCCTCATAAACTCTAAGATGAGGTGTTTTCGGTACAATATATCCATCATATATCAATTTTAAATATTCCTCTAAAGTTCCTGTCCAAAACAGATTTTTACTCATAGGCAAAGATAACACCCCCTGATAAATATTTATTCATTGGGAAGTGTTTCTTTGCTGAATGATATGAACTTTATTTGAACAGACTTTTACTATAGTTCACAAGTAATAAAATATTGGTTATAATATAACTAATGACTTTCGAATAGGAGTGGGAAATATGAAATTAGCACTAATCCTTGGCGTATGTGTCACTTTTTTAGTATCTATTTTTACTAGTGGTTATGAAGCAAAACCAGGTGAACCAAAACGTAAATAAGCTAAAAGCTAGGCTAAAATTTGTTAGCCTAGTTTTTTTATGGCATAAAAACTAGTATGTGTGAAACATTTTGAGAATTAGATGATCACTTTGAGCAATTACAGGTCATGTTTGAGCAATCGCACTGTATCTTTGAGCAATCACAGACCATGTTTGAGCAATCGCACCATATCTTTAAGCAATCACAGACCATGTTTGAGCAATCGCACCGTATCTTTGAGCAATCACAGGCTATGTTTGAGCAATCGCACCGTATCTTTGAGCAATCACAGGCCATGTTTGAGCAATCACACCGTATCTTTGAGCAATCACAGGCCATGTTTGAGCAATCACTTAATCAATCAAAAAACTCAAGATCTTCACTTAAACCTTAGTGAAAATCTTGAGTTTTTAATACACATTTGGAAAGCCTTGTTGCCTTAATGCTTCATATATAATAATGGCCGCCGTGTTTGATAAATTGAGGGAGCGAACTTTATCGTTCATATGAATTCGTAAGCAGTAGTCTTCTTTTCCCTCGATATAATGTTTAGGTATGCCGTTAGTCTCTCTTCCAAATATAAAAAAGATATCTTCGTTGGGATTACTGAAATCATAGTCCGTATAATATTTCGTTCCAAAATTTTCGATGTAATAAAATGTAGCACCAGGATGTTTTTCATACAATTCATCCATTGAATCATAGTATTGAATGTCAACATGGTGCCAATAATCAAGGCCTGCCCGTCTTAACATTTTATCATCAGTTGAAAATCCTAAAGGTTTAATTAAATGTAATGTTGAATTAGTCGCAAGGACTGTTCTCGCAATATTTCCCGTATTCGCTGGGATTTCTGGTTGATATAAAACGATGTGAATCCCCAAATCTTCCACCTCTTTAATCTAACTGTACTTTTTTTCTAAAGCTAATAAATGTTCTTTTCGGTCCAAACCACCGGCATAACCAGTCAACGATCCCGAACTACCTACGACTCTGTGACAAGGTATAATAATCGAGATTGGGTTTTTATTTAACGCGCCACCTACTGCCCGAACAGCTTTCGGATTGCCAATTACTTCAGCCAAATCTTTATATGTTTTCGTCTTACCAAAAGGAATAGTCACTAACGCTTCCCAAACCTTTTTCTGAAAATCAGTTCCAATAAGTTCATAATCAATAGAAAAAGATTTTAACTCTCCAGCAAAATAGAAATCAAGCTGTTTCATAACTTCTGTGAAAGGTTCCTCGTTCCATGAATAACTCGGAAACCTTTTGTCAATCCACGATTCATGTTTAGAAAAATCTCCGTGATGAATAAAATAAAGCTTGTCCATTGTCCCACCTATTAAAAGCTTACCAATAGGTGCATGATACATCCCTAAAACTAATTCATTCATAATAAATTCCCCATTCAAATTTATACCTCTATTTTCACTAAATCAAGCCCTTTTTGCATTTCAATAAGAACCTCTTCATCAGACTCTTTTTCCATCGCCGTTTCAATTAATTCTTTCGCATCATGGCGACCAATTTTTCCAATTGCCCATGCAGCTGTCCCACGTATAACCGGACGAGGATCTTTGACCATCAATTCCGCTAAAAGATCAACAGCCGTTTCTTCTTTATAATGTGCCAAAGCAATTATCGCATTTCGCTGGATTGGCTTTTTCCCACGCCATGAACCCGACATATAACCATATTTCTCTTTAAACTCTCTATTGCTCATTGTTAATAATGGTGTTAGTCTCGGTTTAACTAATTCCGGGTCTGGTTCAAATTCAGGGTGGAAGTGAGAATCAATTCCTTTATTTTTCGGACAGACCTGCTGACACGTATCACAGCCATAAACTCGATTCCCGATTTTTGAGCGAAACTCATCAGGTAAAAATGATTTCGTTAACGTTTGAAAGGCAATACATTTATTCGCGTTAAGCTGGCCACCTTCTACAAGCGCCCCTGTCGGACAGGCGTCAACACAAATATTACAGTCCCCACAGCCTTCCTCAATCGGCGTATCCGGTTCAAACGGAATATTTGTAATCAGTTCACCTAAATAGACGTAAGAACCATACTCCTCCGTAATAATCGCGCAATTTTTACCCGAAAAACCTACTCCAGCCCGCTCCGCAACAGCACGATCCGATAATTCACCAGTATCCACCATCGCTTTATACTTAACTCCATCAACCTTATTTGATAAAAATTCACCAAGCAGATTAAGCTTTTCTCGCAGTAAGTGGTGATAGTCCATTCCCCACGACACACGAGCAAATATCCCGCGACGATCGCCCTTTTTACCTCTAGGCGTATGTTTCATTCGCGATGGATAAGCAAGTGCAATAGAAATAATTGATTGAGCTTTCGGCATTAAAAGAGTCGGGGTTGTGCGCTCTTCAATAGTTCCCTTCTCAAAACCAGATTGATAATTCAACGCTTGTTGAACAACAAGACGTTCTTTAAGCGTCTCAAACGTATCAGCTGAGGCAAATCCTATTTTTTGAATATTAATTTCTTTACTATATTCAATTAACTCTTTCTTCAATTGTTTAACGTTCATAACAACCCCTCCTCTCTAATGATTAAAAATATATCAGCTTTCCTAAATATTTATCGACAAATCAAACAACTAAGTTGCAAATTATAATTTTTAAAAAATAAAACATCTCTTTTCACAAAGTAAAAATTACTCAATTCTTAGTCCCCTAATCCGATTCAGCGCTTGAGCAATTTCAAAACGTCTTGGACGTGCTAAGTTTCCAGGATGGTTCACTTCACTATTTAAGAACTTGCCCAAATTCTTTTCTATAATATTTAGCCATTCGACTAAAGTACGATTTTCTCCATCATGTAACGCTATATATTTTAACATATTTGCAATCATTGTTGTTTGCGAAACATCTACCAATTGCTCGATATAAGTCAAATCAACGATGTCTTTACCTAACATAATTTGTTTTAAACCTTTTGCTTGTGCCTTTTCTTTTCTTCCAAGTATTTGTTTAATCGATTTAGAATTAATAACCCGTTGATCAAAGTCTATAGTGTCATGAATTTCTCTTTCCTTCTTATCAATCATTTGTTTAGCATGATTAGTAATATTAACTGGAACGTATTCATCCATTAAAATGACGTCTTCAGCAAGACCGATATAATCACTTGATCCGCCCATAACAATGACGACAGACAAATCTAGTTGTTGAGTTAACTGATTAATCCTCTGAACAAACGGTGTAATAGGTTCTTTACGCACGAGTTTCTGCATTACTTCGTCACGAATCATAAAATTTGTTGCACTCGTATCTTCATCAATAAGTAACGTCGACGCACCTGCTTCAAGCGCCTCTACAACATTTGTCGCCTGTGACGTACTTCCACTTGCATTACTTGTTGAAAACTGACTCGTCTTTATCCCAGTCGGTAATTCACTTATAAACGAAGAAATATCAACTTTAGTCACACTTCTTCCGTCTTCTGCACGAATTTTTACAGCATTTGGATCTGTAAAAACATACTCTCGTCCATCTCCGAGCACATGGTCGTAAACACCAAGCTCAAGCGCTTCAAGCAATGTACTTTTTCCATGAAATCCCCCACCAATTATTAAGGTAATTCCCTTTTTAATCGCCATCCCAGTAATTAGGCTGTTACGGTGCGGAATCTTAAATGATACTTCATTTTCTTTAGGGCTTTTAAAAGGAACAGCGTCTTTCAAAGGCTTGTTGCTGACACCACTCTGTCTAGGTAGGATCGAATCATTAGCGATAAAGGCAACCCAACCTTCTTCTTTCATTTTTTCCCTGATGGCATCGTGTTGATCGGCTAACTCAATCGCCTGCTTAACTTCATTCATATTTAATGAAAACATTGAACGCTCCAAAATGGTTGGTATCGCTTGGAAAAACAGCTTCTCAGCTTCACTACCATTAATTCGCCGACCATTTGCAGGTAAACCAATGGACATACATATGATTATTTTATTTTCGCTAATTGAAATAGCTGAGCGCTGTAATATTTCCTGAACTGGTTCATCAATATATATAAGCCCACTCTTTCCACTTCCTCTAACAATTTTACCCTCGTCTCTAATTGCATGATGAGTCGCTCTTAACATATAATCTTCAACGTATATTTTTCTTCGTTCAGTCTTAATCCACTCTCGTTTAACTTCCACACTATTTTTAGGAATTACAATTCTAATTTTGGAGGGTGATGCGAATGGATCCCCTTGAACGTAATCGACAAACAAGTCATACGCAGAAAAATGATAGCTCCCTTTAAGTTTTTTATACAATCCGTAGCTTTTACTATCCATTTGCTGTAGCAGCTTTTTTAATTCCTTCATTATTAAATACCCCTTATCTGGCTTTAGCTTTATTAACATCTATACCCAGACCTCATGACTTTCAACCTGAAAAATTTTGTAACTAAACTAACTTAATAACGACTACTTATGTAAAGGATCTGAGGGGGTCTTAATTAGAATGAAAAAACTTTGGGTTTGGCTCGTATTACTTTTTTTATTATTAACTGCAGCTTGTAGTAACAGTTCAAGTGATGAAAACTATGACATGGCGATGAATGATTCCGCTAACGAAAAATCGGATTTTAAAAGCTCAGAAAATCAATCAAATAATCATCATGAATCAAACGAGTTAGAAATTAATTTAGATGACACTAAAAATAACCAGATGATCATTTACACAGGAAACATTGATATATTAGTCAACGATTATACGACAGCAACGAACGATATTTTAGATAAAGTTCAACAAATGAATGGATTCATCGTCCAATCATCTGAATATCAACACGGTGAAAATGAAAATAAATTCGGAGAAATAGTCGTTAGAATTCCCCAAGAACATTTTCAATCATTTATGAATCATGTCGAGACAACTAGTACCGAAGTATTAAGTAAAACAACGGAAGGAACAGATGTGACAGAAGAATACGTTGATTTAGAATCACGCCTTCGCTCAAAAGAAGCTGTTGAAGAACGTTTAATCAGCTTTATGAACGATGCTGAAAAAACAGAAGATTTGTTAAAGATATCTAATGATTTATCAACTGTTCAAGAAGAAATTGAACGTATAAAAGGAAAAATGAATTATTTAGAAAATCACGTCTCATTCTCAACAATTACAATTAATATTCAAGAAAAACGTGTTACGATTCCTGAAATACAGAGTACGAAAGAGTTGAATACTATGGAGAATGCGACGAAGCTCTTTATGGATACGATTAACTTCATATTAAATGTAGCTTCTAAAATCGTCGTAATCTTTATTGGATTATCACCAATCATTGTTCCACTTTTAATTGTTGGCGTTTTTATCCTGATTAGAGTGAAAAGAAGTAAAAGAGAATAAAATGTTGACTGCACCATCCTAGAGTGGTGCAGTTTTTTAAAGCATAAAATGAAGACCTTTTTCTAATACTAATATTAAATTTGAAAAAAGGTGATGGCGGATGGAAATTCAAGAACTTTTATTGAGGATAACTGTAGGCTTTATCGCACTATTTATTTTGACTAGAATTATGGGACGTAAAGAAATAAGTCAAATGACCTTTTTTAATTTTGTATCAGCGATTGCCATTGGCTCCTTAACTGCAAACTTTGTATTAAGCCCAAACTTGTCAATACTCAATGGGCTTCTCGCAATTATCGGCTGGACCATTTTCACATTGATTATGGGTGTCATTGATATCAAATCACAACAAGCTCGAAAAATAATTAAAGGTGATCCGATTATTGTCATTAGTAATGGTGAAATCGTTGAGAAATCCCTTAAGAAATGTCGACTTGATATAGACTCATTAAAAACGATGCTTCGTCAACAGAATGTATTTTCCTTATCAGAGGTAGACTATGCCATCTTTGAAACGAACGGCAAACTATCAGTGATGAAAAAAGGCCCAAATCAATCAGTTACTAAACAAGATATGAATGTATTTATTCCGAGTAACGCCTACCCGATTGCTACCGAAGTGATAACTGATGGGCAAATTATAGATCAAAATTTGAAAAAGCTTAGATTAGATCACGGTTGGCTCCAAAAGCAATTACAAAAATTGAACATCCAGTCCATATCAGATATTTTCTATGCAGAAGTTTTACAAGATGGATCTTTACACGTTGACCGAAAATCCAATAACTAAAAAAGCATCCCCAAATGTCCTAAAGACTCACATTTGGGGATGCTTTTATTTTAATGAATATATTTGTTTAAAAATTGATGAAGTTTATTTAAATATTGCTCACGATGAATAACGAATGCTTCACCATGACTTGCATTTTCGAATGTCATTAGTTCCGCTTCACTATTCGTATGCTCGTACAATTCCATCGCCATTTCTGTTGGGACGAATGTGTCGGCATCTCCGTGAAAATATAAAATAGGAACTTTCGCATGTTCAACTTGCTTTAAGGCTGAAGCTTCATATAAGGAATAATCCGCCCGAATTTGTGTAACTAAACTAGTTGTCGGCAAAATCGGAAATGCTGGTAGATGGTACATTCTTTCCATTTGATATTTAAATAAATCATATGTGCTCGTAAATGGGCTATCAGCAACAATCGCCTTAACCTGTTCCGGCATATCCTCTCCACTCACCATAAGAACAGTTGAAGCACCCATAGACAATCCGTGGAGCACTATCTCTGTATCTGGGCCTTGTCTTTTTATTATTTTATCAATCCATTGTAAATAATCTAATCGATCATGCCAGCCAAAACCTATATAATCTCCTTCACTTTTACCATGTCCACGCATATCAGCAGTGAAAACATTATAACCTAAATCTTCATAATAATGCTGTCCGTAAAGTGCCATATCTCGTCCACGTCCTAAATAACCATGCGCAAAAATGACTGTCTTATTAGTAGGCTCTTCAGCTTCTAAATAATAACCTTGTAGCTTTAATCCATCAAAAGATTCAATCTCCCATAGTTCAAATACCTTTTGGTCAAACCAGTCACGCCAATCCCCTTTTAAGAAGACATCCATCGCTTCCGCCGATACGACTAAATCATCATTATCCGCTAAAAAAGTCTTTACTTCTCTTTTAATTGCTAGATTATAAAAGAAATTACTAGCAATAATGTTTACCGCAAATAATAACGTAAAAATGATTAAGCTAATGATGATCCACTTTTTCTTCTTCTTCATGGTATTGACCCCTCTCCAAGCTGCTATATTTCTATTATACAGAAAATTCGGCAATTTTTTTAGAGGTAATCAGTGGAAAGATATGTGAACTACCCCCACTTTGTTAACGCATGAAGGTGGAACTCCCTAGTTAAAAAGCTAAGTATCAACTATACAAAACGTAAATACACTTAAACCCACTAAAAAAGCCCCCAAAGATTAATATCTATTAATCTTTGAGAGCCTCTTATTATGAGTTAACGCTAGTCATCTAAGCCTTCTTTAAACGTCTTTATATTCCATTCCATCATAGAAATATAAGTATCCCCTTCTTCACCAGGCTCTGCTAAAGAGTCCGTGAATACAGTTCCTATTATTGGAACGCCGGTTTCGTTTGAGACAGCTTCCATACTACGAGGATCAATACTCGTTTCTACAAACAGCCCTTTTATATCTTTCTCCCTAATAATATCTACGATTCTCGTAATTTGATTAGGAGTTCCTTGATTCTCTTGGTTAATTTCCCAAATATACTCTGCTTGGAATCCATATGCTGCACTGAAATATTTAAACGCACCTTCACTCGTTACTAAAATACGTTTTTCTTCAGGAATTTGATTGAATTGTTCTACTGCCTCATCATGCAATTTTTGCAGTTTTGCAATGTATTCCTCAGCATTCTTTTCATAGATTTCTTTATTATCAGGATCAACTTTAATTAAACCATCTCTGGCGTTTTCTACATATTTAATCCCGTTTCTAATATCTAACCAAGCGTGGGGATCCTCTTCACCTTCCTTGCCTTTTGTCGTTAAGTACATAGGTTCCACACCTTCGCTCATAAGGAACACTGGCGCATCTTCACCGTCTTTTTCCGTTGTTTCCAAAAGTTTCTCAAACCATGAGTTCCCTGCTTCTAAGTTTAGTCCATTGTAGAATACCGCATCAGCATCTGTTGTCTTTTGAACATCAACTGGAAGTGGATCATACTCATGTGGGTTTGAGCCAATTGGTGCTAAGCTGTGAATTGAGATTAAATCTCCCCCAACATTTTTAACGATGTCATATACTATCGAATAAGTCGTGACTACTTTAATTTTCCCGTCTTCTTCTTTTGATTTAGCAGCATCATCACTACATGCACTGAGCATTAATGCAGTGATAACTGAAACAATTAAAAATAATAGTGATTTTTTCTTCATGTATCTTCCTCCTTATAATAGCGAAGCCCTTTTTCTTCTAACTTTTAACATTTTCCAAATCAATCCGTGTTTCGGTGAGAAAAGGAATGCAATAATAAATAGAGCGGTTGCCGCCATAACGATTGTCGCTCCAGAAGCTAAATTGTAAGTAAAACTAAAGTATAGTCCGACTATTGATGAAATGACGCCAATTCCTGAAGCTAGGAAAATCATAATCCATAAACGTTCAGTCAATAAATAAGCTGTTGCTGCTGGGGTAATCAACATCGCAACCACTAAGACAATTCCAACTGTCTGTAATGAAGCGACCGTTACCATTGTTAATAATGTCATTAAGAAATAGTGAATGAAACGAACTGGCAATCCGTAAGCTGCGCCCATTGTTTCATCAAATGACGTTACCAATAATTCTTTATAAAATAGATAAACAGCAGCTAAAACAACAAGGCCAATTCCTAGTGTAATCCACATATCTGATGATCTAACCGCCAACACATTCCCAAATAAAATATGATATAAATCTGTACTACTTTTTATCATTGTAATAATGATAATCCCTGCCGCAAACGCAGCGGTAAACATAATACCAATAGAAGTATCATGTTTAATTCGGCTATTTTGAGTCACAAACCCAATAGCAATTGACGTAATCACACCACTAATGACCGCGCCAAAGAAAAAATTAATTCCTAGCATATAAGACAATGCGACACCCGGTAAAACAGCGTGAGAGATCGCATCCCCATAAGCGCCATTCCTCTTAAAATAATAAAACAACCGATGACACCACATATAATCCCAACCATAACGGAGGTTAGAAGTGCTTTCTGTAAAAATCCATACTCTAAAACAGCTTCAATAAAAGACATGACTTACACCCCCATTTCTTTCATAAAAGCAAACTGACCTTTATACGCTTTTTCAATAATTTTCTGTTGAAACACATCATTAACCGACCCGAAACCGATCAATTCTTTGTTTAACAAGATTAATTGATTAAAGTAGTCATCTGCTTTACTTAAATCATGGTGGACTACCATGACTGTTTTTCCTTGCGAACACAATTCTTTTAAAATTTTCACAATTGTTTCTTCGCTCGAAACATCAACGCCAACAAACGGTTCATCTAGAAAAAACAATTCAGCCCTTTGCACAAGTGCTCTTGCAAGAAAGACACGTTGTTGTTGCCCTCCAGATAGCTCACCTATTTGCCTTTTACTGAAATCTTGCATGCCGACTCGTTGTAAGCACTCAAGTGCCCATTCTTTTTCTTTTTTCCCTGGACGACGAAACAATTTTAAATTTGGATAAGTACCAAGTAGAACGGCATCAAGGACTGTTATTGGGAAATCCCAATCAATATCGTTACGTTGAGGAACATAAGCGATCTTCTTCCTAACCTCTTTGATTGATTTTCCTAAAACCTTTACATCACCTTTATCTTTTGGAATAAGCCCTAAAACCGCTTTAATAAAAGTTGACTTCCCAGCGCCGTTTGGTCCAATAATGCCAACCAAATTTCCAGGGGCGACAGATAAACTAACCCCAGAAACCGCTTCACTGCCATAATAAGACACATGTAAATCATCAATTGAAATGGCAAGATCCTTCATTACTACTCCTCCTTCAGAAGAACAAAGACTTTAATATAAGACCCAATTTTTATATTAATTAATAGTTATAGATTTGTTTAGGCGAAGACAAAAAGTTGCCTTTGGTAAAAATATATGGTCTTACTCACAAAAAGTCAACAACTTTTTTTTAATAGGCATCTTTTTTTTATGAATAAACATAAAAAAGCTAAAGGGCGTTTAGATACATCCCTTTAGCTACTAATTTTTTTAACATATTTTTAATGATCTTCTTTACTAAAAATACCGAACCGTTCCCACACTTCCTCTAATTCTTCCAAATGTTTTTCAATGTCTTTTCGCTTTCGTTTTCCAACAGCGACAATTAAAGCATTGATTAAACTAAGTGGTGCGACAAACGAATCTATGAATGACGGCATATCACTTCGTGCACATAATGAAACATCTGCATATGGAATTAGAGGTGATAACATATGATCCGTAACCGCAATTACTTTCGCACCCCGATCTTTAGCGAATGACACTGCCTCAACTGTATTTCGCGTATATCTTGAAAAGCTCAAACCAATGACGACATCATCCTCATTTAGACGAAAAAGCTTTTCAGATATTCCATAAGGGTTACGAATTAACTCCGTGTTCTCTAATAATACATCGAAGTAAAATTCTAAAAATGAACCGATAGATACTGCGCTTCGATTAGCAATTATAAAAATTCGCTTCGCTTGAACGATAAAATCAATCGCACTATGAAAAGCGTTCAAATCTAGCTGTTTAGCCATCGATTCAATTCTATTTACATCTTCATTAAACATTTCAAAAACTGCTTGATCTTCCTTATCGTAAACATCATCTGAAATTCGAAGCCTCTCAACAGTTGTCAGTTGCTTTCTCACAGCTTCTTGCAAAGTTTTTTGGAATTGTGGGTAACCATCAAACCCTAAAAATGTTGCGAAACGGACGACAGTCGCCTCACTCACTCCAACATTTTTTGCTAACTGGCCGACTGTAAAAAACGGAACTGATTCCATATGGCTAATTACATATTTCGCGATTTCCTTTTGTGATTTACTCATGTTTGGCAAGCTTTTAGAGATTTTATTATAAACATCTTCAGCCATACAGTGTCAGCCCCTTTAAATTAGTTGATTAATCTTTTCAAAACTTTTTCATGTGCATTAATCGTTTCTTGCAAATCTGAATCAGTATGAGCAATACTTAACGAATAACGATTCATCGGTTTCATATATATGCCTTCATTTAGTAGCTCGTAGTCTATACTTTTTCTTAAATCGCTGTTAATATTGTGTAAATCTCGATAATTTCTAATTGTTTTATTAGACAGAATGATATTAAAAATACTTCCCATACCTACTGTTTGCATATCAATTGAATAAGACTTATATAATATTTCAAGTTCATTCCGTAGACGCTCTGTTCTTCTAATCAAATCTTGCATAACTCCATCTTCTTCAAGCACTTCAATTGTAGCAAGCCCCGCTGCTAAGACGACAGGGTGTCCATTATAAGTCCCACTATGAAACATCATATCATCTTTTCCATCACGCTTCACATGAGCGGTTAAAATATCCCGACCGTACTCCGGGGACATCATTTCCATGATTTCCTTTTTACCACCAACTGCCCCAACAGGAAAGCCACCACCTAATACTTTTCCTAAAGCCGTAAGATCAGGCTCAACATGATAAATAGATTGAACGCCACCTACAGTTATTCTAAACCCTGTTTTTACTTCATCAAAGATTAATAATATACCTAGTTCTTCAGTTAATTTTCTTAACCCATACATAAACTCACCTGTTGCTGGAATAAATCCACCTTGAACAGGTTCTAAAATGACTGCGGCCAACTCATCTTTATTAGCACGTAATATTTTTTCTGTATTATTTAAATCGTTAAAAGGTAAAACGACTGTATGCTCAAGGTCGTATTTAGAAATCCCTTTAGATTCAGGAACAGCATTTGGCATCACATCAGTTCCTGCCTTGTCAATGTCTGGATTGACACTGACTAGCATTTCATCATATCCACCATGATAATGTCCTTCGAATTTCGCTACTTTTTCCTTGCCTGTAAAAGCTTTCGCAAGCCGTATACTTAAAAGAGTTGCCTCTAACCCTGAATTCGTAAAGCGGACTTGATCAATACTCGGAAATAATTCGACTAGTTTTTTTGCCATGTTTAATTCTAATTGGTGCGGCGTGCCAAAAATAAAAGTCCCAGAATCATTAATTTGTTTATTTATTGCTTCCTTCACACGTGGATGTCCGTGCCCTAACGCTAAAGCGCCATAGCATAATAAATAATCAATATATTCGTTTTCATCAACATCAATAAGCTTACTGCCTGTCGCATATTTCATGACAATCGGATGTGGTTCAAAGTGCTTAATATTCGCAGTAACCCCTCCAGGAATAACCTCCTTCGCCTCATGATAAGCAGTATAGGACCCTTTAATTTTTTGTAGCAAATGGCCATTATCAACAATCTGACTTTGCATTTTTCTCACCTTTCGCGAAATGTTTATTTCATACAATTATATATATGATTATTTTATTTCATTTAAAACCCCTTTGCAACAAAAATTTCATAATGGGCTATTTTATGCCTACTTTAATTTCATATGAATGTGAAAAGTAGAAATTTACTTTTCCTTGCTTTATTCTAAAACCAAGAATGCCAATGAGGTATTAAGGAGGACGTTTGATGCAGAAACAATTAATCTTAGCTTCATCTTCACCTAGAAGGCAGGAACTTTTAAAACAAGTGAATATCCCTTTTACAATTAGAAAACCTGAAGTTGATGAATCACAGATTATAACGGAAAATCCTGTTGAAAAGGTGACACAACTCGCACTATTAAAAGGAAGAACGGTTCCGATTGAACATGAACGGGAAGTCATCCTTGCTTCAGACACTGTCGTTGCATTTAATCATAAAATTTATGAAAAACCGAAAACTAAACAAGACGCTTACGAAATGATTTCTTCTTTAAGCGGAACGACACATGACGTCTTAACTGGTGTGATGATTCGTTCAGAGGAAGATGAAACTGTTTTTGTAGAAAAAACTGAAGTAGAATTTTGGCCATTAACAGAGGATGAAATCATGTGGTATGTTTCTACAAATGATCCTTATGACAAGGCTGGGGGGTACGGCATCCAAAGCTTAGGGTCGATGTTGGTCAAACAAATTATTGGCGACTATTTCACGGTCATGGGACTCCCAATATCACGAGTTGTTCGAGAGCTGCGACACTTTTCAATTTTTCCTAATTCAAATGAACAGTAAAAAAGAAAGGATATACATCTATGAGTTTAATCGAAAAAGAAAAATCATTATCTGAAATTTTATCACTTATAGCTGAGCATGAAGATGCCATTGTTTCAATGGGGAACGGAGAACCTGATTATATTTTATCTGCAATAGATGAAAACCCAGACGTTTTCAATTCGTTAAAAATACATCAGCTACTAGAAATTAAAGATCGTAAATATATTAATGGTGAATTCCCTAATATACGATACATTTCGTATTTTTTAAGCCAGTATTCACGTAAAGCATTTTTAAAAGGGCAATGTGATTTAGTTCCAAACCATTTTCATCAAGTGCCAAAGTTGTTAGAAGAAGTGACTAATCAACCTATCGTTCTCTGCCAAGCTTCTCCTATAGATGAGAATGGTTATTTTTCATTAGGAACTGAAGCTGAATATACGGCTTATTTCATAGGTAAAGCACCGTTTATTTTGCAAGTCAATGAACATATGCCTAGAACTAATGGTGTGAACAAAATTCATGTTAATGATGTAGCTGGTTTCATCCAGCATAACCAACCACTATTCGAGCTAAAAGAAACACCTATTAAAGATATTGATATGAAAATTGCTGAGTATGTGGCTGAAAGAATTGACGATGGATCAACACTGCAAGTTGGCATAGGTGGTGTTCCGAACGCTGTGATCAGCTTGTTAAAAAACCATCGAAATTTAGGAATTCACACCGAAATGCTAACAGAAGGCTGTTATGAATTGTTTGAGAGAGGCGTAATTACTGGTAACCAGAAGAAAACTTATCAAGAAAAAATGGTCGCAACTTTTGCTCTAGGTTCACAAAGACTATATAACTTTATGAATGAAAATAAACATATTGAAATGCTTACCGTTGATCAAGTTAATGATCCAAATAATATTGGAAAAGAAGATAAAATGGTCATAATCAATGCATCGACAGAAATAGACTTCTACGGGCAATGCGCATCAGAAACGGTTGCAGGAAAATATTATAGCTCAACAGGTGGACAAGCTGATTTTGGCGCAGGTGTTCGTCTTGCTAAAAACGGCAAAGGATTCATTTGTTTATACTCAACTACTAAAAATGATACAGTTTCAAAAATCAAACCAACGCTCACACCTGGTTCAGTCGTCACAACATCTAAAAATGATGTAGACTATGTTGTGACAGAATACGGTATAGCCCAGCTAAAAGGAAAATCAATTCGCGAGCGAACACTTTCCCTAATTAACATCGCCCATCCTAAATTTAGAGATGAACTTACTTTTGAGGCAAAGAAAATGGGGTTTTTAATTTAAGGAGTAAGCTGGGGGTGCGACGGCCGAAGTTGGGCGCGTGACGGTCGAAGTTGAGTGCGCGACGGTCGAAGTTGGGCGCGTGACGGTCGGAGTTCTGCGCACGACGGCCGAAGTTCGGCGTGCGACGGCCGAAGTTGAGCGCGCGACGGCCGAAGTTGGGCGCGTGACGGCCGAAGTTCGGCGCACGACGGTCGAAGTTCTGCACGCGCCGATATGTTCAACTACCTCGCACCATAAGTTAACCAAACTAAATGATTATCTGAAGTGAAGTTGGAAACATTGTATAAAAATAAAACAGTCGACAACTCATGCTCTTGGACATACTCATTAACATTTTGATGAAAATATCTTAAGTCCACTACATGAATTTCTTCAAAATGATGAACTAAAAAAGGTATAAATACATGGGCGTATGAGTCTTTAATAACTGCAATTTTCTTACCATTTTTAACGGATGTATTTATTTTAACTAAGCTATGATTGCCATCAAGGAAATAGCTATATTTATCTTTTTTATTAAGATACTCAGAGTTGTATAAAGTATCAGCTTGTTCTTTTGACTCATAGGTTACTTTGACGTCAACGTTATTCTTTGAAATGAATTGTTCTATAGTATCAGGTTCCAATAAGAAGTCATTAACTTTAGAATAATATGTTCCGAAAAAATTATTAGAAATCATTTGTTTATCAAATTCTTCTATTTCTAGAGGCTCAAACCCCATCGCTTTAGCTACTTCCAAATAAGCATAATAAGCTCCACGCATCGTCCAATGGTGATCTGTCTTAAAATAAATGGACTCATCTTTTTTATTTAATAATGACTCATAACTTTCAACATAAGTTATTGAATCGCTAAGTGTTGACTCGACCAAACTTAATGCTTCCAGTTGAGAATCCGTCGGCGAGAAATCTGGTAAATATTCCGGATATATACTAATTGAATTCGGCACTAATAGTAGATAGGAACTTACATTTTTCTGCGAATCAGCAAAATTATTGATGTAGTTAATGTTTTTTATGATTGTATCTTCATGTAAATCATATTTTTCTAGTAGATAGCCATGGTCAGAAAAATAGATGCCGTTATTTTCTTGTTTACCCAACGCCTTCTCTGTCACTGTCTTTGTCGCTAACCAAAAAGGTTTGGCAAAAAATTGGTCTGTCACGTATGTTTCAAATTGCTCGGTGTACTTTCCAGAGAAATATTTCTCCAATGAAAAAGAAGGATAACTCGCTAACATACGGTTCTCATGTTCGGAGAAAGATTCATCTTTCACAACTACATGAAGAATTCCAAGACCATAAATAAAACTTAAAAATATAATGATGATGGCCTTATTTTTCATGACTAACCACTCCTTTCAAAAATATTAGAATCGGAAATATAAAAACGGATTAAACGATTCATCAACTAAATAAGCCGTTACTAAAAATAAAATGATGATATAGCACATCACTTTTATAAACTCGAATGAACGATGATGAACTACTTTTAACACCGGTGTCGATAAAATGGATGTAACAATGATTAATATCGCGTTTGTATACAATAAATAAATGGTAAAGTCATCCACCCAAGTTCCACTAAAGTTAAACATCGCCTGAAAATATTCAGCAATGCTAGATAAATCTTCGTGGACAAAAAATACCCAGCTTATGACAATGACAAACAATAAATACATATGTGGAATAACGGTCGGAAGCTTTACCAATACATTTTTCAAACCAGCTCGCTCCAACATAATTAATGTCCCGAAATATAAGCCCCATAATATGAAGTTCCAGCTGGCTCCATGCCAAAGACCTGTTAAGCCCCAGACAATAAATAAATTTCTGTATAGCTTCCATTTCCCTACTCTTGAGCCACCGAGAGGAATGTATACATAATCGCGGAACCATGCTCCTAAACTGATGTGCCATCTTCGCCAAAATTCACTTACACTTTTAGAGACATATGGATAGTTAAAGTTCATAGGGAATTCAAAGCCGAACATTTTTCCAAGACCAATCGCCATATCTGAATAGCCACTAAAATCAAAGTATATTTGAAAACCGAAAGCAATCATACCGAGCCAAGCCGCAACGACTGTCAATTCACTTACAGGCTGACTTTGAATTTGATCATACAATAACCCAATATTATTGGCGATGAGCACTTTTTTTCCGAGTCCGATAATAAATAGTTGAACACCTTCAGCAAACTGGTCCGTATTCCAACGTCGACGGTTAAGTGATTGTTCAATCGCCTGATACCGCACAATCGGACCAGCAATTAATTGCGGAAATAGGGACACATACATCATCAGTGTGACTGGATTTCGTTGTGCACTAACTTCACCGCGGTAAACATCAATAATATAAGAAATCGTTTGGAATGTGTAAAAAGAAATTCCGATTGGTAAAGGCAAATCTAGCAGTTCAAAATTCGTCTGTAGCACCGTGTTTACATTTTCAATTAAAAAATCAGCATACTTAAAAAATGAAAGTAAGCCAATGTTTATGACGATGGATGAAACCAGTGCTAACTTTGCTTTCCATTTTGCTTTAATTAAATGCTTTGAAATAATTAGGCCATGAACATAATCGGAAAGGGCAGAGAAAATAATGAGGCAAACATAAACAGGCTCACCCCAAGCATAAAAAATTAAACTAACAATAAGCAAAGTCCCGTTTTGTAGTTTTTTAGGACTCACATAGTATAAAGCTAGTACAATTGGTAAAAAGAAAAATAAAAAAGTTAAACTACTGAATACCAAGATGTCACTTCCTATAATTAAGGGCCGAATCACCATTCAAGATGATTGACCCTAAAAAAAGATTTTTATTCAAAATGACTATCAAAAATAGCTTCGATAGACTCAGGCTCTTCATAAGTGACGTAGAGCAAGTAGTTACCATCAGTTTTAATGATGTTGTTTTTCACCTTTTCATATTGATCAGGCAAATACATTTCCCACGTTTGTACTTGAGCTTCTTTTTGTTTTTCTAAAGCTTCCTTCAACGCTTCTACCTCTGCTTCATCCGCCGCTTCAAATAAAATGATCAAATCAGAATTCACATTCATCATTGGAGCTAAAATAAATCCATTTTTTATTGAATCTAAATTTATTCCTAAAGTTTCTACTTGCATGTCCACAAGCGGATCATCTGTTTCTTCTTTCAAATCAATATCTAAGTAACTGTCTAAATAACCACCTGTGTCTTCATCAACTTTATTTTTTATCTCATCGTACATTTTGGATAAATCAACCTCTTTTGCCGCATCTGATTTATCCTGACATCCTGCCACTACCCCCATGATTAAAATCATGCTAATTAAAACCCAAACTTTTTTCATTCAAAACTTCCTCTCTCTCTATTTTATGTAACAGCTATATAGTCGACGCAAGATATGAAAAGGTTACACGTTTTTAAAAAATGTTATAATAGAATGTGCGTTCTGTTAATTGGAGGTGACTTGTTATGTTAAAGAATGAAGAGGATATATTAGCTTTAATAGAAAATGATAAAAAAATGATGGAGATAATTCGAGCTGCAAGTCAGTTAAACCTACCAGACTGGTGGATTTGTGCGGGTTTTGTACGCTCAAAAATATGGGATGCATTACATAGTTTTAATAAAAGAACTGAAATTCCAGATGTCGATGTCATTTATTTTGACCAAGACAAGATTGACGAAGACATAGAAAAGAGATATGAAGATCAATTAAAAGCCATCCTTCCCTATGTCCCGTGGTCGGTTAAAAATCAAGCAAGAATGCACGTCGTAAATGGCATTCCTCCGTATACTTCTTGTATGGATGCTATATCTAAATTTCCAGAAACGGCTACCGCTCTTGGAGTAAAGTTGGACAATGATGGTCATCTAGTCCTTGCTGCTCCATGGGGAATCGATGATGTCATCAATTTAGAGGTTAGACCAACACCATTTTTTAAGGAAACCGAAGAAAGGCTTCAAATTTATGAAGAACGTTTAGCAAAGAAAAACTGGCAGGAAACTTGGTATAAAATTGACGTTTTTTATATTTGAGAAGAAGAATAATATTATTTGAGTTTTGTGTTTGATTAGAAAAAGGGACCAGAAAAAACTGGCTCTTTTATTCAAGGTGACTTTGATTATTCATAAACTTAACAATATGATCCCTCTCTCTTACTTCAAGCAAGTGAATACCTGTATCACCTGTTGGGAAAATAGTATTTGTATTCATTGGAAGTTGGAGGAATGCTCTAATAAAATTCGAAATAAAACCACCGTGTGAAACGATAGCTATTCGTTTCCTATCCTTGTATTCATGAGTCATTCTGTAATAAGCTTTTTCTGCACGGTATCTAAACTCAAGTTCAGATTCTCCATCTTCAATTGGTATATGTATCGGTCTACCTTCTTTTGGTAATGGGTATTTAATTGCAGCTTCTTCTCTATTAAGACCTGCTAAAACGCCATTGTTATATTCCATTAACTCGGGATCCACGATTAGTGGACAAGCTGTGTTTTCTTGAAGGATCGTTGCAGTTTGATTTGCCCGTTTTAGAGGACTCGCTAAAATTAATTCTAAAGGATAATTTCTTGCAACAAACTCTCCCATTCTCCTTGCTTGCTCCAATCCTTTTTTAGTTAATGGAAAGTCAGCCCTTCCTTCATGGACTCCTAATAAATCAGCTTCCGATTCCCCGTGTCTTATGATAAGCAGTTCCATTGTATTCTCTCCCTAGAATATTTCTGTTCAAGGACTTACATTATCAAACGAAAACTAAATTATCCTGAACATTGATATAGTTGAACATTCTATTATTTTAAATATATTCAACATTTATTTTATGTTCCTTAATAAACGAAAGAAGCTTCCTGTCTCTTTCATTAGAATGTTTTCCTAGCCAGATTAAATGTCCCCACGAATCAAGTAAACTTAAGTTAGAATGATTGATATTCTCATAAGCATAATTAGGATGTTCGATAGGAATAAAACCATCATTATTACTATGAAGAATCAATGTAGGACTTGTGATGGAATTTAAGTCTTTTACGGTAAATCCTTTAGATTGTTTAATATCAATAAGGAAACCATGCCCCGAACGCTGGCGGTTAATCATCTTTTTAAATTCAAAAACATCACTGTCATCCGTTTTCTGTTTAAGAACTTTCCTTGGAAGTGAACTAAACTGACTAGCCATCATTTTAAACACTAACTTTGGAGAAAAATTACTTAAATTACTTAGCATTCCCCAAGTAAACCTTTCAACAGATGGACGAAATATAATATGTGCCGCTTTGTACTCCATATCTTTTGGTGTCAACCATTCCTTGGTAACAGCACTTTCTAGAGTGAGACTTTTCACTTTTTCCGGAAACGAAGAGGCAAAACATATTCCTGTTGGCCCGCCAGCCGAGATAGCAATGACATGTGCCTGTTCTACCCGAAGTTCATCAAGTAATAACGCGTAATATTGACAAGCCTTCGCAAGACTCTCTCCTAATTCTATTGATGTTCTTCCGTACCCTGCTCTTGAGGGAGTGATTATAGAATAGCCGTTTTCTACTAAAGCTCTGTAGCCAAATTCTTCATTACTATTTGAGTGTCCTCCGTGAAAAACAATAATAGGTTCCCCCGCCCCGACAACAGAGTACTCTATGTCTAAGCCGTTTATCGTATAGACCTTAGTTTCTCTTTCCAAATTATCAACCCGCTTTACTTTTTACGCAATATTATCATAATATTACAAATAATAATAGTTGAAGAACAAATTACTTGTTTTTTTCTAGTTTACTAAATTTGATTTAATTAAAAATTTCCTTAGAAGACGTTAGAATCACCCTTTTAAAATGAAAGCCAATCATTTTAGAAAAACTGTACGACACCCATCGTCAACCAGAATACCATGAAACATAAATAAACAACTCGAATAGATAGTTTCGTGTTATTGAAGAAATTCTTTTTTCCTAGTTTGTGTGTCACTTTATGTTCATCATACCCAAGGATATCTTCAATTTGATCACCGATTATTTCTAAGTCCTTATAATAAACGTTAATCCGTTCTTCAATTGTCCAAAATACGTAAGTAATGAGTATTCCCGCGAATGGTAGAATTGAAATGAATATTTCATTAACATTTAAATCTTTACCAACGAGTTGAAGTAACCCAAATTGTACAACAAAATAAACTGGGAAAAGCGCAAATCTTAAACTGCTATAATGTCTGCGGCTTGCCTTTACCTCTTTATACTGTTCTAACAATAAGTACGTTTTAGAATCTAGTTCTTCTTTCATAGTGCACCTCTTTTTTATAGTCTGATTCTATTATAATTTATTTTCTTTGAATACAAAATATAGCGGACTAAACATTTGCAGATTGACACTTGTTTTGGAAGATTGATTTTCATTTTTGGCAGATTAAAATTTGATTTTGGAAGATTGATTTTTGATTTTGGAAGATTAAACTTTAATTTTGGAAGATTGGATGGTCTTTTTTGCAGATTGGAATACTTTTTGGCAGATAAACCTCTGGATTAACAGCAGGTGAGTCGTTCATTTTAGCAGATAACGTTCTAGACTAATAAAAAAAAGAAGCAACCTTCCCATAATGGTCAGGTTGCCTCATTCTTTACTATTTAATCTTCATCCCCACCACGATAACGCTTATATGGTAGTGGATTCCATACGCGATATTTTAAATCTTCTTCACGCAATGCAGGCGGAATATCATCAAATATTTTCTTAGCAACTTTTAACTCGTGCTCTGCTTCTTCTTTATCTTGATACATAAATTCATCGGAAGCTTTTTCTGGTGCTTTATTCACTTTTTCCTCTAAATATTCGACGACCATTTCTTGCTGGTGGTGAATTGACTCACGTGCCTCTGTCACCCAATCAGGTTGTGTTGTGCGAAGCGTGTCAGTTACGTAGCTAAATTCATCAAATATACCTTTATAGATACGATCAGCATTTTCACGGGCATCAAGTATGGCCGCTTCTAAATCTTCAATAGTGAGTTGAGTTACTTCTAATGGCTCCCTGCGCTCAGGACCACCAATTCGAGAGTGACTTAAATAATACGGGAAAATGCTTTTAATCGTTTTGCCGACAGGGTTAATTGCTTGATTATTCTCATCAACGCCTTTAGGTTGAACGCCTTGCATAGCAATTCGAGCTGATTCTGGTCTTACGATTTCCTTCGGCGGTAAAACACCGTAGCGTAGTAATTCTCGTATTCCAGTCCCAGAAATATTAATTCGATATTTCACATCGTGTGGACACGTTTGTTCAGTAGCTAAGCTATCACATCGAGTACAATAAAAGACTTCATGAAACAATCGAATATCTATTCCTAGCTCTTCAGGCGTGAACTCATCAAAAATTGAATGGGCTGCATACTTATCGTAAAAATCGCCAATCCCCGCATGGTCGCGTCCAATTAACGCGTGTGTACAGCCATAGTTTTTCATAATTAACGCATGTAAAACAGCCTCACGTGGACCTGCGAAAATATATGTGACGCGAAGTGGTGCTAGCACGGTTCTTTCTTTCGGATAATACTGGTCTAATACACTTCGATAAGATAATACACGGAATTCATGTCGTGTATATTCACGTTTTGCCATTTCGACTAAAGGTTGAACAAATATACCATCTAACTCTTCTAGAGCATTTCTATGAATATATTCATGACCACGGTGTAAAGGGTTAGCTCCCGTAATAAAGCCACCGACTGAATTAAATTTTTTCTCTTCATAAAAAAGCTTCCACGTATCTTTCGGCTCCATCCTTAAACCTTCAAATGGACCCCAGTGCACACGGCGTAACAACTGGATCGGCCCACCTAGAGCCGTATCACCCATTCGACGATAAATAGAATCTACCCCAGGGTGGTTGCGATCTGTCGTGCCAAATAAGTGTTCAGCACGAAACTCACGATCATAATAGAAAATATCATCTAATTTTATAATAGCGACTGGCTCTTTCGTATCATCAACGAGTGCCACTTCATCACCAACTGATAATGTCTCAATCACTTCTTTATTTTTATCACCGATTGGCGCAAAGCTTAATGGTACTGGCCAAACAACCCCATTAGCTAATCGCCCTTCTGTAAGGACAGATTTATAATCCTTCTCGACCATAAACCCTTCGTTCGGTGAAAGTACTCCTGTTGCGATCATTTCCAGGGTAATGACCGCTTCTAAATCGACCATAATGCTTGGTAACGTCTTAGCTCGCTCCATCGCCTCATCACATTCTTGACCTGTTAGCACACGATTGACTAACTTCCCACCATGAGGCTGTTGCGGATAACTATTAAACTTTTGTTCATCCAATATTAAAGAATCTCCACTCATGATTTTTCCTCCTCATCCAGCTTTTTATCTATTAACCTCAAATTATATATAGCTACTATCAACAAGATGGCAGCGCTTTCAGCTTATTTTTTAAATGCGAGTTGAACTACGCAATATAAACTGATTTTCTCAACCACACCCTTACTAATAAATACGATGAAAGTTCATCTCATATTCTTTTAAAATACTAGATGTGAACAATTTGTTACAAATATTATAATTATCATTCTAACATAAAAATTCAAAAAATATCGTTATTTTAGAAAAAATAATTCATCTAAAAAAGCCTAAGGAACACTATATTAAACTGTTCCTTAGGCTCATATCTACAAATTTTCCTACTATTATTGATTTACAACGTCTCGTTTATTAAAAAATAACCACGCTAAAGATACAAACACAACAAAATAAATGAGTAACATGGTTATAGAAAAACCTAATGTCATCCCTTCAATCCAAACATTACCTGTTTCGTATTGTTTAAGATCAATATTTGCGAATAAAATATACTTTGCCCAATCATATTCAGAAAAGATACCAACGACCATATTGCCTCCCATTAACAGGAAGATTCCAATACCAATAGCTAGAGAACTATTTTTGAAAATCGTTGAAATCATAAAGGCTAATGTCGTCATCATCACAAGATTGACTACCTTATACCCGTAATCTGAAGCAATCTCGCTTAGCATTGGTACATATTCAAGCCCATCGACCGAATGGATAACCGTATAAGGATTAAAACCTTCAAAGCCAAAGAATATGGCCCCGGTTAATAATGAAACTAAGAATAAAAATATCATCGTTAATAAAGCAAAAACAAAGACGGCTACAAATTTACTCATCAAAATCATCGTACGTGAAATAGGGCGAATTAATAATAGCTTGATTGTTCCCCATTTATATTCATTGGAGACAATTCCTGCTCCTATAATGATTGTTAATAGACTAATAATAGAAACAAGCCCCGCATTTTCAAGTGTATAGCTCCACGCACCATAATTAAGTGGTTTAATGTCGTTTTCTAAATAGTAATTGTTCTTTGCAAGAAGTTCATGGTTATAACTAGTAATAAATTCTACGCCATCATCTTCATACATTTGTATTTCCCTTAGATAAGTTTCATTTTCTGCTTCTAGTTCTGCGCGCCAATTATCGGAGTACTCCGTATTAAACTCATCGAATACGACCATAATCACCGCACCGCCGATGATGATTAAAGCCAAAATAATGTACATCGTCCAAGTCGATTTTCGTATATATATTTTAAATAGTTCATTATATAGAAGTTTAAAAAAACTACTCAATGATATTCCCTCCCGTCAAGGCTAAGAATTGATCCTCCAATGTTGCTTTGACACCAGTGACTCCATAAACTGAGATGTCGTTCTCAACAAGCTCTTTAATAATGGAAGGAATTTCTTGACGACTTAAATTAGCGATTAACTGTTTTCCTTCTAACTCTACATGAATGTCTTTATCTGCTAGCAGCTTCATAGTTTGTTCAATTTGTTCAACATCAAAAATCACTTTAATTTGAGATGTTTCCTCATCTGCATTCATTTCTTTAACAGAACGCTCAGTTATGAGTTCACCATGTTTAATGATTCCAATTCGATCACATATGAGCTCGATTTCAGATAATAGATGACTAGAAATGATGACAGCAACATTCTCTTCCACTGCTAACTTTCTTATATAGTCTCTGATTTCACGTATACCGGCTGGATCTAGACCATTTGTTGGTTCATCTAAAATTAATACAGCGGGCTTATGTAAAACAGCTTGCGCGATTCCAAGTCTTTGTCGCATTCCTAGAGAGTATTTGCTTACTTTTTCATTAATTACCTTATCTAATCCTACAAGCGAAACAACTTCATCAATTCTTTCACTTGGCACATGTTTGTACATTCTAGCAAAATGGCGTAGATTCTGCATTCCAGTCATAAATGGATAAAGCTCAGGGTTCTCAACGATAGCTCCAATATGTTCAGATGCACCGATATAATCCTTTTTGATGCTCTTACCTAATATTTTTATATCCCCATCTGTCATCTCCATCAGACCAACAATCATACGGATAGTCGTCGTTTTACCTGCACCATTTGGCCCGATAAATCCATACACTTCGCCTTTAATAACAGTTAGACTAACACCCTTAATAATCTCTTTCTTTCTAATATTTTTCTTTACATCCTTTAATTCCAATGCAACTTGGCTCATAAACTCCCTCCTAAAATAAACACATTTTCAATTATAACAAATAATGGTATATAATCTATGCAAAATTTAAAAAACTGTTTTTATTATGCTATAATCTTACTAGAAAATAGACTTAACTATAAGGGTGACACAATTGTTAAACGATGCAAAACAACTATTACAACAACATTTTGGCTATACGGAATTCAAAGATGGTCAAGGTGAAATTATTGATAATGTCCTTAAACGAAATAATACTCTCGGAATTTTACCAACTGGTGGTGGGAAGTCGCTTTGTTTCCAAATTCCTGCACAACTTTTTCCCGGAACGACCATCGTCATTTCGCCTCTTATTTCTCTTATGAAAGACCAAGTTGACCAACTAACCGCTTCTAACATTCAGGCCACCTTCATTAATAGCTCTCTTCAACCTTTCGAAATTCAAGAACGACTTGCTAACATTCGTGAAGGAAAGTATAAGCTCGTATACGTTGCACCTGAACGATTTGATTCAGATTATTTTATCGACGTCCTAAACACCATCGATATACCTCTCATTGCATTCGATGAAGCTCACTGTATCTCTCAATGGGGACATGACTTTAGACCAAGTTATCGCTCAATCGTTTCGTCATTAAAAAAAATAAAGCAGAACCCTGTCATTATTGCTTTAACGGCTACAGCTACAGCATCAGTTGCAGATGACATTCGTACCATCTTGAAAATTGATGTAACAGATACATTCAAGACAGGATTTGCACGCGAAAACTTATCGTTTCACGTATTAAAAGGCATTAATAAACGCGATTTTGTAATGAACTATTTAAGTCGACAACGAAACGAATCGGGGATTATTTATACTTCAAGTAGAAAAGAGACCGATCGCCTTCATCAATTTTTATTAACAAATGGTTTTAAAGTAACGAAATATCACGCAGGACTTTCCGAAGACGAGCGTAAGCAAGCTCAGGAGGAGTTTGTTAATGATACAAAGCCGATAATGATTGCAACAAACGCTTTCGGCATGGGCATTGATAAATCAAACGTCCGCTTTGTCATTCATTACAATATGCCAAGAAACATTGAATCATATTATCAAGAGGCTGGACGTGCTGGACGTGACGGCGAGCCAAGTGATTGTTATTTACTTTTTTCAAAACAAGATATTCATCTGCAAAAGTTTTTAATCGACGAGTCAAATCTTGTTGTGGAAAAACGAAAGCAGGAATATGACAAACTAAATCACATGGTCTTATATTGTTATACCGAAGAATGCTTGCAATCGTACATTATTCGATATTTTGATCAAGCCGCAACTGTAACAGATTGTGAGAATTGTAGTAACTGTAATGATGAACGTGAAAAAGTTGATATTACCCGTGA
Source organism: Bacillaceae bacterium W0354 (assembly GCA_051846895.1). Classification (GTDB taxonomy): domain Bacteria; phylum Bacillota; class Bacilli; order Bacillales; family Alkalibacillaceae; genus CALKAL01. The sequence continues at coordinate 49,782 of JBPYCQ010000004.1, forward strand.
AGTACAAATGATTCTATCTTGTTGTAAACGAATGGGTGAACGATTCGGGACCACATTAATCGCTCAAGTTCTGAAAGGGTCAAGACAAAAGAGGATTCTTGAACTCGGTTTCGACAAACTCTCAACTTACGGATTATTAAAATCTCTCAAGGAAAAAGAAATCGTAGAGATGATTAATTATTTACTGACAGATGATTATTTAAAGCTTTCTGGTGGACAGTATCCGACCGTTCAATTAACAGCTAAATCAGTCTCTGTTTTAAAAGGTGAAGAGACGGTTTGGATGAAAAAAGATATCACTCCTCAAACAACCGCTCGTGAGGAAAAAGCAGATGAAACGCTCTTTGAAATTTTACGAGTTTTAAGGAAAGAAATCGCTGAGGAAGAACGGGTGCCACCTTTTGTCATTTTTTCAGATGCGACATTAAATGAAATGTGCCGCTACTACCCGGTTGACAAAATATCTATGCTTCAAATTAAAGGTGTTGGCGAAACAAAGTTTGAAAAATATGGACAAGCTTTTATCGAAAAAATTCAAGCATATATAAGTGATTTACGAATTATTAGATGAAGAAGTTGAGTATTTCGTCATTCAAGCTGTGTTATGTAAACACGACATCATATAAAAACGGGAAAAGCTCTTTGCCTTCCCGTTTTTATATAGAAAACTACTCCACTTTTCTTAATTTCTCGAGAACTTCCTGGGCTTTGTACCCAACTTCAAAATCATAAAGTTCCGCTTCTTTCCCGTTAATAGCTTTAACTAATTCATCAATTAAAGAGTTTGGATTGGCATCTTCAAAAGCAATCTCCTGAAGTGATTCACCAATTTTTCCGCCTTGTAATTCTCCCCAGTTATTTAAGGAAAGAACACCATCAGTCCCATAAGCCGTATAACTAATTAATTCTTCACCAGGAACATTGCTAAGTCCCTCAATTAATACAGGGGTTCCATCTGACAATTTAGCCGTTGCGATGATTCCTGTCTCACACTTTGTAGGGTCTTCTGGTAATTCTAGCTGTGTATGAACGTTCGTCAACTCGCCAAATATTTTTAACGTTTGTTGGATAAAATGTACGCCCACTTCCAATACGTAACCACCTTGTTCACGGCTAGCAACCCACTCATTTTTTTGCCAAAAACGTGGCCATTCAGGAAAGCGCATCGTTAATTGTAAACGGCGTAGCTTACCGATATAATCTTCTTTAACTAACTCGGAAAACTTAACGGCAGCTTGCCCATAATTCAGCGGAAAATTCATTGCATGAATAACGCCAACTTGCTTAGCCTTTTCATACATTTCCTTCGCTTCAGCCAGAGAATTCGCTAACGGCTTTTCACATAAAACGTGCTTTTTCGTATCTAATACGTTCATGACAATTTCATGATGAAACTTAGGTGGGACAGCTACATAGACAAGATCTACTCTAGAATCAGTAATTAATTCCTTATAATCTTTATAAGCTTCGACTCTGCCAAGCTTTTCTGCTGTGTCTTTAGCTAATGATTCCACCTGGTCACAGACCGCTACTATTTCAACCTCTTGATGTTTTTGGAATTGGCCAATTAAACGTTGACCAATTGCACCAAGACCAATGATGCCGATATGAATCATGTAGACTTCCCCCAATATTTTTATTTCTCTACTTTTTCTAATTCATTAATAAAAGCAGGCTTTCGTTCGTAAGTTTGCTTAAGCTCTTGTACCATCACATCAAATTTTGCTTCCCCACATGCATTTTTATATTCTTTTAATTTCTTACATACGTCTCGATATTGCTTCCTATTCGTTGCAGATGCTGCTTCAGATCTAATAAACTTTGTAAAAATCTCATCAACTTCTTCAATATAATCTTCTATTAAATACGGATAAAGCTCAGTAATAGTCATCGGTGATTCTAAACAATATTTAAGAAGCTTATCACTCCGCCCTTCAGACTTTGCGATATATTCATAGACGTGTGGAAAATAATTAAACGTTTCTTCAAAAACGTTAAATATATGATCTAATACATCTTTCCACTCTTCCTCAGAATATAAATCTTTTAATTTACTATAAGCTTCGTATTCATTGTCATAAACAAATTCAAGTAGAACTTCCTTCTGTTTTTCAACATCTTCAAGTGCTTCATATACTTGTAAACGATATTCTTTCCACCTTTTAACAAGACCAGGATATTTAACATCATTTTTTTCACCGTCTTCACAAATCGATAAAGCTGATTCATAATTTCCGTTTCCTATTTCCATCTTGATGGCCATTTCCCTAAATCGGCTAAAATATATATTTTCTTTAATGAACTGTTCTGCTTTTTCTAACTCGCCATTTCGCTCCATAACTTTAAGCTGTAGACTCTTAATCATAGATTGATCATAATCAGATGACCAAGATGTCGCTGCAGTGACTTGCTGTAACTGTTTGTCCAACGTATCTTCTAGCATCTTTCTAGCAGTCGATCGAGCAGAGTAGATTGTACAAACATCTAATAAGTCGTATCGTGTGTCATTCCAACCATCATAACGCTTATGTAATGCTTCATTTAAAATAAGTTCAAACATTTCATCTTGAACATGTGTATCACTAGATAAAAGAACAATCGAGGATGCATCTTTTAGAAGCGTAATACTTTTATTAACGATATAACCAATTTCCCCGCTAGAATCATCGGTATATTGAAGCATATCAATGATGGATGAGAGGACTGTAATTCCTAATTGAACCGCTGTATCCTCTTCTCCACTAACTAGTTTATTTCTCCCTTTATCAAGGACCATTTCAGCTCCTTTTAATGCAGCATGAACATTACGCCACGAGATAAATCCTTGTCTTTTATTTTGGTTAATGTAACGTCTAATGAGTTGTTTACTTGCCTTCACTTCGTCTTTCGGTGTGATGAGCTTAAATTCTACTTTCTTTTGAACATCCTCATCTTCATCAACCAACTCCATCACTAAATCTATTAATTCCTCTTTTGACAACATAGATACTTCCTTATATAAATCCAATGTCGGACTCCTCTCCAAAAAAATACTATTTTTAGTTTAACATAACCATTCATTAATTTTTATGTTCCTAAACTAAACTTCATTAACTTTACTTTGCTAGGCTTTTAGATTAAATGTTATAGTTATAATATCGACGGGAGGGGGTTTTTTATGAGTCAAAACATAGTCGTAGATCACCTTGGTAGAACGGTAGAATATTCATTTCCACCAAAAAGAATCATTTCAATCGCACCTGGTCTAACCGATACATTATATACCCTGAATCTTGATAAAGAAATCGTCGGAAGAACTCGTTACTGTATTTATCCAAAAGGTAAGGTGGAACAGTCAGAAACAGTCGGTGGGACGAAAAAAATTCATTTAGAAAAAATAAGAGCGTTAAAGCCTGATCTTATTTTTGCTGAAAAAGAAGAAAATACGAAAGAAATCGTAGAAACGCTAGAACAGGAATTCCCTGTCTTTGTTGCCGAAGTACAATCTGTTCAAGATGCCTACAAAATGATTACAGATTTAGGTACCGTTACAGACCGTAAGCACCAAGCCGAGCAATTAGTAACAACGATTAAAGATGGGTTTAAATCACTTCCAGCTGGTCAAAACAAAAAAATCGGCTACGTTATTTGGAAAAATCCATACATGGTCGCAGGTAATCACACTTATATTAATACAGTTTTTGAGATGATGGGATTTGAAAATGCTTTTAAAAAATTTGACGGGCGCTATCCGGAAGTCACAGAAAAAGACTTCCAAAACGCTAATCTAGATTATTTATTTTTAGCGACAGAACCATTTCCATTTAAAGAGGAACATCGGAGGAACTTTTCTGAGCTTCTACCAGATGTAAATGTACAAATATTAGATGGCGAAATGTTCTGGTACGGACCAAGAATGATTGATGCGGTTGAATATTTTAAAATTAATTTATAGTAAGGCCACGTAAAAAGTAACAACACATCTGATGAATGTTGTTACTTTTTTTATGCTTTAAGGTAAAACAGGACGCTATTTCGCATGCATATGCTCTTGAGCACCGTCCCATTATAATGTTGGTTGTGAATTCATGTTGGAATTGGATATTACTAATAGATCTATTACATATAACAACTACGGTTTTAGTATTACTTTTATACAATCATCTTCATGATTATAAAATTTGTCATAAGCAGTCGCTGCATCTTCAAGTGGTAATACATGAGTAATAATATCAGTTGGATCTATTTTACCATCTATGATTTGATCGTATAGCAACGGCATATTATGAATAACTGGAGCTTGCCCCATTTTCAAGGTAACATTACGTTCCCAAATATTACCTAAGGGAAATGCATTGTAGAGAGAACCATAAATACCCGTTAACTGGATTGTTCCAAATTTCCGAACAGACTCCAGTGCAATTTCGATGGCATTTAACGTACCCCCTTGCACTTTCATCTTTTGTCCGACCTTCTCAATAATATTCTTCTTCCCATCCATACCTACACAGTCAATAACAATATCCGCACCTCCATGAGTTAGCTCCTTCATATGACCGCCAATTTCGTCAAATTCATCAAAATTAAATGCTTCTACATTGTTCGTTTTAACAGCATGATTTAGACGATAAGACTCATGATCAATCGCAATCACCCGTTTTGCACCCTTTTGCCATGCGAACTTTTGAGCGAGAAGTCCGACTGGTCCGCAGCCCAGTATGATAACCGTATCACCCTGTTTCACTCCAGCATGCTCCACGCTCCAATATGCAGTTGGCAATATATCAGATAAGAATAAAAGTGATTCATCAGGCAACTCGCAATTTTCCGGGACGATGAAAGGGGTAAAATTACCATATGGAACGCGTAAATATTCTGCTTGTCCACCCGGATAGTTACCATACCGTTCAGTAAACCCGATAAAACCACCTGTATCTACATGAGGGTTCGGGTTGGAGTTATCACACTGACTTTCCATATCATGCTGGCAAAAGAAACACTCACCACACGACAAGTTGAATGGAATGATTACGCGATCCCCTTTTTTAACTTTTTCAACATCTGGTCCTACTTCTTCCACAATCCCCATCGGTTCATGGCCAATCACGTAATCCTTGTGTGTTGGTAATGAACCAAGATAGATATGCAAATCAGACCCACAAATTGCTGTAGAAGTAATTCTTACAATAATATCATCTGGATTCTCAATTTTGGGAGCGTCTACTTTTTTCACTTGAATATCTTTCGCTCCTTGATATGTCACTGCTCTCATTATGCCATCACCTCCAATTAGTATAATCTCCTTTCATATAAAAAATATGCGATTTAGCAGGTGTCTTCTCTTTCACTAGAAAAATTAATTGATATTATACCTTTCAAATACCAAAAAAATTGTGGGAGTAAAGGTAGCAACAAAAATTGTGGGAGTAAAGGTAGCAACTCTTAGTGGCTAATACCACGGATAACTTACAAGTTTTAACATTAGCAAATTTGTGATAAAGTATATGTATAAAGAAATATGTTATTTAACGATAAGGAACTGATTATAGAACAAGCTATATCTCATTTTTTATTGGAGGATAGACATGATTGTATTGATGTTTGTTATTGGGTTGTTTATTGTATTAGGAATTTTTTTAATCAATGGCAAAGGCTCTTTCCTCATAGCAGGCTATAATACAATGCCTCCAGAAGAAAAAGAAAAATATGATACAGTAGCCCTCTGCCAATTTATGGGGAAAATGATGTTTGCTTTATCATTTAGTATGTTGTTTTGGGTTGTTAGTGAAGCATATGAAATTAATTGGTTGTTATATTTCGGTATTGCTTTATTTATTGGCATAATTGTATTTATGCTTATTTACATTAATTCGGGGAATAGATTTAAAAAATAGAATACATATTAATCAAACCTACGTTAATTTTTGGAACACATTAAAAGTTACAATCCAACATCTTTATTGGAATATTAATAGTGCGATATGTAACACGTTTCATATTATTAAAAGCATAAAAATAAAAACTTGGATAAGTTATGAACTGCCCCCAATCCAAGTTTTTTTTAATATTCATTACCTACAATAAGTAAATTACTAACTTTAACAGTGACTTTTTATTTAACCGTTCTAGAACCTAAATTATAAAAACGAAACATCACAAATGCGAAGATTGAAAGAATGATTCCTGAAATATAAGGAAGTCCTATAAATATCATGTATAGCCAGCCTCCAAGCACTGGTCCAACAATTCTCCCTAACGAATCAAAGGAAGATAAATAACCTGTCGCAACACCATGCCCGATATTAGATTTCTTCGTTAACAGCGAAGACACACTCGGTCTTATGACACCATTACCAACACCGAAGATGGCAATAAATATAGCCGCTGTTATAAAGTTTTGTGTTAATAAAATCAGACCAAATCCAAGCGCAGAAACGAGAATACCAATTTGAATAATCGTCGCTTCTCCATATTTTTTTGTCAATTTTCCCATAGACCCTTGAACAAATGCACTTGCAAGTCCCATAATCATAAAAATATAACCTAATGAATCAGCATCTAATCCTGCTTTTACTGCGGCAAAATAAGCGTACGTTGCCTCTAATCCTGACAACGATAAAGAAATAAAAAATTGCAGAAAATAGAGCATTGATAACGGTTTTCGGATAACTTGTTTAAAAGATGTCTTATGTTTAGGGATGGGTTGATTACTCGAAAATTGTTTTGATTCTTTTAAAATGAAAAACACTAAAATTAATGTCAAAAATGATACCGCACCTGATAAATAAAACGGTGCTTGCAAATTAATTTTCGAAAAGACTCCACCAATCGCCGGTCCAAAAATAAACCCAAGACCTGTTGCGGCACCTATGATCCCCATGCCTTTTCCACGGTCTTCTTCTGACGTAATATCCGCGACGTAGGCTTGTACAGTAGGCATGTTTGCTGCTGATAAAAATCCTCCGACAATCCGCGCAACGAATAACATCCACAAGTTAGTTGATAAGGCCAAAATAAAAAAAGATAATGATAGACCAAAAATACCAATCATAATGACTGGCTTTCGTCCAATCTTTTCAGAGATCCGCCCCCACATTGGCGCAAAAATGAACTGCATAAATGAATATACAGCCATTAATAAACCAAGCTCAGTTGGTGATGCACCGAGCTCTTCCGCATAAAATGGAAGCACCGGAATAATTATTCCAAAGCCAACCATCACAAGAAACATAATTAAAAAAAGAATTGGTAGTGCTCGATTCAGCTTCAATGAAATTCCACCTTATGTAAATCGGTAAGTTAGTTTTGAACAAGACCTATTATAACATTTTAGGGTAAATAGTCGCCTTTCAAACATCAGCCAAATAAATCAAGTAGTTTTTAAATGCTAAACATATATAAAAAAAGACCAAATCATGAGTTGACTTGGCCTAGAAAACAATTAATATTTTGGATTTTCCTTAACATTAATCCATTTGTCAGTCTTTTCTAACTCTCCAGAAAGTTGCAATAATAGGTCTTCACGACCACGTCTTGCCATCACTTGCACCCCACAAGGTAGTCCGTTTTTCGTTAAATGCATTGGGAGCGAGGCTGCTGGTTGCCCCGTCAAGTTAGCTAGTTGAGTAAAAGGTGTGCGCTCAAGGCTTTTACTCGCAAGCTGATCAACGAAACCAGACTTTTTTAATAATCCACTTAACTTTAATCCACCAACTATTTTTATAAGCATTTTTTCAGAGTTTGAGGGGGCAAGCTCACCTATTTTTGAAGGTGGATGTGCGGTCGTAGGTGTAATATATAAATCGTATTCATCATGAAAATTTTCCATCTGTATGGCTGCTTCATCCCAAAACTTTAAACTAGTTAAAAATTCTTCAGCAGACACAGCCTTGCCTAGTAGTCCTAAAATCCATGTTGTCGGCTCCACATCACTAGATTTAACTTTTCGACCAGTTAACATCTCGATTTCTTTAAGCGTTGAAGCAACCTCAGCAAAATACATCATGATATAACTGTTTGCTAGCCTCTTACCATCAACTGGGGCTTCCTTTTCCACCACGTGATGTCCCATACTTTCAAGGAGCTTGACCGTTTTATGTACAGCTTCCTTACATTCCTCATCGACCGAAGCACCTAATGGCGATTTTGTAGTAAATGCAATTTTTAACGGAGCTTTTATCGGTTTTTGAATGACATCCAAATAAGATCCATCAAAAGCTGGTGTATAAAAAGCATTTGTTCGATCAAATCGATATTGATCTAGCATCGCAGCACTGTCTCTAACCGACCGACTTAAAATATGATCAACCGAAGCTCCTTGCCATACTCTTCCACGCTTAGGGCCAACAGGCGTACGACCACGAGTTGGCTTTAACCCAAACAATCCACAAAAGGCAGCAGGGATACGAATAGACCCTCCACCATCGTTCGCTCCTGCAACCGGAACCATACCCGAAGCGACAGCTGCAGCCGACCCCCCACTAGAACCCCCTGGTGTATGTTCGCTATTCCAAGGATTTCTTGATGGACCATAGTGTGCGGGTTCAGTTACTCCCATTAGCGCAAATTCTGGAACATTCGTCTGCCCGATAATCGCAGCCCCTGTTGCCTTCAACTGTTGCACAAATTCACTATTATAGTCCGCAATAACATTCGCTAAAGCTTTCGATCCAGCTGACATCGGATGACCTTCCGATTCTTGTGAAATACTTTTTGTTAGAACTGGAACACCAGCAAAAATGCCTTCAGACGCATTCTCTCCTTGCTCATACATATTATGAATAACCGCATTAAGCTCAGGGTTCTTTTTTTCAATTTCTTGAATCGCCATCTCTTTCACTTCTTCTACTGTAACCTCTTTATTACGAATAAGTTCTGCTAAACCAAGTCCATCATACTGTTTATAATCAAACATCCCCGCACCCCCATATGTATTAAATGTTTTTTAAATTTTCAAAAATCAACTATACACTTATTCTATCATATTTCTATAAAATAAATGGGACCCAGCTACGTCCGCTTTTTGTTTTGCCGTTTCACCTTTCACTACAAATATTTATCAGCCAATTTTGAACCGTTATCAGCCGATTTTTACTATTTATCAGCCAGTTTCATCAACTTCTCAGCCAATTTGAATGAGTTATTAGCCAATTTCGGGATTTATCAGCCAATGATCAATTTATCAGCCAATTCATGATTGAGAACCCTTTACTAGAATAAACTACGCTAAACATAGAAAAAACCTAAATCATCAGTTGACTTAGGTTTTCACATCTATTATTTTACTGTCCTTTTTGTCTTCGTACTGTGACGGTTTCTCCACCGATACCCCAATTATCTGTATCGACCTCATCGATGACAACTACTGTCGTATATGGATTTTTCCCTAACACATCAACTAATAATTGAGTCGCTCCTTGAATCAGCTCAGCTTTCTTCTCTGGTGTGACATCTTCTTTCGTAATTTTAATGTTTACATATGGCATGTTCTTTACCCCTTTTCATGAAATTGATTTATTATTATCTATTCTATCAAACTTCATTCCTGTTAAAACTAAACAGGCCCCTAAAAAGACAACTCCAGCCGCACCAAGGATAGAAGAATCAAAGCTTCCTGTATAAGTTGATAGTTTTCCAGCAATTGCAGGACCGACCATCTGCCCAAATGCATAGAATGCCGTCATCAAACCAATATTCCGATGACTTCTCGTAGGATTCATTTGCCGTCCCAGTGTCGTTGCCAGTGTCGTAATTCCCATAAAAGTTGCACCGAACAGAAGTGCACTTATAATAAAACTTAATCCCGAATTCCAGAAAACAGGAATCGCAATGCCGGCAGCTTGTAACATCATGGCTATGACTAGAAGTCTTACAAACCCCCATTTAGCAGCCAACCGTGACCAGATCATGCACGATGGAATCGCAGCTAAACCAACGAGCAACCATACGAGCGAAGCATCTGAGAAAATAGCTGCCTGATCAGCTATCGACACGATAAACGTACCAGTGACGATATAGCCAAGCCCTTCAAATCCATAAGCAATTAGTAAAAATGGAAGCCATTTATTTGGTGGGACACGAGTGATTACTTCTAATTGATTCTTACCTTCAGCTCGGTTACTAGATTCTTTTAACCAAATCCAAACGAAAAAAGTAAGAACCCCAGCCATAATCGATAAACCTAACCATATCCCTTCCCAGCTAAAGGACCGGCTTAAGCTTGGGATGACAAGACTAGAAAAAAAGATTCCGAACCCTACACCACCGTAAAAAATCCCCGCCCAGCCTGATTTCCCTTTTTTGCCGAGCTCATCTAATACAATACTTGATGCAAGTACAAATACAAACGCACTCGCAACACCAGATAAAAAGCGAATCATATACCAAAAAATATATGAGTGTATCAGACCTAAAACACCAGTCGTTATCACGCTAATAATTAGACTAAGTCTTAATAACTCTGTACGACGAGATCTTAAAGGAATTAAACTTGCTAAAATGGCACCAATAAAATATCCTGCATAGTTACTAGTTGCAAGAAAGCCCGCCACAGCATTAGAGAAAGAAAGATCCTGTTGCATATGCGGAAGAATCGGAGTATAAGCAAATCTTCCAATTCCCATGGCAATCATTAAGGAAAAGATTCCTCCTATTAAAAATAAACGAGGATGCTTAGTCATAGGCGCCTCCAACCCAACGATTAACTGTCATACCTTTTTACCATTTAAATCATTGATTAATAGAATTTTTTTACTATATATTTCACTTTATCAAATTTTATTTTAATAAACTAGTTTTGCATTAATTTTTGTAATCTGAATTTCAAGTTTAAGTTAGCCACTTAGGTTTTTGTGATTTTGCTATATTTACACTCAAAACTTTTGGTCTTTTAATAGCCCTATCTCCTTGGTGTTGTATTTGTTAATGTTTATTAGTAGGAGGGGCTAGCCCCTCCTACTAATAAACATTTCATGGCGCGGATTCAGCCTGCCAGTAATTGTAGGTCTTTCAAAAAGGCTTCCTTTGCTGTACGATAACTTAATATTTTACGTGGTATGTTATTAATCCATTGCTGGATTCGGTTGATTGTGTTAGCTGATATATCAGCTAGGCGTTTCCCTTTGGGAATGAATCTACGGATTAACTTGTGTTGGTTTTCTTTCGTTCCACGCTCATATGATGCATAGGGACGAGCAAAGTAAACATCTGTTATATCTGTAAGTGCTTCATAAATGCCGGCGAATTCAGAACCATTGTCTGACGTGATTGATTTGAACAAGCTGCTCGCTTGATTACCTATTCTTTCACAAAGCTGCTTCATGGCTTGATCAACATAATCTTGAGACTTCTGATCAATCTTGAATATGATTTCGAAGCGTGTCTTTCGCTCTACGAGCGTTAATAATACAGGGTCATCTTTTGTTTTTGTACCAATTAATGTGTCGATTTCCCAATGTCCAAACTGTTCTCTTGTATCTACTTTCTCTGGACGGTCTTTAATCGACGGGCCGAGTACTCGGCGATTTTCTCGATAAGTTGGGGAATCATTTCTTGGTTTACGAGAAACCTTTTCAAGCAAATCAATGTTTTTTGTTTTCATGATACCGCGATCAATCCAATGATAAAGCGTTGATGTACAAGGGATAAGATCAGACGGGAAGAGTTTTTCTTTCACCGCTCGTCCCACAACCATATCTGGTGACCAACCCTCATGTAACATCTTCTCGTCTGCCCAGCTTGTAAATGAATCATCCAGTAACCATTTTGGACTTCGTCCACAGTGTTGTCGGTTCCGAAGATAAATTTGATAATCAGAATCAGCGGAATAGCTATATTGATCGTATTCATATACTTTGTCGTTATGAACTTGTCGTTGCTTAATCGTACGCACTGTTCCACGGTTAACCGCATTATTAATCGTTTGTGCTGCTCGACCTAATATGAGTGCAATCTTACGATTTGAGTATCCTAGTTCTTTATAACCTTCAATCTTTACACGTTCTTCGTAGGTTAAGTGTTTTCCTTTACGTGAGTTTATGTTATCTTTTACTTGGGTCATGTGAATTCACTCCTATATCGATTGGTGGTACTTTCAATATAGCAGAATTCACATGACCTTTTTACTTTTTTGTAAAAGAGTTAGCTAGTGGCTAACTTGATTATACAATCCAGC
>JBPYCQ010000005.1:0-253822 GCA_051846895.1 Bacillaceae bacterium W0354
TTTTGTCCATCTTGCTGGCATGTTAGGTATTTTTTCAAGCTCTGGAATGGTTACAGGGACTTTGTTTTCAAGTGATGCGTGCGGTCGTAAAAAATTAAAATACGCCACAAACAGAGTAACAAATGAGACAGATCCCTCCTGGGATCCAAAGCCAGTTGTTGCCCTGTAATTACCTTTAAATGTTCGGTTTAACCGCTCAATGATTTGTTTCAAAGGTCTATGCTCTTTGGAAACGGGATCTTCATTCGTTAAACCGATAACTTTATGAATGTCAAAATGTATACCATGTTGTGTGAAGTAATGCTGAGCTAGGATATAGATGGGATTCCCATCCACGACAAACGTTAAGTTTCCAGGTATTGTTTTGAACTTTTGTAAGACTTGATCTAGTGCTTTAATTGCTGATGGCGTATCACGATTAGGTGAAACAGGGTAGGACAAAATAATCTTCTTAACCGCGTCAAAGAAAAAGAACAGGTAATGCCAGCGTCCTTTTACTCGAATGTATGTCTCATCACCGCAGAAGCTGTCCGACAGCTCGTACGGGTAATGGTCCACAAACGGCTTGGTAACTAAAGCAACACTATTCATGTAATTTAAAATCGTTTGATGAGAGATCTTAATCCCATGGATATCATACATTAGTGCAGCCGTTTTACGAGCTGAAAGGCCATAGTTCACATGATAAGTCAAAATAAGTCCTAACGTATGAGGTGACACATAAATTCGAGATAAGTCAACTTTCGGATGCACGGGTGATTCCTTGGATAAGGGCTTAAAATCAAAATTAAATTCACGAAAAATGTAACGAACTTTAAATACCTGAGGATCCTCTTTAAATCGCTGTTTCTCTTCTTTAGTCATTTTGTTTACATTCTTTTGATAAAAGGAGCAGTTATTATTTTTACACTTGTAAACGTAAAAATCCTTACGCTCTTTAATTCTTTCTAGGGTCTTTAAACAATGTGGACATTTGATAATGACCTCCTTAAGGAACCTATTTTGCTTACTAAATAAGCATGAGCACACTTTACAATGATACTGTCCTTTATCACCGTTATTTGCGTATAAGTATGCCGAAGGTGCTGAACACTTTGGGCACGTGAGTGTCGTAGGAACCGTAACCACACTATTTTTACGGCGAACGACTGGTTTTAACACTTTACCATGTCTAGTTTGGTAATCAACAAGAAGTTGTTTATGATTAATCTTTTCAAGGGTTTCAATGATAGGCATATCGTCGACTTGTAATTTGCGATAAGGTTTGTTGACAGGCTCATCGAACTGAGCTTTGGCAACAGATTTGCCTACTATAATCCCTATTAATGCAAAAATTATTTTTTCTTGAAGCTTGATATAATTCATCAAATAAGTTAATAATTGAGGTAACAACTTGTCACTTCCTTTTCAGGGGTTTTTGAGAGTGTGGTTACCTCATAAATACTCTGAATTTAAGGGGGTGGCAAGTTTTTTGCATTTAAAGACTATTAAATCAAGGTTATAACAAGTTTTTACTAAGAAACTTTTGACAATACGAAACACCGGGGGAGGGTGATAAGATGAAAGGTATTGTTTCTGTATTATTATTTTCAGTATTAATTATTTGTGGCATTTGGTTACATATACAAGGGATCCTGATCTCATTTTTTAACGGCAATTCTTCACTTCACCACATTGCTTATGAGCTTCATATGAATCCTTTCATTAGATACGGAATCATATCGATCTATTTTCTATCAATCATCTTTTATCTCTTTGAATATAAAAAGGGTATGAAAAAGCTTCGTACGTCTCTTTTAATTATATCTTCCCTGCTTGTTATTCCGATTTACACACATATCGTTATAAATGAATACAAAATGGAGACTGAACCGGTGTCTAACCCTATATTTGAAGATGTTGATCAGCTGTTAGATTATGCTGTGATTGAGGACTTCTCATACGATAATCAATCAAAAACTGTTCACTTGAAATTAAATTATGGAACCGATAAAAATGACATTCTAGTTGAGTATTTCAAAAATGGTGGATCATTAACAGATGCAAAAGAACGATCTATAAAAAGGAGTTTACATTATGATATGAGTTATATTATTCATAATGTTTGGTCAAAAACTCATCGGCCGAAAAATATAATATTTGATGTTAAATGGGGTAAGGATGTTTTATTAACGCTTACAGCTAAAAAAAGTGAGAGGTTTTTAAGTTATTATGACAATAAAGAAAGCGACGAGTTTAATTCTATTTACGACCATATTGACGTAGCAAAGGAAAATGGGAATTATGTAATCAAATTAAGAAGCAATAATGGACATTGGATAAATGTTGCGCCTTAAACTTTTTTAAGGGACTTATCTCGTGAATGGTGATTTGTCTAGGATTAATTGTCAACCACGGTCACTACTAAATAATTTTACGGTTTATAAAAATAATAGAGACTTCCAACCTGGAAATCCCTAATCATCTGTAGATTTTAACTTTCGGAATACGATTAAGAAATAAATCGATCCCACTAAATACAATCCGGCTGTAATAGTAAAGACATGAGCATATCCCCAATACGGACCGTACACCATAACAATTGAAGTAGATACGGGCCCCATAAATGCCCAGCCTAGCTGGAAGACCATTTGGTTAATCGAGTTGGCAAGCCCCTTCATCGAATCGTCAACTTTAGACATCATCAATGACGATTGAATAGGATTACCAGCATTCATTAACGCCTGTCTAAAAAGGAACCCAAGACTTGCAAGTAATAGATTTTCTGTATAAGCAGTTAGTAGTAAGAATGGTAGAGAGGCTAGCTGTAAATAAACAACAGCCCTTACTTCGCCGACCCTTTTTACGATGTATGGACCAATGAACATAGCAACCGCTGTGGCAGCTTGCCCTAATGAAATAATGAGTCCGATGATTGAGTTAGAAGCTGCAAATCTTTCTGCAAAGTATAAGTTTAAGTACGGAATGACCAGTCCACTACCAAATCCAATAATTAATTGTGATATGGCAAATAGAATAATTATTTTAAACCCAGTTTTATTCGAACGGAAAAACTGTTTAAGTGGAAGCTTTTCATGTTGCTCTAACGTACGCTTAGGTTTTTCTACCATTTTGACAATAGGTAGAAAAGCTACTAAATAAATGATACTTCCAATAATTAAAGTAATCCGAATACTACTTAGTTCGGTTGTAAATAGGGTGAAAAAGTCTGTTAATGTTCCACCTAGTAAACTTCCAACCACATTCGCTGCTGTCATAATAGCAGAGTTCAAGCTAAATAGATGAACACGCTGTTTTGGTTTAGAGTTCTCTGCCAACCAAGGAATCGAAGAAACTTGTAGAAAGGCAGTGAAAATCCCTGTTGCGAACCCAGTGATTAGTAAAAGGGATTGCGCCTCAACAATACTTCGTAAAAATAATATTAATCCAGCAAGCAAAACACCGAACGCCATCACACGTTTTCTACTGAATTTATCACTCATTATACCAGCAGGAACAAGAATGATAGCTGTTGCTAAAGCAGTTAATGCGATCACCTGACCATTAACTGTGTGACTAAGACCTAGCTCTTGGATATATATATTATAAATAACCATAAACATTCCCATCCCAATCTGGGAGAAAATGCTTGCCCATATAGCTAGCTTAATATTTTTATTGTATGTCCTAAACTGTGATGCCCACTCTTGGAGAAACAAAGCCATTGTTGTTTACACGTCCTTATATTAGTACAAACCTATTTCGTGTCCCTAAGTAATATACAATCATTTGGATAAAAAGTAAATGAAAATGTTAAAAATGGGGAGAGAGTTGTCAGGAGGTTATATCTCGACTAAGGGGATGTAATTTAAAATAAAAGCCGTCCAAAAAGTATCGGACGGCTAATTAATCTCATTTTTATCGCAATTTAATTATACCATAATTTACAATCAATTATTAGTCTACAAATTAATTATACACCCTGTTATGCTCAGTAGACATTGAACATATTGGAGGGGTTTCATGTTAGGCTTAAAGAAAAATGAAGTTAAATTGTTACCTTTTAATTCGAATTGGAAAAAGTCATTTGTCGAGGAGAAGAAATTACTAGAATTATTAATAGGGGAGCATATAACAGGAATTGAGCATTTTGGAAGTACAGCGATTCCAGGAATTAAAGCAAAGCCAATTATTGATATACTTATTGGTGTTCGTTCGTTGGAAGATGTTGAAAAATTTGATGCGAAAAAACTGGGGGAAGCGGATTATTATCATTTGCCACGGGTACAGATTGAAGGGAAGGTCCTTTTTGCTAAATTTTCAGATTTAAAAAATCTAACGAGAACGCACTATGTACATATCGTTGAGCATGGTGGCGATTGGTGGAAAGAACATTTGAATTTTCGTGATCAATTAATTGCCAACCCAAGCTTAGCGAAAGAGTATGAAACATTAAAAGTGAAATATGCAACAGAATACCCTGATGATGTTCAAGCATACACAGATGCTAAAGAGGAGTTTGTGGAAAGCGTATTGAAGAGATAAAGTAAAACGTAATTGGATTGTTTAAGATAGGTAGAATAAAGTAAATGGGCGCTCTAACCAAGGCTAGAGCGCTCATTCAACCCTTTACTCATATTTTTCTCCGATGTACTGTGCTTTAGGTCGGAAAATAACGTTGTCTTCTAACTGCTCCATGACATGTGCGGTCCAGCCGACGATTCGGCTCGCTGTAAAAGTGGCTGTAAATAAAAAAGAAGGTAGCTCAAGCTCTTTCATGACAGCGGCCGCATAGTATTCTACATTCGTATACAGCCCTCGTCCTGGTTTCAATTGCTCCAAAACGTTTATGGCAATATCTTCAACCTTTAGCGCTAAGTCAAACCAATCATCATCGTTTTTCTCATTTAATAAATATCCCTTAAAGCTTCTACGCGGGGATCTAATGTTTTGTAGACGCGATGCCCGAATCCCATTAATTTTTCTCCGTGTAACACCTTTTCTCTTATTAGAGACTCGATGTCATCTCTGTTCATACATTCATTTAATAGATCAATAACACCAGTTGGAGCGCCACCATGAAGCGGGCCTTTCATCGTTCCAACAGCTGATGTAATAGCCGATGCTAAATCGGATTCAGTCGATGCAGTGACTCTTGCTGAAAACGTTGAAGCATTTAATCCATGTTCCATCGTTAAAATCATATACGTCTCCAATGCTTGAACGTATGAACGTTTAGGCTCCTTACCGTTGATCATATATAGATAATATGCGACGTGATCAAGGTCTTCTCGAACTTCTGGCATCGGTTTATTAGTTAATTGCGATTCTCGATATGCAATGATGGCAGGTAAGAGTGATGTCATTCTAATAGAATCGGTAATCGTCGGCTGCTCGCTCGATTGAAGCATCAAAGCAGATATAGCTGTTCTAATAACACTTAGCATATCTAATTCTGATGGAAGTTCTTTTATAATAATTTTTAAATAAGGAGGCAGATCACGTGATTGTTGAAACGCCTTTTTTATATCGCTTAGTTCTTCTGAATTAGGTAAGTGTCCGTGCCAAAGTAAATGTGCGACTTCTTCAAAGGAGTAGGTCTTTGCCAATTGATTAGCAGAATACCCACGATAAATAAGCTTGCCCCTCTCGCCATCGATATCACTTAACTTGGTTTCCGTGCAAATGACTCCTTTTAATCCTTTGTAAACCATCTGAACCACTCCCTTTGCTTTACTTACAATTAGTATATGATGTAAAATTGATTAATAAAATTAAAATATTTTAATCATTTCAATTAACTTTATTAATCAATTAGAGGTGAGTTATGGAGCTTTCATGGATGAAAACGTTTATTACCGTTTCGGAATTAAAGAATTTTAGAAAAGCAGCTGAAGCCTTGTATGTTTCTCAACCGACAGTAACTGTCCATATACAAGCGTTAGAAAAAGAACTTGGGGTGACTCTTTTTGAAAGAAATCAACGCCATGTCAAGCTCACTGAAGAAGGGCGACTTTACCTTCCTTATGCATTGACGTCCTTCACTTACATCGTGAAGGAATCAATCGACTTCATTCAGCGAAACAAGGTTATCAATCGAAATTAACATTAGCCATTTCGCCTTTAATTGCTGATACGATTATGCCTTTTGTTTTGAAAAAATATTTAGACAACCACTCTGAAGTCGAAGTGGACTTAAATGTGATGGATTCGACTCGGATAGAAGAAGCAGTATTAAGTGAAAAAGTTGATATCGGATTAACTTTAATTGAAAGTCGAGAAGAAGCGCTAAGTCAACAAGTGTTATATGAGGATCAAATTGTTTTCGCCGCACCACATGATGGATACGATTTAGAAACAGCTCCAGCAAGCGATCCAGAACAATTATTTAGGCAGTATTATGTACTAACACATAATCATCCTCACTATTGGAATTCGCTTTTGCATCAACTTAATAATAGGTTTTCGAATATTAGAACAATGAAGGTATCACAAAATTATATAACTAAACGATTTATCATTAGTGGATTAGGCGTTTCTTTTTTACCTAAATCAACAATTAGAAGGGAATTATTAGAGGGAAGAATGATTGAAGTTGATCTACCAGACTTTTCTTTGCCAAAAGTGAAAACTTACGCCTTAATGAAATATCATCATGAACGAGAGAAGCGGTTTTTACAATTTGTTGAGAAATACCATTTTCAGTAATCCTTGATTATTTATTGTGGTCTTTGAAATAATAAATGTTATTCAACCCTTTTTAACTAGATATCGTATTGACATAGCGGGGAGGACAACTTTTTGCGAAATATTTTTAAAATATACACCAATGATTTGAAAAGTGTCGGGACAAATTGGGTAGCTGCTATAGTGATTGGTGGGTTAATAATTTTACCTTCATTATATGCATGGATGAATATTATAGCTTCATGGGATCCTTATGGTCAAACAGATCAAATACCTGTAGCGGTTGTTAATGAAGATGTTGGTGCAACAGTTCGAAATGAGGACATCCATGTTGGCAATAATCTTGTTAACACGTTAAAAGATAATGATTCATTTGACTGGCAATTCGTCAGTCAAGAAAAAGCTTTGGATAAATTGAACTATGGTGATTATTATGCGGTTATTGTCATTCCTGAAAACTTCTCAGAAAGCTTAGGCACTGTGATTAGTGATCACCCTGTAAAAGCCCATGTGAAATATTATGTTAATGAAAAAATAAATGCGATTGCACCAAAGATTACAGAAAAAGGCGCATCCATCTTAGTAGAACAAATTAGTAGTCATTTCATTTCAACAGTAAATGGAATAATCTTTGAAATATTTAACGAAATTGGAATAGAGCTTAAAGGCAATAAGCCAGATATAGAGAAGTTTGAAGAATATATTTTTACATTAGAAGATAATTTGCCTGACATTCATGATATTTTGAACGGAACATTAGCTGATGCTAATAGCGCAATTGAACTAATCAATCGAGCACAAGACTTGATCCCTAAAGTTGAAGATGCTGCAACAAAAGGTTTAAATACTATTGATAAAACAACTGATTTACTGCAGAAAGCAAAGGATCGCTTAGATGAAATTGCCCCAAAAGTAAAAGAAAATTTAGAAACGATTCAAGGGATCATATCAAATCTTAATAACTATTTCAATAATGAAGAGCCTAATGTTGATGTTTCAGAAGGTCTACCTAGTGGACAAGCGTTAAATGGACGAATCAATGATTTAATGACTTCAATAGACAATGTTCAAGATGCATTAAACCAAGTTCCGCAAAGTGAGAATGGAATGGGTAATGACCAGCCTACTCAAGAAGGCGAACAATCTGGTGACAATCCATCTAACAATAATATAAACAATAGCATTAAAAATCTTGATCGAATTAAAGAAAATTTGTCTTCGCTACAAGAACAATTAGAGGAACTTGACCCCTCTCTTAATGATAAACAAACAGAAATTGATGAAATTATTGCTCGCTTAGGGGAAAAAACGAGCCAAATTAATATTCAAATTGATGAATTTATAAATGAATATAAGGAAAACATTGAGCCGGTAATAAGGGGAGAAGTGGCACATGCCAAACAAACGTTAACAAATGCAAGAGATATTTTAGTAAACGTGCAATCAACAATCCCCGAAGTTAAAGATATGTTGTCACGTACAGAAAATAATTTATTAACTGGAAAAGATACTATAGAAGATGTTCTTGGGGAGTTTCCGTACGTAAATAATAAAGTAAATGAAATAGCTAATCGAATTAGAGATATACAAAATGAAACAGATTTAAATGAAATTATAGATCTTCTTGTTAATGATCCGGAAAAAGAGCGAAGTTTTTTCGCAGAACCGGTCGTTCTAGATGAAAATAAAGTGTTCCCTATAGAAAACTACGGAACAGGAATGACGCCTTTTTATACGGTTCTAGCTATCTGGGTAGGGGGATTGCTGTTAATATCATTGCTTTCAACTGAATTACACCAGCCAAACAGTTACACATTGAAAGAAAGTCACTTTGGGCGATTGTTAACATTCATAAGTATTGGATTGATGCAAACGCTCATTGTGACAGTTGGGAACATATTTTTAATTAATGTTTCGGTAAAGCATCCTTTTTGGTTTGTTGTATTTGGATTATTTTGTAGTTTAGTGTTTGTTTTAATCATTTACAATTTCGTTTCTGTATTTGGTGATGTTGGCAAGGCTTTAGTTATTATCTTGTTAGTTCTACAGATTGCTGGAGCTGGTGGGACATATCCGATTGTGTTACTGCCAGAATTTTTTCAAATGATTTCTCCGTTTTTACCGTTTACTTATGCGATTGATTTAATGCGAGAAGCGGTTGGTGGAATCGTTTGGGGTCGAGTAGCACATGACCTTGTTTATTTACTTTTGTTTGGAACGATTGCTTTTATTTTTGGAGGTTTCTTAAAACAATTAATCAATAAATACACATCTAAGCTAAAAGAAAAATCGCAACAGTCGGGACTGTTTCATTAACTAAAACGACCACACACTTATAACTCTATGTGTGGTCGTTTTTTATTAAAAAATGTTTAGTAACTCTTTAAAGTTATCGATTGAATAAGAGTCTGTATCCAATTTTTCAAAGCCGTAACTAGCATAAACAAATGGGATGCCTGCTTCTCTTGCTGCTTGTAAATCTCCTGAAGTGTCACCGACATAAACGGGGTTATTTAATTGGTTTCTGTCCATAACAAGCTTAATGTTCTCACTTTTAGATAGACCCGTCCGTCCAGGATTTTCAGCGTCCACAAAATAACGATCTAGCTTATGGTAATCGAAAAAAGCATCCATATATTCCTTTTGGCAGTTGCTTACGAGTGCTAAAGGGTATTTTTCGGCAAGTTTTTGTAGCGTGTCTTCTACATGGTCATATAGTTTCCCGCCCCGCTTAGATAACTTTTGACATTCTAAGATACCTGTTTGTTCAGTAATCATTTTTTGTTGTGCAGTACTTAACTGTGGGAGGAGCTTTTTAACTAATTTATCAAAAGGTTGCCCAGTTACTGATCGAATATCATCTATAGTAAGTACTTGGTTAAGGCCGTTTTCTTTTAGTATTTGATTCCAAGATTCTGTTACGATATCTAACGTATCCCAAATCGTTCCATCTAAATCTAAAATGATGCTATCTATGTTCTGCATTCATAATACTCCTTTGTTAGTTATACTCATTCATAATATTCACGATTTCTTTTAAAACATTTACAGAATTAACAGGATCATCGCTATATTCTAGAGCATGATTTGTTCCTTTTATTAAATGAGTTGTTAAAAGAGTGTTTTCGGTAAATGTATGATACCTCTCTTCGTTATAACACGGATCCTCATCACCGATAATAACTAATCCTTTATATTTGCTAGTCAACATTTTTTGATAGACTGACTCCATATGAATCAGTGGTGTAAGCCAAATGTTATGCGAAATATTTATGTTAGCTGTTTCTATAATGTGAGCTAGAGCTAAGGTTCCGAGTGATTTTGTGATAAAAACAAATTCCTCATACTCGTTCTTCACAGAATTAATGACAGTAATAACCTCTTCCGCAAAGTCTTCATCAGACATGTTTGTGAAGATGTCTTTTGGGTAGTTATATTTTACATGAAAAACGTCAAAACCTTTATGTAAATAAACTCCTGTTGAATAATGTAGCAAAGGTGCATTAGCAGTGTATCCTGCGCCTGGTAAAACAACAGCTAGCTTTTTACTATGCTGATTTTTCTTAATTAAAGTTGTCGGAATCTCGCCGTGCTTCGTCTTCACTACATCATTTAATAATTCCATGATATTCACTCCCTTTTTAGAAAATTATACCGCTTTTTGCAGGGAAAAAGAATGATATCTCGTATCATATATATTAAGAGTAATCATATTGAGTCACATCATTATAGTGAAAAGGACGAAAAAAACAGCACTTTCTGGCTAGGGTTGTAGCAGATATGTTGTATAATGTGTAGTCTTGAAAACCTTCATCTTCATGATATAGTCGACCTAAACGTTTATAAAGGTGGTCTTTTATTTTGTCATATAAATTAAAAATCGAAACACCAAAAATTCAACACGATTTAAAAGAGGTTAATTTTGAGGATATTAACTATGAAGAAGAAGCCGAATTAACAGATAGTGTCGTAAGCAACGCATTTATTAGTCATGAAGAGATAGACAAAATGTTGTTAACAAGAGTTTTGTTTAAAAATAGCCGACTCCTTCAGTCCTCTTTTATAAAAGCGGATATGGTGGATGTCGCATTTGAAAACTGTGATTTATCAAATACAAGTTTTGCTGAGGGCTCACTTCAGCGTGTCACGTTTAAGAATTGCAAATTGTTAGGACTCGATTTAACGAATGCGAGTTTGAAAAATGTCCGTTTTGAAGATTGTATTTTGGACTTTAGTGACTTTATTGAAACAAAATTAACCAACGTTTTATTTGAGCAGTCCTCTTTGCAAAGCGCTAACTATTACGACTGTAAATTCAATAAAGTTCATTTTGAACAATGTAATATTAATGAAATTCACTTTACTCAAACAGAACTAAATGGAATAGATCTTAGTACGTGTACATTTGAACGTCTGAACATCGATGAAATGAATCATTTGAGGGGATGTGTTGTTTCCCCTGAACAAGCTATTTCCTTTGCCGCTCTTTTAGGATTGAAAATTAAAGAATGAATCAATTAATTTTTATAATAGATTAAACAAAGTAACAGTCAAAAATATTAAAGAGGTGGTTGCTATGTTAGATCCAGTTGATTTAGGGAATGATATTTCGCTTATCGATTTATTTGATTTAAAGATGAAAAAACGCACAGGGACTTACGTGTTGCACGATGACGAACTAACAATCATTGAGACGAGTGCTAGTCCATCAGTACCTTATTTATTAGAAGGTTTGAAGAGGTTAAATCTTGATCCAAAAGAAGTAAAGCATATTATCGTCACACATATTCATTTAGATCATGCAGGAGGCGTTGGGCTCTTTTTAGAAAGTTGTCCACAAGCAACGGTCTATGTTCATCCAAGAGGTCAAAGACATTTAGCTGACCCATCCAAATTAATTCAAAGTGCTAGATTAGTTTATGGTGAAAAGTTTGATCAATTATTTGATCCTATTTTACCCGTGCCTGAAGACCGACTTGTAGCTATGGATGACGGGGAAAGCTTGAAATTAGGGAAGCGCACGTTAACTTTTTATGATACTCCAGGGCATGCGAAGCACCACTTTTCAATTTACGACTCATTAAGTCATGGGATTTTTACAGGTGATACGATTGGTGTTCTTTATCCAATCGATGATTTCGATTTTGTCTTACCTTCAACATCTCCGAACCAATTCGATCCTAATGCAATGTTACAGTCACTTGAGCGAATCAAACGAATGAATGTCGAAAAAGTATTTTTCGGTCATTTTGGCGAATCGCAGCATCCTGAAAAAGTATATGAACAAATTCAACATTGGACTCCGAAGTTTGTTCAATCAGGAGAAAAGGTGGTAAATGAATTTGAAAAAGCTTCGGTTGAAATGAAAGTTGAAATATTATCGCATATTTTAAATGAAATGGTTGGAGCGTATTTAGAAGAACATAATATTCCAAGAACGCATGACATTTATAATTATTTAACCGTTGACTTACAAGTTTGTGCGATGGGGATTATAGATTATGCTTCAAAACAAATTGAAAAATAAAAGATTAAAATACGTGAGCGCTTAGTCATTTGAACTAGGCGTTTTTTTGATTACTATTTGAAACAAATATGACGGGTGTGTCGTCAAAAGTTAAAGGAAATTTTTTAAGGGGTAAGAAGATGGATTCAGTTGAAAGAAGACGAGAAAGTGAATATAAGTGGCTACTTAAGGAAGACCGAGAATTCGTTATTAGGACTTTAATGGAAACGTATCATTTAGAACTCAAGCATTTAGCGTATTCTTATATGAAAGATTGGGGTCAAGCTGAAGATATCGTACAAGATGTATTTGTCATTTGTTTTAAAAAGCTAAGAACATTTAAAGGTGAATCGACAATTAAAACTTGGTTGTACCGTATTACCATTAATAAATGTAAAGACGAATTAAAACGTTTTTCCAATAAAAAAGTTACAGTCGGTTTACCAAATACTAAAAAGTATGACGAACAAAATAAGGTTGAAACCCACTTAATTCAACGTGATGAGCAACAACAACTAGCAGAAGCTATTATGTCTTTACCCGTTAAATATCGAGAAGTAATTATTTTATATTACTACAATGAACTTAAAACGAAAGATATTGCTTCAACACTAAAAGTAAATGAACGAACGGTTAGAACTAGAATGAGACGGGCGAGGCATATGTTAAAAGAACTTGTTGAGGAGGTGGCCGAACATGGACGAACTGAAGATTAAAGAAGCGTTAAAACAACACGTTTTTACTAATAAGGGAATAAGTCATTCAAGTAAAGAGCAAGTTCTTGAGCGCATCCGAAGAAAAAGGTTGATTAACCGATCAATCGGACCAATGGTATTGACTATAATGGCACTTGTTATATTTGTTATTTCTGTAACTAGTTTATGGATTGAGGATGATAAATTGTATCAATTATTACCTGAATCAACGCTTGGTAGTTTCTTTGATCGAGAAGAGATTAATCTACTAGTGGCAACTGAAGAGGTAGAAATATTTAGAGCAAGCTCAATCGATTTTTTCAATGAACAGATAGGGTGGGTTAGTATATCTGGGCATCTAATGAAAACAGAAAATGGTGGAAGTGACTGGGAAATAAAATATAAAACAGATGAGATATATCAAATAGAAGTAGTTAATGAAGAGGTCGTATATGCGATTACTTATGTGAGAGAACAGGGTACGAAAAATTTGATAAAGACTGCTGATGGTGGAGAAAACTGGACCGTTGTATCGAATTTGAATTTTAAAGATGTTTATTATGAAAGAGATGAAGGTTTCATGCATTTTATATCAGAGCAGGAAGGGTTTATAGCAAATTACTATACAAGTGACGGAGGGAATACGTGGAACACTTTATCTATACCTGAACATACCGTCAACTATCCTTACTTTTTAAATAAACAAGTCGGCTGGGCTATTCAGTATGATGGTAATGAGATAATCGTTGCCAAAACAGAAAATGGTGGTGAAACTTGGGAGATAAAAACAACCTTTCACTCACAGTCTCCTGTATTTAACACCATTATCCGTTCGACTAGCCAAGACTCTGTTTGGGTGTTATTAGAAGGAGACAGTGCCATGCAAAAAACAGCCTACACCTTAATTCATACAAAGAATGATGGGGATAACTGGGTTTCGATAGTGAATCATTTGTTTGACCCTCTAAATATTTCTCCTGACTCGGAAAGTGAAATTGTTGAGAAAGGTTATTCAAATGATGCATTAAGGCAAGGTGAGCTTCATGTATTAAGTGATACGACAGCCATTCTAGGTGGCTACTGCCCTGCATGTGAGGATACAAATGGGGTAGGGTGGACTAATGATAGTGGTAATACTTGGCAGGTGAGTGATCAGAAATTTGCGGGATACAGTCCACTCAAATATTCATTTCTAAATGAACAAGTCGGTTGGCTAATAACGTCAGGGGGAGAAAATCAGCCAATATTGTATCAAACGATAGATGGTGGCCGAAGTTGGAATGAAACCTATGAATTTAGTCAGATCAAATAATGGTAATAAGACTCCGTGTTTGCTGGATTATTCCGCAAGTGCGGAGTTTTTATTTTTCTAGATTTTTCAATTGACGAAATGTGAAAAAGTGCGTATGATATTACATGTAATTAATTCCGAGTAAATTCATAGGAAAAGGAGAGTTTAAGTTGACAACGATGGTTCAGACAACAACAATGACGAAAACATCTGCACAAAAACGTGCAGGATTAAATAAACCACAAACTAAATTAATTATTGGTGGCTTACTTGTTTCAGCTATCTTAATGGTATATCTCATGATGACGCAACAGGCGATGCAACCAGTCTTACTTGTTCTTGGCATTTTGTTAGGTTACACATTATTTCATGCTCGATTTGGCTTTACTTCTGCCTTTCGAAGATTTACGTCAGTCGGTAACGGGCAAGCGTTAAGATCACATATGTTAATGCTCGCAGTTGCGGTTACTCTATTTGCGCCGATTCTAGCGTATGGTGTTTCATTTTTCGGAACAGGTGCTTCAGGCTATGTTGCGCCAGTTGGAATTAGTTTAATCGTTGGATCATTTATGTTTGGTATTGGTATGCAACTTGGGAATGGCTGTGCATCTGGTACACTTTATGCTGTCGGTGGAGGACGTTCTGTCATGTTTGTGACGTTACTATTCTTTATTGTCGGTTCAACAATTGGGGCTTACCACTTACCGTTTTGGACGGAAGAAATGCCAAGCTTTGAACCAATATCTTTAGCGACTTCTACTGGATTTGGCTATTTTGGTGCATGGGCAGTATCCATCGCTCTTTTTGGACTAATCGCATGGATCACATTAGTAGTTGAGAAGAAAAAACAACCACCACGCATGAAGGAACTTCCGACTGAGCGTGGATGGAGAAGAATTTTCCGTGGCTCTTGGCCGTTATTTGCAGCTGCGATTGTTCTAGCAGTATTAAATGCTCTTACTTTAATGACGAGAGGGACACCGTGGGGGGTTACTTCAGCGTTTGCACTTTGGGGCTCGAAGGCGGCTAACTTTATTGGATTTGATGTTGCGAGCTGGGGTTACTGGCAAGGAGCTAAGGCACAAGCATTGGAAGCATCTATTTTTACCGATTCAACAACAGTATTGAATATAGGTGTCATATTAGGTGCCTTTCTCGCTTCAGCTGCAGGCGGTTTATTTAAACTATCAAAAATGACAAAAGGGAACGTGATGGCAGCAATTATTGGTGGCTTACTCATGGGGTATGGCGCACGACTTGCTTTCGGATGTAATATTGGTGCATACTTCGGCGGCATTGCATCATTTAGTTTACACGGATACATTTGGGGAATTCTCGCCATGGCAGGTACGTTTATCGCTCTATATCTTCGCCCGTTATTCGGCTTATCTGTCCCAAAAATAAAAGATACGTTCTGTTAATAAGCAAAGCTAGGATATGATTTTGAATCCTAGCTTTTTTATGTATTTTACCCTAAATAAAAGGGTTAATCAGTCGAATGAAGAATATATTAATGTCTAGTATGCCTGAAGGTAACGAATTAGAGTTAGATTAAGTCAATCAAAAGAACCTTAATAGTAACCGCTTACCCAACCTTAATGGATGGGTACTAAACTATAAAGCCAGTAGAAACATGTGAATTCTACTGGCTTTATAATTTAATAAATTGAAGGAATTTTAATTAAATATCACGAAACTTCTTAACAAGGGGGAATCGAGATGGATGTAAAGATTAAAAGAGATATTAAAATCCCAATGCGAGATGGCGTGCTACTCTCTGCAGATTTATATTTGCCAGAAAAAGAAGGAACATATCCTGCCATTGTCGTGAGAACGCCATATGGTAAAACACGCAAAAAGGAGCACGAGCAGGGCCTTTATTTTGCTAAACATGAATATGCTGTTGTAAACATAGACGTTCGGGGTCGTGGGGATTCTGATGGCCATTTCGTTCCATATAGAAATGAAGGAATGGATGGATTCGACTCCATCGAGTGGGTTGCGAGCGAGCCCTGGTGTAACGGAAAAGTCGCAACACTTGGCGGTTCATACTTAGCGCGTATCCAATGGTTAACAGCACTTCATCAACCTAAAGCTTTAAAAGCGATGGTACCACTAGTGACACCATCAGATCCTTTTGTCGAATGGCCGACTGGGCTTCCAAGTCCGATGCATTTGTGCTGGCTTTATATGACAAGAGGTCGAATGATGCAAGATGTCAGTTTAGTAGATTGGGAAAAAGTTTATTGGCATTTGCCATACATTGAAATGGACACAGAAACAGGTTGGTACTCTGAAGCATGGCGCGAAGAAATCGAGCATCCACAATATGATTCATATTGGGAAGAAATGTCGTACCAGAATCGTTTTGACGAGATTGACTTACCTGTGTTACACATATCTGGTTGGTACGATGATGAACAAATCGGAACCCCGTTAAACTACCGAGGTATGGTCGAAGCAGGGAAAAAGGATCAACATTTACTCATGGGGCCATGGCCACATTCGGTTAATACATCAACGAAATTAGGAGATTTCGATTTTGGACCAGACTCATTAATCGATCTAAATGGATATATTCACCGTTTTCTTGATTATTATTTGAAAGATGTTCATAACGGTTTTGACCAAAAAGACCCTGTTGAAATTTTCGTCATGGGTGAAAATAAGTGGCATCTTGAAACATCTTGGCCACTGCCAAACACAGAGTGGACACCTTTTTATTTTCATAGCGAAGGAAAGGCAAACAGTCGATTCGGTGATGGTGTTTTAAACAGTTCAAAACCGAACACATCTGAACCACCGGACAAATTTTCTTATGACCCAGCAAACCCTGTTCCTTTCATTACAGAAATGGTTTCAGCACAAATCGGTGGACCTGATGATTATTCATCGATTGAGCGTCGAGATGATATACTCGTCTACACAACACAAGAGTTACAAGACGATGTTGAAGTAACAGGACCAATCAAGGCAGAGCTATTCGTCTCAACGGATGCTTTAGATACTGATTTTACAGTGAAATTATTAGACGTCCATCCAAATGGGTATGCGCAACGTTTAACAGATGGATTTGTAAGAGGGCGCTTCCGAAATGGGATGGACAAGCAGCAGTTAATGGAGCCAGGTGAAATCTACCAATTAACAGTAGACTGCTGGAACACATCTCACGTTTTTAAACGAGGTCATAAAATAAGAGTTGAGATATCATCAAGCGCCTTTCCGAAATATGATCGGAATCTAAATACAGGCGCCCCTTTAGGTAAAACAACAGAAATGAAGATTGCCAATCAAACAGTTTATCATGATGAAAAATATTCATCACACATCATCTTACCAATAATTAATAGAAAGAAGTAGGTGGATAAAATGAATGAACAATTAAAACACGCAATACAAGACGATTATGCTGATGACTTTTCCCATTGTTATGGATGCGGAAGCTTGAATGAATCCGGACACCATTTCCGTACAGGGTGGGACGGTGATCAGACCATAACTGTATATACACCAAAACCTGAACATACCGCCGTTCCAGGCTTCGTTTACGGAGGATTAATCGCATCCATGATTGACTGCCACGGAACAGGTTCAGCATCACTATATTTACACAGAAAAAATGGACACGAACCAGGCGACGGGGTTGCACCACCACGTTTTGTCACCGCATCTCTAGAAGTGAAGTTTCTTAAACCAACCCCACAAGGTGTACCATTAAAAGCGGTGGGAACAGTGGAAGAAGTTCACCCTAAAAAATATACCGTACACGTCGATCTTTACGCTGGAGAAGACGTCGTCGTGAAAGGCGAAGTCGTCGCTGTCGTCATGCCGGAAGGCTTCGGGAAATAAACAATCACACGTTAGGAGCTCTAATCTTAGGATTAGGGCTTTTTTGCGTTTTGGAAGTCTTTTATCCCATTTGCAGATAGGAGATGTTATTTGCAGATTAAAATTTACTTTTGGCAGATAGAATTCACTTTTTGGCAGGTAGATTGGTAGTGTCAAGAATTTTGTGTAAACTGTGCAGAGAGTATTTCTCAAGTTAAAATGTATTTTATTAGCCTTTCAAGGCTATAGAATGACCTTCATCAGGTTGCTGACCAAAAAGCTGATTTTCACCTGTTAAGTCAAGCGTATTTGGCTTGACTTAACAGGTGTATCAGCTAAAATACTTTAAAAACCTGAGGAAGTCTTAGTTAGAAATCTTTCTGTAGTAATTTATTTTTAATATCTTCCAAGTCTTTTTGTGCTCCAGGAAATCCCGGTAAGGATCCTCTTGTGTGCCCTTTTTGATTATACTCTTTTAATTGTAAATAGATAATTTTATCCGCAGCATCAATCGAAGGAAGACTGTTCATCGTCTTAAGTCTTTTTCGAATTTCTTTATTCAAACGCTCTATTATGTTAGTTGTATAAACATATTTACGAATTGGGACCGGGTAATCATAAAACGTTAATAATACATCTAAATCTTCTTCCCATGAATTAACTTCACGGCGATACTTGTTTTCCCATTTTTCTTTGCATTGTTTAAAGGCTATTTTAGCTTGTGAACGGTTCTCGGCATTATAGATAGCCTTAAAATCATGGGCAATCTCCGATTGATCTTTTTTACGAACTTTATTAAGTAAATTACGCATTTTATGAACCACGCAACGCTGTACTTTGGCTAGTGGAAATACAGTTTTAAAGGATTCTTCTAACCCACTTAAACCATCAAAGATACCTACATCGACAAACTTCAAGCCACGCTTTTTTAAATCTAATAAAATTTCCTTCCACCCATTAGAAGTTTCGCGACCACCAATATAAAATCCCAATACCTCTCTAGAACCGTCAAAACGCAAACCTAAAACGACATAAACAGCTTCGGTATCTACATCATCCCGCCGTACTTTGATATGGATACCATCAAGATATAAAGCTAAGAATGTTTCATCTACTGGTCGTTTCTGCCACTGATAAATATCATCCAAAACAACGTTAGTTACATTAGAAATAGTGGCTGGAGAATAAGATTTTCCTATAAGCTTTTCAATAAATTTAGCGATGTTTTGCGTGCTAGTACCTGTTTGGTATAATGCAATAATTGATTCTTCAAGAAAAGAATCCCTACGGGCATAAGGTTGGAACAAATTTGTTTGAAAATCACCTTCACGATCTCTAGGCACTTTAAGTTTGTCTATTGTTCCAAATTTTGTTTGAAGTGAACGAGAATAATAGCCGTTCTTTGAACCGCTATCTGTATGATCGTTAAGAAAGGCTTCAATTTCTTGACGAAGAAAAAGTTCAATCTTTTCCTGAATTAATGTAATAACAGATTCTCCTAAAATCTTGTTTAAATCTAATTCTTCAGTTAAAATTTTCATAGGACAGATATTCTCCTTTGTTAAGATTTGGTAGTTTTAACTTGAGAATACTCTGTCCTTTTTAATTTGTCTAGAGAACCTTACACAAAATATTAAACATCATCGGTAGATTTTGAAAATTGGCTGATTAAAATTGATTTTTGGCAAATTAGCATCTAATTTTTGCAGATTGAGGGGGAAGATTTGCAGATTGAATTGGATATAGATGAAGAAAAATTGAAAGGTTCTACACTCAAATTTACTATTTTTGACTTCCAAACCCACGTATAGCAGTTAAGCATATGTCAAAGGTCCTAATTCGACAAAAGCTTCAACCTGGCTAGTAAAAAAGCATGATGGTAAATTTATCTAGCTTTGTTACACTAGCGATAATAAAATCCTAAGGCCCGGCATATGAGTGTTTTAGGAGGTGGGCTAGATGGATCGAGAATGATTGGCACTAAGTGTTATACAATAAAAAAATAAAAGCACGTTTCTTTGATTCAATCATTATTAAGTCCCCTTGCGTAAATTATCAAAAGTTATCGAAAAAATAATTCATTAGATACAGTAAAATAAAACTATAAAACTATTAATAATTTTTAATATTTCGTTTCTTAGTCCTAATTTTTAATCAACAAATAATGAACAAGAAAATATGATCCTCATCAGTCATTAGTTCTCTGCCTACACCCCTTGGATATAGTAGGTGCTGCTGCAGGACTCATCGGTGGTCTAGCAACAACGTATTTCTTTAACGGTACAAATACGGGTAGAAGAATGAAGGAAGGAATTAAAAAAGGAGCTAAAAAAGTTTATGACGGTGCAGTTTCCCTTGCCAAAAAAGCTGGAGATGGGATTAAGTCAGTATTTAATGGAATAGGTAGTATATTTGGAAACTAAAGCTGTTATTAAAGTTTAAGCAAATGAGATGGTGATTAAATGAGAAAAAATGAAGTCGTGACTTTTAATAAAAGCAAATGGGGGTCCATCACGTTTTTACTATTTTTATTAGGTGCAATAACAAGTGTCATCCCTGAAGAAAGCCTTAACTACCTAATCATTAACCTAGCACTCGCCACAATTGGTTCAGTATTAATTTTTATATTTTGGAAGATCCACCAGAACAATAGCAAACGATATTTCTCTTTAGGTAGTTATGTGATGATGATGACA
Organism: Bacillaceae bacterium W0354; assembly: GCA_051846895.1. Taxonomy (GTDB): domain Bacteria; phylum Bacillota; class Bacilli; order Bacillales; family Alkalibacillaceae; genus CALKAL01. The sequence continues at coordinate 20,683 of JBPYCQ010000005.1, forward strand.
CTTGCTCTATACACTTGTATCCCTATATTCCGAACCTTAGCTGGAACTAATTATATATGGTTAGTAGTCGCACTATTAGCCTTATTAACGTTACCAACGCATTTGTTCAAAGAAAAATTACTGAACTTTATAAAAACACCATATAAATACGGGTTCTTTGGTAAAGTGTTTATCTTCGTTTTGATCATGATTTTCTTCTATGGAACGTTTATTTGGATTGTGTCGTTAGCAGCTTATGACCAAGTGAATAACTTAGGGTTATTGGGGAGTACTGCCATTTTTGCTGTTGGAACTATCCTACTCTTTTTTGCACCTATCATGCTCATTAAGCCAGAGGATGTGGAAAAAACGGAATACAAATTAGTTAGCTTGGAGGAACGTGATGTTTAATACAAAAAAATTTATTGAAGCTGTTGGAATCTCTTTACTTATTACAATTGTATTCTCTTTTTTAATAGGATTTTTTGAATTTCAATCTGTAGAAGGGCTAATAATTATTAACTTCCTTGTCTCATATGTAGGTATCGGTATTTTAGCCCCATTATTAAACCGAAAAACGCCATACACTGCGGCATTTCTTGGGGCAATAGTGGTTACACTTATAAACTTATTATTTTCTGTGTACGTTCATAAACTACCGGTCTTTGAGTTTCCAGAGTTAATAAATAATAATCTAGCATCAAGCGTATTAGTGACAATGATTACAGCGCTTGTTGTAGTTTCAATTTTGAAAAGAAGCGAGAGAGAAGCCTATGATTAAAGATAGTTTTCGAATTTACAATCAATATTTTTTGAAAATTTTGCTGCTAAGTACTATTTTAATCATTCCTTTAACGTTATTTAACTATTTTGCAACGTTCTATTTATATGAAAACTTAGCAGAAGATCAATATCCAAGTTTATACGCCCTTTTCCTAATTGTCGTCAACTTTACGTTGCTCATTCCAACATTTAAAAAAATCGCAGTCACAGATTTAATGGATGGGGAAGAAGCATCGGTCTGGGAATTATGTATGGAATTCATCCGACACTTTGGGCTTATTGTATTTATTACGATTCCTTTATACATCATTGGAATACTAGGAACAGGGTTACTTTTCATTCCGACGTTTATCTGTTTTTCTATTATTCTATTAGTTCCTTTTTTCGTTAACCAAGAAAAAAATGGGCGATATGTTTAGACAAGTTGGCAAAGTTTTTAGAGATGAGAATATATTTTTACTCCTTGATTTTCTAGTTAATGCAAGTTTACAAGTTTTCGCCTTGTCCGTTATGATTCTAGCATTCGAAAATGTTGAGAGCAATTTTTACGTCTATGGAGTCGCAAGGGCAATCATTAACGCGTTTACTTATCCAATATTAATTTTTTATTTAACGATGCGCTATGTTAATGTCGAGACTGACTCGAGGAGGTTCTTATGATTCAAGAAGGTGCGAGCATCCAATTACCTAAAAGAAATATGTATTTAGTCGTTCTTTTATCCATTGTAACTGTCGCTGTGTATATTGGCTTTTGGTTTTTAAGAAATAAAGAAGCGTTTAAACAAGAGAAAAATCACTATATTCCTTTCAAGTGGTGGGTAGTCTGTACTGCATTTTTATTGTTATCTTTTTTACACTTATTTGTTGGTGGATTCATTTTTACCCCTTATGGTCTAGCATATATGGAATCATTTAATATTGTTTTAACTTATTTATTCATTGCCCTTTTATATTACTCAATCTTTCGCGTAAAAGAGTTGTTAGAACGGGAGTATGAAGACCTTTATTTGAATAAGTATTTGCTCTTTTTCTTTCATATATGGTATTTGCAGTACAAAATTAATAAGCTAGATGAAGTTAATGAGATGGAGCGAGTCGCATGAGAAAAATTTTTAAGCGCGTTCAAAATGAAGACGGTGCGTTAAGCATTGAATTTCTTGGAATTCTCCCTTTTTTCTTTTTATTGTTTATTATTCTTTGGCAAGTTGTGGCGTCGGGTTATGCTATTTACACGCTGAAGACGGCTGCGAATGAAGGGGCGAAGGTGTATGCTCTTACTGAGGATAAAGTCGAAGCAGAGAATACAATAATAGAAATCATCGGGGGGACGACAGTGTTAGTATTTAAAGATTCTAATGTTGAGGCACTTGGTGCTGGTAAATTTAAGTTGAAATTAGAAGCGAGCCATCCACTTATTTTCGTCCCAGACAAATGGAAGCCTAGTACGTCCATCTCATTGAACGAATCTATAACGAGTAGAGTGTTAACGCCATGACGTATTTACGAAATGAACGAGGAAACGCTGTGTTTTTTCTCATCGGAACATTAAGTATTGTCGGGGTCATTTTCTTAATCGTGATGAATATAGGAAGAGCATTCGTGATAGGGGCACATGCTTCAAATGTGGCAGAACAGGCTGCCTATACTGCGACACATGTTTATGTTGAAAAGACGAATGATGCTATAAAAGACTATGATAGTTGGTTCATTTTACAGCCAGATTTTATCGATTTAGGGATTGATAAGGTTGGCGATTTGGTAGATGACAAGCACGAAGCATACAAAAACGCTGGTTACGGAAACAATCAAGCATATATTATGGCTTTAAATCATGTGTTACCAAATGAAATTAATAGCCGACCCATATTTAAACAATATTTAAAGAGCTACATAGCTAATATAACAACAGGTGAAATTTTCGGTGAAATTTATACGATATTAGATGCAAACGATGGAGACTTTATAAAAAACGAGACGGAGTTTTTAGCCCCATATTACAATACAGACTGGCGGGTACAGGTAAAAGTAAAAATAAAGTTTAGTAGAATAGCTGATGGAGAATACATCAATGACGGTGAACATAAATATGATCGTACAGGTTATGGCCCAGAATTAACTTATTTAGAAGAATTATATTAACAAACGCTCATAGACAGGAGTTAGTGAGCGTTTGTTAATGATTTGAAATCATTTACCATTTGATAAAACTTATCTTTTTCTTCAATAAAAGGATTATGATTACTCTCGTGAAAAGGATACAAATGAGAGTTTGGCAGAAGTTGATCAATTTCTATAGTGAAGTCATACGGGCATTGTGCGTCATACAAACCTCCGTAAACAAAAATAGGGACTTGAACACTTTTTAATTGCTCCCTTAAATCATAGTTTGGTAGCTCTTTATAAGAATAATAATCAAGGCGTTTTGAAACCGTACGTCCGCTGCTAGGCTTAGCATAATACTCATCAAATTTTTCAGGTCGATAAAGCGACATTTCCGCCCATTCACGCCCAGCCTTTCGTCGCTCATCACGACTGGATTCAGGAGACTTAATGATTCCTAATAGTTCTCTTAATCTTGTATTGTGCGGATTATCTCGACAATAAATACTGCCAGCATGATTCATATACTCATAAGAAGCGGCTGCACCACCAATAAGTACCTTATTTAAAGATGTCGGGTGGTGAATGGAATAGACAAGCCCTAACATACCACCAGTAGAATGACCGGCAAACGCCCATTGTTCAAAACCTAATGCCTCACGAATAGCCTCTAAATCAAGACAAGAGGAAACCATACTAAGCTCATCCTCAGTCGATTCCTGATCAGAATTCCCTGCACCTGTTAAATTTACTAAGAAAACTTTGAACTGATCCAAAAACATATCTGCAAAATAATTCCCCAACTCATTAAACTCACTGTACAGATGCGTCACACAAAGAGGGTCACCATCGCCATTGACGAACACTTCAAATGTTCCACGCTTCGTTTCAATTAGCCTTTGCTGCCACACAGGATAAACACTCCATTATAGATTATTTTACTTTAAATACAGCGCCAAGAAATCCATATAAAAGCATGCCAAGTCCAAGACCAATAAACAGCCCAGCACTTGTCTTGTCAAATAACATTCCAACTCCCATTCCAAGAATTAATCCCCCAGGAATGACACTGCCGATTGCCTGATTGCGGTTCATTTAATCACTTCCTTTATTAAATAATATGCGTCATACATTTAATAAAATTGTAATGTTTTTTGAAAATTTATGCAATTGAAGGTAGGAAAATAAATTTGGAGTCAAAAGAAAGTATGCTTAGATAAGGGGTGAAAGTGATTAATGTGAGTTGGATTGTATATTATCGATTATTAGATAAAGATCTTAATTAATATTGAGGAGAAGTTCGTCTTCATATGGTGAAGGAAATCATTCTCCTCTACTTCAAATCTTGTTTATATAAAAATACTCAGTAACTACAAGTGGTATCTAGAAAGTTTAAACAAAAACCCCTTTAGTTAGAACAATTAATACTAAACTTTGAACAACAAAATTCTCACGAACAGCTTGATTTATAATAGATGATAAGTTTAACAACATTCACCTAACAATAAATATAACCGAAAATGGTATTGTATCCCATAAATCAGAGTATAAATTAACTATTGAGTTCATTATTATATAGGCGGTTTTACTTATTTTTGGATTGCCTCATTATTCATACTATTTTCAACATCTTGAATGTTGTATAATGTTTTTGTAGATAAACTTTCATTTTCAGTTAGTTCAAAAATGAACTTTGCTTTTCTGAAGTTTTCTAATGCTTGGTCATATTTGTTCATATCCTCATAGGCTCGACCCAGTATAAAGTGCAAATGGCCTAAACCATACATCGTTTGAGTTTTCCTGCATATATTTATACCAATCTTTCCATATTTAATTGACTCGTATAGATTATCTGAAAATAAGTGTAATCTAGCCAAGTTGTAATATAAATTTACTTTTACTCTGTGATTTGAAAAGTAAGGAATTTTCCTTGTCATTTTCACAATATGATTATATATTTCAAGTGCTTTTTTATTTTGATCTAAATCAACATAAATGTTAGCTTTATTAACTAAGATTTCTATCTCACGCTCTGAGTATAGCCTGTTAGAAGTATCGGACAAAGCTAAGGCCTCATCCAAGTATTGCAAGGATTGTTTAATATCCAAGTTAATATGACGTTCGCACAGTGCCTTATGCCATAAAATAAATTGTTTAAATTTGCGATTATTCATTAAAGGTGTTTTTTCTTCTTTTTTGATTAGTTCTTGGAGAGAAATAAAATCTGTTTTATCAACGAAATCTCTAGCCTGATATTCTACTTCCCTTAGGTAATCTATTCTATCTATTTCTGTAGTATCGTAAAAGTAGTTAATATCTACACCTAATCTATTTGCTATTTTAAATAAGATATCTGCTGCTATTGCTAATGAACCGTTTTCTATTTTACTTATGTATGCTTGGGTGCAGATCCCCTCGCAAAGCTCTTTCTGCGTCATATTTAAATGCTTTCTAAGTTCATAGATACGTTTTCCAATCTCTTCAAGGTGTTCTTCCAATTAGGACCCTCCTCTATTTGGTAAAATCTATAAAAAAATATTCCAATGTTTATATTTTTTTAGAAAAACGAAGAAAAATGAAAGAAAACAGGGTTTTTTCGGCTGTAATCGCCTGTAATCGCGATTACACGACTCTTGCAAACGTGATATTATACATTTAAATCATTAATGGAGGTGTTAATCTATGAAAAAGTATTTAGTAGGTGCACTAGCGATTTTCTTAATCACAGTAGGATTAAATTTCTCACACACTGCTGAAGGCGACTTAGATCTAGCTGGACAAGTTGACCTTATGGCTAAAAAAGGTGGCCATAAAGATATCGGTTCAATGGATTAATTTTTAACAAATTATCATTAATTTTATGACGATACCCTATAACCTCATTAGGCTACCAATAAAAGTTTATTGGTAGCAATTTTTTTAAATCTTCTATGAATTATATCATATTTCTCGTTTTTTGAGATTCATAGGTTTAATAGAATTCATTAAGCCTATTATTTTTTTAAATATTGCTGTCGAATTTTGTAATTGAAAGGAGGCCCGTTAAATGGCAAACGGAACAATAAATCAAAGAGTTTTAAGTGCAGAGGAGTTTGTAGAAGGATATCAGTTTATTACCCAGTACATAAGTGAGGGCGTGCCTCTTAAATTCGTTTTAGTACAAGCGCTTAAATTTTTTGAGGGGAAAATGAACGATACGTATTGTACGATTATGATATTAAATGATAATGGAACGGCTTTTGTTGATAGTGTGGCTCATAGTATGCCTTGTGATGTTTTGAACGAGATTAAAAATATAAAAATTGAGGATGGTCTTGGTTCTTGCGGGGCTGCAGTTGTGAGGAAGGAACTTGTGATTACAGAGAATATAGACAAAGACCCGAATTGGGATCTTTATCGTGATGTTTTTCAATCAATGGGTTTGAAGTCTTGTTGGTCTGTTCCTATTTTTGCTCCTAGTAATAAGAAGGTATTGGCGACATTTGCTATGTATTCTAAAAAGGTTCAGCAACCGTCTGAGAAAGAGATTGAAACGATACAAGCGTTTAATAATTTAATTGGACTTGTTATTTCGAGTTATCGTCAAACTGAGATTGATCCTGTTATGTTAGATAATGCTTTTCCTTTAGTTGACTCAAATGATATTAGTAAGGATCGTAATCGTTCTGATAATAAGTTTATTAAATCAATTCGAGAGGGGATTGATCGTTCAGAATTTGTTCCGTATTATCAACCAATTATTTTTGGTGGGAATCAAGATGTATATGGGGTGGAGGCACTTGCTCGTTGGGATCATCCAGAGGACGGGATTATATCTCCATATTATTTTATTGGTGCGGCTGAACGTCACGGTCTAATCAACCAGTTGGACGAAGTGATTAGTTATAAGGCAATGAAGGATATGAAGCTAATAATGGATGAGACGGGTCGAAAGTTAGTCTTATCTATCAATGTATCTGCACAGCATATTTCTCAAGAAGACTATGTGAGACGTATGGAAAAAATAATGAGTATAACGAATTTCAAGCCAGAATATCTATCATTAGAAATAACTGAAACGTCATTAATAGAGAACCTAGATGAAGTTGCGATTAATATTGCTCAATTAAAAAATTTAGGCGTTCGAATTTCAATTGATGACTTTGGTACGAATTATTCATCACTCAATTATTTAAAGCATTTACCTGTAGATACGATTAAACTTGACCAGACGTTTGTTCATGATGTGCAAGACAATCAAATTGACCAACGCATATGTAAGACAATAATTCAGTTGGGTAAAGATTTAGAACTAGATGTAGTCGCAGAAGGAATTGAGCAAGAGGAGCATTTAGAGATTATTGAAAGTTATGGTTGTGAAATTTTCCAAGGGTATTATTTCAGCAAACCATTAAACAAAGAAAATTGGATGAAATATTTAAATAAAAAGATATAGTGATCGAGGCTATCCGAATAGGGTAGTCTTTTGTTTTGACTATAAGTAGCAGGAGTTATGGTTAAAATATATAATATATGGTAAGAGGAGAGATTCGGATGAGAGAAATTAAGTTGTCTCAAATCAATAAAGTTATTGAGGAAAAACGGGCTAATGTTAGCCGTTGTCTTTTAAGAAGTGAGGAAGGCAAGAAGTTATCAAGAAATAGATCGCGCTCGATTGATGAGCAAAAAGCCTTAACGGAGTTAACGATATTAAGCTGGGAAAAGGCAGTGAATAAAGGAAAAATCAAATATTTAGGTGATCGGAAGTTATACTATGATTACAGATGAGCAATTGGTTATAGACATTTGAAACATTTCTATTTCCTTGTACGTATTATATAGTAGTTTACAGACAAGAGGTGCTGTTAAATGTCAAAAGGAATGATCATTTTTATTATCGTCATGGGTTGGACGATGCTCATTCATGGAGGTATTACATATTTAATCGTTAAGAAAAAAGAATACAGTCTGATTTCTGGATTTTATAATCGGCCAGAAGAAGAACGAAACTATTTAATTGAAAATGGATTCATAGACAGGATGGGGAATTTTTTAATACAATCTTTTTATCTTCTAGTTCTAACATTTTTGTTAGTAGTATTTAATATCCCTTATGGTATCGGGATTGGTATCGGCGTGTTTATCCTTCATTTTTTTATCGGTATTATGTATTTAACGAAGTATGAGGTTCCGCATAAACGTAAGAAGACGAGATGGCTATTTGGGTCTATCTTTATTGGAACGTTTATTTTTATAGGCGTGCTTTTTGTTTACGGTTACATGGACAATGAAGTGACCGTTACAGATGACATGCTTGAAATATCGGGAATGTATGGTATTGAGTGGAGCCTTGAGGATATCGAGGAAGTGCAGCTATTAGATGAATTGCCTGAAGTCGAATATAAATCAAATGGCTTTGCAACATCGGATTTATTAAAAGGGAAATTTCGACTAGAAGAGCCTTATGGAAAGGGTATATTATTTGTAAGAAAGGGCTATAAACCGTATTTATACGTTTCAATGGGTGATGAGTATATCATTTTAAATAGAGGAAATGAAACTGACACGAAAGACCTTTATCAAAGTCTACTAAGAAAGATAAGATAATATATTTGGTTGTGCAGGATTAACCTCTACTCACATTGAATTTAATGATTAGTGGAGGTGTTTTTGTGGAAACGGCTAAAACGAATTATTTAAAAAATAATATAACAGGTGAAACAGTTGCTTTTTTGAAATCGTCAAATGAAACAAATGGCGAGTATGAGTTGTTAGAATTTACGATGCCTGCCGGTGGTGAAGGGATGTCTCCACATTATCATTTGCAGTATGAAGAAGAAATTGAAGTGATTAGTGGAGAGCTGAAAGTTAATTTAGGTGTAGAAGAAAAAGTGTTAAAACAAGGTGAAACAATAACAATCGGGAAAGCTGTCAATCATTCTTTGGTGAATCATTCCGATGAAGAGGTAGTGACATACAGAGTGAAAATAACTCCAGCATACCAGGTGGAACAGATGACGAAGATTTTGTTTGGTTTAGCCAATGATGGTAAAGTTGATGAAAAAGGTGTGCCTCATGATCGTAAAGAACTTGCGGTCGTTCTTGATATGTTAGATATGCGCTTACATATGCCAACTGTTTTCCGATTATTAATGAATCGTTTAATAAAAAAAGGTAAGAAAAAAGGAATTGATCAGCAATTAATTAATAAATATGTTAATGAGTGAGGAGGCTTGATCATGGAGCGTTTAACAGATAAACAAATTACAGAGGAATTAGGAAAACTCCCAGAATGGAAACTCGTTGATGAAAAATGGATTAGAAGACGATATAAGTTTAAAGATTATTTAAAAGGTGTAGCCTTTGTGAGTAAAGTGGCGGAATATGCAGAAGACAAGAACCATCACCCGAATATTGCGATTGATTATAAAGTCGTCACATTAAAAATCTCATCATGGGAAAAACAGGGGCTAACGGATTTGGATTTTGAGATGGCACACCACTTTGATGAGTTATATGAACAAAGTGAGTAATAGCCATGCGATAATATAATTGAATAAAGCTTAATCAATATAACGAGTTGCCCTGGAAAGTTAGCTGCATATATCTTTCCGGGCAGCTTTTTTATTGTGTTCTAAAACCAATTATTAAATAAATATGTGACTAGGCACTGCTATTATTCAGATTATTGAAATGTTTGCAAGATAAATCACGTTTAATCAACACATTGATTAGGCGTGGTTTTTCTTATTTGTGGTACAATAATGTGAAAATGCAAGCTTTTAGGAGGAGAAATCATGGCATTTAAAAGTGAAGTAATTATTGATGCCCCCATTGAAGACGTATTTGAAATATTTTCAACTTATAAATATGCAGCTGATGCCCTTGAACATATCGTAAAAGTAGAAAAAGTGACTGAAGGACCTGTAAAAGTTGGTACGGAATTCATTGAAAGACGACATGTTCGCAATATGAATATTGATAATAAGCTGATTGTTACAGAATATGTACCTTATGAGCATTTTGCAATTAAGAGTACGCAAAATAAGCTATTGTTAAATTATAAGTACACTTTTTCTTTCGTGCAAAATGGCACTAAAGTTGGTTTTGTCGGGCAAATTAAAACAAAAGGCATTAAAAACTTCTTCTATCGACCATTAATTGAAAAGATTATGAAGCGAGAAGATGGCGATCATTTAGAAAAAATAAAGCGATATATTGAAAAGGGGAAGTCGGAAGAATCATAATTAAAAGGAGAAAATCATGAGAGCATTTACGTCACTTAATAACTTAGAAGCAGTAGAACATCATTTGAAAAGTCAACAGTTATCATTTATTTATATTTCAAGAAATAATTGTAGTGTCTGTCACGGATTAAAACCTCAAGTTCAAAATTTATTTGCAAAATATCCTGAAATTGCTTTCGGGGAGGTTAATGCAGATGAAGTGCCTGAAATCGCAGGGAGATTTAATATTTTTACAGTACCTGTGCTAATTTTATTCGTCGAAGGGAAAGAATATTTAAGAGAGGCACGTATTGTACAAATGCAACTACTTGAACAAAAATTAGATCGAATTTATGAAGGGTTTGTTGGATAAACAGTGGCCCTTCTTTTTATTTCAATAAAATAACGAAGGAAGTGTTAAAATGGAAAACTATCAACAGTTTTATGAGCGTTTAATACATGGTTACAATACGTCGTTGAGTCATTCAGGAGTAAGTGGCGAGCGACTTGCTAAAAGATTATCAGAAATAGCGAAAACAGGCTGGGTAAATGGTGGCGGGTGTAAACGTATTTCTTTTTCTCAAGAAGAATTGGAAGCTAAAAGACTCATCATGAAATGGATGGAAGAAGAAGGACTCGACGTAAATATGGACGGAGCAGGTAATGTTTTTGGCCGGTTGGAAGGTATTGAGTCTGACTCCGCGGTATTATCTGGTTCCCATTTAGATAGTGTGCCTAATGGTGGTCATTTTGATGGGCCATTAGGAGTGCTTGCTGCTTTAGAAGTTGTGTCTGCTTGGAACGAAGAGAATTATAAGCCGAAGCGGGCGTTCGAGGTTGTCGTTTTTTCCGATGAAGAAGGTGCGCGCTTTAATGGCGGGTTGCTAGGAAGTCAATCCGTTGTAGGCGAAATTAATATTGAGAAGGAAAAACAACGTGTTGATTTCAATGGTGATTATTTTGAAGAGGTAATTCGACGTGTGCGCTTGACCCCAGAAGGTTTTTTAAATGCGAAGCGAGATTTATCTAAAATAGAAGCTTTTGTTGAAGTTCATATTGAGCAAGGGAAAAGGTTAGAAAAAGAAGGTCTACCAGTCGGGGTTGTAACTGGGATTGCTGGGCCAACTTGGCTTGAAGTCACTTTTAAAGGTGTTGCGGGTCATGCTGGAAATACACCGATGAATGATCGGCAAGATGCTTTAATATGTGCGAGTGAATTTATTTATAAAGTAAAAGATATTCCTCCAACTGTTAGTGAATCAGCGGTAGCAACAGTTGGTAAGGTAGATGTCATGCCTAATGGTGTTAATGTCATACCAGGTGAAGTGCGGCTAACTGTAGATATTAGGGATATAAAAGATGAGTGGAAGGAGAAAATGGTTAGTCTAATTGAGCAAGGTGCAAAGGATGTCGCAAAAAGTCATGAGTTGGAAGTCATGATTAAAGAAAATATGAATGTGTCACCAGTTGAAATATCGAGTGAAATGGTTGAGTTGGCTAGTGAAGCTGTGCGAGATCAATTAAATATCGAGCCATATTTTCTGCCAAGTGGTGCAGGTCATGATGCGATGATTTTAGGGCGTTATGTTCCAATGGCGATGCTTTTTACTCAAAGTAAGGATGGGATTAGTCATAATCCGAAAGAGTGGTCATCATTGAATGATTGTGTGCAAACAATCCATGTTTTAAAAGGGTTCATTGAGAAGCTTGTCAAAAATAAATAAATGTTTATCAATCCTTCGAAAGTGGTAAAACTATAATTATTAATTCTTTCGGAGGACTTGCTAATGAATTTTCTCAAGCTGCTTGACGATATAAATTATCATTACAAAAATAAAGAAGAATTAGGGCAATTAACACTTTCCGGCATCACTGATAATTCACGTGATGTAAAGGAAGGGTATTTATTTGTTGCTGTTAAAGGGTATCAATTAGACGGCCATGACTTTATACAAGAGTCAATCGGGCGCGGTGCCATTGCAGTAATTGCTGAGAAGCCTTTACCTATTCGTATTCCTTGTATTGTAGTTGAAAATACGAAGGAATTGTTAGGACATTTGGCGAGTTCTTTTTATAATCATCCTTCAAGTAATAAAAAAATTATTGGTATCACTGGGACGAATGGTAAAACGACCATTAGTTATATGCTCAAAGCTGCTTTAGAAGAGCACGAAATATCGTGTGGGTTAATTGGAACAATAGAATATTTAATTAATGGTAAAAGCAAGCCGAGTCAAAATACAACACCAGGCGCGATTCATTTACAGAGAATGTTAGCGGAAAGTCTTGATGAAGTCGTTATCATTGAAGTCTCCTCACACGCTCTCCAACAGGGGCGAGTGAACGGGGTGTTATTTGATTTGTGTGTTTTTACGAATTTGGACGGCGAGCATTTAGATTATCATGAGAATATGAACAAATACTTTGAGACAAAGTATTTACTTTTTGAAAAACTGAAAAGTCATGGAGCGGCAATTGTTAACATTGATGATGAATGGGGGAAGTATTATTTCAACGATTAATGAAAAGAAAAGTGAATGTAAAGTCAGTAGGGATAACAAAGGCTGCACATTTGATGATTGATGACGTAAACAATCGTTTTTTTATAAATCGTGGTAACATTGTCGATGTATGTTTAGCGATGCCTGGCTTACATAATCTTTATAATGCTGCGGTTACAGTGCTAGCTGGATCTATGCTAAATCTAGAACAAGACAAAGTTTTAAAAGCGTTGACGTCACTAAAAAATATACCAGGTCGATTTGAAATATTCTATTTCCCCGGAAATATAACAGTTGTTGTCGATTATGCGCATACGGCTAAAGGAATCTTTTTTTGTTTAAATGCTATAAGAGAATGTGGTGCTCGTCGCATTTTTCATGTGTTTGGTTTTCGAGGTAAACGCGATAGTTCAAAAAGGCCATTAATGTTAAAGAATAGTATTGAGATGGCTGATTATACCGTGCTGACCTTCGATGATTTAAATGGTGTTTCGCCAGAAGAAATGGATGCAGAGTTAAAAAGATTGCGTGGAGATGTTCATGAGGCGCATTGCGAAATAATAACAGACCGTACACGCGCTATTGAAAAAGCAATTGGATTAGCTAATCACGGCGACTGGATTGTGATTACGGGCAAAGGGCATGAGAAATACAAAGAGAAATTCTCATTAGATACGACATCAGATGTTGAAACGATTGAAAAATTATATTTAGAAAAGTTACGTGTGAAATAAAAGAAGCGGCTTAGCCAAATGCTAAGTCGCTTCTTTTATTGGTATATATGAATATGATTAGGGGGTTAACTGTTTAAATCAATATACATACCTTTTACTAAGTAAATGATATTCTCAGATATATTTGTGACGTGATCTGCGGCTCTCTCTAAGTATCGGCATATAAAGGCTAGCTGAGTAACGGATTTAATCTCATCTTTATGCTGGGTCATGTAGTGAAGCATATTGTTAATGGTTGAAACGTAAAGTCGATCAATTTGATCATCCATTTCAGCGACTGCTAAAGCAAGGTCGACATCTTCGTTGAAAAAAGCAGTAATGACTGTGTCAATCATTTTATCGACAATCGTAGCGATATTCATTATTTCTTCTTTATCAAGATGAACCGTCTCGTTTCCGATGATTCTCACAGACTTGGCAATGTTAACGGCTAAATCGCCGATTCTTTCGATATCATTTGATACCTTTAATGTCACAATTAAATGTCTTAAATCTTTTGCAACTGGCTGTTCTTTCGCGATTAACCAGATTGCAAAATGATTAATTTCATTTTCTAGTTCATTAATTTGTTGGTCTTGTTCAATGACATGTTGTGCTTGAGAGTCATCTGAATTATCCAAGGCCATAATGGAATGATGCAGTGCTATTTTTGCCATCTCACTCATAAGGATGACTTGGTTTTTTAATTGTAATAATTTCTCTTCAAAATTTTCTCTTGCCACAGTTCCAGCTCTCCTCTCACTTTTTATCTTCATATTTGAGTCAGTAAAATCATCCGAAACGCCCTGTGATATAATCTTCCGTTTTATGATGTTCTGGGTTTGAAAAGATTGTCTCGGTTTGGTCATATTCAATGACTTCTCCATTTAAGAAAAAAGCCGTTCGATCTGAAATCCGTGCCGCTTGTTGCATATTGTGTGTCACGATAATAATGCTGTAGTCTTTTTTTAATGACTGAACGAGCTCTTCAATTTTTGACGTTGAAATAGGATCCAATGCAGAAGTTGGTTCATCCATTAAGATGACATTCGGTTCAATGGCAAGCGTTCTTGCGATACATAGTCTTTGTTGCTGTCCTCCTGATAGTCCGTAAGCATTTTCTTTTAATCGGTCTTTGACTTCATCCCAAAGTGCTGCCCCTTTAAGGCTCTTTTCCACAATCTCATCTAATATCTTTTTGCTGCGAATGCCGTGAATTTTTGCTCCATATGCGACATTGTCATATATTGATTTCGGAAATGGGTTAGGCTTTTGAAAAACCATACCAACGTGTGTTCTAAGCTCTTCCACTTTAAACGACTTAGATAAAATGCTTTTTCCGTTGTATGAAATATCGCCAGAAATCTTAACATTTGGGACTAATTCAACCATACGATTTAATGTTTTTAAGTAGGTCGATTTTCCACACCCAGAAGGTCCGATAATTGCCGTGATTTCTTTTTCGAAAATAGATAAGTCAATCTCTTTTAAAGCGTGGGTTTCTCCATACCAGAGATTAAGCTGCTTTGTATTAAATACGATATTTTTCTCTGAACTTATTGAGGACTTTGATTTTTGGTAAATGGGTTGATCCTTAACTAATGACAGGCTCATTTTATCACTCCTTAAAAGGTTTAATATCTATGTTGGAATTTATTTCGAATAAAAATTGCAACAGAATTTAGTAAAAACAACATGATTAGTAGTACGATAATCGTTGCGGCAGCCAAGTTCGCGTATTCGTCGACGAGTGAAGCATCAATCGTCCAATAATAGATTTGCATCGGAAGTGCCGTGAATTTGTCAGTAATCCCTTCTGGAAAAGGGATGAGTAATGCAGGAATTCCAATGACTGTTAGTGGAGCCGTTTCGCCGATAGCCCGAGACAATGCAAGGATCGCACCTGTTAAAATGCCTGGTAACGCAGCCGGTAAAATAATGTTTTTAATCGTTTGCCATTTCGTTGCACCCATACCGTATGATGCTTCACTTAAGTGTTGTGGTACAGCTTTTATTGCTTCTTGGGCAGCGACAATAATAATAGGAAGCACAAGTAGGGATAACGTTAGTCCACCAGCCAAAATGATATTCCCCATCTCCATTGCTCGAACGAATATTGTTAGTCCTAATATACCGTAAACGATTGACGGGACCCCCGCTAAATTTGAGATATTTATTTGAATAAAAGATTGTACGCTTCCTTTTTTTAAATAAAGTTCTAAGAATATCGCCGTTCCAGCACCGATCAATAATGTCACTGGCGCAACGACAGCCATGAGCCAAAGGGATCCGAGAATAGCACCCATAATCCCAGCTCGATCTGGACTTGTTGATAAATATCCAGTTATAAAGTTAATGTCAATCCAATTCCAACCTTCAGATACGACGCGATATATAAGTGCACCTAATACAATCAGTCCAAATAAAGTGGCAAGAAAAAAGATGTATTTTATCATGTTATTTTGATAAACACGACGATTAATTCGAGCTTGAAAATTTTTGCTTTCAAATTTCTTCATGCTAGTATTCCTCCCTAAATTTTCGAGAGATGGTTCTTGCGAGAAGGTTCATAATTAAGGTGAAAATAAATAAGGTCATAGCGATAGCATATAAGCTATAATAAATCGTTGATCCAGCTGGGGCATCTCCCCCTGAGACTTCAACGATATAAGCGGTCATCGTCTGCATAGATTGGGTAATATCAAATGTGAAGTTTTTCGAGCTACCACTAGCGATCGTGACAATCATCGTCTCTCCAATTGCTCGGGATATGCCAAGAATAAATGAGGCGATAATTCCAGATAAGGCAGCAGGTATGACGACTTTGAACGTTGCTTCAAATCGAGTTGACCCTAATGCTAATGCCCCTTCACGCATGGAGTTAGGAACTGAGCTCATCGCATCTTCTGATAATGATGCAATCATTGGAATAATCATGATACCCATAACGATTCCTGGACTTAAAATGTTTGTTGCTTCCACTTCTGGCCAAATTGAACGAATGAGTGGTGTAACAAATGTAAATGCGAAAAAGCCATAAACAATTGTTGGGATACCCGCCAGAACCTCTAGCAGTGGTTTTAATAGGCGCCGCGTACGGTCTGATGCGTACTCACTCAAATAAATTGCGGCCATCATTCCAATGGGGCCTGCAACTAACATCGCAATAATAGAAGAAATAATCGTCCCGTTAATGAGTGGCAATACACCGAATTCAGGGTTCTGGCTTAATGGCTTTAATATAGTTCCTGAAAAGAAATCGATAATTGGAACACGCTTGAAAAATTCAATGGTTTCCGATAAAAGTGTATAGATGATTCCTAGCGTAGTAAGAATTGAGATGATTGCAAATAAAAAGAGGATGATTGGAATGATTTTTTCAAATATATTGAATAAGCTTTTTTTGGCTTTTTGCTGTGCAATTAATTGATGTACTTCTATATGGTTTGACGCCATTTGTTAAAGCGCTCCTTCCAGTCTGAAAACTTAGAGAAGATGAGGGCTTATATTAACCCTCATCCATTTATCTAAGCTCAATTATTTCAAAGCTTCTAATTCCGCGATCAATGCTTTGGCTTCTTGATCAGGAATTGGTGCAAAGCCTGTCTCTCCAGCAAAATTATTCACATTTTTCATAATGTAGATAGCATAATCTAATACTTGTGGCTTTTCTTTTGCATGATTCACATTTAAATAAGTAAATACTGGGCGTGTAAATCCAGCATAATCACCGTCTTCAGCAATTGTTTCAAGAGATGGTTCAACGGGGCCATCTCCGAAGTTGACGTGAACAACACCTAATTTATCTAGATTGTTGACGTAATAACCGAAACCGAAGAATCCTATAGCATGTTCATCCTCTGATACTAGAGTTACTAGAGTAGAATATTCTTGCTGAAGATTCACATCATCTCTTAAGTCCTGTTTTTCTAAAATATTTTTATAGAAAAATTCATATGTTCCATGATTTTCGTTAGGTCCGTAAGTAGTAATCTTTTCATTTGGCCAGTTAGAGTTTATATCCGACCAAGTTTCATAGTTTCCAAGAAATATATCTACAATTTGTTCAGGTGTTAATTCAGTTGCCCAGTCGTTATCTGGGTGTAAAACAAAAGTTAAACCATCTAGAGCTACTTTTAGTTCTTTCACTTCGATACCAAGCTCATCTGCTAAAGCTTGTTCTTCATCTTTTATATGACGGGATGCATCGTTAAAGTCCGTTCCATTTTCCTCTACTAAAAACTTTTGGAAACCAGCACTCGTACCAGCGCGACTTACTTCAACTGAAACCCCTTGTTGTTCATTGATCATATAATCTTCTGCTAGTCTAGACATTAACGGATAGACAGTTCCTGAGCCATCAATGACAACGCTCCCCTCTAGTTTCGTAGATTCATTGTTCTCTTCTTTCTCTTTCTGATTTGCTTGTGAGTCACTGTCTTGTTTCTTTTCATCCCCAGAACCGCAAGCTACCAAAATTGCGAGAAGGAAAGCGAATAAAGCTACAATGGACATACTAGACATCTTTTTAAACATGAAAAATCCCCCTTATAGAATCTGTTTTGTCTTACATGTTTATCATAAAATGAGAAATTGCAAATGTCTGTTAAGGGAGTGTAAAGAACAAGTAAAGATATTGTAAATGCCTGATTTAGAGAGGGAGAGCTGTAACTTAAATAAAGTTGACTGAGGCCGTCCCCAATTTATTGAGGGGACGGCCGATAGGAAGCACACGACGGCCGAAAAAAATAACCCCAAACATTAATTTAGTTTGAGGTTATTTCAGTTTGAAGTTCGACTTTTTTCTGAAAGGCTTTTAATACCCAAATCGAAATGAAAGGTATAACGAGTAAAACAATTAAGGTCATGAACAGTATGTGTATTGGAAAGTTGTCGGCGATTATCCCACCGAATACGGGGCCAATCATCTTTCCAGCTGTTCCGGTGCTATTAACAAAGCCTTGGTAAAATCCTAAACGCCCTTTTGGTGCTAAATCTGAAGCGATAGTTGGAACGGCTGGCCAAACTAACATTTCGCCAATAGTCAATACAACCATTCCAGTAACAAAATGAGCAAAGGAATCTGCGCCAATTAAATAAATAAAAGAAACGATAAAAATTGCGTTCCCTATAACAATATGTGTTTTAGGACTTTCCACAAATTTAGTAAATAATTTGACTAAAGGTTGGGCTAATATAATTAATATTCCATTGATTGTCCAAATCAAGCTATATTGATTTAATGAAATGCCGATATCTTGTGTGTAAGAGGCAATTGTTGTTGTCCACTGAGAGTAAGCTATCCAACATACTAAAAAGCCGCTACTCAAAATCATTAAAGCAATAAATGATGATTTATTTTTAATCCCCAGACCTTGGCTTAATACGGTTGAATAAGAGTGAGAATCTTGTTTTTCGTCCATTTTTTTATAAGTTAGTACAACGATGAAATAGTATATGGCAAAAAGGATTGCGTTCGCGTAAAAAATATAAGAAAACGAAATCTGCGCTATAAAACCAGCTAATGCCGCCCCGAGAGCAACCCCAAAGTTTTGCGCAACATAAATCGCATTAAATGTTCGGCGTCCACCTTCTGGCCAAACGGACGCTGCCATAGCAAACATCGCTGGAACGATAATCCCTGATCCTAAACCCATTAAAATAAGTAAAATTGAATAAGGAACTAATGTATGGAACTGGGTCAAAATTATCGCTGAAATAAAAGTTAACAACCCGCCACCTAAAACGGTTTTATAACCACCGATTTTATCAAAAAGTGTTCCGCCAACCAGGTTTCCAACAATAGCTGCCCCTTGGTTAAATAACAAAATCATCCCCGCAAAAGTTAGCGTTTCGCCTAACTCTTGGTGCATGTAAATCGTATTTAAAGGCCAAATAAATGAAGCAGCAGTTACA
The DNA here is from genome assembly GCA_051846895.1 of Bacillaceae bacterium W0354. Taxonomy (GTDB): domain Bacteria; phylum Bacillota; class Bacilli; order Bacillales; family Alkalibacillaceae; genus CALKAL01. The sequence goes on from JBPYCQ010000005.1 coordinate 39,880, forward strand.
TTTATGGACATCCCGATAATTAATAACCATATGTTTTTCGGCATGATGCATACCCTCTTTAAGTTACAAATTTAAGTCCTATCGTTGCTGATATAATAATAAAAATAAATAAAATTCTTAGAAACGTTGCTTTTTCTTTAAACCATATAATGCCTACAATCGCACTACCTGCCGCCCCAATTCCAGTCCAGATTGAATAGGCGACACTCATAGAGAGTTCTGACATCGCTATCGTTAAGAACACAAAGCTTAAAGTGAAAGAGATGATTAAAAGTAGAAGTGATTGCCAATTCTTTTTTTGATGGACAAAGTTAATCATTAAAACTCCACCCATCTCGAATAATCCAGCTAAAATAAGTGATGCCCAATACATCATTCATCACCTCGTTCATCTGTTACAAATTTAAGTCCAATTACGCCAACAAGTAATAAAGCAATAAAGCCAATTTTTATTAAATTGAAAGGTTCATCAAATAGCAAAATATCTGAAATGACAGTTCCAGCTGCACCAAGTCCAACAAAAACAGCATAAGCAGTCCCAACAGGTAATTTTTCCCCGGCAGCGATTAATAAATAAAAACTGATAATTATAGCTATAACAGTGATACCCCAAGTCGGTACACTGTTAGCATGCTTCAAGCCAATAACCCATATGACTTCGAAAAAGGCTCCGATAATTAATTTTATCCATTCAATGCGCACGAACATCACTCCAATATTCATTAATGAATATTCCCCATAAAAATAAAAAAACCCCAAGGAATATTAAATCTCCCGGGCTTTTGTCCCTCCGTGTCACAGATGATATAACAATATATCTGCGTGTTTTCTCTCGGACCAGACCAAAAAACTTTGCGGAACCCTAGAAAACATGATATATCAATTTTCTTGCCATCAGTTATTCTAACATGGATATCATTATAAATCTATTGATAAAATACGTTTTCTTTACGTATAATCTACATGTGCATAAAGACAAAGACATTTATAATAAACGGGGGATTCAATTTAATGAAACAGATACAACAGCGGTGCCTAAAAATAGTTGAAAATAAGGGATTTCAAAATGCGATATTAATATTAATTCTAATCAATGCAATTACAATTGGAATGGAAACGTTCGATCCTCTATACGCAAAATATAGTGAGTGGTTTATAAAAATTGACTTCGTAATACTGATTATTTTTACTTTAGAAATTGTGATGAAATTAATTGCAGCAAAACCAATGTTTTCATTTTTCAAAGATGGGTGGAATGTGTTTGATTTTATTATAGTTGCCAGTAGTTATATCTTTACTGGTTCAAGCTATGTCATCGTTCTTCGTATTTTACGTGTCTTTAGGGTGTTCCGTACCATTTCGGTTATTCCATCATTACGTAAGCTAGTCAATGCATTGCTGATGACACTACCATCTTTAGGAAATATTATGATTTTATTATCAGTTATCTTTTATATTTTTAGTGTAATAGGGACGGAATTATTTAGTGAGACGAACCCAGAATATTTTGGAACGATATTCCATACGGCATTAACACTTTTTCAAATGGTTACATTAGAATCTTGGGCGAGTGGTGTCATGCGGCCTGTGATGGAATCGAGTCCTTGGGCATGGATTTATTTTGTTTCATTTATTATCGTTGGAGCTTTTGTAGTCATTAACTTATTCGTCGGTGTCATCGTTAGTAATTTCGAAAAAGTTGAACAGCTTGATATGGAAGAACATTATGGTCAGCAGGATGATTTGGCGAAAGAAGTAAGTCAACTAAGAAAAGAAATTATAGAATTAAAAGATTTATTAAAAAAATAAATGCGAAAATTGTTTATTAATATATAAAAGTATCGAATTTTATTGCGAAAATGTCGATTTAATGGTAGTTTTAATGTAAGTACTATTTTATAATAAATAGTTCCTATATTTCACTGGAGTGAGAATATAATGAACATTCGTCAATTTTTTAGAAATTTAATAGAATCCTTGTCGGTAAAAAGGGAGCAACCTGCATTTGCGACATCTGAAGGTACTGTTGAGAAAGTGAATCAACACTACCAATTTCAAGCTGCGAAAATATTCGAACGCGAGAAAAGCTCAAAACATCAGTTTGAGTCAAATCAGGAACAAATGCCACAACCTGCCCCGAAAGATTATCGGAAGAAAGACAAGATTGCATTAGACCTACTTGTTGCTGTTGATCAGATGATGAGTGACCGTGATTTGCTTAAGCAAAATCTTGAGGATTTAAAAGATCGCTTAAAGCATAGTGACGAACATATTAATAAGTTGACTCAAGAAAGAAATCAACTTGAACAAGCGATTGCTTTAAAAGATACGGAAATTGCTAGACTTGAAGAGCAAATAACGAATCGGAATATGAACTACGATCAATTAATGGAAGACTATCAAGATATGCAAGCACGTCTGAATCATGAAATAGAAGATTTGAAAAATAATATTGATATAGAACAAGAACGCTATAATAAATTAAATGATTCTTATGAGTATTTACAAATTGAAAATGTTGGTAAAGTTCAAAGACTTGAAGATAAGATTCGTGAATTAGAGACTAAAAATGAAAACTTACAGAAAAAATACTACAAGATTCGCGAAGAAAATTCTTATTTATTAGGTATGTTTAAAGACTTTAATAATCGCATGAATTCCTCATTTAAAGCATATGATTTAGAAGACGAGGTACAGGCGAAGGTGGAAAGAAACCAACAAGACGAACCAACTACTGACGAAACTCCAGAACTAGAAAAAGAATAAGCCAGCCTAATGAAGTCGCATCGTCGGCTTCATTATTTGCATATGGACAAGTTGTAGAATCGATAGAAATGAGGATTTTTATGGGGAAGTATACTTTTAAACTATTAGAATTAATTGAGCTGTCTAATGAAAAGTTAAAAGTTCGTTTAACTATTGACGAATCAGAAAAGCTATACATACTTCATGTAGACAAGCATACATATGATTCAATTAATAGTGCAGTTAATAGTTTTGAAGAATATTACTCAAGACTATCTTTAATTACAAAGCGGAACCCATTTAATCATACATACACGAGCTCGATTACTTTAATTAGAGGAAAGGAAACTCGCAAACTATCGTTTAATTGTGATGAAACATACGCACGGTTAATAGAAAAAATTCGTGACGCTGATTCGTTTGAAGAGTTAAATATTATTGATGAATTAGTAGAATTAGTTGAAGAAAAAGAATCACAGCCCAAGACTAAACCAATTGTTGAAAGTAACGTAGCCGAAGTAGAGCCTGAACAGATTTCAAATGATAAGGCTAAAGCGACTCCAACAAAGAAAACGGACTGCTTTTTTTCAAAACTATTTAGGAATATGCTTATTGCGTCAGTTGCAATCATTTTAATTGTTCTATTTAAAGGAGATTATTTCTCGGCAAATGAAAGTAAAACTGTTCAATTAGTTCAAGGTTCACAATTATTAACGCCACCAATTAAATCAGAAAAGCCCTCTATAACAGTTGAACAACAAGTAGAAGATGAGGTTGGGACGGTTGAAAGTAGTATCGAAGAAAAAGATGAAATCGAGATAGTCGATCAAGAAGAGAAGCTCCCTTCACAGATGGCTTTTTACGAAGTTGATGAAGTAACTTATCAGTTGCCAGAAGGATACGTCGCTCTGACTTTTGATGATGGACCTTCAATATATACGAAACAAATTGTCGATCTTTTGACAGAGTATGAAGTAGCTGGGACTTTCTTTTTTGTTGGGGACCAGGTGCTTAAACATCCTGAATATGTCACGTATACAAATGATAAAGGTCATGTCGTAGCAAGTCATTCACAAAGCCATAAAAATATAACGACTCTTTATGAACAACAGCTTGATGAAGAAATATTACAGTCGATTATTGATCTTGAGAAGGTTTCAGGTAGTAACGTTAACTTGTTCCGACCGCCATATGGAGCAATAGGAGAATTTGAAAAGGCTTTTCTAAGTGAGAATAATGTTAAAACGATTATGTGGAACCGTGACCCGCGTGATTGGGATGTATCTAGCAAAGATGCAATTATTAATTACTTCTATGAGCTAGATCCTTCAGGTGGAATTTATATATTACATGAAAATAAATACACATTAGAAGCGTTACCTGAAATTATTGAGTATTTAAAAGAACTTAATTTAGAGATCGTCGGAATTCAATAAGGTGAGAGGACGTCGGTGTGACGTCCTCTTTTAAGTTGGTAGGACGAATGTTTTCTAATAGCTGAGGTTTTTAAAAATTAATGTTGCTGTTGAGCATTCATTTTTGTAAACATGTTTAGCATAGAATTTTGAGTTTGTTGGTCTAACTCAGGTACTTGATAATAACCGTTATCGTTTTGGTATAAAAAGATTTCGTATGCCATTTCACATAAGTTAGGCACACTATCTTGCAGGACACGACGCATAACAGGGTTAGTTGCTTCTAATGCTGCGGCTGTACAAGCAGTTGCACAAGCCTTTAAATGTCCAAGCATAAAACTTGAGAAGCATTGATCATTCAACTGTTGAGGATTGATTGTCGGTTGTTTGGGCTGACCTGGAGTCATCCCGTATGTGACATCGTTACTAATTTCCATGTTATAAGTCATCGTTGGCTGCGGTGGGCGCTGTCCAGACTGATACGTATCAACCATTGTATTATAGAGTTGTGTTAAATAATTAAATTGGTTTGTACATATATTTTTCAGCTGTTGTGCCTGAATGTTTGGTTCATACATTTTGTAGTGTTCTATCGTTCCAATAAGTGTTGAAATGGTTTCATGAGCATCAAAAAGCTCATGCGCCCCATGGCTTTGGCTGGCAGGCATGTTAGATGACTGTTTTAACTGATTATTAGGATTGTTTTGTTGTTGCATATTCAATTTCCTCCTTTCGTTGATACATTATTAACTTGCTTAAATGTCAATTGAATTATTCATTATCAGCTGAGAAGGAATAAAGTGCTTGTTAGTAAGGAAAGCATTATTATGTGTGGATTATTTTTTTGAATTTGCAGAAAAATGTCTATAATATTCTTTTTTTGAGTGGTACACTTTATTAAGCAAGTCTATCGAGGAGGCCCAATAATGAATAAGGAACAATTTTTGGATCGATTAAATGATCGCTTACAAAATCTTTCCAGAAAAGATCGGGAAGATATTTTATATGATATGATGGAGCATTTTGAAAATGGTAAGCGTGAAGGGAAAACAGAGAGGCAAATTATTAATGATCTTGGCAATCCTGAATACATAGCAAAAGGATATACGATAGAAGCTTCAGATGATCAAAATGAACCAATTAAGCGCGAGAATTTGCGTTCGCCTCATATCGTGACAATCATAGCTGTTATCGCTATTAACGTCATGTTTGTGTTAGGGCCTGCAATTGCCATAGCTGCCGTTTTCTTTAGCTTTTACATAGTTGCTTTTGCCGTAGTTTATGGACCTGTCCATTTGTTTATTCAAGCATTAATCAGTGGCGGTGGGAATACGGTTGTACTTTTTTTCTTTGTTCTTTTTACAGTAAGTTTAGGTATGCTAATGTTCGCCGGCTTATCTAAATTAGGACGCCTATTGAAAGGATTACTCGGAAAATATATTGCTCTTAACAAGCGCATCATTAGAGGGGAGCGTCTAACATGAGTAAATTAGTTAAAATTTCATTGTCTGGTTTAATAATTGGATTCATTGGGATGCTCGTTTCTTTTACTATATACGGAGAAGATATTTTTGACACCATTGTTGGTGATTATGAGGTCATATCAGAACACAAACAAGTATCAGCTAACGATGTAGAAATTATAAATATTGATGTTGGAGGAGCAAGGCTTCATATCCACTCAATAGAAGGTGATGAGATTAAGGTCGATTTAGACGCAAGAGTAAATCAATTAGTAAACATACTATCTACTTTTGATGTGAAAAAATCTGGTGATGAATTGCTCATAAAATTCAACCAAAAAACACATATTTCATTTCTTTCATTTTTAAACGACACAGAAGTAAATGTTTATGTGCCTAACAAAATGTTTGATGAATTCAATATTGCTTCATCAGCAGGTCGTGTTGAAGTTAATGACATAAACGCCGATGAAGTGTTTGTTGAATCAAATGCAGGTAAAGTTATATTACAAAACATTCATTCGAATTACACCACCATCGATATTGCGGCGGGAAATGTTGATATAAAAAGTGTTACCGGTGATATTGAAGCGGATATTAACGCAGGCAAGTTGTTAGTGCAGCTAGATAAAATTGAGCAAAATATTGCATTAGACGCGTCAGCTGGAAAAGTTGATATTATTTTAAATGAAGAGCCAACTAATTTAGCTGTTGATTTAAAAGCTAATGCTGGATTCGTGAATGTGAATGATTTACCTTTAGAGAAGAAATCAGGAAACGAAATAAAAGGTACTATCGGTAAAGGGGATTACCTACTGTATGTTCGCGTCGATGCAGGATCTTTTAAATTGGACGTCAAATAAAAGTTTCGTTAGTGCCGTGACTGATTGCATTAAGTAATGTTTTAGCTTGATTACTATAAAATAAAAACCCAAGAATGCTGTGAAATCAACATTCTTGGGTTTTTATTTGGTTATTCTAAAATGAACTTTAAATAGTCCCTTTTAATTATCTATTCGCATATTGATTAACTGGACCAACGTACTCGTTAAGTTTCCATGAGCCGTTAATTGCATTTGTTATAAATGTTTTCGCGAATTTAACAGCTTCCTTAGGTGTTTTGCCTTGAACTATTTGCGAAATAACAGCTGAAGAGAATGTGCAACCTGCGCCATGTGTGTATGTCGTATCATTTTTTTCTTGTTGGAGTAACATAAATTCATCTCCATCATAAAACACGTCTACAACTTGATTAGTTTCTAAGTTGAATCCTCCAGTAATGACGACGTTTTTAGCACCTAAATCGACAATTGTAGCTGCAGCTTCTTTCATCTCTTCAATGGAGCTAACTTTTGGCATTTTTGCGAGCTGTCCTGCTTCAAAAAGATTTGGTGTTGTAACTAATGCTTTCGGAACAAGGAGTTCTCTTAAAGCATCAGAGTTTTCTGGATGTAGTGCTTCGTCTTGCCCTTTACAGACGAGGACAGGATCAATAACAGCTGGTAATTGATAATCATCAATCACTTTTGCAGCAAGTTCTATCACATCAACTGTCGGTAACATTCCAGTTTTCATCCCATCGACACCGACACCATCTAATATAGTTTTCAATTGAGCTTTTACTGTATTAACATCAATTGGGTAAACGTTGTGATTCCAATGATTTGTTGGGTCTTGTGCAACAATTGTTGTTAATGCGGTCAATCCGTAAACGCCTGTTTCTTGAAATGTTTTTATATCTGCTTGTATACCGGCTCCGCCACTCGTGTCTGATCCAGCAAATGTTAGTACTTTTTTCATGGTTTTACCCCCTTAGGCTATGCGTCAACGTAATTGTAAGTGATTTTTTTTAATATGACAATTAAATTTTCATGTTCACATGTTTTGATTTTGAAGGTACTTCTGACTCGGAATGAATCTCTTTTAGCCTAATAATTAATAGGACAACCCCGCTGAACAATAATAGAGCGCTTGTAAAGAAAAAGACAGAAGAGATCCCATAAAATCCAGAGATGACTCCGCCAAGTATTGGGCCAATGACGTTCCCTAAAAACCTCAAGCTTGTATTATAGCCAATGACTTCACCTTGAATTGAGATTGGTGCAGCCTGTCGAATATAGGCCATTCGAGTTGGCATAAGTCCCCCAAGTGTAACACCAAGTAAAAAGCGAATAATGACAAGCTGCCATACGGCGGTAACAAAGCCACCAGGAAGATAAACAATTGTGGCTGCTATTAGTAATCCAATTAAGATTTTTTCATGGCCTATTTTGTCTCCTAAACGACCCCAACGTCTTGTCATGAGTAAATTACCTAGTCCTGTAATGGAAAAGGCTAATCCAGATATTAAAGCAATGTTTTCAGGCCCATTTAACTCTTGAACATACAATGAGAGTATTGGCTGAACAGCAAAGTGTGCAATCTGAATAAACATCGAAATGATAATGACAGATAGTAGCATTGGGTGACCAATGATGTATTGAAGTACTTCTTTAGTTGAATATTGTTTTTCATCGCCTTTATTTTCTTGAAGACGGTATTCTTTAATTCCAAAGAGAACGAGAAGCCCAGCTAAAAAGATTGTAATTGACGTTAATTGAAAGGCTTGTGAGTACCCTAGCCCATCAGCTAATACACCACCAAGTAATGGACCCATTAACGTACCTGTAACACTACCAGTTTGCAGAGTTCCTAACACGCGCCCAGATATCTTTTTCGGCGTTTGTGTGGAGATGAGTGCTTGGGAAATGGGTATAAACCCCGTAAAAACTCCCATTACGAACCTTAAAATAAATAGCTGTAGGACAGAAGTGACATACCCCATTAAAAAGATGCTTGCAGCTAAGCCAAAGCTTGCGAGAATTAGTATTGGCTTTCTTCCGTACTTATCTCCCATTCTTCCCCAAATAGGAGAAAAAATAAAAGCCGTTACAAACGTAATGGCGAACGTCCACCCTGACCAGGTTCTTACATATTCTTCAGTAAAACTTCCAAATGAATCGATATAGAGTGACAGAAAAGGCATTACCATTGTCATACTGCCAGCAATAAAAAAATTGGCGAACCACATAATCGCCAAATTACGTTTTGATAATCCCTCTTGATCCAATATTTTACCCTTCCTTCTTTATTTCGGACATCGTTTATTTCGTCAGTCTAAATAATAACAATTTTTCGTTACTTTGTCGAATAGAATGCTCGCACATGATAAGAAGCATTTATGTAGAGTTGCAAGGATGATGCTATTTTAGACATAGAAAAACCCGGACTACCAAACATGAGTAAGTTCGGGTTTAATAAGGCGAAACGGTCTTTCCGAAATATGAAAAGGCTGGACAATTGGATTCGTGAATCCTTTATTTTTTCTAGGGTTTGGTGGAAAACCATCTTATTATAACTTAGATAGAACCCTTGGCTTAACAGACAGTCTATCGGATATATCACAGTCAGTACTAAAGATTTCTTCAGGACTACCTGTTCTAACAATTTCACCTTTACGTAAGATGACAATTCGATCTGCAAGAGCCTGGGCATCATCTTGGTCATGTGTAACAAAAATTGATGTTACACCTGTCGTCTTTAAAATATCTCTTAGTTCTTCACGTATACGTATTTGTAAATCAGCATCTAAATTACTAAAAGGTTCATCAAACAATAACAACTTCGGATTAGGTGCTAAAGCTCGCGCCAAAGCAACACGTTGCTGTTGTCCACCACTGAGTTCGAAGGGATACCGCTTATGATATTCTTCTAAGTTAACAAGTCGAAGGACTTCCTTTACGCGAGCATGACGGTCTTTTCTCGGTAATTTGTTTAGACCGAACTTAATGTTTTGCTCAACAGTCATGTGTGGGAACAATGCATAGTCTTGAAATACCATTCCAATTCCACGTTTTTCCGGCTGAACGAATTTCGACTTGCTACACATACAATGATCACCAACCATAATGTTACCTGCTGAAGGTGTCTCAAGTCCTGCAATTAAGCGTAATACTGTACTTTTCCCGCTACCAGACTCACCTAAAATAGAAACAATTTCACCTTTTTGTATCGACAAATTGAAATTGTTAATTGTGTTTGTTTTAGTATTTGGATAACGGAATTGCAAGTTATGAATATGAACAAACATTTTCGACTACTCCCTTTCTAAAACGTGATGAAAGACATAAATCGCACTCGCACTAATCAAGATAATAAGAATTGAAGGTATTGCTGCCTGATGTATCATTTCATTCGATGCGTATTGGAACGCCTTAGTCGCTAACGTTTCAAAATTAAAAGGTCTTAAAATGAGTGTTAACGGCAGCTCCTTCATGATATCAACAAAAGCTAATATAAACCCTCCAAATATGGCCCCTCGAATTAATTTAAGATCTACTTTGAAAAAAGACTTCGTTATGTTGTTTCCTAACATTCTTGATGCTTCAGTGAATTTTGTTCCAACTCGTTCAAATCCTGACTCCACTGAATTATATCCAACAGCTAAATACCTAATAAAATAAGCAAAAATGAGCATGTAAACACTCGTACTAAGTACAAAGGTTGGTGACTTATCAAACAACTCATATATATTGTTAACGCCACGGTCCAATGCTATGAATAATGTCACAACACCAACAGCTATCACTGCACCAGGTATGGAATAGCCGATGATAGTGATGCGTGGAAAAACCTTTGCAATTATACCACGGTTTATTCTTGAGAAGTTACTAATTATGATTGCCGCAATCGTAATTATAATGGCAGCGATTAAGGCGACAAAGACCGTATTATTTATGACTTCAAGAGTTTCAGTTTTTAAAAAGAGTTCGTATGTTAAGGTCGCCCAGTAAATTAACTGTATTAAAGGAATTATAAATGCTATTAAAAATATTGTAAAAACGTAAGTAAACGCTAACCATTTCTTTTTCCCCTCAAGTTTCACAGGGTTTAATAATTTAACTTTAGTTGTTGTAAAACTGAAACGTTTTCTACCTCTTAATAACCTTTCTAAAACGAGTAGACCTAATATGATTACCATGAGAGTACCAGCTAATTTAATCGCAGAATCTAAATCGCCAAAACCAAACCAAGTTTGAAAGATGGCGGTTGTAAACGTTTGAATGCCAAAATATTTTACAACCCCGTAATCATTAATGACTTCTAAAATGACTAGGCTGACCCCTGCAATAATCGAAGCACGAGCAAGAGGAAGGACAATTCTATAAAAAATGGACCATGAGTTGCTTCCTAAAAGCCTTGCATTTTCAATGATTGAAGTTGACTGTCTTGATAAAAATGATCTAGTAATAGTATAGACGTATGGAAACAAAAATAAAGTAAAAATAAATACAGCACCAGGTATATTCATGATGTTGAAATATTGTTGATTAACGGTTACATCAAACTGATTTCTTAATGTAGTTTGAATAACCCCTGTATAATTTAATATGCCATGATAGGTGTATGCACCGATGTACGGTGGAATGGCCAATGGAAGAATAAGTCCCCATTGAAAGAAATTCCGAAATGGAAAATCATAGGCTGAAATAATCCAAGCTAAGCTCGCACCTATTAAAGCAGTGAAAATGCCAACTAAAAAGACAAGTATTAAAGTATTTTGTATGTATGTATTAAGCATATATTCTCGAATGTGAATCCAATTTTCTGTTGGTTCATTAAAGAATTGTAAAACAATCGAGATATTGGGCAGTAGGATAAGAAGGACAAAAATAATACTAAGAATAGACCAACCATTTATACTGCTTCTAAAATTACGAAGATGTTCCACTGCTTTCACGCCCTTTAATTATAACAAGAAGTAAATTGTAGATACCCTATCCATCATAATAGTAAAGTTTTAATAATGTAAAGGGAGGATGTCGACTAAATATAGTCTAACATCCCCTTCAGCATAAATTGTTAAAACATATTCATATTTTACTTCCAGTTAACTTCATTGAAGATACGAACAGCTTCTGCGTTGTTCTCACCAAGAATAGATAAGTTAAGATCTTGTTCTTTAAATTCGCCCCATTCTTTTAAAGTAGCAGCAGCTTCTACATCTGGATGAACCGGATATTCATAGTTAGCACTAGCAAATTTATGTTGTATTTCTTGAGATGAAAGGAACTCGATTAATTTAATCGCATTCTCTTTGTTTTTCGCATGTTTTGTTACCCCGATACCACTCACATTAATATGTGTTCCAGTTGTATCTTGATTAGGGAAGAAAACTCCTAATTGCTCGGCAACTTTTACTTCTTCTTTATCGACAGAGTTAATCATTCCGCCAAGGTAGTAAGTGTTCATAATCGCAACATCACCTTCACCAGCTGCGATTGCTTTTGCTTGATCGCGATCCCCACCTTGAGGATCTCTAGCGAAATTTTTCACCATACCTTCCGCCCAAGCTTTTGCTTCATCTCTACCATTTAATTCGATTAATGAAGCTAATAATGACTGATTGTAAATGTTTTCAGATGAACGAATTAATACGCGTCCTTCCCATTCTGGTTCAGTTAATGCTTCATAAGTTGATAAATCTTCTGGATTCACTCTATCTTTATGATAAACAATCACACGAGCACGTTTAGTCAATCCGAACCATGTATTGTCAACATCGCGTAATTTTTCAGGGATATTATCTGCTAATACATCGCTTTCTATTGGCTGTAATAAATCTTGTTCTTTAGCGCGATGTAAACGTCCAGCATCTGCTGTGAAGAAAAGGTCAGCAGTATTTTCACCTTCACGTGCCATTCTTTCAATTAATTCATCTGCTTTACCGTTAATGACATTCACTTTAATTCCTGTTTCTTCTGTGAATTTAGCATATAATTCATCGTCAATGTCATAATGACGACTTGTATATAAATAAACTTCTCCAGGATCTTTTGAGTCATTGTTTTCTTGAGAATCTACGTTAGAAGATGTATTATCGCTGTTCTCCTCAGCTTTTTCATCTTTGGCTTTGTCATCTCCACAAGCTGACAAAAATAAAATAGCAAAAATAAAAGTTAAAGTAATAAAAAGATATTTTTTATTCATATATGTAACTCCTTTTTCTGTGTTATTGAGAATGATTCTCATCTCCAATTACAATTATTAACGATAATCATTCTCAAGTCAACTGTTTTCTGAAAAATTAAAGTGTACTATCTAAAAACTTTAAGAAGTGTTAAGAAAATCAGTAATAGCAGATCTATGGAAATAAAAAAGGCCAAATTGTGAGCAACAATTTGACCAAGATTTTAACGTTGTGTTTATTCAAAATCAAATAAATCACCAGATAAATAACGCTCTCCAGTATCTGGAGCAATCGCTACAACAATTTCACCTGGCTGTTTTCTTTTCGCAACTTCAATAGCTGCATAACATGTCGCACCTGAAGATGGCCCAACAAGTATTCCTTCTTCACGAGCAAGTCTGCGTGTAATGTCGTATGCTTGATCGTCATCAATTTGAATAATTTCATCACATACATCAAGGTTTAATGTGTCTGGGATAAATCCTGGGCTTGTGCCGACTAGCTTATGCTTTCCTGGTTTCCCACCTGACAAAACAGGAGAACCAGCTGGCTCAACGACATGGACCGTCAAGTCTTGATAAACCTTTTTGAGCTCTTCCCCTGTTCCTGTCACGGTGCCTCCTGTACCCGATGAAGCAACAAAGGCAGCGAGTGGTTTACCAAGAGTCTTCATTGCTTCGACGATTTCTTTTGCGGTCGTTTCTCGGTGAGCGTCGGGGTTCGCCATATTCTCGAATTGCATTGGCATAAAGCTGTTTGGAATTTCGTTTACAAGTTCTTTTGCTTTATCGATGGCTCCAGGCATTTTTAAATCGCCAGGTGTTAAAACGACTTCAGCACCATATGCTTTTAATAAGTTAATTCGCTCTTTTGTCATCGTATCTGGCATCGTTAGAATCGCACGATATCCACGAGCAGCTGCATTCATTGCCAGGCCTATACCAGTGTTCCCACTCGTCGGTTCAATGATAGTCGAACCTTCTTTTAGTAGTCCTGCCTTTTCTGCTTCAACAATCATATTATAAGCTGCGCGGTCTTTGACGCTCCCACTCGGATTAAACATTTCTAATTTTAAATAAACATCTGCTCCGTTTGCTGGGCTAAGTTTATTTAATTTAACTAACGGAGTATCACCAATTAAATCGGCTATATTTTCAACAACACGCAATTTATCCACTTCCTTTTTTATTAAATACTTTATTCATAGTTTATCAATAGGAATTAATTGAATTCAACTATATTGTATGAACTTATTGTTACCTTATTTACAATAAAATGCTCATTGGTAAATATGTTAAAATAAAAAGAAAAAGGTGGTCACTCGTTATGGTAGATCATGAGAGAAATATTCATACAGATTTTAAAGACAAAATGACGTACGGAGATTATTTATCATTAGATTCAATTCTTAGTTCACAACACCTTTTATCCGACCATCATGACGAAATGTTATTCATCATTATCCATCAAGTAAGTGAACTGTGGCTAAAACTGACACTGCATGAGCTAAGAGCAGCAACGAAGGCAATCCAAGAGGAAAAGTATCAACCAGCATTTAAAATGTTAGCAAGAGTATCTAATATTCAAACACAAATTATTCATGCGTGGGACGTGCTCGCTACGATGACGCCAAGCGAATATTTAGAGTTTAGAGATAAATTAGGGCAAGCTTCGGGATTTCAATCTTATCAATATCGAATGGTGGAATTCGCTTTGGGGTATAAAACAAAGCATGTATTAAAAATTTATGAAAAAGACCCTAAGCTGTTAAAACAGTTACAAGAAGCTTATGAAGCTCCTGGTCTTTACGATGTGGCTATAAAGGCTTTAGCGAAAGAGGGCTTTCAAATTGATGAGGAAGTTTTAGAACGGGATGTTAGACGTACTTATGAATCAAACGAAAGCGTAGAGCAAGCATGGATTGAAGTGTATCGAAACGTCGATAAGTACTGGGATCTTTATCAGTTGGCAGAAAAATTAGTGGATCTTGAAGACTGGATGCAACAGTGGCGATTCCGTCATATGAAGACCGTTGAACGGATTATCGGACATAAAATGGGTACGGGTGGTTCCTCAGGTGTAGGCTATTTAAAGAAAGTATTAGATCATTACTTTTTCCCGGAACTTTGGAACGTAAGAACAAAGCTTTAAAGCAGTTAAAATTTGTCTAGAAATTTATCAGCCAATTTGGTAAGGTTATCAGCCAGTTTCGAGAACTTCTCAGCCAATTTTGTAGGGTTAACAGCCAATTTCGGGGATTTATCAGCCGATTTTAGGAATTGTCAGCCAATTAGTTATTTATCAGCCAATTCCAATCTCGTGCTGGACCACCCTTTTAACGAAAATCCAATCTATAATTATAAAAAAACCCTCGACTTCACGCCGAGGGTATCATTATTTTATCGTTTCTAAAATAGCACGAACAGGACTTCCATCTGCTCCTTCAATATAAAGCGGGAGTGCAGATAACCGATAAGTGCCAGGTTCTACATCTGTTAACTTTAAACCTTCTAAAATGAAAACACCATTTTCCTGTAAAGCATGATGTGTCTCAAGTGTTTTACTATCAAGCGGGTCAACAGAAGGTAAATCAACCCCGAGCAATTCGACTCCTTTTTTGCGGAAAAAAGCTCCGAGCTGAGGGTCAATAACAGGAATTGATTCTGGAAAAAGTGAATCGTCGCTCCATGATTCCGTTTTTAGTAACAATCGACGGACCCCTGTTAAGTCATAGTCTTCAAAATCAGTAACAAGAAGTTCTGCCTTCGTTGACACATCAACAACTAGTGCCTCCCCAATAAAAATGTCTAATGGAAGCTGATCAATCGTCAAGCCATGTGAGTCAAAATGAAAAGGTGCATCAACATGAGTAGCGGTATGACAACTTGTTGTGAGCTGTCCAACATTGACTGAGCCTGTTTCTTCTTTTGACCATGTTAGTTGATATGAAAAAGGGGCGTCTCCAGGCCAAGTTGGAGTCTCATTATTTAATCGTCTTGAAATATCAATAATCATAATGCGCCTCCTAAGCAATTATTCCACGTTCATTTTTGTAATTTTTATAAAGCTCGTCATCCATTATTTTCTTAATGATTATCACCGTGTTAAAAATGTCTTCATAAGAAACATAAAAAGCAACTGGTGCGAGTCTAATGACGTTTGGTGCACGGAAGTCTGGGATGATGTGATGATCTTTCAAAGCTTTACAAATACTAGCAGCTTCTTGATGCTCCAAGCTAATATGTCCGCCCCGTCGCTCATCATCTTTCGGGTTACCAATCGTAAAATCGTAATCTGATAAATATTGTTCTATTAAATACATAAAATACTCTGTTCTTTTTAATGAATGTTCGCGAATGCTTTGAATACCGACTTCTTCAAATAATTCTAATGATCCGATGAGAGGTGCGACACTTAAGACGTGAGGTGTCCCAATTTGATATGCGCCTGCATCTTGTGCTGGGGTAAAGTCGTGTTCCATATCAAACTGTTTCGTCTTATCTGATCCGAACCAGCCTGCAAGTCCTGGCTCAGTTCCAAAATGTTTTTCATGCACGAATAATCCTGCGACTCCACCAGGTCCGTTATTCATATACTTGTAATGGCACCAATAAGCAAAATCTACCCCATCATCATGAAAATGGTGAGGAATAGCTCCGACGGAATGACAGCCATCAAAACCGATTAAAATGCCACGCTTGTGTGCTTCATCTGTGAGCAGTTTTATATTAAAAAGCTGTCCGCTACGATACAAAACGGTCGGAAGAATCACGAGTGCCACATCGTCCGTCATCGCTTGGATAATATCTTCCTCTTCAATCATTCTACCGTCTCGACTTTTCACACGAATTAAATGTTCATCTGGATCTAGCTCATGTAGGCGCAAGTGACTTTTAATGGCATATATATCAGATGGAAAATTTAATTCATCAGCAACGATTTTTGTTCTTTTTCCAGATGGTTTATAAAAAGTTGCAAGTAATTGATGTAAGTTTGTCGTTGTTGATCCAGTGACGATGACTTCCTCAGGTTTAGCACCAACAAGGGGACTTAGTTTTTCTCCGAGTTGTTCTGACAAATAAAACCAGGGATGTTCGCCATTTGTCCAACCGTCAATTCCATAATGCTTCCATGAATTTAAGACGTTTAATAAAGACTGTTCAGCTCTTTTAGAAATTAATCCGAGTGAATTTCCGTCCATATAGATCTGGTCCTCTTTTATGTAAAACTCTTGCTTGAAATGCTTCATAGGATCTTTTGCGTCAAGTTGTTTAGCAAAATCTATCGTAGATTCAAACATAATCATCACCTCTAAAAAAACTATATCATAAATCAAAGGATCATGATGTCTCAATTTTCCAATAAATTGATGTGAGAAGGTAAATTTATGCTATAATATGTGTGATTGAACTAGAGAGGTGAAAAACCGATGTTTAACATTAATGAAGAAATGCTTCAATATCAAAGAATGCTTGGACGGACTAATGTTTTAACAAAAAATATTAACCGGACAAGCCATGATCACATAAATATCATGTTTCAAAAACTACTACACTTACAATTGCAAAATTTTATGAACAATCAACAATTTGGGTATTCAAATGCAAACTATCCGGAAAAAAGTACGTTATTACCTATGACATCTGTTAAGTTATCACCGGCTTATTTTTCGGTTCAAAGGCAAATAAATGCTAACGAAGATACGGATGCATTAATCAAACAAGCCGCTGAAAAACACGGCGTTGATGCAAATTTAATCCGTCGAGTTATTCAAGTTGAATCTAATTTTAATCCAAATGCTGTTAGTCATGCCGGAGCAAGTGGCTTAATGCAGCTCATGCCAAATACGGCAAAAATGTTAGGCGTAAACAACATATTTGACCCTTTGGAAAATATCAATGCAGGAACGAAGTATTTAAAAGATATGATCAATCGTTATGATGGCAATTTAGTTTTAGCTCTAGCAGCCTATAACGCAGGACCCGGAAACGTGGACAAGTATCAAGGAGTTCCACCATTTGAAGAGACGCAGAATTATGTAAGGAAAATTTTAACTTAATAATAAACTGTTTAATAAAAACGAATCAATTAAATGTAATAGGTACGTTTTTTATAAGACAATGACGAAACCCAATAATATGGTAAGATACTATAGAATTTTCTGGACAATCCTAATCTTATAAATGAAAAACAGCGAAAATCGAGCCTTTTCGGAAGGGGAATATGGGTGGAGAGAATAAAAATTTATAATAATATAACGTTATCATTAGGTTTAATTTTTGTCTTATACGGTTTGGTGAGAACTTTGCATGAATGGATTAAGTATCAAGCTGTACATATGAATCATGCCGTTAATTTTTTAATCATTGGCCTAGTAATATGCTTTTTATATGTTGTGCTAAATGCTCACAGAAAGTTTTTAAAGGAATTACAAATGCAGATTTGGACCTTGAAAATGCTAAACAAAAAGAATAAAGAAAAACAAGGGACTAACCAATTGGATTGAAATTTCGCTGTATCGTTAACTTCTGACGGACATTAAAATCTGATATATTCATTCAAACACCCCTAACATTAGACTTTTGGTCTAACATTAAGGGTGCACATCAATACTCAAACTGTTTATGCAAACATTTTTATATGAGGATTAATAAGAAACAGCCTTATTTTTTAACTTATTTAAGCTTTGCTCTAAATCTTCCCAAATATCTTCCCAAGCTTCTAGACCGCAAGACATTCGAATTAACGATTCAGAGATCCCCATCTTTTCTCTTTCCTCAGGTGGGACAACTGCGTGTGTCATCGTTGCTGGATGTTGAATAATGGTTTCTGCATCACCTAAACTTACGGCAATTTTTATAAACGATAGTCCATTTAAAAATGATTGTGCGTCTTCTTTAGTTCCATCGATTTCAAAGGAAATAACACCCGCGCCAAGAAGCATTTGTTTTTTTGCAATTTCATAATCAGGGTTATCTGCATCAAACGGGTAATAAACTTTTTTCACTTTTGGATGTTTTTTTAGCTGTTCGACAACCTTTTCTGCATTTAATGAGTGACGTTCCATTCGGATAGGTAATGTCTTCAAACCACGAAGGAGCAACCACGCATCAAAAGGAGAAATAATTCCTCCAATATCTTTCTGCGTTGTCATCGCCATTTCACTAATAAAATCTTTCTTTCCAACAACAACTCCTGCAATGACATCACCGTGGCCCCCGATATATTTAGTCGCACTATGAATAACGATGTCACAGCCTAACTCAATTGGTCGCTGAATATATGGACCCGAAAACGTGTTATCAACAACAACAGGAATATTGTATTCTTTAGCAACAGTTGCTACCATTTCTAAATCAATGACTTTCATCGTCGGGTTAATCGGTGTTTCAACGTAAATGACGGTTGTTTCTGGGCGAATGGCAGCTCGGATTTGTTCTTCTGTTTCCATTGAAATATAATCCGAATCAATATTATATTTTTCCTTTAACATTGTAAAAAGACCGAACGTACAGCCATAAAGTCCTTGAGAACATAATATATGCTCATTGGCTTTCGTTAAAGCGATGATCGTTGCTGAGACAGCTGCCATCCCTGATGAAAAAGCTAGCCCAGCTTCACCTTTTTCTAGAATCGCCATCCGTTCCTCTAACGCGGTCACAGTTGGATTACCTAATCGTGTATAAATATACCCTTCTTCCTTACCAGCAAATCTGTTTTCCCCTTGTTCTGCTGAGTCAAAGGTGAATGTTGAAGTTTGATAAATCGGAGTTGCTAAACTACCAAAGTGATCCTTTGAGTCGTAACCAAAATGAATGACATCAGTTTCAAATTTTCGTTCTTTCATTATAAGCCCTCCTAACAATTAACTATTAATAATATTGTAACATATTTTTTGAAAGCGCTTTCTTTTTTTATTAAAAAAACCTGCCCAAAATATGAGCAGGTGTGATTATATAATTAATGATGCTTCCGATGCGATTTAATGCGTTCATATGAATATAAAACTAATCCAAACCATATAAGCGTAAATGTGATAGCGTGAGTCGAAGTAAACGGTTCATCAAATAGAAAAACTCCGATTAACAACATCAGCGTCGGGGCTAAATATTGTAAAAAACCAATTAAGGAAAGCGGAATGCGTTTCGCTCCTTGTGCAAACAATAAGAGTGGAATAGCTGTTGCGGCTCCCGTTCCGAGTAATATTAAGCCTTCTAATGAAACAGTTAATGAAGATGTTCCATGCCACGTTAACGATGAAATATAAATTAATGCAACAGGTGCAACAATTAATGTTTCAATCGCTAGCCCATTAATGGCATTTAAATCTAATACTTTTTTTATTAAACCATATAAAGCAAATGTAACTGCTAAGATGAGTGCTGCCCAAGGAACTGTTCCAGAGTGATAAGTCATGTAAAAGACACCAACAAAAACTAATAATATCGCTACCCACTGAATTTTTGTAAATCGTTCTTTTAAAAATAAAAACCCGAACAAAATACTTATAAGTGGATTAATATAATAGCCCAAACTAGCATCCAAGACACGATCTGTATTCACAGCCCAGATGTAAGTTACCCAGTTCAAACTAATAACAATAGAAGCAATTGAGATACCGAGTAATTTCATTTTATGTTTAAAAAGGTTTTTTATCTCTAGCGTAAATAAGTTCCATCTACGAATAACTAATATAAATATAACCATAAAAATAAAAGACCATAAAATACGATGGGCTAAAATTTCCCATGGTGGAACTGATTCTACGAGTTTCCAATAAAGGGGTAAAAATCCCCAAATAACATAAGCGAGCGCGGCGTATATAATTCCAATTCTCTCTTCGTTCAAAACGCATCTTCCTCAATATGTAATGTGTTGATTATAAAATATTACGGTAAGCGAAATAAAGATGCAATAGTCTTGCTCTAATTCTAATTGTTGTTGTTCAAGTTTTGTTCCGTTAAACTAAAGGTAAGGTCGTAAGGAGGCGATAGTATGGACATTCATATAACCGAAGAAGCTGTTGACTGGTTTGTTGATGAATTAGATTTGGAATCTGGTGATGTCATACGCTTTTTTGCAAAATACGGTGGTAACAGTTCGTTTCAAAGTGGTTTTACAATCGGAATGTCGATTGGTGAAGCACGCAAGCCTGTTGTGGAAGTCGAACAGAAGGGCATTAAATTTCAAGTAGATGAAAGTGATTTATGGTTTTTTGATCGAGAAGATTTATATATATTTTTAAAAAATGGAGAAGCGGAATATTCGAATCAGCCTGCTAATTAATGTAAAAAAGAGACTAACATCTTAAATGCTAATTATAACGGAGGCATCACTAACCGCCTCCCGCTAGTTAGGGGGGACTATATATGTCATGGACAAAGGAAGAAGCGTTTGATTTTCTAAAAACAGTGTATACCGATGAAGTAATGCAAGATGAAAAAAGACGTGTATTTACATTGTTACATCGACAATTACGGGAAAGACTAGGTGATTTAGCTATAGATCATGCCTTTTCTAAACAAACGGAAAAGCAACTTAAGCTGTTTAAAGAATTTACGTTTATGCCCGGAGATAATATTTTTCAATCGATGAGGTACCTTTTTTTAATAGCGCGGGGTGAAATGGAACGAAACAGACAGGAGACGTTATATCATTTAAATAAGGTATATAAATCACTATTTCAATCAGCCGCTGGGAAGAATCCCAATATCCCTGAATCTTTCTGGGAAACGCCGTTAGGAATTGCATGTTCGATTGCAGAAGAAGGCGTTGAAGCTGTATACCCCATATTAAATGAAATGAAATAAGATAAAACCTTCTCAAAAACGAGGAGGTTTTTTTAAATATAAAAAATAGCATGAAAATTAAATGTTTTTATGAGATAATAATTTTTAGAAAAATCGAGTAGACAAGGTGGGGGGAACTTGAAGTTAGTACGAGACATCATAGTAGCAGTAGTCGTCTGGATTCTAGTCGTATTCTTTTTAACAGCTATCGTGTTAATACCCGATGAAATTCCAGAAATCCATTATGAATTAGAGTATTTAGATCGTGTTGATCAGTATATAATTGACAAAAGAAGCGTTGATTGGGGAGATTACAAAGACCGAGTTGTTGACTTTTATAGTACGATGATTAAGGAGAAATCTCTCGGTTTAACAATTCATAAAGAGTCTGCTTGGGAAACGTTTAAATATTATTCTAATATGAGTTTGCGTATTGTCATTCCAAGCTTAATCTTAAGCTTTTTAATAGGTTTATGGAAAGGGATTTATGATTTTAGAAAGTTTAGGAAGAGAACGTCTATTTTCGGGCATCGATTCACAAACTTTTTCTTAGCCGTTCCAGATTTCTTTATTATTCTCGCAACACAAGTGATTGTTATTTATGCTATAAAAATAGGAATTCTACCGTATATGAAATTATTCGGTAATGAACACCCGTCGAATTACTTTTTTGCTATATTATTTTTAACCATTTATCCTACATTTTATATTGCCAAAATAACAACGACGAGTTTGAATGAAGAAGCTGGAAATGATTATATTCGAACAGCGATGAGTAAAGGGACACCACAAAAACGGATTGTTAATCGACATATGCTTTCGAATGTCTGGTTGAAAGTATCAAGTCAATTGACGACGATGACGTTATATTTATTATCGAACTTGTTTATCGTTGAATATATTTTAATGTATAACGGTGCAGCTTATCGCTTTTACATGGCGATCGCTAATCCAAGAGGAATGGATGCTTCATTAGTTTTTGTGTTTATTATCTTTTTTACAGGTATCGTATTAATTGCACAAATCATTAGTAAAATTATCTCCTTCAGATTTTTATCGAAGGAGGGGGCGACATTATGAAACAAAGAAACTGGCATTTAATATTCGGGGTCGCTTTTTTAGCGTTTATCGCGTTTATATCAATATTTGGACCGCATTTCCCAAATTTGAAACCGGAATTAGAGTCTGTTAAGGCATTAATTAATGACGATGGTAGTATTCGCAGACTTCCTTTTAGTCCGTCTTTAGAATACCCACTAGGTACAGACCGCACAGGTGGAGACATGCTCAGTCGCTTAATCATTGGTCTTAATGAAGTGCTGGTCATTATTTTAGGTATTACTTTTGTCAGGTATTTGATTTCAATTCCATTAGGCTTTATGTCGTATTATTATAAAGCGGCGAATTGGGTATTAGAAATTTGGAATAAGTTTTTCTCATTCGTTCCAAGTATTTTTATGATCATTATCGTATTAAACATTCCTTATATTTATTATGCGCCTAATAGGTATATATGGATTATCATTATTATCGCATTGTTAGAGGTTGGACGAGTTGCTGAAGTGACTAGATCTCAAGTAGAAACAATTGCACAAAAGGAATATATTACAGCAGCCATAGCTTCCGGGACAAGCGAAGGGAAGCTGTTTAGAAAATATTATTTTCCTGCTTTACTTCCAGAGCTTGCGATCAATATGATTTTAGACTTTAGTCGTAATTTATTCGTTATCGGCCAGCTTGGGATTATTCAAATATTTATTTCATACAAGACAAAATGGAACTTCGAAAACTTAGAATATGGTAGAGTATATCAATCATATGATGATGTAAATTCGTGGCCAATTTTCTTACAAAACATTGGTGAAGATATATGGTTATCTGAATGGATTCCACTAGCAACATGTGGAGCAATCGTCTTCTTAGTATTAGGATTTTTCGTTTTTGCAGAAGGGCTACGTAAGCATTTCAACAAGAGGCAAAGTTATTTTTAAGTAATAAAAGCCGCTCTAAGTTGATTAGAGCGGCTTTTTAGTTTTGTGAGACTTTTGGAATCGAAACGTATTTGTAGATAGAAGTACACTTTGTGTAGATAGAAACTGAAATCATGTAGATAGAAGCAGTAATCATGTAGGTAGAGTTAGAAATCATGTAGATAGAAGCAGTAACCATGTAGATAGAGCTTGAAATTATGTAGATAGAACCAGTAACGATGTAGATAGCATCATATAAAATGTAGGTGACTCGATATGATTAAGCAATCTTAAATGTATCGAGAGTGATTATAGGAATCGCAATATTTGGCATGCTAAATATTATAAAATGTAGTTGTTTTCTAATGATTATTAATGCTAAATCTTAAATTAAATTAGATTAGCTATTTCAATTTTAACATTTTCTGCTATAATTATATGGTTACTCAGATTGTCAAAGAATAGGAGCGTCAAATATGCAATCAAAGAAAGACATACGTAATATAGCAATTATTGCCCATGTTGATCATGGAAAAACTACGTTAGTGGATCAGTTATTACATTATTCCGGTACGTTTCATGCACATGAGCATGTAGATGAACGTGCGATGGATTCGAATGATATTGAAAGAGAACGTGGGATTACAATTTTAGCTAAAAATACAGCCATTAATTATAACGATACAAGAATAAATATTTTAGATACACCAGGCCACGCTGACTTCGGCGGTGAGGTTGAACGAATCATGAAAATGGTTGATGGTGTTCTTCTTGTTGTAGATTCTTATGAAGGTGTTATGCCACAAACTCGTTTTGTTTTGAAAAAAGCTTTAGAAGAAAAGCTAAAGCCAGTTGTCGTTTTAAATAAAATAGACCGACCGAACGCTAGACCTGAAGTTGTGATTGATGAGGTGTTAGACTTATTTATTGAATTAGGTGCAGATGATGAGCAGCTGGAGTTTCCTGTTGTTTATGCATCTGCTTTAAACGGAACATCAAGTCTAGAGCCTGAAAACCAAACTGAAACGATGGATCCTGTATTTGAAACAATTTTAGAACATATTCCATCTCCTAATCGCGATGAAGAGGGACCGTTACAATTCCAAATAACGATGCTTGATTATAATGATTATGTTGGAAGAATTGGAATTGGTCGTATATATCGTGGTCGCATGAAGGTTGGCGACCAAGTAACTATAATGAAAAAAGACGGTAGTACTAAAAATTTCCGTGTGACAAAGTTATTTGGTTTTATTGGTTTAAAACGTATTGAAATACAGGAAGCAGAAGCTGGAGATATTGTGGCTGTTTCTGGGATGGAAGATATCAACGTTGGTGAAACAGTTTGTTCTGTTAATCACCATGACCCTCTACCGCTACTAAGAATTGATGAACCGACGTTACAAATGACTTTTGTTGTAAACAATAGTCCTTTTGCAGGAAAAGAGGGTAAATTCGTTACTGCTCGTAAAATTGAAGAACGGCTATTAACCCAATTAGAGACGGATGTCAGTTTGAAGGTAGAACCAACGAATTCTCCTGACGCTTGGGTTGTTTCAGGCCGTGGTGAATTACACTTGTCTATTTTAATTGAAAACATGCGGAGAGAAGGGTATGAACTTCAGATCTCCAAACCAGAAGTTATCATAAAAGAAATTGATGGTGTAAAATGTGAACCGATTGAGCGTGTGCAAATAGATGTACCAGAGGAATATACCGGTAGTGTGATGGAATCACTTGGTGAGCGAAAAGGTGAAATGTTGGATATGGTGAATCATGGTAATGGCCAAGTCCGCCTTGAATATAAAGTTCCTTCTCGTGGTTTAATTGGGTATTCGACAGAATTTATGACTCAAACTCATGGCTACGGTATAATCAATCACACGTTTGAAGCTTATGAACCTATTGTGGGCGGTCGCGTTGGTGGTCGACGTCAAGGAGTGTTAGTCTCATTAGATCGGGGTAAAGCTACGACGTACAGTATTTTAGGGTTAGAAGATCGTGGAACTATTTTTGTAGAGCCTGGAACCGAAGTGTATGAAGGTATGATTGTTGGTGAGCATAATCGTGAAAACGATCTGACTGTGAACATCACTAGAGAAAAAGCAATGACCAACGTTCGTTCTGCGACAAAAGATAATACGACAACATTAAGAAGTACTCGTAAATTAACGTTGGAAGAAGCTATCGAATATTTAAATGACGATGAATATTGTGAAGTAACCCCAGAGTCAATCCGATTACGTAAGAAAATATTAAACAAAAGTGAACGAGAAAAAGCAGCAAAGAAGAAAAATATTTAAGTTTCTAAAGTCTATTTCGACGGAAAATCGAAGTAGGCTTTTTTATTTAAATGTGTTGTAAGGTTATTTAATATATGTAGTTCGTGATTGTCCAAAGTTGGGTAATAATTGTCCAAACTGAGGGTGTAATTGTTCAAAGTTGAGTAGTGATTGTCCAAACTGAGGGTGCAATTGTTCAAAGTCGGGTAGTGATTGTCCAAACTGAGGGTGTAATTGTTCAAAGTTGGATAGTAATTGTCCAAACTTAAGGTACAATTGTTCAAACATAAGTAACGTTTGTCCAAACAAGAGTAAAAATTGATCATCTATAATGTGGTTAAATTCAAGCTTGTGGCGACACGCTAACATCAGAAGTAAACGAAATCCAGCTAAAGAAAAAAAGTAGGCTGACCAAGGTTGGTCAACCTACTTTGACTATACATTACTTTGTAGTAACTGTTCTTAATTGGAAAATACCTAGTGGGTTTACGTCGAATCCTTTAACGCTATTATGATAAGCGTTTAAGTATTGTGAGTGGTTTACGTAAACCATTGGTGCTAAATCAGCAAGAATCTCCTGTGCACGGCTGTAGTACTCTTGACGTTTCTCTGGATCTGCTTCTTGACGACCTTTATCTAATAACTCATCAAGCTCAGGGTCACTGATGAATGAACGGTTACCAGTTGAACCGTATGAGCTAGAATGGAATAGCGCGTATAAACCATAGTCAGCATCTGCTGTAACAGTAGACCAACCTAGGATGAACATGTCATGCTCACCGTTAGCTGTCTTCTCTAGGTATGCACCCCACTCTAATTCTTCAATTTCCACTTTAATATTCAATTCTTTTAATGCTTGTTGTACATATTCAGCAATATATCTACGGTCTGGGTTATCATTCGTCCAGATTGTAGTTGAGAATCCGTCTTCGTATCCTGCTTCAGCTAATAGTTCTTTAGCTTTATCTACATCGTAACCAATACCTTCAACATCTGGATCGTAACCGAATACGTCTGGCGCTAAAGGTCCTTTAGCAGCTAATCCGTATCCACTTAAAATACCTTCAACAATTACGTTACCGTCAATTGCCCAAGAAACCGCTTGACGTACAAGTTTGTTATCAAATGGTTCTTTCTTACCGTTAAAACCAATGTAGTTTAAGCTTACCGAATCTTGGTAATGAACAGAAACATCATCGTTAGCTTCTAAACGTTCAACGTTGTCTGGTCCAATGTTATCAATGATGTGTGAAGTACCAGATTCTAACTCAGCAATACGAGTAGAACGTTCTTTAACAACTTTGAAAGTAATTTTGTCAGCTACTGCTTTTTCGCCCCAGTGATCATCGAAACGAGCGATTGTTACTAATTCACCAGGCTTACGCTCATCTAACTTAAATGGTCCAGTACCAATTGGGTTAAGCGTAGCGTACTGTCCGATGTTCTCTTGTACAGCCGCTAAAGCTTCATCGTATGCTTCTTCATCTTCTTCAGCTAATGCCTCTAATTCTTCGCGAGTTACACCGGCAGCTGAAAAAGCTTCTTCATAATCCTTGTCAATAACTGCTTTACTTAGCATTCCACCACCATCATGTGCTAAATGTGCAAGAAGTGGAGCGAATGGATACTCAGTTTTAATTTGGATTTCATAATCACCTAACACTTCAATATCAGTGATTACTGAGTATAAGAATGAACGCGGAGAACCAACGATTGGATCAAGTACACGTTCTAAGTTTGCCTTTACAACTTCAGCGTTGAAATCTGTACCGTCATGGAATTTAACGTCATCACGTAATTTGAAGACCCATGTAGTTGGATCCTTTTGTTCCCACTCAGTAGCTAGGCTTGGAACTAATTCTAGCTCAGGTGTTTGATAAATAAGTGTGTCATAGATGTTACTACGAACGTTCGATGATGGAACGTCGTTTTGACCATGTGGATCTAAATCCACAATATCAGAGTTCATTGCGATGATGACATGATCCTCATCACTGCCCTCTGATGCATTTTCCTCTTCATCTTTATTGTCATCTTTGTCTGTTTCTGAAGACTTATCATCGCCGTCTTTTTCAGGTTCGTCTTTAGTCCCATCTCCAGCACAAGCGGCTAATACTAACATTAATGAAAGCATCAGCGCGAAAAGCCAAAATAACTTGTTTGACTTCATTTGTGTATAACCCCCTTAATTTTTAGAAAATTCCCTTTTTTAAAAGGTATATAGACTAATATATCTTACAACTTAAATTTAATCAATATAGAATATTGTCTAGTTTTGTAAGAATAATAGATTTTTAGTTTGATTAAGTGTAATTCTATTTATAAAATTCATTATATTTTTACTATTTATTTATAGAAATGTGTGAATAAATAGTGAATTGATATTGTAAAAATGGATTTAGGCGTATATGATTGTTGGTAACAAATAAAATTTGATTATTCTATTTATTTATAATTAAATTTCATAAAGATTCTTATATTATTAATAAATCTATAACTTCTATTATGAAATTTCATATTATAGAATCTAATAAAAATAAAAAATAAGGGGGGCATTACATTGAGTCAAGAAGCAACAGAAGAAATTGTTTATAAAAAACCAAAAAAAGCAGAAAATCCACGTGTGAAAAGTATGAAAGACTTTTATAGGCGTCTGAAAAAGAATAAGGCGGCAATGGTTGGAGGCTATACTATTTTAGCTTTAATCATTATTGCTATTTTTGGGCCCTTTATTATTAGTGGGGATCCAGAAGAACAAGACTTTATGAATAAGTTAGCTGCTCCATCTTCAGAGCATTGGTTCGGAACAGATCACGGTGGCCGAGATATTTTTACACGTATTATCTACGGGATGAAATACACCTTATTTGTTGGTTTTAGTTCCGTTTTTCTCGGGGGAATCCTTGGTGTCCCACTTGGAATAGTGTCAGGCTATTACGGTGGAAGACTGGATAATATCATTATGCGATTTATGGATATTTTACTAGCTTTCCCTGGTATTTTACTAGCTTTAGCAGTTGTTAGTGTTCTAGGAGGTAGTTTAATTAACGTTATTATAGCTATAGCTATATTCTCAATTCCGGGATTTGCTCGGATTGCTAGAGGTTCTACATTAGCGACTAAGAAGCTTGAATATATTGATGCCATTAAAGCGTTAGGGGCAAAAGATTCCCGGGTCATATTTAAACATATCATGCCCAACGTTTTATCTCCGCTAATTGTTAACGCGACTCTTTATATTGCAACAGCAATTTTAACAGCTGCGGGGCTTTCGTTTTTAGGGATGGGTGCCCAGCCACCAACACCTGAATGGGGAGCGATGTTAAACGATGGCCGAGATTTTATGTATCAAGCTCCACATATCTCGTTGTTTCCTGGGATAGCAATCGTTATTGTCGTATTAGCATTTAATATTTTTGGTGATGGATTAAGAGATGCGCTCGATCCGAAAATGAAAAAATAGAAAAGAGGTGGGATGATGCCAACATATATTGCAAGACGTTTAATACAGTTAATTCCTGTTTTGCTTGGGGTTACAATTCTCGTCTTCTCATTAATGCACTTAACTCCTGGTAACCCAGCGATGATGATGGCTGGTGAGCATGCGCCGCCAGAAACTATAAAAGCAATTGAAAAAAGGTTAGGTCTAGATCAACCTTTACCAGTTCAATACGTAGATTTCTTAAAAAGAGTCGTCCAATTAGATTTTGGAGTGTCAATGCGTGATAAGCTTCCTGTTATGGAAGAACATATTAAACCACGTTTTTGGATAACGATGGAACTAGCCATTTATAGTACAATTTTTAGTATTTTCTTAGGTTTAATTGCTGGGATTGTATCAGCAGTCAGACAGTATTCAATCTCCGATGTTTCTTTAATGATTGTTGCATTATTTGGATTATCAATGCCTAACTTCTGGTTAGGGATTATGCTAATTCAATTTTTCACGTTACATTTAGATTTGCTTCCACCGTCGGGCTGGGGGTCCGCACCGCAAGTCATTATGCCTGTTATTACGCTAGGTACAGCAGGTGCTGCGATTATTGCAAGGATGACCCGTTCAAGCATGCTGGAAGTCATTTCACAAGATTATATCCGTACCGCACGGGCTAAAGGTGTAAGTGAGCGAATTGTTATTTATAAGCATGCATTAAAGAACGCCCTAATTCCCGTAGTTACTGTTGTCGGACTTCAGTTCGGTGGTCTTTTAGCTGGAACGGTTCTTACAGAGACGGTATTTGCGATCAACGGTATGGGGCAGTTAGTCATAGAAGCGATTAGGGCAAGAGATTTCCCTATCGTTCAGGCCTGTGTCTTGATCATGGCGGTCATTTTCGTCTTTGTTAATTTAATTGTTGATATTTCTTACAGATTATTAAATAAACGTATTGAATTAGAATAGCTGAAAGTGAGGTGGCATAGATGAGTGAAGCAGAAACAATTTTACAAATAAACAATTTAAAAACATCCTTCTTTGTTGAAGGAAATGAAATAAAAGCAGTGGACGGTGTGACATTCGATGTTCCTAAAGGGAAAACTTTAGGAGTCGTAGGGGAATCAGGTTCAGGAAAAAGTATTTCGGCCTTATCGATTCTTCAATTAATAGACTCTCCGGGTAAAATCGTCGGGGGAGAAGTTATTTTTAAAGGTGAGAACTTATTAGACTACGATGAGAAAAAGATGCGAAAAATTCGTGGAAATCAAATCTCGATGATTTTCCAAGAACCGATGACATCATTAAACCCAACATATACAGTAGGGCAACAAATTCGAGAGTCTTATAAAATTCATCAGGGGCTAGGGAAAAAGGAAAGCTCTCAGAAAGCAATTGAAATGTTAAGGTTAGTCGGTATTCCATCTCCAGAAAAAAGACTTGATCAATATCCGTTTGAGCTTTCAGGTGGAATGCGTCAACGCGTTATGATTGCGATGGCTCTTGCTTGTAATCCAGAATTACTAATTGCCGATGAACCAACAACAGCACTTGATGTAACGATCCAAGCGCAAATATTAGAATTGATCAAACAATTGCAAGACGAACTTGGAATGTCAGTTATTATGATTACACACGATTTAGGAGTAGTAGCAGAGACTTGTGATTACGTTGCTGTCATGTACTGCGGTAAAGTCGTTGAGTATGCGGATGTTAGAACATTATTTAAAAACCCAAGACACCCATATACTGTTGGGCTTTTGAAATCTTTACCAAGACATGATATCGATCAAGAAGAACTCATTCCAATCAAAGGTACAGTTCCTGCTCCGGATGAGATGCCTACGGGCTGCCGATTTGCACCGAGATGTCCATTCGCGACAGAAAAGTGCCATCATGAACTACCTGAACTACAAGATGTTGGTGAAGGTGAACAAATACGCTGTTGGATTTACTCAAGCGAGTGGGACGGCGATCCGGAGGTGAACGTGTATGAGCCAGAAAGAACTACTAAAAGTTGAAAATTTAAAACAGTATTTCCCGATTAAAGGCGGCATCTTTAGTCGTACAATTAATAATGTGAAGGCTGTCGACGACATTTCGTTTACAGTTTATGAAGGTGAAACGGTAAGTATCGTCGGTGAATCCGGTTGTGGGAAGTCGACAACTGGTCGAGCCATATTGCGACTAGATGAACCTACGTCAGGAAAAGTTATCTTTGATGGGGTTGACTTAGCATCTCTTAAAAAGAAGAAGATGCGGAATAAGCGTAAAGACTTGCAAATTATTTTCCAAGACCCGTATGCTTCATTAAATCCGCGTCAAACCGTTCGTCAAGTATTAAATGAAGCAATGGAAATTCAAAAAGTCGTTCCGAAAAAAGAACGTAACAATAGGATTGCAGAATTAATGGAAACAGTTGGCCTCCAACCACATCAGGCTGATCGATTTCCACATGAATTCTCGGGCGGGCAAAGACAAAGAATTGGTATTGCACGAGCACTTTCGGTTGATCCAAAATTAATTATCGCTGATGAAGCGGTATCAGCTCTTGACGTTTCGATTCAAGCGCAAATTTTGAACTTAATGAAACAATTTCAGAAAGATTTTAACCTGACATATTTGTTTATTTCACACGATTTAGGCGTTGTACGTCATATTTCTGATCGGATTATCGTTATGTATTTAGGAAAAATTGTAGAAATAGGAGATAAAAAATCTATTTTTGAAAATCCGCAACATCCATATACCAAAGCATTATTATCTGCAATTCCAGTGCCGGATCCAGAAAGGAAGAAAGAGCGAATTATTCTTCAAGGGGACGTTCCTTCACCTATAGATCCACCGTCTGGCTGTCGTTTTCATACAAGATGTCCTTTTGCCACTGATAAATGTCGTGAAGAAGCGCCGGAATTGAGGAACTTGGATCATATGAAAGATGGTCACGAAGCGGCATGCCATTATATTGAAGAGATAGAACAAGGTGTCCATGTACCAACGAAAGAATTAGCACAGGTGAGACAATAGCTTAAAAAGGACAGGGAGAATCAAAGTGGTTTCTCTCTGTTTTTTTTGCCTATATAGAATTTTAATCAAATGCAATTCTTGTAAAATAGGTATATTCTTTTTCTGACAACCAAATCATGATATGATACAAATGGATAAAAAAGTGATTATAGGAGGTCGCGTCCATGTCAAGCGAGACTTTGAATTTATTTCTTGAAAAAAATTTGCAAGAACTAAAAGACCAAGGATTATACAATGAAATTGACACTGTAAAAGGTCCAAATGGTCCCAAAATTACAATTGAAGGTAAACAATTAATTAACTTATCATCTAATAACTACTTAGGTTTAGCCACGAGTGACCGTTTGAAAAAGGTTGCAAAAGAAGCGGTTGATTCTCACGGTGTAGGAGCAGGCGCTGTACGTACAATTAACGGAACTTTAGATTTACATGTGAAGCTGGAAGATAAGATCGCTGAGTTTAAAGGAACAGAGGCAGCTATCGCTTACCAATCTGGCTTTATGTGTAATATGGCAGCGATTTCAGCGGTGATGGATAAAAATGATGCGATTCTTTCTGATGAATTAAATCACGCATCAATTATTGATGGTTGTCGCCTATCAAGAGCTAAAATCATCCGTTTCAACCATTCAGATATGGATGATTTACGCCAAAAAGCAAAAGAAGCTAAAGAATCAGGCCAATATAATAAGTTAATGATTATTACGGATGGCGTTTTCTCAATGGACGGTGATATTGCGAAACTACCTGAAATTGTCGAGATTGCGAAAGAATTCGATATTATGACTTATGTCGATGACGCACATGGTTCGGGTGTGTTAGGTAAAGGAGCGGGAACAGTTAAGCATTTTGGTTTGGAAAAAGATGTAGACTTCCAAATTGGAACTTTATCTAAAGCTATTGGAGTTGTCGGTGGGTATGTTGCTGGTACGAAGGCACTAATTGATTGGTTAAAAGTTCGCTCACGTCCATTCCTATTCTCGACTTCACTTACACCAGCGGATGTCGCTGCATGTACAGAAGCCATTAATATGCTAATGGAATCAACTGAATTGCACGACAAGCTTTGGGAAAATGGGAATTATTTAAAGAAAGGTCTAAAAGATTTAGGCTTTAATATCGGCAACAGTGAAACGCCAATCACACCTTGTATTATTGGTGAAGAGAAAACAACTCAAAAATTCAGTCAACGTCTATATGAAGAAGGTGTTTATGCCAAATCAATCGTCTTTCCAACAGTACCAAGAGGAACAGGACGTGTGCGCAATATGCCAACAGCTGCACATACGAAGGAAATGCTGGATGAAGCTATTTCAATTTATGAAAAAATCGGTAAAGAAATGAATATTATATAGAACGAACCTAACCT
Source organism: Bacillaceae bacterium W0354 (assembly GCA_051846895.1). Taxonomy (GTDB): domain Bacteria; phylum Bacillota; class Bacilli; order Bacillales; family Alkalibacillaceae; genus CALKAL01. Next base: position 73,382 of record JBPYCQ010000005.1, read on the forward strand.
CTCATAGAAATTCGTTTTTATTCTACTTAGAGGAATTGGAGGATCACCGTCAATGAAAAAAATCTTAGTAACAGGCGCACTTGGTCAAATTGGTTCAGAATTAACGACGGCTTTGCGCAAACATTATGGAATTGAACAAGTTATAGCGACTGATATTCGTAAAACTGATAGTCCAATCGTTAATGAAGGCTTGTTTGAAGCACTCGATGTAACTGATGGCGAACAAATGTTAGAACTAGCAAAAAAATATGAGGTTGATACGATTATTCATTTAGCTGCACTACTATCAGCTAAAGCAGAGCTTAACCCTCTTTTTGCATGGAATTTAAATATGGGTGGGTTAGTCAACGCACTAGAAGTAGCTCGCGAGCTTAAGACAAAGTTCTTTACTCCGAGCTCTATTGGAGCGTTTGGCCCGACAACCCCTAAAAAGAATACGCCACAAGATACGATTCAGCGCCCTACAACCATGTATGGAGTGAATAAAGTATCTGGTGAACTACTTTGTGACTATTATTATCACCGCTTTGGTGTTGATACAAGAGGGGTTCGTTTTCCAGGATTAATCTCCTATGTAACAGCACCAGGTGGTGGAACGACAGACTATGCGGTTGAAATTTATTATGAAGCATTAAAAAATAAAAGCTATACCTCTTATATTGACCAAGGAACATATATGGATATGATGTATATGCCTGATGCGATTGAAGCAATTATTCAACTAATGGAAGCAAATCCTGATCAATTGATTCATCGCAATGCATTTAATGTCACAGCGATGAGTGCAGCACCGGAAGATTTTGAAAAAGCAATTCAAAAACATATTCCAGAATTCACATTACACTACGATGTTGACCCTGTTAGACAAAATATTGCTAATAGCTGGCCTGACTCAATTGATGCAACATGTGCAAAAGAAGAATGGGGCTTCAATCCGAAATATAATATAGATGACATGACAGCCGATATGCTGGAAAAATTGAAATAACCTATGTCGGAACAAAAATAAAAGAAACCAGCCATGAATGCAAATGTTTAGATGGCTGGTTTCTTTACTGTTTTGGATCGTTAGTATTCATTTTCCGATTCGCATAGTATTTACATCCTATATCTAGAGTTATTCATCCGATTTGTTGTTATGAAATGCACAAGATCAAAAGTTATTGAACACTTTCGGCTATTTCGATAAGAAGGTCTTTATTCATGTCCGGACCTCCACCGATTAATTCTAAAAACAATCCATCTTGTTCCCAAGTAAGAATCAGAAAGTCCTCTAGATCAGTTAGAGTCCCTTCATTTCCTTTAATGGTTATTGTTTCACTTGTTTCACCAAGAAGTTCTTCTCCGTAATCTTCTCTAGAAGGATAGATACTTAACATGAATCCATTTTCGTCATCTTTTTCATAATTAAGCATTACTATTCCAATTCCAATGCTTTCATCATAAAAGCCTTCGACTAATTTATAATCTGCTGGAATTGAAGTTACTTGCGGGATAGTAAAGTCAACCTGCTCTTGAATTTCTTCGATACTCATTGACTCTTCAAAGTCGAGAAAGTCATCCTCCATAAAATCCTCTTCAACAGCATTTTCTTTGACTTCATCCGGAATAACGATAGGTTTGACTTTGTTTATATTGGAAACTTTAAAATCCCCATCGAGCTGCATTGGCTCGCCATCCATATCAATATTGGCACGAATATTTTGAGTCATCATGAAAAAGGTTTCTTTATTAATCCGAACTTCAAGATTTAAGTCATTTATTGCTATATTTTGAATTTGTTATTCCATCATAGGGTCAGTAGGAAAATCCTCCATGGTCGAATTGATTAGCTCATCCACCAATTCACTGTATTGATCTCCATCGCCTGATAAAGTTAGCACATACATATTATCTTCTTCCGTCATTTCAAATTGATCACTGAAGCGTTCGAGTTTCTCCATTTCTTCTTTTGTAAGCTGATCAAAGCTTTCTATACCTAATTCTTCCGCATCCATTGAAACCCATTCACCAAGTATACTCATATAAGCTTCTTGTTCATTTACGTATGATTCAATATCCATAGACATACCGGGTAGTCCCATGTTCATTGTAAAGTGCATGGCATCTGGATTATGTGTAATATCTCCAGAGCCCTTCATAGTCGTTTCCATACCTTCGACATTCATATTTAGCTCCATATCCATGGTGTAACTTTCTAACGTTTCTATTGCTTCACTCGCTTTATTAAGTACTTCTGATTTATTTAAAGATTCTTGAGATCCACAAGCGGTCATAAAGAGTAATAATATAAATAGTATGACGGATAATCTTCGCATAACTGTCTCCTTTCGTGATGTAATATGGTGTATACGTTCCCGATGATTAGGTTTTCCGTAAAAACATAACTAATTCACTAAGAGACAAGGAATTAATTGTTCAAAAAATAAACAGGTGAAGAATAACGGTTTTTCCTCCACCTGTTCTTACTAAAAGTATTCTTTTAATTAAAAACCTCATCAAGTCTGCTAGCGTAAAATTGTAGTGCTTGCTTATAGTCTAAAATGGATTGGTCTTTAGTCGTTTCAAGTAATTTTGTTAATATAATTTCCATTGCTAGATCTGTTTCATCTAAATTGTATAATGTCATTGCGAAAAATATGTAAAAAGCATTATCATGCGGGTACTCACTCATCCCAATTTCAAGAGTTTCTTTTGCCTCTTCATATAACCCAACCGCTCGATAACTACTCCCCAAACAAAGTAATGCTTTTTTACGGTTATCATTGTCCAGTCCACTGTCTAGCGCTTGTTTATAGTATGTAATTGCTTGTGGCGTGTACCCTAACTGGTCATGTAATAAACCAGCTTGTAAGAGAAGTTTGCTGTTATTTTTATCATTTTCCAACAGCTTTATAACGAGCTCTCTTGCTTGGTTTAACGATCCCTCTTTTTTAAGCTTAATAACTTCTTCTATGCTCATATCAATTCTCCTTTGTTAGTTATCTACTGGTTAACCCATTTTATATATTAATGTTAAAGTGATTTATTTGCTTGTCAAACATTATATAAATTGTTTGTTTTCAATAAGAATATAAGTGTAAAAAAAAACGAATACTAATAAATAAAAATGGTAGAGTCAATTATTATTGTGTGCATGCATATGTATTTATTATTATATGTGAATAGAAATAAATTTGGTTAAATAACGGCATATTCATCGAAATATTAGGAAATTTAATAATTTTATTTACCTCACCTACCATGGACGTTAAAATTCACTAATTTATCTACGTACAGCCTATAGAAACCCTTTTGACGTGAATAAACAATTTTATATACAATTTTAATATCGGATTTGGAAGGGAGAAAAAAGGGTATTTAAAAATTTAGTTAATCTTTGTTAATTTCAATCAAGAAATTCTACCTTGGAGGAGAAATATGAAAAAAAAGTATTATTCAGATGATTATTTAGGAACAGGAGTGCAATGGACTTCATTTGTCATTAGTGGTGGATTTTTGTTATTGTTCTTCTTACTTGCCTTTATTTACCCCGAATGGACCTCAAAAGCTGTCAACGACTCATTCAGTTTTTCAGTTAAATATTTTGGTCTATATTGGCAATTGTTAATGTTAGCTACTCTTGTAGTTGGATTAATTTTAATGTTTTCACGCTATGGTCGAGTTAAGTTAGGAAATAAAGATAATCCTCAATATAGTAATTTTCGCTGGATTGCTATGATTTTAACGACCTTATTAGCAAGTGGAGGTGTGTTTTGGGCTGCAGGAGAGCCAATGTTCCACTTTTTAACAACACCACCTTTATTCGCTGGTGAGGGTACAACTGAGTGGGAAGGTGTTGTATCAGGTTTATCTCAAGCATTTTTCCATTGGGGATTCTCTGCTTGGGCAATTTTAGGGACAGTGACTACTATCGTTATTATGTATGCGCATTATCATAAAGGTGTCCCAATTAAACCAAGAACTATTTTGTATCCAGTTTTTGGAGACAAAATTTTCAAGAAAAATAATATCTTTGGTATTTTAGCTGATGTAACTTCAATTATTGCGGTTGCTGCTGGAACTATTGGACCAATAGGATTTTTAGGTATCCAGGCTTCCTTTATATTCGAGAGTATTTTTGATATTCCAAGTAATTTATTTATGCAAATTGTATTTATTGCTCTACTTATTCTTATTGCATCAATATCTGCTATCACAGGTGTTGACCGTGGAATTCAATTATTAAGTCGCTTTAACGTTGGGCTTGCGGTATTATTAATGCTTTTAATTTTAATTGTAGGACCGACTTTATTTATTCTTGATGCATTTGTAGCATCAGAAGCTTTCCAACTTCAGAATTATATTACGATGAGTTTGACTCGGGCTGACCAATCTTGGTTAGGTGCTTGGACGATCTTCTTCTGGGGATGGTTTATCGGATTTGGTCCAATGATGGCCATCTTTATTAGCCGTATTTCAAGAGGACGTACGATTCGTGAATTAATCGTTGCGGTTGGAATTATTGCCCCTCTTGTTAGTAACTTCTGGTTTGCGGTTATTGGTGGTACAGGTATCTCACAAGAAATTGATAAACCTGGAAGTATTTCAGGGCCGCTGGAAGTTGGTCAACAAGCCGCCGTCATGGCAATACTTGATCAGTTACCAATCGGTGGAATCATTGCTTTCGGATTTTTAGTTGTTACAATCATATTTGTCGCAACAACAGCTGACTCAATGGCCTATGCTTCAGCAGTTGCGGTTACCGGAAATGATGATCCTTCTAAATATATTCGAGTATTCTGGGCATTAATTTTCGGTGCAGTCGCCATTGCTTTACTAATAATAGGTGGTGAAGGAGAGAGCGTTGGATTGCTGCAAAACTTCATTGTATTTACAGCAGTTCCAGTTTCATTGTTAATATTACCACCTGTTTGGGACTCGGTAAAAGTTGCAAATAAACTCGCCATTGAACAAGGGATTAAGAAAAAAGAAGAATAAAATCCTTTTAGCTTCAATAACTGTTTCACTAAAAAGATTAGTCCTGCTCAAAAAATAATTTTGAGCAGGACTTTTTTAATTATTATTGAATGTAGAAATAAGAAGGTTAACTAGATTTTTTTGGAAATACATAATTTTAAGGGAGAAGATTAAAATGAGACCTAGGGAAGAAGAACGGTATCGATTGGCTTTAATTGTTGCTTTGGTCATTGGCGCATTTTTGACGATTATATTAGCTTTAGTCGGTCCGGATATCGTACAAATGTTATTATTTAAACATGGAGATACATTTTTTATTCTTACTCCATTTAAAGCGAATATATATATAGGAGTAAGCGGGTTACTTTTTTGTATAGCATGTTTATTATTGTTATTTGAAAAAAGACTGTTGATAATACTCGGTATTGTACTTTTTATTCCTTTTTTATTCCTCTTTTATGCAGGCTTTTCATATTACACACTATTTAATAATGATGAAATCACGATTAACCAACCATTATCCACGCAAGTCTATTCCTGGGAAGACCTAGAAGATGCAACCTATTTAAAAGATTCTCCTGAAGATATGTTTCCATCTGGTATTCAATTGCAATTTAACGATGGAACAATTGTCGAGGTGTTTGAAGAACGTATTAGATATTCGAAAATAATTTATCACGTAAAAAGAGTCGGTCTCAATCCAACACCTTAATAGACCTCTTTAGAAATGTACTTCGCTATACGAATTTATTCACTGGCTAAGCTTACGGAATAGTTAAGTCTAATTCTCTCGTGTAAATATCGGCTACTGTTGGTATAATAAAAGAAAAATGACGAGAGAAGGGTGATTATGGAAGCGAAGCCTTGTATTCATTCGTTAACTGTTAAAAATTCATTTGTTCTCCCACCCGATACAAATACGCACGGAACTTTATTCGGTGGGAAGCTCATGGCATATATTGATGATGTAGCTGGAATTGCTGCGACAAGACATTGCCGTAAACCAGTTGTTACTGCATCCACAGACTCGGTAGATTTTTTAACACCTGTTCATGAAGGACATACGATTTGTTTAGAAGCATTTGTCACTTGGACACGTAATACGTCAATGGAGGTATTCGTAAAAGCCATTACGGAAAATGTGTTGACTGGTGAGAGAAAAATTTGTACGACTGCTTTTTTAACGATGGTAGCCTTAGATGAGGAAGGAAAACCAACGGAGGTACCGCCTGTATATCCAGAATCAGAGCAAGAAAAGTGGCTTCATAATAGTGCTCCAAAACGCGCTCAACACCGTCGAGAGCGTAGGCAAGAAACGAAAATTTTAGCGGAAAAATTCGGTTCAGGTTTCCCGTGGGATACAAAGACGAATCGCCAAGTCTAATTGACACAACAAATAATTAGATTTACAATTTAATTAAATCTACAAAAAATTGTGGTGTAAACATGAGTGAACAAATTGATTCGGGAATTGGAAAGAGGGCTCTTCAGTTAGTTTTAGCCAATAGTCATGAGTTTGATCTAATTGCCGAAAGTATGGACCAAGAAGGATATAAATTTTGCTTAGGTAAGACTGGTTCGATGGAGCTTCAAAAAGTTGTCTCAGCGATTGAAACAGCTGCGAAAAGAAATCATATTATTGATGAGTCATTATATCGGGAAATGCATGCGCTCTACCATGCCATTTTAGAAGCTGTTCAAGGTGTCACTAGAGGACAAACGCAGCTCCGCGATGTTTTACGTACAGTTGGATTAACGTTCAGTGTCGTTCGTGGTACACCGTACGCAAACGAAAAGGAAGGCGAATGGATTGCGGTAGCCTTATACGGAACGATTGGAGCACCAATTAAAGGTCTTGAACATGAAACATCAGGATTAGGAATTAACCATATTTAATTTAAAGGCTCTATTAAAGTTTAGTGTTGATAATAATCATATTTGCACTGAGTTGTTGTATTGTGAAGAGCGAAGGTGGCGACTCCTGCGGGAATAGCACGAGTCTCGAGACCCCGCAGGAAGTGTCTTTCTTCCGAGGAGGCTCGAGCCGTGCCCGCGGAAAGCGTCCACCGATAGCGAGTCACAATAAACAACAACGGGCTTTAACAGAGCCAATTTAAAAAAACACTGCGCCCATTTAGTAATTAGATAATAGGGGCTTATTCTCTTCATGGAGAATAGGTCCCTTTTTGCTTTTTATAGTAAAAGATTTCCTTAAAAGTACATCAATTAGAAGGAGTGTTACAATGAAGTTAACAGGAAATGATTTGACGTTAGACAACATGAAGTCAGTCATCTATGATTTTGAAAACGTTTCCATGTGTAATGAAAGTTTAAAAAGAGTCATAGAAAGTAGAGAGACGGTAGAGGCATTCATCAATGACCATGAAATTATTTATGGTATTAATACGGGATTTGGTAAGTTCAGTGATGTAGAGATTGATCAACAGAACATTGATGATTTACAACGGAATCTAATTTACTCACATGCATGTGGTGTCGGTGAACCATTACCTGAAGCCGTTAGTCGTACGATGATTTTATTACGAGCGAATGCTTTAATGAAAGGCTTTTCTGGTGTACGCCCAGTCATCATCGAAAGATTAATAGATTTACTTAATTATCGTATTCATCCCGTCATTCCTTCACAAGGATCACTTGGTGCAAGCGGAGATTTGGCACCACTCGCACATTTAGCTCTTGTGTTACTAGGTGAAGGTGAAGTGTTTTACAAAGGAAAACGAATGCCTACTAAGGAAGCGTTACAACAAGCAAAAGTAGAACCAATTAAATTAAAAGCAAAAGAAGGTTTAGCACTTATTAACGGTACACAAGCGATGACGGCAGTGGGAGTGATTGCTTACTTAGAAGCAGAGACGATTATTAAGCAATCAGAGTTAATCGCTGCGATGACGATGGAAGGGCTGAATGGCGTTATTGATGCGTTTGATGACTTGATTCATAAGGTAAGAGGATACCCTGAACAGCGCACCGTGGCTAAAGCAATACGTACCTATTTAAAAGATAGTCAATTAATAACGAAGCAAGGTGAAAAACGAATTCAGGATGCTTACTCGATTCGTTGCATACCGCAAGTGCTGGGGGCCTCTTGGCAAACGTTAAATTATGTGAAGGAAAAACTAGAAATTGAAATAAATGCCGCAACAGATAACCCACTTATTTTTTCTAATGAAGGAAAAGTGTTATCTGGTGGGAACTTCCACGGGCAGCCAATAGCTATTGCGATGGACTTATTGAAAATAGGGATGGCTGAAGTTGCGAATATATCAGAGCGCCGCATCGAACGGCTCGTTAATCCGCAGCTAAATGATTTACCACCATTTTTAAGTCCAGAGCCTGGCCTGCAATCAGGGGCGATGATTATGCAATATGTCGCAGCTTCCCTTGTATCTGAAAATAAAACGTTAGCCCACCCGGCAAGTGTTGATTCGATTCCGTCATCGGCGAACCAAGAAGACCATGTAAGCATGGGCACGATTGGTGCAAGGCATGCGTATCAAATTGTTCAAAATGTCAGACGGGTCATTGCGATTGAATTAATTTGCGCGATGCAGGCGGTGGAGATTAAAGGAGTTAATTTAATGGCACAAGCGACGAAATCGTTATATGACAAGGCGAGAGAAATAGTCCCGACGATTAAGCAAGATCGGGTGTTTTCGAAGGATATTGAGGGATTACAAGATTGGTTAAAGGAAAAAAAGAACTATTAAATTAATATAGGGGAGGAATGGTTATGTCAAATGAAATAAAAACAATCCGCGCACCACGTGGAACAGAACTAAATACGAAAGGGTGGGTACAAGAAGCGGCCCTTAGAATGTTAATGAACAACCTAGATCCCGAAGTGGCTGAAAAACCAGAAGAACTTGTCGTTTATGGTGGAATTGGTAAGGCAGCGCGTAACTGGGATAGTTATCATGCAATTGTTGAGACGTTAAAAAATTTAGAAGAAGATGAAACGTTACTCGTTCAATCAGGAAAACCTGTTGCCGTCTTTAAATCTCATAAAGATGCACCACGTGTACTCATTGCTAATTCGAATCTAGTTCCTGCATGGGCGAACTGGGACCATTTTAGAGATTTAGAGAAGCGTGGCTTAATGATGTATGGGCAAATGACAGCAGGTAGTTGGATTTATATCGGAACACAAGGAATATTACAAGGGACTTATGAGACGTTTGCTGAAGCGGCCCGTCAACATTTCAATGGTAGTTTACAAGGGACGTTAACAGTAACAGCAGGACTAGGTGGAATGGGTGGTGCTCAGCCACTTGCTGTAACGATGAATGATGGGGTTGTCATTGCGATTGAAGTCGATGAGAAGCGAATTAAACGCCGGATTGAACATCGTTATTTAGATACGATGGCAACGGATCTTGATGAAGCTCTTCAAATGGCGAAAGAAGTAAAAGAGAAAGGTGAGCCACTTTCAATCGGTTTACTTGGCAATGCGGCTGATATTTTGCCAGAGTTAGTAAGAAGGGGAGAGATTCCTGATTTAGTGACAGACCAGACGTCAGCTCATGATCCACTTAACGGTTATCTTCCATCGGGTTACACGTTAGAAGACGGAGAAAAAATGCGCAACTCTAACCCTGATCGTTTGTTAGCAGATTCAAGGGCAAGTATTAAAACACACGTTCAAGCGATGCTAGATTTACAGAAAGCTGGGGCAATTACATTCGATTACGGGAATAACATCCGTCAAGAAGCTTATAACGTCGGGTTAGAAAATGCTTTTGATTTCCCAGGCTTCGTTCCAGCATTTATTCGCCCACAGTTTTGTGAAGGAAAAGGACCTTTCCGTTGGGCGGCGTTATCTGGGGACCCTGAAGATATTTATAAAATTGATGACGTTTTACTAAAAGAGTTTTCTTATAATGAACATTTATGTAAATGGATTCGCATGGCTCGTGAAAAAGTTGCTTTCCAAGGACTCCCAGCACGTATTTGTTGGCTTGGTTATGGTGAGCGGGCGCGTTTTGGAAAAATCATTAATGATATGGTTGCATCTGGTGAAATCTCAGCTCCAATTGTGATTGGGCGCGATCATTTAGATTGTGGTTCCGTTGCATCACCTAATCGCGAAACTGAATCGATGAAAGATGGCAGTGATGCGGTTGCAGACTGGCCAATACTGAATGCGATGATTAATGCGGTTAATGGAGCCAGCTGGGTATCTGTTCATCATGGCGGTGGTGTCGGAATGGGTTATTCACTACATGCTGGAATGGTGATTGTTGCTGATGGGACGAAGGAAGCAGAAGCGCGTCTTGAGCGTGTTCTAACTTCAGATCCTGGGATGGGCGTTGTTCGTCATGTGGATGCTGGATATGATTTAGCTAAAAAGACCGCAAAAGAAAAAGGTGTTCGCATCCCGATGTTAGAAGACTAATAGTAAGCAAACATTTTATAGGAGGTCAATCAGTTGCAGACAACATTACTTTATAATATTGGACAGTTATTAACGATGGACCACCACGATGGACCTGTTCGTGGCAAGGATATGAATGAGCTTGATGTAAAAGAAAATTATGCTGTATTAATTAAGGATGGAATAGTTGCAGAAATCGGACCATCTGAAGCGCTAATAGAGCGTAAAGTAGATGAAAAAATTGATTGTCGTGGAAGACTTGTCACACCTGGTTTAGTCGATCCTCATACACATCTTGTTTTTGGAGGCTCTCGTGAACACGAAATGGCTTTAAAACAACAAGGTGTACCTTACTTAGATATTCTTAAGCAAGGTGGTGGCATTTTATCTACGGTTCGTGCGACACGAGAAGCTTCTGAAGAAGATCTTTACAACAAAGCGATGTTTCATTTAGATCGTATAGCTAGTTATGGTGTAACGACTGTTGAGGCGAAAAGTGGCTATGGGATGGATAAAGAAACTGAACTTAAGCAATTACGTGTAGCGAAAAAAGCGAATGAAAATCATCCGTTAGATCTCGTGTCAACGTTTTTAGGTGCTCATGCGATTACAGAAGAATATAAAGAAGATCCAGAAGCATTACTTGATGAGATGGCATCACTATTTGATCAAATAAAAGAAGAAAACTTAGCTGAGTTTGTCGATATTTTTACCGAGACTGGCGTTTTCACGGTTGAGCAATCTAGACGCTATTTACAGAAAGCTAAGGATAAAGGTTTCGATGTGAAAATTCATGCTGATGAAATTGATCCACTAGGTGGAACAGAATTAGCCGTAGAACTCGGTGCGACATCAGGCGACCATTTAGCTGTCGCAACAGATGAAGGTATAAAAAAGTTAGCGCAATCTGACACAATCGGCGTATTACTTCCGGGAACTATTTTTTACTTAGGGAAAGGCGAATTCGCAAGAGCACGAAAAATGATTGATGAAGGGGCAGCGATAGCAGTTTCCACTGACTTTAATCCAGGGAGTAGTGTCACTGAAAATATTCAATTAATTATGTCCTTAGCAGCATTAAAGATGAAAATGACTCCTGAAGAAATATGGCATGCAGTGACAGTTAATGCGGCCCATGCAATTAATCGTGGGGACGTTGCAGGACAAATTAAAGTGGGACGAAAGGCAGATATCGTCGTTTGGGATGCACCGAACTATATGTATATCCCATATCACTACGGAGTTAATCATGTGAACAAAGTATTTAAAGCTGGGGTCAAGATATATGAACGAGGTGGTCTTCTTGTCTAATTATTTAAAAAAAGCAGGAGAAGCCATTTTTGTTGATCAATATACGAAAAAAATGAATGAATTACTAATAGATGCAGTAGGAGTGACGAATGCAACATATGGGCTCGTCGGTGCTCCATTATCAAAGCCTTCAATTAGTCACTCTGGTGCATCTTTTGCGCCGAGTGCGATTCGACAGGCAATGGCAAGCTATTCAACCTATTCAAATGAGCTAGAAAAAGATTACCGTGACTTACGAATTATAGATTTTGGCGATGTCAATATGCACCCAACTGATATCGTCCATTCTCAAGAGCGTATTTATGAATCCATATCTCATGTATTACAATATCATGATATTGAGAACCTGATTGTACTAGGTGGGGATCATTCAGTCAGTTTCCCGTCAATAAAAGCTGTCTCTGAGCATAAAGGAACTGTTGGTGTCATTCAGTTTGATGCCCACCATGATTTGAGGAATTTAGAGGATGGTGGACCGACAAATGGAACACCATTCAGACGTTCAATCGAAAATAACGTCTTAAAGGGTGAACATATCGTTCAAATTGGGATAAGAGACTTCACGAATGCGAAAGCTTATCACGATTATGCAAAAGAGCAAGGTGTTAAAGTTTATACGATGCAAGATGTGTTTGAAACAGATATTAAAGATATCATTCAACAATCTATCGCCTATTTAAAAGACAAAGTTGATTATATTTATTTAAGCGTCGATATGGATGTATTAGATCAAGCTTTTGCGCCAGGCTGTCCAGCGATTGGCCCAGGCGGAATGGATAGTATGACACTTTTAAAAGCGGTTGAAGAAGCGGCACGTCATAAAGAAGTAAAAGGGATGGATATCGTTGAAATTGATCCAACTCTTGATATCCGCAATATGACAAGTCGAGTAGCAAGTTACGTTATTTTTTCATACTTAAAAGGAAAAGAAAACTAGAAGCAGGTTAGGTGGGATGACCCGCCTAACCTATTTTTACAGAATATCTACATTTACAGCAAAGAATCCTATTAGAATTATGAGGTAAAATGATACCACAATTACTACATTTCTTACGATTGGTTGGAAGAGTAAGCGGTAATACAACTTGATTATCTCGCATTCCTCCATAACTCCTTTCGAGACAATATCCCTAGCATATATTCCCTCACTTACATTCATGTAAACCAATTTATTTGGAATCTATTCATATTTTTTATAAAATAAAATATAAACGACGATTATTGGAGTGAAATGATCATGACTAAAGCAGAGCTTCAATCAGAACTAGAACAATTAAAAATGGATTATATTCGAATTCAAGGTGACTTAGAAAAATTAGAGTCTGTAGGTGGAAGAACGTCTCCACTTGAAAATACGTTGAAGCAAATGGAAGAAGATATGGCTGTTTTAAGAAAGAAAATAAGTGAAGCTCAGGAGTAATTACTAAGGACTGTCCAAAAAGATTGGGACAGTCCTTTTTTGCAATTAATTATTGGTTTCGATATTGTGGTTCTTCGGATTGAATGTATTGTAATCTTGAATTTAAGTTATCAAGGATCATTTGTTGCTGTTGTGCCATGTTCTGAAACATTTGTTTGGCATTTTGATCTTGTGTTTCTAAGGCAAAGCTATTTAAACTTGCAAGTACACTTTGGCAGCTTGCAATTGCTTGTTGCATTTGAGTACCGACTGTCATGTGATCACCTCCCTTAATAATCTTTCCGATTTATTAATATTTATAATTAATAAGCTTAGTTATGATCTCCCGGTTTATAGCTATAAACACCTGAATCTTGGTCTTTACGATCTATAGTATCCAAGTCTAAATACCCTTGCTGATTAAATGTTGCTAATGAAATCTTGTCCATTTCTTCAAGTGATAAATTGTACGATTGTAATTGTGCTGTTAACCAATTTTTATCCTTTTTAACATACTTTAAGTTATGCTCAATAAGCTCACCGTTAATAATAATTGGAATAGGAATGAAGGTAGGGCTTGGCGCCATATTTAAATCACTAGGTTGAACCGGTCTTTTATCTGCCTTTGGAATAGCGCTTATTTGACCAGTTTCCTCCATAATAACCACCGCAAGATCTGATATATTTGTATACCCCTTTACTCTAAGTTCTCCTAAAAGTTCCTCTGTATTTAACTTAACCTTTCGAAGTCCGCGTTCATCTATATCACCATTTCTAACGAGAACAGTTGGTGAACTAGTTAATACCTTTTTGAATTTGTTATTAATGGATAAATAAGAAAAAATTAAATATATAATAGAAATAATAATGGCGTAATATAAAGCGATTTCAAGTCTCTTTGTAACAATTGGCTCTGAGATGACAGTTCCTAAAATTAAGATTACTAATAAATCAAAACTAGACATTTCTGCAACAGCTTTTTTACCCATTATCCGTAATAAAATATATCCGACTACAAATACTGCTAATGGAGTCAAAATGAAATGATATACAATATCCAAACAAATCACCTCAAAAAATAGTTTGACGCATTTTCTAAGGAACATACTATAAAGGAGAAAAAAGCATGAAAGGGCTTATTATAGTAGGCATGATTTTTGTGTTAACTGGCTGCGGCCTTCCAAAGGAACATGAAATTTCTAATAATATAAAAGAAGGAATTAAGAAGATTGAACAAAATTCATGGGATCAATCTTGGGATCACTCCAAAAATGTTGAAGATTATTTACATTTGAAAAGTTATAAATATGAGAAGAAGCATATTTATAAGATGACTGATTATTTAGATGAAATTGAGAATGCTATTTCTGTATTAAATAAGGAGAAAACAATAAAAGGGTGGAATAAGGTTAAACGTCTGTGGGAGAAAATGAAATGAATTAAAAAAGGAACTCTCACTCGAAAGTTCCTATTCAAACATTATTATGAAACAGATTGGTCGATCGAATTTCCATTTTTATTTGTCATTAAGTGATTTTCGTAAACGACATCATATAGATCCTTGTATGATACATGTTCATCTTTAAGCTGAGTTGGTGAATCCAATCCAGCTGCTGCAGCGATATTGAACAAGCCTTCTCGAATGGAAACAACATAGTTCGTGACACGATAAGATTTTTCCTCAATATCTAACGCCTTCTGCATTTTCTTATCTGTCGTTGCTACACCAACAGGGCATTGGTTCGTATGGCAAACTTGAGCCATAATACATCCGACAGTGACCATGAAAGCACGAGCAACTTGAACAAGGTCTGCACCAAGTGCTAACGCGATCGCAATTCTATCAGGTGTAAAAAGCTTACCTGAAGCGATAATTTTAACACGGTCTCTTACACCATATTTTTGAAGAGCTTGATGAAGAATCGGGATTGCTGCTTTGATTGGCAATCCAACTGAATCCGCTAACTCTTGATAACTAGCACCTGTTCCACCTTCACTACCGTCAACAGAAATAAAGTCTGGGTGTTTACCTGTTTCTTGCATAATGCGAGCTAGATTCATAACATCATCTTGCTGACCAACAACGATTTTAATTCCGACTGGTTTTCCGGATACATCACGCACTTGTTCAATGAAGTCTAGCATCGAGTAAAAATCGTTAAACTCTTTGAAACGGTTAGGGCTGTCAACAGATTGATAAGGTTCAATATTTCTTATTTCAGCAATTTCAGGAGTAACCTTTTCTCCTTCAATATGTCCCCCTCTTGTTTTAGCTCCTTGGTGCAATTTAATTTCGAAAGCCTTTACTTGCTCTAATTGTGCTTTCTTTTTAAGCTCTTCCCAAGAAAATTCACCATCTTTTGTTCGAACGCCGAATAGACCAGGTCCGATTTGCATAATGATATCAGCATTTCCTTTTAAATGGTGTTCTGATATACCACCTTCACCTGTATTCATCCATGTTCCACCAGCTCGGCCTAAACCGATGGATAACGCTGTAATTGCTCGGTCTCCTAATGCTCCGTAACTCATGCCAGACATTCCAATTAGACCTTTAACATGAAAAGGTTGCTTAGCACTTGGTCCAATGACAATTTCGTGTTCTTCATTTAATAAGTATGGGCTAATTTGAGCTTTCTTTCGATGCTCCTTACGTGAAAACAAATATTCCTTTTCTATTTCGTAAACATATGATTCTATGATCGGCTTTTGTTTAATTGCTAGTTCTTCTTCTAACTTCGGAAACATAGCGTTTTTTATATAATAGCCGGGTTCATCAAAATCTCTTTTTGATCCGAAACTTACTAGTCTCTTTTTGTATTTTGCTGGAATGACAATGTCTTGATAGTTTTTCCTTGAAAAAGGCTGGCCGTTTTGATCAGGATTAAATAAATATTGTCGTAATTCCGGACCAATATTTTCAAGAAAGTAACGAACTCTACCTATTAAAGGGTAGTTTCTTAACACAGAATGTTTCTTCTGATTCCGGTCAACGAAGAAAACATAAATCATAAAAAGACCTGGAATAATTAATAAAACGAAAATAATAACAATAATGAGTAAAGATGCTAATTCAGTCATTGACTCTCCTCCAAAACAAATATATAATTTCATGGACGAATTTTTGCGGAAATCGCAAAAAAATGGTGATTATTTTCGAGTCCCTACTTTAATATACCATATGTTTGTAAAGTATCTAGTAGGCAAAATGAATGGAGCGTAAATATTATGGAAGCTTTACTATTTAAGTTAATGTTAATTGTCTCACTAGGAGTTATTTCACAGTGGATTGCTTGGCGCCTTAGATTACCGGCGATCGTTGTTATGGCAGTCGTTGGACTTATTGCTGGCCCAGTGTTAAATATTATTAACCCTATAAATGATTTAGGTGATTTGTATTCTCCTTTAATATCTATAGCAGTTGGAATTATTTTATTCGAAGGAAGTTTAAATTTAGATTTTAGAGAGATTAAAGGCATTGGAAAATCGGTTTATCGAATTATAACAATTGGTGCTTTTTTAGCTTGGATATTCGGCTCGTTAGCTGCTCATTACGTCGCTGGTTTATCATGGGCAGTTTCATTTGTTATTGGTGGGATTTTTATCGTGACTGGACCGACTGTCATTTTACCTTTGTTAAGACAGGCGAAGTTAAAGCCACGACCTGCAGCAATTTTGAAATGGGAAGGGATTGTTGTTGACCCATTTGGAGCGCTTGTAGCGGTTTTCGCCTTTGAATTTGTTAAGTTCTTTACGCTTGAAACAGTTACATTTGCTGCTGTACTTGCCTTTTTATCAGGTTCACTTCTCGCAGCAATGATTGGAATCTTTTTCGGTTACTCGATAGGCTGGGGGTTTGAGAAAGGGCATGTCCCTGAGTTTTTAAAATCACCAGTTGTGTTAATTAGTGTTATTATGGCGTTTACAATTAGTAATACCATCATGAATGAAACAGGATTATTAGCCGTAACAGTTATGGGGATTACGATTGCTAATATGCGTATTTCGTCTATTGGAGATATGCGCCATTTCAAAGAGAATATTTCAATTCTACTTATATCAATCGTTTTTATTATGTTATCGGCTTCCTTGAACAGGGAGACGCTTTTATCTATATTTGATTGGAATATTATCTCTTACATTTTAATTATGTTATTTGTAACACGTCCACTAAGTATCTTTTTATCAACTATTGGAACGGAACTCGAGTTTAAAGAAAAGTTATTAGTCGGATGGATTGCTCCGCGTGGGATTGTCGCATTAACCGTATCAGGTTATTTTGCTGGTGTATTATTAGAAGCGGGTTTTCAAGATGCTGAAATTGTTACATCATTAACATTTGGCTTAGTATTTGCGACGGTTGTAGCACACGGCTTTTCATTAGGCTGGCTATCTAAGAAGTTAGGGCTTTCATCTCAAACGAAACCTGGAGTTTTAATAGTAGGGTCTAGTAAATTTTCAGCCAACTTCGCCAAAGTTTTAGATGAATTAAAAATACCCGTACTAATTGTTGAATCATCTTGGAGTCGTTTAACCCATGCAAGACGATTAGATGTTCCTTATGTACACGGAGAAATATTATCAGAACAGACAGATTACCAAATTGATATGACACCGTATGAAAATATGTTAAGTATGACAGAGTTCGATTCTTATAATGCCCTAATTAGCTCAACCTTTACACCTTCATTTGGAAGGGAACATTTATATCAATTGCAGCTTCAAGTAAATGTAGGTGATCAACTTGAGGATGTAAGTAAACATATAAGTGGTCGCCAACTATTTGAAGAAGGGGCTAACTGGAGTACATTAAATGAGAAAATTAATCGAGGTTACTTGTTTAAAAAGACACAGTTGAGTGATCAATATAAATACGAGGATTATTTAAAAGATAAAGATGAAGATAGTTTATTACTTATGGTGTTAAGAAAAACAGGGGATGTTGATTTCTTCACGCCAGTTTCGAAAATGAGTGCAGAGCCCGGAGATACTATCATCAGCCTAGTAAAACCTAATCAAGTACTTAATAACAATTAATTATTTATGAATACCTAATGGTAAGTCAATAGCTATGGCCATTAGGTATTTTTTTATTTGAATTAAATACAAGCAAATTTTTTGAAAAAGATATTTATAAAATTTATTGAACAGAATATTTGGAGTATTTGCGAATTATAACGAGTATTTTTGAAGATATTTAAGCATGTTCACCGACAACTATATATCAGCCATTTACAACCAAATTAAAGTAAATATATCCCCGTAAATCACATTTGTAGTGAAAAGGTCTATGACGGTATCATTATAAGGGAAGTAAACGAACAAGATTTTCATTAGTCGTTGGAGGGAGGAAAAGGGTGAGTAAGGACGATTCTAAACCAAACAACTCAGCGTTTAAAAAAGTTGGTCGCTTTTTAAATATAGTTGATAAAACGATTTTAAAAATTGAAGAATTCATTTTAAGTAGTGCAGTAATAGTGATTTTTATTATGGTGTGTGGAAATGTGTTAAGTCGGCAGCTCTTTGGACCGAGCATTTCTTTTCACTCAGAAGTCGCTAAATTTGCTATTGTAATAGCAACATTTATGGGAATAAGTTATGCAGCACGAAAAGGTAGACATATTAGTATGTCAGCCATTTATGACACGGTCCCATTTGTCATTCGTAAAGCGATGGCAATTATAATCCCACTTGGAACCTCGGTTGCACTCTTCTTTTTGGCTTATATATCCTATGATTTTGTGAATGGAGTCTATGAATCTGGTAGAACAACGACAGCTTTACAACTACCTATTTATTTAATGTACATGTTTGTTCCACTAGGTTTTATTATGGGAGGTATTCAATACATTCGTAATGTTTTCGTGAACCTTGTTAATAAAGAGGTTTACATTGGTACGGATGCGTTAGATTATAACGACTTAAAGCCAGAAGAACGCAAAGTCGATGAAAATTTACAATTGTAAAAAAGAAGTGAGGAAACGATTATGTTGACATTATTATTAGGGATTATGATTGTCCTACTGTTACTTAATTTCCCGATGATGATTTCATTGATGGTTGCTCCATTTATTGCTGCCATCATTTATATGCCACACTTCGATCCGTCGATTATGGTTGGGCAATTAGTGACAGGAATTGAATCTTATCAATTGCTATGTGTACCGTTATTTATTTTTGCGGCAGATATTATGACATCTGGCCGCACATCTAATAGATTATTAGATTTCGTCGGTTCATTCGTTGGACATATTCGTGGTGGGTATGCCGTAACAACGGCTGCAGCTTGTACGATGTTTGGATCAATTTCAGGTTCAACTCAGGCGACAGTTGTTGCTATCGGTACACCAATGCGTGAACGACTACTTAAAATCGGATATAAAGATTCAAGTGCGATGGCATTGATTATAAATGCGAGTGACGTTGCTCTATTAGTGCCACCAAGCATCGGATTAATCATGTACGGATTAGTATCAGGTGCTTCGATAGGGAAGTTATTTATTGCTGGAATTATTCCAGGTGTTATTGTATTTCTAGCATTTACTATATACAGCATTATTTACGCTAAGGTAAAAAACATCCCATTAGCTAAAAAATCAACTTGGGCTGAACGTTGGCAAGCTTTTCGAAAAGCATTATTACCATTAGGGTTCCCAGTTGTTGTTATTGGTGGGATCTATGGAGGATTTTTCTCTGCAACAGAAGCAGCAGCAATATCAGTTCTATATGCATTTATTTTAGAAGTAGTTATTTATCGTTCTGTTCATATTAAACAGATTCCTAAAATTGCTCTTTCAACAGGGTTAGTAACATCTGCCGTATTTGTACTTGTTGCTGGTGGGCAAGTGTTTACTTACCTAATCAATTTAGAGCGTGTTCCGCAAATGCTTTCAGAAGCGGTATTAGGAACAGACCCAAGTGCAATTTATGTGCTTGTCATTGTATCAATATTTTTCTTTGTTGGCTGTATGTTTGTTGATCCAATCGTCGTTATTTTAGTGTTAACGCCGATTTTCATGCCTGCAGCTGCAGCGGCAGGTATTAATGAGATTCACTTAGGTATTATAATTACATTCCAAGCAGCACTAGGTTCAGCAACACCGCCGTTTGGTGTAGATATATTTACCGCAAGTGCCGTATTTAACCGGCCTTATTTGGAAGTAATTAGAGGAACACCACCATATATTTTAATTATGATAGGTATTTCTATTTTGTTAATTTTCTTTGAAGAGCTATCCCTTGCATTATTGTAGGGGCTCTTAAATAAATTTTTAATACTATAACAGGGGGTAATAACCATTAGTTTCAAGAAAAAGTTTTTCTTCGCAGCATTAATATTAACACTAGGATTATTTTTAGCAGCGTGTGGATCTGATGATAAAGATGCTGAAGGTTCGGATGATCCGAAAGAGTCAGATGTAGAGTCTGATGAGAAGTCCAATGATTCTGATAGCGAAAACGCATCAGGAGACGCGGAATTTGAAGAACAAGAATGGCTATTCGTAACAGAAGAAAATAAAGGGCAAATTCAGTATGAGTATGCAGCTGAATTTGGTAAACGTATTGCTGAAAAATCAGGGGGTAAAATTGAAGTTATTCCTTATGAGTTTGGTGGACTTGGAAATGAAGTTGACCAAGTTGAACAGCTAAGAAGTGGAGCTGTCCAATTAGCTATTATGTCACCTGGTTTTACTGGTAATATGGTTGCTGAAGGACAAATATTTTCATTAGAGTTTTTACTACCAGATAGTGTGGAAAAAACTGTTGAAATTTTAAATACAAGTGAAGCGTTAAATGTTGATTTAAGAAAACGTTATGAGGAACATAATATTACACCACTTGCTTACTGGTCAGAAGGTTTCACTCAATGGACGAGTAACCAAGGTATTAGAGAACCAGCAGACTTTGAAAACTTAAAAATTAGAGTTCAACCTTCACCGTTAATCATGAAAACTTATGAAGCATATGGAGCTAACCCACAAGATATGAGCTGGGGTGAGTTATATACAGCTTTAGAAACAGGGGTTGTAGATGCTCAGGCAAATCCAATCTTCTTTATCTATGACGCTTCTTTCCATGAAGTACAAGATACAATGACATTATCAAGACATAATAACTACGTTGCGATGACGACAGTTAATACGTCTTGGTATAATAGCTTAGATCCAGCTGTTAAAGAGATTGTAGATGAAACAGTAGAAGAGATGAGAGATTGGGCTTATGAAGAACAGAAACGTTTAAATACCGAATTCTTAGAGAAGATGAGAAATGATACTGAAAACCCAACAGAAATTATTGAATTAACAGATGAGCAACGTGCGGCATTTAAAGAGCTTGCTCTACCTATTCGTGACTATTATCGCAATGAGGTTTCAACAGTCAATGGGGAAATCCTAGATAAATTGGTCAAGGAAATTGAGGCTGTAGAGTAAATAGTGGAAAAATAGCACCTATTATTGGGTGCTAATTTCAATTAAATCTTAGTTTTTAGCAAACGTTTATTGACTAATTTTAAAAAAGGATGTATTCTAAAAACAGAATATAATATGTATTCCGATAAGATTATAGGGGAGTAGCTTCCTTTCGTTATAGTCGATCTGGTCGGTAAATCGGCTATAATGGCAACAAGTGATTGTTGTTAGTGGGACCTTTACGTGATACGCATACGTAAAGGTCTTATTTTTTGTGTTTTTAAGTACTATTTTTGTAGAGTCCTCATAAAATAGTATACTGACTTTCAAAGGAGGCATATTGTAAACATATGATTAAAAGACCTTACTTCTTAGGCGGGATAACAGCTAGAGGGTTTGTTTATTTTTATGATAATCTCATTTCAAAAATGGACCATATTTTATATTTAGACGGTGGAATGACGTCGATTAATCAGTCGGTTTTTAAAACAGTGCTTGATTACTATTCTGATAGTTATGAAGTGGAATGCGTCCACAATCATGTAGAGCCAGATCAACTGGAGGCAGTTATTTTTCCTGAACTTAGTGTAGCTATAATTGATAGAGCAAAGGTAGGGCCTCAAAGCGTTCTGACTTTCCCTAAATTGATTGAAGATGTTTTTTATATAGGAGAAGGATATGACTATGAACATCTTAGAAAAAATAAAAAAGAATTAACCCAATTACAGAAGAAAATAGATCAATATTATAATAAAACAAAGGGGCATTTTGAGTCGGCTTTAAATATTCATCATCAAGTTGAACAAACATATTTTCAATATATGAACATTGACAAAGCGAATAATGAAACGGAGAAATTAATCGAATCATTTTTTAAAAATAGTTATTTGAATAAACCGTCAAGGGCTGTTCATCGTTATTTAGGTGCTGCTACCTCAGAAGGACCTCAAGACTTCATTCTTGACCTAACTGACGATCTAGATAGAAGAATTTTTATAAAAGGTAGATCAGGAACTGGTAAATCAACCATGTTAAAAAGGTTAGTAAAAGAGGCTGAACATCGAGGATTTGATTTAGAAATTTATCATTGTGGCTTTGATCCGGACAGTTTAGATATGGTTGTATTACGTGAAATTGGTTTAGCAATATTTGATGCAACAGCACCTCATGAGCATAATCCAATGAAGACAAGTGATGAAATATTTGATTCGTATGAATTATTTGTAGAAGGTAATCCAGATTCTAAAGAGAAGGATAAGATTACAGACCTTGAAGCAAATTATAAACAAAAAATGAAAAATGCGACAAAAGAATTAAATCACATTAGGACTTTACAGAGAGAATTTGAGACGATATATCAACAAGCAATGGATGAGAAGTTTATGGATAGGATTGCTAGCGAGGCTGTTAACTGGATAAATCAATATGCTAATAAAAGTTAGGGTAACTATTCTAATGACCGTCGTGCTGCGCTCTAGCGCGCACGACGGTCGATAGGGAACACACGACGGTCGATAGGGAACACACGACGGTCGATAGGGAACACACGACGGTCGATAGAAGTTGCACGACGGCCGAAACCAGGAGCGCGACGGCCGAAACCAAGAGCACGACGGCCGAAACCAGGAGCGCGACGGCCGAAACCAGGAGCACGACGGCCGAAACCAGGAGCACGACGGCCGAAACCAGGAGCACGACGGTCGAAACCAGGAGCACGACGGCCGAAACCAAGAGCACGACGGCCGATAATAACTGGCCCAACTAACAGGTCACGGCCATAGCAGTCAACCTGATATCTTAAATTATCAAAATAATTTTATAAATTCCTTTTTAATCAAAGGAATATATGAAATAATAAGATTAATAAACTTTTTAAGGAGTGTTTAAAGTAATGTTTCCAACAAAAGAACAATTAAAAAAATATGCTAATTTAACAGTAAAAATGGGTGTCAACCTCCAAAAAGGACAGGCTTTACATATTAATGCACCACTTGAAGCTAGAGATTTTGTACATCATCTAGTTGACGCTGCATATGAAGCGGGTGGAGAGAATATCTTTGTTAACTGGTCCGATGAAGTATTGACGAGAAAAAAATATGAACATGAACCACTTCATGTATTAGAAAATGTTCCTAATTGGTTAGTTGAAAAGCAAGTGAGTCATGTTAAAAATGGTGGGGCTATCTTATCTGTATACGCTCCAAACCCAGATTTATTAGAAGGAATTGAACCAGAAAAAATTGCCCGTTCAAATAAGGCGATGGGGCAGGCATTAAGTGAATACAGAAGTTATATGATGAATGACCGTGTTCAATGGTCGATTGTATCAGTGCCAACAGAAAAGTGGGCATCTAAAATCTTCCCTGATGAAAATGCGGAAGATGCTCAACAAAAACTGTGGGAGCAAATCTTTTCAATTGTACGGGTTGACCAAGATGATCCGATTGACGCCTGGGAAAAACATAATGAAACATTATACAAAATTCGTGATTATTTAAACGAGAAAAAGTACCATGCATTAGAATATAAATCAGAAACTGCTGAATTAACAATTGAACTTCCAGAAGGTCATATTTGGGCTGGTGGAGGAGCTATTGCAGAAAACGGAGCGTCGTTTAACCCGAACATGCCAACAGAAGAAGTGTTTACAGCGCCACATCGCAATGGTGTTAATGGGAAAGTGTCAAATACGAAACCGTTAAACTACAATGGTAATTTAATTGACGGTTTTACATTGACTTTTAAAGATGGAAAAGTTGTTGATTTTGAAGCGGAAAAAGGCTACGAAACGTTGAAACACTTACTGGAGACTGATGAAGGTGCAGTAAGATTAGGTGAAGTGGCATTAGTTCCACATTCTTCGCCGATTTCACAATCAAATTTAATATTCTATAACACTCTGTTCGATGAAAACGCATCTTGTCATTTGGCTCTAGGTGAAGCTTATCCGACGAACCTTAAAGATGGAGAAAAAATGAATCAAGACCAACTGAAAGAAAAAGGAATTAATACAAGCTTAATCCACGAAGATTTTATGATTGGCTCAGCTGATTTAGTCGTTTATGGAGTGACGAAGGATGGCAAAAAAGAACCAATTATTGAGAATGGTGATTGGTCTATAGTTTAATTAAAAGATGGGGGTTCCCATCTTTTTTTAAACTATAAAATTCAAAATATTTTCAATAAATGCAATATAGTGGTATTATTTTACTATATCATTAATTGAAAAGTAGGTATGCGTATGCCGATGATTGGAAAGACAATTAAATGGTATCGGAATGAACTAGGATGGACTCAAGAGCAGCTTGCGTCAGGAATATGTTCGTCTACTTATGTCAGTCAATTGGAAAATGATTTAATTCCTACGAACAAAGAAGTGTTACTCAAAATATGTCGAAAGCTTGGAATTAATGAAAAAAAAGTATTAGATGAAATTGACTTAGATTGCTTACAGAAAGTAAAAAATTGGCTGAAATACATTAATGAATTTGATGTGTCCAGTGCTGATACGTGTTATGAAGAAATTAAAGAACAAATTGACGAAAACACACATTACGATATTGAATATTTATATAAGCTAGGCCTTTTAGGTTACTACTTAATCAAAGATTACCTTATTAATCTTGATGACATTTTTCTAAATGTTTACGATTTTAAAGATTTGTATAAGGAAAGTGATCCATATAATTTTCATAAGTTTGTCGGAATATATTTTAAAAGAAAAGGACTTTTCTTGGATGCTTTAGATCATCTTAAACAAGCTGAACAAATAATGAGTGAGGAAGAGGATCCTGAGCTTTATTTATCTTTAGCGATTACTTACAGTTATCTAAATAAAATATTAATCTCCAATCGTTATGCACAGAAAGCATTTAAACGTTTTCATGAGAAGCTATTTTACAACCGTATTATAGAGTGTCAGATTATATTGAATCAAAATTACTGTATCGTTGGTGATTATGATTCTATTGAGCAACAATTGGAACGGTTAGTAGAGATAGAAAATGACCATGTCACTGAAAAAACAAAAGCGAATATTTATAATCATATTGGGTTTGTATATTTTACGAAAAGAGAGTTTGAAAAATCAATAGATAGTTTACTAAAAGTAAGGGAATTAAATATTAACCAGGCAGATTTTTTAAAATCAAGACATGCACTAGCATTTATTTACTTTAATTTGAAAAAATATGAGATGGCAGAAGTAGAAATTGAAAAAGGGATGAAGCTATCCGATAAGTATAATTTAGATCGGTATAAAATAAAGTTTGAAGTATTAAGATTACGTATAAAAGATGATAAAGAACAGCTAGTTACCTATCTAAAAGAAATCGCCATTCCCTTTTTTGAAAAAAGTGGGGAGATATTTGAATTAAAAAGTTATTATCGATTAATGGGTAATACGCTATTTGATTTGAAGCGATATAAAAGTGCTGCAAAGTATTATAAATTACTAGATGTTGAATCTCTTGTTTAAAAAGACTATTGTAAGGAAAATTAATTCCACTACAATAGTCTTTTTAATTAATTAAAAAATAAAATGCGCTATTAAAATAATAATTGGTAATGTAATGACTGTTCGTAATAAGAAAATAATTAATAGCTTTGTAAAGTTCACTGGAATTTTTGAAGCTAAAATAACTCCTCCAACCTCACTTAAATATATGAGTTGAACAACACTAAGTGCCGCAATAATAAAACGTGTCATCTCATTTTGAACAGATTCAATAAAAATAGCTGGTAAGAACATATCAGTAAACCCGACTAAAATCGCTTCTGAAGCAGCTTTAGCTTCTGGAACTTGCAGCAGTTCTAATATTGGAACAAATGGTGTTCCTAACCAAGTAAATAGTGGAGTGGTTTCTGCAATAATTAAACCAAGTGTACCAATTGCCATGACAACTGGTAAGACACCAACCCACATATCTAACACGTTCTTTATGGCGATTTTGAAATAGTCAACTATACCAGGTGATTGCTTCGCCCGAGCAACTGCTTCCTTATATCCCCAACTAAAAGCATTGTAATTAGAAGGAATACTCTCGTCTATTTTTTCTTTCCTACCATCTATATACGTGTCTGGTATGCGAGATAAAGGTGGAATTCTTGGCATAATAATCGCGGCAATTAAGCCAGCAACAACAATTGTTCCATACAAAGGTAAAAACATATGCATTAAATTAACATGATCAATTACAGCGATTGTAAAAGTAATAGATACAACGGAAAAAGTCGTACTAATGACGGCAGCTTCTCTTTTTGTATAATACCCTGTTTCATATTGTTGATTTGTTAATAAAACTCCAATAGTTCCGTCACCTAACCATGATGCTAAGTTATCAACTGTTGATCGCCCTGGTAAAGTGAAAACGGGACGCATAATCTTTGTGAATAGTGCTCCAATAAACTCTAATAGCCCAAAACTTAGTAGTAAAGGAAGTAGTAAACCTGCTACTAAAAAAACAGTTAATAAAAAACTAAGTAAATCTGTCAACAGCATTCCGCCCGTGTCACCTGAATAAATTCCACTCCATCCCACTTCATAATAGGTTAATAGAACAAAGAAAGCTCCAACAAAGCGGATGATTACCCAAATGGGAGTTGTTACAAAAAGTGAATGTAGAACAGTTCCCTCTTTTGGTTTATTTATATAAGTAAAAAAGAATGTTAAAATAGCCGTTATTGTAATAATAATAACGACAATTAATATTTGGTAACCACCAAGATAGCCGTCAATTTTACCAGCGATAATAGCAACAGGTATACTAGGTTCTCCCTCATACTGTACAGGAAACATAAATAATATAATACCAATGATAGATAAAATAATAAATTTTAGATGATAAAATAAGCCTACTTGTTGATTCAAATGAAACAGCCTCCTTTTCATAATATATACTATGGTAAATAAATATTTCTCCAAATTATTAAAAGACCCTCTTTTTCTTGAATCTTTATACGAATATATAATAAAAACTATATAATTAGAATTATTAAAATTTTTTGGAAAAACACTAAACAATTAATACGTTTTTAATGTATAATGTTATTGTGTTGACCATATTATTATATAAATCGTCAAATCGATGTTTAACTTCATTGGTTATAGGGTAATGGTTGAATTAGATGGTGTCAGGGGAGGAAGGATTACCTATGAAGTACGAGCGGTTGGTCAATGACTTTGAAACAGAGCTAGGAAGAAAACTTAGAAAAAAAGAGCGGGAATTAGTTAATTGGATCTGGGAAGAATATAAGAAAGAGAAAAAAATAAAATGAAACGGCTTACACTGCAATAACGACGTGGATTTGCAGTGTATTTTTTATTTCAAATAGACTTTATTTCTGTTATTTATTAATATGATAAAAATGAAGGTAAGGATAAAAAACTTTGGGGTGAATACATTGGGTGGCTTAAATGATGTTAAAAATGATTTGTGGAAAACGCGTCTTGGTTTTATGCTGGCTGCCATGGGCTCAGCGGTTGGACTGGGTAATATTTGGCGTTTTCCATATGTTGCTGGTGAAAATGGCGGAGCAACCTTTTTACTCGTGTATGTCGTATTTGTACTTTTAATCGGTATACCGTTATTATTAGCGGAATTCAGTATCGGTAAAGCGGGTAAAATGGATGCGGTTGGCTCTTTTCGAACGTTAGCGCCGAATACTAAATGGTATTTAACCGGGCTGATGGGTGTTATAGGTGGAATTTTAATATTAAGTTTTTACAGTGTTGTATCAGGTTGGTCATTATATTATTTATATCAATATATAACTGGTGGTTATTGGAACGAGCCTGATGGTGGCTTTGGTGACGCATTTGGTGGATGGATTTCAAATCCTTATCAGCCGTTAATTTGGCAAGGGATATTTTTAGGGCTGACAATGTTTATTATTATGCGAGGCGTTAAAAAAGGTATAGAAAAGGCGAATTTAATTTTTATGCCAGCATTAGCGATCTTAATGATTATTCTAGCCATTTATGGTTTAACCCTCGAAAATTCAATGGAAGGTTTGAAGTTTTTATTTACACCTGATTGGTCACAACTAGGTAAGCCTCAAATTTATCTTTTAGCGTTAGGTCAAGCTTTTTTCTCATTAAGTCTTGGGGTTTGTGGGATGTTGACCTATGGAAGCTATTTAAAAGAGAAAGACCGTTTACCTTCAGCAACAGTAGGAATTGGTCTAATGGATACACTCTTTGCGGTTATTGCAGGTTTAATGATTTTTCCTGCCGTATTTAGCTTTGGACTCGATGTGACTGAAGGGCCACCACTTGTGTTTATTACATTGCCTACTGTATTTGCTAGTATGCCATTAGGTCATGTTGTAGGAGTTATTTTCTTTGCACTCCTATCGATTGCAGCATTTTCGTCAGCTTTATCATTACTTGAGTTGCCAGTATCATTTTTTAAACGGACAGTAGGTATGTCACGGCAAGCTGCTACTTGGCTTTGTGGGATTATTATTTATATACTAGGTGTTGCTTCATCTTTTGGATACGGAATATGGAGCGGATTTACTATTGGTGGAAAAAATATTTTAGACTCTGTTGATTATATTACAGGAAATATTATGCTTCCTTTAGGTGGATTGTTGATTGCCATTTTCGTAGGATGGTATTTGAAGAAAGAGGTGGCGATTAAAAATAGTGAAATTGAAAATAAATCAATTCAATTAACTTGGTACTATGTCGTGAAGCTAATCATTCCTATTATGATGGTCATTGTTGCTCTATTTGCTTTGGAGATCATTTAAAGTCGACGATTCATACAGCTCTCATTACCTGTTATAATGATGATAGTTATTATCTAGGAGGATAAAAAAGATGTCCATTTCATATCAAGCAATTATTCAACGGATGAAAAAAGAACTAGACCAATTAAATGACGGAACAGCTTCTGATGAAATAATTGCTAAAATGTATGCAATTAAATCTTTAGCTGATGTCATTATTGAGTCTAAGTCATCTTTTGAACAGACAAATCAAAGTGTAGATCATCAGTCGACTTATATTAGTGAAGCAGAGGCAAAAGCGATGGGAATAAAACGATCAACAAATGAACAGATAAAAAAGGTCCGACTCGATGAAGACGATGCGAATGGGGATTCGATATTTGATTTCTAGAAAAAGAAGGAGTAATAAACGATGAAATTTTTATTAATGATTGGTGTTATTAATGGATTTTTAGCTGTAGCATTAGGAGCGTTTGGGGCTCATGGTTTAGAAGGTAAAGTAAGTGAAAAGATGCTAAATACGTGGGAAAAAGCTGTACAATATCAAATGTTCCATACTATGGCCATTTTTATTTCAGCAATTCTTTTAATGAAAACAAGCCTAACATCTTTCCAAACGGCTGGATGGATGTTTTTAGTCGGGATTATCATCTTTTCAGGAAGTTTATATATTTATTCTGTAACAAGTATAAAAGGCTTCGCAATGATTACACCAATTGGTGGCGTGGCATTCTTAATAGGCTGGATTATACTCGGAACTGGTGTAATGAAAATGGTAAGTTAAAATTAAAAAAACCTCCCTAATTGGTAAAAAGGGAGGTTTCTTAATTAATTTTCTTTTGTTTTTAAAAATACACCAATAATTAAAACTACACAGCTCACAATAGCAACATACATACCAGATGCAGCCGCATTAAATGATTCTCCAAAAATATCACCTGATTTTGAATTCAGGAAAAGAACCATCCCGACTAATGCAGCTAGTGAACTTAAATAACCACCAATTGCATTAATAGGCTTGCTTGCTAATGCCGTATAAAGAGGATAAGCAAAAAGAATAAGTACAAAATAACCTTGCTGTTGGAAGCCATTTACTGAAAGAATGAATTCCACCCAAGGCATAAATAATGAAACGACAAATAATGCAGTTGCGGCAACAATAACCGTCCCGCCTTTACCCCATTTTTCTAACATATGATTTTCTCCTTTCTCTGTCTAGATGTGTCGAATAAGTCTATTTTAATCTATATAGGCTAAAATTCCTACTCTTTTTTTGAAATTTTTTAATATTAATATTTTGTAGTGAAAATCGCTCTACTTTATTAAGTTACCCATATATGGCAAAATGATAATGGGAATATGACGATTGGGAGGTATTTGAATGAAGTCTTTCGATAATAAAGACGAAAAGAAAAGTAATCAGTTTACGATTATGAAAGATGATCCGATTGATGGACATCCAGGTTTTAGTGGTGGTGGAACGATTAGTTTAGAAAATATGTCGCCTGTTATCGTTGATCCAAATGAAGATCGTGTTTTCGTTGACATGGGCGCGATGCATGCTCGAAGTGAAATTGAGAAACGGATTAGATTCGTCACAGATAAATCTGAAGTCCCTAACGGAAAACCTTATTGGATTGTCTGGGTTACGGTTGAACGTAAAGCAGAAGGCCCATTCTATTATGGAGTTGCCGCAAGTTTTTTAGAAGTTGATCGGGAAGCTCGACGCGGATATAAAATATTAGCAGAACATGTTAATCACATGGACAAATCTTTAAAAGGTAGAATCGTTGTCGATCATATGGATGATCATTCTAAACGTCTGCTAGGTGATTTTCTTCGAGAATTTAACGAAGATTATTGGAAAAATGCTAGTGAAGATTTGAGAAAAGCCTTCTCCTAAATTTGAATGAATTGTGAACATTTTTATTAATGATTGTACTTTTTTAAAAATGTTTGTAAAATGAGAATAAAACATGGGTCATATACATGTTTATTAGGACAAATAAGAGGCGTTGACTTCATTCTTGAGTCAACGCCTCTTATTATTCGTGCTCCTCACAAAATTCACTAGGTTCTGTTCCTTTAATATAATACATTAGTACAGAGCGCTCGCAATCAGGTCCGACTAATTTTCCTGTGAATGGATCAATATTTACACCAATGACATTTGACGGAATTCTAAAATCGTAAATCGGTAGTCCTTCATGTATTTTCTCCATATAGGTGGCCCAAATTTCTTTTGCTACTCGTTCATCGTGGATGCTTTCAAGTTCCCGATTATCATCGTAGCCTGTCCAAACAGTCGTTGTATACTGTGGACTAAAGCCAATCATCCAACCATCGCTATCTGTTGTTCCCGACTTTCCGGCATACTCTCTCGTTAGACGAGGTTTAACGGATGCCCCAGTAACGCGCATATAACTGTTTAACTCCTCATTAAACATCCCTTTCATTAAATGGGTTAGCACATAGGCGTAGTTTTCCTCAAGCACTTTTTCCTGTTCAGCTTTTTCGTGCTCATAAACAACATTCCCATCACTGTCGACAATTTTTTCAATAATATAAGGTTGAACAGAATATCCTTCATTAGCCAAGACACTAAAGCTCTTAGTCATTTCATATACAGATACACTTGCTGAACCGAGCGCTAAAGATAATACTTGAGGTAAATCACTTTCAATGCCAAACGTTTTGGCTGCTTGGATTAAATTCTCGGGTCCGATAAATTGATTCGTTTTTACGGCATAAATGTTATCTGAAACAGCAATAGCTTGAGCGAGTGTAATAGGATTTTCTGGATAATAATCATTATAATTCGTTGGATTGTATACCTTCCCATTATCTAACTCAAACGTAGTCGGTCTACTTTCAAGTGTCGTAGAAGGTGTATAACCGTAAATTAAAGCAGCGTAGTATAGAAAAGGCTTAAACGTTGATCCGGCTTGACGTTTAGCATTAATCGCACGGTTAAAAGGGCTTATATCAAAATTCCGCCCACCTTGTAAGGCAACAATTTTTCCTGTGTACGGCTCAATCGTCATCGCACCGACCTGTAACTCTGAATCCTCAGGCATTTCTTCTTTAATCGTGTCTTCTAAATGTTTTTGAGCATTTAGATCCATTGTCGTATAAATTTCATAGCCTTCACCTTCTAACTGCTCTCTCGTCATATCTAAAATTCTTGCAGCTTCTTTCAACGCATAGTCTGTAAAGTATTTACCTAGTTCCGGCTCTTGGTTTGCTGTTGTCTTGACGATTGGCACATCTTTTTCTAATGCTGTGTTTAATTCACTGTCAGTAATTTTCCCAGTTTCATTCATTCGTGTTAAAATCCACTCTTGTCTTTCTTTAGCGTTTTTTTCTGATATGAGGGGTGAGTATACGGATGGGCCTTTTGGAATTCCTGCAATTAAAGCGGCTTCTGAAATGGTTAGATCAGCCGCATCTTTATCAAAATAATACTGACTCGCTGCCTGAATTCCATATTGTCCATGACCGAAATAAATCGTATTCAAATAACCTTCCAGTATCTCGTCTTTTGTTTGGAACATCTCTAATCGAATCGAAATCATCGCTTCTTGGATTTTTCGTTTCCATGACTTCTTATGTGTTAAAAAAATATTACGCGCATATTGTTGTGTTATAGTACTAGCCCCTTGTCGTTTCTCCATTGCTTTAATGTTGTGATAAACAGCCCCAGCAATTCTTACAAAATCAAAACCGAAATGATCATAGAAATGTTGATCTTCAGCGCTAATAAATGCATCAATCACATATGGAGAAATGTCATCTAATGTCACCCAGTATCGATTTTGAGCACCATGTTGTATAGAAACGATTTTGTTGTTGGTATCATAAACAATTGTATTATCGTCTAAATCATATTCTGGTGGACCTTGTATGTATGAATATGTAATAATAACAACGCCCATTGTTATAGAAAAAAAGAATAAGCATAATAGACCAATCAATAATTTTTTTATCATAGAATCTCTCCCGATGCTGTAACTTTCAACCCATTGATTCTAGTATGTAAAAAATGTTAACAATTTAAACATAACGATACTTCTCTTTACAAGATCTGTTCGATATAATACAACTTGTATTAATAGGAGAAAATAAATGAGACGCAATAAAACAAGACCGTGGAAACGATTATAGAAAGGAAGTTATGAAATGAGTCTTTGGTTTACTGAAAAACAGACTAAAAATTTTGGTATTACGATGAAAATTAATGAAACGTTACAAACAGAACAAACGGACTATCAAAAGCTTGATATGTTTAATACAGCTGAATGGGGGAATATGTTAACTCTTGATGATATGGTGATGACGACTGAAAGAGATGAATTCGTTTATCATGAAATGGTAGCTCACGTACCCCTTTTCACTCATCCAAATCCGAAAAAAGTATTAGTTGTCGGTGGCGGAGATGGTGGGGTCATTCGTGAAGTGCTAAAGCATCCATCTGTTGAAAAGGCAACGTTAGTGGAAATTGATGAGCGAGTCATCGAGTCTTCCAAACAGTTTTTACCATCTATTGCCGGGGCATTAGATGATCCGAGAGTTGAAGTCATCATTGGTGACGGTTTTATGAAAATAGCTGAGAGCGAAAATGAATATGATGTCATTATGGTTGATTCAACTGAGCCTGTAGGACCAGCTGTTAATTTATTTACGAAAGGCTTTTATGCTGGAATCGCTAAAGCGTTAAAAACTGATGGCATATTTGTCGCACAAACAGATAACCCGTGGTTTAAAGCAGACTTAATCCAACAAGTTTATAAAGATGTGAAAGAAATTTTTCCAATCACTCGTCTTTATACCGCTAACATCCCGACATATCCAAGCGGACTATGGACGTTCACAATAGGAAGTAAAATTCATGATCCGTTAAAAGTTAAAGAGGAGCGATTTGGAGATATTGAAACGAAATATTACACAAAAGAACTCCATCAAGCTAGTTTCGTTTTACCGAAATTCGTTAAAGATTTAACAGAGTAGGGGTGCAATGATGAAATTCGATGAAGCTTATTCAGGTAAAGTATTTATAATGAGTCGTCCGAATCTGGAAGAGCAAGATGCTATTATATATGGCATGCCGATGGATTGGACAGTTAGCTTTCGACCTGGGTCACGTTTTGGTCCGGGTCGAATTCGTGAAGCATCGATCGGATTAGAAGAATATAGTCCATATTTGGATCGCCACTTGGAAGATGTAAAATACGGGGATGCTGGAGATTTACTTCTTCCGTTTGGCAATGCGGCTAAAAGTCTTGAAATGATTCGAATCTATGTTTCTACATTGTTAGAAAAGGGTAAGTTTCCACTTGGGCTAGGTGGAGAACATTTAGTCACGTGGCCAATCATTCAAGCGTTTAATGATAAATATGATGATTTTATATTAATCCATATCGACGCCCATGCTGATCTTCGTGTAGAGTATGAAGGAGAACCTTTATCACATTCTACCCCAGTTCGTAAAGTATGTGAGTTAATCGGGCCTGAGAATGTCTATTCTTTCGGGATACGTTCGGGGATGAAAGAGGAGTTTCAATATGCCAAAGATAAGGGTATGTATATGGCTAGATACGAAGTCGTTCAACCTTTAAAAGAAATGCTGCCAAAGCTAGGAAATCGTAAAGCATATATTACGATAGATATCGATGTATTGGATCCTGCATATGCCCCTGGTACTGGAACAGCTGAAGCAGGTGGTATTACATCAAAGGAAATATTAGAAGCCATTCATTTAATTGCAAAATCAGATTTACAAGTTATCGGTGCCGATTTAGTTGAAGTCGCCCCGATCTATGATCCAACAGAAAAAACACCTATTTTAGCGAGTAAAATAATAAGAGAAATTTTATTAGGATGGGTGAGGTAATCATTGATTGTACTGTTACAAATAAGAAACTAGAGGGAATGGAAGTTGTAACAGTACCTTACATAACGGCATTAGCAAGAAAGGACGATGGAGTTGTCGAACGAAACACTCAACGTTAATATAAATATTTATACAGAGATTGAGGATGAAAATGGTAGTGAAGCAATCAATCGTATGGAGAAGGGGACCTTCATTCAAAAAGGCGGCGTCCATGTGATAAAATATGATGAAGATATAGAAGAAGTAGGCTTGGTTAATACGACGGTCGTCATTTACGATGATCGAATTACAGTTAAGCGTGAAGGTGCTCTTAAAATGCACCAAATCTTTAAAATTGGTCAAAATACTGAGTCGACTTATCGACATCCATATGGCATGTTCCGTATGGAGACGACAACCCATCGGATGGAATATTTAAAAGGGATCGGCAATCGTTCTGGACGAATTTTTATCGTTTACGATGTCGTTTTAAATGAACAAGAACCACGTACACATATTTTTGAGTTACAGTTTCAAGAGGAGGATTTCTAAATTGAATACCGTTGAACAGGTCGAACAACAATTGAAATTAGAGATTGAACGAGCGGTTATCACTGCTGCGCTTGCAAATAAAGAGGAATTACCTGAAGTTGTGTTAGAAACGCCAAAAGATAAAAATCACGGTGACTACGCAACTAATATTGCGATGCAACTAGCTCGAATCGCTAAAAAAGCACCCCGTCAAATCGCAGAAGATATAGTCAACCATTTTAACAATGAGAAAGCTTCAGTTAAACAAGTGGAAATTGCTGGACCTGGTTTTATTAACTTTTTCTTAGACCATTCGTATTTAACTAAAGTCGTTGATACCGTTTTAACTGAACAAGATCATTACGGTCAAACGAATAAAGGTGAAGGAAAAAGAGTTCAAATAGAGTTTGTTTCAGCTAACCCGACAGGAACGCTTCACTTAGGACATGCGCGTGGTGCAGCATTTGGAGATGCGCTTGGAAACGTCATGGAGAAGGCGGGTTTCAATGTTGAAAGGGAATATTATATTAATGATGCTGGTAATCAAATTGACAATTTAGCAAAATCTATTGAAGCACGCTACTTTCAAACCCTTGGTAAAGAACGAGAAATGCCAGAAGACGGTTATTATGGCAAAGACATTATTGAGTTAGCTGGTGCATTAGTTAAGGAACATGGAGACCATTTTGTTAACAAAGATGAAAATGACAGACTTCAAGCTTTCCGTCAGTACGGATTAGATCATTTATTAGCTAAAATTAAGCAAGACCTTAAAGACTATCGCGTGTTATTTGACACATGGTTTTCGGAAACATCTTTATACGAGCAAGGACTTGTTGAAAAAGCTGTTGAGGCTCTAGATGAGAAAGGTTTTGTTTACAAGCAGGATGGCGCTGTTTGGTTTAAATCAACTCATTTTGGCGATGACAAAGACCGTGTTCTTGTTAAGCAAGACGGGTCATACACTTATCTAACACCAGACATTGCTTATCATAAAAATAAAATCGAGCGTGGTTTCGACCAGCTGATCAATATTTGGGGAGCTGACCACCACGGTTATGTTCCGCGAATGCAAGCAGCTATTCAAGCATTAGGTTACGACAAAGAATTACTTGATGTGAAGATTGCACAAATGGTTAACCTTTATGAAAATGGCGAAAAAGTTAAGATGAGTAAACGTACTGGAAAAGCTGTTACGATGAAGGAATTAATTGAAGAGGTTGGACTTGATGCGACACGGTATTTCTTTATTATGCGCTCAAATGATTCACATTTAGATTTCGATATGGATTTAGCGAAGAAACAATCAAATGAAAACCCTGTCTATTATGTCCAATACGCTCATGCGAGAATTTGCAGCATCTTAAGACAAGCAGAAGAAAAAGGGATCGACCTTCATGCTGAAGCGAACACTTCTTTATTAACAACGGAGAAGGAAATCGATCTTTTAAAGAGGCTTGGTGACTATCCACAAGTCATTGCCGATGCAGCAGAAAAACGCATGCCACATCGAGTACCGCAATATGTCTTTGACTTAGCCTCTGACTTCCACAGCTTCTATAATGCAGAAAAAGTTATTGATTTAGAAAAATTGGATTTAACTAAAGCAAGAATAGCACTTCTTAAAGCGATAAAAATTGTTATTAAAGACGCATTAACCTTAATTGGAGTTCATGCGCCAGAAAAAATGTAAAAATAATCCCGCTCACTTTAAAATGAGCGGGATATTTCTTTGGTTCCCTGATAAACTTATCAGCCAATTTTGAGCGGTTATCAGCCAATTTTAACTGATTACCAGCCAATTTCATGAACTTCTCAGCCGATTCAGATGGTTTATCAGCCAAATTTCATGATTTGCCAGCCAATTCTCAATTTATCGGCCAATTCATTAGAGCTTACATCTATCTAAATGGATATTGGTACTCGATTTGTTCCTCAAACTCAACATAGTCTAAATAAATCATCAGAAGTAAATACCATTTACCTGTTTGCGGATCAGCAATGACAATATGGTCTTTTCCAGCCTCTTGTAATAAACCTGTAAATGTTTTGGCATTCCACTGATCATTGTTCTGGAAAGTAAAATAGGCTGTAACTTGTTTTCCGCGATTTAACCGTAAAATATTCTCGATATAAGAACGTTCACGTGGCAGTACGCCGCCAGGAAAACCTGAACTAGGTGTTGGATATGGTAATGGTTGCTGCATTCCAGTTCCAGGAGTCGGTGTCATACCAGGAGTCGGTTGATTTGGCATCCCCACGCCAGGCATCGGCATGTTCGGTGTATACCCACCAGGCATCATTTGGCCATATGGTGAAGTTGGGAAACCACCTTGAGGCATTGGTTGATTATACCCCCCGCCACCGTAGTATGGATTTGTTCCAGGGTATGTGCCCTCGAATCCAGGGTTCATTCCACTTGGATATGTTCCTTTTTTAATGTCACCAGACATCTTATTTGGGTACCAACCTTTACCGTCATGATTAGGCATTAGTTTACTACCCGCATTTCCGTACCCTTTTTTTTGAGAGGATGGGTCACTCTGCTGATACTCTCGTTGCTGCTTACCTTTTGATTGATCCAACAATCATCGACCTCCCTAAATTTATTAAAAATGTTAATCTAGAATACTCTTGGGCATTCAGATGGAAGCGGATTATAGAAACAATGTGATTTGAACCTTCCAGAATTCCATTGACCAAACCATTGAGCTGGACAAGGCCCCTCTGGTCGGAAAAACCAAAGTGAATTTTCCGCTGGGTCAAATTTTTCTCCATTTACAACCCTTCTAGCAAGTTGAATATCTACATCCCTTGCCCCTTGATAAAAATAAGACTGCGTAATCGCCTCAAAGCCTCCCGGAGATTGATAAATCATATCCATTAAATTATCAATATTCATAAAGTCTAAGCAGTCTGAAATGACGCGGTTGACCCCGACATTTCCAACCAACAACATTCCTAACTGTCCATCTCCCTCAGCTTCAGCGCGCATTAGTCGAGCTAGTTCCTGTAAATGAGCATCTGTGTATGCGATGACGGCCAATCAGTACCACCTCTTTCTCAATAAAATTGTCATGAGGCCATCCTTCTTTAACTAGTTGTTTTGCCCATCACTAATTCATGTATATGAAAAAATATATAGAAAGATGATTAAAAAGTGTTGCATTATTTTTCTAGATGTTATATGGTTAATTACATAAGTAACTAACCAATTAGGTGGTGAACTAATTTTGGCGAAATTAAAAGATGATCAACCAATATTTCAACAGATAGCTGAGTTAATTGAGACGAATATATTAGAAGGCTCAATTGAAATAGGGGAACGAGTACCTTCTACGAATGAAATCGCTAAGTTTTATCAAATTAACCCTGCTACAGCGGCTAAAGGAATTAACTTACTTGTTGATGAGGGGATTTTATTTAAGAAACGAGGAATCGGTATGTTTGTTGCTAACGAGGCGAGAGAAATTATTTTACAAAAAAGAAAAAAACAATTTAAAAATGATTTTGTTTTGCCAATGATTCAGGAAGCAAGGCGGATACAAATGGATACTGAGCAGTTAATTGAAATGTTGAGAGAGGGGATTCGAGATGAGGATTGAAACTAAAAATCTAATTAAGAAATATGGGCAAGTAAAACGACACTGATGCGTATGTTAGCTGGTTATTTTATGCCTACAAATGGAGAAATAAATATTAATGGACATATTCCATTTAACCATGTGGAATTAGTAAAACAAGTTTGTTTTATAGAGGAAAGCCATAACTTTAAGGAAAATTTTCGCGTCAAGGACGTTCTCAAGGTAGCTAGTTACTATTATCCTGACTGGAACGAAGGTAAAGCTCAATCACTAAAAAAATTGTTCAAATTAAAAGACAAACAAAAAGTAAGTGCTTTATCAAAAGGGATGTATTCAGCTCTTGGAATTATCGTTGGATTATCTAGTCAAGCGCCAATTACTATTTTTGACGAACCATATATCGGGCTTGATGCCTCATATCGTTCGACATTTTATGATTTATTGTTAGAAGAGAGTGAGAATCATCCACGGATGTTTATCATATCCACTCACTTAATTGATGAGATCAGCCAGCTCTTTGAAGAAGTTGTCATTATGCATGAAGGTGAGATGCTTTTACATGAGAAGGCTGTTGATTTGGCAGAACAACATTTACTAGTATCAGGTAAAGATTCAGCAGTTGATCAATATGCAACGGGTAAAAATGTTATTTACGAAACAAAGATGTTCGGAACAAAGACTGTCATTGTTTATGGTGAAAAATATGATGTACAAGAAGCTGTTTCCCTTGGATTAAAAGTTATTTGCAGGCGTGATATATCAAGCGAGTGCGATAGGGAAGGTAGGTAAAATTTAATAGGTAGTAGTATTAAAATAGGAGTGGATATCCATGATTCTAGGTTTGCACCACGCACAAATTACAATTCCAAAAGGGAAAGAAAAAGAAGGCAGACAATTTTATTGTGATGTTTTAGGATTAAATG
Source organism: Bacillaceae bacterium W0354 (assembly GCA_051846895.1). Taxonomy (GTDB): domain Bacteria; phylum Bacillota; class Bacilli; order Bacillales; family Alkalibacillaceae; genus CALKAL01. Next base: position 113,495 of record JBPYCQ010000005.1, read on the forward strand.
AAATTGAAAAGCCTGATTCATTAAAAGGACGCGGCGGTTTTTGGCTAAAAGTTGGTGACAGGGAAGTCCATGTTGGAACAGAAGATGGCTTTGACCGGACTACAACAAAAGCTCATTTAGCCTATTTAGTCGAAGATGTATCTTACTGGAGAAGTGTGTTAGAAGAAAGCGGTATTGAGATCATTGACTCTGTACCAATTCCCGGCTATGAACGATTTGAATTTCGCGACCCGTTTGGAAATAGGGTAGAGATGATTCAGGAGTTATAAATGTTAAAAAAGCATGGTTCTTTATCGATTAAGAACCATGCTTATTATTTACACATTCATAATTTGCCCTAAGTCATCACGCTCTTTACGGTGCCCAATAAAGAACGAACCAAATTCCGCAAAACGTGCACTCACTTCATCGAAGCGCATTTCATAAATTAACTTTTTAAATTGTAAAATGTCATGTCCGAAAAGGGTGACACCCCATTCCCAATCATCAAAACCGATACTTCCTGTAACAATTTGACGTACTTTGCCTGCATATTTGCGACCCGTTTTACCGTGAGTATACATTAATTTAGCACGCTCTTCTTTGGATTCCATGAACCAGTTATCTTCCCCTTGGCGTCGACGGTCCATTGGGTAGAAACAAATATGATCCCATTTTGGAAGAACTGGTTTAAGTCTTGCTTGGATTTCAGGGTCTTCGTCAGGGTCCCCTTTTGCCATATATGTTGAAAGCTCAACAACAGAGACGAAAGAATAAGCTGGAATTAAATATTCAGCTATTTTAGTTTTGTTAAAAGCTGTTTCAAGCTCAGTCAATTCCTCCATTGTTGGACGAAGATGCATGAACAAAAAGTCAGCTTTTTGCCCGATAATCGTATAAAAGCCGAAGCTTCCTTCACGGTTTTTTTCAACTGTTTCCCATGTTTCCATCAGTTTATTTAATTCATCGAGTGCTTCTTGACGTTCTTCATTTGTTGCATATTTCCAAGCAGTCCAATCAACTGTCCGTAAATCATGCAAACAATACCAACCATCTAAAGTTTCTACTGGTTCAGCCATTTTTCATTCACTCCTTAAATTAGTCAACGATTCTTACTCAAATATATCATAAGGTTCAACTAATATTAAAAGAAAAGCCCATGAACGTTTTGTTACAAACGTTTGACTGATTTGTTACGGTCTTTCATTAGCTTTAATCTTTCGTTAAACCAATTTCTCTCTTGGTCATTTAGCCGGTGTTCAGACATATTTATATTGTGTTCATTTAGCGTATCTTTAACGAGTTTTATCACGTCATCTACTGTCATTTTTTTATTCAAAAGCTGCTCAAGCGAAGCCATCACTTGAGGATTTATATTTGGATAAGAAAACTTTGTCTCTTCACTCTTTTTGGCTATGTCATAAAAATGCTTTACTGTTTCAGCTCGTTTTTGCCCATCGCCCTCAACACATAAATAGATTTGCACTGCGGAACCATTTTTTACACGTCTTTGAGAAATGCCAGCGAATTTTTTCCCGTCAATACTTAAATCATAAGATCCAGGGCAATAAGATTCGGTAATTTCATACGCTTTAATTCCAGTCGTCTCTTTTTTAAAGACGGCTTTTATGAAATCAAGCATCGCTTCATAGCCCGCATGAATATCATTTACATGGGGAAAAACGAGTGACATATTAAGAATGCCTTCATCGAGTAAAACAGCTAATCCACCAGAATTACGGATAATTCCGTCATAGCCCTCATTCCTTATGAATCGAACCCCTTCATCAAAATAAGGAAGCCTGCTATCAGGAATTCCGAAAACAACAGTCGGTTTATGCACCCAAAAGTGAATAAAGGTTTCATTCGTTTCACTCACAGATAGACAGAGAGCATCGTCCAACGCGAATGATTCCAATATATTTGTATCAGTAAAGTCACTATCATCGATGAGTCGAATGTTTTTAAGTTGTAATAGTTTATTTTCCATTTGGATCTTCCCTTATCAAGATGTTTCAACAAAAGTTTATCCTATAACGGGTAAAAAAGCGAAAAGGATGTCCGATTATTAATCATTTATAAAGACCTATTTTTCAATTTCTTGCTGATTATTTCTCTGAAAATCGCTATAATGATTCATATACCATGTAGAAAGGTCGGAGAAAATGACTTACCTAAACGAACAGTTAAGCGAGGAAAAAGTATTTAAAGATCCAGTGCATCGCTATATTCATGTTCGTGATCAGTTAATTTGGGATTTAATCGGTACGCCAGAATTTCAGAGACTGCGCCGCATTAAACAGTTAGGAACGACATATTTAACTTTTCACGGAGCAGAGCATAGTCGATTTAACCATTCATTAGGTGTTTATGAAATTGTCCGACGAATTATAGAAAACTTTCGAAGGCTCCCTAATTGGAATGACGAAGACCGCATGCTGACATTATGCGCAGCTCTTTTACATGATTTAGGGCATGGGCCTTTTTCACATTCATTTGAAAAAGTATTTGATTTAGATCATGAAGATTACACGAGAAAGATTATTTTAGGGAATACAAAAGTAAATGACGTCTTAAAGCGAGTTGATGATCAGTTCCCACAAAAAGTAGCTGATGTCATTCATAAAACTTATCCTAATAAATTAATCGTTAGTCTCATTTCGAGTCAAATAGATGCAGACCGGATGGATTATTTACAACGTGATGCGTATTATACGGGAGTTAGTTACGGCCATTTCGATATGGAACGAATTATGCGTGTGATGCGGCCAATGGAAGACCAAGCTGTCATAAAGGAAAGTGGCATGCACGCAGTTGAAGATTATATTATGAGTCGTTACCAAATGTATTGGCAAGTTTACTTTCACCCGGTAACACGTAGTGCGGAAGTCATTTTGACGAAAATATTGCACCGAGCAAAAGAGTTATATGAGAAAAACTATGACTTTAAGTTAAAGCCAACACATTTTATTAGTTTTTTTGAGAAAAAGGTTTCTTTAGAAGACTATTTAAAGCTTGATGAAAATATTGCGTTTTACTATTTTCATATATGGCAAGAAGAAGATGACCCAATACTTGTTGATCTGTGTCGCCGTTTTGTTAATCGTGACTTATTTAAATATATTGAATTTAATCCAGGTAAACAGTATCGAGAACTGATGGAACTTAAAGAATGTTTTAATGAAGCTGGAATCAACGCAACTTATTATTTGGAAGTCGATTCTTCATCAGATTTACCTTATGATTTTTATCGCCAAGGGGAAGAAGAAGAGCGCCTGCCAATTTTGTTGCAAATGCCAAATGGTGAATTACGCGAGTTATCAAGAGAATCCGACATCGTTGAATCAATCTCAGGAAAAAAGAGAACAGATCATAAGCTATATTTCGCAGAAGATTTGATTGACCAATTAGATGAATCACCAATCAAGAAACGTATTTTAGAAATTTTAAAGGGTTAGGAGATGGACATATGTTAGAGGATCACGCTAAATTAATATCCTTTTTTAAACAAGCTGATGAAGTTGTCGGAAGAAAAAGATTACAAAAGATGATTTATATTTTGAAGAAATGTGGTTGTGACTTTTCGGAACGTTATTCTTTTCATTTTTACGGTCCGTACTCCGAAGAATTATCAACACGGGTCGAAGAGCTTTGTAATCTAGGGTTTTTAGTTGAAGAAAAAGAGAAGGAGAAAGGATACTTCCAATATCGTTACTCTTTAACTGAACATGGGGAATTCTTTTTAAGAGAGTCGGATATACATACGCAAAATATGACCGAGTTAATAAATAAAATGAATGAAAAGAGCCCGCGGTTTTTAGAATTAGTTTCTACAATGCTTTACTTCGATAGTTTCACAAAAGAAGAAGTCGAAGAAAAAGTTAAATCGGTAAAAAGCAAACAGAATTATGATGACGATGATTTTAAAGAGGCGTGGGAGTTTATCGCTGAAATGAAAAAACACTAGCTTAATGGACGAGCTAGTGTTTTTTCATAGTTATAAAATGAGCCAGGCGATAAAAATTCCTATTCATCTGGAAATTAAGGCTTACTTTATGTTCCACTACTAATCGGTCGAAGTAGTTAAGTATGGTAAAAGGGATATGGTATATTATTAAATATAAGGCTGAAATTCAATTTAATTGATGAAGACTACGCAATAAGAACAGGAAGTGAACAGTGTGACTAAACCATATATATATAAACTTTTTACTGGAAAGGTAAAAGAGTTAGGGACTAAAGGGGCAAAGGACCCAATGGAACGCCCGTGGAAAACAGGGATGTTTAAATCAGTTGTAGATGAGCCGGTTTGGCTGACAAAAACAGGGCTACAAAACGATGAAGTTGCTGATAAGAAGAATCATGGTGGGCCAGAGAAAGCGCTATTCGCCTATCCGAAGAAGCACTACTCATATTGGCAAGAAGAATTGAAAAATGATGAAATAAATATTGGGGCAATGGGTGAAAATTTATCTGTAATAGATATGGATGAGTCAAACGTCTGTATAGGTGATACTTATAAAATAGGGGATACATATGTTCAAGTTTCTCAACCTAGACGACCATGTTGGAAACCAGCCCGGAGGCATAAAGTAATCGATTTTGCATTAAGAATTCAAAACAGCGGACTTACTGGATGGTATTTTCGCGTATTAGAAGAAGGGTTCATTAAAGTAGATGAGTATCTCGAATTAGTTGATCGCCCTTATCCTGAATGGACCATTTCTCAATGTAATGACGTGATGTACGTTGATAAGGAAAACATGGAACGAGCAGCAAAATTGGCATCTTGTGAATTGCTAGCTACGAATTGGCGTGTATCGTTGGAGAAACGTTTAAAAGGCCAAGAATCATCAAGCGAAAAGCGAGTATTTGGTCCGAATAAAGAAGCTTGAAAAAATGATGACATATGTCCTGGAACCTATAAATGGGTTCCTTTTTTTTTTCTAAAAGATGTGAATTGGTACTAAATGCTGATAAAGATGAAGAAAGCGCTTGCATAGGATAGTAATGAGACAGAAGCAGAAGGAGGCGAAAGGTTATGCTAACAAAGATTAAACGAATAGTAGTTGCCTTAGTTCTAATCTTTACTTTTTCATTGTTTACTCAATTCAACCTAGCTAATGTTCATGCTGGAAAAGTAGGAAATGGCAACAGTGAAACTCCTGGTGAATGGATTATTGGGGATACGCCACCAAATCTAAAGGAAGATGCTCCAATATTACTTTTCGTACCAGGCTTGAATAATGTTGCGCAAATTTTTTGGGATGTTGATCATAGCATGCATCAAGCTGCTTATAATGCAGGGTATCAGACCGTTTTTATTCAATTACACGATGCAGGCGGGGAATCTGCTGATATGTGGGATAATGGGCAACTCTTAGCAAATAAAATACAAGAAATATCAGAGCACTTTAACGGAAAACCTATTACAATTGTCGCTTATAGTAAAGGCGGAGTCGATTCGCAAACGGCTCTAACTTATTATGGAGTGGATCATTTAGTTGACCGTGTCATTACGTTATCAAGTCCACACCATGGGTCGGAATTAGCGAATTTAGCTTATAGTAGTGGTGCAAGTTGGTTAGCAGATTTGATTGGAGCTAAAGGTGATGGTACTTATGTCATGCAAACAGGGTATATGGAAAACTTCCGTACTCAAACAGACCAACATCCAAACGCTTATGTTAACGACTACTATACATTAGGTGGAACGGATTGGGGAAGTTGGTTTTCCTCTACTTGGTTTGGCGGCATGTATTTGTCTAGCTACGGACAGAATGATGGGGTCGTAACAGTGAAAAGTAGTCGTCTTCCAGGTGGTCAAGAAATCGCTGTTGGTGATTGGAACCATACGAATATCCGTACAGGTATTACATTCCCAGTTTTTGAACCATATCTTTCATCACATTCAACTTACCGTTTACAAAATTCAGTCGGGCGTTACGATGAGCAAGTATCAAAGGACGTCAACCGTTTTATAAAAGGGGGTCCTATACAGAAAAACAAACATGTTAAAATCCCTATTAATGTTGAGGAAAAAGTATCTCAAAAGACATATACAATTTTAACAGCTAGTCCTTTGAAGAAGATAGCTTTAAGAGATTCAAACAATAAAAGACACATACCAAAATATAATACCCTTAAGATAGATGAAGGTGTGTTGGCAGGGGCATATGTACAAACATTCACACTAGAAAAGCCTGAATCTGGTGAGTGGGAGTTGCTCATTCGCTCGAATGAAGAAAATGCCTTTTTATTAATGGTAGACTTTGAATCTAACAGTAAATTGGACGTGAAACAACGAAAAGCAAATCAACTGTCCCCACTACAATCTACTAAACAATTAACTTATGAAATCGATAATGTTTCTGAGAATATAGATTTGGAATCAGTAAAGGCCACCTATTTTATTGTTAATACTAAAAACGAAAAAGAAGAGATTGTAACTGCAAAGGGCAAGTCCGCATTAAATCAAACATTAACGTTTGATGAAGGCAACACTGTTTATAATGTGACGATTCAACTAGAAGGATTAACATTAGAGGGTAAGAAGTTTAATAGAACGATTATAGACTCTATTTTTGTACCTTAGTAGGCTGAAACACTAAAAGGAGCTGTCCCAAAAAGTCATTTTTTCATGACTTTTCGGCCAGCCCCTTTGTTCTCTTTTACAAAGGGGGATGAAAAAAGAAATATGGTAGATTACGTAGGAGAAAATACAAATTTTTTACCATCCCATTCCACAACTATATAAATTTCTACCTCAGAATTACTATCGTCTACACCAGTTATGAAAACCCGATAAATATTAGGAAATTCCTGAAGAATTGTAACTTTCACATCACTTATTTTTCTTCCACCGTAACGTTCCATTTGTTCTTCAACAGCTGGGTCATCCTCAGGTAAATCTAAATATTTTCCCAATTCTTCATAGTTTTTATTATTTAGTGCTTGTAAATAGTTTTTCGAAATTTCCACTAATTTATTTTGACCCGGATCTGAAGCCCTTACTGTAATATCCCTTGTTATATAGTTATAGATTAATACTCCAAGAAACAAAAAACACAATATGGCTACAATAATAATTAATTTTGGATTACTAATTGAATTGTTTTTCATAAATTATTTCCTTTTAGAAAGTTCCTTTAATTAAATGCGGAATCCACTTAGCTTTTGGGGGAGAAATACTCAAACTTTTAAAACTACGATTTTTAGTATCATTTGTATGATAAGTTAAATATATCTCTGAACTTGTCTTTTTAGTAACAATCATAGTATGATCTTTACTCCCGTTGTTAGTAAAATCAACTTGTAGTACTTCACCTTCAATTTTTATTTAACAATAAAAATTCTATATTTTCAATATTTTTATATTACCAAACTTTACAAATTTCGTTTTAAATAATATTGCTAATTAAAGCAAAATCTCTATATTAATCTTTAGTTCTTTTATTCACTTTGTTCTTTTCCAAACTTTGCATCACGAATGAAAAACGCCCCTTGAATTGGGCTTGGTTTAAAAACTATACAAAAGGGACATGGTGTATCACTTCTTTCAATGGGTGAACAAAAAGGGTTCAATTTTACTTGACGGTTACAGGGAGATATCTATTCGGAATGCGAAGTCTCCTGTTTCGTTGCAAGGCTTACATTTCTATCCATCTGCTCATTGTCATCCGAGTCCTTGGAATTTTACGGCTTCCGGTGTGTTGGCAGGAGCGTATGTCCAGTCGTTCACGAAAAGAAAAGCTCGACACAGGAATGTTGTGTCGGACTTAAATTAATGTGGAATAAAAACAAGTTGATAAATAAATAGGACTGCGAAAATATACATTAGCCAGTGTACATCTTTTACTTTGCGCATCGCTAGCTTCATTACTGGATAAGCGATGAATCCAAATGCGATCCCTGTTGCAATACTAGATGTTAAAGGCATGATTAAGATAATTAAAAATGCAGGGAATGCTTCATCAATTTTGCCCCAATCAATTTTCGCTATATTTCCCATCATGAGACTCCCAACAATAATTAACGCCGGAGCTGTAATTGCTGAGACACTTGCCACAGCTTCAACGACCGGTGAGAAAAATAAAACAAACATAAATAAAACAGCAACAGTTACCGTTGTGAGTCCAGTTCGTCCACCAGATGCAACTCCTGATGATGATTCGATATAGGCACTCGTTGGACTCGTTCCAAACATGGCACCAACAGTCGTTCCAATTGAATCCGCAAGTAACGCTTGACGAACACGCGGGAATTTTTTACCTTTCATTAAGCCAGCTTGCTGTGCAACGCCGATCATTGTACCTGTCGTATCGAAAAGTGTCACGATTAAAAAGGAGAAAACAACAGAATATAAGCCGTATTGAATGACATCACCAATCGCAGAAATTGGATTTAAAACAGCTAATCCATGTTCAAATGATGGTGTAGAGACGATGCCTGTTTGGAAATTTAATAAGTCAGCAAAATAAGCGATTACCCCAGTTACAATCATTCCGTAAAAAATAGCCCCTTTTACGTTAAGTGCCATTAAAATAATCGTCACCGCAAGACCAGTAATAGCTAAAATAGCAGACAAGCTACTTAAATCACCAAGCTTAACTAAATTCACAGGATCATCTGTAATAATTCCTGTCATTCGAAAGCCGATAAAAGCGATGAATAATCCGATCCCCGCTGTAATCCCGCACTTCAAATTTTCAGGAATCGCTTCAATTAAAATTCTCCGAAGCGGCGTAACAGATAAGACAATAAATAATAGCCCAGATACAAACACTGCTGCAAAAGCAATCCGATAGTCAACTTCCGGATTATTTAAAACGACAGAATAGGCAAAATAAGCATTGAGCCCCATTCCAGGAGCAACGGCAATCGGATAATTCGCAAATAACGCCATCCACAACGTACCAACAACAGTTGCAATGATCGTCGCTAAAAAGACTTGCTCAAAAGGCACACCCGCATCACTTAAAATCGCCGGGTTAACAACTGCAATATAAACCATTGTTAAAAAAGTAGTAATACCAGCAATAATTTCAGTTTTTACCGTAGTTTGTCGTGCTTTTAAGTCAAAATTCATTAAATATCACTCCAAAGGCGAACATTATTAAACACAAATACTATAATATTCGTTTTTGGTTATGATTTCAACCGTTTTTTTAAAAATGTTTATTAAGGATGACTTATTATATGGGAGTTAGTGCGTGCACAAAGTAGGGTCATGATTGTTCAAAGTTGAGCTGTAATTGTTCAAAGTGGGGTTGTAATTGTTCAAAGCGGGGTCATGATTGTTCAAAGTCGGGTTCTAATTGTTCAAAGTTGTGCTGCGATTGTTCAAAGTCGAGTTGTGATTGTTCAAAGTCGAGTTGCGATTGTTCAAAGTTGGGCTGTAATTGTTCAAAGTTGAGTTGCGATTGTTCAAAGTTGTGCTGTAATTGTTCAAAGTTGTGCTGCGATTGTTCAAAGTCGAGTTGTGATTGTTCAAAATCGGGTCGTGATTGTTCAAAGTCGGGTCGTAATTGTTCAAACTCGAGCTGTGAGTGTTCAAACTAGATATGTAAGTGCTCAAACCAGGTGCACGAATGCTCAAACCTGTGTCGCGAGTGCTCAAACATGGACTTAACCCTATTTAATTAAAAGCTCCACAAGTTCAAGTTCACAACAAAAAAATAGAGCTCCTAATCAAGAGCTCTACTTAGAAGATTCAACCAGTCCATGTTTAAAGGCATAAATGACAGCTTGGGTTCGGTCTTGTACGTCAAGCTTCCCTAAAATATTACTAACGTGTACTTTAACGGTTTTTAAAGCTATAAATAATTCATCAGCAATTTCTTGATTTGTTTTACCGTCAGCAATAAGTAGTAACACTTCTATCTCACGTTCTGTTAATGTCGTATGTAACGGCTGTTCAGCGGGTCTGCGCATTTTGTTCATAAGTTTGCCAGTTACCTCAGGCTCGAGGATGGTTTGGCCTCCATAGGTTTCACGAATGGCTTTAGCGATATCACTTGCTTTCGATGTCTTTAATACATAACTTGTAGCGCCTGCCTCCAACGCAGGATACACTTTATCATCATCAAGAAAGCTTGTTACAATCATAACTTTCGCTTCCGGCCATTCTTTTAAAATTTTCTTCGTCGCTTCAACACCGTCCATCCCATCCATAACTAAATCCATTAAAATAATATCTGGTCGAAGTCGCAAACTAATTTCAACACCATCTCGCCCATTGTCGGCTTCACCAACCACTTCAATATCAGGCTGGGCAGACAAATAAGCGGACACCCCTATTCTTACCATTTCGTGATCATCAACAAAAACGACTCTAATCATTCAGTCTCACCTTTCATAATCGGGACTTTAATTTCAATTTTTGTACCGTAGTTTTCTAAGCTTACGACTCTAGCAATACCGCCAATCTCATAAGCACGTTCTTTTATATTCGTTATACCATATGATTTAGATTCTGTAGATTGCGTATTAAAACCTACCCCATCATCGACAATTCTTAATATAGCAAAATCATCTCGTTCAATAAAAAGAACTTCAATCGTTTTTGATTTAGCATGTCTCAAACTATTACTAATACATTCTTGTAAAATACGAAATAACTGATCTTCAATTCCTTTATCAATCGAAATATCCTCAACATCCCACGATAACGCGATTGGAACGCGTTGCATTAAATCTAGCAAAAAGCTTTCAATACCTTCTTTTAATGTATTGTTTTTTAGTGCAATAGGCCTTAATTGTAAAAGGAGCGCGCGCATCTCAAGTTGTGATTGTTGGATCATTTCTTCAACTTTTTTAAGTTGGGTTTCTATAACAGGGTCAGCAACGCCTTCTTGCTCAGTGATTGAAGATAAGAGCATTGAAGCTGCGAACAACTGTTGACTAACAGAATCGTGTAATTCTCTCGCGAAACGACTCCGTTCCTTTTCAACAATGTGATCAACATCTTCCGTTTCTCTAGTAGCAAGCTCACTTGCTAGTCTTCGAATTCTTCGCATACGGTCTTGCTTATCTGCTTCAATCTTTTCCATTAACGTATAAAGGTTGTCTTTATTCTTTTTGCGTTCATGTTCACTTTTAAAAACAGGCTTACTGTCAATCACGCGCTGTAGTGCGTTTTCAATTCTTTTGCGACGAACTAATTGAATGGTCCCATATATAAGTCCGAAGATTAAAGTGATTCCTAGTGTAGCGAGAAAAACATAATCTAAATAAGGTATATTAAAAAAAGATTTTTCCTTTCTCACATCAGAAAAAGATAAATCTGTAAATGTATAAATGGTATAAAAAATAACGGCTGGTACAACAACTATAAAATATAAAGTTAACAATGACAACGCACTTCTAAAAGGCTTCATGTCCGCACCACCTCTAAGTTTCCTGATAAAACAGACGTCATTATTTTCAAACGTTCAGTTGTATGATGGAAGTTTTCAGTTTTGACAGCAATTGTTTCATTAAAGACGAACCCATAATTTTTATTAAAAATGGATACTTGGCCTAACAGAGTAGAGTGATGAATACTAACTTCGAGTTCGTACGGGACATAGATAACGATATTTCCAAAACCATGTCTAACGGAAATCACGGAGTCTTCATCATGAGGCAAAAACGTTTCCGTTAAATCGATGACTGTATCACCAACTAAACCAACAATATGAACGTCCTGCCATGGGTAAGGGTGGTTTGGAGTCTCTCTCTTAGCTAACAGTTGTTGGGGCAGAAGTGATTTAGAAGGGACGAGTGGTTCATCACTCTCTGTTCTTTCAATAAAAAAGGGAGTGATTTTTTCCGGGTTATGCCTGGATAAATAATAGACTCTTAAAACATAAGCAATAATGACGATAATAATGAAACGAACGGCAATCATATTCAAAATTGTTATAACTGTTGAAACAATCCCAATCCAGAAAAGTATTTTCCCGTATGTTTCTTTGTAATATGTATATCCAATATATGTAACAACTGTGGAAATAGCTAATGAGACGACAAGGCCACCATTAAAAAAGGCTATTTCAATAATGACTAGCGCGATTGAAATAAGTATGATCCAATTGATTAATGATGTACTGATCTTGTGAAACATGGCCTGTTCCTCCTCGAATCTATCATAGCATAATAAAAAACGATACAGATTATTTAATCAAAAAAAGTCGAAAAAAGTAAGGCACAACAATCTGTGCCTTATTGTGCTATTCAGCTTTCAAATCTTTTTCTAGCTGGGCGATTTTATCATCAAAAGTTAATTGCTCATAGTCACGGCTTACTTTTGCTTCTAAACGTTCCATGTACCTTTCGATGTCACGAATTTTTCTATTCGAATTTTGCTCGTCGTGATTAAGTAACTGGTTCATTCGATGTGTCATGCGTAATGTATTTTCTTTCCCCATGAGCTCCATACGTTTAAAGTGCATTTCTTTCAGTTTATACTGCATAGTACGATATTTTTCTTCAAGTTGTTCAATAGATCGTGTGATTCGGTTTAATGATTCTTTTAAATTAGTAGCTTGTTCCTCATATTGATGTTTTTCCTTTATAGCAAACTCATAAAGACTTAACTCATCTGCTTTTTTAGCAACAAGTGCTTGTTGATCACGTTTGTCTCTCATATAGACAGCTTGCTCATACTCATGTGTGAACTGATCTTGAAGTTTGCGCTGGCGATCCATCATTCTTCTAATCTGTTCAACTTCTCTTTCGCTTTCTCTTAAATATTGATTAAGCGTTGCGATGGGATTCTTTTCTTCTTTCTGATCAATCATTTCATGTAAATCTGAAGTAATTGTGTTTTTAATACGTGTAAATAAATTTGTCATGATTAGTCACTCCTCTTATAATTTTTGAAGTTCAGCCCACTCTTTTTCAAAATTCGTAAATGGGTCATTACTCACTTTTTCTTCTTCATAAACAACATCTTTTTTCTTAAACAAAACATATAGTCCATACCCAGCTGCTAAACCAATTAAGGCAAACATATTTGATACAGCGATATTCAGTAATATGATTCCGACGATAATAATGGCGACCTTTCCGCCTGTCGAATCTGTCTTGAACCATTGTTTAAACAAAATGTAGCCTACCCAAACTGAAATTCCGAGCAAAATTAAAGGTCCTAAATTAACGAGCGTTACGATTGATAAAACGATAACTAAAGTGATCCATAACCATTTTGGCATGTCCTGATCCTCCTTTCGGTTACTGCTTGATTTAATCTTATCGTGATGGAGGATTTCCGGTAATGAACCTGAGATATATTTTCTTATAGGACTTAGGGCTTAGTTTAGTTAGCTTGAGGTGAAAATCGGTATGGTATTAGCCTGAGGAGGGTGCAAGTATTTTAAAATACATTAAATATCATCGCATTCAAGATACAAAAATTACCTGAAATTTTGAAAAATAATCCTAAATTTAGAATCATATGATAAAATTAGTTTATCTAATATCGTATATTGAAACTCAACAAAATTTTATAAATCTAAATAAAATGGAGGGGCAAGATGTTTAAATATATTAGTGCGGGAGTATTGCTATCAATAATTATTTTAGGCGTTAATGAATATACTTCGCCTTATTTTATCGGTGCAATGATTTCAGGTATCCTTTCTGTTGTAGCGGTCGGTATATTCGGCTTAGTTTGGAAAGATAAAACTGATAACTTTAGTATACGTCCGATTATTGTAACGGGCATTTTCGTCTTTTGTATTTTTTTCTACTTGTCAGGAAGTGAAATGCTAGTTGGACCTTTAATTGTGATATCACTTGTTTTTATAGTTGTTGGCCTATTCGGTTTATTGTTAAGAGCTAATTAGATTTTATTTACGTGTTTAACTTAGAACAATTTTCTACTAAGACTGGTAGTAACATTATAAGAGTTTGTTTTTTATTCAATATTTAAATAATGGCGAAGCGACTCATTTCGGTACTATTGCAGAGTATATACAAGGCATTATCTAAATCGGAACTGAGGTTGATATTAGATATTAGGGGGAGAAAATTGTGAGCAAACACAATCAATCATCGGTGAGCATAAAGGGGTACGTTGTTAAGCAGTTTTCTTGCGTCCTTTTTTTATTTCTATTTGCATTTATAGCCGATTATTATCTTCAAAATATAAAGCTAGGTATTGAGAGTTCTTTAATCAAACAATTAATATTGTTCTTTTCAATCACGATTATATTATTTGTATTTAACCAACTCATTTATAATTATGCGAACAAGGAAGAAGACTTTATGCAACATAAGGTGTGGGACAAAATGTTTATCGTTATTTTTTTATGGTTAGCTATTTCATTTTTCCTATTTATTTTACTGTTTTTTGTCACACCACTAGACAGTTTACTTCTTTCTCACCCGTGGATAATGTTCATTGTAGTATATTACTTTTTGTTTTTTATGAACTTATTGATTCTATCCATTGTCCATATAGCAGTTGACCATTCAGTAAGTGTAGTGAAAAAAATAGTTTTGACATGGTCAAGTGCATCACTACTTGTGGCGTTAGTGTTATTTGTTTTGCCGATATTTTAATACTTCTTTTTATAAGCCATGATACCTTAAGGAAATAGACATCGAAAGTTCGAATTAGGCTATGTAATTTAAAAATAGATGCGGAGGGAGATTGTGTGAAGAAATCAACTAAATTCCTTATTTCAGGTATTTTAGTGGTACTTTTAATATTTATGGTTATAGGAATTGTCTCTTTCTTTTCTGCATCTAAGACCGATAATCAATTGTCCATTGAGATGGTAGCTTTCAATAGTTTAACTGATGAAGAAAGTGCCTTAATACAAGTAAGCCCCAAGGATTCAATTGTAAAAAAACTACTCGTTACTGATGATATAAAAACATCAATTGATATGAATTATGAGAACGACCATGTTTATTCTGTTACGTTTAATAACACAGAGACCAACACGACTGGAAATCTTGTAGTTTTTATTGGTCTAGATAAAAAAACAGTTGTTGGGAAAGGGTTTACGAGTAAATAAATATAACGAGTCAAAAAAAAGACGCCCCCATTATGGGAGCATCTATAACAGAGGTTTCAACACATTAGCGACAAGGCGTTTAAGCATCATGATGAATCTGTTCGGGTGATTCATCCAATCTTCGTTAAGTGGCATTGCTTCGTCTAAATCTTTTAGAAAGTACGAATGAAGCTCGTTGATCACCTTAGGGTCGAAAATAAGAAGGTTCACTTCATTATTAATAAATAAGCTGCGACGGTCAAAGTTCGCAGTCCCAATATCCACTATTTTGTCATCAACAAATAATATTTTTGCATGATAAAAACCTTTCGTAAAAAGTAATACATTAGCTCCTGCACGCTGCAGTTTCCTTATATAAGGAATTGAGGCTTCTTTAACGAAAGGGTGATCCGGTTCATGAGGGTAAAGAATCGTAACTTCGACTCCATCTTTTAGCTTTTTGAGTAATATTTGAAGCAGCTTTTCACTTGGGATGAAATAAGGTGTTCCAATTTTAATAGAATGTTGTGCCTGATTAATAAGTTGTACAAAAACGCTTTCCAAAGAACCGTTATAAGTAGGTACTAAACGACAGGGGGAACTTCCTTCTTCTATAGAATGTATTTGAAAATCAATTTGTTCTCCACAGTTTTTCTCCCAGTCATTACAAAACAAATCAAGCATATCCTGAACGACTTCACCTGTGAGTCTCACATGATAATCGCGCCACCCGGCAAATTTTGCGCTATCATTAACATATTCATCACCGATATTATATCCGCCAACATAAGCAATTTCACCGTCTATAACAGCAATTTTTCGATGATTACGGCGGTTAACAGAATGAAAAAAATTGGACAGTTTAAATTTATTACTAAAGGAAAAATGAACGCCACATGTTTTTAACTGCTGCACTATTTTTCTGTTAATTGCTAATGATCCAATCCGATCAGCGAGCAAATATATTTGGACCCCAGCTTCACTTTTTTCTTTGAGAGTTTGAAGAAATCGTTCACCATGACTATCGTTTCTTATAATGTAAAAAGAAATACAAACGTAATGTTTCGCGTTATGGATATCTTTAAAAAACTGGTCAAATAACTTTTTTCCATTCCAAAAGAAAGATATATTTGCGTTTTTATTTGGATAATTATCGGTTGTAAAGTCATTGTCAGGTCTATTTCCAATTAGAAAAAATATAATTAGCAAAAGGATTATAGCGATAAAAGGCCACACATATAGCTCCCCTTTCTAAGCTAGTATAGGTTTGTGAGGTTAGTGATATACGGCAAATTGACGAAAATTTACATTGACTGAATGCTCATTCATTGTATAATGGAGATAATGAAATTAATTTATCATTTCGTATGTTTTACATGATAAGATTATTGTAGGACATCTTTGTATGTGTTGTATGTACAATCAATGGGGGGAGAACGGATGAACACATTACTATGGATTAACTTAATCGCATTTTTAGGCGTTACGGCTTATGGCGTCTTCCTTTTTATTCAAGTCGTGCGTACGAGAATTGCTTATATTAAGTTAGGAAAAAAAGGGGAGTACGACCGTCAATTTAAAGAGCGTCTCCAAGATATTTGGACGTTTGTTTTCGGTCAGAAAAAACTATTAAAGGATAAAAAATCGGGCGCTATTCATGTGATGATGTTTTACGGATTTTTACTAGTGCAGTTTGGTGCTATTGATTTTATTTGGAAAGGGATCCATCCAGGTTCACATTTACCGCTTGGAATCTTATATCCAGGCTTTAAGTTTTTCCAAGAGATTGTGACTTTAACAATCCTTGTTGCCGTTATTTGGGCGTTTTATCGTCGTTATATTGAAAAGCTAGTTCGCTTGAAACGCGGATTTAAAGCAGGTTTAGTATTAATTTTTATTGGTACTTTAATGCTTTCTGTATTATTAGGTAACGGTGCGATGATGGTGTGGCACGGTGCTGAATTAGAATGGACTGAGCCTGTCGCTTCAGGTATTGCTTTTCTATTCGCTTGGATGAGCCCAACTGTTGCGGTTACTGTGTTTTATGTTATGTGGTGGATTCATTTATTTGCCTTACTTAGTTTCTTAGTTTATGTTCCACAATCAAAACACGCACACTTAATTGCGGGCCCTGCTAACGTCTTTTTCAATAAAGATAAGCAGCACGGAAAGCTTAAGAAAATTGAATTTGACTTGGATGAAGAATCTGATGAAGAACCAACTTTCGGTGTTGGAAAAGTAGAAGATTTAGATCAACTTCAACTACTTGATTTATATGCATGTGTTGAATGTGGACGTTGTACGAATGTATGTCCAGCTTCTGGAACAGGTAAAATGCTTTCACCTATGGACTTAATTGTTAAAATACGTGACCATTTAACTGAAAAAGGAGCTGCTATTACAGGTAAAACGGCATGGGTACCATCTTATGCTTTTGCTGGAACAACAGCCAACCAATTAGCAAAAGATCCAAATGGTTCACTTGCTGAACAAGTAATGAACCAACAATTAATTGGCGATGTCATTACCGAAGAAGAACTTTGGGCTTGTACGACTTGTCGTAACTGTGAAGACCAATGTCCAGTTATGAACCAACATGTTGATACAATTATTGACTTACGTCGTTACTTAGTTTTAACAGAAGGACGTATGGACCAAGAAGCTCAACGTGCCATGATGAACATTGAACGCCAAGGAAACCCTTGGGGACTATCTAAAAAAGAACGTGAAGACTGGCGCGGAGCAGATGATACTCTACGCATTCCAACCGTTAAAGAATTACAAAAAGAAGGCGAAGAGTTCGAATATTTATTCTGGGTAGGATCTATGGGATCTTACGATAATCGCAGTCAAAAAATTGCTTTAGCTTTTGCCCGCTTAATGAACAAGGCTGGTATTAAGTTCGCAATTTTAGGTAATAAAGAGCGTAACTCTGGGGATACAGCTCGCCGTTTAGGAAATGAATTCTTATTCCAAGAGTTAGCTGAGAAAAATATTAAAGAATTCGAGAAAAACGATATTAAGAAAATTGTTACAATCGACCCACACGCTTACAATACATTTAAAAATGAATATCCGGATTTTGGCTTAGAATGCGAAGTCTATCACCATACAGAATTGTTGGCAAAATGGTTAGATGAAGGCCTATTAAAACCAGAGCTTCCGATTAATGAGAGAATTACGTATCATGATTCATGTTACTTAGGACGATACAACGACGTTTACGATCCACCACGTTTTATTTTAGAATCAATACCTGGTGTTCAGTACGTTGAGATCGAACGTAACAAAGAAAATGGTATGTGCTGTGGTGCAGGTGGCGGTCTCATGTGGATGGAAGAAGACACAGGAAACCGAATTAACGTTGCCCGCACAGAACAAGCACTCGAAGTTCAGCCAAATACAATCTCAAGCGCTTGTCCATACTGCTTAACGATGATATCAGATGGAACGAAGGCTAAAGAAGTAGATGATAACGTTGTGACACAAGATGTTGCGGAAGTATTAGAACGTTCGATCTTTGGAGAGCCAGCTAAAGTTGAACAAACAGCTTAATTGATAAAATGAAATCCCAAGAAATGTGAAAGAGGATCACGTTCTTGGGATTTTTCATTTCAACCTCTTTTTTTATGAAGTGGATCCGTGAATCCTCTTAGAAGTGTTACGATTGTTCAAACATGGCCTGTAATTGTACAAAGATGCATTGTGATTGTTCAAACATGGCCTGTAATTGTTCAAAGATGCGTTGCGATTGTTCAAACATGATCTGAAATTGTTTAAAGAAGTGCTGCGACTGCCCAGAAAAGTAGAGACGCTACTGCTCAAAGAAGAGTTACTTTTACTTAACCCCCCTCTAAATCAAAAGCATAAGCTCAAACATTGTTAAATATAATCTTCTTATGTTATAAAAAGATTAATGTTAACGAAAGTAGGGATTATTATGTCATTTCATGAACTACCAACGAAATATATCGATCAACTTTCTTTGAAAGTGTCAGATTTAAATCGCTCCATCCAATTTTATGAACAACTATTAGGGTTTACTGTTTTACGCCAAAACGAAAGTGAAGTGACTTTGTCTATAGATGGCCAAACATCGACATTAACCCTCACAACATCGGACAATGTTTTGCCAATAGACCATCGTCGAACAGGACTTTTCCATATCGCCTATTTATTGCCGAATCGCAAACATTTAGCTGACTTTTTGTACTACGCATCAAAAAAACCAAATTCCAATACATGGAGCATCAGATCATGGTGTTTCTGAGGCAATTTATTTAGCGGATCCAGACGGAAATGGGATTGAGATTTATCGAGATTTGGATGAAAAAGAGTGGCAGTGGAACAATGGCCGAGTCAATATGTATACGGACTCATTAAACTTAGAAGAACTTTTGCAACATCAAACAGATGAAGGTTGGCAAGGATTCCCTGAAGGCTCTGTAATCGGTCATATACATTTGAAAGTTCATGATTTGAATGTTGTTCGTGAGTTTTATTGTGATTTACTTAACTTTGATGTCGTAGCTGAATACGGTCCACAAGCTTTGTTTATATCTGATAAAGGTTATCACCATCACATCGGGTTAAATATATGGCAAAGTGCTGGGGGTCAAAAGAAATTAGAAAAAGAAGTCGGACTTAATTGGTATTCAATTAAAATGACAGAGGACGAACGTCAAGACATAAAAAAGAAACTAGAACAAAAAGGTTATTTAATAGAAGAACTAAAAGGAAGTTTTGTAGTTGAAGACCCAGCAGGTATAAAAATATATTTTTAATTAAAATGAGTGCCACATTGCTAAGACACTCATTTTTTGTAATCCCACAGAATCGTCCATTTTCCTTCTACTTTTGTCGTGTAAACATTTTGAGTCAATGAAAAGTTTCCGTACTTCGTAACGGTTGCAACATACACATCAATTGGATCAGCACCATCTTCAAAAATCCAATCATTTTTTTCACTTAACTGGCCAATTTCATAATTAAACGTTTCAACATCGAAATGGTTAAAAAAGACGTGCACACGGTCTTGTAAATAGTGACCTTTACTAAATTTTTCTTTCATATACGGGTGGAACATTGCCCATGAATCAGCAAATTTACCCTCTTGTTCATAGGCATAGAAAGTATTAATAGCAATTTTCGCTTCGTGTTCTTGATTAAAGTAATTATAGATTAAATAGCTACTTGCAAGGATAATGACAAAAACAAAGGCGAATATTACTAGTTTTCTCTGAGGATTGTTCATTAAGATGACTCCTTTGAGATTAGCATTATTTATATTGTATTAAGAGATTGATTGTTTAATAACGGATAACTTTTTAGATTGTATGAGCATATTTCTAATTAAAATAAAATATAAATTGAGCGAGCGTTCAGTCGGTTTTATGTTATAATGATGATAGCGTTTACAAGTGAAAAGGGAGGAATTTAATATGACTAAAACAGTCATTGTAGCTGGTGCAAGAACACCTTTTGGAAAATTTGGTGGAGGTCTAGCACCACTTACTGCAGCGCAGTTAGGCGGAATAGCGATTAAAGAAGCATTAAAACGTGCAGGTATTGAAGGAAAAGATGTTCAAGAAGTGATTATGGGGACAGTTTTACAAGGTGGTCAAGGACAGCTGCCTTCACGTCAGGCCATGCGTCATGCTGGAATCCCGTGGGAGACGAAGACGGAAACGATTAACAAAGTTTGTGCATCTGGTATGCGCAGTGTGGCCCTAGGTGATATGATGATTCGCCTTGGTGAAGAAGAAGTGATCGTTGCTGGTGGTATGGAAAGCATGAGTAATGCGCCGTATTTCATGCCGAATGCGCGTTGGGGAATGCGTATGGGTGATCAAAAAGTAGTCGACATGATGGTTCATGATGGGCTTACATGTTCTTTCGAAAATGTGCATATGGGAACTTACGGAAACCGCACAGCAACGAAATTCGAATTATCACGTGAAGATCAAGATAACTGGGCGGTGCAAAGTCATGAACGTGCTTTAAAAGCAATTGACGAAGGAAAATTCAAAGAGGAAATCGTTCCCGTTGAAGTGCCACAACGTAAAGGTGATCCAGTCGTTGTTGATACAGACGAGGCACCAAGACCTGGAACGACGTTAGAAAAACTAGCTAAATTACGCCCAGCATTTGATAAAGATGGTACCATTACAGCGGGTAACGCACCTGGAGTTAATGATGGTGCAGCAGCAATGGTTTTAATGTCTGAAGATAAAGCTAAATCTTTAGGAAAAGACCCTTTAGCAACGATCATCGCCCATGAAGAAGTCGCAGTAGAAGCTGATCGCTTCCCAGAAACACCGGGAATTGTGATTAACAAACTACTAGAAAAAACAGGCTATAAGTTAGAAGAAATTGATTTATTTGAAGTGAACGAAGCATTCGCCGCTGTGTCACTCGCAAGCGGAAAAATTGCTGGACTTGATCCGGAAAAAGTGAATGTCAACGGTGGAGCAGTCGCACTTGGACACCCAATTGGCGCAAGTGGAGCACGCATCATTTTAACGCTAGCATATGAACTTAAACGTCGCGGTGGCGGATTAGGAATTGCATCAATTTGTTCTGGTGGTGGCCAGGGCGATGCGATTTTAATAGAAGTAAAATAGGAGGTTTCTATATGTCTATTAAGAACGTCATGGTAATCGGAGCTGGCCAAATGGGCGCTGGTATTGCCCAAGTTTTTGCCCAGTCCGGCTACCACGTAAAACTAAATGATTTATCACAAGAAGCATTAGAACGCGGTTTGAAAGGGATTGAAAAAATATTATCCCGTAACGTAGAAAAGGGCCGCATGACTGAAGATGAAAAAGCAACAACTTTACAGAACATAACGACTACAACGTCACTAGAGGATGCCTCTGATTGTGATTTAGTCGTTGAAGCTGTTGTGGAAAATATGGAAGTTAAAACAAAAGTGTTCAAAGAGCTCGACCGCATCACACCAAAGCATGCGATTCTAGCAACAAACACGTCATCACTACCAATTACAGATATTGCGGCAGTCACTGAACGCCCTGAGCAAGTCATCGGTATGCACTTTATGAACCCCGTTCCAGTGATGAAGCTCGTTGAAATCATTCGCGCCATTCAAACGTCTGATGAAACATACCAAACGATTGAAGCAACCGCAAAACAATTAGGAAAAGTCCCTGTAGAAGTGAACGATTACCCAGGCTTCGTCTCAAACCGAGTACTCATGCCGATGATCAACGAAGCCATTTATACCGTTTACGAAGGCGTCGCACAACCAGAAGCCGTCGATGAAGTGATGAAACTCGGCATGAATCACCCAATGGGACCACTACAACTCGCAGACTTCATCGGACTCGACACATGCCTGTACATCATGGAAGTCCTTTATGAAGGCTTTGGCGATAGCAAATACCGCCCCTGCCCACTACTTCGCAAGTACGTCTCAGCAGGCTGGCTAGGTAAAAAATCAGGCCGCGGCTTTTACGTCTATAACTAATTACTAGAGCAACTTACTCAGTTCAGCTTTGCAGATAGAAAGACGTTTTGGCAGATTGAATAAAAAAAATGGCAGATTCATTTCCGAATTTGGCAGATTAAATTTTAAAATTGGCAGATTGAAATCAAAATTTGGCAGATGAAACCTCCAAAACGGCAGATAGAGCAAGCAGTTTTGCAGATTGACTCATACTTTTTGGCAAACTACACAAGGAGGTGCAACTAACTCATGAATTTGCACTTTACAGAAGAACAAGAAATGATGCGTAAGATGGTCCGTGACTTCGCTCAGAAAGAAGTGGCTCCAGAAGTAGAACGGATGGAATTAGAAGACCGTTTCCCAAAAGAAATTGTGAAAAAAATGGGGGAGCTCGGCATTTTAGGAATTCCAGTTCCAGAACAATACGGTGGAGCGGGTATGGACTACGTCTCCTACATCATCGCGATTCACGAATTATCAAAAGTGAGTGCGACCCTTGGAGTCATCTTATCAGTTCATACATCAGTTGGAACGTTTCCGATATTAAAGTTTGGAACTGAAGAACAGAAGAAGCATTACATTCCAAAACTAGCATCTGGAGAATATTTAGGAGCATTCGCCCTTACCGAACCAGGTGCTGGAAGTGATGCAGCAAACCAAAGAACACGTGCGAAGAAAGACGGCGATCATTATATTTTAAACGGGTCGAAAATTTTTATTACAAATGGCGGCTATGCTGATACGTATATCGTTTTTGCAAAGACGAATGCAGACCTAGGTAGTAAAGGGATCTCAGCTTTTATCGTAGAAAAAGATACACCTGGATTTGAAATCGGTAAGCCTGAGGAAAAGATGGGCTTGCACGGTTCAAGCACAGTGCCACTTACATTTGAAAATTGTAAAATACCAGCTACACAGCTTCTAGGAAAAGAGGGCGAAGGGTATAAAATTGCTCTAGCAAATTTAAATATCGGACGAATCGGTATTGGTGTTCAAGCACTTGGAATTGCAGAAGCAGCATTCGAAGCGGCAACGACATATGCGAAAGAGCGTGAACAATTCGGAAAGCCTATCGCTCACCAACAAGGTTTATCTTTTAAACTAGCAGATATGGCAACAGCAGTTGAAGCATCGCGCCTATTAATCTATCAAGCCGCATCACTTCATGAAGCAGGGAAAGACTGTGCAAAAGAAGCATCAATGGCGAAAAAATTTGCTTCACAGACGGCGGTCGATGTTTCGATTGAAGCGGTGCAAGTATTTGGCGGTTACGGTTATACGAAAGACTATCCAGTTGAACGCTATATGCGAGATGCGAAAATAACACAAATTTATGAAGGAACAACAGAAATCCAAAACTTAGTCATCAGTAGACAATTGTTCAAATAGGAGGAACTTTATATGAATTTTCAATTAACTGAAGAACAACAAATGTTACGAAAAATGGTTCGTGATTTTGCAGAAAAAGAAGTAGGACCAACAGCAGCTGAACGAGACGAAGAAGAGCGTTTTGATCGTGAAATCTTTGATAAAATGGCGGAGCTCGGACTAACAGGGATTCCTTGGCCAGAAGAGTACGGTGGAATCGGTGCAGACTTTGTTAGTTACTGTATAGCTGTAGAAGAATTATCTCGAGTTTGTGCGTCAACAGGTGTCACACTATCCGCCCATATTTCACTTGCGAGCTGGCCGATTTACACGTACGGAACAGAAGAGCAAAAGCAAAACTTTTTACAGCGTTTAGCAACAGGTGAAGCACTTGGAGCATATGCTTTATCTGAGCCTGGAGCAGGAAGTGATGTCGCATCTATGCGCACAACGGCAAAATTAGAAGGCGACCACTACGTTCTTAACGGAAACAAAGTATGGATTACAAACGGTGAAGTAGCTGATATTTATGTCGTCTTCGCAAAAACAGATGTCGATGCACGTCATAAAGGAATCTCAGCTTTTATTGTTGAAAAAGGAACAGAAGGATTCTCATTTGGTAAAAAAGAGAAAAAACTTGGCATTCGTTCATCCCCGACGACAGAATTAATTTTTGAAAACTGTCGTGTACCGAAAGAAAACTTACTCGGCCAAGAAGGTGAAGGATTCAAAATTGCCATGACAACACTTGATGGTGGTCGTAACGGAATTGCCGCTCAAGCAGTTGGGATTGCGCAAGGTGCATTAGACGCGGCGATTGACTATGCTAAAGAACGTGAACAGTTCGGAAAACCGATTGCACATAATCAAGGTATTTCATTTAAACTAGCAGACATGGCAACAGCTGTTGAAGCTTCACGCCTACTCACTTATCAAGCGGCATACAACGAATCGAACGGCATTCCGTATCAAAAGGAATCTGCGATGGCGAAGCTTTTTGCCGGGGATACAGCGATGAAAGTGACGGTCGAAGCGGTGCAAGTATTCGGTGGGTACGGCTACACGAAAGATTATCCAGTTGAACGCTTTATGCGTGATGCGAAGATTACACAAATTTATGAAGGAACTCAAGAAATTCAACGACTTGTCATCGGACGAATGGTCACAAAATAAATCAAGCTTACTGAAAGGGTTGGGATGAATGGATCAACTTGCAGAAAAAATTTCAAACAAAGATCAACGTGCACTCGCTCGTGCCATCACATTAATAGAAAATGATCATCCTGAAAAGCTGACACTCATGCGCAAACTAAATGAAAAGAAGAAAAATGCGCATTACATCGGCATTACAGGGTCACCTGGTGCGGGTAAAAGCTCTCTCGTTGATAAACTCGTCACAACGTTAAGAGAAAAAGAGTTTGAAGTTGCAGTGATTGCTGTTGATCCGACCAGTCCATTTAGTGGCGGGGCACTTCTTGGAGACCGTGTCAGAATGTATAAACATTTTACTGATGAAAACGTGTTTATTCGCAGTATGGCAACACGAGGCAGTCTTGGCGGGCTTGCTCGAGCAACTAAAGAT
The DNA here is from genome assembly GCA_051846895.1 of Bacillaceae bacterium W0354. Lineage (GTDB taxonomy): Bacteria > Bacillota > Bacilli > Bacillales > Alkalibacillaceae > CALKAL01. The sequence continues at coordinate 138,876 of JBPYCQ010000005.1, forward strand.
GCCATTCGTGCTTGTGATGCTTATGGCTTTGATTACATTATTGTTGAAACAGTAGGCGTTGGGCAATCGGAGCTTGATATTATGAAGGTTGCTGATACGACAGCAGTCGTCTTAACTCCAAATAGTGGAGACATTTTACAAGTGTATAAAGCAGGCATTATGGAGATTGCTGACCTTTTCATATTAAATAAAGCCGATCTCCCAGGCATTAGAAAATTAAAAAACTTACTCAAAGATTTAATTCATATATCAGGAGAGCGCGATTTTCAACAGCTTATTGTTGAAACAAGTGTTACAGAAAACTTCGGCTTTGAAGAGCTATACGATGCTTTTACTAAACATTGGACGTATTTAAATGAAACCAATCAAGGTCAGTTAAAAAGGAAAGAGCAGCTACAGTACGAAGTGTATGAACTCATTCAGGAAGCATTATGGAAAGACGTTCATTCTTTTATACAGAAAGACCGTCATAAAATTGAACAGCTAAAACAAGCTGAAGACCCATATGTTTTAGCTGAAAAGTGGCTATCCGAATGGAAAAAAAGCACAGGTGATGTGAATGGTAAAACAGATTAATTCATCCATTAAAGATGAAAAACTAATACAAAAAAGACGCGCCCAATTACAAAAGGGTGCTGTTAAACTATTTAAAGAAAAAGGGTTTCATAAAGCAACAACTCGAGAAATCGCTAAAGCGGCTGGATTTAGTATTGGGACGCTTTATGAATATATTCGAAAAAAAGAAGATGTCCTCTTTCTTGTCTGTGATGCGATTTATAACGAAGTAAAATCACGTATGGAAGCGGTCATTGATCCAAACGTCACATCTGAAGAATCACTTTGGCAAGCGGTGAAATCATATTTTCAAATAATGGATGATATGCAAGATGAGCTGCTCATCCTTTATCAAGAATTAAAGATACTCCCGAAAGATGCTAAAGAATATGTGTTTGAAAAAGAAAAAGAAATGGTTCATATTATTGAAAAAGTTATTTATAACAACTATCCACATATTACTGAAAATGAATTAGCGATCATATCGAATAATGTTGTTATTCAAGGGCAAATGTGGGCATTCAGACGTTGGCTTATTCAAAAGCAATTCACATTAGCTGAATATACGAAAATTCAGTTTGATTTACTATTAAAACAATTGAAAGTAGCTAATTTAGCTTTAGATTAAGGTAGAGGAGGTTTTTCAACGTGCAACAGGAAGTTTACAAGGTGAAACACCCTGTACGATTTGTCACAGCTTCAAGTCTTTTTGATGGGCATGACGCGTCAATTAATATTATGCGTCGAATTTTACAAGCAAGTGGAGCTGAAGTCATTCATTTAGGACACAACCGTTCCGTAGAAGAAGTCGTTAATGCGGCCATTCAAGAAGATGTTCAAGGAATTGCCATTTCATCGTATCAAGGTGGGCATGTCGAATATTTCAAATATATGGTTGATTTATTAAAAGAAAAAGGCGCTGGGCACATCCGAGTATACGGTGGTGGTGGTGGTGTCATTTTACCGCGTGAAATTAAAGAGCTACACGAGCACGGGGTTGCGCGCATTTTTTCACCAGAAGATGGCAGGAGAATCGGTCTTCAGGGGATGATCAACACGATGCTTGAAGAGTGTGACCACCCAACGCCACTTGATATAGAAAATGACGCGAAAAAGGCGAAACAGGGTGAATATCAAGCGATCGCACGACTCATCTCTCATGTTGAAAATGATCAAGTGACGAGTGAAAAATTAAAGAATTTGTTAAAAGTAGACAACGATAATATTCCAGTGTTAGGGATCACCGGAACAGGTGGAGCGGGAAAGAGTTCATTAACTGATGAGCTTGTCCGTCGCTTTGTGAATGAAGTGCCTGATAAAAAACTAGCGATTATTTCTATTGACCCGACGAAAAGAAAAACAGGCGGTGCCTTATTAGGTGACCGTATCCGTATGAATGCCATTTTTAATCCTCGGGTTTATATGCGATCACTTGCAACAAGAGATTCTAAAAGTGAACTGTCAAAAGCGATTTTAGATGCGATCCATGTCGTGAAAGCATCTGGATTTGATTTTGTCATTGTAGAGACGAGTGGTATCGGTCAAGGGGATGCAGAAATAACAGAAATTACGGATCTTTCTATGTATGTGATGACAGCTGAATTCGGTGCGCCGACACAACTAGAAAAAATCGACATGATTGACTTTGCTGATTTTATTGTCATTAATAAATTTGAACAAAAAGGTTCTGAGGATGCTTTTCGTCAAGTACGTAAACAGTATGAACGAAGCCGGATGTTATTTCACGAAGACCCAGATACATTCCCGGTTTTCGGTACAATAGCTTCTCAATTTAATGACCCTGGAACGAACACATTGTTTGCATCTTTAATTGAAACAATCAATGAACGTTATAACTGGGGTGTTGACGTTCCTTTTGATACAAAAATTAAAATCGTTGAAAAGCAAAACTTAATCATCCCGCCAGAACGTCATCAATATTTACGTGATATCGTTATGACCGTTCGAAATTATAAGACTCATGCTAAAAAACAGAGTGAAGTAGCAAGTAAGCTGTATCAGTTAAAAGGTGTAGAAGAAGAGTTAACGGAAGTTGAAGAGTTAAAACAGCTTATAGATAAATATGAAAAACAATTAGATGCGAAAAGCGTAGATGAACTTAACAAATTTGAACAGTTAAAAGAATCTTATACGAAAGATGAATTGTCGTATCAAGTTCGTGATAAAGAATTTAAAGTCGAGTTAACAACGGAAAGCTTGTCTGGATTGAAGGTCCCGAAAGTAGCTCTACCGAAGTATCAAGACTGGGGCGACCGCTTGTATTGGATGATGATGGAAAATGTACCTGGTTCATTCCCGTTTACAGCAGGAGTATTTCCGTTTAAGCGTAAAGGTGAAGATCCAACGCGAATGTTCGCAGGGGAAGGAACACCGGAGCGCACGAATCGCCGTTTTCATTATTTATCAAAAGATTCTGATGCGAAGCGGTTAAGCACAGCCTTTGATTCAGTCACACTTTACGGTGAAGACCCAGACGAACGTCCAGATATTTACGGAAAAGTTGGAGAATCTGGTGTAAGTATTTGTACAGTTGAAGATATGAAAAAGCTTTATGATGGTTTTGATTTATGCGATCCGATGACATCTGTGTCGATGACGATTAACGGACCAGCACCAATCATTTTAGCGATGTATTTTAACACAGCAATTGATCAACAAGTCGAGAAATTTAAAGAACGCGAAGGTCGTGAACCGAACGCTGAAGAATTTGATCGTATTAAAAAAGAAACAATCTCTGTCGTTCGTGGAACCGTTCAAGCAGACATTTTAAAAGAAGACCAAGGTCAAAACACATGTATTTTCTCAACAGAGTTTGCATTACGCATGATGGGTGACATCCAGCAATACTTTATTGACCATGATGTGCGTAATTACTATTCAGTGTCTATTTCGGGTTATCATATTGCAGAAGCGGGTGCGAATCCAATAAGCCAGCTTGCTTTTACGTTAGCTAATGGGTTTACGTACGTGGAGTATTATTTAAGCCGTGGCATGGACATTAATAAATTCGCACCTAACTTATCATTCTTCTTCTCAAACGGTCTAGACCCGGAATATACGGTTATTGGTCGTGTCGCTCGCCGTATTTGGGCAATCGTTATGCGAGATAAGTATGGAGCCAATGAGCGAAGCCAGAAGTTGAAATATCACATTCAAACGTCTGGACGTTCACTCCATGCGCAAGAGATTGATTTTAACGATATTCGTACGACGTTACAAGCATTAATTGCCATTCAAGATAATACGAACTCACTTCATACGAATGCATATGACGAAGCCATTACGACACCAACAGAAGAATCTGTTCGCCGTGCGATGGCGATTCAAATGATCATTAATAAAGAATTCGGCTTAACTAAAAATGAAAACTCATTCCAAGGCTCTTACATTATTGGAGAGTTAACACAACTAGTCGAGGAAGCGGTATTACAAGAATTTGAACGTATTAATGACCGTGGTGGAGTATTAGGAGCGATGGAGCGCCAATATCAACGCGGTAAAATACAAGAAGAATCACTATATTACGAAAGTAAAAAACACTCAGGAGAACTTCCAATTATCGGCGTCAACACATATTTAAATCCAAACCCACCTTCAGAAGATGACATCGATTCAATGGAAGTCGCTCGCGCATCACAAGAAGAAAAAGAACAGCAAATTAAAAACTTACGTGAATTCCAAGAAAAACATAAAGACGATGCCAAAGTTGCTCTAAAACGTCTAAAAGAAGTAGCAGCATCAGGCGGAAACGTATTTGAAGAACTAATGGAAACTGTTAAAGTAGCAAGTCTTGGACAAATTACACAAGCACTTTATGAAGTAGGCGGACAATATCGCCGTAATATGTAATATCGAAAAATCTTCGCAGTCATTGATTGCGGAGATTTTTTTTAGTTATTATAGCTAACATTGCATATCTAATGCCTTAGATGTAATAAAACAAAAGCAGGGCCTCTTTTTATTGCTTACTGTTATTCATTTCTTTACTCCTTTCTGTTAATTGCCAAAATTAGTCCAATCATATGTGTTTTCTCTCTTCTTTCTTTCCTGCTCTTGTTTTCGGCTTTCTACATTTTGCTGTTTAGTAAAACTCATAATGTATCCACAATCTTCACAAATATAGTTGTAAATATCTTTAGTTTCATCAAATCTTCTAAAAGGATTCCTGTCATATTTTTCAGACACAACTTTAAAATCTAGATCGCTGTTTGCAATTATCTCTTCATAATAAATATCAGTATCAATATCGTAATCCCCTTTTGTAACAACTGTTGAATAAATATTAACATCGGTATCGATCTTATAATATCCCTCTCTAAAGTGTCTGCCCCCACAATTCAAACATTTAATTTCATTCATGTCTTTCACTCCTTCAAAAAATGTTATACTAGACTGTATTGTTAGGAGTTATCGATTATTACTGTTATAAAATCATCTCACAAAACAAATAATTTCCGAATAAATTTCAATTAAAAGGTCAAAAATCAATGGAGATGAAACTGTAAAAAAAGTGTCATAAAACTAGTTTTTTTCACGTATAATTGAATCGTTGTTTAAACTTTAAATAAAAAAGTATAAAATAGCTTGAATTGACGCATAGATGTGGTATTCTGTAAACTAGAAAAAAGCTATAAAATAGTACCGGTTTTCTATCGGAAAAGGAGTGCTGGTTATGACGTTAGATAAATATACGAAGGAACAGCTAGAAGAAATTTCAATGGTTGAATTAGCATACGAAATATTAATTGAAGAGAAAAAAGCAATGCACTTTAATGAATTATTCGATTTAATCACTGAAGCAAAAGGGTTAACCCAATCTAAAAAAGAAGAATTTATTGCTCAGTTTTACACAGATCTAAATATTGATGGGAAAATTTTATCTGTCGGCTCGAATATGTGGGGTATTAAGGCATGGTACCCATACGAACAATCAGAGGATGATATTCTTCCATTTAATGAAGAAGAAGAGGAAAAACCTAAAAAGAAGAAGAAAAAGAAGAAGAAGAAAGACGAATTCATTGATGAGGGTGTTCTCATTGGTGACGCCGAAGACTATGATCTAGAAACAGATGATATGGAAGACGCTGATATTTACGATGATGACGATGATGATGGTGCGGATTTCTCTGAAGATGACGATGAGGAACTATATGATGATGAAGAAGATGAAGATGAAGAAGATGATGAATTTGACGATGAAGACGAGGAAGATGACGAAAAATAATACAATAATATAGTCTTGACTTTGCTATATGAACAGCGTATTATTCTATGTGGGCTCTCAAAAAAACCAAAGCTAAAAGCTCCCGATTGATTTCGGGGGCTTTTTTTAATTTTATAAAGTTCTCAAATCGACTTGGTCTATGCACCAAGTATTTCTTTGTTTTATTGGATCTTCGATTGGGTAAATTTTAGGGAGCGCCTTGGACAAACTATAATTAAAAATGAATATAAGTGAACTTGGAAAGAAAGGCAGGATTAAAAATGGCAAAGTATATTTTTGTAACAGGTGGAGTCGTATCATCATTAGGAAAAGGAATCACTGCAGCATCACTCGGGAGACTTTTGAAAAATAGAGGTCTTAATGTCACTATTCAAAAATTCGACCCTTACTTAAACGTAGACCCAGGCACAATGAGTCCTTACCAACACGGTGAAGTATTTGTTACCGAAGATGGAGCAGAGACAGACTTAGACCTAGGTCATTATGAGCGTTTCATCGATATTAATTTAAATAAATATAGTAATATAACGACTGGAAAAGTGTATTCAACCGTGATTAAAAAAGAACGCCGCGGTGATTACTTGGGAGGTACAGTTCAAGTTATTCCTCACATAACTAATGAAATTAAAGATCAAGTATATAAAGCTGGGGAGGAAACGGACGCTGATGTCGTTATAACGGAAATCGGTGGAACAGTTGGGGATATTGAAGGTTTGCCATTTTTAGAAGCGATTCGTCAGTTAAAGCACGAAGTCGGTCGTGAAAACATTATGTACATTCACTGTACGTTAGTTCCATATATAAAAGCGGCAGGTGAATTAAAAACTAAACCAACACAACATTCAGTTAAAGAGTTGCGATCAATCGGTATTCAACCAGATGTTATCGTACTTCGAACAGAAATGCCCATTAGTCAATCAATGAAAGAAAAGATTGCTCTATTCTGTGATATTGATGAACAAGCAGTCATTGAAGCGAGAGATTTTGATATTTTATATGAAGTTGCTTTAGAAATGAAAAGACAAGGATTAGATGAACTTGCATGTAAACATTTTCAATTAGATTGCCCTGAGGCTAATATGTCTGAATGGGAACAGTTAATCGAGCGTGTTAGAAATTTAAAGACTAAAGTAACGATTGGCCTTGTCGGTAAATATGTTTCCTTACAAGATGCGTATATTTCTGTTGTAGAATCGTTAAAACATGCAGGATTTGCTCACTCATCTGACATCGAAGTGAAATGGGTTAGCTCTGAAGAATTAAATGAAGAAAATGTTGCAGATATACTTGGAGATGTTGATGGAATTTTAGTTCCGGGCGGATTTGGTGATCGTGCGATTGAAGGGAAAATTGCAGCGATTCGCTATGCTCGTGAAAACAAAATTCCGTTTTTAGGAATTTGTCTCGGTATGCAGCTTGCGACAGTAGAGTTCGCACGTAATGTGCTCGGTTTGGCGGGTGCACATTCAGCAGAAATTAATCCTGAAACTCCATATCCAATCATCGACCTTTTACCTGAACAAAAAGACGTAGAAGATTTAGGTGGAACGTTACGATTAGGAGCATATGATTGTCGTTTAGAAAAAGGAACAAAAGCATATGAAGCGTATGGCACAGATATTATTAGTGAACGTCATCGTCATCGTTATGAATTTAATAATGACTACCGTGAACAAATGGAAGCAGAAGGATTTGTGTTTTCAGGAAAAAGCCCTGACGGTAGACTGATTGAAATAATTGAATTAAAAGACCATCCATGGTTTGTCGCATCACAGTTTCATCCAGAGTTCAAATCTCGACCAAATAGACCACAACCACTATTTAAAAACTTTGTTGAACACGCATTAAAACTGTCGAAACAGAAGTAATTAGTGAACATCTGCTAAGAAATGACAAAAAAAATCATTGATATTTGTATTTTTATCGCATAGAGTTTAAATAGAAGTTGGAATACGAGAAGGTGGTCGAATGGAAAAACTATTAGTTTATGTTGTTGAAGATGAAATGGGTATACGTTTACTTTTGACAGAAGTGATTAAACAATTAGGTTTTGACGTCGACTCATTTGAGGGGATAGAACAAGCTTTAACTGCAGTCAAAATAAAGTCTCCGGATTTAATTTTTGTTGATTACATGATTGGCAATGTTGGTGGTGATCAACTAGTTAGACAACTACAAGCTGAAGGAACTTATATTCCGACAGTTGTGATGAGTGGTCGAGCGAAATCGGAAGTAGCAGAATATTTTTCTGATCTGAAAGTCGATTATTTTTTAGAGAAGCCATTTACCGTTGATCAAGTGCAAGAAATTTTGAATAATATTCCTCAAAATGTTATAAGAGCTTAGTTGCGAAACATAGGTGCAATTGGTATGCTATAGTTATGTATAACTATGAACTTTTTTATCCGTTTTTTGACTAAAGGAGGAACCAATTGTGCCGTTAGTATCAATGAAAGAAATGTTACTTAAAGCAAATGAAGAAGGCTACGCTGTTGGCCAATTTAACATGAATAATTTAGAGTATGTTCAGGCAATTTTACAAGCTGCAGAAGAAGAAAAATCGCCAGTAATTATCGGTGTTTCAGAAGGAGCAGCGAAATATTGTGGTGGCTTTAATGTTACAGTTGCTATGGTTAAATCACTGATGGAAGCTTATGGCACGACTGTACCTGTAGCGATACATTTAGATCATGGTTCAAGCTTTGAAAAATGTGCGGAAGCGATTCAAGCTGGTTTCACTTCGGTTATGATTGATGGCTCTCATCTACCGTTAGTCGAGAATATTGCTTTAACAAAAAAAGTTGTCGAGTTAGCACATATTCACGGCGTATCTGTTGAAGCAGAATTAGGACGTATTGGTGGGCAAGAGGATGATTTAATCGTTGAAGATGCTGAAGCGGCTTATGCGATTCCGTCAGAATGTGACCAATTAGTACGTGAAACAAAAGTCGACTGTTTTGCTCCGGCGTTAGGTTCCGTTCACGGGCCATATAAAGGTGAGCCTAATTTAGGGTTTGACAGAATGGAAGAAATTCAAAAGCTTACTGGTGTTCCACTCGTTCTACATGGTGGAACTGGTATCCCAACTAAAGATATCAAACGTGCCATTTCTTTAGGGACGGCAAAAATTAACGTGAATACTGAAAACCAAATCGCTCAAGCGAAAGTTGTCCGTGAAGTATTAGCGGAAAAACCAGAGCTTTACGACCCACGAAAATATTTAGGACCAAGTCGTGACAAAATTAAAGAAACTGTCATTAGTAAAATGCGTGAATTTGGTTCTTCAAATAAGGCATAGATACAAATATAGCGGCTAATCCACAAAAATGGATTGGCCTTTTCGCATTTCTTTTTAAATTAATAACGTTTTAGTCACATAAACCGTTTTATAAAAAAGATTTCGGGAATTATGATTTACAGACCCAAGGAGGATAAAAAATGAAGTTTTTTATTGATACAGCAAATATTGATGAAATAAAAGAAGCTTATGATTTAGGGATTTTAGCAGGAGTTACGACGAACCCTTCGCTCGTAGCTAAAGAGAACGTGTCATTTCATGATCGATTAAAAGAAATAACAGCGATTGTTACGGAAGGGTCGGTTAGTGCTGAAGTTATTTCTGAAGATGCTGCAGGCATGCTTAAAGAAGCAGAAGAACTAGTCAAAATTGCACCTAATATTACAATTAAGCTACCGATGACATTAGAAGGTTTAAAGGCGTGTAAAAAGTTAACAGATCAAGGTGTTACAACAAATGTGACTCTTATTTTCTCTGCCAATCAAGCCTTACTTGCTGCGCGAGCTGGTGCAACGTATGTCTCTCCATTTTTAGGAAGACTTGATGATATTGGCCAAAATGGGATGGATTTAATCGCAGAAATCGCTGAAATTTTTGACCGTCATGGAATAGAAAGTCAAATCATTGCAGCTAGTGTGAGACACCCAATGCATGTGACTGAAGCGGCATTAAACGGTGCACACATTGCGACAATTCCGTTCAATGTGATTAAGCAATTAGTGAAACATCCTTTAACTGATCAAGGGATAGCGAAGTTTTTAAAAGATTGGGAACAAGCAAATCAAGCATGATTTAACGATTTTTTCGCATAATAAGAGTAACGAAAAAATTAGAGGGGTATTTACCAATGGAAAAATTACTAATCGAAGGTGGAAACAAATTACGTGGTACAGTCCGAATAAGTGGCGCCAAAAATAGTGCTGTTGCGCTACTGCCAGCGACTATTTTAGCTGAAGATGAAGTCACTTTAGAAGGATTGCCAAATATTTCTGACATTCAAACATTAAAGGACTTACTTGCTGATATCGGTGGCACAGTATCACAAACAGGTAGTGATGTGACAATTAACTCTGCAAACATGATTTCAATGCCACTTCCTAATGGTAAGGTTAAAAAACTTCGCGCTTCATATTACTTTATGGGTGCAATGCTCGGACGATTCAAAAAAGCAGTTATCGGAATGCCTGGAGGATGTAATTTAGGTCCGCGGCCAATTGACCAGCATATCAAAGGCTTTGAAGCTCTTGGTGCAAAAGTTACAAATGAGCAGGGCGCTGTTTATCTACGTGCAGATGAATTAAGGGGTGCGAAAATTTATTTAGACGTCGTTAGTGTAGGGGCAACAATCAATATTATGCTTGCTGCTGTTCGTGCTAAAGGTAAAACAATTATAGAGAATGCGGCAAAAGAACCAGAAATTATTGATGTGGCGACACTTCTGAATAGTATGGGTGCCAACATTAAAGGTGCAGGTACAGACGTCATTCGGATTGAAGGTGCTGAAAAACTTCACGGCTGCCGTCACACCATCATACCTGATCGAATTGAGGCAGGAACGTATACCATTATTGCAGCAGCTCAAGGTGAAGAAGTCATTATTGATAATGTCATTCCTACCCATTTAGAATCTTTAACTGCAAAACTTCGTGAAATGGGCGTGACCATCGATGAACATGATGATCGGTTAATCGTAAAGGGTAATCCAGATTTAAAAAGCGTCGATATAAAAACGCTTGTTTACCCTGGATTTCCAACAGATTTACAACAACCGTTCACATCTCTTTTAACACAGTCAAATGGTACAGGCATTGTTACAGATACCATTTATCAATCACGTTTTAAACACATTGATGAGCTACGACGAATGAATGCAAATATTAAAGTTGAAGGCAGCTCAGCTGTTATAACAGGACCTGTCCAGCTAGAAGGGGCAAAAGTAAAAGCTAGCGATTTAAGAGCAGGCGCGGCCCTTGTTGTTAGTGGATTAGTCGCTAATGGCGTAACAGAAATAATCGGCTTAGACCATGTTGATCGTGGTTATGATAATCTAACGGAAAAATTAAAAAACTTAGGTGCCGTCATTTGGCGTGAAAAACTGACAGATGAAGAAATCAAACAATTCCAAAATGCTTAAGCTTGTTTAAAACAGGGGAGGAACTTTTTTATGGAAAGAAGTTTATCTATGGAAATCGTGCGAGTGACAGAAGCCGCCGCACTGGCTTCTGCTCGCTGGATGGGTCGCGGAAAAAAAGATGAAGCAGACGATGCAGCAACTGAAGCGATGCGCACAGTTTTCGATACAATCCCGATGAGAGGAACAGTCGTCATCGGTGAAGGAGAAATGGACGAGGCGCCGATGTTATACATAGGTGAAAAGCTTGGTACACAAGATGGTCCGCAAGTTGATATTGCAGTAGATCCTGTTGAAGGAACAAATATCGTTGCACAAGGATCATGGAATGCTTTTGCTGTAGTTGGAATTGCAGATCGTGGGAAGATGCTTCACGCTCCTGATATGTATATGGATAAAATCGCTGTCGGTCCAGAAGCTGTAGGCAAAATTGATTTAAACGCTTCAGTGACAGATAATTTAAAAGCTGTAGCTAAAGCAAAAGGAAAGCATATTGAGGATGTTGTAGCGATTTTATTAAATCGTCCAAGACATGATAAAATAATTGAAGAAATCCGTGCAGCAGGAGCACGTATTAAGTTAATTTCTGATGGAGATGTAGCTGCGGCAATTAATACCGCCTTTGACCATACTGGAGTTGATATTTTATTCGGTATCGGCGGTGCTCCTGAAGGCGTTTTAGCCGCTGTTGGATTAAAATGTTTAGGTGGAGAAATTCAAGGTCGATTAATGCCACAAACTGATGAAGAAATCCGTCGTTGCCATGAGATGGGAATTGATGATATTAATAAAGTATTAACGATGGATGATTTATGTGGTGGAGACGATGCGATTTTTGCCGCAACTGGAATCACAGACGGAGAGCTGTTAAAAGGCGTACAATTCAAAGGGCAAAGCGCAACGACTGAAACAGTTGTCATGCGAGCAAAATCCGGGACTGTACGATTTATTAAAGGGACACATAGTCTGAAGAAAAAACCAAACCTAGTTATGACAGATTAAACAATGCCGTCTTATGTGCTTTTTAAGTGACATAAGACGGCTCATTTATGGCGAACTTGCTTCTTTTTTAAAAAAAGGATAAAATATAATAGTTACTAAAATACTTACCCCAATGATTTTCCATTCTCACATTCAGTGAACAACTCATTTTGTGTTTTTCCATACAAAAAAACTTTATAAAAAAATATTAAAAAAGAGTGGTGTTTTTGTGTCTGAAACATTAACAATAGCAGTATTAGAAACGAAGACGTTAAAAGAGCTTTATAGTTTAGCGCGCGATTTTGGTGTTTCTTATTATGCTAAATTAACGAAAAAAGAACTCATCTTTGCAATACTTAAAGCACAAGCCGAAAAGGACGGGAATCTTTTCGTTGACGGTGTGTTAGAAATCATTCCTTCTGAAGGATTTGGTTTTTTACGTCCGATCAACTATGCCCCAAGTGCTGAAGATATCTACATATCAGCGTCACAAATCCGTCGTTTTGATCTAAGGAATGGGGATTTAGTATCTGGTAAAGCACGTCCACCGAAAGAGAATGAACGTTATTTCGGATTACTACACGTTGATGCAGTGAATGGGGATGACCCAGAAAGTGCGAAAGAGCGCATTCACTTCCCAGGATTAACAGCTTTATATCCAGACCGTAAAATGCACCTAGAGACGACGAGTAATGTTCTATCAACTCGTATTATCGATATGATGGCTCCAGTAGGATTTGGACAACGTGGATTAATTGTTGCCCCACCTAAAGCTGGTAAAACAATGATTTTGAAAGAAATCGCTAATAGTGTAACGAAAAACCATCCTAATGCGAAGTTAATCATCCTATTAATTGATGAACGACCAGAAGAAGTAACAGATATTGAACGATCTGTTGCTGATAATGTTGATGTTGTTAGTTCAACATTTGACGAAGTTCCAGAAAACCATATAAAAGTTTCTGAATTAGTCTTAGAACGTGCAATGCGCCTAGTTGAACATAAACAAGATGTCATCATTTTACTAGACAGTATTACACGACTTGCACGTGCGTATAACTTAGTTATTCCACCAAGTGGACGTACATTATCTGGGGGAATTGACCCAGCATCATTCCATCGTCCAAAACGTTTCTTCGGTGCCGCGCGTAACATTGAAGAAGGTGGAAGCTTAACGATTTTAGCTACCGCATTAGTCGATACAGGTTCACGTATGGACGATGTTATTTATGAGGAATTTAAAGGTACAGGTAACATGGAACTGCATCTTGATAGAAGTCTTGCAGAACGTCGTATTTTCCCTGCGATTGATATTCTTAAGTCAGGTACGCGTAAAGAAGAGTTATTATTACCAAAAGAACAACTCGATAAAATGTGGGCGATTCGAAAAACGATGCAAGACCGTCACGACTTCTTGGACAGGTTTATACGCCGCTTAAGACAGTCGAAAACGAATGAAGAATTTTTCAAAATTATGGATGACGAAATGAAAGGTCGTTCATAGTTTTTGGATTAAAAACTTCTTGCAAAAAAACTTGCAAGTTGTTATAATCACTCTGTATGATGAGAATACTTATTCCCGTAGTATTTTGACGGATGAATGAATTAACTCTGTTTCCAAAGGATTCAGGGCAAGGAGGAGTGGAAAGCATGAAGACAGGTATCCATCCAGAATACCGTAAAGTTGTATTTTTAGATACAAGCTCTGATTTCAAATTTCTAAGTGGTTCTACACTAGATTCTGATGAAACAATCGAGTGGGAAGACGGTAATACGTACCCATTAATTCGCGTTGAAATCAGCTCAGCTTCACATCCGTTCTACACAGGTAAACAAAAAGCTGATAAAGTCGGTGGCCGTGTAGATCGCTTTAAGAAAAAATACAATATGTAATAATCAACTAAATGAAGCTGGCCGAACACTTAATCTGATCACCATCGTTTTAATAAATATGGTGCTTCAGCCTAGTGACGGTCAGTTTTTTTATTTGCTTTGTCGCAAAAAATGTCGACCATGATGTGAATACAAATACCAACTAAGATAAGAGAGAGGGACCTAGCGTGGCACAATTATTTTTCAAGTACGGTGCAATGAACAGTGGGAAATCAATAGAGATTATTAAAGTTGCACATAACTATGAGGAGCAAAATAAACAGGTATTAATCTTTACTTCTGCAGTGGATGACCGCTTTCAGACAGGATATGTCGCTTCAAGAATTGGCTTACAACGTGAAGCAATCCCAATCGATGACGCGACAAACATTTTTGAAACCGTTAAAGAACAAGCCTCAAAATTAAGCTGTGTCTTAGTCGATGAAGTACAATTTGTAAAAAAAGAACACGTCCTTCAAATGGCAAAAATCGTAGACGAATTACATATTCCCGTTATGGGATTTGGACTGAAAAATGACTTCCAAAACGAATTATTCGAGGGAAGTAAATATATGCTCCTTTACGCAGATAAAATTGAAGAAATGAAAACGATTTGCTGGTTTTGTGAAAAGAAAGCAATTATGGCGTTAAGAGTGGATGAAAACAATCAACCAGTTCGTGAAGGAGATCAAATTCAAATAGGGGGAAATGATAGTTATTATCCTGTTTGTCGAAAACATCATTTAAATCCACCTCTATAATAAATGAAACTCCAAAATATAAGTGAATGATTACTTATATTTTGGAGTTTTTTTATGGAATAGCTTTTATGTAATTGGTTGACAAAATCCTGAAATCTGCTGATAACCTTCCAAAATTGGCTGATATTTTTTTATCCCCTTTAGATTGAGTAAGTTTTTCCTTGTTAAGAAAAACATAAGAATATAAAGTCATTATTCCTCTCACAATAAGATTTAAGGTGAATACAACTTAAGGAGCTAATAAAAGTGGATGAAAAAATTGGGAACGAGCTTTTAGTAAACCATGAAAAAAGGTTGAAATATATTGAACTTGCACTAAATGAATCATCCATCGTTGGAATAACTGATCGGCGAGGAAGAATTACTTATGTAAATGACCTATTTTGTGAAACATCAAAATATAGCCGTGAAGAACTACTTGGGCAGACTCACGCAATTATAAATTCTAACTATCATAACAAAAGTTTTTTTAAAGAAATGTGGCGGACTATTGGAACAGGTCATATTTGGAAAGGTGAGATAAGAAATAGAGCGAAAGATGGCACATATTATTGGGTTGATACGACAATTGTTCCTATACTAGATGATGAAGGAAAACCAAACGAATATATTAGTATCCGACATGAAATCACTGATTTGAAAAAAGAACAAGAAAGGAGTCGTTATCTAGCATACCATGACCCTGCAACAGATTTACCTAATCGTAACTATCTTATGGAATATTTAGATCATATATATTCAGAAGAAAAGGTTAAATGTGTAACAGCATTTTTTATTGATATCGATCGGTTCAAAGCAATTAATGATACGTTTGGGCATTCAATTGGAGATTATATATTAAAAGAAACAGGAAGTCGATTAAAGAAATGCATTCAAGATGACGCGCTTCTTTGTCGACATGGTGGAGATGAATTTGTTATCGTTTTCCACAACATAGAACAAAAAGAAGACATTATTGATATAGCAAATCGTATTATAAAACATTTTTCAGAACCGTTTTATTTTGAAGATGAGATGATCTTTGTCACGTTAAGTGTTGGAATAAGTATGGTTCGATTAGAGCATATTGAACGAGAGTGTGAAAATGAGAAAAGATCATTAATAGAAGATTTGCTGAAAGAATCTGATATCGCTATGTATGATGTGAAAAATCGTGGAGGAAATGATTTTTTAATTAATAACAAACTTCATAGTCAAAAAGTTGTTAGACAGTTAGAATTTGAAAATCATTTACGTCAGGCGATTGAAAATAATGAATTCTACTTAGTTTATCAACCTCAAATAAGACTTAGTGATGACAAAATAATCGGTGTTGAAGCACTGCTAAGATGGCAAAATGGAACGTTTGGTAATGTTCCACCTTCTGAATTCATCCCGGTTCTAGAGCGGATTGGATTAATTGGAAGGGTCGGGGAGTGGGTCATTGAACAAGCATGTATGCAGTTGAAAAAATGGCTCGATTTAGGTATGGAAATCAAGCTGGCAATTAATATATCATTGCGCCAATTGAGACATAAGCGTGTAATTCCAATATTAAGAAAAGTATTTGAGACATATGAAATACCTTCAGAGTTGATAGAAGTAGAACTTACGGAGAGTGTTTTTGGGGAAATACAAGAAATTAAACCAGCGATAGAGGAATTAAAAGCATTAGGTGTTAAAATCGCAATTGACGATTTCGGAACGGGCTATTCATCGTTAAGCTATTTGAGTAATTTACCCGTAGATTTTTTGAAAATCGATAAATCATTTATTGACAGAGTTATGTTAAATGGTGAGTGGATCGTGAAAACGATTATTGATATGGGAAAAAATTTAAGTCTAGGAATTGTCGCAGAAGGCATTGAAACAGAAGAACAGTTGCTTCTTTTGAAAAAACACCAATGTGAATTTGGACAAGGGTATTATTATAGTCGACCAGTTTTACCAGATGAAATTACAAAGCTTCTTGAAGATTCTGGAGCTTAAATGCACTGAGAGCATTTAAGCTTTTTTCATCATGTCTAATTATATTTTTTTGAAAACATCATCGTAAAAAAAGAAATTTTTTTTTGATTTATGATATGATATAACATGGAATTCTAAATTAAGTAGAGGTGTACGTCATGTTTGATAAGCTACAATCATTAGAAGATCGTTATAACAAATTAACTGAACTTCTTATGGATCCAGAAGTGATTAACGATTCTAATAAATTACGTGAATATTCGAAAGAACAATCAGACATCCAAGAGGTCGTTGAAAAATACCGACGTTACAAAGATATAACAAAGCAAATCCAAGAAGCTAAAACGATGCTAGACGAAGAATCTGATGAAGATATTCGTGAAATGGCACGTGAAGAAATTAACGAACTTGAACCTGAAGTCGAAGAACTAGAACAACAGATGAAATTATTGCTCGTTCCAAAAGATCCGAACGATGAGAAAAACGTTATTATGGAAATTCGTGGAGCAGCGGGTGGAGACGAAGCAGCCTTATTCGCTGGTAACTTATACCGTCTATACTCACGCTTTGCAGAAACGCAAGGCTGGAAGACAGAAGTGATTGACTACCACGAATCAGATATGGGCGGGTATAAAGAAATTATTTTCATAATTAATGGTCGCGGTGCTTATTCGAAGCTAAAATATGAAAACGGAGCACACCGCGTACAACGTGTACCTGAGACTGAATCAGGTGGTCGTATTCACACATCAACAGCGACGGTTGCTGTACTACCAGAAGCTGAAGAAGTTGAAGTTGAAATTCATGAAAAAGATATTCGTGTCGATACGTTTGCTTCAAGCGGACCAGGTGGGCAAAGTGTTAACACGACAATGTCAGCTGTTCGTCTCACACACTTACCAACAGGGACAGTTGTTTCCTGTCAGGATGAGAAATCTCAGATTAAAAATAAAGAAAAGGCGATGAAAGTATTACGCGCACGTGTTTATGAAAAATTCCAACAAGAAGCACAAGCTGAGTACGATGAAAACCGTAAATCAGCGGTAGGTACAGGAGACCGTTCTGAACGTATCCGTACGTACAACTATCCACAAAACCGTGTAACAGACCATCGAATTAATTTTACGTTAAACAAATTAGACCAAATTATGGAAGGTAAAATTGATGAAATTATTGATGCATTAATCATTGAGGAACAAACGAAACGATTAGACGAGATTGGTGAGTAATATGAAGACAGTCTTCGAGGCCCGAAAATGGGCTTCTTCTTTTTTAAAACAAAATAATCGAGAAGAACGTGTAGCAGAGCTTATGCTTATGCATTTGTTAAATGTGACATTGGAAGAATGGCTCGTCATACAACAGGATGAACTTCCACCTAAGGTTTGGAAGGACTTTCAGATTTGGATTAATGAACATGCAGAAACGGGAAAACCAATTGAGCATTTTACAAATGAAGCAGAGTTCTTTGGGCGGACATTTTTCGTTAATGAAGCCGTTTTAATCCCCCGCCCAGAAACAGAGGAGCTAATTGCTGCAGTTGTTGATGATATTGTTGAAGGCGATACTGTTGCTGATATAGGTACGGGAAGTGGAATTTTAGCGATTACTTTAAAAAAGGAAATCCCATCAATCACAGCATACGCAACCGACCTTTCCGAAAGTGCACTTGCTGTTGCACGTGGAAATGCTTCTCAACTTGGTGCGGAGGTTCAGTTTTTTCAAGGAAACTTTTTAGAACCAGTGATCAATGAACGAATCGATATTGTCGTTTCAAATCCGCCATATATTTCAAACGACGAGCGAACTACCTTGTCTGAAACCGTTTTACACGATCCCGAGCTCGCTCTTTTTGCCGAAGAAAACGGACTCGCAGCTTATCGTAAAATAACTGAGCAAATTGTTTGTATGAGTGAAAAAGGCCCGCGATTAGTTGTTTTTGAAATAGGATACGACCAAGGGGAGACAGTTCCGGAGTTAATCAAGTTAATCGAACCAACTGCTAACATTGAAGTATTAAAAGATATAAACGGAAAAGACAGAATCGTGAAGTGGAGAAGGAGCTGCTAGCTTAAAGAAAGCAGCTCTCTTATTATTAACGGAAGGCAAACCTGATTGGCCGTAATTGGCAGATTAATTCATGAGAATGGCAGATAGCCTATCGAAATTGGCAGATAGATTCATGAGAATGGCAGATAGCTTATCGAAATTGGCAGATAGATTTATGAAAATAGAAGATAGCTTATCAAAATTGGCAGATAGATTCATGAGAATGGCAGATAGCTCTTCGAATTGGCAGATAGATTCATGAAAATAAACATATAGCACATCCCGAATTGGCTATTAAATCATGAAATCAGCCGACAAGTATTTAAAATCGGCTGATAACCTCTCAAAATTGGCTGATAAATAAACAGCAGTCGTGAACAAGCGCATTTGAATTAGTGAGTTTGGCGCTCATCAATGCCTTTCCACTCACTTGCTAACATACCATACACAACATGATCAACGAAATGATCGTACAGCCACTCACCTTGTCGGATGCGCCCTTCTTGAACAAACCCTAAACGCTCAGGGATGGCTCGACTTTTTAAATTCCCTTCAGCAGCACGAATATCCACCTTATTAAGCTTAAGTTCGTTAAAAGCATAATCTGTTAACGTCTGAACAGCGCGTGTCATAATTCCGTGCCCCTGAAATCCTTCTCCAAGCCAATATCCGATGTAAGCAATCTGGTTCGTCCAATCAATTGAATTATAGCCAATCACACCCGCAATTTTCCCTTTATATAAAATGACACAGTTCAACCCACGGCTTTCTGCGTACTCTTTTTTACAATGCCGAATAAAATTTAACGTATCTACTATTTTTGTCGTACTATCAAGCCAAGGGAGCCACTCTCGTAAATGATCCCGAGATTGATTTGTTAATTGAAAAAGCTCTTCAGCATCCCCAGTGTCAATTAAACGCAATTGTAAATCATGATCGATTTGTTTTGTGAACATATGATTCTCTCCATTTCTTAGTAGTCAAATTCTTCTTGGATCCTATAAACTTCCTGCATTAATTCATCTCCAATAATGGATGAAAACTTTGTGTAAACACTTCTAAGTTTATTTTTCCATTTCTCCTGTTGTTCTACAGATAATATATTAAAATGAATATTTCCTAAAAGCTTTAATTCGCGTGTTTGCTCGTCATTGATTTCAATGGCATGACGTCGATTCCATTCAGTCACTTCATCGATTGCTTCACTGATGGCACTCTTTAAATCCGTCGGTAAACTTTCCCAGAAGTCTCTGTTAATAAGTAAAACATAGCCTAAATATCCGTGATTACTAAACGTTAAATATTGTTGATTTTCATAAAATTTCTTCGTGTAAATATTTGAAATAGTATTCTCTTGCCCTTCAACAAACTTCACTTCTAAATTTCGATATGTTTTATTAAAAGGGATGGCACTCGTACTAGCGCCTAACGTCTGAAATTGTTCAGCAATCACATCGCTTGGCATGATGCGAAAATGTGTATGAACAAAATCATCTGGTTCAAGTAAAGGTTTCTCCGAATAAGTCATTTGCTTAAATCCGTTATACCAAAAAGTAATCGGAATGACATCAGCTTTGGCTAAATCAGAAAAAAGAATGTCTCTAATCTTTCCGTTATAAGCAGCATCAACGGCTTCATAATTTGGGAAAGCAAAAGGTAAATCAAGCACTTGCCATCTTGGATAGCGGTTTGTTAATTTAGAAGTTGCTGGGGCAATCATCTCTACTTTCCCTTCATTCACTGCTTCCCATTCATTATTATCGTTATATAAAACACCATTTGGATAAATTTCAACTTTAACAAGTCCATCCGTCTTACTGTCAACTATTTCTGCAAACTTCCTAACAGCCTCTCCTTTTGGTGATGCTTCTGAAACGACATGACTAAATCTGATAATATATTGATTATCCAACATCTCTTGTTCATCATCATAAATAACTGGTTGACGAAAGTTTGACAAATCAAAGCCAATAACTATAGCAAAAAGTAACCCAGCTAGGATGAAAGTTGAAATAAATAGGAACGTTCGCATGAAATAATCACACCTGTTATAAAAATTATTTAGTGAAATAATAACATAAGCTTATCACAAATTGTTATAATATTGTAAAAACTCATAAGGATGACAAGCGGTGGGATTAAAACAAATACCGATTAGACTAAAGATAACAATCTTAACATTTGGGGTCGTACTTTTCACCTTACTAATCAGTGGAATAATTTTATTAGGGAAAAGTATTCAAGCAAAAGAGGCTGATTTAGGTGAACGAGGATTAACGATTGGACGACTAGTTGCTAATTTACCCGAAGTAAAAGAAAATTTATCCGCTTCAGACGGCTTTGAAGCAATTAACCAAATGGTTGATCAAATTCGATCAGTCAATGATACAGACTACATTGTCGTACTTAATATGAACCGAATTCGATACTCACATCCAGTTGTTGAGAAATTAGGAACGATTTCAAGTGGACAAGATGAAGGGGCGGCTTTTGCCGAACATAGTTATTACACAAAGGCACAAGGGGAAGTTGGTACAGTCATTCGCTCGTTTGTTCCAATTATGGATGATTCCCACGAACAAATTGGAGTCGTCATAGTAGGTAATATGTTACCGACTGTTTTTGAAATTATGAAATCATTCCAAAGTGAGATATTGCTTACGCTTTTAATAACTATATTATTTGGGATTATTGGATCGTGGCTATTAGCTAGACATGTTAAAGACCAAACATTCCAATTAGAGCCACATGAAATTGCTCGATTACTTAATGAACGTACAGCTATTTTTCAAGCCATGAATGAAGGTGTCATCGCTGTTGACCGTGACCACCATATAGCTGTATTTAATGAAGAAGCTAAGAAGCTATTAAATATGAATGATAAGTTAATTGGAAAAAGTGTAGAAGATATTCAAGAAAAAGAGATTAGACATTTTTTACAAGATAAAAGTGAACTTGATAATGAAATCATTCTTATAAAAGATAAACATTTCTTAACGAGCCGTGTACCTATTTATATTCAAGGGGAAGAAGTTGGTACGCTTACGGTTTTTATGGATCATACAGAAATGACAAAGATGGCAGAAGAATTATCAGGAGTCAAAGCATTTGTCGATGCATTAAGAGTTCAAAATCATGAACATATGAATAAACTTCATACTATCGCAGGGCTTATACAGTTAGATCAAAAGGATCGCGCATTAAATTATGTGTTTGAAACAACTGAAGAGCAGAAAAAAATATCAAGTTTTTTAACGAAAAATATTCTCGACTACAGTGTTGCTGGTCTGCTCATAAGTAAAATTCAAAGAGGAAAAGAACTAGGCATAGAAGTCATCATTGACCCACATACGAAACTATTAAGCTACCCGGAAAAGCTTGAGAGGAATGATTTCGTTATATTAATTGGAAATTTAATAGAGAATGCTTTTGAAGCTTTAATCGGCAAAGATGAAGTAAAAAAAGTAATCAACGTATCAATCAATCAGAACGGGGATTATTTACAACTAACGGTCAAAGATAATGGAAAAGGGATGACTGAACAGACGATCGATAAAATTTTTACAAAAGGCTTTACTACAAAAGATAAAAAAGGCTCTGGTATTGGATTGTACCTCATTCAAAAAGTTGTTGAAAAGGCTCATGGCTATGTACAAGTAGATAGTACAGTTGGAGAAGGGACATGCATTACGATAAACTTACCGATAAAGGCGGGGGAATATGATGTCAATGTTAGACAAATTTAATGTGCTTTTAATAGAAGATGACCCAATGGTACAAGAAGTAAATCGTAATTTTATTGAACAAGTATCTGGATTTGAAGTCATTTCGACGGCTAATAACGGAAAAGACGGACTTGAACAAGCAAAGGAATTGAAGCCTGACCTTGTTATTTTAGATATTTACATGCCGGAATTAGATGGCGTTGAGACACTTCAAAGTTTTCGGAAATTAGAGTTTGATATTGACGTCATAGTCATCACAGCCGCTAACGATCGAGAAACGATACGAAAGATGTTTCAATACGGTGTCGTCGATTACGTTATTAAACCTTTTAAATTTGAACGTTTAAAAAGGGCCTTACAAGACTATAAAGCTTTTAAACAAAAATTAATGGCCTATGAACGTGTTGATCAATCAGAACTTGATCAATTAGTTAAATTAAATTTAGATGAACAAAATGAAGAAACTCTAATTGACGAAGAGCTGCCAAAAGGATTAAATGAACAGACATTAAAAGAAGTGATTGATTTTCTTTTAAAACAAGATGAAGCGGTATCAGCAGAAAAAGCAGCAGAAGCAATCGGAATTGCCCGTGTAACAGCCCGTAGATATTTAGAGTATTTACAAAGTACCGGTAAGGTTAAATTAGACTTACAATATGGTACAGTCGGACGTCCCTTAAACCGCTATATATTAGCAAATTAATTCAAAAACGCCCTCATGATAAAAAATGACCAAAATGTCCAATATGTACAAAATATTTAAATAATAATTTGAAAGCGTTATCATAAAACAATAAAATCTATAGGGGGTATAGAACATGCGAAAGTCTTTATTATTTATTATAGTTTTATTGTTTACAATGATTTTAGCGGCTTGTGGCTCAGATGATTCAAATGGTTCATCTGAAAATGGAGAAAAAGGTGATAGTAGTGCACAAGCGTTAGTATTTGGTACAGGGGGAACATCTGGTACTTACTATCCAATTGGTGGGGCTTTAAAGCCAATTTTTGAAGATAGTGAACATGTCTCAAACGTAACAGTTGAATCAACAGGAGCTTCGGTTGCGAATATCCAGAACATTAATGACGGATTAAACCAATTAGCGATTGTCATGAGTGACGTTGCTTATGATGCAGTTAACGGTACAGGTCAATTCGAAGGAAATAAAATTGAAATTGAAGCGATTGCCGGTATGTACCAAAACGTCGTTCAAGTAGTTGCAATGGCTGATAGTGGAATTGAAACAATTGAAGATTTAAAAGGTAAACGTGTAGGTGTAGGTAAAGTAGGTTCAGGTGTTGAGCAAAGTGCTAAGAAAGTACTTGAAGCAATGGACTTAACTTATGATGATTTATCTAGAGTAACACATACAGGTTATGCTGATAGTGTACAAGAAATGAAAAATGGTAACTTAGATGCGGCATTCTTTACTTCTGGAGTGCCAAACAGTAATATAACGGATTTACAACAAACAAATGATATCGTTTTTGTTGAAATTAAAGGTGATGTTGCAGAACGTCTAATGGATATGTATCCATTCTATAAAGAATTTACAATCCCAGCAGGAAATGAAGCACAATATAATTTAGATGAAGATTTTAAAACAGTAGGAATTCAAAATATGATTATCACTTCCCCTGACGCTGATGAAGACCTAGTCTATGACTTGGCAAAACTTTATTATGAATACCTTGGAACAGACGAGGTCTCCGTCAGCGCATTAACACAACTTGGTCGAGACGAGATAGCAAAAGGCTTAGTTATTCCGCTTCATAAAGGAGCAGAAAAATATTATGAAGAACAAGGTATTTTAGAGTAAGGCTTAGATTAGGAGGAAAAGGGCATCATGACGGTGCCCTTTTTAAATCATGAAAAGACGATTATTGCTTTCTATTTTTCTTATAATAGTGATTATTTGTTTAATAGTCATTGATTTCGAAGTATTAATAGTTGAATCTAACGACGACATAGTTCATCTCATTAAGTTAGATGAGGATGAACCTTTTTCTATTCGTTGGATTCATTCTGTTGAAAAAGAAGAATGGGAAGAATATTTTGTTTTTAAAAAAGATGAATTGGTTATACAAAAAACAAGGTTTAAAACATTTGGTGCAGGAGTGCCGAATGATGCGGGTGAAAAGACATACATACGTGATGGCTGGGTTTATATGGATGACATTAACCAACCATTAGGAAAAACATTGTCTATACGTAGTGGACAGACGACGAATCATCGTATGTTTTATAAGGGGAAAGAATATTCATTACCATACAGTGCGTCTCCTTATACTATAGCAAAAGATGACTGGTCGTTAATGAAGCTATCTTATTTTTACATAACTAGAATTGTGAGGTGAGACGATGAGTGAAGAAAAGCAAGTAAGTGTTGAACAATATGATCGAGAAAGTAATACACGAAGCAATTTTCCGAAAATCATTGGTATTTTGATTACAATAATAGCTTGTGGCCTTGCGTTGTTCCATTTATACACGTCATACGCAGGCTCATTAGTTGATATTCAACAACGGAGTATCCATTTATACAGCTTAATGGCACTTGGTTTTTTACTTTATCCATTCATCAGGAAAGGTGACAAGACCAAACTACCAATCTATGACTACATCACGGCAGGCTTATCAATCGTTATTGGAATTTATATGCTTTTTACCGCAGACCGTATTATATCTACTGGCGGACAAATAAATAATACAGATTTCATCGTCGGTATTTTGGTCATTCTATTATTACTAGATATTACACGGCGAGTAACCGGCTGGGGGTTAACTTTACTTAGTCTAGGATTTTTAGTATACGGTTTTTACATCAAGCTTTCTATCTATCCTGATTTAAATATGGATATTGTTTTAAAAGTTTCTAGACAAGTGATGTCACACTTAATTTTTATCACTGAAGGTGTGTTAGGAACTGCCATTGGTGTATCTGCTAGTTATATTATTTTATTCATTTTGTTTGGAGCGTTTTTAACGAAATCAGGAATGGGCCAATTATTTAATGATTTAGCGATGGCAATTGCTGGGCATACGAAAGGTGGTCCAGCGAAAGTATCGGTTATTTCGAGTGGATTTTTAGGATCAATCAATGGATCAGCTATTGCAAACGTCGTGACTACTGGTGCATTTACAATCCCTTTAATGAAAAAAATTGGCTATCACCGGAATTTTGCAGGAGCCGTTGAATCGGCAGCAAGTGTCGGTGGACAAATATTACCTCCGATTATGGGGGCTGCAGCCTTTATTATGGCAGAAAACTTAGGGATTCCATATACACAAGTTATTTTAGCAGGAATCATCCCAGCCTTAATCTTTTACTTAGGTATTTTATTACAAGTCCATTTCCGCGCGTCGAAAAAAGGTTTGCAAGGATTAGATCGTAAAGACCTTCCACGCGTAACAGATGTGTTGAAAGAACGTGGACATTTACTTATTCCGATGATCATTTTGTTATATTTATTGTTTTCAGGTAAAACACCGTTCTTTGCAGCGTTTTGGTCAATAATCGCAGCAATTATAATATCTGGCTCTAGAAAGATGCTCATGCTCATCGTTCCTGTTTCACTTTATTTAATATTCGAGCCACAAATAAAAGCTCTCTTTGGTGGGCCGGAGTTTAGTGTTCGTAGTGATTGGTATATCTTGTTAGGTATCGTCGTTGTACCTTTAATCATAAATCTCATTCGTAATCGAGCGAATTTGAGGGCAGAAGTCATTGACATCAAAGATTTCTTTGAGGCATTAGAACAAGGGGCAAAGACGACGGTTCCAGTGGCTATCGCCTGTGGTGCAGTAGGAATTATCGTCGGGATTGCAACGTTAACAGGTGTTGCAATTGAGATTGCCAACTCAATCGTAAGCTTAGGTGAAATGATTAGTAGCTCAACTATTCAGTTGATCATTACACTATTTTTAACGATGATCACATCTATTATTTTAGGGATGGGGTTACCAAGTATTCCAACATATATTATTACAAGTACGATGACCGCACCAATTTTACTACAATTACCTTTATTTAGAGAACTGGGCGGAACACCTGAAACAGCTGTATTTGTAGCTCATATGTTTGTCTTTTACTTCGGTATATTCGCGAACATCACACCACCAGTGGCTCTCGCCGCATTTGCCGGAGCGGGTATAAGTGGGGGAGATCCGAACAAGACAGGATTACAGGCGCTGAAGCTGGCTCTTGCAGGATTTATTGTTCCATTTATGTTCGTCTTCTCACATCAAATGCTATTAGTTGATGCGACATTTGGTAATGTGACGTTAATCTTATGCTCAGCCATTTTAGGGGTGTTTTTACTATCTATCTCTGCTGAAGGGTACTTGACCTCCCATATTCCGGTTTGGGCAAGAACGTTAGCCGCAGTTGGTGCTTTATTACTTATTTATCCTGGACTTATGACAGATGCGATTGGACTTCTTGCTTTAGCTGTTATCTTGTTTATAAACTATAAAAATAAATCTCAAACAAATATGTTACAAAAGGTGGGTTAAACCAATGGACCTTAAGCTTGAAAATAAATCAGTCGTCGTCATGGCGGCGAGTAAAGGTTTAGGAAAAGCGACCGCTTTAGAATTTGCTAAAGAAGGCGCACGAGTATTTTTATCAAGCCGAAACGAAACAGAGCTTAAAAAAACGGTAGAGGAGATTCGCTTGGCTAGTGGGAATAACTATGTCAATTATGTCGTTTGTGACATAACAAAGCCTAATGATATAAAAGAGCTCATAACTCAAGTCGTGAAGGTCAACGGAACAGTCGATGTATTAATCAATAATGCAGGCGGCCCACCAGCAGGCACATTCGAAAAATTTTCGGATGACGATTGGCAGCGCGCTTTTGAATTAAACCTGTTAAGCTTTGTCCGTGCCATTCGCGAAGTGCTACCCTATATGAAACAACAGCAAAGTGGTAGAATCGTTAACTTCGCTTCATCGTCGATTAAACAAACGATCGATAATTTGATCTTATCGAATACATTTCGAGCGGGAATCGTTGGACTGTCCAAAAGCTTATCACAGGAGCTTGCGAAAGATGGGATTTTAATAAACACACTCGGACCCGGCAGAATTGCCACTGACCGCGTCGCTGAATTAGATGAAATTAATGCCAAGGCACAAGGAATGAGTGTCGAGCAACTCGAAGAAAAAAATAAAGCATTAATTCCAATGGGACGCTACGGAGAACCCGAAGAATTTGCACGTGTTGCCCTATTTCTAGCATCAGGTGCCAACACTTATTTAACCGGCCAATCATTTGTCGTCGATGGCGGAATGGTCAAAGCGTTGTGATGAATAGGTAAGGCGTTTAGGAAATTCCTAAACGCCTTATTTTTTATTGAACAGCCTCAAGACGTATTTGTTCAAAGTTGTGCTGTGATTGTCCAAAGATGGGTTGTAATTGTTCAAAGTTGAGTTGTAATTGTTCAAATATGGGGTGTGTTTGTTCAAAGTTGAGTTGTGATTGTTCAAACCTAGGTTGTGATTGTCCAAAGTTGAGTTGTGATTGTTCAAAGATGAGTTGCGATTGTTTAAAGTAGGGCTACGATTGTTCAAAGATGGGGTGTGATTGTTCAAAGTTGAGTTGTAATTGTTCAAACCTAGGTTGTGATTGTCCAAAGTTGAGTTGCGATTGTTCAAAGCTGGGTTGCAATTGTTCAAAGTAGCGCTGTGATTGTTCAAACATGGGCTGTAATTGTCCAAACATCTCGCCTAGACATCTTAAAATGGACAATTACAAGCGAGGATTAGAAGAAGGTTTAAAATAATCTTTACTTTTCCAAAGAATAAATCGCTTGAACAGTGCCAAAGCGTTCGACCTTATCCTCTATCTTCATCCCTAATTTTTCTAGTAGTTTACAAGATGAAGTATTAGCAATTTGAGTTTCAGCGACAATTTTAGGCAGGTTCAACGTATTAAATGCAAAATCGATGATGACACGAACCACTTCCGTCGCATACCCTTTATTCCACCATTTAGGTAAAAATTGATAGGATACTTCTAAGTTGTCGCCGTCATGATGGGGGTCAAGTGATATTAACCCAATGAATTCTGAAGTATCTCTTTTTCTAACAGCCCAGTAATAGGACTGAATATCACTATTAATCATCTCATCAAAAACGTGTTTAACTGAACTTTTTTCTCTAACTCCCCCCAAAAACTTTCTTACCTCTTCATTTAAGTACAATTCTTTCACGTCATTAAAATCGGTTCTTTCAATTGGTTGAACTAGACATCGCACTGTTTCAATCATCATTTTCATCCTTTACCAGCTAATTAGAATCTATCTTACCATTTTTATAAAATTTACGTATATCTTTTTCTATCGTGGCGATACTGTGATTAATAGATTACTAGAAAGGTTGTTGGATGATGCGTTATGTGATTGCAGTATTAGTCGTCATTGTTGGGATTCAATTTTTTTATTCGGAAGTGGTAGCTCAAAAAGGGCAGAGTGATGAAACAGCGTATCAAGTTATTCCTGATGAAGCGATTCGACTTCGAATATTAGCTAATTCGAATAGTGAAAAAGATCAAGTCCTGAAACGTCAAGTGCGCGATGTTGTGAATGAACATATTACACTGTGGGTTGAAGAGTTAACGTCAATTGACGAAGCTCGTCGTGTCTTAAATGAGAAGCTACCAGTCATAGAGTCGTTAGTCCGTGAAACAATTAATGATGATGATTTCTCAGTAACATTCGGTGATGTTGAATTTCCAGACAAAATTTATGATAATTACGTCTACCCTGCAGGAACATATGAAGCCATCCTTATTACAATTGGTGAAGGAAAAGGTGACAACTGGTGGTGTGTGTTATTCCCTCCATTATGTTTCGTAGACTTCGCAAATGGTGCAACTGTGCTTGACCACGATGAAGAGAGCGATTCACAAGTAGTAGAAAATGATGACGAAGAAGATGTAGAAGTCAAGTTCTTTCTATGGGAATGGATTAAAAAGCTATTTAATATCGCATAGCGCTGAACAATCTCGCAAGAAAATGTTGCGGGATTTTTTTATTGACAGAGGAAGATGTTTGTTCAAAGATGCGCTGCGATTGTTCAAAGTAGGGTAGTAATTGTTCAAAGATGAGCTACGATTGTTCAAAGTAGGGTAGTAATTGTTCAAAGATGAGCTGTGATTGTTCAAAGTAGGACCGCGATTGTTCAAACCTAGGTTGTATTTGTTCAAACACGGCTTAAAATTGTTGTTCAAACAGAACCACTAATTGTCCAAATACCCTAAGGCACCCATTCCTAAATCTTAATCTCTACTAAAAATAATAGATTTATAGTCATAATCATTCTATAAGCCTCATAAATTGATAGAGAAAATAGGAGCGAGGTGATTGGATGATGATAACGATTAAATCTGTTAATGAACAACCGCGTGATGAGTTTATTCAATTTTTCCAGCAAGAGGAGTCCCCGTTTGATCCGGTTAAAGAACCTTGGGCGGAAGAGTATGGTTACTTTATTGAAGTTGAGCAAGAAAAGATTGGTTATTTCGTTTTATATCCTTTAGACAACGGCCAGGCTTGGTTGCGTCGACTAGTTATGCGTGAGCAGACGAATCCAGCAATATTTATACTTGTTTTTGACTGGATTTCTGAAAAAGCGTCTCTTCTAGGTTATGACGAGTTGTACGTGCATGTGCAAGATCAGTCAAAAGCCGTTTTACTAGAAATGAATCATTTCAAGCAAATTTATGAACCGCCAACGGATGAAAATATGGATAGTGATTGGTTTATGAAGGAATTACAAAAGTAGACTAATACAGTTATTAAACAAATGATTGATTAAACTAAAATTTCATATAAACGATTGATTAAAGATGATTGCTCGTCAGGAACATTCTTGTTTACGAGTCAACCGTGATATATTATCATGTAAACAGTCAATTTTGAAGTTACTAATGAAAAATGAGGGACCACGGATGACGTTAAAACGAGTGACGAAGTTATGGAAATTAAATCATTCAGATGAAATAACATTTCAACAATATATTAAAGAAATCACTGCGATGCTTCAGGCTGGAAAGGTTGTCGCTTTTCCAACTGAAACAGTTTACGGCCTTGGGGCAGACGCAACGAATGAACAGGCTGTTAAACAAATTTTTCAGGCAAAGGGAAGGCCTAGTGATAACCCGTTAATTGCTCATGTGGGAGACCGCGGGCAAGTTAATGATTACGTGACAGAAATCCCAAGTCATGCAAAAAAGTTAATGGATGAGTTCTGGCCGGGTCCGTTAACGATTATTTTACCTTCGAATGGTCAACTCGCGAAAAATGTGACAGCGGGGTTATCAACGGTTGGAATGCGTATGCCGGACCACCCTCATGCGCTAGCGATTCTTCAAGCGGTTGATCGACCTATTGCGGCGCCGAGTGCTAATCGTTCTGGTAAGCCGAGTCCGACAACGGCTGAACATGTTTGGCTAGATTTAAATGGCCGGATTGACGGAATTGTTGACAGCGGTAAGACAGGTGTCGGTGTTGAGTCGACTGTCATTGATTGCAGCATTGGTCCGCCGATGATTTTACGTCCTGGTGGTGTGACGAGAGAGGAGATTGAAGCAATCATCGGACCAGTTGCGATTGCAAAATCTGAATTGGAAAAAAATGAAGCGCCACGCTCGCCGGGAATGAAATATAAACATTATGCCCCTGACGCCCCAGTTTGGATGGTTAAAGGTGATGCTGAAAAAATGAGGCGACTAGCCGAACAACTGCAAGCTGACGGATTAAAAGTACAATTTTTAATAAGTAAAGAACGTGCCCAAGAATTAGAATTGGAAGATGCTATCGTGATCGGCTCACGACATGATTTAAATGAAATAACGATGAACTTATACGATTCTCTTAGAAAAGTTGATACGCTAAAAGTTGATCTCGTCTTGGCAGAAAGTTTTTCAAATAAAGGAATTGGTGAAGCGTTAATGAATCGCTTAGAACGTGCGGCAGATAAAATTATAGATGAATAATAATCTGAACAAAAAGATAAGACTTCCCGACAGAAAATCTACAATGATGAATGTTTGTAAATTTAGTAGCAAACGCATTTATATAAATTAATATCACGCTCGTCCTTCTAAATTACTTTGGACATGCATAAATTTAATTAGCATGTTCAAGTCATAGGAGGAACGAGCGTGATTTCATTATATGAGAGTCTTGCACCATTACTATTACTAGCCGTAGCAATAGGAATGGATGCGTTTTCCGTCAGTTTATCAGTCGGTCTTATGAAAATTCGTTTGCGGATTATTTTGCTTTATATCATCTTAATCGGTTTGTTCCATGTCATCATGCCTTTTATGGGAATGATTGTTGGTCATTTTTTATCTAATAAACTTGGTATGATTGCACAAATCGTCGGTGGATGGATGCTCATTATGATTGGTGCGCAAATGATTATTGCGACATTAATCGAGAAAGAAACATTAAAACAGATTAACTTTTTAGGATTATTAGCGCTTGCCTTTACGGTAAGCTTAGACAGTTTTTCTGTTGGAATAAGTATCGGGATGACTATGTTTGGCTTTAATCAGATCGCCGTCATATTATTATTCGGTCTAATGAGTATGTTTTTAGCGACATTAGGGCTTTATTTAGCCAAGAAAGGAAAAACCATATTCGGAAAGTACTCCGAAGCAATTGGTGGAATCGTTCTTGTATTCATAGGTTTACAAATGATTATGTAATCGATAGGAGGGCTGGGCACATTTAGGTTAGACACCTATCAAATTATTTTGGTGCGATAATAATCTATTTGCCCAGCCTCTCATTAAATTCAAGACATATCCTCCCCAAACTAACCCCCTTTCGCTTCACCTCTTCCAAGTAAAGCTAAAGTACTGTAATCTCCTTAAATCATATGATATAGTTCAATCATAGAGTATTTGATCAGGAGGGGTCATTATTGGAGCGCGTATTATTTGTTTGTACGGGTAATACTTGCCGCAGTCCGATGGCGGAAGCGGTATTAAAATATAAACGAAGCGATCTTGAAGTAAAATCAGCAGGCATTTTTGCCGGTTATGGTCAAGAAGCGAACCCAAAAGCTATCGAAGCCCTTCAAGATAAAGGTATTGAATTCGAACATCGATCCCAACCTCTTACAGATGAATTAATGGATTGGGCAGATGTTGTACTAACGATGACAGCCCATCACAAATTAAATTTAGAAATGGATTACCCGGAATATCGCGATAAAGTATTTACATTAAAAGAATATACGTTAAATGAAGAAGACGAAGATCTCAATCCCGATATCTCTGATCCGATTGGGTTATCAAAAGAGACGTACGTTCAAACATTAGAAGAAATCGAAAAATATATTAAACGTTTGATTGATGAGGAGGACAACGAATGAAAGTTATATTAGCATCAGACCACGGTGGCATCAACATTCGAAAAGAAATTGCCGGACTTCTAAATGATCTAGAAATCGAATATGAAGATATCGGTTGTGATTGCGAAGGTTCTGTCGATTATCCTGATTATGCCATTCCAGCAGCTGAACGCGTAGCTAAAGGTGAATTCGACTTCGGTATTTTAATTTGTGGCACAGGCATTGGAATGTCTATTTCAGCGAATAAAGTAAAAGGGATTCGTTGTGCTCTTGTACATGATGTTTTCAGTGCAAAAATGACCCGCATGCACAACAATGCAAATATGATTGCGATGGGTGAACGAGTCATCGGTCCAGGTCTGGCAAGAGAAATCGTTCAATCATTTCTTGAAGCGGAATATGAAGGTGGCCGTCACGAAAACCGTGTTAACAAAATAATGTCTTATGAAAAAAATTAAATAGAACCTGTCTTTAGCACAAACCGTGTTAAGGACAGGTGTTTCTTTGAGGAGGGCATTTAGTTGAAAATCGAGTCAATTCGTCATGAGATTCATGTTATAATGGAGGAGTGGGCAAAGACTCATTTAATTCAATCTAATTCCGTATTTGTCATCGGTTGTTCAACAAGTGAAGTGGCAGGAGAACGAATCGGTACTTCAGGTAGTATGGAGATTGCAGAGACGATTTTCTCTGAATTAAAAAAATTGCAGCAAGCAACACAAATGCACCTCGCTTTTCAATGTTGCGAACACCTTAATCGTTGCTTAGTCGTTGAACGAGCTTTAGCGTTAGAAAAAAATTGGACAATCGTCAGTGCAATTCCGAAAAGGGAGGCAGGGGGCGCCATGGCAACGTATGCCTTTGAAAATATGGATGACCCTGTTTTAGTTGAAAAAATTGAAGCTGATGCTGGTATGGATATTGGCCATACGTTAATCGGTATGCATTTAAAACATGTGGCTGTTCCAATCCGATTTAAACAAAAAACGATTGGAGACGCTCATGTCGTTAATGCGTTTACACGTCCAAAACTAATAGGTGGCGAACGAGCTGTTTACCGAGATTAGGAGCAGTGATGTGAGGATTCCTCTGTAAGGCGTTTTGGAAGTCTTTGCAGCTTTCTATAAAGGGTTTGCTAGATTTTGTTTTACCTTTATATATGTTTCGAAGTTTAATATTTTTTTCATACATAAAAGGAGGCTATCGAAATGAGTCATTTAAAAAATCATCTTCATCAAGTTGATTCAGAAATGTTAGAGGCGATTAATCTTGAGAAGAAGCGTCAGCACGATAAGATTGAGTTAATTGCATCTGAGAACTTTGTGTCTGAGGCTGTCATGGAGGCGGCTGGGTCTGTCTTAACGAACAAGTACGCTGAGGGATATCCGGGTCGTCGTTATTATGGTGGTTGTGAGTATGTGGATATTGCCGAGAATTTAGCTCGTGACCGTGCGAAGGAGTTATTTGGGGCGGATCACGCGAATGTTCAACCGCATTCTGGTGCTCAGGCGAATATGGCGGTTTATTTTACGGTTCTTGAGCCTGGTGATACGATTCTTGGGATGAATTTGAATCATGGTGGTCATTTGACGCATGGTAGTCCGGTTAACTTTAGTGGCGTTTTGTATAATATCGTTGATTATGGTGTTGATGAGGAATCTGAACAGATTGATTATGATTTAGTTTTACAAAGGGCTAAAGAGGTTAAGCCAAAGTTAATTGTTGCGGGTGCGTCTGCGTATCCACGTGTCATTGATTTTGCGAAGTTCCGTGAGATTGCTGATGAGGTTGGTGCTTATTTATTAGTAGACATGGCGCATATTGCTGGTCTTGTTGCGGCAGGTCTTCATCCGAATCCGGTTCCGCATGCTCATTTTGTGACATCAACAACACATAAGACTTTGCGTGGTCCGCGTGGCGGGATGATTTTATGTAAAGAGGAATTTGCTAAGAAAATTGATAAAACGGTATTTCCTGGTATGCAGGGTGGTCCGTTAATGCATATTATTGCGGCAAAAGGTGTTGCGTTTAAAGAAGCGCTTCAGCCTTCGTTTAAAGATTATGTTCAAAAGATTTTAGATAATGCGAAAAGATTAGGTGAGGCGTTGACGAAAGAGGGCGTTCGTTTAGTTTCAGGTGGGACAGATAATCATCTTTTATTACTTGATTTGCGTCCGTTAAATTTAACAGGTAAAGTAGCTGAAAAAGCACTTGATGATGTTGGTGTAACGACGAATAAAAACACGATTCCGTTTGACCCTGAAAGTCCGTTTGTAACTAGTGGTGTTCGTATTGGAACTGCTGCTGTGACAACACGTGGCTTTGGTTTAGAGGAAATGGATGAGATTGCATCAATCATTGCGTTAACGCTTAAAAATGTTGATGATGAGGTTAAGTTAGAGGAAGCAAAGGCGCGTGTTAAAGCGTTAGCTGATCGTTTTCCAATGTATGAGTAGTATATAAGTAGCGGGGGTTCTCCGCTACTTTTTTCTGTGTATTTTGAGAAATTAGTTTATTAAATTTAGTTGCATCAATAAACATATTTCGCTACAATTCAAGAGATATTTATAAAAGGAGAGATGGCTTGTGGGAAAAGTATATGTCTTTGATCATCCACTTATACAGCATAAACTAACATATATTCGTGACAAAAATACAGGTACGAAGGAATTTCGTGAGCTTGTTGATGAAGTGTCTACACTAATGATGTTTGAAATTACCCGTGAACTCCCACTACAAGAGGTTGACGTTGAAACCCCTGTCGCAACCGCAAAATCAAAAGTGTTAGCTGGTAAAAAATTAGGCGTTATTCCTATTTTACGTGCAGGTCTTGGAATGGTCGATGGAATTGTCAATCTCGTTCCAGCCGCTAAAATCGGTCATGTCGGTCTTTACCGTGACCCAGAAACTTTAAAACCTGTCGAATATTATATTAAACTCCCATCTGATATTCATGAGCGTGAATTAATAGTAACAGATCCAATGCTAGCTACTGGTGGTTCAGCAATTGAAGCGATTCATTCGTTAAAAAACCGTGGCGCAAAGCATATTCGTTTAATGTGTTTAATTGCGGCACCAGAAGGCGTAGAAGCGGTTCACGAAGCGCATCCTGATGTTTCGATTTACGTTGCAGGACTTGACGAGCGTTTGAATGAAAAAGGATATATCGTTCCAGGCCTTGGTGACGCGGGAGATAGACTGTTTGGGACTAAGTAATGTTATAATGATGACGTGCAATATTTGGTAAAAAGAGTGGGTTGTGAAAGATAATTGCGCGAACGGGATTGATGGTTTGATTAGTTTTATTGTTGTTCGAGCAATTCCGGGGCAAGTTTGAGCAATCAGAGCCTAGGTTTGAGCAAACAGAGCCTAAGTTTGAGCAATCACGGCGCAAGTTTGAGCAATCATGGCGCAAGTTTGAGCAATCATGGCGCAAGTTTGAGCAATCGCGGCTCAAGTTTAAGCAATCAGAGCCTAAGTTTGAGCAATCATGACCCAAGTTTGAGCAATCATGGCGCAAGTTTGAGCAATCGCGGCCCAAGTTTAAGCAATCAGAGCCCAAGTTTGAGCAATCGCAGCCCAAGTTTGAGCAATAAGAGCCCAAGTTTGAGCAATCACGACCCAAGTTTAAGCAATCAGAGCCTAGGTTTGAGCAATCGCGGCCCAAGTTTAAGCAATCAGAGCCTAAGTTTGAGCAATCATGGCGCAAGTTTGAGCAATCGCAGCCCAAGTTTGAGCAATCGCGGCCTAAGTTTGAGCAATCAGAGCCTAAGTTTGAGCAATCATGCCGCAAGTTTGAGCAAACAGAGCCTAAGTTTGAGCAATCATGGCGCAAGTTTGAGCAATCAGAGCCCAAGTTTGAGCAATCGCAGCCCAAGTTTGAGCAATCACGACCCAAGTTTAAGCAATCAGAGCCTAGGTTTGAGCAATCGCGGCTCAAGTTTGAGCAATCGCAGCGCAAGTTTGAGCAATCGCAGCCCAAGTTTGAGCAATCAGAGCCCAAGTTTGAGCAATCACGACCCAAGTTTAAACAATCACACCCCAAGTTTGGACAATCATGCACTCTATTGTCTATTTCTAATTGGACGATTGATATAGTAAATCGAGATTTTATATCTAAGCTCTGTTAAAGTTTAGTGTTGATAATAACAATATTTATACTGAGTTGTTGTATTGTGAAGAGTGAAGGTGGCGACTCCTGGTCGGCTAAAAGCGGCCACGTCCATGTGGCCAACGCCGACACTTGAACATCCAGTACTTCGCGGAACAGCACGAGTCTCGAGACCCCGCAGGAAGCGTTTTTCTTCCGAGGAGGCTCGAGCCGTGCCCGCGGAAAGCGTCCACCGATAGCGAGTCACAATAAACAACAACGGGCTTAACAGAGCATATATCTAAAATGATAGAATGCTCAAGAAGACATGCGACTCTTTTGTAATACTTTTGAAAGGTGAATGATAATATGCGTAAGTTAAAGGTGATGTCCATTTTTGGTACTCGTCCTGAAGCGATTAAAATGGCACCACTCGTATTGGAGTTACAAAAACGTCCAGAACAATTCGAATCGATCGTCACAGTGACAGCTCAGCATCGTGAAATGCTTGATCAAGTGTTAAACATTTTTGGTATTGAACCTGACTATGATTTAAACATTATGAAAAAACAGCAAACCCTTGCACAAATAACGACGCGTGCTCTTGAAGGTTTGGATGAAGTGATGCGTGAAACGAAGCCTGACATCGTGCTCGTTCATGGCGATACAACGACGACGTTTGCGGCAAGTTTAGCTGCCTTTTACAATGAAATTCCTGTCGGCCATGTTGAAGCGGGGCTCCGTACGTGGAATAAATATTCGCCATTTCCTGAAGAAATTAATCGTCAAGCAACGGGTATTATTGCCGACTTACATTTTTCACCGACTAAAAAATCAAAGCAAAATTTACTTAATGAAAATAAAGACGAAAAGACGATTTTTGTCACTGGAAATACAGCGATTGATGCGCTTCAAACGACAGTGTCTGATGATTATACACATGACGTGCTTGCAAAAGCTGAAGGGCGTAGGCTCGTTTTAATGACTGCGCACCGTCGTGAAAACTTAGGTAAAAATATGGATTCGATGTTCCGAGCAATTCGACGTATCGCAGATCAGCATGAAGATGTAGAAATTGTTTATCCTGTTCACTTGAATCCACTTGTGCAAGAAGCGGCGAAAAAATGGCTTGGGGAACATGACCGTATTCAGTTAATTGAGCCTTTAGAAGTAATTGATTTTCACAATTTTGTTTCAAAAGCCCACCTCATTTTAACGGATTCTGGTGGTATTCAAGAGGAAGCTCCTTCGTTAGGGGTGCCTGTTCTCGTGCTTCGTGACACAACTGAGCGCCCGGAAGGTATTGAAGCTGGAACGCTAAAGTTAGTCGGAACAGATGAAGATGCTATTTTTGAAACGGCTGATTTATTATTATCAAATGAAGAAGAACATAAAAAAATGGCACGCGCATCTAATCCATATGGCGATGGACAAGCATCCCGTCGTATAGCTGATGCGATTCGTTACTATTTCGGTGAATCTGAAGAACGACCAGATGAATTTAATTAATGGAAAAATTCCTTGCGACTGTGCAAGGAATTTTTCGTTTTAGGGTATGGATTAACGATGCATTATTTCACGGGAATATAGATTTCTATTTCATCTTTACTTCCAGGATCTTGTGCGTAACGAATATACTCGATAGATAACCTGTCCGTATCTTTTTCATAATCATTATTTTGAATCCATTGCTCTAACCGTTGACGTGCTTCTTCAGAGTCATGTTTATGCGCACGTATAAAGGCGTAGTTGGCTGTTTCTTTAAAATACTCCATACCAACAGGAACGTGATCAGGTTTCATGCTGACTGGGATGGCAGTAACAAATGATTTATTCTCCTGTGAATGGCAATCGAAACACTTCGAGGCTATGATTTCGATATCTAATAATCTAGTCACAATTTCATTTTGCCTTTTTAAAAAACCTCTCATTTTTTGCGAGACTTCCTCATCAAAATCTAACCTTCCACTATGTTTCTCGCCAATAAATTCAAGTGTTTTATGCCAAAGCTTAGGAGACATAAACGTATCATCGTCAAATTCATTCACTAATACAAATAAATGTCTTAATAACTCGACACCCTTTATTTCCAAATCATAAGCATCTTTTAAAATATTAATAGCGACCTGGCCATTGTTAGCCTCATTCGGATCGCCACCTTGTGGAAATGGAAACATTTTCGGTAAGCTGGATAGACACTCAGCTATACTACCGTAAATGTGTTCACACTCTTCCATTAGCTGAACTACTTGTTGGTCTAAGCTTGAATTCACCTCCCACTTAGAGCGCAATTCAGTAAAAAATTTCTGTGCAAAATGACGTGCATCGGAAATAACGGCACTGTTATAGGCATTTCCAAACGGATCTATTGTTCTTCCTTCGAATGCTTTAATCCAGGCCTCGTATCCAGCTAGTCCATGTTTATATTCAGGTGAATGTGCGTAAAATGAGTTTCCGTCTGCATGTTCTAAGATTCTCTTCAGTGCACTTTTCAACATCATCTTTTGACTAGTCGGACGATGTTCTTGAAATCCACAGATAAAAATATGGTTGAAACGTCGTTCGTTCAGCTCGCTATATTTTATAACACCATCTTTTTCAGCGTCTTTTGCATATAATATTTGTTTGTCATGATCATAACCATAGAAAAGTCCGAATTCTGGCAGAAAAATATCCCATGTAATAACGGGAACCCCTGTATCAATCCTGCTTTGGATAAAGCGGATGACTTTTGCCACACTCTTATCAGGAATTGGAGCAGGATGATTATAAGTAATTGTAGCAATTCCTAACGTTTCTAAGCTAAGTGAAACTAAATCAAACGGATCAAACATCGTTGGCCCCGCAGGACTCACAGTTTCTGGATGAATATTCATACGGAATGCATGAGTGGAATAACCCATAACCTCTGCTAGGGTTAAATCCTTTTGTTCGGTGTATTGTAGCATGGCATAGATTGATTGGGCAGCTGAGGTCCATGTGTATTGCGCACTATCTAATTTGATTTTCACATCCATTTAAATGACACTCCTTTTTATAGTATTGGTTTGTTTAAAATCTTTCGTTTTGTAATTCCTTTATTTATCTGTAGTTTAAAGTAACCGTTAAGGTAGAGACGGGTACGTTCTTTTTTGACTTTTGTACGTGTTCTTGAAAGAGTCGTATAAATATTGCCAATCGACACACCGAATAAATCGGCAATTTCTGAAGGGGTAATTTGATCAAAGAAGTAAGCTTCAAACACTTGCCGCTCTTTATTTGATAGACAGAATAGTAAGTCGCGAATTCCTTCAAGCATCTCTTTTTTTAATAATAAAACTTCAGGGTTCATTTGCTGATGTTGTAAATCGTTTGAGATACTTTGAGTTAAATGATGTAATATGTGATCAATGTTGTATACATCAAAAGCTTTACCATAAGAATATTTGTTCTCAATATGTGTAAAAAGCTGCTCTCGTTGATAAGCGTTAGTTTGGCGAAGCTTCATAAGTGCCTGGTTTTGTACTATTTTTTTAAACCAAGGTGAAAAACGGTTGACGTCAATCAGTGTACCCATATGAAGAAAAGCTTTAATAAGTGCTTCTTGAACGATATCCTCTGCCATATGTGTATCACTAGCAAACTTTTGAGCCCAATGGATTGCTTGACTTCGATATCGTCTGACCAATTCTCCAAAAGCATCTCGATTACCTGTTCTTGCATACTCAATGAGCTCTTGATCATCCATCTTCTCAATTTCCCATTCATTTAACGATTGTGTAGTCATCATACCCCTCCTTTACTCCAACGGTTATATATATTGATGCAGTAAGATGAAAAAAACTTACATATATATTCAAAAAACTTTGATATTTATAATAACTATATACCACCTTTGTGTTAAGATGGGTAGTTTTTAGTTGTTGAGGTACTTATAAAATCCTTCTTTTTAAACATAATATCTAAAAAGGTGGTGGTAATTTTATGCATAAAAAAGTCATACTAATTCTCTTCATTATGTTCTCAACGCCATATTTAGCACACGCTGAAGATTCAACTTGGATTATAGAAGTAGACCGTGACCCACATGAAGTAAAGTATTATATCGAGGCTTACTACCCATTACTCGAGGTTGAGTATGTATATGATACAATTCTTAAAGCTTTAGCTGTAACAGGTAGTAATCGTCATATCGAAAAACTCCATAAAGAACAATTCATAAAAAGTATTAACGCAGCACAAACATATGTCGTTCCCAATAGCATAAATAATAGTGAATCAAATCTAAAAAAGAGTGTGAATTATCATCCTATCGACTCCAATTACACAGGGAAAGGAATTAAGGTTGGAGTGATCGATACAGGAATTGATTACAATCATCCGGATTTGACAAAAAATTTCAAGGGTGGTTTTGATGTCGTTGATTTTGATAAAGACCCGATGGAAACGTCTGCTGAAGAAGGAATTCCGACCATACACGGGACGCATGTTGCCGGGATCATTGCGAGCGATGGTAAAATTCGTGGGGTTGCACCTGATGCCGAAATATACGCATATCGTGCGCTAGGTCCTG
Organism: Bacillaceae bacterium W0354; assembly: GCA_051846895.1. Taxonomy (GTDB): domain Bacteria; phylum Bacillota; class Bacilli; order Bacillales; family Alkalibacillaceae; genus CALKAL01. Next base: position 180,455 of record JBPYCQ010000005.1, read on the forward strand.
GTGGTTCTGGGTCCTCCGCCCAAGTGATGGCAGCGATTGAACAAGCTGTGAAAGATGGCATGGACATTATAAATATGTCATTAGGAAGTACGGTTAATAGTCCTGATGACCCGATGACAAAAGCGGTTAACCGCGCGATTGAGCTTGGGACGACGGTCGTTGTTGCTAATGGGAATAGTGGTCCGGATGGTTGGACGGTAGGATCACCAGCAACATCAGATGATGCGATTTCCGTCGGTGCTTCCATTAAGACCCAACATCTGCCTCAACTCAGTTTAGCTAATAATCAAAAAATCGATATTCGCTCCATTCCATTGTCAAAGCCATGGAATTTTAAAAAAGACTATCCGATAGAAACACCGACCACTTTAGAGGACATTCAACCATCGATTCACGACCGGATTATTTTAATCGAGAAGGGGTCTGAATCGTATCGAAAAATCATTCAAACGATTGATGAAAAAGGAGCAACGGCAGTAATCATTTATAGTGATGCATCCGATGACCCTAACGAATGGGAATGGACTGAAGCCGCTTTTCCAGTCATATTCGTCACAGACCGAGAAGCAAAACTAATTAAACAAAACGGATATTGGCTAGAAACAACTTATCAAACGATCACTGACGAAGTGGCCCCGTTTAGTTCGCGTGGACCAGTTACTTCAACTTGGCAAATTAAGCCTGACCTATTAGCGCCGGGTGTAGATATTTTAAGTACCATCCCAAATGGTTATGCTTCACTACAAGGAACAAGCATGGCAGCACCTTACATTACAGGTGTCCTAGCTCTATTAAAAGAGGCACACCCGAATGAGTCTCCCAAGCAGTTGAAAGATCGGCTTCTCTCAACGGCGGACCTCTTTGTAAAAAAAGAAGAGAGCGAAGAGCTTCCTCCATCCATTCAAGGGAATGGGCATGTAAATGTAAAAAACGCGATTAAAACAAAATTTACCATTTCAAATAACCGTCTCCATTTTGGTAAAATAGAAGGTAATGAAAATGTAGTAAAGGACCAGATAACAATTACAAATCATGGAGACGAGCCATTAACCGTGTCGTTTAATTATCCAAAACGCCAAAAAGGTGTCACATGGATTCTGCCTTTCACCGAATCAATCTTACCAAACGAAGAGAAAACGTTTGATATTGAAGGAATACTACAACATGGGTTTTTGGAAGAAGGTTTATTTGAAGGGTATTTAACAGTCAATTTAAATGGAGAAGAACATCATTTGTCATATTTAATGATGCATGAAACCGCTAATTATCCACGAATTGCAGGGTTAGAAATGGAAATGGCACCGTTTCAAAATGAACAAATAAAACTACGATTATATATTCCAGAAAATATTGACGAATTATCTATCAATTTGTTTGATCATAACAATATCCACGTCATGGAAATTTTGTCTGAAAAAGAGGTTAAAAAAGGTTACTTAGAAAAACAGTTACTACTAAAAAATCTTCCAAGCGGTGAGTTCCAGGCAGTCATTTCTGCGGTTCAAGATGGAGAACAATATACAAAAATTACAGAAATTTATTTTCCATAAAAACCCCCTCTAAATAAATGTGACATTTGTCACAAAGTTGTTTCATTTATTATAGGAAAATAATTGACTTTAAATGACCCCTATTGTATGCTGATTAAGTGTGGAATGATAAGGTTTTCATTTGAAAAAAAGTGAGTGTTTTTCACCTCTTTAAGCAATAGAAAAAACCTTTAAGTTCCGAGAGATTTCATGCTATATTTTTTTGCTTTTTGAGCAAAAAATGTTGTCGAAAAAGACGACTGGAAGGTAGGATCATGAGAAATAATCCATTTCGCGGTATCGCGATTACAAGTGGAATATTAAGTTACCTCGCAGGTGCTACCATCGTCGGTATTTTCATTGGTAGGTGGCTTGATGATTATTTTCAAACGACCCCACTTTTTTTAATCATCGGGTTGTTACTCGGATTGGCCGCTGGTGTATATGGGATGATTAAAATCGTAAATAAATATTTAGGAGACTAATCGTCATGAAAGATTATACCACTATGGCTAATCGTCAACGTAAATGGATGCTTTACCTTCTAGCAATCTCCGTCATCGGATGGGGCTTCACAGACTATCAAACGATATTTGCAGGACTCATTTTAGGACTAGCCGTTGGACTATTCAATCTAATGCTTCTGCAAAATAGAATTAACATCGTTGCTGAGAAGGCCTCCAAGAACCAAATGGCAAAATCATTCGGTTCACTTTCAAGACTTGCAGGTGCAGCACTTGTCATCGTTATCTCGATGCGTTTTCCGGAGTATTTTAATATAGCTGCATCCATTTTCGGTTTAATGGCACCTTATGTTGTCATTATGATAGATTTTATTTTCCATCTAAAGGATATAAGCACTACGAAAAGGGGTGAATGATTTTGGATCACGGTGCACCTATATACCATGATTTATTTGGTATTAGTTGGTTTGATGTAAACTTATCGAACGTTTTGATGATGTTTGTGACATCTGTCATCGTCTTTATCATCGCAGTCGTCGGTAGTCGAAATCTTCAAAGAAAGCCAACAGGATTCCAAAACTTTATGGAATGGATTGTTGATTTTGTCAAAGGCATGGTCAACAGTACGATGGATTGGAAAACAGGTAAACAATTCCTTCCATTAGGACTTACTTTATTATTTTACATTTTTGTTGGTAACATTCTCGGTGTTATGTTCATGGTCGTTTATGATGGTGAACTATGGTGGAAATCTCCAACAGCAGACCCGAGTATCACACTAACACTAGCAGTACTTGTAGTGGTACTTTCCCACTATTATGGTGTAAAAATTAAAGGCGGAGGCAACTACTTAAAAGATTATGTAAAGCCAGTTCCACTTTTACTACCATTAAAAATTATCGAAGAGTTTGCGAATACGTTAACTCTTGGAATGCGTCTTTACGGTAACATTTTTGCCGGAGAAGTATTACTTACCTTATTAGTTGGATTGATGGCCTCAGGTTTCTTCGGATTCATTGGTGGTTTCGTTCCAATGTTAGCTTGGCAAGGATTCAAACTATTTATAAGTGGAATCCAAGCATTTATTTTCGTTATGTTAACAATGGTTTACATTTCACATAAAGTGAGCGAAGACCATTAATCAATAAAATTTAAAATACTAACTTATTAATATTTTAGAGGAGGAATTTTCAATGACAGGAGCATTAGCAGCTGCAATTGCAGTAGGTTTAGCGGCACTTGGTGCTGGTATCGGTAACGGTTTAATCGTAAGTCGTACAGTAGAGGGTATTTCACGTCAACCAGAATTACGTGGTGCTTTACAAACGACAATGTTTATCGGGGTAGCTCTAGTTGAGGCGGTTCCAATCATCGCCGTAGTTATCGCATTTATGGTTATGTAATAATACGCGAAATACATCCAAATAATGGCGAAGTCATATAATTAAGCTTCGCCATTCCTTTATGTAAAGCCTTGAAAGAACAGGCGAAAGGAGTGAAAGCTGTGCTAGATACAAGTTTTTTAGTACTAGGTGCTGACATGGGTCTATTAATTGGTGATATGGTTATTCAATTAGTGATGTTCTTAATCTTACTAACTTTAATCACAATCTTTGCTTGGCGTCCATTAATGAACGTGATGCATGAGCGTGAAAATCATATCTCAAATGAAATTGACCAAGCAGAAAACAACCGTAAAGAATCTGAGCGTCTAATGAAAGAAGCTCAAGATGAATTGAAAAATACACGTCAAAACGCACATAAAATTATTGAAGACGCAAAACTAACAGCAAAAGATCAACAAAACACAATTTTACAAGAAGCAAGAGCAGAAGCTGAACGTATTAAAGAAAACGCTAGACTAGAAATTGAACAAGAAAAAGACAAAGCTGTTCAAGCATTACAAGAGCAAGTGGCTACATTATCTGTACAAATCGCTAGCAAAGTTATTGAAAAAGAGCTTTCTATGGATGAGCAAGATCAGCTCATTAAGGATTATTTAGATAAAGTAGGCGAAAGCAAATGAGTTATTCAGTTATAGCGAAACGTTATGCGAAAGCTTTGTTTGAAATTGGTCATGAAAAATCAAATCTTGATCAACTAGAAAGTGAATTACTAGTCGTTAATGATATTTTCAAAAATGATACACAGCTAGATAAGTTTTATGACAATCCACGTGTATCAACAGAGCAAAAGAAGGACTTCACACGTCAAGTATTTAAAGACGTATCAAAAGAAACGCTAAACACATTGCTTTTATTAGTAGATAAAAGAAGAATTAATCTTGTTTCTGAAATCGTAGAATCATTTATCGATATGAAAAATGAAACAAGAGGTATTGCAGAAGCTGACGTATATTCTGTTCGTGAATTAACCGAAGAAGAGACGAAACAAATTCAAGATACCTTTGCGAAAAAGTTAAATATTAACACCCTTCGCTTGAATAATATCGTTGATCCATCTATTTTAGGTGGAGTGAAAATTCGGGTAGGAAACAAAATATTTGACGGTACAGTTGCAACTCAACTTAAACGTCTTGAACAGAATTTAGTAACTGCAAACAAGTAAAGATAGGGGTGAAATGGATGAGCATCAAAGCTGAAGAAATCAGTGCGCTGATTAAGCAGCAAATTGAAAACTATGATTCTAAAGTAGAAGTAAATGATGTCGGTACAGTTATCGAAATCGGTGACGGTATCGCACGTGCTCACGGCCTTGATAACGTTATGGCTGGAGAGCTTGTTGAGTTTTCAAATGGTGTCATGGGTATGGCACAAAACTTAGAAGAAAACAACGTTGGTATTGTCATCCTTGGACCATATACAGATATTCGTGAAGGTGATGAAGTTCGCCGCACAGGTCGTATTATGCAAGTTCCAGTAGGTGAGGAACTACTCGGCCGCGTCGTTAACCCATTAGGTCAACCGATTGATGGTCTTGGCGCAATTGAAACAAGTAAAACTCGTCCAATTGAATATCCTGCACCAGGTGTAATGGATCGTAAATCAGTTGATGAGCCTTTACAAACAGGTATTAAAGTAATCGACTCAATGGTTCCAATCGGTCGTGGTCAACGTGAGTTAATTATCGGGGACCGTCAAACAGGTAAAACAGCGATTGCTATTGATACAATTATTAACCAAAAAGAAGAAGATGTCATTTGTATATACGTTGCGATTGGTCAAAAAGACTCAACCGTTCGTGGAGTTGTAGAAACTTTACGTAAACACGGAGCTTTAGACTATACAATCGTCGTTAACGCAGGTGCATCTGAACCAGCTCCATTACTATACTTAGCGCCTTATGCTGGTGTAACAATGGGTGAAGAATTCATGTACAACGGCAAGCACGTCCTTGTTGTTTATGATGACTTATCTAAACAAGCAGCTGCTTACCGTGAGCTTTCATTACTATTACGTCGCCCACCAGGCCGTGAAGCATTCCCTGGGGATGTATTCTACTTACACTCTCGCTTACTTGAGCGTGCGGCTAAATTAAGTGACGCAAAAGGTGGGGGTTCTTTAACAGCACTTCCATTCGTAGAGACACAAGCAGGTGACATTAGTGCCTACATCCCTACGAACGTTATCTCAATTACAGACGGACAGATTTTCTTACAATCTGACTTATTCCACTCAGGTGTACGTCCAGCGATTAACGCCGGATTATCTGTATCACGTGTTGGTGGTTCTGCGCAAATCAAAGCGATGAAGAAAGTTGCTGGTACGTTACGTCTAGACTTAGCATCGTTCCGTGAGCTAGAATCTTTTGCTCAGTTCGGTTCAGATTTAGATAAAGCAACACAAGCAAAACTTAATCGTGGTGAACGTACAGTAGAAGTATTAAAACAAGGTTTACACAAGCCATTAGGTGTTGAATACCAAGTAGCGATTATATTTGCACTTGTTAACGGTCATTTAGATGATATTCCGGTTCAAGATATTCAACGTTTTGAAGAAGAATATTACGCATATCTAAAACAACACGGAAAAGAGCTACTTGATCATATCCGTGAAACTGGTAACTTACCAGACGCAGATCAGTTTAATCAAGTAATCGCTGACTTCAAAAATACGTTTGCTGTATCAGAATAATGTTTTATAGAGTCCCGAAAAAAGGTGGTGAGATGTAGTGGCATCTCTTCGTGACATTAAAAATAGAATTAACTCGACGAAAAGTACTAAGCAGATTACAAAAGCGATGCAGATGGTATCTGCCGCAAAGCTTAACAAAGCAGAGCTTAATGCTAAAGCTTTTGTACCTTATATGGAAAAAATTCAAGAAGTGGTCGCGAGTATTGCAAGCGGAAATACAGATGCGGATCATCCAATGTTACATTCAAGACCGGTTAAAAAGACAGGATATATCGTCATCACGTCTGACCGTGGTTTAGCTGGTCCTTATAACAGTAACGTTTTAAGAAAGCTTTACCAAACCGTTGAAGAACGTCACAGTTCTAAAGATGAATACACTGTTATTCCTTTAGGTAAAGTTGGTCGCGATTTCTGTATTAAGCGTGGCATGCCAATAGCAAAAGATATCGTCGGTTTACCTGACCAACCATCTTTTGCAGAAATTAAAGATATCGCAAGCTATGCAGTCAATCTTTTTGCCGATGAAGAAATTGATGAACTATACATTTACTACAACCACTTTATAAGTGCGATTTCTCAACAAGTAACTGAGAAAAAAGTGTTACCTTTAACTGATTTAAATGAACAAGGTAAGAAAACACAAAGCACTTATGAGTATGAACCAGATCAAGAACAAATCTTAAAAACGTTACTACCACAATATGCAGAAAGTATTGTCTACGGTGCATTGCTTGATGGTAAAGCGAGTGAGCACGCATCTCGAATGACGGCTATGCGTAGCGCGACAGATAACGCAGATGATTTAATTGCTGAATTAACACTTTCGTATAACAGAGCAAGACAGGCTGCAATTACGCAAGAAATTTCAGAAATTGTTGGTGGTGCAGCAGCATTAGAGTAGCGGTTTTTATTTTTGAGATCGCAAGGAGGGAAATAGGATGAGTAAAGGACGTATTACACAGGTAATGGGACCGGTTGTAGACGTTAAGTTCGAAAGCGGTGCGTTACCTGAATTAAATAACGCCCTAATAATTCGTGGCGATGATGATAGTCGTAAAGACTTAACACTTGAGGTGGCATTACACCTAGGTGATGATTCTGTACGTACAATCGCAATGGGTTCAACAGACGGTCTAGTACGTGGACTTGAAGTTGAAAACACAGGCGCTCCAATGCAAGTGCCAGTAGGCGAAGCAACTCTAGGTCGTGTGTTTAACGTATTAGGTGATAACATTGACTTAGATGAACCTCTATCTGACGATGTGCGTCGTGATCCAATTCACCGTGAATCGCCAAAATTTGAAAACTTAGCAACTGAAACAGTTATTTTAGAAACTGGTATTAAAGTTGTTGACTTACTTGCACCTTACGTTAAAGGTGGAAAAATCGGACTATTCGGTGGTGCCGGAGTTGGTAAAACCGTTTTAATCCAGGAACTAATCAACAACATCGCGCAAGAACACGGTGGTATTTCCGTTTTCGCTGGTGTTGGTGAACGTACACGTGAAGGAAACGACTTATATTATGAAATGAAAGACTCTGGAGTTATTACAAAAACAGCAATGGTATTCGGTCAGATGAACGAACCACCAGGTGCCCGTATGCGTGTTGCTCTTACAGGTCTTACAATGGCGGAATACTTCCGTGATGAACAAGGACAAGACGTTCTTCTGTTCATCGATAACATTTACCGTTTTACACAGGCAGGTTCAGAGGTATCAGCGTTACTTGGACGTATGCCATCTGCCGTTGGTTATCAGCCGACACTTGCTACAGAAATGGGTCAATTACAAGAGCGTATTACATCAACGAATAAAGGTTCAATCACTTCTATTCAAGCTGTATACGTTCCTGCCGATGACTATACAGACCCAGCTCCAGCTACAACGTTCGCTCACTTAGATGCGACAACTAACTTGGAGCGTAAATTATCGGAACAAGGTATTTATCCTGCGGTGGATCCATTATCTTCAACATCTCGTGCACTAGACCCTAACATTGTTGGTGAAGAGCACTATGCCGTAGCACGTGAGGTCCAAAGAACGTTACAACGTTACCGCGAATTACAAGATATTATCGCTATCTTAGGTATGGATGAATTATCTGAAGAAGATAAGTTAACAGTTGCACGTGCACGTCGCATCCAGTTCTTCTTATCACAAAACTTCCACGTTGCTGAACAGTTCACTGGTCAACCGGGATCATATGTACCTGTTCAAGAAACGATTAAAGGATTTAAAGAAATTCTTGATGGTAAACATGACGATCTACCAGAAGATGCATTCCGCTTAGTCGGTCGTATTGAAGAGGTAGTTGAAAAAGCTAAACAAATGGAACAACAATAATGGGAATGTAGGCGGTGAGAACTTAAGTATCGCCGCTTCACATTAGCCCAAGGAGGGGTAAGATTGAAAACACTAAATGTGAGTGTTGTCACTCCTGACGGCCCAGTACTAGAAGGTTCATACGAAATGGTTAGTTGTCGAGCAGAGAGTGGAGAGCTTGGTATTTTACCAGGACATATCCCATTAGTTGCTCCATTAGCCATTAGTGCAGTGCGATTAAAAAGAGACGGAAATACAGATTACATCGCGGTTAGTGGTGGATTTCTAGAAGTTCGACCAGACCAAGTAACAATTTTAGCACAAGCTGCTGAAAAGCCTTCTGACATAAATGTTAGTCGTGCAGAACTAGCAAAACAACGCGCGGAACAGCGTTTAGCTCAAGCAAAATCGGATGATATAGATTTTAAACGTGCAGAATTAGCTCTTAAACGTGCGATTAACCGGATCGATATTGCAGGAGGAAAATAAGAGAAGACCTGACCAATCACTGGCCAGGTCTTTTTTCCTTATCGTTGATTATAAATATAGTCGAGCCATAATTGTTGATACTTAAAGTTTCCCTTCATCACATTGATCAAAACATACATAGATCTTCAGCAAACTTTGACATACTAACCTAAATAATTGTCACTATTTCCCGGGAAATGAGGAAATTAATAAGAAAAGAGAGGTGAAATTATGTTACACGAAATTGCGGTTGATGCATTAATTAATATCACACTGCATATAATTTTTATTGTTTTATCTTGGAAATCATTAGAAGCACTTAATTTTGAAAAAATAATAAAAAAGAATAAAGTGGTAGAAAGTCGTCTCATTTTTATATTGCTTTCAATCGCCATTGGATCTATAGTAAGTAACTTTGTCATTAATTTCATTCATTGGTCAAGACAGCTCGTTTATTTATTTTAATAGATTTATAGTATAAGATTCCCCACTTTTGTCTAACCTCTAGATTAAGGAGGGGATGAAAGTGCAGAAGGTATTAGTTATAATTACAATTTTAGTTTCAAGTATATTTATACAAGTTAGCGAATCTAGTAATAAAGTATTAGTAGATTCACAGCTGATTGGTAACTTTTTAGATGAGAATGATTGGGATATTGCTCATTTTGAACTAATTTTTCATAAAGTATTATCAACTGAACAGTATGAAGAATTTAAAAAAATTTATAAAGACCCCCGTTCAATTAATGACATAAACGAAAGATATAATGCCGTACATCTGAACGATTCTAGCGTTAAAATCATTTATAGCATTGAAGCAAATAATTGGTCAGATACCACGCAAGATTTATTGAAAAAACGATTAAATAGTGACATTTTTCAACAATATATGAAAAATAGTAAAGTATACACTTGTTTTCAAGCGGAAATTAGTGATAATATAAGTAGTAATTTTATTTTTAATGAAATCATTAACAATTTTGGTATAGAGACAAAAAACATTTTAGACGAAAATGGGTTTAAGGTTATAAGTGGTTCGACTATTTTTTTTGATCAGTTTATTCCGTTAAAAGACGATAAAATCAATATTCAAGTCGCCATACGAGAACTAGATAACGCAAATAAAGTTGTAACAATTGGCACACCTATCCTCGTAATTGAATATTAAATAACATACGGAATATCGACACGGAGGGAAAGATGTTGGAAAAAATCATAGTATCTGGTGGTAATCAATTAAAAGGCACAGTGAAAGTAGCAGGTGCCAAAAACGCAGTACTGCCTGTAATTGCGGCCAGCATTATGGCGAGTGAAGATAAAACAACTTTATACCAAGTACCGAACTTGGCAGATGTTGATACAATAAGCGAAGTATTAAGATATATGAACGTTCAAGTAAACAATGAAGGTGATAAACTGATCATCGATGCCAGTAAAGAATTAATTACTGAAACACCTTTTGAATATGTTAGAAAAATGCGTGCTTCCGTATTAGTTTTAGGTCCTTTATTAGCACGTTATGGTCATGCAAAAGTTGCAATGCCAGGTGGTTGTGCAATCGGTTCACGACCGATTGATCAACATTTAAAAGGTTTTGAAGCGATGGGTGCTGATATCCATGTTGGCAATGGTTATGTTGAAGCTTTTGCACCTCAAGGTTTAAAAGGAGCACGTGTCTATTTAGACTTTCCAAGTGTAGGTGCGACAGAAAATATTATGATGGCTGCAGCTCTAGCAGAAGGCGTTTCAATCATTGAAAATTGTGCCCGCGAACCTGAAATCGTCGACTTAGCCAATTATATTAACCGTATGGGCGGAAGAGTTGTCGGTGCAGGAACAGAGACGATTAGAATCGAGGGCGTTGAAAAGCTTCGTGGGGTAGAGCATACCATTATTCCGGATCGAATCGAAGCAGGAACATTTATGATAGCTGCAGCGATTACAAATGGTGATGTCACAGTTGAAGGTGCCATTTCTGATCATTTAAGATCATTAATCGCAAAAATGAGAGAAATGGGCGTTACGATTAAAGAAACTGATAACGGCTTAAGAGTGATTGGAAATGACGTCTTAAAGTCAGTTGATATTAAAACATTGCCTTATCCAGGATTCCCAACAGATTTGCAAGCACAATTCATGGCTTTAGCTACACGTGCTCTTGGAACGAGTATGATTACCGAGACAGTATTTGAAAATCGCTTCATGCACGTTGAAGAGTTTCGTAGAATGAACGCAACGGCAAAAATTGAAGGTCGCTGTGCGATTATTGAAGGACCTGTAAATTTACAAGGAGCTGAAGTTTCAGCGACAGATTTAAGAGCTGGTGCCGCATTAATTCTTGCAGGGCTTATTGCTGAAGGTCATACAACAGTAACGGGATTGAACCACATAGACCGTGGATATGTTGATTTTGTAGGTAAATTACGTGGCTTAGGGGCAGATGTTGAACGCGTAAAAGAGGAAATTAAACAAAATGACCAAGTTATTAAAAAGTCATTTGCGCAATCTAGCTAATATTTCAAGATAATCATAGAGTAATTAATAGAAAAGGGCGATGAATATAAATCATTGCTCTTTTCTTTATTTTTGAAGGTCAAGTATGCTAATCAAGATAAGACAATCTACATATATTATATCCGCTACTCTAGGGGAGGAGCTCCAAATTTTTTTTAAAAAAAAGATTCTATTTCTAGTTCTATTAAAAGAATGAGTGAATAGAAATATTAATAGAGTTAAGAAAGAGTGAGGAGGAGTCTCGATTGAAAAAGCAAGCGTTCATTTTAGTAGGTATTTTATTATTTGTTATAACAGTGCTACCAACATTAATTGTCATTCCATTTTCTGAGGCTACAACTGATGTGGAGTGGGATGAGAATGAACCAATAACTACGATAGAGGATACTGAACAGCCGTCAGTTGCAGTTATGCGATCGAATTCGGGGGATATCGAAAATGTACCATTAGAACAATATGTTATCTCAGTTGTTGCGTCTGAAATGCCGGCTGATTTCGAAATCGAGGCGATTAAAGCTCAGGCAGTAGCTGCTCGAACTTATATTGTTCAAAAACTGATGCAGCCTGAATCTGAAGAATATGATGTGACAGATACGGTCACTCATCAAGTATATAAAAATTTTGATGAGCTAAGACAAATATGGGGTGTTGATTATTCTTGGAAAATGAATAAAATTACGCAAGCTGTGAATGAAACAAAAGGGAAAATTTTAACTTATAATGGAAAGCCGATTACAGCAGCGTTTTTCTCTACTAGTAATGGTTATACTGAAAATGCTGAAGATTATTGGCAAAATGAAATACCTTACTTAAAAAGTGTCAGCAGTCCTTGGGATGAACAGTCACCAAAATATATAGAGCAAGAAATTTTCGAGTTGAATGAAGTCGTTCAAAAGTTAGGTTTAAAACAAGCTAATACTCTCAAAGTTTCTAATGTCGTCAAAACAGATAGTAACCGAATTAAAGAGATTCAGATCAATGGGAAGAAATTTACTGGGAGACAGGTTAGGGAATTGTTAGGGCTGCGATCGAATGATTTCACAATTGAACTGAAAGGGAACCATGCCATTTTTACAACTAAAGGTTTTGGGCATGGCGTTGGGATGAGTCAGTACGGTGCAAATGGTATGGCTAAAGAAGGTAAAACGTTTGATGAAATCGTTAAACATTATTATCAAGGAATTGACATTACATCCGTTGACCAAGTATTAGATGGAACTCTAAGTGTTATGAAGTAATTTAAGAGATTTTTATGTAAAAGTGAGTGAGAAAAGTTAGTTTTCGTTAAAAACTGATAAATTATGCACAAAAACAATGAATTTTTTTAAAATCCATGTATAGATTCCTTCCTTTTCGTTCAGAATGTTGCTGAGGTGATGCAAATGAATGAAAAGGAAAGAAAAGTCTTTCGTCAGTCTAAATGGAAACGTTTGACGAGACAACGCTGGTTTTACCCAACGATGTACATTACTCTCGTCGCTGTCATCTTAGCCGCAGTCATGATTTATCAGTTCAACTCAACTGATAACACAGCTGTGGATGACAATGTAGATGTCAACTGGGATGGTATTGTCCAGCCAGACACGTCCGATAAAGATGACGCAGTGCCTGTTGTTGCAGAGCAAGAAGATTTAGTCATGCCTACACTTTTAGGTGATGATGCTGAAATCATTACAAAATTTTATGACCCAAATGCTTCAACAGAAGAGCAAGAAGATGCTTTAGTCTTCTATAACAACCAATATTCACAAAGTAAAGGCGTTGACATCACTTCAAGTAATGGAGAACCATTTGAAGTCATCGCTGCTCTTAGTGGAACTGTAACAAAGGTTGAAGAAGACGACTTACTTGGTCAAACAGTTGAAATTGAACATGACGGTGAGCGCGTAACATTCTACGCAAGCTTATCTGAAGTAAGTGTGGCAGAAGGTGACGAGGTTAGCCAAGGCGATACAATCGGTATGTCTGGCTCAAACGTGTATGGTGACCCAGAAGTGACGAAAGTTCATTTCCGACTCATCGAAGACGGAACACCAGTCAACCCAAATTTTAACTAAGATTACTGACTGGAAAAATCCCTGCAAAAACGATCATGCGGGGATTTTTTCTTTTATCCGGGCTGGGTGGCTAGGGCGGTTTTGCCGGGATTGCTCAAAGCTGGGTTGCGATTGCTCAAAGCTGGGTTGCTATTGTTCAAAATAGGGTTGTGATTGCTCAAACATGGGTAGTGATTGCTTAAACATGGGCTCTGATTGCTCAAACAAGAGTGCTGATTACTCAAACATGAGTAGTGATTGCTTAAACCTGGGTGCTGATTGCTTAAACATGGGTAGTGATTGCTTAAACAAGGGTGCTGATTACTCAAACATGAGTAGTGATTGCTTAAACCTGGGTGCTGATTGCTTAAACATGGGTAGTGATTGCTTAAACAAGGGTGCTGATTGCTCAAACATAGGTAGTGATTGCTCAAACAAGGGAGCTGATTGCTCAAACTTGGATGCTGATTGCTTAAACCTGGGTGCTGATTGCTCAAACATAGGTTGTGATTGCTCAAACATAGGTAGTGATTGCTTAAACATGGGCTCTGATTGCTCAAACTTGCGTCATGATTACTCAAACCTGGCCCGTAATTGCTCAAACCTCATCGAAGCCAGTCTTTTTATACGAAAGTTGAAACGTATGAATCTTTATCTTAAAGCCTTTTGTACTAACATCTAAGTAAATTTTCACAAGACTTGTATAGTAGTACAAGCTAAAGGCACATATTTGCTCGTTTTCCTGAATAAACTGTACCATCAACATCTTAAGAGTGACATCAGGAGGCGAGAGGTTTGCACGATTACATCAAAGAACGTACACTTAAAATCGCGGAACATCTTTTAGAATCGAGGAAAACGGTACGGGTAATTGCGAAAGACTTCGGTGTTTCTAAAAGTACGGTCCACAAAGATCTGACTGAAAGACTACCAATCATTAATCCTACCTTAGCAAAAGAAGTGAAAGAGGTTTTAGATTATCACAAATCGATTCGTCATTTACGAGGTGGCGAGGCAACTAGGAAAAAATACAGAGAGAAGAGTAACGCCTAGCACCAGAGAAATGCCTGTCACTTCGATATAGTAAAGTTTAAATGGATTAAAATAAAAATACGAACGCACGTGACGGGCTAGCTTTACCCGTTTTTTACTTTGATGAACGGATTCCCCCACGATATCCCCATTGTATGATTAAAAATATCTTTTATAGAATTTAATCTTAAAAATAATTCCCCTGCCTTTAATTGGACAAACAGCATTCTAAGCAAGATTTATCTCACGGAAAAAATTTAACCCAAGGTATAGTGTTATGCTGAAGCATTGGGAAATGAATATGGAATTCAGATAATATAGAGGTGCTGAAAAACATCGTAGGCCCAATTCGCTCAGGGGCTATAAAATAATTCCAAGAAGAAGGTGTTGCAGAATCATTTAAAAAGAGGCGTCCTATCCGGGTGCCTCTTTTTAAATAATATAGCTGTGCAGTGATTGTTCAAAGATGAGCTGTAATTGTTCAAAGATGAGTTGTAATTGTTCAAAGATGAGTTGTGATTGTTCAAAGTAGGGCTGTGATTGTTCAAAGCTGAGTTGCGATTGTTCAAAAATGAACTGCAATTGTTCAAAGTCGGGTTGTGATTGTTCAAAGTTGAACCGCAATTGTTCAAACTTTGCCCACAGCTGCTTAAACTCGGCTGCAGGTGCTTAAACTGAGCTTAAGGTCAAACAAAGTGCTGGGGGTCTTTTCGTCCAAGCTGGGATAAAGCGTTTAGCTGTCGATTTACTTGCTTGTCTCAGAAGAGTGGCTATTCTTTTTCCCCTAAGTATTTAAATTGGTCGCGTAAGTGGCGTTTTAGGACTTTGCCGCTTGGGTTTTTTGGTAGTTCGTTGGTGATGGCGATGTATTTTGGTATTTTGAATTTGGATAGGTGTTCGCTACAGTGCGCTATAATGGCTTCTTCTGTTAGGTCGACGTCTGTCTTAGGGACGACGATGGCTGTGACGGCTTCGATCCAATAGGCGTCTGGAATACCGACAACAGCGACTTCTGATACGCCGTCTAATTGGTAAATGGTTTCTTCGACTTCGCGGCTTGAGACGTTGACGCCGCCTGTGTTGATCATGTCTTTCTTTCGGTCGACAATTGTAATATAGCCGTCTTCATCCATGACGACTAAGTCCCCGCTGTGGAACCATCCGTCGCGAAAGGCTTCAGCAGTTTTCTCCGGGTCGTGTAGGTATCCTTTCATGGCGTGTGGTGTGCGGTGAACGATTTCGCCAACTTCTCCGCGTGGTACCTCATTTCCGTCATCGTCAACAATTTTCGTTTGGACGTTAAGTGTTGCGCGTCCTGCTGAGCCGAGCTTGGTCAACTGTTCGTCTGGTTGGAGGGCGGTGGCGAGTGGTGCGACTTCGGTTTGTCCGTAAAAGTTCCAGAAGCGGGCGTTTGGTAGTCGTTCAGCTAGTTCTTTTAAAATTTCTCGTGGCATGATCGCAGCGCCGTAATAGCATTTTTCTAACGTTGATAAATCGCGTTTGTCAAAATCAGGGTGGCGTAATAAGGCAATCCAAACAGTTGGTGGTGCGAAAAGTTGGGTAATCTTTTCTCTTTCAACAACCTCCATAATGATTTCTGGGCTTGCTGCATCAAGAATGACGCCGCTTGAGCCTAAGTAAATACTTGGTCCTAAAAAAACGTGAAGCTGGGCGCTATGATAAAGCGGCAAGGCGTGTAAACAGCGGTCATTTCGCGACATTTCACCGTCTACAATACAACTGACGTATTCGCTGATGATACTTTTGTGACTTAACATGACGCCTTTAGGCTTTGATTCGGTTCCGCTCGTATAAAGTACTTGGGCTAAGTCGTCGTCATCAATATTTTCCTCAACGGCATCTGTCGGCTGTCCGTCACGTATTAAGGATAGTGGTGACCAGTCAATTAGTTCTTCTGGAAGTTTTTCAGTAGGGTGTGTTTCCATTAAATATCGAAAACGAATCGTCTGCTCACCTTTAGCATTTTCTAAAATAGGGGCATATTCTTTAGATGCAACTAGCCCATTTGCTTCGGCATGTTTTAAAATATAAGCGACATCCTCAGGGGTTAACATGTAATTAATTGGAATCATGACAGCTCCAAGTCGAGCGAGGGCAAACTTTACAACGACAAAATCTAAGCTGTTTTTGGACATGACAGTAATCATGTCACCTTTTTTCATGCCGTCCTGACGAAAAGCATGTGCTGTTTGATTCACCCGGTCGTCAAGCTGTTGAAAAGTGAGACGTTCTTCTTTGTAAGCTAAAGCGAACTTATCGGGCATCCTCTCTGTTGTTCGTGTTAATAAATCACCAAGCGTATTTCTGCGTACACGTGTCAACATGTTGTTTAGGTCTTCAGTCTGTTGCATTTTAATCATCCCTTTCTATTTAATATGTTGAATATTCTGTATTTTAAGTCTATGATTAATAAGTACAAGTAACAAGAACTAAAAAGCACTAGTTTCGTCGAAAATTGGTACTTGTAATGAATGGGATATTGAAGATACTAAATGTAAAAATATAAGGCATTTCTGTAACATCTTTTCTAAACTTTTTGAAAGTGCGAAAAATAATGTGACACTTTAGATAAATAATGATAAAATATTACAATAGAAAACTATATTTTTGTACGGGTCAGGAGGATAAAATTCTCATGTTCGCTAGGGATATTGGTATCGATTTAGGTACAGCTAACGTATTAATTCATGTAAAAGGTAAAGGAATCGTATTAAATGAACCATCTGTAGTTGCGATGGATCGAAATACAGGGAAAGTTTTAGAGGTAGGGCATGCAGCAAGACGTATGGTTGGACGTACGCCAGGAAACATTGAAGCAATCCGCCCGCTTAAAGACGGTGTCATTGCCGATTTTGACGTAACGGAAATGATGCTGCGACATTTTATTGAAAAAATTAATGTGCGTGGTATGTTTTCAAAGCCGCGTATTTTAGTATGTTGTCCGACGAATATTACAAAGGTTGAACAAAAAGCGATTAAAGAAGCGGCAGAAAAAAGTGGCGGTAAACGTGTTTATTTAGAAGAAGAGCCGAAAGTGGCGGCTGTTGGAGCGGGAATGGAAATTTTCCAACCTAGCGGAAATATGATCGTTGATATTGGCGGGGGAACGACTGACATCGCGGTATTATCAATGGGTGATATCGTCACATCAGAATCGATCAAAATGGCTGGAGATAAGCTTGATCATGAAATTTTACAATATATTAAGCGTAAATATAAATTGTTAATTGGTGATCGTACTTCAGAAGATATTAAAATTAATGTCGCGACGGTATTCCCAGGTTCGCGTAATGAAGAGATGGACATTCGTGGACGAGATTTAGTGTCAGGACTACCTCGTACGATTACCATTCATTCTGAAGAAATTGAAGAAGCGCTTCGTGAACCAATTTCATTAATCGTTCAAGGTGCTAAAACAGTACTTGAAAATACACCACCTGAATTATCCGCAGATATTATCGATCGCGGAGTCATCTTAACTGGTGGTGGCGCATTACTTGATGGGTTTGATCAGTTACTTGCAGAAGAACTACGTGTTCCTGTATTCATTGCAGAAGACCCGATGAGCTGTGTCGCAAAAGGAACAGGCATGATGCTTGAACATATTGATAAATTACCAAAAGATAAAATAGTCTAAATAACATGTTAGCGACGAAGGTGAACACAACAAGTGGACCCTTCGTTTCGCTATATACATAATTTGAAACGTTCATTTTTGAGATAAGATCTGTTAAAGATTAGTGTTGATAATCATGAAGGTTGCACCGAGTTGTTGTATTGTGAAGAGCGAAGGTGGCGACTCCTGGTCGGCTAAAAGCGGCCACGTCCTTGTGGCCAACGCCGACACTTGAACGTCCAGTACTTCGCGGAACAGCACGGGTCTCGAGACCCCGCAGGAAGCGTCTTTCTTCCGAGGAGGCTCGAGCCGTGCCCGCGGAAAGCGTCCACCTATAGTGATTCACAATAACAACAACGGACTTTAACAAATATTAAAAAAGGAGGGGGCAACATGCTCCGTGGTTTTTATACAGCTGGTTCTGGAATGATTGCGCAACAACGTTATCAAGATACATTATCAAACAATTTAGCAAATGCATTAACACCTGGATTTAAGCAGGACCGTTCAACTTTTCGGGCATTTCCAGAAATGTTAATTCAAAATATGGAAACTTTCCGCCAACCGACAACAAAAGGGTTACATTTACCTTTTAATCATATCGTTGGCTCAATCAACACAGGAACTTACATGCAAGAGGATATTCCTTTATTCAACCAAGGTCCGATTCAACATACTGAAATCAGTACTGATTTAGCATTAATGAATGGTGAGTTGCCTGATGAAACAGGATTTCTCTTTTTCACTGTTCAAAATGAAAATGGTGATGTGCGTTATACACGGAATGGTAATTTCACTGTAGATGCTGAAGGCTTTTTGACGACACAAGAAGGCTTTTATGTGTTAAATGCTAATGGAGACCGTATTCAAACAGGGACGGAAAATTTTGAAGTGACGGCTAACGGTGAAGTGATCTCACCTTTTGACCAAACGTTGCTCGGAGTTGTTTACCATCCGAATGCTAATGATTTTGTTAAAGAAGGGACGAACCTTTTTAATAACGAAGGTGACGAGGCTGTAGTTGACGCTCGTGGGGCTGGAGTTGACTTCCAAATTGGACAAGGTCAATTGGAACGTTCGAACGTAGATTTACAGCAAGTCATGACAGAGATGATTCGTTCATATCGTATGTTTGAAATTAATCAACAAGTCGTTCGTATGTTTGATCAAAGTATGGATCTTGCTGCAAATCAAATTGGACGGTTAAGATAAACCTGCTTTTCACTAAGGGGGGAACGGTAAATGCGTAATATGTTTAATGCTGCTGTTACAATGGGGCAGCTACAAAATCGAATCGACATCACAGCAAATAATTTAGCAAATTTAAATACGTATGGGTACAAAGCCAATCATGCTAACTTTGCTTCATTAATGTATCAGCAAGTTAATAACATTTTGCATCACGACGCTGATTCACCGCGTGAAACACCAGTAGGAATTCGCGTTGGTTCAGGAGCTCGACTTACACATACGACTTTTAATATGAATAATGGAACGATTCAACATACGAATCGCGACCTCGATGTTGCCATTCAAGATCAAAATCGCTTTTTTGTCGTTAACGCACCAGCTGAAAATGGTGGAACAGAAACACGTTATACACGTGCCGGTAACTTTTACATTCAGCCGATTAACGATGATGAAGTGATGCTGACAACGAGTGAAGGTTTTCCAGTCGAAGGACAAAATGGACCGATTATTCTTGCGGATGATTTTGATGCCATTTCGATTAATGCGCAAGGTGGCATCGACATTACTAGAGGTAATGCCACTCAGACAGAAGCATATTTGCAAGTTGTAGATTTTGAGCGAACTAGAGGGCTAGAAGCAGCAGGTGCGAATACGTATAGATTAAATGAGGACGCACTAGGAGTTCCTGCCGAAGAATTCGTATTTAACGTTGCACCCGCAAACGCAAATCTTGTACCAGGGGCTGTAGAAGCATCTAACGTTGATATGGCAAAAGAATTCGCAGAACTAATCGAATCACAGCGTGCCTATTCATTTAACGCTCGCTCAGTTTCAATCGGTGACCAAATGATGGGCTTAATTAGCAATATGCGTTCGTAAATTTTGACATCAGAAATTTAAGTGCTCCATGTGAAAATGGAGCATTTCCTTCGTACAAGGGGAAATTGCAAAAGAATAGAGGTTTGCAACATGTTTTCAGAAGAAAAAAATGATCATCAACTGAATAATGAAGACGGTATAAATGAAGTACAAGAAGAAGTAAAAAAAGAACGACCGTCTTTAAGAAGAAGAGCTAATGCTGAAGAAGAAACAAAAACATTTGATCAATCAGCTTTTGCCACTGATGACGTTTCTAATAAAACAGAAGAACAGACAATCATAAGAACACAAAATGAAGAATCTCCCGATAAAGAAATCAGACCAGCAAAGGAAATCTTAGCAAACATTCGTCGAAAACGTTCGGGAAAAGATTCTGAACAACAAGAAACTACAACTGAAGCTAAAACAAAAACGGAAACTATAGAAGACAAACCAAATAAAAGAAAAGAAGCAAAAAAAGCGAAAAAAGCAGAAAAAAAACAACTAAAAGAGGGCAAAGGCAGAATACGCTATATCCCAGTTTGGTTAAGAGTTATATTAATCGCAGCTATTTGTATCGGTGCTTTTGTTTGGGGTCTAACAATTGGTTACGGGGTGATCGGTGAAGGGGAAAATCCGAAAGCCGTTCTTGACCGAGATTTTTGGGAAGAAATTTTAAAATATATTCGTGGTGAATAAGTTGTAGGAGGGTTCTCATGCTTGATATCGAACAAATTAAATCAATTATCCCACATCGCTATCCCTTTTTACTAGTTGATAAAATTACGGAAATGGAAGAAGGGAAACGTGTTGTTGGTTATAAAAATGTAACTGCTAATGAACCGTTTTTCCAAGGGCACTTCCCAGACTATATGGTCATGCCAGGAGTGTTAATCGTTGAAGCGCTTGCGCAAGTCGGAGCAGTAGCTATTTTAAATAAAGAAGAAAACAAAGGAAAACTCGGTATGTTTACTGGAATTGACCGTTGCCGTTTTAAGCGCCAAGTAAAGCCTGGAGACACATTAAAATTAGAGGTAGAAATTACTCGATTAAAAGGCCCGATTGGTAAAGGGAAAGCAATCGCTACCGTTGATGGCGAGCTTGCTTGTGAAGCAGAAATCATGTTCGCTGTAGTGGATCCAAATCAAACTAAATAAAAATAATTCCGGACGACACAGCTTGTCCGGAATTTTTAATTTGTATACCTTACTATATGAACAAAATCGGTTAAAATAATTTTTTTATAATCTCATAAAAGTTTACATTTTGGTAACACTATTCTCGACCGATAAAAATATAGGAGGTAACTTCATATGAGTTCACGCTTAATAAGCTTATTAGCAACAATGTTTTTAGTATTAGGTGCACTTAGCGCTTGTGCTAGCGAAGAAAACGATGATCAAGATGTTGATCAACCAGAAAATAACCAAGAACAACAAGGTGATCAAGATCAGATGCAGAATGATCAACAAGAAGGTGATCAAGACCAAATGCAGAATGATCAGCTAGAAAACGAACAAGATCAAATGCAAGATGAGCTTGATAACCAAGATCAAGAAGATGTTAACAAAAAAGACGGGAACTTATCTGATGAAACTGATCGTGGATAAGATTCAATGTACAGCTGACCCTAAAATGTAGGTCAGCTGTTTATTTTTATTGGAGTAGGACCTGCTATCTACATAATTGGGGGTGCTACCGACGTAATTTGGTGTTCTATCAACGCAATTCAGCGCTCTATCGACATGTTGCGCCCTTCAATCAACGTAGCTCTGTGCTCTATCAACACAATTCAGTGTTCTATCAACATGATACACACCTCAATCAACGTAACAAGAGCATCTATCAACATCAAAAGAACTACACTCAACAAAAAAATCCCACTACCGTCGTATAAGTTCTCACACAAACACTTCTATCAAGCACACAGTCAAAAATGTTCCATAAAAGAACATAAATTATACTGTAAATTATGCAAATATTTGTAGTATACTGTAAAATACTGTATTGGATATATATCATATTACCTATTAGGGGGAAAGCAGAAGTGGTAAATGTCGAGAAAGTTAAGAACTACTTAATTAATAAGAACACGATGGCTATTTTACCTAATAAGGATATTATCTACTCCTCAATCATCTACGAAATAGACAGAACATTATTGTGTGAGGAACCACCCTCCAGCATCATTGATCAAACATGCTTAATTAAAGGTGCATCATTTGACGGTAGAAGAAAAGCCATCGAATATGTAACAAAAAAGAAGGTTATGCTACCGATACCGATTGACCCAGACAATGGTGTCATCATCATTCCAACAAAGAAAATTAAACACCCAGACTGTGAGTGGCTCTCATACTGTCATATAAAAGAATGTCGAAATAGCCGGAAGGGAAAGGGTTATTCGGAAATTATTTTTAACAACGATATGAAGTTAGAAACTGAAATATCTCGAACACGTATGCAAAATCAAATAATCCTAGCCGGACACATATTTGGGCTTTTTTTAAAGGATAAATTTATTTCATAAAAAAGCAGCTCTTTTTCCTGAGTGGAAGGAGAGCTGTTTTTTTATTATAAAGTATTCGGTATAAATAGATCGCCCTTCATAATACGTCTTGCGTGGCGATCTAATGTAATAGCTGCTATATCATTTTTATCATTTGTTAAAGTCACCTTTACAGATGCAACGCCATTAGCATGTCCAATTCTGACAGTATATTGATTGTTACTTTCATCATAATGTATATTCTGATTGGCAACTGAATTTGGTATGGTTCCTTCTAATAATACAGCTGATGCTATATTCATTAGACCACTTACTGCAAAGGAACTATGGATTCGACCAACAGAAGTCATCTTGGCTACGATATCAACTTGATCTGATTTAATGAGTTCACCATTGACAGTCTTATAATCTTGAGGTTTTGATACAAACGCCATTTTAGGTACTGCTTCAGAAACGTTATTTATATCTTCGGCAAGTCCAACTTGAACAGCAACATTTCGACGAACCTCTTCAAATCGTTTCATAAAAGCATTATCAGCTTCTAAATCATTTTTTTGTTCATTTCCTTTTAAACCAAATGAAGAAGCACTTACATACCCAAATGGATTGACCACATCAACGAAGGAAACTTCTAAAGCTCCTTCAGTAGTTTGTAATTCACACTTTTTTCCGATTGGTAAACTACTACCTGTAGTGGCTCCTCCTGGGTTTAAAATATCTACAACAATCTTAGCTCCCGGGTTTCTCAAACCTGACATATAAAAATCGCCGTTAACTTTTGTATGGCCATTTTCAGTTGGAATTTTTATGCTTAAATATTTTTTTATATTCGTATTATAAACGCGGACTTCAGTAATTGGTTCAGTAGCTTTTACTAATCCTTCATCAACAGCAAAAGCTCCAGCAGCAGACATTAAATTTCCACACGTCCCATTGTAATCTACAATATTTTCATTCAAGCCTAATTGAACAAACGTATAATTAACATCTGCATTTGGATCATCTGAAGGGGACATAATAGCAACCTTGCTAGTATGAGAAGTTCCGCCTCCAAGACCATCGACGTGTGTCGGGTCATATGAACCAATGGCATGGATAAATATTTTTCGACGCAAGTTTAAATCTTTCGGCAAATCCTTTTCGTGAAAAAAAACACCTCTACTTGTTCCGCCTCTATATACAATACAAGGAATAGTATTCTGATTCATATTCAAACCTCCAATTAAAAAAGAGTAAATAAATTGTTGAAATAATTTTAATGTTAGTATATCATGAATATTACATTATGTATAATGTATACAAAATTCAAAAGGGGAGGGGGAACAATTGACTTTAGGAAGAATTAAAAAGAAAAGTATTAGTGATCTAACATACGAACAACTTAAAGAGTCGATCATTAAAGGATATTTAGTACCTGAACAGAGACTAAATGAGGTGGAACTAGCTGAAAAGTTAGGAGTAAGCAGAACACCAATAAGAGACGCATTGACTCTTTTACAAAAAGAAGGTTGGATTGTTAAGAGAAATAGCAAATTATTTGTTGCTCCTGTTTTAAAAGAAGAAGTGAAAAATTTATTTTTTATTAGAGAGTATTTGGAAGCGTTATCACTAAACCAGGCTATGCTGAATAAGGACGACGAATTTGTTAATCAATTAGAAGAGATTAATGAAAAACTAACTTCAGACAGTAACCCTAATAAGGTTGTTGATTATGGTCAGGAATTCCATGATTTGATTTTAAAACAAGCAAACAATCCAATTTTGGAAAGAATATTACAAGAGATAGAAGAAAGAATTGAATTTTATCGCCGATTGAGTGTTAGCAAAGTAGAAGGAAGATCTAAAAAGGCGTTGGAAGAGCATAAAGAAATAATTGCAGCTATTCGTAATGACAATATTCAAGAAGCGGAAGAAGCTATGCGAAAACATATTCAAAATAGCTATAAAAATATTATTCTAAGCAATTAACATAACACAGGAGGGAATAAGCATGTTTAAATTTAGAAATTGGGTAATAATCGGTTTAATCGTTTCATTATTAGCATTAGCAGCATGTGGTGATGACAAAGCTTCAGATGATAAGGATGGAAGTGATTGGCCACATAAAACCACAACATTTGTTTTACCATTTGATGCAGGTGGTAGTTTAGATACGATGATTAGAGGAATGATTCCTCACCTAGAGAAAGAGTTAGATACTAAGTTTACAGTTGATAACCGACCTGGTGCAGCGACACAAATTGGAACAACAGTATTCCATAATAGTAAAGATGATGGTTCATACTTATTCGCAGGAACACAATTATATTTCAGTGCAACAATGGTTCTTCAAGACGCTGAGTATGATATCGATGATTTTGCTATGGTAAACGTTGAGCAATTTGACCCAATTACAATTACCGTACCAAAAGATTCACAATTTGAAACATTTGCAGATCTAATCGAATATGCAAAAGCAAATCCAGGTGAATTGAGCTACTCAACAGTATTCGGTGGACCACTTCATTTAACTGGTGTGTTATTAGAGGACAAACTTGGTATTGAATTAAAACCAGTATTTTATGATGGTGGAGGCGAGATGCGTAACGCATTACTCGGTGACCATGTTGACTTTATGATCGGAAACTCGAATGGAGATACAGCGATTGCTGATAACGTACGCGTACTTGCAACTGCAACGGATGAAGTATCAGAGCTATGGCCTGATGCAGAACCTATAAATGTCGCTTTAGAACCATATGGTGTTAAAGTTCCACATGTAGGGTCTGTAAGATTTATTGCTGTTCATCAATCTTTTAAAGAAAATCATCCTGAACGTTTTGATGCTTTAGTTAAAGCTTACGAAAACATGTTCAATAGTGAAGAGTATCAAAAGCATCTTGAAGACACTGGTGCTATCGTTGTAAGTAAGTTCCGTGGTCCTGAAGAGAGTGACCGTATGAATAAAGAATTACATGACTTAATCGTAGAATATCAAGACGAATTAAAAGCTGAATAATTTGACCGAAGTTTATACTGCTTTTATTTGAAAGTAATAAACAACTAGTCACTTCTTAATCCTTCAGTTAAGAAGTGACCAGTTGTATTTTTAATTTAATATGATAATTGGTAAATTTTACGCTCCACAAAAGGAGGGAAAACATTGAAAAACGAAAGAACTATGAGATTAATTAATAGATTAATTGCCCCATCAACCATTTTTTTATTTGTTTTAATTTATTATTTTGAAGTGAGCGATTTATCTGATGGTAACTTACTTCTTATTAGGCCAATTTTTTGGGTGATGGTTGTCTTATATCCAGCCGTGCTACTCATCGAGATAAAAAAATGGAAGAATACAGACTTTAGTCAATTAGAAAAAACGTCGGATGATGACGAGACGGAATTTGACGAAAATTATGAGATTAACTCAAAAGTCACTCCGAAGTTATTAATTTATATTACGTCTATTGCTCTATATTTAATTTTGTTACCTTATTTAGGTTTCATCCTAGTATCATTAATCTTTTTACCAAGTCTATTATTTGTATTCGGAACAAAAGATATAAAATTATTAATTGCAATTCCTGTCATCGTTACTTTAGTTATTTATTTATTATTTGATACTTGGTTAGGCATTCCATTACCTAAAGGATTCTTTGGTTAAGAAAGGAGGAATATTATGATCGATTGGGGATCACTTTCAGATGGTATAGCCATGTTTCTTGAATGGCAAAACTTATTTCTTATTATAATTGGTCTATCGTTTGGGGTCATACTAGCTGCTATTCCTGGATTTACGGGTTCATTAGGTATTGCTATTATGCTACCAATAACTTTTAGTATGGACCCATTACCGGCTTTAGTATTTTTACTATCTATTTATACAGGTGGATTGTACGGTGGAGCTATTACAGCAATTTTATTAAATACTCCTGGTTCACCCGCAGCTGTAGCAACGACCCTTGATGGGTATGCAATGACTAGAAGAGGCTATGCGGCTAAGGCTTTGGGTCTATCAGTAGGAGCGTCTACAATTGGTGGTTTCATTGGAATTGCGGTATTAATAGTTATCATTCAACCACTTGCATCTTTTGCTTTAAAATTCGGGCCACCAGAAATGTTTATGATCGCAGTGTTCGGTTTAACAATTATTGCTTCTGTTAAAGGTGGAAGCTTTATCAAATCAATCTATGCAGGATTATTTGGGATTTTATTAGGAACTATCGGGATGACTAGTTCAGGTGCTTTAAGGGGTACGTTCGGTAATGTTAACCTCATTGATGGAATTCCAATGATTCCAGCATTAATTGGTTTGTTTGCAGTATCAGAGTTATTTTTCTTACTAGATAAAGATTATGTAGCGTCTAAAAAGATGGATAATATTAACGCTAGACAAATAATAAACGGCGTTAAATCAGTATTTAAATATCCGATTAACGTATTCCGCTCAAGTGCTATAGGGGTATTTATCGGAGCATTACCAGCAGCAGGTTCTACGGTTGCTAGTCTGGTAAGTTATAATGAAGCAAAACGAGCAAGTAAAAATCCAGATAAATTTGGTAAAGGTAGTGAAGAAGGAATTGTAGCTGCCGAATCAGCAAATAATGCATCTGAAGGTGGAGCTCTAGCTACTCTATTAGTGTTAGGTATTCCTGGTAGTGCATCAACAGCTATGCTTCTAGGTGCTATCATCATGCAAGGCTGGGTTCCTGGACCACGCTTGTTTATTGATCATTCAGATGTTCTATATGGTGTAATTTTTTCAGAATTGATTCAGGAAGTTCTTCTCTTATTTGTCGGTGGAGCTTTTGCGATTCTTGCGGGTAGAGTTATTAATGTCCCAACAAGAATATTAATTCCAATTATTACACTGTTTGCAATTATCGGTTCATTTGCCGTTAGAATTTCAGTGTTTGACGCCTTCTTAGTATTTATTTTTGGTGTCATTGGCTGGTATTTAAGAAAAAATGATTATCCAACTATTGCAGTTGTACTTGGGTTAATATTAGGCCCAATAGCAGACCAAGAATTAGCTAGAACTGTCCAGTTATTTGGAGACCAAGCTTTATTATCTTTTGTACAACGTCCAATTAGTTTGGCAATTTTAATTATTACTATTTTAGGTGTTGTCTTCTCGACATTATTTAATAAAAAACAAAAGAAATTGAAGACACAATCATAAAGAGGGGATTCAAATGATTTTGTGCAAAAAAATATCGCATCACTCCCAAAACACTTGCAAATTAGTAAATTCAAATGACATTTAATATTATTCTATTTATTACTGTTACTCTAATAGGTGGATATTTAGGTTATAAATCTAAATTTCCACTTGGAGTAGTTATTGGGTCAATGCTAGCAGTAGGATTATTTAAATACTTTGGAATCTTAACGTTAGAAAGATCCACTGCTATATCTTTTAGTGTGCAAGTCTCATTGGGAGCTATATTAGGACTGTCATTAATTAAGTTAAATAAAAAACAAGTCATTTCACTTGGGAAGAGTGTATTAGTTGTAATTGCCTTTGTACTTATATTTACACTGTGTGCTGGGATTGTTGTCAGTTACTTAACAGGATTTGATGAAGTCTTGTCCATTTTAACTGTCGCACCTGGTGCAGTTGTTGAAGTTGCAACTATTGCCGAAGCATTAAATCTAGATTCCCCTTCAGTTGTATTAGTCCATCTAGTACGAGTGATTGTGATTATGTCTTTATTTCCTTTTTTAATGAAGCTAGCAATAAAAATTAGTAAAAAAGAAAAGTGTGAAACAGAATGAAAAAGTGGCTGTTAGTGATTGTTTTAGCGTTATTAGGTGGATACTTAGGCTATTTATCAAACTTCCCGTTAGGAACATTGTTAGGGTCTTTATTTGCAGTAGGAAGTATTCAATTTGTGAAAAAAAACTTACCAATAGTTCCAGTTAACGTGAAGAAAGCGATCCAAAGTGTTATTGGTGGAAGTATTGGGTTAGCATTCACAACACACACTTTCGATTCACTAACTTCAATATGGAAGTTAGCTATTATCGTTCCAGTCTTACAAATTTTATTTGCATTTGTTTTGACAATCATTTTATACAAAATTTTTCATTTTGATATTGTCACTTCCTTTTGTAGTTCAGCTCCTGCTGGAATGAGCGAA
This sequence comes from Bacillaceae bacterium W0354, assembly GCA_051846895.1. Classification (GTDB taxonomy): domain Bacteria; phylum Bacillota; class Bacilli; order Bacillales; family Alkalibacillaceae; genus CALKAL01. The sequence goes on from JBPYCQ010000005.1 coordinate 209,236, forward strand.
ATTACGATTATTTCTGAAGATTATGGAGCAAATATGCCAGTAGTTATCATGATTCATACAGTCAGAGTTGTCGTGATTGTAACAGGAATCCCGTTAATTATCTTATTGTTTCAATAGAATGTAATGCATAAAAATAAGACGTATTTTTAATAAATAGAGAGGTGAATCATCATGACATGGATTATTTCGGAACAAAAAACGCAGAAAGAATTGGCTGAACAATTTTTACATGAAATTAAAGGGGAAAACATTGTAAAAATTATAGGGACACATGACGCAATGGCAGGTTTGGTAGCTAGACGCGTTGGGTTCACAGCATTATATTTATCAGGTGGTGCATTTACAGCAAGTAAAGGAATTCCTGATATTGGTCTTTTAAATTCAACTGAAGTAGCAGAAAGAGCGAAAGAAATTGTAAGAGCAACTAACCTTCCAATATTAGTTGATATCGATCATGGCTTTGGTGGTCCATTAAATGTTGCTAGAACGGTTAAAGAAATGGAAGAAGCAAAAGTCGCTGCGGTACAGATCGAAGACCAAAAGATACCTAAAAAATGTGGGCATTTAAATGGGAAGCAATTAGTAACAACAGAAGAAATGGTTGAAAAAATTAAAATGATTAAACAAATTACCCCAAGCATGGTTGTTGTCGCTCGTACAGATGCACACGGTGTATACGGCATGGATGAAGCATTAAAACGTGCTAAAGCATATGAAGAAGCAGGTGCAGATGCTATTTTCCCTGAGGCAATAACAAAAGAAGAGGAATTTAAAAAATTTGCAGAACATGTACATGTCCCATTATTAGCGAACATGACTGAGTTTGGAAGAACTCCATATTATACAGCAGAAGAATTCAAGAACATGGGATATGCAATGGTGCTTTATCCAGTGACATCTTTACGTGTTGCAGCAAAAGCATATGAACGAGCATTTGAAGAAATATTTAATAAAGGAACACAAAAAGACATACTTGATGATATGCAATCAAGAAAAGATTTGTATGACACTATTAAATTAGAAAAGTATGAAGAGCTTGATAACAGTATCTCAAAAACAGAATTACCTACAATCGGTGAAGAGTAAATATTTCAAGTCTGTATTCTAAAAATAGAATGCAGACTTTTTTAATTTGTTCAATCACGAGTTAGCAATTTTATATAAATGATTGGGATAAATAAAACGGCTAAAAGTACTATATTAAAAAGTCATGAGTCTTTTTACATTTCACTAAAAGTTCACACTTTTCCAAGCGATGAAGGTTGTAATGAAAAAGGCTTAAAAGTATAGTGGTATTATGAAATGACTGACTGGTCATTCTATTTAAGAAAGGAGGCAGAAACATTGCATCCGAAACAAAAACAAATCATTGAAGTGAGTATTGACCTTTTTGCGAAGAAGGGCTTCCATGCAACCTCTGTTCAAGAAATTGTTGACCAGGCAAATGTCGCTAAAGGGTCATTTTATAATTATTTTCAGTCAAAAGAAGATTTAGTTATCTCAATGTACGATTATTATTACGCTTTATTAATGAAAAAAATGTATGAGGTGAAGAATAAAGATAATCCAAAGCAGTCGTTAGAAGCCCAGCTCAACATTTATTTCAAATTTTTACAAGACAATAAATCGTTAATCATTATGATGATGCGAGATCAAGTACCCCTCGGAAAAGACGTCGAAATTCTTATGGTCCGCTCAAAACAGCAAACATTTGAATGGGCTAAAGATATGATTCGTACGATTTACGGGGATGCGATTGTGCCGTATGAATATGATGCCACTGTTTTATTCGAAGGGATGATCAAATCGTATTCAAATTGGCTCGTCGTTGATGAGAACTGTATAGATGTCGATTACTTACCAAAGTTTATCGTTAATATGCTCGATATTATTTGCATGAATTTAATCAATGGAGGCCATCAGCCGACAATTAAACACCTACCACATATTTTACATGCTGATGTCCTTTTATTAAATAAATTGAGACAAATGGTCCAAAGTGTTGTTACCGTCGAACAAGAAAAAGCACTGGAGGCCATTGATGTATTAGAGAAAGAACTCCAGAAAGAATCAAAACAAATGATTGTTCTGGAATCGATGCTGCTGCATTTGAGGAAGTATGATGCTCTAAAAGAAGAAGTGAAACAATTAGAAGAAATGTTAAACATACGGGAGTGATAAGATGATGAAAAAAATATTAGGAATCTTGTTATTGAGTACCGTGCTTATTTTAAGTGCGTGTAATGAAGAAAAGAAAGAAACGACAAATAAAGAAACTGAAATACCAGTTCAAATGTCAGACGTTCGAGTGGATGATTTTACAACAGAAAGAACGTATATCGCACGTTCAATGCCGAGCGATTATATGCCTGTACTATTACAATCTCCGGGAGAAGTGGATAAACTTTTTGTAGAAAAAGGGGAGACCGTTGAAGAAGGAGATAAAATTGCTGAAATCATTACGCCACAAAACATTCGCCTAGAAGTTGAAGCACCAATGGACGGAATGATTCAAGAACTTAATCTTGTTGAAGGTCGATTCGCTTCTAATGAACAACCCGCAGCAGTCGTTGTCGATGTTGAATCATTAATTTTATCGTACAACGTTCCAGCAAATGAAGTCGAAAAATTTTCCGTGAGTGATGAAGTGAATTTTCACGCATCACAATTAGACGAATCAGGTAAAGCAACCATTACATATGTTGCGAAAACAGCCGGAGACACTGGCATGTATGCCGTTGAAGCCGAAGTGGAAAAAAGCGGAGCGTTCCTAGCCGGAATGACCGTACAAATTGTTGTTGAGGAAGTCCTAGCCGAGGATGTATTAATACTTCCAACAGCAGCTGTCGTGGAACGCAGTGGTGAGAGCTTCGTATATATCGTTGAGAATGGTAAGGCCATAGAAGTCGCCGTAGAAGTGATCGTCATGCAAACAGAAGAAACAGCCGTTAATGTCGCTGGTGACGTATCATTAGATGAAGATTCTCAAGTAATCACTAGAGGACAATTGACAATCTCCGACGGGCAAAAGGTCCGTATCATTGAGGAGGGTCAATAATGCGCATCATAGAAACATCGATTAAACGACCGGTCGGCGTGACGATGATCATCCTTGCGATTTTAGCGCTCGGATTCGTCTCGTTTCGTAATTTATCGGTCGATTTATTCCCAGATATAGATTTACCAATTGCCGTTGTAGCTACATCTTATGATGGCGCATCACCACAAGAAGTTGAACAGCTCGTCACACGTCCGATTGAATCGTCAGTGAGCAATATTGAAGGAATCGAGATGGTGCAAGCACAATCTCAGCCTGGAAGCTCACTAGTTGTCATGATGTTTTCGACCGGAACGAATCTGGATAATGCGCTCCTCAATGTGCGGGAGCGAATTGACCAGGTGAAGGGCTTTCTCCCAAGCGGAGCAAACGACCCAAGCGTTTTACGTTTTGACCCATCACAAATGCCAGTAATGATGGTTAGTTTATCAGGTGATGACCCAGCCCTATTACACACAATTGCTGAAGATGAAATTCAGCCAATTTTTGAACGTCAAGAAGGGGTCGGTTCAGTAACTGTTGAAGGTGGCGTCGTTGAAGAAGTCCAAGTCATTCTAGACCAACAACGATTAAACCAATACGGTCTATCATCACAACAAATTTTACAAGCAATTAATAGTTCGAATCAGTCGATGTCAGGTGGCGTCATTGCCCGCGGAACACAGGAGTTACAAATCCGGATCCCAGGCGAATACGACTCACTTGAAGAAATTAAAGCAACACTTATTCAAACACCAGGCAATGAATTTGTCCGTTTAAGCGATGTTGCAACAGTTGAACGTAAAGAACGTGACAAAACAGGTTATTCTTTTGTTAATGGAAAAGAAGCCGTCGTATTAAGTATTTTGAAAAAGACAGACGGAAATACCGTGTCAGTATCTGATGAAATCCAAGGCGCTTTTGACGAAGCACGCGAACGCCTACCAGAAAACGTCGAATTAAACGTCGTCATTGATACAGCTGATTTTATTAGACAGTCGATTAGTTCAGTCGTCCAAAACTTATTACTCGGAGGCTTATTTGCGATACTCGTTTTACTATTATTCTTGAAAAGCTTCCGTGCAACACTCGTTATTGGACTTTCCATACCGATTTCAGTCATCGCGACGTTTTCACTCATGTATTTTACAGGAGAAACCGTCAACGTTTTAACAATGGGTGGATTAGCACTCGGAATTGGAATGATGGTCGATTCGTCCATTGTCATACTTGAACATATCATCACCTATCGAGAGCGGGGTTATTCGCTGAAAGAAGCGGCGAAGCTTGGAGCAACAGAGATTGCGCCAGCCGTAATTGCAAGTACAACGACGACTCTAGTTGTTTTCTTACCAATCGTATTTACACAAGGAATCGCATCAGAGATCTTTACACCGTTAGCGCTCACGGTTGCGTTCTCATTAATTGCATCACTCGTCGCGTCAATTACACTTGTTCCAATGCTTTCATCTAAGATGCTCGGGAAAATAGCAGCAGACGGCGGCCGACGATACTGGTTTAACCGATTATTAGATAAAGTCATTCATTTTTATCAAAAAATATTGCGCGGCGCATTACGATTAAGAAAAACAACACTATTTGTGACCTTCGTCGTTTTTGTCGGAAGCTTAGCTTTAATCACCCAGCTCGGGTTAGCGTTTATGCCTGAAGCGGATCAAGGACAAATCGAAATCGTTGCGACGACACCATCCGGAACGAATTTAGAAACAACACTAGAAGTGACAGAAAAAATTAATGAAATTATTGAAAAAGATAATGATGTTGTTGAATCAAGTTACATCTCAGTCGGGTCACCAGGTGGGATGGCATTCGGCACAACAGCAAGTAACGCCAGCTATATGATTCAACTCGTTCCAAAAGAAGAACGCGATATTACAACAGAAGAAATCCTACGTAAATGGGATGAACAAATTCAAGACATCCCAGGAGCAGAGATTAAGGTTAATATTTTAGGTGGATCAATCAGTACCGGAGATCCAATTCAAATCCAGTTAACTGGAGCAGATTTTGACGTCTTAGGAGAAATCTCCGAACAAGTCGTTGATGTTATTGCCGAAGTTGATGGCGTCCACAATCCAACAACATCAGCAGAACGCGGACGACCAGAAATGCAAATTATTGTTGACCGCGATCAAGCTGCAGAATACGGCTTGACGTACCAAAGCGTCATGGGACAAATCGGCGCAGCACTTAACGGCCAAGTTGCAACCCAATTTAGAACAGGAAGCGACGAACTAGATGTACGCGTCATGACACCAGTAGAAGACCGACAAAACATGGAAGACATCGAACAACTGAAAATCATGACACCAACAGGCGAACAAATTAGCCTATCCAATGTCGCAACACTCGAACTCGTTGAAGGCCCTGTCTCATTAACAAGACAAAACCAACAACGACTCGTCACTGTATCAAGCGGCATTGTCGGCAGAGACTTAGGAAGCGTTGTATCTGATATTGAAAGCCAACTTGAAGGAATGGACTTCCCAGAAGGCTATACGTATTCAATCGGCGGAGAGGCAGAAGAAATGGCAGAAGCATTCTCAGACTTAGCACTCGCATTAGTGTTCGCCATCTTCCTAGTGTACGCCGTGATGGCCGTCCAATTTGAGAACTTCCTACACCCATTCGTCATCATGTTCTCATTACCGACGATGGTGATTGGAGTAGTCATCGGATTGTTCGTGACAGGACTGCCACTCAGCATCCCAGCCTTTATCGGGCTCATCATGCTAGCCGGTATCGTCGTGAACAACGCCATCGTACTCGTCGATTACATTAACATTTTACGACGAAAAGGAGCCGAACGCTTCGAAGCAATTATCGAAGCCGGAAAAACACGACTCCGCCCAATCCTAATGACATCACTAACAACCATCCTAGGAATGGTCCCATTATCATTAGGACTCGGAGAAGGCGCCGAAACACAACAACCACTAGCCGTGGTCATCATATTCGGACTCCTATTCTCAATGATCTTCACACTCGTGCTGATCCCAGTCGTCTACACACTATTCGACGATTTGTCGAGCAAGTTTAGAAGGAAAAAAGCATAACCTAATAAGTAAGAAAGCACCTGCTCGCCACTGAGCCAGGTGCTTTCTTTATTTGTTGTTGTTGTGCGGAACGTTTCCGGCCGCCGCCGGAAACGAACATTATCAATTCAACCCATCATATCTGAAAAATAATTGGCTGATAAACTGAAAATTGGCTGATAAACTCCAGAATCGGCTGATAACGTCTCCGAATTGGCTAATAAACCACCCAAACTGGCTGATAACCCTCCAAAATCGGCTGATAACGTCTCCGAATTGGCTGATAATCCACCCAAACTGGCTGATAACCCTCCGAAATCGGCTGATAACCCTCCAAAATTGGCTGATAAATCGCGATGCTGTCACCCCAGCCCCGTATCACCCACCCAGAATAGAACGTTTCCGGCCCTCGCCGGAAACGAACATTATCAATTCAACCCATCATATCTGAAAAATAATTGGCTGATAAACTGAAAATTGGCTGATAAACTCCAAAATCGGCTGATAACGTCTCCGAATTGGCTGATAAACCACCCAAACTGGCTGATAACCCTCCGAAATCGGCTGATAACCACTCAAAATTGGCTGATAAATTAAGCGCCCCCGGGACCCCAGACCTGCACTCACCCACGCCAGGTTCACCGCTCTTTCAGTCGACATCCCCCGCCTCGCATAGTAAAATAAACGAAGAAGGAGGCACGTCCACACGATGAACGCACAAAACGAAAAGAAGAAAAACAAATTAGCACTCGGCTGTTTCATATATATTTTATTCGGAATAATTATCACGTATCTCTACTACTCCCGCGGCGGTGATCTGTTCCGCAGCTTTTTTGATTGGCGAGACTTATTTAATTTTTAGGCTCTGTTAAAGCCCGTTGTTGTTTATTGTGAATCGCTATCGGTGGACGCTTTTACCCATAGGGCACAAGGCGACATCTGCGAAAAAAGAACTTTCGCAGTGTCTTCTATACCGGTGCACGGCTCGAGCCAGGGAACTACTTCGAGAAACTCCTTTGCCCCTTACATCGAGGAATCGTGCTTCGTAGCGTTACTAGTAGACGCAGGTGCATCTCTCAGAAGAAAAACGCTTCCTGCGGAGTCTCGAGACTCGTGCTGTTCCGCGAAGTACTGGACGTTCAAGTGTCGGCGTTGGCCACAGGACGTGGCCGCTATTAGCCGACCAGGAGTCGCCACCTTCGCTCTCCACAATACAACAACTCAGTACAAATATGGATAATATCAACACTTAACTATAACAGAGCCAATTTTTAAAATGAGGTCACAGCCTCACACAAAAATATCGAGCCACCCGAAAACAAAAACCTAGAACGAAACCGAAAACAAAAACCCGGAGCCAAACCGAAACCCGGAGCCAAACCGAAACCCGGAGCCAATCCAAAAACCAAAGCCAATCCAAAAACCAAAGTCAAACCAAAAACTCAAACCAAAAACCCAGCACTCCCCCGAACGCCCCACCATCGCACCCGACAAATTTCTCATCAATTTTTAATAAATACCTCATCTATTTTTAATAACATGCGTATATTATGTACAATAGGACTCTTCAGCATTTTAACGAAAGGAACATGTCCATGGTAACAAGAAAAGAAATACGCCAACAAAAACAAAAAAAGAACAACAAGAAAAAAATCATTATTGCTACGATTGCAAGTGTCCTATTAGCACTTCTCATAGCATTTACTTTCATATATAACAAACTCGGAGAAACCGTCGAGACGATGTACACACCACTCCCGTCCGACCAAACAAAAATAGACGAAATCTCAGCCCGATTAAAAAACAAACAACCAATAAACATCCTACTACTCGGCGTTGACGAACGAGAAGGCGACAAAGGAAGATCAGACACCATGATCCTCATGTCACTCAACCCAAAAACAAGCGAAATGCTCATGTTCAACATCCCAAGAGACACATACGTCGACATCCCAGGCCGTGGCAAAGACAAAATCAACCACGCCTACGCATTCGGAGGATCAGAACTATCCGTGCAAACCGTCGAACAATTTCTCGACACAACCGTACACTTCTACGGACGAATCAACATGGAAGGACTAAAAGACGGCGTCGATGCCATCGGAGGAGTCACCGTCAATAACGATATACCATTCTCACACGGAGGACACGACTTTAAAAAAGGAAAAATCACACTCAACGGCGAACAAGCACTCATTTACTCAAGAATGCGCAAACAAGACCCAAGAGGAGACCTAGGACGAAACACACGCCAACAACAAATCATCGACGCACTTATCGACGAAGCCATCTCATTCGAATCATTCTTCCGCGTGACTGATATTCTCGACGCAACAGGTGCCAACGTCCAAACCAACCTCCAAATGGACGACATCCGCACCCTCTTTTTCGACTACCGCGGATCACGCAAGAATACAACCAAAGAAGAAATCAAAGGCCAAGGCCAAATGATAAACAACATCTGGTACTACATCGTCCCAGACGAAGAACAGAACCGCATTCAAACCCTTTTAAAAACCCATATGGAAAAAGAATAAGCGACCTAGCTATAACAACACGAATCGCCGGGCCATCTCCCCGGCGATTTTCCTTTTATCCCAGCACCCACCCAAACAAAGCCCAAAGACCTCCAAAACCACAACCCCGAAAATCCGCCAATTCCTGCGCCTAACCCGCAAAAAAACTAAAAATTCTCGAAATTTCCCATCAATTCTCAAAAATATGAGTCTATTAATATATTTTTTTTACTAAATAGTAATGGTATGATTAAATCGTAACAATAAATTAATAGACGGGAGGTAAATCATTGTTCAACAAAAAACAACTCATCCTAACTCTGTCGTTCATGTGTCTCTTCTTGTTATTTAAAGTCGATGGTCAAGCAGTAGAAGCGGCATCAGGAAAATACTTCGAAGTGACCCAAGATGATGTGACAGTTTACGACAACTCGACTGGAAAACTCGTTCCAATCGGTTGGATCAAAAACGGCGAAAAATACGAGATTGTTAGCGACGTTGGAAATTGGTATAAAATCAATTTTTACGGACAGAACGGTTTCGTCTACAAGCCCGCAACAAAACCAGCTGACGCATCAGGCGTGAAATGGGTGACCTCAAGTAGTAAGCATACATACGGGGCACATGCGCTAGAAAATCTAACAATCTATGAAAATCAATCTAGCGGAAGAGTTCCAATTGGTAGAATCTTCGAAGGCCAAAGCTTTAAATACATTAGCGAATCAGGCTCTTGGATGACACTAGAGATAGGTGGAAGAAAAGGTGTCGTATACGCACCAGCGACGAAGAAGGACTTTAAAGATTCAGATCAATATTTTGAAGTCATTCAAGACGATGTCACAGTATACGATAACTCAACAGGCAAGCTTGTACCAATCGGTTGGCTGAAAAAAGGCGAAGTTTACAAACGTGAGAAAGACCTCGGTAGCTGGCATAAAATCCAGTTCGAAGGAAGAAGCGGTTACGTCTATAAACCAGCAACAAAACCAGCATCAGCTAAAGGCTTCTCGTTCGTTTCCACACCTAGCAAACATACAAAAGAAGGACGAGCCCTAGAAGACATTACAGTATACGATAATAGCTCTGGAAAACGAGTTCCAATGGCACGGATTTTTAAAGGACAATCATTTAACTACATTAAACAATCAGGTTCGTGGATGCAAGTACAAATCGGAAACCGTACAGGCTATGTATACGCACCAGCTGTTGGTAGACCTTTTACAAAACAAGATGACTATTTCCGAGTGTATGAAAACAATGTCACATTATATGCGATTATTGACGGCGAACGAAAAGCAGTCGGTAAATTGCAGAAAGGTGAATCATACAAACGATTAAGACAACAAGGCTCATTCCACGTCATTCAATACGGTGACGGTGAAGCACACATTTACGTCCCACCAACAACACCAACGACAAAAGGTGAAGTAACTAACTTAACGTCTGACACGAAACATTCGAACGAATTCATTTTCTTAAGTGAAACAACCAACGTTTACTCAAAGCCAAACGGCAATAGTGAACGGATTGCAACACTTAATAAAAACGTCAGCTACCCATTAGTCGAAGATTTGAAGAATGGTTGGGCTAAAGTTATCATCGCTAACAAAGTCGGCTATATTCATAGCTTCACCGGAGAAGTCGAAGTGAAAAAATATAACGTCGATTTTAATAGAATGGTAGACATCCAAATGCAATCCGGAAATCCGAAATATGACGGAGCAGGTAAAATCTCAGCAGACGAAGCGAACGTCAGATACTACTTAAACCCTGCCAACTTCGATGAAGGAACCGCAGAATTTTTACAATTTTTAATACTAGACGCACCAGCAAACATTTCAGCAACAGAAATTAATAATAAATATTTAAAAGGAAAAGGCATCCTTGAAGGCCAAGGGAAAGCATTCATCGAAGCAGGACTTGAGTACAATCTAAACGAATTTTACTTAATCGCACACGCTTTACACGAAACAGCTAACGGAACATCAACCCTAGCAAGAGGAATCGGCGTTGATGCTAACGGAAACATCGTCCGTGACGGAAACGGTGATATCATTCGCGATATTAACCACCCACAAGTCATCCACGTTGTTTATAACATGTATGGCTACGGTGCAGTAGATAGCGACCCGATAAACGGTGGAGCTAAATACGCCTTTGAACATGGCTGGTTCACACCACATGAAGCCATTGTCGGTGGCGCGAAAGACATTTCGAATAAATATATCGAAGAAGGTCAAAACACACTTTACAAAATGAAGTGGGACCCTGATTTTGTTGAAGTTAATAACAAACGTGGAAAACAATACGCCACACACGTCATGTGGCCAGTTCTACAAGCACGAAAAATCGGCGAAATGCTCGGTGGCAACGTCAAAGATCTCGTCCTATTTTACGAACTACCACAATACGTCAGACAACCAGGACCAGACTCAAAAGTTCCACCAGCACCGAAAGTACCAGAAAAACCTACAGACCGCACGTTCCCTCAAAACGTAAAGGGTGAAGTGACAGTCGAAGCAGGATCAACATTACGCATGAGAAAAGACCCAGTCAACGGAACTGTCGTCGGCGCCATCCCAAGCGGAGAGGTGATCGACATCATCGGCATGAACGACAACGGCTGGCTCAAAGTACGTTACAACGGTAAAGAAGGCTGGTCATCAGCTGAATTTATCAACGTATTCAACCTATACGTCGTTAACGCGAGCCCATTAAATTACCGTGACAACCCAGCAGGAAACCGGGTAGGACAACTACAAAACGGAACACTAGTCACAGTAGAACTAGATGACAACAACGAAGTCATCTCACAAGACGCAGCACTAAACGGCACAACGTACACATGGTACCAAATCAATGTCAACGGCAACCTTTACTGGACTGCAAACGACTTTCTAGAAAAATATTAACCTAACAAAAGGCAACGCGCCCAAGCGCGTTGCCTTTTTTCCACTTCTGTCCTATAATCATTTTAGCCTCAAAAACTCTTCTGAATTTATCAGCCAATTTCGGATGGTTATCAGCCAGTTTTCACAGGTTATCAGCCAAATTCGGGTAGTTATCAGCCAATTCCAAGGATTTATCAGCCGATTCTCGAATTTATCAGCCAATCTAGGATTTATCAGCCAATTCAATACCTTCCTATGATTCCAAATCTCATAGTGAGCCACATTTTAAACTCATCCAATAATCACAAAAGAAAAGAGGTCATAAAAATGATTAATGAAAAAGAAATTGCACATAACCTAATCATTTTAATCGTGATCAAATCGCGACTCAACACAATCCATCGCTACATCGAACAACAACTCCAAAACGTCCGCGCAGGTCAATCCGGCGAGTTATCCCTTAACTATTTTTTGCAACTGCTCGAACATGATTTTCTCATCATCCCAAACATCGAAATCAAACTAGGCAACACAACCTTCCAAATTGACCGCTTAATCATCACGACCAAATTTTTATTAATTATTGAAATAAAAAATCATACCGGAACAATTGAGTTCAAACCAGAAATCGGACAAATGATTCAAACAATAAGAAATGAAAGAAAACCATACGAATACCCAATCTCACAAGCCGAGACCCAAGCCCTAAAACTACAAGCATTTTTAAACCAACACGGCATCACCGTCCCACCAATCGAAACATTCGTCGTTTTTACAAATAAAAACGTCATCTTAGAAAGCGGAACTGAAGAACCAATTGATGAACGAATCATGACCGCATATGCCCTTCGAAACAAAATCAACCAACTATTCCTAAAATATAAAAATCGCCCGGACGTCATTGACCAAGAAAAAATCATACAACTAATAAACCAGCATAGAGCCCCATTTTCAAATAAATACATTAAAAAACTCGGACTCACCCCAAAGGACTTTGCAACAGGCGTCAAATGCCCGAACTGCCAAGCACGACCGATGAAAAGAATTTGGGGAACATGGCAGTGCCAAATATGCGGCCACGAAAATAAAGAAGCTCACATAAACGCTCTGAAAGACTTTTATATTATCTTCGGCTCGCTTATTACCACCCGTCAAGCACAATACTGGCTGCAATTAACCTCAGAAAGCGTGGCAAGAAAACTACTTACAAACCTTCAATGTAGGAAGATGAACGGAAACAAAAACCGTTTATACGAATTACCGTTTAAATTTCCAACAGATTTTATTGAAATCGTAAAAAGCGATCCTGTATTTCAAAAATATTAGTTGAAGCGAGACTATTACAATGTAAAATTGGCTGATAAATTGAAAATTGGCTGATAAATCCTAGAATCGGCTGATAACCCCTCAGAATTGGCTGATAACCAACCAAAACTGGCTGATAAGCTCGCGAAATTGGCTGACAATCAAAAAAATTGGCTGATAAACTCAACTCGAAATGACACTCGTTTATCTAAAGGTAGCTCATCAACAATCACTCGGTTAAAAATAAGAGGAGCGCACTACCCAACCCAAACTTAAATAACCGCCACCCCCGAAAACCAACCCACCACCCCCGAACAATATAACACCAACCCCAGCACCAAAAAACGAGTTAGAACTCAAATTGGAGTACAAATCTTGAAGTACGTCAAGCAATATCACACACATCCCAGCCAAAAAAACCACGAAGCCAAACCAATAGTTTTCAAATAGTAAACATAAACCAAACTATGATATACTACTATCGTAACAATATTAACGAAGAAAGAAGTGTTAACAATATGACAAAGATTTGTGTCATCGGACTAGGTTATATCGGACTACCAACTGCAGCCCTATTTGCCAATAACGGCTACGAAGTCGTTGGAGTCGACGTCAACGAAAAAGTTGTAAAAAAAGTAAACGAAGGCAACATCCATATAGAAGAACCAGGCTTATCCGAGATGGTTCAACAAGCAATCCAAACCGGCAAATTCACAGCAAGCACAACACCGGTCAAATCAGACTATTACATTATCGCCGTGCCAACGCCAATTCATAAAGACAAAAAATCAAACCTGGCCTACGTCGTCAGCGCAACCGAAACAATCATGCCGTACGTCGAAAAAGGAAATACGATCATCGTCGAATCAACTATCCCACCGCGGACAATTAGCGATATCGTTGCACCAATCACACGCGAGCACGGCTTCAACCCAGACGAAAACGACATCTACCTAGCACACTGCCCAGAACGCGTCATCCCTGGAAACATCGTGCACGAACTAACACATAACCATCGCATCGTCGGCGGTTATACAAAAGAAGCAGCCGACCAAGCAGCAAAAATATACGAAGCAACCGTCAAAGGAGAAGTCAGAAAAACAGACGCCGTCGTAGCCGAAACATCCAAACTCATGGAAAACACATACCGCGACGTCAATATCGCACTCGCCAACGAACTCGCAAAAATCGCAGACGAGCTATCCATCGATGCATCACAAGTCATCGAAATGGCCAACATGCACCCGCGAGTTAACATATTACAACCAGGCCCAGGCGTCGGCGGTCACTGCATACCAGTTGACCCATATTTCATCATTGAAAAAGCACCAAACATCGCACGACTCATGCAACTATCACGCGAAATTAACGACTCAATGCCAGAATTCGTCATAGATAAAATACACACACTAACTAAACATATCTCAGAACCAAAAATCGCGATACTCGGCCTAACATACAAAGGAAACACATCCGACATGCGCGAAAGCCCAGCACTCGAAATCATCGAGCTACTCGATAAAGACGAGAAAAACATCACATTCAAATGTCACGATCCATTCGTGGAAGAGGATGAAATTGACTTCGGTTACGAGCTTTATTCACTTGAAGAAACTTTGAAAGACGCCGATCTTGCCGTTGTTTTAGCAGATCATGACGTATTTAAAGAACTTGATGCGAGCGCGTTTATCAGTAACATGAAAAAACCTGTTGTCTTTGATACACGTAATGTCTTCAAAAAAGATTTAGACGGCGTGACAATCCATACGCTGACTAATTTCACGAAGATCCAATAAGGAGAATGACGAATGATTCGATTTTACCAAAAGGGCGATGAGGCAAGTCTCAACGCCCTCTTTTATGACGTTTTTAATAAAAAGAGGTCTGAAGCGGCGTTTGCTTGGAAATTTATCAATCATCCAAATGAGAACAACCCGTGGATTTTAGTTTATGAAGAAGACGGGCGGATTCTAGGCTCTATTGCCCTATGGGTGAAGGACGCTTTTATCCATGGTGAGAAAAAACTAATTGCCCTCCGCTGCGATACGATGGTTCATCCCGACGCGCGCGGGAAAGGCGTGTACGGTGCGCTAAACGAAAAAATGATTGAAGAAGCAGAAAAGCAAGGCATCACATACTTATACGGCTTCCCATCCAAAATGGCGAAAGACCGTTTAATAAAAAAAACAGGCGGAAAACACCTTGAAGATATTTCACGATTCACAATGATCTTCCGTCCATTTAACATATTATCCAAACAAATCCCAGTCACAAAAATTATGAAGCCACTCGATGAATGGCGGACGAAGCGAAAACTTAACCGCGTACAAAAAGTACTCGACCATGAAAAATATAAAACAGAACCACTTGAAAAATTCGACTCAAGCGTCAATGAACTAGTAGAAAAAACGAAGGACATGCGCCCTGTTATGATTAGACGCACTGAAAAATACTTGAACTGGCGTTACTTTGAGCACCCTGACAAAACTTATAAAGTGTTCGCCATTCGTGAAGACGAGCACTTATTAGGCTATATTGTGATTAACCAAGAAGAAAGCAAAAACAAAGTCGGCTCAATCATCGATGCTCTCGCAATTGACGATGACGACATCTGGCAAATCCTCGTGCGCCGCGCTGTTGTTGAACTCGGACAATGCGACTTCATCCAGTCATGGGCGATCCCAGGAACACAGCTCGCAAAGATACTTCAACAAGTCGGCTTCTTCGAAAAAGACAAACCAATGCCACTTGTCGGCAACCTCATCGACCAAGCATTCGAAGACATCCACGACTACAAAGCCTTTTACATCACACAAGGCGACGTCGATTCATTCTAAAAAGCCTTGGGAAAATGCACTTTTGAGGTAGCATCTTCCCAAGGCTTTTTTTGACTAAGCGATTGAATTTATAGTCATTTTAAACCAACTGATAAAACTACGGCGGCGCTCTAAATCCAATATCAATCACCACCGGCTCATTTGCGCCAGATTCACAACATTAGAACGTTTCCGGCCGCGACCGGAAACGAACAATATAAATCCAATTCAGTGAGTCTGAGAGATAATTGGCTGATAAACTGAAATTTGGCTGACAAATCTCATAATCGGCTGACAACCAACTGAAATTGGCTGACAAACCCACGAAATCGGCTGATAACCACCCAAAACTGGCTGATAAATCAAAAAATCGGCTGATAAATTTCTTGATTAATCGGATTCCATACAAAGAATCGGCTCAAAAGAAAACCCGACACATTTGAATTGGCTGGCAAATCCGAAATTGGGCTGGCAAATCCCAGAATCGGCTGGCAATCGGCCAAAACTGGCTGGCAACTCATCAAAATTGGCTGCGAACCCCCCGAAATCGGCTGGCAACAACCCAAAATTGGCTGGCAAAAACCCCAGAAAATCAGAAACATCAGAAATAAAAATCCGAGACCTACTCACTATAAAAATTCATTACAACGTATGCTTCAGGAACCCAGCAAAATTCTCCTTACCCTGATACGCCTGACTCGCCAAATATATATACCCAATCCCAAAACCAAGCGCCATCAACATAAGAAGCTGTAGCGTGCCACCCAAACTATATGTAACCAAAACAATAAAAAGAAAAATCACATACAAACTAAGCGCCTGCTGACCATGCCGCTGAATAAAACGACTATCCTTTCTCATCACCAACCAGATCACAAGTCCAACCACACTAAGCTGAAAAACATAACAAAGATATATAATAGCAGAAACCTTTCGCTCAACCACTGGATTTCTCTCTATTTCCATCCAAGAGCCCCCTTTATTCGACATAAAATAATACATATTATACTATAAAACAGCCGAAAATTGAGCGAAAATTTAATTAAAATTAGTGTAAGAATCAAAAGTAGATACTAACTTATCATAATAAATCCCAACAAACCCTGAAATTACCCAGCACCACCAAATTGGCTAATAATATTGAAATAAGAAGGAGTCCCGATTAGGTAATAAAACAATTAATTAATCGCACCACGCACCCAAGTAACTCATTCCACACAAATACTCTCCAACTCAACTAACCTACCACACACTTACTCACTCCGCTCACAAACCCGCGCCTCAACCTTAGCCTCTAACAACCTCTGAAACACATCACTCTTACCATACTCCGTCTTTGCCCACATCTCTTGATTTTTCTCTAGATCAACAAGCGTCAAGCACGAATAATCATTGCCACCGAACGTCAAATCAGCATTCACTTGATACCATAAGTCAGGCGCCTTCTCATCCGTTCGAATCCACGCACCACCAAGCGCTTCAACCCCAAGCCGTAATTCATACGCCGCATCCAAATAAACCTCATCACCAGACACAAAATAAGCCTGAAGCAAATAATAAATCTCACCAAGCACATGATTCAAGCTCGCATGCGGAGTTTCAGTAATCCCAGGCCCGTCATAATCAGCCAACAAGACAGCACCACCAACATCAATCACATTGTCACCATCCAAAGCCTCAACTAAATAATCCGCATACGTCAAAAACTCATCCGTATAATCAAAACCAAACACTTCCTCAACCCGAAGCAAATAATTCCCTAACGCCTCATTGTGCCGCGTATCATAGTACAACGCATGAATCCCATACGGCTCCTTCAACCACGTACTCGTAAACTCCGTAGGCAACAACTTATACTCAGAAAACTCATCCCAAAGCGACTCGAGCATCACGAGCGTATTCAACACGACAAGCTCATCATAAAGCTGCCCGTACTCAGCATAAGCCTCCACATGATCCGCCCGATTCCGGAACTGATACCCAATATTCCGACCAAACCCCATCTCATGAAAAGGCTCAATCGACCACGGTAACTTCGCATAAACCCCATGCGGCGTCACCCACTTATGATACCGCCGATAATTCTCCGTCATATCCGCCTTCACTGCATCTAACCGCTCACGAGACAACAATCCATTCTCACCATACATCAACCACATCTCAAACCGCTCACTCTCATCCGGATAAGAAAAATCAACCCGAACCCCATCACGACTCACAACAACATCCTCAACATGCTCGTCCAACACACGAACACGACTATAATTCCCATCACCATAATCCTTCCGCAAATCATGCGACAACACACCACGCCCAACTAACAACTCACCACCAGACGCCAACGAAACCAACCCATAAGGCCCCTTCACCGGATCAACACCAACCGTCGAATCATGCGAAATATCATACTCCAACCCAGTAAAATCATGCCATTCCGCATCACCATCCCAACTAATCGAAACCACACCATCCCGAGCACCATCACGCACAACCTCAATAAAAAAATAACCCCCAGCCTCAGTCAACTCCCGATGCGTCAACACCGCCTCACCAACCCGACCCCAGGTACCAAACAAATCATAATAATAAACCATATCACGCCCACGCCCAAACACACGCTCATCCGTCCCAGTCAACTCAGCACGCACACGCTCATCCTCAACCATCACCGAAAAAAAACCATGCTCAAACTGAGGCGACACCACATGCGACGGCCGATTCAAAAAAACTAACCCAGCAAGAATAAACACCCCAACAAAACCTAAAATTATGTAAACCCACTTACGACTCATCCAATCACCCCAAAACACAATTAAACAAATAAATTGGCCGATAAATCAAAAATTGGCTGACAAATCCCCAAATCGGCTGATAAATCCCCCGAATTGGCTGATAACCATTCAAAATCGGCTGATAACCACTCAAAACTGGCTGATAAATCTAGCACCACTCCAACCAACCCAACCAAAAAATCACCACACTCCCATCATTTCCATTATATTTGAAAAAATTCCCGGCACCCGCCAGGAATTAATTAAAAGACTTCCAAAACCTTCATCTACATGTTCACCGACAAATCCAGCACCTCACCAATCAGTAGCACAACTTCCAGCACCAGCCATAGTAGGCGTTATGGTAGCGACCGCAATAGTCCCGCCGATTAAGTAAGTGGTTACTGCTTTAATCACTACATCAGACCAAACTGCAGCACAGTCACCACCACCAACAGCACCAGTAGCCCTACAGAACCACCAGCCACCGACCACAGCATAACCAACTCTCAATCCACCCTACTTCATCCGCGCAATCCGAATCATCGCATTAAACCCTTCACGATAAAACAAATAAATCGCACCAACATACGTCAGCACCCCAACAGGCACCAACAACATAATCTGCCACAACGAATACCAATCAGACACACCCGTAAACCGTTGCAACAACCAAATCGGCACCGCCATAATCAACGACGGAATAACCACCTTCACTAATAAAGCCAAAATACGAACTAACTCACGTCTCTCATACATCGAATATAACGCAATCGTCGCCGCACTCGCATAATAAATCGACACGATCGAACTCGACATCGCAAGCCCTGGATAACCCAGCTCAAGCGGTCCAACAAACAACCAGTTCAGAAACGCATTCAACACAATCGTCACCGAACTAATCTTCAATATACGCTTCGTCCAGCCCTGCGCATACATCCCCTTAACCGCAACCGTGAGCAAGCCCTGCGTCACAATTATCGGAATATACCACTTCAACGCCAAAAACGTATTATACGTATCCTGAGCCGTGAACTGCCCGCGCTCATAAATAAACGATATAATCTGTTCACCTAACAAATACGTCCCAACCGCAATCGGCACAAGCGCCATAATCCCAATCTGATACCCACTATAAAGCGTTTCCTTAAACAACTTCCGATCATTCGCACGTTCCGACATCAACGTAAAAATAATCGCCAAAATCGTCGTCGTAAAAATCGTCGTCGGAATACTCATCAACAAAGACGCATTATTCAAATAAGTTACCGCACCACTAATCGTCCCCGTCGCAAACAACTTATTTACAAACACATTAATATGCCCAACCGAAGAATGCAACAACGCCGGAATTAACAAAATAAAAAACGTCTTCTTAAACTCATCATCCATTTCCAACGTCGGCAACCACTTAAACTTCGCACGCACTAACGAATAAAACTGAACAATGACACCTAAAAACGTCCCAAACACAAACCCATAAGCAATACTAAAAATACCCCAAATATCCGCAAACAATAATACAAAAATAACCGACATTAACGTCCCTAAAATCTTCGACACCTGCGTCGGAACAAAAATACGCCTCGACTGCAAATAAGACTCAAGCACACTACTAAGCGCAATCACAACCATGAAAATGAAAAACACCTGCGTAATATCAATCGCAATTTCCTCAGTGACCGGATGCATCGATCCAAACGCAAACGGCACAATCCAAGGCGTAAAGAAATAGATGACTACCGACAAACCCCCAAAAAACAAAACAACACGATTCAATAAACTCGACGCATCCCGCTCAGCCCTCTTCAAATCACGCTGACGAAATTTTACATAATGCGGTAAAAAAGCCGAGTTAAACCCATTTGCGACAACCGCCAAAATAAGTGTCACAAACGTAAAAGCAAGGAGGAACCCATCCGTATATTCATTTGCACCGAATTCCTTAGCTATTATACTTTCACGAACAAAACCTAACAGCTTCAAGAATATCGATAATAACGTCGTCCATATAGCCGCTTGTTTTAATTTAGACATCGCTACTCCTTCTTCTCATCATGATCATTAATCGTCTCATTCGCAAACGCAGGATTACCACCAATACCAGGCCCCTCTACATCAGCACCAGAACTAGCCACATGACGCTGAAGCACACCCTCATAAATCTCCAAATAACGCTTCGCCGCAGAAAGATGCGAATACTCCGACTCAATCACCTCACGAGCACGCAAAGCCAACCGCTCACGCAACTCAGCATCATTAAACAAACGTTTGATTGACCGAGCCAACCCATCCGGATCCTTCTCCTCAGTCAAAATCCCCGTCTCACCATCAATCACAATCTCCTTCAAACCACCAACCTTAGACGCAACAACAGGCACACCAGACCCCATCGCCTCCAAAGCCGAGATCGACGTCGCCTCCTCAACACCATCCGAATGACAACTCGGAACAAGCGTCACATTACTCATCCCATAATAATCCGTCATCTTCTCATGCGGAATATCCCCAAGAAGCTCCACATAATCAGATACCCCATGCTCACGAGCCAACCGCTCAATCTGATCACGCTCACTCCCATCACCCGCATACACAAGCCTCACATTCGGAATATCCTCAATCAACTTCGGCAGCGCCAGAACAGGATAAATCACCCCATTCTTCTTCGTCAAACGCCGCGGAACAAAAAGAATAAACAAATTCTCCGAAACCCCATACTTCTCCCGCAAAGAAGCACGCTCATCCGTCTTCGGAACAAAAGAATCTATATCTATAAAATTATGAATCCGAACCGCATCTATACCAGACAAATCCTTCACATAATTCTTAATCCGATAATCAACCGTTACCACCTGACTCGACGCCAAAAACGCCTGACGCTCCTTCTCAAGTAACGCCTTCGCAGCACGACTATTCTCCTTAATCGCCCCACGACTAATCGCCTCATACGTCTTATAACCATGCGCCGTATGAACCGTAGGAAGCCCCGTATCAACAGCTGCAAACGTCGCATAAATATCCTGCGCATTAATCAAATCATACCCAC
Source organism: Bacillaceae bacterium W0354 (assembly GCA_051846895.1). Lineage (GTDB taxonomy): Bacteria > Bacillota > Bacilli > Bacillales > Alkalibacillaceae > CALKAL01. The sequence goes on from JBPYCQ010000005.1 coordinate 230,674, forward strand.
GCTTACCATGCGCACGCTCAATCAACTTCCTAAGCAACAACTGCCGAAAATAATGCCCAACTAACAAACCGCGCCCCTTCTCCAAAATATTCAACCCAAAACTCGGCGCCTTCGCATACAACTGCTGCTTAAAATAAGGCAGATCACTAAAAGACAAAATATCCACCTCATGCCCATGAGCCTCAAGCCCCTTCTTAAGCGTCTTAATATGCGTCGAAAGCCCACCGATATGCGGATAATCAAACACGGTGGTTAACAAAATTCGCATGCTCCATTTCCTCCCACTAGTAAAACGACAATATGTATCACCATTAGTGTTAACACTTCAACCATTATATTATAACTCCCAAACGATTGAAAACAGTAGACCAAGTTAACTTTTCCCAAAACCCCTATTTCAAAAAAAGAAAACAAGCCCTACCCACAACCACAACAAACCCCAAACCAACCACACCTTACAAACAAAGATCCAAAGACCTCCAAAACCCTATTTACCAAAGCGCTCATGCAACAGCTCCACATTCCGTTTCGCCTCAGCCTTAAGCCGCGCATAAGCCCCCTCGACCATTACCTTCACTTCATCATAACGCCCCAGCAACAACCCCGTCTTCTCACGAAGCCGGCCAACATCAACATCCTCAAGCCGCATACCATAATCCCACACACCAACCTGCTTCGCAATCTCCTCAACCTTCGGATCATAACTAATCGGAACAACCGGTGTTCCCGCAACCGTTGAGAAAATAACCGAATGAAGCCGCATCCCAATCACAAACTCACAATGCTTCATCATCTGTAAATATTGATTCGGCGTAAAATCAGGCCCAAGCACATGACACTTTTCAGCATGCTCCATCTGCTCAACCACCCAATTCGACGCCTTCACATCATGATGCCCCTCCATTGGAATAAAGACAGGCGTAAAACCCTGAGAAATCAGCTCGTCTAAATAAACCGCAAGCTCACGATAAAGCTTCTTCTCATCAAACCATGGACGAATCGACACCCCAACAAGCCTCGAACCACGCACTACCTCCGGTAGACTATTCAAACACGTATCATCATGAGTTTCAGGATAAGCAAACGCAATATCCGCCGTCACAACCGTCTCAGGCTTCCTCACACCAAGCTCATGAAGCAGCTCCTTCGAACCCCCATCACGAACCGTAATCAAATTCGCCCGATTCCCAAACACCCTCATCAAAAACTTCCCATAACGCGTATTCACAGGCCCAATCCCTTGAGCAAAAAACATCACCTTACAACCATTTAACTTTCCGAGGAAGGCAATCAATAAATAATAAGGAAGAGGACCAAATATAATTTTTGTCGGATACGTATCCTGAAGCAGACCACCACCACCACTAATAAGCACATCCGCCTCACGCATCGCACGAATCTTTTCCTTGAACTGCTGACGCCACCCACGATAAACACTCTTCACCCCATGACGCTCAGAAGTCTCACCAGGACGAAGCGAAAACACCGTCAACTCATGCCCATGAAGCTCTTTCAACTCATGAACAATCGTATCCAAGATCGCCTCATCACCCGTATTACCCAAACCATAAAAACCAGAAACAACAATCCTCATAAAACCACCCCTAAACTACAAGATTGCCGGACCACCCCGACAACCAACATTAAATATATGTAAGAACTCCAAGTTTTTCTTTAATCATGAATAGCTCCCAAGAACACAATTGGCTGATAATCCGAGAATTGGCTGATAAATCCCAGAATCGGCTGATAACCATCTCGAATTGGCTGATAAACCCTCAGAACTGGCTGATAACTATCTAAAATTGGCCGATAACCACCTGAAATTGGCTGATAAATCTCCTCCACAGCCCAACCACCAACCCCGCATAACCCGACCACTATTCCATATAATAGTAACACCTTTTCCAACAATTTAAAATAACATTCGACAAATGCAAACTTCTTAACAAAAACGTAATATAAAAGTAACAAACTAGCACAAAACTATAAATAACACCACTCAACAACCCAAAACAACACAAACACTATTCCAAATAAAAAACAACTCTGATATACTACATTAAGTAATTAACAAGAATAAAGAGGAATGTTCACATGAAAAAAGAAACATACCTTGGCGTCAACGTTTCGCCATACACATACGAACAAATAATCGAAAACATCGAACAACATATAAATAACGACGAACAAGCAACTATCATCGCCGTTAACCCAGAAAAAATCATGAAAGCCAAAAAAGACGAGACACTCAAACAACTCATCAACAACGCCACATACCAAATACCAGACGGAGTCGGCGTCATACTCGCATCAAAACTCAAAGGCGGCAACATCAAACAACGCGTCACCGGCGCAGATCTAACTGAGAAACTACTCCAGACCGCCAATGAAAAAGAATACCGCGTCTACTTTTACGGCGCAAAAGAAGAAGTCGGAGTCGCCATGCAACAAAAATTGCACGAAAGACTTCCAAACCTACAGATAGCCGGTTACTCGAACGGTTATACTAAGAATACAGAAGAGCTAATAAAAAAGATAAATGAATCAAACGCTAACATGCTGTTCGTCGCCCTAGGATCACCAAAGCAAGAACAGTGGATCAGTAAACATAAAGACGAACTAAACGTCAACGTCATCCAAGGAGTAGGCGGCACATTCGACGTCCTAGCCGGGCACGTCAAACGCGCCCCAGTAATCACACAAAAACTAGGAATCGAATGGCTATACAGACTAATCACACAACCCAAACGCCTAAAACGCCAACTAGCCCTACCAAAATTCCTATTAAATATTCTATTCTCAAGAAAATAGGATGGTGGGGGATATAGTTAGAACGGGGAATATTGTATTAGACATGCGCTCTTACTAGCGGAGGAAATATACGAAGACTCCTGGTCAACTAAGAACGCCACATCCTGTGGCGCTGTCGACACTAGGTCGTCCTGACCGTCGCGGGAGGAACGGAATAGGTGAGATCCCATAGTGCGATAGCACGAGGTCGGCTAAAGGCGTCACGTCCTGTGACGACGCCGACACTAGAACGTCCTGTTCGTCGGAGGCTCACCGCGCACCCCGCGGAAAGCGGAGTGTATTTCAACTGCGGGAGTTAAGCAGTAACCTTACATAAAATACTCTTCCAAACGGAGGAAAAAACAATGAAACGACAAATCTTAAAAGCGATGAACCCAATCATTCGTCCAATAACAAAAACAATCCTAACCAAACACTACCAAGCCGACCTACAACCAGTCGAACTAACCGAACAAAACATCCTCATCCTCGCGCCACACGTCGACGATGAGACAATCGGCCTTGGCGGAACCATCGCTCGTTACAAAGACAACAATAACGACGGCTACAAAAATAGACAAGTATCCGTAATATATATGACAGACGGGGCAGGCAGCGTGTCACAACTCGACAAGCAAAAACTAATTAACACCCGCCGCCAAGAAGCACACGAAGTTAAAGACTTCTTGAACATCGATGAACTCTACTTCTTAGACGAACCAGACGGGGCACTCAAACCAACTAAAGAAACCGTCGATAAACTAGCAACACTTATTCAACAAATTAATCCAGATATGATCTATGTGACAACCCATATCGACTGTCACCCAGACCATATCGCAACAGCGGAAATCTTAGCCGAAGTCATCAAACAACTAAAGCTAGACGCAACAATTAGAGCATACGAAATCAATACAGCGATACCAGCTGCATACATTAACACCGTTGTTGACATAACAAAAACATTCAAGAAAAAAGCTGAAGCAACAACGATTTTCAAATCACAAAAAATAGATTTTGACGGATTATTAAAAATGGCAAGCTTAAAACGAAACTTATCACAGCATCAAGACGTCAAATATGTTGAGACGTTTCGCGAGTACCGACCAGAAGACTACATCAAGGCCATCGATAACGTCAAAAATAAATACAATTATAATGAATACTTTAAACAAATGAACAAAGAAGCAACCTTATTACTAGCACATTCAAAAAACAAAGACTTCAAAGAAAAAGTATATAAAGAGAGTATCGAAGGGCGTGATCATTTATGAAGGTGATGCACGTCATTTCAGGCGGAGAAACCGGTGGGTCAAAAAACCACATCATTAGTTTACTTAAAACATTTCCAACAGCAGAAATCCTTCTTGTCGTCATGCAAGAAGGAATGTTGCGGCAAGAAGCCGAAAAAGAAGGGATACGAACGATTAATTTAAACCAAAAAAATCGTTACGACTTAAAAGCGCGAAAAAAACTGATCGACATCGCAAAACAGGATAACGTCAATCTCATCCATACCCATGGAGCACGCGCGAACTTCTTTATCGCAACACTAATAAGCAAACTAAACATCACCTGGGTCACAACCGTACATAGCGACCCATCACTCGATTTCATGAAGACCGGTCTCAAAGGAAAACTATTTACCAAACTAAACCTATGGGCCTACAGCAAAATCGATTATTTCTTCGCCGTGAGCGAGCCATTTAAACAAAACTTAATCTCAATCGGTATCGAAGAAAACAAAATTTCTACTATATTAAATGGGATTGATTTTGATACGAAGGAAGAAACAAACTTAACACGCGAAGACTTACAGATCGCAGAAGACGACTTTGTTATTACGATTGTCGCACGTCTTCATCCGATCAAAGGACACCGCGAGCTACTTAGAGCAACGAGCCAAGTCATCGAACAACACGAAGACTTAAACATTAAGCTCTTTCTCGTTGGTGACGGAAAAGAAAAGCAAACACTTGAAGAACTAACCGACGTACTCAAAATGAACCAAAACGTCAAATTCTTAGGTTACCGCGATGACGTCCCAGCGATTTACCGACTATCTAACGTCGCGATCTTAACATCATATAGCGAGAGCTTTCCACTAGCTCTACTTGAAGCGGCAAAAGAAAAGCTACCACTAATCGCAACAGACGTCGGAGGAATCGCTAATCTCGTACAAAAACACGGCTGGCTCATCCAACCAAAATCAGTCGAAGAAATTGAAAAAGCACTTCATGACGTTATAACGGAACATAAAAAAGGAACATTAAAGGACATAGGTACAAAGCAGTATGAATATGCAAAAGAAAACTTCTCTGTCAATAAATTGGCAGAAAATATGAAAAAGTCATATTTACAACTAGTAAAGAATACACATCTAAAGGAGTATAGATAATGAATGAAAAACATACAATGACCTATTATCTCGTCTTACTAAATTTAATCATTATTCCACTCTTTCCGTGGAAAACATATATTGGACCAATCCCACTCGCTGCCGAGGTCGTCTTAATCCCACTCCTCGTCCTCGGCTTCCTATGGGACGTTAAAAACAAAAAAATAAAACTTAATGATGTGCCGTATAAGACCTTTGCCATCCTTTTTGGGATATTCTTCATTGTACAAGTCATATCTCTGACACAAGCAATCGATTTAATGTCAGGACTAATGGAGATAGCAAGATACTTATCGTACGCATTCTTATTCTTAATCGTTGCAACCGTCACCTTTGAAAAGAGAGAATACATCCACTTCGGAATCGCATTCTTAATCGCCATGGCTATCGCAACGACATACGGAGCCCTGCAATACATGTTCGATTGGAACTTAAACAAAGCCGGTGTTTACGCATTAAGCGAAGCATACGGACGTGTCCAATCACTCACCATGAACCCAAACTACTGGGCAGGACTTATTAACTTTATTATTCCAGGCGTCTTACTGATCGTCGTCGTATTCTTGAAAAACAAATGGCAACAACTCGCAGTCATTACGTTATTCGGATTACTCGTCATTAACCAAATCCTAACGTATACAAGATCAGCATGGATGATCATGTTTCTAGCGATAATTATGGTCGCACTATTCGTACCAAAAAAGTTCTTTAAAAACGTTGTGAAATTACAAATACTCATACCATTAATCATACTAGCAGTCGTTGTCTTTAACTTACCAGACTTCCAAGACCGAACGAAATCGGCTATTTACGTTGCGAAATCATTCATGCCAGACTCATTCGCAGAAAAACTCATGCCAGAAGGCGACGGAGACGGAGAAGAAACAGAAGAAGAACGTTGGAAAAGAGTCACATCAGAACATGCCTTAGTTTCCCGTACAACACTCTGGAAAACAGGCTGGACGATGTATAAAGAAAACCCAACACTCGGAGTCGGAATCGGAAACTATACAGCAAACTATAAAGACGTCGTCACAAGACACGAAGAACTATACGTCGGACACGATAGCTATTCCGTCCATAACTCATATTTGAAAGTTATGGCCGAAACAGGAACATTTGGGATCATTACATTCATGTTAATATACATTTACTACTACTTATATATAGGGAAACTTTATTTACAAACACGAAAAGATTTAATCTCACAACTATTACTAATCGGACTATTTATCGGATCTGGAACATTCATGGGACAGAACTTAGCAAATAACTTAGTTTTCATTCCACAGATCAACGTCATTTTCTGGTTAGTTTCAGGATTAATATTTAATTACATCATTGTTAAACAAAGAAAAGATACTGCCAAAGCATGAAAATAACTCATGCTTTGGTTAAAAATTCAACAAATGATTGAAATTTTCTAAAAAGTTGTTATAATTTTATAAGAATAGACTTGTCAAAAAATTTTAAACATGCTATTCTACTAAAAAACTAGTAAAAGATATGGCATAAACTTGAAATTGCTAGATAAGTATGTCACAATGTTACTTGTGCAATGTTTAAAAGGCTTTAACAGGCCTTCTAAATATTACCTACACTATTTAGATGTAATTTTTCTGTAAAACTATTTAAATTATGTTTCTAATAGTGTATATTAAATGGTGAGTAATAGATTTGTAGATTACAAACCTTGTAAACTACTAATCTATAACAATAAAAATATGTACAATGTACATAATCAATAAAGGGAGGAAATGAATTTATGGCTTACAACCCAAAATCTTATCGTAAGTTCATGGCGGCTTCTGCTTCAGCTGCATTAGTAGCTTCAGCAGTAGCACCAGCAGCAGTAGCTGCAGGCGCACAAGACGATTTCTCAGATTTATCTGATAGCTATCGTCACTATGACGCAGTTAACGCACTTTACAATGCTGGCGTAATCGGCGGGTTCCCAGATGGCACTTTCAAAGCTGAGGAACAAATTAAACGCGGTGACGTAGCATTAATGATCTTCAAAGCTCTTGAGCTTGAAGAAGGAGACGCAGACGCTCTTACTTTTGAAGACGTTCCTGCACGTCTTGGTGGAGTAGTTGCTAAATTAGTAGAGGAAGGAATCGTTTCAGGTTACTCTGACGAGAAATTCGGAACTGATGAATTAGTAACACGTGGCCAAGTTGCAAAAATGTTAGTTGAAGCCTTCAATCTAGACTTAGATGTTGAAGATCAAGGTTTCGGTGACATCAACGCTTCTGCTACATTAGCTCCATATGTTAATGCTTTAGCAGCAGAAGGAATTACTGAAGGTTATCCAAACGGAAACTTCGGTGTTAACGACAACATCAAACGCGGTGACTTCTCTAAATTCCTAGCAGACGCTATGGGCCTTTTAGACGAAGTAACAGCACCAGCAGTAGATGAAATCTCTGCTACAAACAACAAAGAAATCTTCGTTGACCTAACTGGTGATGTTGATTTAGAAGCTGCAGAAGATAAAGACAACTACACTGTTAAAAATGCAGCTGGTAACGATGTAGGATTTAGTGTTAAAGTACTTGATGGATCATCAGTTGCTGCTAATTCTACTAGAGTAGTTGTTCAATTAAATAGTGCAGTTAAAAACCAAGATGTATTAACTGTTACAGTTGACAAAGCTGTAGCTGGAGAAGAAGTAACTCAGAAGGTAGAATTCTTCGATACTACAGTTCCTACAGCAGATAGTGCAGAAGCTCTTGGTATTCGCACAGTAAAAGTTGAATTCAGTGAGCCAATTGATGCTGCTAAATTCGCTGAAAAAACAACTTTACAACAACGTAATGTTTTCGAATTTGTTGGTGAAAACGTATATGTTGTAAGCGTTGATTTCAAAAACAATAACAGAGAAGCATACATTACTGTCAACACTGACTTAGAAGACGGTGATTACGAAGTAAAAGTAAACGGTGGAGAGCTATTTGATTACGCTGGTTACAAAGTAGCTGAGACCGTTGTTGACTTAACTGTTGAAGAAGATGCTGAAGCGCCTAAACTTGTTGGATACAAGAATGCTTCTCAAAAGCAAGTTACACTAGTATTCGATGAGCCAATTGTACCTATTAAAGGTTCTGAATATAATAAAGCTAGCTTCTATCACACAAATAGTTCTTCAATTAACAGAGCAAACTCTGTGAAAGAAGGAGACGCTCCTAATGAACTAGTTGTAACATTTGGAGATAGTCACTTACCTGATGGTACAGGTTACGTTTACGTTGCTGCAGAGTCTATTAAAGACCTGTGGAACAATGAAAACGTACAGCAACTTCGTATCGCAGTAGAAACTGAGTATGATGAAGACGCACCTGAAATCAGCAATGTGAAATTATCTGATCAGTACACTTTAGTAATTACTTTTAATGAATTGCTAGATAGTAAATCTGCAGAAACTCTTAAGAATTACACATTAGAAGATTCAAATGGTAATAAGTTAGAACTAACTGGAACACCAGAGTATGATGACAAAAAGTCAGTAACATTAAAATCAAATGACAAGATTGAAGGCGATTTAACTTTAACTGTAGATAAAGTTAAAGATATAAATGGTAATGCTACTGACGAATTAGAATTCAAATTCTACGGTGAAGATGTAACAGCTCCAGACCACGAAGATTTTGAATACACTTTATACAAATCAGACCAAAAAATTATTGTGGACTTTAATGACAAAGCAATGGCAACAGACGGACAGTACTCTGTAGTTGATTTATCAAAATACTATTATGATGGAATTGACTTAGCTAATAGTAAATATGCAGACTACATCTCTGTACAGCCAATTGATGGTGACACAAAAGTTGCTATCACATTTGATATTAAAGCTTACAACAAAGATCAAAAGGTTGAGAATAGAATCAATGAATTATTTGAGTTAGGTAAAGGATTCCAAGTAGTATCACGTGTTGCAGATGCAGCAGGAAATCTGTCAGTGAACATTACATCTGACAAATCTTCTGGAAAAACTTTAGTTTCAAACAGCACAGTTGGTTTAGCATCTAAAAACCCAGTTGTTGCGACTGATAACGATACTATTGTAGTCACTCTTGACCAAGCTATTGTGGACTTTGATGCAGAAGATTACGTTTTATATTATGATTACAAAAAGAATGACGATGAAACGATTTCTTTCGGAACATTGTCAGTCTTAAATGTTTCATTATCAGCAGACGGAAAGAAATTAACATTCCTACTTGAAGATGAATTAAATGACAACGGTAAATTTGTTGTTGATAGTGTAGAGAAAACTGTTTCAGTGGCTACAATTGGAGAAATTGAGTCAGTTTCACAATTTGGTGATAAAGTATCAATTGCATTTAATAATGCTAATGCTAAAGCAGTAGATGCTATTGCTCCATCACTAGCTGTAAAAGACGGTAAATATGACGTTTCATCTGATGGGAATGCAATCACTCTAACATTTACTGAAGATGTAGAAGCTTCTATTGCTGATGCAGCAGGATCTAGATTCGTAGTTAAAGATTCTCAAGGTAATGCATTAACATATGCAACTGGAACTACTCCTACAAAAGAAAACACATTTACAGTTGTATTACCTGCAGAAGGTTCAGCTGCTCCAACAGTAACAATTTATGTATACGGTGCAACTGACTTAGAAGGTTACACAGTAGATTTCGCGTCTAACAACTACTTCACTGATACAAGTGGAAATAAAGTTGAAGACTTCTCGGTTACTGTACCAAAAGCAGAATAATTAAAGAAACAATTAGATTTAACTCCAAAAAGAGTGAGCTAACCGCTCACTCTTTTTTCTAATAAGGGTGTAGGAATTATGAGGAAGATTACATTTGGTTTAATATTACTTGTGTTTATTGTTCTTGTGGGTTGTTCGGAGGATAAGCTTGAGGGAACCATTATTTTTGGTGAGAAGGTTGGGGAGAATGAGTTAAAGGCGGTTAACGTTTTTAATCTTGGTGAGCAGATGAATTTTCTTGTTGAGACGAACAGGGAGATTGGGGTTGAGGAAGTTGAGATAACTCTAAATATCCTGAATCCTGAAGGTGATTATGAGTCGATAACGAGTAGTTCGTTGCCTGTAAATCCTGAGTCTGATCAGATTATGAATGGCCTTTCGGCTGATATTTTTGAACAGCTTGGGGCTGGTGTTTATCAGCTAGAAGTGAATATTGATGGGACGGTAATAAAGGGTGACTTTATTTACCAGGAGTAAAAAGTGAACAGTTATTGTTCACTTTTTTTTGTTATTCGAGTAAAATTGGAGATAGATTATATAGAGAAGGTTGGTTTGGAATTGGTACATAAGGTTATGACTTGGTTTTTTTATTTGTTAATTGTTGGTAGTGTTTTTGTTTCGTCGTATCGTCAGGGGTTATTTTATGATCCTGATTTTTATAGTTGGCATATTGTGTTTGGTGTGTTGTTTTTTGTTTATGTTGGTTATCGTTTGTTTAGTAAAGAGGAGATTCGGTTTTCTAGTTATTTGTTATTTTTGTTACCGCTTGCGTATTTGTTGTCGTTTGTTACGGCGGTATCGCCATATGGGACGTTTAATGAGTTGTTTCGATTTACGACGTATGCAATTTTGTTTGCGATCTTAGTAGATTTGCAGCGGGTTAATAGATTAATAAGGTTGGCTGTGCCGTATACATTCTTGTTATTTGGTGTGTATATGGTGCTTATTCCGTTTTTGCAGTATCTTGGGAAGATTGATTTTCATCATTCGATCTTAGGTATAAGGTTTTCGGGGGTGTTTCAGTATCCGAATACGTATGGTTCGATCGCGGCTGCGTTGTTTTTATTCTGTCTGGTTACTGTGGCGAAGTTACCTAACAAGAGAATCATACAGCTTTGTATTTATACATTGCCACTGACGTTGTTCGCAAGTGGGCTGTTACTGTCACAGTCGCGTGCGGTCATTATCATTCTGCCGGTTGCGTGGCTAATCGGTCTTATCGTTCTTAAGTTCGGTGAGCAGATTAAGTATATCTTAGTAACTGGGATAACACTTCTTCCTAGCTTATATGTTTTTCAAAATGTTTCAACGACGATTCGTGCTGAGGAGTCTTTTAATTTCATTCCTTATTTAGTCGCAGTGCCGATAGGGACAATTGTCATTGTGTATGTTCTGAATCACTTTTTACTTGAAAATAAGTTGGCGCGGATTAGTGAGAAGAGGTTTGTTAGATGGGTAATTCCGGCTGGTGTTGTGGCGTCGGTTACTGCGTTGGCGCTGGACTTGCTGAATCAGGGGTTAGTGTATCAGAAGCTGCCGGAGAGGTTTCAAATTCTAATTTCGAGAATTAATGCGGATCAAGTATCGGATGAGCGACGTTTTGATTTTTACCGTGATGCGATGGGGATGTTCTCGGAGTCGCCGTTGACGGGTTGGGGTGGCGATGGTTGGCCGACGATGTATTACGTCTACCAGAGCTTCCCGTATATCAGTAATGATGTTCATAGTTTCTTTTTTGATCAGTTGGTTAATGTTGGGTTAATCGGGATTGTGTCGCTTCTGTTGATCTTGTTTTTAGCGGTGTGGAATAGTGTAAAACGGATTAACACCGAGCTGATTGCGCCGGGTGCGTTGCTTGCTGTTGTGATGCTGGCGTTACATGCGTTTGTTGACTTTGACTTTTCTTTCGGTGCGGCGTGGTTTATGTTCGTCTTTGCGCTTGTCATGGCGTTTCAACATGAAGAGTTTAAGTTGTCGCTGAAGTTAACGGGTTGGAAGAAGAAAGTTATTTATACAGTGCCAGTGTTAATAATTATTTTAGTCTCAACAATTTATTCAACGCGATTTTTATTGGCTGAAAAAGCGATTGATGACTTACGCGGGGAAGAGCTGACATTAAAACAAACGGCTGAACTGTATGAGAAGGCTTTATCCTACAACCCATATAACATTGTGAACATGAGGCAGCTTGCTGCGGTCTATGTGGAGCTTGATGAAGAAGAAAAAGTCTTTGAAGTAGCGAACAACATTTACGAAACGGAGACGAAAAACCCACGTGCGATTATGCAGGTTGGAAATGCTTATGCGTCGTTTGGTAAGGTTGATGAAGCTGTTAAATATTATGAAGAGTCGTTGGAACTCGATCCGTTTTATAAATCAGTGTATGAAAGAGCAATCCGACTGACTTCGGGAACAGCTGTGAAAAATGCGCAGCTGGGGATGAAGGATGCGGCGAGGAAGTATGCTGATATGACGAAGGATTTTTATGGACAGTATGAGTCGACTGCTAAGGATGTAAAAAGAGTGGGCTCGGCGTTTAGAGATATTCATTTAGAACCAAGTGAACTCTTTTTAGCAGCCCAAGCGTATGCTATAATTGAAGAAGATGAAAAAGTTGTCGAACTAACAGAAAACATCACTGGAGATGAAGATTTACAGCTGAGAAGTAAAGCATTATTACTGCTCAGTCTTGAAAGGATGGGACAAACAGATAAACACCAAGAGATTTATGAACAACATGAAAATAAAGAACAATTAGATTTATATATCGAAGCCTTTAAAGGTGCCATTTATTAAAAATCAATCCTGTTAGATAACCCTATGAATCTAGCAGGATTTTCTCACATTTATAAGAAATTATACCTATAATTTGTAAAAAACTATTAATTTATTTACAGAAATGTGTTATAATTTGATTGTAAATTATGACAAATGTACTAAATTAGAGGGATAAAGGGAAGGTTAGTTATGACTTATAGAAGTAGAATCATAGCTTTACTCATACTCGATTCGCTTATTATCATGACAGCGATCTATATTAGTTCATACATATTATATGACACGCTAATTATTCATGATCCTAATATCATGTTTGTTTCAATGCTTACTTTACTCATCAGCCACCATATATTCGCCTTTATTTTCGGGCTTTATAAAAAGTCATGGGAGTATGCGAGTATTGGTGAGTTAATTGGTATTTTTATGGTTGTTACACTTGCCCTTGCAGCAACAGGAATTATTCAATTCCTAGTCTACGGAACTGTAACTAAACGAGCCTTATTAGTCACATGGATGCTGCACCTTCTCTTAATTGGTGGGTCGCGTTTGTCGTGGCGCCTATTCAGAGATCAATGGTTACATCAAGCAAGAGGTAAGAAACGAACGCTCATTATCGGCGCTGGGGCAGCTGGCACAATGATTTGCCGGCAGCTGTTAACGAGTCAAGAAACAGAGCTTAAGCCAATCGCATTTATCGATGATGATAAGAAAAAAGATAAGCTGCAATTTTACGGTGTACCTGTATTAGGCGGTTCAAAGGATATCGAAGCGATTGTTACACAGAAGAAAATCGAGCATATTATTATTGCGATTCCGTCATTAACGAAAGAAAAGATTAATCATATATTCGAACAATGTGCTAAAACAAATGTTAAAACACAAATCATGCCTAAGATTGAAGACATTATGACGGGGAAAGTGTCCGTCAATCAATTCCGAGACGTCGAAGTAGAAGACTTATTAGGACGAGAACCCGTCGAATTAGATATTGAAACCATCTCAGAGAAGCTCACTAACAAAGTCGTTCTCGTAACAGGTGCTGGCGGATCAATAGGTTCAGAGATTTGTAGACAAGTCGCTAAGTTTGCACCAGAACAGATCATCCTACTCGGTCACGGCGAAAATAGTATTTATCAAATCGATATGGAACTAAGAAATGAATATAACAACCAGTTTGAAATAACACCTATCATCGCGGACATCCAAGACCGAAATCGGATGTTTAACGTCATTGAACACTTTCAACCAGACGTCATATATCACGCTGCGGCCCATAAGCACGTGCCATTAATGGAATACAATCCGAAAGAAGCCGTGAAGAACAATATATTTGGGACAAAAAATGTGGCAGATGCAGCCGAGGAATGTGGAGTCAACACATTTGTGCTCATCTCTTCAGATAAGGCAGTTAACCCTACGAACGTTATGGGAGCGACAAAACGAGTGGCAGAGATGATCGTCCAAATGAAGAGTCGTTCAACTAAAACCAAATTTGTAGCCGTCCGCTTTGGGAATGTATTAGGAAGCCGAGGCAGTGTCATACCATTATTTAAAAAACAAATTCTTAGCGGTGGCCCTGTTACCGTCACACACCCAGACATGACACGCTATTTCATGACGATTCCAGAAGCATCGAGGCTCGTGATTCAGTCAGGAGCACTTGCTCGCGGAGGAGAAGTCTTTGTTCTTGATATGGGAGAACCAGTAAAAATAGTTGATTTAGCGAAAAATCTTATACGCCTATCAGGATATAAAGAAGAAGATATCGGCATTAAATACACCGGCATTCGCCCAGGTGAAAAAATGTACGAAGAACTACTCAATGATAACGAAATCACGAACAAACAAGTCTTTCCAAAAATCTATATTGGAAAAGCTAGTTTTGACCAAACATATAATATCAATCAAGAGATCAATAGATTACTAGAAATAGACGATATATTATTAAAAGATAGCTTGTTGAACCTAATTAACGTGGATACAACAACATCTACAAAATTACAAACTAGTTAAGGTGGGAACAAATGTGGAACACGAACAAGAAATAAGTCTACGTGAAATAATCGAGGCACTACTGAATGGCAAATGGATTATTGTTAGTATTACTGCATTATTTACGATTGTCGCTATTATTTATAGTTTTATCATTGCAGACCCTGTCTATGAATCAAAGGCAACCGTTATTATAAACAAAGTCGAACAACCTATCGGCTCACTCAATGAATATGTCGACAACGCGACATCAAAAGAAATGGTCATCGACGTCATGAAGTCACCTGAAGTCATTCAAAAGACGATTAAAGACTTAAATCTAGACCGTACAATCTCGTCATTACAAAACTCATTATCTGTAACAGCAGTCGAAAACAACGAAGCACTCGTTCGAATTAAACTACAAGGAACAGACCGTGAGTTAATTTCTAACATATTAGATCAATTAATTGTAAACACAAGAGACTCAATCAAACAAAGTGTGGATACATACATCACGTCTTATCAAGAACTCTATTTAGAAAAAATGGACGAAGAGCAACAACAATTAAATGAATTCCTACAAGAATATAGCGAACTAGAAAAAGCAGTAGGACTCCCATTACTCGTCCTATTCCAACAAAACGCAGCAGGGTCAGAATATATACTCGAAGCAAACGAAGCTTTACTACAAGAACTAAGAGAGCTCGACAAAGAAACCCAAATCGAATACGAACAAGTCAATGCACGTATTAACAGAGCTAATCAACAACTACAAGAGTTTTATAACTTTTATAGCGATGCGGTGACAGCTCAATCACTAGAGCTAGTACCAGAAAGAGTTAGCGTATTTTCTAATGCCTTTGCTAGCGTTAATCCAGTGAAGCCGAATAAGATGCTTAACACAGCAATTGCGTTAGTCTTAGGACTCATGGTTTCAGTTGGAGTCGTGTTTATGAGAGAGTACTGGAGAAATAGTGAGGAAGAAACAAAAGAGGTGTAAATAATGAAAAAGGTACGGAAAGCCATCATCCCAGCAGCAGGACTAGGCACACGTTTCTTACCAGCAACGAAAGCGATGCCAAAAGAAATGCTACCGATTGTTGACAAACCAACGATCCAATACATTGTCGAAGAAGCCATCGAATCAGGAATCGAAGACATCATTATCGTAACAGGAAAAGGAAAACGCGCGATTGAAGATCATTTCGACCATGCGTTTGAACTTGAAGATAACTTAATTAAAAAACAGAAGTTCGACCTTTTAGAAAAAGTGAAATCATCTATAGTCGATATTCATTATATTCGCCAAAAAGAACCAAAAGGACTAGGCCATGCCGTCTGGTGTGCACGAAAATTTATTGGCGACGAACCATTTGCCGTTTTACTAGGTGATGATATCGTCCGCGCCGACACACCAGGATTAAAACAACTCATCCAACAATACGAAGAAACAGGCAGCTCCGTCGTCGGCGTACAAAAAGTCGCAGACAACGAGACACATCGATACGGAATTATCGATCCGAATACAATAGAAGGAAGACGCTATTTAGTCAATAAATTCGTCGAAAAACCAGAACCAGGAACAGCACCATCAAACCTAGCCATTATGGGCCGCTATATACTCACACCAGAAATATTCTACTACCTAGACCGACAAGAAATCGGTGCAGGCGGAGAAGTCCAATTAACAGACGCCATCCAACACTTAAACGAACACCAACGCGTATACGCCTATGACTTCGAAGGAAAAAGATATGATGTTGGAGAAAAGCTAGGATTCATCAAAACGACTATCGAACTCGCATTAGAAAATGAAGAAATCAAAGACCAACTCCATCAATATCTTTTAGAAAAGATAGAATCAATGAAGTTAGAGGTGTAACAACCTCTAGCTTTGTCCTATTTAAAGAGGATTAAGCTTTAAAAGGATTTAAAAGGTGATGTCTCCTTACCTTTATTAACAGGAGGCACTCGGCTGTGCTGTGGGTTGAAAAATCACCTTAGACACAAGTTGTCGATAGTGCAGCGTGAGGCGGGGTTAGATGCCCTTAATTTATTTACATATCTTTTTATTGTCATAATAAACTGAAATGAGATGGATGAATGAATAGAAAATGGAATCATGGTGTTACTCTATTAGAACTCTTAGCTGTAATCACAGTCATAGGCATTATTACATTAATTGCTGTACCAATTTATCATAATTATGTTGAACATGCTGAAGAAGAGGTCTGCCACACAAATTCAAATCACTTGGAAAGAATGTATGAGCTAGAGTTAGCAATTGATCAAAAAATGCATTCGGATTCTTTATTTAGAGCATTTTTATTGGAACACACAATAAATCCATGCCCAACTGAAGGCATTATTACTTATGAAAATGTCCTGTGTAGCATTCATGGAAGTGATAGTGAATCTGATGATAATCCTAATAATGAGGAAGAAGATGATAATGGTGGAGTACCATACTTATAACCTGACATTGATTATTGCGAATATATAAATATTGAATGGTAATGCGGAACTGACTATCGTAATCAGATAAGATGCTGGAAACCTTGCGGAATAAGGGTTTGAGGCGTTTTTAGTGAGAATTATAGATTGATTGAATGGTATATATAATAGGAAGAAACTCGGTTTAGGGTGACAAATGCAAGAATATCTATTTCGTATTTGCTTGGTAGATTGAATAGATATTACGAGGTGGCTATTAGAATTAGATAACAAGTTTAGTGGTTTAGTAGTTGGTTGGAATGGAAAAACAACAGATTCTAATTAAGTCCTAATCTACTAAAGAACAAATTTTAAGGAGTGTAGCTAGATGTACATGAAGGTTAAAAGATTGATAGATATCATTCTTTCTTTAATTGGACTTATCGTTTTATCACCTATTTTCTTAATCCTCATTATTGCTATTAAGATCGACTCAAGAGGTCCGGTTCTGTTTAAGCAAAAGCGTATTGGTATCAACAAAACACATTTCAATATCTTGAAATTCCGTACTATGAGAATAGATACTCCTAAGGACACTCCAACCCATTTATTAAAGAACCCAGAACAATATATTACTAAAATGGGTAAGTTCTTGAGAAAGACTTCTCTTGATGAGCTACCTCAAATTTGGAATATCTTTGTTGGGCAAATGAGTATTATTGGTCCAAGACCGGCGTTGTGGAATCAATACGATCTTATTGCAGAACGAGATAAGTATGGTGCCAATGATGTTCCACCTGGATTGACTGGATGGGCACAGATTAATGGTAGAGACGAGCTTCCTATTGAAGTGAAGGCGAAGTTGGATGGGGAGTACATTGAGAAGATTAGCCTCTGGATGGATGTAAAGTGCTTCTTCGGGACCATAGTTAGTGTAGTGAAGAGTGACGGGGTTGTTGAAGGCGGAACTGGTGTAAAGAAGGAAGTTGCGAGTACTAAGGAGACAGAAACTTCATGAAGGTAAATAGAGTAATAGAGGTGTTGAAATGCTTTTAGTCACCGGAATCACTGGTCATACGGGAAAATACTTCTTACAAGAACTTATTAATAATAAATATGAAGGCTCTATCCGCTGTGTTGTTAGGGAAACATCTAATACTTCTCTCTTGGATAACAGCGGCTTAAATATAGAAAAGGTTGTAGGAGATTTAGAAGATCGAGACTTTATTGATAGGGTGATGATTGGTGTTGATACGGTAATGCACATCTATAATATTCACCATTCACCAATGATAGTTCAATCCGCAATTAAGAATAAAGTAAAAAGAGCTATATTAGTACACACCACAGGAATTTACTCGAAATTCAAGTCTGCTTCCGAAGGGTATAAGAAAATCGAACAAGAGATTAATGAACTCAATAGCAATCCTGAGTGTTCGACAAATATTACAATCCTAAGGCCCTCTATGATATATGGAGATCTTTGTGATAGAAATATAAGTAAGTTTATTAAGATGGTAGATAATTTCAGAATCATGCCTGTCATCAGTGGTGGAAATAGTTTAATTCAGCCAGTTAATGCGAGGGACTTAGGCAAAGCATTTTTCGATGTTTTAATTTCACCGCAGGAAACTGATGGTAAAGTTTATGATCTGTCAGGAGAGAAACCAATTAAAATGATCGATGTCTTCAAATTAATTAGTGAAGAACTTAATAAAAGTACAATATTTATCAGCGTACCTTTGGGCTTAGGAGTGCTGATGGCAAGGGTTCTTAAATATCTAACATTAGGAAGAATTGATTATATAGAGAAAGTACAAAGAATGGGAGAAAACAGAAGTTATTCTCACGATAATGCTACTAAAGATTTCGGATATTCCCCCATGACTTTTGAAGAAGGAATACAAATTGAAGTAGCTGAATACTTGGGGGCTAAAAAAGGAAAATGAAAAAAGTATTAATATTAGCAAACCATTTTATAACAATTTATGCCTTTAGAAAAGAATTAGTAAAAGAATTATTAGAACATGGGTATGAAGTCTATCTTGCTTTACCAGAATCTGAAGAAAATATTTATTTTGAGAATATGGGTTGTAAGATAGTAGAAACACCACTAGATAGAAGGGGGACAAATCCTGTATCTGATATAAAATTGCTCTTTCAGTATATAAGAGTAATAAGAGATATTAACCCTGACATAGTGCTAACCTATACAATTAAACCCAATACGTATGGAGGGATCGCTTCTAGAATTTGCGGAGTAAAAACTATTCATACGGTAACGGGGTTAGGATCAGTTTATATTCAAGAAATGTGGCAAAAACATATCGCAGTGTTTCTTAATAGGATTGCTTTTAAATCTGCATCAAAAGTAGTTTTTTTGAATGAAGAAAACAAAGATTTTTATAAACATCTAAAAATCATATCCTCTACCCACGATACTATGATAGTTCCTGGTTCAGGAGTGAATTTGGAAAAATTCAAATATCAAGAACAACCTAGTGATGAAATTATTACTTTTACCTTTGTTGGCAGGGTCTTAAGAGATAAAGGAATAGAAGAATATCTAACTGCTGCTAAAAAACTCACCTCAATGTTTAGCAATGCTAGTTTTCAAGTTGTAGGTTTTGTAGATGAAGAAAGATACATTGATCTACTTAAACAATATGAAAATGAAGGAATTATAAATTACTTAGGTAAAAGAAATGACATTCCAAATATAATGGCAAACTCCAGTTGTATTGTATTGCCATCCTATGGGGAAGGAAGGGGTACAGTTCTGCAAGAAGGTGCTGCAATTGGAAGACCCTTAATAACATGTGACACTTATGGGTGTAAGGATAATGTTGATGACGGCTATAATGGCTTCCTGTGTAATGTGGCAGATGCCGAATCTCTAAAATCGGCAATGGTAAAATTTATTGAGTTGCCCAAAGAACAGAAAGCTTTGATGGGAAAAAGAAGTCGTGCTAAAGCAGAAAAAGAGTTTGATCGAAAAATAGTCGTAGAAGCTTATTTAAATGAGGTTAAGAAAATAATAAAAGGCGAGGTATGAGAACATGAATTTATTTAAAAAGATTGTTAATAAAGAAGAAAAAATTGCAATTGTTGGACTGGGTTATGTGGGAATGCCAATTGCCGTTGCGTTTGCTAAAAAAGTCGATGTAATCGGGTTTGATTTAAATGAAAAAAAGATTGAATTATATCAAGCAGGCATTGACCCAACAAATGAAGTAGGAAACGAAGAGATAAAAAAAACAACAGTAGATTTTACATCAGATGAAACAAGGTTGAAAGAAGCTAAGTTCCATATAGTAGCTGTACCAACTCCAATCAATTCGGATAAGACCCCAGATCTTGCTCCTGTTGAAGGTGCAAGCACTACGATTGGTCGTAATCTTACAAAAGGTTCAATTGTAGTATATGAATCAACAGTCTATCCAGGAGTTACGGAAGATATTTGTATTCCTATTTTAGAGAAAGAATCTGGATTAAAGTGTGGAGTGGATTTCAAAGTTGGTTATTCACCTGAACGAATAAATCCAGGTGATAAAGTTCATACTCTTGAAAAGATTATAAAAGTCGTTTCAGGTATGGATGACGAAAGTTTAGAAGAAATTGCTAAGGTTTATGAACTAGTAATCGAAGCAGGTGTTCATAGAGCTAGCTCAATTAAGGTAGCTGAAGCAGCTAAGGTTGTAGAGAATAGTCAACGTGATATTAATATTGCATTTATGAATGAACTCGCAATGGTATTTGATCGCATGGGAATCGATACAAAGGAAGTTATTGATGCAATGAATACTAAATGGAATGCTCTGAAGTTCTATCCTGGCCTAGTTGGGGGACATTGTATTGGGGTAGATCCCTATTATTTTGTTTATGAGGCTGAAAAACTAGGGTACCATAGCCAAATTATTCTATCAGGAAGAAAGATTAACGATGGAATGGGGAAATTTGTAGCCGATGCGATCATTAAAAAGTTGATTTTAGCGAACAAAGTAGTTAGAAAGTCAAGGGTTGTGATTTTAGGAATGACTTTTAAAGAGAACACACCTGATATAAGGAACTCAAAAGTTATTGATATTATCGATAGCTTGCGGGAGTATGGTATAGCACCTATTGTTGTTGATCCTGAAGCAGATGCTGAAGAAACTAAACGTGAATATGGTATTGATTTAGTCGATATTAAAGAAATCAAAGACGCCGATTGTTTAGTATTGGCAGTTGCACATGATTATTTTAAAAATATGACCTGGGAAAAAGTTGATTCACTATTTGGGGATAGTGCTACTAATGAAAAAATACTTATAGATGTTAAAAGTATGTTTGATAGATTAGAGATTGAAGAAAAGGGATATAGTTACTGGAGGTTGTAGTAAATAATATCATTACTGGGTGACTATTAGAAGGGAATGTGAAAATGACTAAGTATAAAGTATCCGTCATTATGGGAGTTTATAATTCTGAAAAGACATTAGCAATGTGTATTAATTCAATATTAAATCAAACGTTTAAAAATTGGGAGCTTATTATTTGTGATGACGGTTCAATTGATAATACTTACTTGGTTGCCAAAGAATATTCTTTAGAATACGATAACATCAAAGTATTAAAAAATGAAAGAAACATGAAGCTTGCTGCATCGCTGAACCGATGCTTACAAGTAGCCTCGGGGGAATACATCGCTCGTATTGATGCTGATGATTTATGCCTACCTGAAAGATTGGCTAAACAAGTAGCATTCTTAGATCAAAATAGTGTATATGACTTGGTAGGTAGTTGGGCAATACTATACGATGAAAATGGAGAAAAAGGCATTAGAAAAACAAAAGAGTTGCCTGATAAGTTTTCAATGAGATTTGGTTCCCCATTTATACACCCTTCCATAATGATGAGAAAAAAAGTATATGAAAGTTTAGGTGGGTATACAGTAAAAAAAAGAACTGAAAAAGGTCAAGATACTGATCTTTGGTTTAGATTTTTTAATGCTGGTAATAAAGCTTATAATATTCAAGAGCCATTAATAAAATATCATGAGAGTATTGAAGATTACAGCAAATATAATATTAGGTCAGCATTTGATAGAGTTAAAAATCATTATTATGGATTCAAGTTATTAGGGTTTCCTAAAAAAGATTATATATTTCTATTAAAACCAATAATCTCTGCAATCATTCCAAGAAGAATAAGACATTGGCATCATAGTAAAAAGTAAGAAGAATCGTTAACAAGTTTAATTAAATAATTATTAATTAAATAATTAAAGATAAATCTAATTGATGCTAGTATAGTTTCATGGACACATCTTAGTTAAGTTATTACAATCAACTTTAGGAGGATGTGTCCAATGAAACATAAGAATAATGGAAAACGATACAATGACGACTTTCGTAAAATGGTTGTTGAGTTATATCACTCTGGTCAATCAGTTAGAAGTTTAAGCAGCGAATATGGCGTTTCTGAAGTAACTATTTATGCATGGATTAAAAAGTTCAATCCAGTTGAGTTAGAGGATGGTTCCTCTGTAACCCCTGATGATTATGCAAAATTACAGAAACAATTACTTAAATTACAACAGGAAAATGATATCTTAAAAAAGGCTATGGCCATATTCGCAAAAAAGTAAATGATGCTGAAATCACTGATTTTATTCATGACCAAAAAGATAAATATCCAATACAAACAATGTGTAAAGTACTTGATGTTCCAAGAAGTACATACTATCAGTCATTAAATCAAACGATTTCTAATCGTGAACGAGAAAATAATGAATTAACCGAAAAAATTATTGAGATCCATAAAGAAAGTAAAAAACGTTATGGTGCACCTAAAATCCATCAACAATTGATAAAGATGGGTTACAAAGCTAGTCTAAAACGAGTTCAACGTTTAATGAAAAAAGCTGATATTAGGTCAATCGTTGTTAAAAAGTTTCGTCCTACACCTAGCAAGGAAACGATTGTAGAACGTGAAAATATTTTAGAAAGAGACTTTTCAACAAATACAATTAATGAAAAATGGGTTGG
>JBPYCQ010000006.1:0-227616 GCA_051846895.1 Bacillaceae bacterium W0354
TGAGTCAATTTCATAATTGCTCTTTTTTATAAAACACAGACTAACAGTATTTTATAAAACGTGTTTTTAAAATTTATACTGAAGTAAAACTAATTGATAACAACATTACTCCACTACTGTTTAAACCGACAGTTGCTTGTTTGACCTTTTAGGGTCTATACAGACCTGAATTATTTCTCGTTAGCATTAATGCTGCTACGCAGCCTGACCTTGTTGATTAAATGCTGTATTAATACGATCAGCTGCTAACTTGGATGCATTATAGATAAGCGTAACTAAATCAAAGTGAGTTTTAGCCCGCTTTCCAGAGCGATATCGAACATTATTTAGTTGGAAATACCCTTTCAAATATGCATTTACTCTTTCGACTGCTGTACGTTGATTATAGATCTTATCCCATGCTTTTGAACCACGAGCTGGGGCTGTGTATTTTCTCAGATCTTTGGTGATCTTCATTTTAAATACTTTTTGACAGATACCATCATTAGCCAATGGGCAATCTACACATTCTTTGGGTCTCGTATATTTTAGTGTTTCATATTTAGCATCATAGCTATCGTAGCGATAGGAGTGCTCTCTGAAACAAGTAGGGGCAAAATGTTTGTCAAACCCGATGGGTTCAGGCTCGTTTCGCTTGTTATAAGCAATCACGGACTGTTGTCCCATTCTATAGACTTGTTTATAAATCGCTTCAAAGTCATATCCAGCGTCCATTGTTAGGTATCTTATATTAGGTAGTTGCAAGCCCTGAATACCTTTCAAAAGTGGAATAGCTGCTTTCCCATCATTTAAGTTTCCTGATGAGAGAAGTGTTTGTAAAATATAATGACTCGAGGAGCCAACGGCTAAATGAGCTTTATATCCATACCAAAATTCATTCTTACCTTCTGAGTTCTTCTTCACGCCCCATTCGGGATCTTGGGGAACTTCTTTGCGAAGTTCGTTTAAAGGTACGTCTAACTGATCTTCAATTTTTTTTTGATAGATTGGCAAATTAGCTTCCTTTTCAGCTTGTTCTTTTTTCCATTGTTCTCGTTCTGCCTTTGGTTTACGTCCACGTTTCTTTGGCTTAGATTTTGGTTTGTCTTTGTCTTTTTTTCGTGGTGCTTGATCACGTGCTTCAAAATGTGTTGCATCAATGGCTACGATCTCATCAGTGATATAACCTTCAGATATGGCTTGGGTAATTAATGTTTCTTGAACCGTTTCCAATACATCAGACTCACTAATTTGTTTAATGATTCTTGAATAAGCAGCTTCTGAAGGAACTTTATCAGAATATAAGAAACCGCAATCAAGTTTAAAAATCAAATCGTTTTCAAGTCGTTTGACTAAATCCTTAATCGTAGGAATACGCTCTGTAATCCTTGCGATTAACGAGTAAATCATAGCTCCATAATTCAGTTGAACAGGGGGTCCATATCGGGACTTCTTCGTAACGACAGCGAAGATAGGATCGATATCAATTGCAGAAAAAATTGCATCAAATCTATGGGTAGGTTCTAATTCATATAATTCTTGGATGTCAAACAGGCTTTCTTGTCGTATAATAGACATAGGGAGTCTTCCTCCAATCGTTTGAGAGTTGTAGTTAACTACTCAATTCGACATTTTGGGGAGGTACTCCTTTTTTAATTACTCAAAAGCCTTGAGCCCCATGGGCTCAGATTTATGAAATTGACTCAGGTGTTTAAAAATAAGATTGAATAGAGATATTTTGGAGGTGATTGTATGTGGGAGTCGGATGAAGTTGTCATTAATGGGATGAAACAAAAGTCTAATCAGGCGTTTAAAGTTTTTTATGATCGGTATATTCAATATGTTTACAAGATTGTGATTGCGATTGTTAAAGACCATAACGATGCGCTCGACTTATGTCAGGAGCTTTTTCTAGAATATTTTCAGAAAGCACATACATACAATCCGGACCGTGGCAGTGTTAGAGCGTGGATCGCAATAAGAGCTCGGAGTCGAAGTGTTGATTTTGTAAGAAAACAGGCGAAGGAAGCGTATTATGAACCTATAGAAGAAGTTGAATTGAAAACAGTGACAACGCCTCTTGATGAAGTTGAAAAAAGGGATCAAGAAAAACGTGTGATGGATTCTTTGTTAAAATTACCTGAGAATCAAAGGGATGCGATTGTTTACAACTATTTTCACTTCATGTCACATAAGCAGATTTCTGAAAGGCTTGACCGGCCAATCGGGTCAGTTAAATCAATGATTCGATATGGAATTAATAATTTGCGCAAGCTTTATTTTGAAGAAAATGGTATTGAGAAAAGAGGTGATTCGGATGAAAAATATTCATCTAACCGAAGAGCAAATCATTGATTTTGTGGAAGGTTTGCTGGACGAAGCTGAAAGGTCAATCGTTCAAAACCATTTGAATGAGTGCGAATCGTGTTTTAATCAATATTTGTCTTGGAAGAATATACTTGAGAGTGATGTAGAACTTAATGAACTTGATCAGAAAAAGGTTTGGCACAATGTTCAACAGGATTTGCAGGAGAAGCGGGTTAGAGAAGTGTCAAACAAGAAAGGTCTCATGTACGGAGCTTGGGTGGCGTCTTGTTTATTTTTCTTATTTATTGGCTATATGCTTGGTGGGCAAGGTGGTCATAGCAATTTGACGATGGCCGAGCAGGAGACTGAGGAAAATATTGAAACCTTCGTCAACCGTCCAGTTGAGCATTACAATATGGTCAACAGTGAGGGCGGGGAAAGTCAAGGGGTGGCATGGTATAACCCATATAACAAACAGATGATTTTATATTTAAATGACCCCAATCATTTAAACCGCCAGCTACAAGAAATTCAGATTGAGACAGAAAATCGCATCATTCCAATTAAACCGAATCACTTACATGATGGGAAGGTTCAATTTTACGTGCGAGATCAAGATTTGCAAGATTTAATGCAACTGATCGTTATTCCGGAAGAAGACGATGCGTTTAGGCAAACATATTATTTTCAAATGTCACCATAAAAATAAAAATCCATTAACTGAGCTTTCGGTTAATGGATTTTTTAATCGTTTTAGGTGTTGAGAATGCAAGGGCTCTTTCTTAATTGGCTGGCAAATCACAATTTGGCTGGTAAATCGTAAAATCGGCTGGTAAATGGCTCAAATTGGCTGGTAAATGCGCCGAATTGGCTGGTAAGTCGTGAAAATTGGCTGGCAACTATCTAAAATTGGCTGGTAAAATGAATGGCTAGAGTCTATGATACTATTCCCGTAAAAATCTAAGTCACTGGCCGAGTCGTTGAGCAATTTTAATCTATCAATAGGATTCTATTAAGCTTTTCCTTTTAGTTTTTATTTGTTCGAGTTTTGATGTTTTAATATTTTTTTCGTTTATTAATTTCGTTGTTATGTCGTCAACGCTTTGCAGGACATCGTTAACGTTCGATAGGGAGTCTTTAATACGGCTCTGTACCATCCAGTCCGTAATAATTCCATCAAAAAAGTAATCTGCAAACGTCAATAAACTAGACATATTAATATGTAGATCTGCTTCTTCATTGACATCTAACAACTCTTTTTGAAACGTACGCATCTTAGTTTGTGCACGCTGAATTGATTTTGTTGCATCATCGATATGGCCATGTTTAATCGCAGTGGAAATTAACCCACCGCCAAACATATCGAAAAGCCCCCAATTTTCTGCACTACCAAGCTGTCGTTGTGCTTCAAGTAAAGCTTCTTTTGCACTTTTTCCAGCTGTGATTGCTTCATCGATTTCGACTAAATGCTGTTCGAGGTCACCTTCTTGCTCACTTAAATGGTACAACTCATCTGCATAGTCGGCATCTTTTTGTTTAATGAGTTCTACTTTCATTTTTAAAGCTTTTTGATATTCTTCCTCAATATTTTGTACTTTTTCTAAATGTTGTTGCAGCTCATCAATAGCTGCTTGGACTTCATTTTTATTTTTTCTAGCTTCTTCTAGCTTCAATTGGACAGCGACGACTTCTTCTTTTTCTTTTAATAGTTTTTCATCTTTCTTTCCTAATAAAGTACTAAATAGGTTCGTCATACTTATACCTTCAAGTTTTTTAACATCCGCCTTTTCATCAACTAATTGTTGCTCAAGAGATGAAATATTACGTTCAATTGCATTTAATTCGTCTTTATAATCAGCAAGCTGTGAATTCCATTTTTTCTTTCGTCTTAAAGCCGCTTTTATATGGACGAGGTGTTCATTTAATTGGTTAATCATTGTTTCGTCCTCCTATTATTTTTTGCAATTTGTTTATTCTATTAAAACAAGTGACATAATATTAGTCAATAATAGGAAAAAGCAATTGCTCATAAATTCTAGTTATTATTGTTCTTTACGCTAGTTTAGTCTAAAATAGTTTAAAACAGTCTTGGCTAAAGGAAAAATGTAGCAAGTTTAGTCTGATAAAAGAGTAGGGGGAAACAACGTGGATCAAAAAATCGGTTTTATCGGTTGTGGGAAAATGGCTCAGTCAATGATCAATGGCATGATTACATATGGTGGCCTTAACCCCGAACAGATTCAAGCAACGGCAGTAACTGATAAGACGATTAGTTATGTCACCGATCAGTTCGGAATAGAAATTGGAAATGATAATTGCAAAGTTGCTGCAGAAAGCGACTTTTTATTTTTAGCGGTTAAACCGTATATTTATCCAGATGTGATTGAAGAAGTAAAAGCACATGTGCGCCAGGGGACGGTTATTATTTCAATCGCGGCAGGAGTCACTATTGAGGATATTCAACTTAGTTTTGGCCAAAATGCAAAAATAGTTCGGACAATGCCAAACACACCAGCCTTTGTTGGTGCGGGCATGACAGCTTATTGTCCTAATGAAAATGTTACTAAAGAAGAGTTAAAGGAAATTGAAAAACTTTTGTCAAGCTATGGTAACGTTGAGAAGGTTGAGGAAAAATTAATGAATGCTGTAACAGCAGTCAGTGGGTCTTCTCCTGCCTATGTTTATGTTTTCATTGAGGCGATGGCTGACGGGGCAGTTAAACAAGGGATTCCAAGAGACCTCGCTTATTCACTTGTGACACAGGCGGTCTTAGGGGCGGCAAAAATGGTGCAAGAAACAGGTGTTCATCCAGGCGAATTAAAGGATCATGTGACAACTCCGAATGGAACAACGATCAGAGCTCTAGCGTCATTAGAGGAAAGTGGCTTTAGAGGTTCGATTATCAAAGCGATTGATCAATGTTTCAAAGATTAGGAAAAAGGTGGGCTATAAATGAAAAAAGTAATCCTATATTGGGCGATTCCATTTTCTTGGATTGGGGTTATTTTTTTCTTTTCTTCTCAATCGTCAAGTGAACAAGATGTTAAGCCATTTTTGAGCCGATTTCATTTTATAGAAAAACTTGAACCGTTGTTAAGTAAAATACAGTTTTCATATTATGGGGAAGTTAGAAGTGTTGAAGTTATGGGACTTGAACGTTTTATTGAGTTTCTTATTCGGAAGCTAGCTCATTTTGGTGTTTATTTTATTTTAGCGGTATTAATTTTTATTGCTGTTCAAAAAACGCTGCGAGCAACAATGCAAATAAAATTGATGTTTACATTTTACATAGTCGTTTTATTTGCGATTATGGATGAGCTTAATCAGGCTTTCACGCCAGAACGAACACCATATTATTACGACGTTGCAATTGATGCTTTTGGGGCGCTCACTGCATTACTATGTGTCGTCGTTTATAAATTTTTATTTAAGAAAAATGGTGTGCGGGAAGTTAAAATCTAAGAAACTTGTAGAGAGAACGACAGAAAGTGGTGCGACGGTCGATAGGAAGGACGCGACGGCCGAAAAGAAGCGCACGACGGCCGAAAAGAAGCGCACGACGGCCGAAAAGAAGCGCACGACGGCCGAAAAGAAGCGCACGACGGCCGAAAAGAAGCACGCGACGGCCGAAAAGAAGCGCACGACGGCCGAAAATAAGCACACGACGGCCGAAAAAACAACATCGCGACCCACCCCCCCAAAAAACCGCACCCCCTCTAAATTTTTAGAAGTGACGCGGTTCAAGCTTACTTACAAACAAATATTAATGACT
Source organism: Bacillaceae bacterium W0354 (assembly GCA_051846895.1). Lineage (GTDB taxonomy): Bacteria > Bacillota > Bacilli > Bacillales > Alkalibacillaceae > CALKAL01. Next base: position 6,059 of record JBPYCQ010000006.1, read on the forward strand.
GTGGTTTAAGCTGGTCATGGTCGAGTGGTTCCCGGCACTCAATGAGTGAAAGGTTCGCACCAAGGAATACTTTTGACCACCCTGATATCGTCCGGTAATACCATGGCATTGGCATTTTATAGCTTTCACCCATTTTTGAAAAATCTTCTTCTTTCCAGTGGTCGACATATGGATGACCAAATACGAACGGGTGCAATGTCTGAATGATGATGACGCCATCTTTACTTAGAATTGTTTTTGCAGCTTCTAGTATATCTTCAATTTTTTTTTTAATAGTGAAAAATTAAAAACAATCACATCAAACATTTCATTTAGAAATCTAGGGTTTTCTTTAAATTGTTCATATGTTAAACAGTAATATGTTCCATCGTATTTATTTGCCTCATCAATGAGTTGTTGACTTCCATCAATTCCAACTGTTCTAATTCCTTTTTCATAAATTGCTCGACATAACCAGCCTTCACCACAACCCATATCTAACATGTTGTGTGGTTGATAGTCAGAAATGGCGTTAATAATTGCTTCGTTCGTCGTTTTTTCTCGACTTTCAATTTTTTTGTTTTGAACTGTCTGGATCCAAGCTTCAGCGTTTGCATTCCAACTTTCAATAATCCTACTATTTTTACTCATTTTCATCCCGCCTTCATATCCCCGTTATTAATAGTATGCTTCTTGCAAAATGAAATAAAACATTATAAAATTGTAAAAAAATATTTCATAGCTTTATATTTTTTATTGATATAAAATTTCAAAGTGTATATTATTATATTAAGCGCTTTCATATTATGTTGTAAAGAGGGGTGTGAAAATAATGTCGCAACAGCTAGACAAAATGACTGTCTGTGGCTTAATGTCAGGAACTTCATTAGATGGTGTGGATGTCGCCATAGTTGAACTTGAACAACTTGAAGAAAATATTGATTTTAAAGTCAAATATTTTAATACGGTTGAATATGACGATTTACTAAAAGGCAGATTGCAAAACATCGTGAATCCTAACAGTCAATCCCCTGATATTTCGTCAATGAATATGCTTTTAGGCGAAGTATTTGCTAACGCAGTGATAGAAACAATGAAAGAATCGGGTATCGATCAATCAGAAATTGATTTAATTAGTTCACATGGTCAAACGATTTTTCATGAGACAATAAAAAATGAAAAAGATAAGTACCATCGAGCAAATACATTACAAATCGGTGATATTAGTGTCATTGCAGAATTGACAGGAATCCCAACAATAGGCGATTTTAGAACGCGTGATGTTGCGGTTGGTGGTCAGGGTGCGCCACTTGTACCTTTTGCTGATTTTCATCTGTTCCGATCAAAAACAGCTGGTCGTGCCTTAGTTAATATTGGAGGTATTACTAATTTCACAATACTTCCACCGAATTGTGAAAAAAGTGATGTAATTGCTTATGATACTGGGCCTGGAAATATGATGATTGATGCTTTTGTTGAATTTTATACGTCTGGTAAACAATCGTATGATGCTAACGGAGAGTTAGCTGCAAAAGGTCAAGTGAATGATAAGTGGTTAAGCAAATTATTAGCCCATCCATATTTCGCAATGCCAGCTCCAAAGAGTACAGGTCGAGAAGAATTTGGTAAGGATTATGCGAAGCAGTTATGGAAAGAAGCTGAAGAATTTGAAATAAAAGAGCTTGATCGAATTGCTACGATAACGGCTTTAACTGCTCATACGTTAGCTAATGAATTAAATAAATTTATAAATAATGAACAAGTGCATGAAGTGTATATAAGTGGTGGCGGTGTACATAATGAGACATTACTTCTAGAACTCAATCGTCTCATGGCGAAACATGTTCATGCTGAAAAATTTGAAATTCTAGGTATGTCGAGTGATGCGAAAGAGGCAGTAGTTTTTGCACTATTAGGTTACTTAGGATTTCAGAAACGAACAAATAATTTGCCACGAGCAACGGGTGCCAAAAAGGACGTTGTGATGGGAAAAATTTCTTGGTAATAGGAAGGTCGAATAATGGATAAAATTAATAAACTTATGACAGAAACTTACCACCCAAAGTCTATGAACTTGGATAATATGTCGGTAAGAGAGATTTTAACGTTAATGAATGAAGATGACATGTTGATTCCAAGAGCTATATCCACTGTTTTATCTGAAGTTGAAAAGACGGTTCATGCAGTTAATGAAGCGTTCAATCAAGGTGGCCGCCTGTTCTACGTAGGTGCAGGAACGAGTGGTCGTATCGGATTACTTGATGCGGTTGAATGCCCACCAACCTTTGGAACACCACATGAAAAAGTCCAAGCGATTTTAGCTGGTGGTGAAAAAGCGATGGTACATGCGATTGAAGGGGCTGAAGATGATCTTGAGCTAGGAAAAAAAGATTTAGCTGAACGGCATCTTAATTCAACTGATGTTGTCATTGGAATCGCCGCAAGTGGACGAACACCTTATGTTAAAGGGGCTTTACAATATGCTCAAGAGGTTGGCGCAACGGCCGTCAGCTTAACGAGCAATCGTCAAGCAGAAATTAGTAAATTTGCTCATATTGCTATTGAAGTCGAGACTGGACCTGAAGTTTTAACCGGGTCTACGAGATTAAAGGCTGCGACAGCTCACAAAATGATTTTAAATATGATCTCGACAGCATCAATGATTCAACAAGGTAAAGCATATAAAAATTTAATGGTAGATGTTCATGCGACTAATTATAAATTACGTGAGCGAGCTAAAACAATCGTATGTGAAGCAACAAATGTTTCATATGAAGAAGCGGAAAAAGTATTAAATGAAACAGATTATTCGGTCAAACCAGCGATTGTAATGTTGTTAGCAAATGTCAATTTTGAAGAAGCTAAAGACCTACTAGAAAAGTGTAATGGTTTTGTCAAAGATGCTATTTTACAGACGACTAAATCTATTAAATAGGAAATATATACATGTAGAAATAAAAGATTATTTCAATAAAACGCATTGTATCATGTAATTTCATTTTATATAATAAAATAGTAGAAAAGTGTCGTTTTCTTTGCGATTACTTTCAAAAAGCGGTGTTTAAAATATGAAAATGGATGAAATTAATACAATATTTAATAAATATTACGAAAAAAACTTTTTTACAGGTGCAGTATGTCTAGTAAAAAAAGATAATGAAGCAGTCGGTCAAATTTTATACGGACATACGAATTTTGATCAAAAGACACCTATCAAAGAAAACTCAGTATTCGATTTAGCAAGTGTCTCTAAAATAATAACGACGACAATAATCCTAAAATTAGTTAGTGATGAAAAAATCGCGCTAGATTCAACTTTGGGAGAATGCTTACCAATAGTTAAAGACCATTCAGTTTTAAGTTCTATTACAATAAAGCAACTGTTAACACATTCGTCAGGGCTTATTGCATGGTATCCATTTTATGCTGAACTCCCAAATGATGACTTTTTCGATATTTTAAATAACATGCCACTTACTCACGGTGAGAATAAAACCATTTATAGTGATTTGAATTTCATGCTACTAGGAGAAGTGATTAAATATCAGACGAATTTATCACTACAACAGGCTGTTGAACAATATATAGCTAAACCACTGCAAATGGACACATTAAGCTACGGCCCACTGTCCAATCTAGATGATGTTGTGGCAACAGAGTTTGGTAACCAAGTAGAGATGGGGATGTGCAAAGAGCGCCATAAGGAATTTAAGCATTTTCGAGATCAGACTAAACCAATCATTGGTGAAGTAAATGACGGTAATTGTCATTATTTTTTCAAAGGTCAGTCTGGACATGCAGGAATTTTTGCACATGCTGAAGATGTGAGTAAGCTAGGTAATTTATATTTAAAGGGGGGATTCATCGGCGATAAATCGTATATAAAACAATCATTAATCGAACAATCTATGCAGAAACACGTCGAAGATCGAGGTCTAGGGTGGCAAATAAATGATCCGTTCCCAACAGGATGTGGTCATACCGGATTTACGGGAACATCGATATGGTTAGTCCCAGAAGAAAAATTACAAGTTGTATTACTAACTAACCGTTTAAATGTAGATGAACCAAAAAATATAAATCCGTTTCGAAGAGAAGTTTTTACAAACATATTAAATAAATTAAATATTATTTAGGGGGAACACCAATGTTCAAAAAAAGATGGCTAACATTAATTGCAATGTTATTTGCATTAAGTATTTTCGTTGCTGCTTGTGGTGACGATGATGATAAAGGAAAAGATAAAGATAAAAAGAATGATAATGAGCAAGCACAAGATGAAAAAAGTAATGAAGATGTAGAGCAAATTTTAAAAATTGCTGCTGACCAAGAGCCAGCTGGTTTAGATCCACATAAAACACCAGCACATTCATCAGTAAGAATTTACTCGCAAGTTTACAGTGGTTTAGTAGAGTTTAACGAAAACATGGAAGTAGTTGGTGACTTAGCGGAGGACTGGAATCAACCAGATGACAAAACCTACGTGTTCAAACTTCGCGAAGGTGTTAAATTCCATAATGGACGTGAAATGACTGCTGAAGACGTTAAATATAGTTTTGATAGAATTATGGCTGAAGAAACAGCGTCACATATCGCATCATATTTTTCAAATGTTGAAAACATTGAAGTTTTAGGCGATTACGAAATTAAATTTACTTTAGGTAGCACAGATGCAACATTCCTATCTAACTTAACAAATGCTAGTGCGGTTGTAGTTGCTAAAGAAGTAGTTGAAGAAAATGGTGATCTACAACAAGTGGCAATCGGTACGGGACCATTCAAATTTAAAGAGTGGGTACCTGATAATAAAGTTGTATTAGTTAAAAACGAAGACTATTACGTAGAAGGTCAACCTAAGTTAGATGAAGTTCATTACTACACAATGAAAGAAGAAGCTGCTAGATTATCAGCAATCCGTACTGGTGAAGTTGATATGACAACAGTAACTGCAAAATCTGCAGAATTAATTGCAAATCAAGATGGACTTGACATTATGGATTACCAATCTTTAGAGTACAGCTATGTTGGATTTAACGTTAACTCTGAACCATTAAATGATCCAAAAGTGCGCCAAGCTTTAAGCTTAGCAACTGACCGTCAAGAAATTATTAATATCGTTTGGAATGGTGATGCCGTAATCTCCGGACCAATCGCACCTGCAATGGGTAACTGGTCAATTGATGTAGAAGCACATGAACTTTACTCAAACGATCTAGAAAAAGCTAAAGAATTATTAGCTGAAGCTGGTTATCCAGATGGCTTTGAAATTACAATTACAACTGCATCAACTTATGCAGATATGATTGATACAGCTCAAATCCTACAACAACAGTGGGCAAGAATTGGTGTTAAAGCTGATATTAAACAAATCGAGTGGGGCGAGTACATCGACACTTGGTTAAATACTTCAGCAGACATATTAGTTGGACGTAACGGTTCAGGTACGGATCCAGACCGTGCAATGAACTACTTCTTCCACACAGATGGTTCTGCTAACGTATGGGGATTCTCTGACAGTGATTATGATGCATTAGTTGAAACTGGTAAAACAACAGTAGATTTAAATGATAGAAAAGCAATCTATGATGATGCACAAAACAAATTACTAGAATTATCTCCAAACCTATTCTTAGTATCACCAATGAAATATGTTGCTGTAAGAGATTCAGTTGAAAACTTTGTCCCTTATGCTCATAACGGTGAAGATATCGTAGAAGTTTCAAAGAAATAGTCATATAAGGCTGCTGTTACAAGCAGCCTTGTATATTTTAGTTTGAATAATAAATAGATCGGCTTTCACAAGTTTTATATGTGACAAGCTAGTTTTTCTATTAAGGGTGAGATGGATGTATTCATATATACTTAGACGATTACTCATGTTAATCCCCGTCTTATTTGGGGTGTCAATTTTCATCTTTTTTACATTACGAATCATTCCTGGTGATGTAGCCCAAACCATTTTAGGTACAGATGCAACCGAACAAGCTCTAGCCCAACTTAGAAAAGACTTTGGATTAGATCGACCATTACTTGAGCAATACATAACATGGATGTCGGGTGTATTAACAGGTGATTTTGGAGAATCGATGCGAACTGGAAGAGAAATTCTTCCTGATATATTAAACCGTTTCAAATTAACGTTTGAACTGACTCTATTATCAGCTTTTATTTCATGGATTATTGCAATCCCATTAGGAATTATTGCTGGTCTTAGAAGAAACTCTAAAACAGACTTTTCTGTTAGAATCATTTCTTTATTAGGAGTTTCTGTTCCAAACTTTGCTTTGGCAACAGTATTAATTTTAGTATTATCTTTATATTTTTCATATAGTCCACCAGTTGGTTACGTAGGATTATTTGAAGATCCGATTAAAAATTTAGAAATTTTAATTTTACCTGCGATCGTTTTAGGGACGTCGATGGCTGGGGCCGTCATGCGTATGACTCGCTCCTCAATTCTTGAAATTTTAAGGCAAGATTTCATCCGTACGATTAGGGCAAAGGGTGCGAAAGAAAGAATCGTTATTTTTAATCATGCGTTTAGAAATGCGATGATCCCAATTTTAACTATTATTGGTATGCAAATCGGTGTTTTACTTGGTGGTACAGTAATTATTGAACAAATTTTCTCTTTACCAGGATTAGGACAACTTGTACTTACAGCGATTAACCAAAGAGATTTCACGGTTGTTCAAGGGGCTGTATTATTCATTGCATTTGTATTCGTCATCATTAATTTAATTGTTGATGTACTGTACTCCTATTTAGATCCACGAATCTCGTACAAATAAGATGAATGGTAGAACAGTAAGGATGTGTGAAAGATGAAAGACTTTTTTAAAAGACTAGTAGAAGATAAAGTCGGTTTAATTGGATTTATCGGCATCGTAATCGTCTTTATCGTAGGACTCTTTGCGCCATTAATAGCCCCTTACGCTCCAGATAAAATGTTTACGGACCACGTCATGGAAAGTCCAAGTAGTCAATTTATTTTTGGAACGGATGAATTCGGTCGAGATATTTTTACTAGAATCGTTTATGGGGCACAAGTATCATTGCAAGTCGGTCTTATTGCTGTTGGGATTGGGGCAATCGGTGGCTTGATTTTCGGTTTGATTGCTGGTTACTTTCAAGGTAAAATCGATCAAATTATTATGCGGATTATGGACGTGTTTTTTGCCTTCCCTGATATTTTATTAGCTTTAACAATTGTTGCTGTTCTCGGACCAAGTCTGACGAACACCATGATAGCAATCGGAATTGTTTTTATGCCTGTTTTTACAAGGCTTGTAAGATCGGCTGTTTTGTCTGTTAAAGAGAATGAATATGTCGCCAATGCTGAGGCGGTTGGAGTAAGGCCCTCAATCATTATTATAAGACATATTACACCAAATATTATGGCACCATTTATCGTACAAGTTACGTTAGCATTATCTGGTGCAATTTTAACTGAAGCGGCTTTAGGCTTTTTAGGTTTAGGTGTTCAACCACCAGATCCATCTTGGGGAGTTATGTTGAATGCAAGCCGAACATATATGGAGTTTGCACCGTGGACGATTTTATTCCCTGCAGGTGCGATTGTTTTAACAATTTTCTGTTTCAATTTACTCGGAGATAGTTTAAGAGATATATTAGATCCGAAACTAAGACAATAGCGTAGGCGATTGTTCTTCTGTAAAGGAGGAATCATTTTGAGCGTATTACTAGATATTAAAAATTTGTCTATAGATTATCAAACTAAGAAAAAGCAATTTAATATCATTAAAGATATAAATTTAAAAATAAATAATAAGATGAAATACGGCATTGTCGGTGAATCTGGAAGTGGTAAAAGTTTAACATCTCTTGCGATTATGAATTTACTTCCTGATGTTTTAGCAGTCAGTAAAGGAAGTATTAATTTATCAGAGCCTAAAGAGCAAGACCTAACTAAGCTGACGAAAAAAGAGATGCGTATGCTCCGCGGTAATGAAATTTCTATGATATTCCAAGAACCGATGACAGCACTTGATCCGCTTTTTACGATTGAATATCAGCTAACAGAAGTCCTACGAATTCATAGAAGTAAAGAGTTAAGCAAAAAAGAGATGCGCGAACTTTCTATTGATATGTTAAAGAAGGTTGGAATTCCTCGTCCAGATAAAATTATGAACGAGTATCCACACCAATTATCGGGTGGGATGCGTCAACGTGTCATGATTGCGATGGCGCTAATATGTGAGCCGAAGCTTTTAATTGCGGATGAACCAACAACAGCATTGGATGTAACCGTTCAAGCACAAATTCTCGACTTAATGAATGAGCTATCTGACAAGCATGATGCGGCTATTTTAATGATTACGCATGATTTGGGAGTCATTTTGGAAACTTGTGAGCGGGTCGCTGTGATGTATGCAGGACAAATTGTTGAAGAGTCAACCGTTGAAGAGATTTTTGAAAATCCTAACCATCCATATACGAAAGGACTGCTCGCATCAGTTAAATCGTTAGGTGGGCGTAAAAAAGAACTGTATTCAATCCCAGGAAATGTTCCAACACCGAATCAATATCAAGAACTAGGTTGTCGCTTTGCAACGAGATGTCCATTTGCGATGGAGAAGTGTTTTAAAGAAGAGCCGAAAATGTACGACATCAATGAAGACCATCACAGTAAATGCTGGCTTCATGATGAGGAGGTCACACAAGATGAGTCATAAGGAAGTAGCTTTAGAAGTTAAAAATCTAAAAAAATATTTCCCAATTAAAGGCGGTGTCCTCCAACGTACAGTTGGACATGTAAAAGCAGTAGACGACATCAGTTTTCACATTAATAAGAATGAAACTTTTTCTTTAGTAGGAGAAAGTGGTTGCGGAAAATCAACGACAGGACGGACGATTTTAAGATTGCACGATCCGACAGAAGGTGAAGTCAGTTTTAACGGTGAAAACATTGTCGAGATGAAGAAAAGCGAATTTCGCCATTTAAGAAAAGACTTGCAAATGATTTTTCAAGACCCATATAGTTCATTAAATCCGAGAATGACGGTTCGTAAGTTACTAATGGAACCATTGATGACACATAAGTTGATGTCGAGAAAAGAAGCGGAAGAAAAAGTTGTTGAAATGATTGAGAAGGTCGGTTTATCAGTCGAACAGCTTGACCGTTATCCACATGAATTTAGTGGCGGACAAAGACAACGGGTAAGTATTGCAAGATCACTTATTGTGAACCCAAAAGTCGTTATTTTGGATGAAGCGGTATCTGCTTTAGACGTTTCAGTTCAATCACAAATATTGAATCTTTTGATTAAGTTACAAGAGGAATATGAGTTAACATATTTGTTTATATCCCATGATTTAAATGTAGTTAAACATATAAGCGACCGTGTTGGCGTCATGTATTTAGGGCAAATGATGGAGCTCGCTGAAACGGATGAATTATTTGATGACCCACTCCATCCGTATACGAAAGCATTACTATCAGCTATTCCAAAGCTTGACGTACACGAAAAGAAAGAACGAATTATTTTAACAGGTGACGTTCCAGACCCTTCAGACCCACCATCTGGATGCCCATTCCGATTAAGATGTCCACTCGCACACGAACGGTGCGCAGAAGAAAAACCAGTTTACCAAGAAGTGAAGCAAGATCACTGGGTCGCTTGCCACTTATATGATGAGAAAAAAGAAGCTTAACGCTAAATTGATTAGCGTTAAGCTTCCTTGTTTTGTTTTGTTGTTAAGGTGATTGATTCAGATTAGATGCATAGTGATTGTTCAAAGTAGGTGTGTGAGTGCTCAAAGTAGGTGTGTGAGTGCTCAAAGATGGGCTGTGAGTGCTCAAAGTTGGGTCATGAGTGCTCAAAGTAGGGTAGCGATTGCTCTAAGTATAGCTGTGATAGTTCAAAGTGTAATATATGTAATTTCTGGTTTTATTGAAATTATATTTCAGAAAAACACGTGTATTTGTTGAAAAAATATTTCTAAAATTTATAATAGATTTAACAAGAGAAAGAGAGTGGTAATCATGACAGTTGTTATCGGAATAGATGGTGGAGGTACAAAAACGAAAGCTCTAATGGCTGACAGCAATGGAGAAATTTATGGTTCGGTCATAGCTGGCCCCTCAAATCCAAATGCAGTTGACCCAAAAGAATTAGAACATACAATTAGATTTATTTTTTCCCAACTTGAATCACAAAATGAACAAGCGTTTAACCAAGTAAAGTTTTGTTTTGCAGGTATGGCAGGGGTTGGTGAGGGAAATACACGAAATGCTTTACACGTTGTTATAGAGAAAGTATGCAAAGAATATCACATGCCATACCATTTACATAATGATGGTGTTAATGCTTTATACGCTGGAACTTTTGGTGAACCTGGAATTGTCTTAATCTCTGGAACGGGATCTATCTCTTATGGTTTATCACAAGACAATAAGTTCAAACGAGTTGGGGGCTGGGGGTATTTATTTGATGATTTGGGAAGTGGCTATGACTTAGGCAAGCAAGCTTTAATGGCTGTTTTTCAATCGTTTGATGGAAGAGAAGAGGCAACAGTTTTGACTGATATGATAAAAAGGCACTTTAATGTAAATGATGTACCATCAATCATTCCGGCTGTTTACCAAGATCCAAAACCACGGTCAGTCATTGCTCCACTGAGTAGATTAGTCATGGATGCATATGATCAAGGTGACTCTGTAGCGATTACCATTGTTGAGAATGCAGCACATGATTTAACACATATTATTAAAGCCATGCAGCACAGATTATTTCACGCTTCAACAGACCATGATGTCATCCTCTCAGGTGGAATTTTCACCAGACAAGATGTGTTTGTTCCATTAATGAAGCAGCAGTTCAACGAAGGTGTTAACTTTAAAAGACTCGAGCATGAACCAGTCGTTGGTGCAGTTGTGGCTGCGTTAAAAGAGATGGGTGTTGAAATTAATGATGTATTCAAAAAGAATATGATTTAGCTATTTGTATAAGCATTTTAATTATCCAAAAATGAAAGCGCTTTATTTAGAAAATAAAGATTGTAACGATTTCGTAACGAATATGGACGAGGATAAAAAAGTATTTATGAAGATAAGAGAGAAGTTTTTAATCTATAAGTAGGATGGTAAATGTATGGATAAACTAACGAAATTAACAACGGAGTCTTATAACCCGAAGTCAACAAACCTTGATGAATTGACTACGAGGGAAGTACTAACCTTAATGAATGAAGAAGACAAACTAATTCCTCTTGCAATAAAAGAAGTTCTGCCAAAAGTAGAAGATGTTGTTCATACGGTCTATAAAGCGTTTAAAAAAGGTGGCAGACTGTTTTATGTTGGAGCAGGTACGAGTGGAAGGATTGGCTTACTTGATGCAGTTGAATGCCCCCCGACCTTTAGTACACCGGTTGAGACGGTTCAAGCCGTCATTGCAGGTGGAAATGAAGCATTGTTAGTAGCTGTTGAAGGTGCTGAGGATGACGCGGAACAAGGTAAACAAGATTTAATTGATAGACATTTAAACGAAAATGATGTTGTCATTGGGATTGCTGCAAGTGGCCGAACGCCATATGTGAAAGGTGCTTTAGCATACGGGCAAAAGGTTGGAGCAGCGACAGTCAGTCTAACTAGTAATTTAAACGCAGAGATAAGTGAGTATGCAGATTACGCAATTGAAGTTGTTACAGGTCCTGAAATTTTAACAGGATCAACCCGACTTAAAGCTGCTACGGCACATAAGATGATTTTAAATATGATTTCAACGGCCTCGATGGTGAAATTAGGAAAAGTGTACAATAATTTTATGGTTGATTTAAGTGTTTCGAACTACAAATTGCGTGAGCGTGCTAAAGCGATAGTTTCAGAGATTACAGATGTTACTTCTGATGAAGCTGCAGAACTTTTGGAACAGACAAACTATGCAGTAAAGCCTGCCATTGTGATGGCTTTAGCAAATTTGTCATATGAAGAAGCCTTATTAAACTTGGAACGTACTAACGGATATGTTAAAGAAGCTATAAAATTAAACAAATCTTAAAAAAAGCGGATAAGTTTTATTCGCTTTTTTTGATAGAAAAATAAGATTAATAGAGAAAATGTTATTTAATATTGGTAAAATAGACTGAAATAAGTGAAAATGTGAGGGGTCATTCAATCTAGTTGACCGGGGATGAGAGCACGACGGCCGAAGATGAGAGCGCGAGAGTAATAGCCGATTTATAATCCCAAAACAATAACAATAAACAACAGAGGTGACGTCATGTTTAGTGATTATATTAACAAACTTGTACAAAATAAAGAAATTCCAGGAGGGGTTTTGCTCGTTCAGCAGGATGGTGTGGACATTTTTCACGATGCATTTGGACATTATCATAATAATGATTCAAAACAGCCTTTTATGAAAGATACGATTTTTGACATCGCATCTTTAACAAAAGTTGTTGCTACATTGCCTGCATGTTTGAGGTTAATTACTTTAAATGAACTTTCTCTCGATAATCGAGTGCAAGATTTTTTTCCAAACTTCAAATACACCAATATAACGGTCGAGCATCTGCTCCGTCATAACTCTGGATTACCTGCAGATCTTTCTTATTGTCCGCGAGATGAAAAAAGAGATGTGATGAAAGATGTTTTAAAAGCAGAATTAGAGTACGAGACGGGTACTAAAACGGTTTACAGTGACTTAGGAATGATATTGTTAGGGAAAATTATCGAGAAAGTATCAGGAAAAAGCTTGGATCAGTTCACAAAGGAAGAAATATTCTTACCTTTTGAAATGACAGAAACGAACTACGGTATTTCTAAAGATAAATTATTAAGTACAGCTTCTACAGAAATGTTTAAAGGTAAATATGTTCATGGAGAAGTTCATGATGAAAAAGCGTTCCACCTTAATGGAGTAAGTGGAAGTGCGGGGGTGTTCTCAACTGCAAGGGATATCGGGAAATATGCCCAGGTTTGGTTGAATCGTCAAAGTCAAAATGTTTTAGAGCCTACCTTAATGGATGAGGCGGTCATGAACGTTCACGATCAACGTGGATTATCATTCCAAGTATGGGATGGGACGGAACCAGCTTTATCTTGCGGGAGCTATTGGCCTGTGGGATCTTTTGGGCATACAGGTTTTACGGGGACAAGTCTATGGATTGATCCAATTAATAAAATAAATGTTGTATTTTTAACAAATATCGTGCAGTTTGGTAGAAAGCATAATATGATAAAAATTAGAAAAGAATTACATACATTAGTACACCAAAAATTAGTAGATTAAGTATAAAGGGGAGAGGCAATTTGTCGAGAATGAATGCGGGGATTCAAATGCTACAAGCAATGCTAGATAAGTTACCGCCGTCAGAAGGAAAAATTGCTAGATACATTTTGGAGCATCCTGAAAAAGCTATTACGATGACGGCATTAGAATTAGGTAAGGCGAGTAAAACTAGTAGCGCAGCAGTTATAAGGTTGTGCAAATCTTTAAATTTAACAGGTTTTCAAGAGTTAAAGCTTAGAGTCGCAGGGGATTTACATAAAGGTGATCAGCATGGATTACGTGATATTGAACCGAATGAACCGATTCTTTCTACAATTGAAAAAGTTACTGCTCATTCCGTTCAATCGATTAAAGAAACAGCTAATTTGATTGATAGTCAAGAAATAGCCAACGCGATTGAAGCATTATTTTATGCAAGCAAAATTCATTTTTTTGGAGTAGGTGCTTCGGCAATAGCTGCTTTTGACGCTCAGCAAAAGTTTTTAAGAATCGACCGTAATGCAACGGCATTGACAGATTTACATATGGCAACAACGGTTGTTGCTAATAGTGAAGAGCAAGATGTTGTTTTTGGTATTTCTTTTTCTGGTGAGACTCAAGAAGTAGCTAAAATTCTAGCTTTGGCGAAACAAAGAGGGGCTAAAACAATTAGTCTAACAAAATACGGAAAAAACTCTGTCAGCTCAAATGCTGATATAAATCTCTATACTTCAGCAACAAAAGAAGCGACGTTTCGGAGTGGGGCAACGTCATCTAGATTAGCTCAGCTACATGTTATTGACGTATTGTTTATGTGTTTAGCTTCTCAGTATTATGAAGAGACCGTTAAATATCTAGATTCCACTCGAATATTAATAGACAAGCTAAATAAAGGTGATATATTAAATCAAAAAAAGTAGATTCATAACGTTTTATGCAAAAAAATATTTCAAATTTGGAGAAAATTATTGATATTTTATTTCGATTGAGTATAATATAACTTAACAACCACTGTTAGCGCTTACATATCATTATATTTTGAGGGGGATATTTAATGAAGTTCAAGAAGCTTTCATTAGCACTATCTATGTTAGTATTTACGCTACTATTTGCGGCATGTAGTGCAGATGATGGAGATTCAAAGGATGGAGACGTCGTTGAATTAGAAATGTATAGTTGGCGTGCGGAAGACCGTGCCGCTTATGAAAAAATTATCGAAGCATTTGAGGATGCGAACCCAGGAATTAAAGTTAAATTCCAACCATTTGAATCTACTGAGTACAACACAATTTTAACAAACGCGATTATTTCTGGTGAAGGTCCAGATATCGCCCAATTAAGACCATATTCTGGAACAAAAACATTAGCAGATAATGGTGATTTAGCAAAACTTGATGACATATCAGGTATCGATAGTATAAACAGTGACTACTTAGATGCTGCAAGAGGAAGTGACGGAAGCGTTTATGGTGTACCTTTAACACTTAACGCAGGGGTTATTTTCTACAATAAAGGATTATTCGAAAAGTATAATCTTGAAGCGCCAACAACTTGGGACGAGTTTATGGAAGTAAGTGCAGAATTAAAAGCTAACGGTATTACTCCAGTTGCTCAAGCTGGACGTGCAGCATACTTATTATCTATGCTTCATGGAGTCGTTTCACCTTCATTATATGGTGGAAACGATTTAGTAGAAGATTTACTAAATGGTGATACTGATCTTCATGATGAGAGATTATTAGCTTCATTAGATCGTTTACTAGAATTAGAACAATATCTACCTAAAGATTTCATTGCATTAGATGATAACGATGCACAAGCTTTATTCTATGCTGAAGAAGCAGCAATGTACATTAACGGTGACTACCGTTTAGGAACATTTGAGAAAAATGCTCCAGATATGGAACTAGGCGTTATTCCAGCATTAAAAATCGACGGAACTGATGACGCACCTGTTATGACTTGGGTTGACGGTTCATACGGTGTATTAGAAAGTTCTAAAAATAAAGAAGCTGCTTTAAAATTTATGGAATTTATGACAACTAAAGAATTTGGACAAATTTTCACAGACGAGTTTAACCGTGTAAGTGCAGTTGATGGAGTAACTCCAAAACATGAAATTGTACAGCAAGTTTCTGATGCTAAAAGTAAGAGCTCAACACCTTATTTATTCTTAGTACATTTTGGACAAGGATCACCTACTACTAAAACTGTTTTTGAAGATTCACTTCAAGGAATGTTCTTAGATGAGATCTCAAAAGAAGATGTACTTGATGCAGCACAAGAAAACTATGAAAGAGTATTAGCTGAAGAAGAAGGAAAATAATAAGCTGTAAAAATATACTTTGATTAACACGTGAATACACAGCCTTTTTATTTCATGGCTGTGTATTCAACGTTATGGAGGGGATTTTAGTGCCTTCTTTAAAGGAGCAAGATAGTCAAATAACACCGATAAAGGAAGAAAAGAAGACAAAAAAGAAGAAGTTTAACTTTCGTAAACATTCCGTACATCTTTTCTTGTTACCTGCAGTCATTTTGTATGCTGTGTTTCAATTTATACCATTAGTTAATGCTGCGTTAAATAGCTTATTCTCCTGGAAAGGGTTTACGCGTGATGCGTTTATCGGCCTAGATAACTTTATTAATTTGTTTACTCAAGAGCCTTACAAAACCTTTTTTTGGAGAGCATTTGGACATAACTGGCAATATTTCATAGGGACCGTTTTAACACAATTACTTATTTCATTTGTTTTGGCTTTAATCATTTACACAAAAGTTAAAGGCAGTGAGTTTTTTAAAACGATTTTCTTCTTACCAAAATTGTTATCAGTTATCGTCATCGGGTTTTTATTTAGTTTAATTTTAAACCCAACTCGTGGTGCACTTAACAATTTGTTAGAGGCAATAGGACTAGAGGAATTGACCAGACCTTGGCTAGGGAGTACAGATACGGCATTATGGAGTATTATTGCAGTAGATAGCTGGGCATCGATTGGTTTTTCAATGTTAATATTTTTAGCTGGGCTACAGGCGATTGAACCGGAAATGTTAGAAGCGGCAAAAATAGATGGTGCGAATTCATTCGTTTTATTAACGCGAATTATTATGCCACTCATACTTCCTGCGATGATGGTTATGACCGTGTTAGTATTTATTGGTTCATTTGATACGTTCGAATATGTCTTCGCGATGCAAGGATCATCCGGGGGGCCGTATTATTCGACCGATGTTTTAGCAACATTTTTCTATCGATTAGCTTTCGGTACAGTTGATGGTGGACAGGCAGTAGGAATTGGTTCAGCGATTGCGGTTGTTTTATTCGGGATTATCGCAGTAGCTACCTCACTTATTCTTATCTTCTTTAGAAGAAAAGATTTCGATAGATAGGAGTTGTTCAGTTTGCATATGAAAAATTACTCAGTACAAGGAATAAAATATCTAGTCTTATTGTTTTTCGGTTTCATCTTTTTGTACCCAATCTTTGTTATGATTATGTCATCGTTCAAATCAAACTTAGAAATCTTCACGAACCCGCTAAGTTTGCCCGAGTCATTTTCATTAGATAACTATAAAGAAGTATGGCATGTTGTGAATTTCTCCGATTATATTTGGAATAGTATTTTCGTCAGTGCAGCTTCAGTATTTATCGTTTTGCTCGTTTCGTCGATGGCAGGGTACTATTTATCACGGTATACATTTAAGTGGAATCCGTACATATTGTTTTTCTTTATGGTAGGCTTAATGTTACCGATGCGACTTGCGATTATTCCGTTGTATATTACAATGTTAAATTTAGGTTTGTTAAATACTCACTTTAGTCTAATTTTCGTTTATGTAGCGGGTGGAATTCCGTTTGCTGTCTTTATTTTCTACGGATTTTTCAGAACGGTACCACGTGCATTAGAGGAATCAGCTCGTCTTGATGGTTGTAACGATTTTCAAGTATATTATAAAATTGTTTTACCATTAATGCGTCCAGCGATTTCTATTGTTGCAATCGTTAACTTAGTTAATGTTTGGAACGATTTCTTCTATCCGTTAATTTTTATTCGTTCGGATGAGTTAAAAACAATTCCATTAGGGATGCTGACCTTATTTGGTGAATATGATACTCAGTGGAACTTATTGTTCGCGGGTCTGACGTTGTCATCATTACCGATGATTATCGCCTTTTTATTCGCATCTCGACAATTTATGGATGGATTAACAGAAGGAGCTCTTAAATAAATGAAGTGGATTAGTTTTGATTTAGATGGCACGTTAATGCAAAACCCTTTTGTTGGACACGTTTTTCCAGAGCTTGAGGAGCTTATTTCTCCTAAGCTTGGCCCTGGAAAATCGTTTAAGGAATTACTCGTGTCAGAACATAATAGAAAAATGCAATTAGGTCAAATCGTTGAAGCTTATAACTGGGATGAAATTGCGATAGATTTATTAAAAGAATACGAGATTGATTTACAGGTAAATGTTGAAGAGATTTGTAATAAACATTGTGTCGAACCGAAAATCTATTTGCTTGATGAGTACGTCATTGAATCACTACAATACTTGAAAAAACGTGGATATCAATTAGCCGTTGTGACAAATGGTTATTATAAATATCAAGCGCCGGTTCTTAAAGAATTAGCGATTTACGATTTGTTTGATGTGATTATTACACCTGACAGGAGCGGCTACGCGAAGCCTGATGCTCGCATTTTAAATGAGCTTTTAGAACGAGGGGAACTGGTCGCTCACGTCGGTGACCGGATAGATCATGATATCGTGATGTCAAATGAAGAAGGTATTGACTCAATTTTCATTAATCGACGCCTACCTGAAGAAGTTATGAAGCGCAAAATTGGCGACCGAAAAAATACAGAAGGATTTCATCAATTTTTACAAGAAAAATGGCAACAAGAAACTGGATTAGTTGATGAAAGAATGCCTGAAACAGGGATTCCGAATAAAGTTATTTCAAGTACAAAAGAATTAATGGAAATATTTTAATAGAAAATGAAAAACCGCCCAGTTGTCGTACAGGCGGTTTTTTCTCTCTATATATAATGTAAACACTATCATTTTATTTTAATGCTTCTAGTAAAAAGTCTGCTATATGAACAGCGCGCATCGTTTCTGTTTTTTGTTCGCGCTCAATTCCTAATTTCATTTGTAATAAACAACCAGGATTTGACGTAATAATCGTCGTCGCTTTTGTCTTCTCAACGTGTTCCATCTTATGATCTAATATTTGCATCGACATTTCTGGTTGTGTAATATTATAAATTCCCGCTGACCCACAACATTGATCGGCATGCTTCATCTCGATATATTGTGCACCATCTACCGCTTTAATTAATTGACGTGGTTCATTGAAAACACCCATCACATTGCGTAAATGGCACGAATCTTGATAAGTGACGATTTGGTCGTTAACACTGAGATCATGTTCTTCTATAAAGTTGCATTTTACGAGAATTGATGTGAAATCTACTATTTTTTTAGTAAAAGCTTCAGCACGGTCTGCCCAATCAGGATCATCTTTTAATAGGTGATCATAATCGTGTAAAAAGGCTCCACAACCCCCAGCATTAGTAATGATGTACTCTGCTTCCACAGACTCAAATGCTTCGATATTTTTCTTGGCAAGTTTATGTGACCCTTCTTTCTCGCCACTGTGACCGTGAAGGGCGCCACAACAGTTTTGGGAATCAGGAATAATGACGTCACATCCTGCTAAATTAAGTAGTTCAACCGTTGATTTATTTGTTTCATAGAAAAGTGTATCCATTAAGCATCCTTTAAACATAGCGACCGTTGCTTTACGTTCACCTTTGGCTGGGAAAGTGACTGTATTTTTTTGCTTTTCTTTTTTCGGTACAGTCGGTAATATTTTTTCCATTTGTCGTAAATGTTCAGGAAATAGTTTCATAAACCCAATCTTACGGGTGACTTTTTGCAAACCTGATTTTTGGTAAAAGGAAAGTAGTCCTGTTGCTTGCTCCATCCGTTTTTGATTCGGAAATAAGCTATCAAAAACTGTTTTGCGAACGACTTTTTCTTTAACACCTTTTTTCTTATGCTCTGCAAAAATGGCCCGTGCTTCCTCTAACATATGCCCGTAATTTACTCCTGCTGGGCAAGCTGGTTCACATGCGCGACATCCGAGACAAACTTTTAATGAATCTTCAACCTGTTCGTATGCTGTTAGATCACCGTCACGAACAGCTTTCATTAAGGCAATTCTTCCCCGAGGTGAATGTATTTCATTTTGGGTTTCAATATATGTCGGGCATGCTGGTAGGCAAAAACCACAGCGCATGCAATTCAGTAATTCGTTTTCTTCTATTCGTTCTTGAAAAGCTGCCTGTATGGACATCCAATCACCGCCTTTCATAACTTGATATTTAAGGTGTCGCACAGATCATGTAGATAGGCCGCTTTAATCATGTAGGTAGACGCACCAATCATGTAGGTAGACGCTCAATCCACGTAGATAGACACTCCGACCACGTAGATAGCTCTTCCATCAACCTATACAATAATCCGTTTTCTCGTATCTTTGGCGAACATTTTGCCTGGGTTCATCAGATTGTTCGGGTCAAAAGCGAGCTTAATATTTTTCATCGCCTGAAGTCCTTCTTCGCCGATTTTCCAAGCTAAGTATGGTGATTTCATTTCACCGACTCCGTGCTCACCTGTAATCGTACCACCGAGCTTGATGGCGTGAGCGAAAATTTCTGCGAAGGCTTCTTCGACGCGTTTCATTTCATCTTCATCGCGGGCATCTGTCATGCAAGTTGGATGTAAGTTACCGTCACCTGCGTGGCCAAAAGTTGCGATTTTGACGTCATGTTTTTCGGCGATTGAATTAATCGCACGTACCATGTTCGCAATTTCTGACCTTGGCACCGTCGCATCTTCTAAAATCGTTGTCGGACTTAAGCTTGCAATCGCTGATAGGGCTGCACGTCTACCTTCTCTGAGGCCTTCTGCTTCTTCTTCAGTTGTCGCAACTTTTACATCGAGAGCCCCTTGGTCAATACAGATTTGTTCGATTAAGGCGATGTCACGCTCAACGATTTCAGCAGGTCCATCTTGTTCAATTAAAAGAACAGCTTCAGCTTCAATAGGAAGGCCCAGATGACTGTAATCTTCAACCGCACGAATCGTCGGTTGATCCATAAATTCCAGAGTCGCTGGTGTCACTTTATTAGCAATAATTTTAGAGACGGTATCTGCTGCTTTTTCCATAGAATCATAGATTGACAGCAAT
Organism: Bacillaceae bacterium W0354; assembly: GCA_051846895.1. GTDB lineage: Bacteria > Bacillota > Bacilli > Bacillales > Alkalibacillaceae > CALKAL01. The sequence goes on from JBPYCQ010000006.1 coordinate 26,531, forward strand.
GTTTTCTTCGACTCAGGAAGGGGAATTAGTTTTAACGTTGCTTCTGTCACGATGCCAAGTGTTCCTTCTGAGCCGACAAACAGCTTCGTTAAATCATAACCTGCAACATCTTTAGCTAACTTTCCACCCGTTCGAATGACGTCTCCATTTGGAAGGACGACTTCTAACCCTAATATGTAGTCTTTAGTGACACCATATTTTAAACCACGTAAACCACCAGAGTTTTCGTTAATATTTCCACCAATTGTCGATATTTTCATCGAGCTTGGGTCTGGGGGATAAAATAGTCCTTTTGATACGACAACTTCGTCAATTGTTTTAGTTATAACACCCGGTTGGACGGTAATCGTTAAATTTTCTTCATCAATTTCTAATATGTTGTTTAAACGGTGAAAAAGTAGAACGAGTCCACCTTGTGTTGGGGTCGTTCCTGCTGCTAGATTTGTCCCTGAACCTCTTGGTACAATAGGTACATGATATTCTTGACAAAGTTTAACGATTTGTGAGATTTGTTCGGTGTTTTCTGGACTGACAACGACATCAGGTTTTGCCTGGAAGTTCGGTGTCGCATCATATGAATAGGCGAGAAGCCCTGCTTCAGTCCGCTCGATATACTGCTCACCAACAATCTCTTTAAGCTTGTCAAAAAAGATCGGCACAATCACATGGATGACCTCCTTTATTAAATATTAAAAGCGGTTACACCTTTTAAATCAGTTACTTCTATTATAATATGTAATTAAGAAGAATGAAATAAAATTACGATGATTATAATATTATTTTAAAATAAAAATTCAAGAGATGGTGATTTAAATGAAATCTATTATTATTGAACATATTAACATTTATGCGGAAAAAGAAGTAATTAACGACGGATCCATCTTAGTTCGTGACGGAAAAATTGAAAAAATAAGCGACACATCAATCGACGAGGATGACATCGATATCGTTGACGGTGCTGGTTTGAATTTAGTGCCTGGGTTTATTGATGGTCATATTCACGGAGCGTTAGGGTATGATGTGATGGACGATGATGAAGCGGCTTTACGAACGATGGCACAAGCTTTACCTGCTGAAGGAACGACTACTTTTGTCGCGACAACGATTACAAACCCACTCCACGATCTAGAGCGTGCGATTGAAAGAGTGCGAGATTATGAGAGTCAGCCAGGTGAAGCGGAAATTATCGGACTCCATATCGAAGGACCTTTTATTGAAAAAAGTAAAGCAGGGGCACAACCGGAAAAAGATATTTTAACCCCAGACCGAGAAGTTGCTGAACGTTTTTTGGAAAAAGCGAACGGATTAATTAAAACGATGACGATTGCTCCGGAGCTCGATGAAGATGGTAGCTTTATTAAGTTTTTAGTTGAAAATGGTGTTAATGTTTCGGCGGGACATACAGATGCTAACTATAAAGAAATCGTTCAAGCAGTAGAGCGCGGCGTCAGTCAACTGACCCATTTATGCAACGCGATGAATGGTGTTCACCACCGCGATGTCGGAGCTGTTGGGGCGGCGATATTAATAAAAGATTTGTACAGTGAGATTATTGCCGACGGAATCCACATCTCAGATGAAATGTTGACTATTTTATATCAATCAATCGGACCTGAACGTCTCATGTTAATTACTGATTCAATGCGTGCGAAAGGTAAGGATGATGGCACCTATACGTTAGGCGGGCAAGAAGTGACGGTTAAAAATGGGATGGCAACCCTTGCAGATGGAACGTTAGCGGGAAGTATTTTAAAGATGGATGAAGGAGTGCGCCACTTCATGAAAGCAACAGGTGCAACGTTTGTAGAAATGATACAAATGGCTTCAATAAATCCTGCGAAACAGTTGGCAATTTTTGATCGAAAAGGTAGTATAAAAGAAGGAAAAGACGCCGACTTTTTAATCGTCGATGATCAATTCAATATTAAACAAACGTATTGCAAAGGGATATTAAGTTATGTGAGGGGATTATAAATGGAATTGATAAAAGTTGATACGTATGAACAATTAAGTGAAAAAGCGTGTGACATGGTCAAAGAGCAAATGACAGCTAAGGAAAATTCAGTTTTAGGCTTAGCAACAGGTAGTACACCGATTGGATTATATGAGAATTTAATTAAATTACACGACCAAGGCGTCATTAGTTTTTCTAAGATGACAACATTTAATCTCGATGAATATGTCGGGTTAGCACCATCTCATTCACAAAGTTATTATTACTTCATGCAAGAAAAGTTATTTAAGCATGTGGATATGAAAAAAGAAAATATTCATATTCCAAGCGGTGTTGCGGAAGACTTAGAAGCAGAATGTGAACGTTTTGAAGAGAAGTTAAAGACGCTCGGACCGACAGATTTACAAATTCTCGGTCTTGGTGTAAACGGCCATATCGGTTTTAACGAACCAGGAACAAGTTTTAATTCACGAACACAAATTGTTGAGCTTGATTCATCAACGCGCGAAGCAAATGCACGATTTTTTGAAACGATTGAAGAAGTTCCAACTCACGCGATTACGATGGGAATTGAATCCATAATGGAAAGTAAAAAAATTGTCCTGCTCGCTTTCGGTGAGAATAAAAAAGAAGCATTAGAGCGCCTCTTTTCAGGTGAAGTAACAGAAGACTTCCCAGCAAGTATTTTAAATAATCACCCGAATGTAACGGTTATATATGGATAAATAAAAAACTTGGGATGAATCTCCCAAGTTTTTTCTATAATAAGGTTCCGGTAATCATGTGGGGGGGTTGGTCATAAAAACTGGAACCGGCATGATGCTATTTTACTGATTCTAACGTTTCTTTCGGTTCAACGTCGATTCGTTGTTCTGTTTCTGGGTCGAAGAAGTGGGCTTTCTCTATATCGATGGCAAGTGTTATATCTTGCCCAGCACCTAATGTTGATTTTGCATCGACACGAGCGATAAATTCTTGTGCACCAAGACTAGAGTATAAATACGTTTCAGACCCCATTAATTCTGCTACTTCAATTTTTGCTGTGAATGATTGTTTTTCGTGTTTAGAAAGAAAATCTGCATCGTCTAATAAATGTTCTGGGCGTGTACCGAGAACGAGCTCTTTTCCAACGTAGTTTTGTTCTTTCAATGCTTTCATTTGCTGTTCTGGAATACCAATTTTAACGTCTTCAATCATCATGCCATCTTCAGTAAGCTGTCCTCTGAAAAAGTTCATTGCAGGAGAACCAATAAATCCACCAACGAAAATGTTGTTTGGCTTATCATAAACTTCTTTCGGTGATCCGACTTGTTGAATGAGTCCGTCTTTCATAACGACAAGACGTGTTGCCATTGTCATCGCTTCTGTTTGGTCATGAGTAACGTAAATTGTTGTCGTTTGTAAGCGCTGGTGTAGTTTTTGAATTTCTGCGCGCATTTGCACACGTAGTTTTGCATCTAAGTTAGATAATGGTTCATCCATTAAGAATACTTTCGCATCCCGCACAATCGCACGACCTAACGCGACACGTTGACGTTGTCCACCTGATAATGCTTTTGGTTTACGTTTCAGTAGTTCCTCCAAACCAAGAATAGCTGCCGCCTGTCTAACGCGTTCGTCAATTTCTTTCTTCTTCACTTTTCTAAGTTTTAAGCTAAAAGCCATATTGTCATACACGTTCATATGCGGATAAAGTGCATAGTTCTGGAATACCATTGCGATGTCACGGTTTTTTGGCGCGACATCGTTCATGCGCTCATCATCAATGTAAAGATCACCTGATGTAATTTCTTCTAGTCCTGCAATCATTCGTAGAGTTGTTGATTTACCGCAACCAGATGGTCCAACGAAAACGACGAATTCTTTATCTTCTATATGTAAGTTAAAATCTTGTACGGCATGGACATCTTTGTCATAAACTTTATTAATATTTTCTAAACGTAATTCTGCCATCAAAAAATCCTCCCTTTTTGTATATAGTTATAGTTTAAATGAAAGGGAGGTTAGTTGAAATATGTATGTTGCACAAAATTGCCGGAATTGTTTGTGCAATTGTGATGGGGGGCAGGAATTGGGGGTTTGCTGGAGCGAAGGTTTTGGAAGTCTTTGTATCTATCCCGGTCCGTTATTAGTTTAATAGATAACAGCTTGATATGGTGCGGGGCAGTGGTCTTTTTCAAAAGTATTAATTGGCCTCGTAGAGTAAAATTGCTAGATAGACGCGGATGGAGTCGCTGAATTGGCGGAGGTCGTTTCCGGTCATTTCGTAAAATTTGTCGATTCGATATTGGACGCTGTTTCTGTGCATGTATAGTTGTTTGGCTGTGAGTGAGACGTTGCCATGGCATTCGATGACGGCTTTGATTGTTTCGAGTAGTTCGGGTTCTTGTGTGCTATCTTTTAGTATGGATTTGATGAACATGTTTTGGTCTTGTTGTTTGAATAGGTGTGTGATCATTGGTATGATGCTATCTTTTTGTTCGGTTATTCGGTTGTTCGAGAATTTCCATATCGTTGAAGCGGTTTGTTGCATCCAAAGGTAGAGTGTTGGTGCATAGGTTAGGTCGTGTTCGATATCGCTTATATATAGTTTCATGTTCGTATCTAGGTCTTCGCTCATGACGTCGATGATTTCGGTGAAGTTAATCGTCTCGTCGGGTTGTTTAATTTCTTCTAGTAATGTGACTTGGGCGAAGTGATCCCATAGAAAGATAATTTTTTTGTTTAATATTTGTTGTAATGATTCGCGAAATGAAGCGACGTCTTGTAATGGTTGGTTAAATTTTATAAAGATGAAGCGGTAGTTTTTTAGTTTCTTTGGTGCGTTTGTTTGTTTCTTAGTTAAGAAGCTAAGCCATTGTTGTTCTTCAGTTGTGTGTGCTGGGAGTTGTTCGGTAACTGCTTCTAGTAGTGTGCGTTGTTCGTCGTTTAGTTTAGATTTTGGGATTCCGTATAATTTTTCTTCATATGTAAAAGTGAAGTAGTTTGTATCTTGTTGTTCAAGTTCTATTAATTGTGGGAAGATGGCTTTTAATTTTTCAATATTCATCGTTTAGCTCCTTTATTGCAAAAAGTGATAATATTTGTAAAATAATAATTATATCCTTCATTATATTATAACATTTCAAGGAGGTCCTCTCATGCATCTAAATGATGTAAAAATCCTACCTTTCCAACTTCAATTGGAACAAATGTTTATGAGAACGCCTGAAGGTCATGCACAATTCTCTTACGTTGAAGAGTTGCTGGCTCGGGAGCGATCGGGTTATTTCGGTGAACAGCAGCTGAAATATCCGCTCGGTAAGCTGAACTTTCCTCATTATGTTCTTCATCAGATTCGCCTTCCTTATCATCAAAATTTTTTCCAGATGGATACGTTTCTTTATACAACCCGATATGGTGTCATTATGGATTCGAAAAATTATGCTGGGGAGATTACTTTTTCAAAAGATTTTAATCAGGTTATTCAGAGGAAAAGTTCGACCAATCAAGTGTATGATGACCCTGTGTTGCAAGTGCAGGAACAGAAATATCAACTTCAGTTATGGTTAGAGCAGCATGATTTTCCGGAGCTTCCGATTGTACCGTTAGTTGTCATAACGAACTCAAGGGCGTTACTAAAAACGTCAGACCGAGAATATTATCAAAATCGAATTATTTCTCTTCCGCGGTTAGCTAGTAAACTACGGGAGATTGATCAACATTTTAAACATGAAGTGTTAACAATGGGACAAGCTCGTTCCTTAGGCAAAGTGATGTTACGTGAAAATACACCATATGTAGCAGATATTTTCGCGCGTACGAAAGTGCACCCAAACGAGATTTCGGTAGGTGGCATTTGTTATGAATGTGGTTCACTGTCCGTGAAACGTGTGAACCGGAATTGGCAATGTATGCAGTGCGGAGTGAGATCGCGTGATGCGCATACGTATATGTTGAAAGACTATTTTTTATTGTTTGGTAGCGAGATTACGAATCGTCAGTTTAGGTGGTTTACTGGGTTGGAGTCTAGCGCAGCCGCAAAGCAGTTGTTGAATAGAGCGGGGTTGGAGTATACAGGGAATACGAGCAATCGAGTTTACCACCTTAACTTCAAATATTTTAATGATTTTGAATATATTAAGAAAATTCAACAGTTTAATAAGAAAAAAAGGCACTTCAACTAAAGGGAACGCGCGACGGTCGAAGTTGGGTGTACGACGGTCGGAGTTGAGCGCACGACGGTCGGAGTTAAGCGCATGACGGTCGAAGTTGAGCGCACGACGGTCGAAGTTAAGTGTACGACGGTCGGAGTTAAGCGCATGACGGTCGAAGTTGAGCGCACGACGGTCGGAGTTAAGCGCACGACGGTCGGAGTTAAGCGCACGACGGTCGGAGTTAAGCGCACGACGGTCGGAGTTAAGCGCACGACGGTCGGAGTTAAGCGCATGACGGACGAAGTTGAGCGCACGAACGGCCGAAGTTGCTCTCACAACGGCCGAAGCTTCCCCCGCACCAGCCGAAGCTAACCCCTCCACAAACCAAGAACTCAATAGAAATCGCCTTAAAAGTTAGATTTCAACTCTAATTTTTAGGGCGTTTTAATTATTTTCACAAAAAGTGTTGCAAGTGTATTAGTTAATGTAGTACACTTAACACAATTAAGTGAGGTGATTGTATTGCACATCATTTTGGATCCGACTAGCAACGAGCCGATTTATGAGCAAATTATTAGTCAGGTGCGAGCAAGGATTTTACAAGGTGTTGTTATTTCGGGTGATCAAGTGCCTTCTGTTCGAGAGATGTCTGCACAATTGATGGTGAATCCGAACACCGTGAGTAAAGCGTACAAAGAGCTTGAACGTGAGGGTGTGTTTGTCACATATCGTGGTAAAGGGACTTTTGTTAATGAAGGGGTTTCAGAGCTTTTGAAGAAAAAGGAAGTGGAGTTATTGAAAGAAAAGATCAAACAGCTCGTTGACTCAGCAATATTAATTGGTATAGAGCGTGAGGAAATGAAGTCATGGGTAGACGAATGTTTTGAAAGGATGGGGGGAGAAGAATGATAAAAATCGAAAATGTATCTAAAAAAATCCACAATCAAACGATATTAAAAGATGTTCATTTTCAATTAAATGAAGGGACAATTATCGGGATTGTAGGTAGAAACGGTGCTGGGAAAACGACGCTTCTTAGAATGATTTCGGGGATTCTTCAACCAACAACAGGTCAAATTTATATTAATGAAAAAGATGTGTTCAAATTTCCTGAAGTTAAAAAGGATGTCGTTTTTGTACCTGACTCTACAGATGCTCTTAGAACTTACTCGATAACAGAAATCGTAAAGTTTTATAAAGTAATTTACAACAAGTTTGACGAAATTTATTTTTATGATTTATTAAGAAGGTTTAATTTCAAAAAACAAGGTAAGATTAAGTATTTTTCTAAAGGGCAAAAGGCTTTGTTTTCTCTAATTCTCGCTTTTTCAACGAATGCTTCCTATATTTTATTAGATGAGCCGACAGACGGATTAGATGTCATCATCAAAAAGCAAATTTTGCAGTTCATTGCAGAGGAAGTGGCGGATCATAACGTTTCTGTCATTATTTCTTCTCACCGATTAGATGAGCTTGAAAAAATGGCAGATCATATTATCGTTTTGAAAGATGGGGCGGTTGATACGCAAATGGAAATGGACCAGTTAAAAAGTCAGTACCGCAAAATTCAAGTAGCTTTCCAAACTCATTTACCTGATGAGATCAAAAATCGTGTAGAAGTTTTAAATCAATCAGGGCGAGTATCTATTTTAATTTTAGAAAAAGATGATGTGGAAACAGAAGCGTTAATAAAAAATGCCGACCCAATATTGTATGAAGAATTACCACTTACGCTCGAAGATATCTTCGTAGCGAAACTCGGAGGTGATCTATATGCTACCTAAAGCGTTATGGATGAAAGAGTGGAAACATGCAGCCATTATGAGCTTTGCGGTACTCATATTGTTCGTCATTAGATTCCCAATTCAGGCGGCATTAAGAATTGATATGTGGGAACAGATGAATAAAAACTACCCGCAGTGGACAGAAAATGCTTATTTTGAAATTAACTACCTTTTTTCAGCGGAATTTCTAGGCTTCTCTGCAGTGTTGTTAATTATTTTGCTTGCAGGTTTTTTAGTCGGTTTAGAAAAAGGGTCAAGGCGTCACGATTTTTCTATGGCGTTGCCTTATTCTAAGACGCAAATGTTTTTGACAAAATATACATTTGGAGCACTTGTCATCTTACTTTCATACGTCCCAATGTTTTGGCTCACATATTTTGTCATATATCAATCGAAGTTTAGTTTTCTTCTAGATCATTTGGAGCTGTTCCAAACATTTTTTTCACCACTGCTTGGCTATTTAGTCATTTATTCACTAGCGATGGTCATGGGAGCAATTAGTGGGGATATGCGTTCGCAAATCTCGTTGTCGATTATCTTTTTAGTTTTACCTCAAGGTTTTCTATTTTTACTAGCAGCGCTCTTTGAAACTCACGGACTGTCAGCAACAGCTCTTGTCTCTAATGAATTCATATTTGAGGATTTATTTTGGTTTAGTTATTTAAATACGATGTCTGATTCTAATCTATGGGTTCCATTTATTGCGACCGTCATATTTTTCTATCTCGGCTTGACCGCTTATAAATACGCGCAGTCAGAATATGCAGGAGAATTTCTCATGATTGGCTCTTTACGACCAATTTTTGCGATCGGGATTCCACTATGTGCTACACTGTTCGGTGGATTATTAATCGGTGGAATTGTTGCGTATGATTCTCCACAAACATTGAAAATCGTAGTCTACTGGCTTGGAGCACTCGTAACACTATTTTTTGCCTGGAAAATTACGAAAAGGTTACTACGATTTTAATACAAGAATCAAAGGAGGCTAATCATGCAAAAATTATTCCGCATACTATTTGTTTTCACGTTAATTTTTCTAAGTGCTTGTGGAACCAAAACATGGGTGCTAGAGAAAAATCGGTTAAGTGAGACAGGTGAAGTGAAAAGTTATGTTGAGCAATTACAAACGGCCCATAGTGATGTGCGTGGATATAAAGTATTTACAATTGCTGAAGGTAAAAAGATGGTAGTCGTTTCATCAGGAACTAGTGATCATTCATTTATTTTCAAAGGAGCGGATGTTACTAGTGATCGAACAACAATTACAGTTGAGGAAAAAATAGAAGAAACTAACGAGACAAACTCATATATTCTTATCGGTATAGATAAAATTAAAGGTGAACTAACTGTAACGAATACTGACGGAGATGAGTTCCAACCAATTTAATAAAATTGAATAGATGGGACTTGAAAAAAAAGAACTGCACCCCTGTTCTAAAAATAATAACAATCGGGGATGCAGTTTTTTACATGGATCAATTTATTCTAATGACTTCAAAATCAATCATAAGCCCCTCTATTACGAAGCTTAATGATCCGATAAGTATGACTCACAATTACTTTAATGACAGCATAAGTTGGAACGGCGATAATCATGGCAACTATACCGCCAAATCGTCCAGCGAAAAGTAATAAGAAAATAATTGTAATCGGATGAATTCGTAATTTCCGTCCCATTACTTGTGGTGAAATTAAATTACTTTCAATTTGTTGGGCAACGACTGCGACGATGACGACGAGTAACGCTTGAAAAGGTGAATGTAACAACCCGACGATGACACCAGGTGCTGTCCCAATCCAAGGTCCGATAAATGGAATGAAGTTCGTCACTAACGCAAGGGCTGCTAAGATTAACGCAAACGGTAAATCAATAATTAAATACCCGATATAAATTAATACTCCAACACAGACGCTGACGATGACTTGACCTTGGATATAAGAGCTTAATGCATCATCCATGTCATCTAAAATGTTATCAACATCGATGCGATATTTTTCGGGAATAAATCCTAACACACGTTTTGGAAGTTTTTCACCATCTTTTAATAAATAAAATAAGATGAACGGAACAATAACCATGATGATCAAAATGTTAGCGATAATTGCTACATATTTTGTTATTTGAGTCGTTAATGTAGCTAAAATATCATCAAGGCGCCCTTCTAAATTTCTCAACCATTCAGTAATGGCATCTTGTTCTGGCGAAATTCGTGCAAACCAATCACTATTTTGGACATTCAATAAAAATGTGTTTACGGTGTCGATATAATCAGGCAAATTTTCTGAGAAGTTGTTAATTTGTTTTTCCATTTCAGGATAAACGACGATTACTAAAGCTGTCATAATCCCAAGCCCTGTTAAAAACACGAGAAATATCGCGAGGGGTCGGGGCATTTTTTTAGCTAAAAAATCGACGAGTGGACGGATTAAATAATATAATAGTCCTGCAATGATGATTGGTGTAAATAATGTTTGAATTAAAACAAAAATTGGTTTAAAAATGAAGTCTATTTTAGTTGCTAAATAAATGATGATCATCACTATGATGATACCGTATCCGATTCGGAACCACTTTCCACTTGGCAATGTATACACCCACTCTCTATGTAAGGTTTAGGCAATCTGTTTTTAATTTTAATATAATCAGAAAAATAAATCGAGTATAGAAAAGCTATCTGTATACTATTATACCCTTTTTTGTAGACACTTATAAGAAGACTTTGAAAATTTACAAAAAAGATGTATAGTGGTTAGTTTTATTGGAAGTGCTATAATAATAAAGTGATTTTATTTTAAAAGAAGGAAGGGAGGCTAAACGTTGAAAAGAATTGCAGAAGGAGACTTCACAAAACCATTTTGGAGAACGTGGTGGTTTTGGCTTCTTGTTGCATTAATTGTGATGCGACTTCCGTTCTTCGGTGGTGATCAATCTCATATTCCTGAGGGAGTCGGTGAGACGTTTTATTATTCTGCGAAGGAATGTTATGAAGATTTAATCGATGGCTGGATTGATCGTGAGGCGCCAGGCGATTTTACGATAGAGTGGATTAATTATCATTATGAGGAAATTGATTCGCCAAAGGAACAATTTACTGATACGGAGAAGGAAGTAATTGATGCACTAAACACGATGTTATCGGAACTTTTGATTCTTGAAAAAGCGATTGAACAAGGTGGAACAAGAGAACAGTACGCATTTGTTGATGCGGCAAAAATTGCTCAACAACATTTGAATATTGATCATGAACCAAAATAAAGACCACAATCTTAAAGGTTATTAAACCGAAAGATGTGGTCTTTTTATAATTGTTCCGGGTCGTTTTTTTGTAAAAAAGTACGTATTTCTTGTTTGTTTATTCCGTGTTGCTTAGCTTCTTTCTTCAGCATGACCCATTCACGATCAGCAAGCTTCCGTAATCCTTTGTTATAAACAGAAATTTGTTTCACGGTATTCCGTGCCTCCTATTTAAAATTCTTCACTGTCACTTAACCATGAATTTGCTTGTTTAATAATGTCACGTTTAACTCTTGCCTTTGTGCTGATATACTTTTTTTCAAAGTCTTCTGCTATATCTGTTGAGAAGTCATTTTCTTTCAAATCATCGATTAGATTATCGTGAAAAACTGAGAACTGCTGATCAGCTTGTTCTTCAAGTGTTCTAATCTTTTTTTCGTATTGTAATAACTTCATACCAAAATTAAAAGCATTCATATTTTTACTCATATTTTCTAAAATCTCTTCTCTTAAGTTACTAAGATCGTTTAATATATTTTGCTCTAATTCATTAAATCTATTCTCGTATTTAGTAATTAATTCATCATAACGGTTAGTGTCGTTTGTATTATTTGTCAAAGAATAAGTGATTTCGTTTGATAGTATTGGCTCTTTTTCATTGATATATGCTAAGTCTGGTGTATTTTCAATATTAGTTTGGATTGTTTGATTGATCAGGTCGAAATATTGGTAAGCAGTTGTTGCAGCGATATAAATTATTATTGCAATGGTAAAGAAGAAAAATTTGCGCATGATGTTCACTCGCCTTTCTTGTCAACATATTTGACACTATTAGACGAGTTTATACTTTAATTATTTAATAATTTTTAGGTTGGAATAAAAGATATTTTTCATAAAATAATCTGATTTTTCCCATAAAACGACATATTTAATGATATTAGATTCTCTAAAGCTATTTAAGCATAATAATTTGGGGTGTTCTCAAGATAACTAATATTTATTAAGTTTTATAACGTAAGTGGGCTTTTTTAATTGAATTTTAAAAATGGTAAGATTTATTTATCTGTTTTTTTATTTAATAATATATAAAAACTAAACAAGGGAGTTTACTTATTTTGAGTAATGATTTGACGAGGAGAAAGTTATCTAAAACTTTGAAGCCACATTGGGTATGGGCCATTGCATTGGGCTCCTCAATTGGTTGGGGATCTTTTGTATTACCAGCTGACTGGATGAATGAAGCAGGGCCATTAGGAGTTATTCTCGGATTGACAATCGGAGCTGTGTTAATGGCTATTATCGCGATTAGTTATGGTGTTTTAATTCGGAACTATCCGGTATCTGGTGGCGAATTTGCTTATGCTTTTTTAAGTTTAAACCGTGTACATGCATACATTAGTGGGTGGTTTTTAACTTTAGGTTACATCTGTATTGTTGCTTTAAATGCAACAGCGTTTGCTCTAATGTTTAAGTTCGTTTTCCCGAATGCGATCGAACGTTGGAAAATGTATGAAGTCGCTGGGTGGGATGTTTATTTTACCGAAATAATTATCGTTACGACAATCGTATTAATTTTCACCTTAGTTAATATAAAAGGTGGCGGGTTGTCTGGAAGAATGCAGTTTATTTTTTGTATGATTCTTGTAGTTGGTGTGTTTAGTATAGCTGGATTGATGACTGCAAATCCTGTAACATCTTTTGAAAATATGACGCCACTTTTCAAACCGGAAATATCGTCAATGGCTGCGGTTCTAACCATTGTTGCGATTGCACCATTTGCCTATGTCGGATTTGATAATGTCCCACAAGCGGCAGAGGAGTTTAAATTTTCATCTAAAAAGGCACTAACTTTAATTATGCTAGCCATTTTATTTGCTGCTATTATTTACTCTTTTATGATAACAGCGACAGCCGTTGCAGCCCCTTGGCAAGAAACCTCTAGCGCAGAACTTATATGGGGTACGGGTACGGTTGTCAAAGATGTGTTAGGGACGGGTGGAATGATTATTTTAGTCATTGCGCTTACGATGGGGATTTTTACAGGACTAAATGGCTTTTTAATTTCATCAAGTCGTGTGTTATTCGCAATGGCACGTGGAATAGTTTTACCAAGTATGTTTGCAAAGCTTCATTCAAAAAATAACACACCTTATGTCGCAATTATTTTTGCAGCTATGGTGGCGGTTATTGCCCCGTGGTTTGGGCGTAATGTATTAGGTTGGATTGTTGATATGTCATCTGTTGGAGTTTCAATTGCATACTTTTACACAACATTTACAGCTTACAAAATGCTCAAATGGAGTAAAAAGGATCCGAAATATGATGAGAAAATTAATATCGTCTCACCTTGGCGTAAGGTCGTGGCTCTGCTTGGAATGATTTCAAGTATCTCGTTTCTAGGCTTACTTTTATATCCTAATTCTCCTGCAGCATTAGGGAAAGAATCGCTCATTGCCCTATTAGTTTGGATTATAATTGGAATTGCTTTTTATCTGATTAAGAGAAAAGAACTACTCAGCCACGATCGTGATGATTTAGCTTATTTAATTTTAGGTGAAAAGAAATTTAATCTAAAAAAAGAATAGTGAGCAGTTCGTTCTAATGATTAAGGAGAACTTAAAACCACAATGGCTGATAAATTTAAATTTGGCTGATAAATCTCTAAATCGGCTGATAAACTGAGGGAATTGGCTGATAAGTCTTAAAAATTGGCTGATAATGGGTGAAAACTGGCCGATAATGGGTCAAAATTGGCTGATAAATATTTTGGAATAGATTATGCATAAAAAATGGAGCTTTCGCCGTCATTTGGCGAAAGCTCCACTCACTTCCAAAACTATTGTAAAGCTTTATATGCGTTTAAGTGCCCGTTACCGAAGTATTGGCGGTCTTTCCCTTTAACGGCGTCAACACCTTTTTTAAATAATAAGTGTTTAACTTGTGAAGGCTTAAGTTTTCCGCCATGTTGATCAATAATTAAACCTACAACAGCTGAAACTTTAGGTGTTGCCATAGAAGTACCAACACTAAAGTAGTAACCTGTAGGACTAGCATTATCAGCACTTAATGTAAATTCATTATAGTGCATATTGTTTGCTAAATATTCGTCTAGTCGGCCTTCAGCTGCATATTGGTCATAAAGACGTGTATCCCCACCAACAGCAGCAATATCAATGGCACCAGAACCGTAGTTAGAATAAACAGCTAAAACGTCATTAGGGCCTGTTGCTGATACATTAATAACACCTGGAAGTTCGGCTGGCAATGTTTTTGCAGTACCACGGAACTGCACTTCATCTGAACCGTATTCAGCATTAATAAATTCCATTAAAGCTTTATTATCTCTTACATCAAGTGCGTCGTTACCAGAAGATGTTACAACAATAGCACCTTTATCTTCTACATATTTAACTGCACGTTTGTAGGCGATATAATCAGCTACATCGTTACCTGCATTCTCCCATTTTCCTGTATCAGGATTTTTAACGAAAATCTGACCAAAAATATTAATACCACCTAGGCTCATTGATAATACGTCTGAACCATCATCCGCTGCCGCAATCATCGCTTTATAAATCCAAGCTGATTCAGCTGAACTCGTTCCAAACACACGGTAAGCACGAATGCCTAGATCAGGCGCAACACCATACATACCATTTCCAGCTCCAGCAATAGAGCCAGAAACATGACTTCCGTGTCCATGTAAGTCAATAAAGTTGTTTGGATCACCAGTTTCATACGGTTCTTCTCCACGGAACCCACCAGCTGGGACAAAGTTTTTTGAGCCAGCTACTAAGTTAGGAGCTAAATCAATATGGAATGGATTGATTCCAGTGTCAATGACAGCTACGACAGTATCATGTGAGCCTGTATGAAGATCGAAGCTTGCTCCATTTTCAGTAATCCGTTTAATATCCCATTGAATATCCCAAAATGCGGGCATGGCTCTAGATGTATCTTCTTCTAATAGATTTAAATCACCAGCAAATTCAACACGCTTAAATTCTGGAGAACTCCATGACACAGAACGACTGGCTGATGTAACAGTTTTAAATCCTTTAATTTGATTTAAATCTGACTTTGTACCTTTTACTTGATAGTAGCCAATCTCAGGAACCTCGTAAACAACTTCAGCGTTAGTTGAGGCTAGATCTTGCATAAACTGTTCAACTTTTGCATTGTTATTGAGTACGACAGAAAAATACTCTTCGTTTTCTGTTTCACCAAAGGAAGTCATTGAAATAAAAGAAATAAATAAAAGAGTAAGTAGTGCAACAAAAGTTTTTTTCATAAACATTCCTCCCTAAATTTTTAAAATTTTCTTACACTTGATTAATTCTGTTAATAGAAATAAGAATCCTTGAACATATTTTCCTATTTGCGTAGGGACGAATGACCTATTTTATAGTAATTAGAATTATTATTAATTAATATAATTTATAATAACTTGAAAAAATAAATTATTAAAGCTTGATTTTGTAACCGTTTTATTTTTTTATTTATCAATCTATAATCTATTGTCATTGTTTTATAACTATAATAAAATGGAATTAGCCTCGATCATAAGGTTTTTTATGTAGACGCTATCTTTTTATTTGCCGCCCATACGGAAGTAGGGTGGTCTTTTTTTTTATAAAAAATGCTTGTTAAAATAAAAAGAGGCTGGGTCAAAAGGTTTTTACAAGACTTAAAACCGAACAATTTGAATAGTGCACTTAACCCGCTCCGGAAATATACTTCGCTTTCCGCGGGTGGCTGGTGAGCCTCCTCGTGCTATCGCACTGTGGGGTCTCACCTATGCCATTCCTCCCGCAGGAGTCTACGTATATTTCCTACGCTAGTTTAGAAATTGTTCGGTTTCAGTCAAAGTCAATTTACTTATGTCCCAGCCACTTAAAAGTTAATTTATTTCTCCACACTTATTCTTACCATGACTCCATCTGTTGCTTTAATGCCCTTCACACTTTCCCAACCAGGGTGAATGATAATCGCGTATTCGCCACCTCGTTGTAATGGTTCAAGTGGAATTATTTCATATCGCTTTTGACCTATTTGTTTAACTTTAAAATCAACGAGTTCTCCTCCGAGAGTGACTAAATGAATCTTTTCTTTAAATGTGGTTAAATCGACGCTTTGATTTAACATAATTTTGAAATGATGCTCTACTGGTATATTAATTAAATGATCAAAAACGTCGTAAGTGAGTAGTGCAAGTATATGGTTCCAGTGCGCATCTTCTAATGGCAGCTCTGTTGTTAAATGAGGCTCAACACCGATCCCGTCGATTTCATTTCCTAAAGGTGATAAAAATGTTGCAACTGTTAAAATGACAGCACCACCGCTTGGGACGTCATAAATAGTTTGCATGCGACCTTTTCCATAGGTTGTTTCGCCAAATAACATAGCTTTTTCGTAGTCTTTTAATGCCGCGGCTACGATTTCTGAAGCGCTGGCACTATTGCGATTAACTAATAAGTTAACAGGCTCAGTGAATTGATCACTCTGTTTAGTCGCCAACAAATTGTAAGATTTATCTTTAAATTGAGCGACTAATGTGTATTTGACATTCTTGAACATACCAAGCATTTTTTGTGCAACATCTAGATAGCCTCCACCGTTATTGCGTAAATCAATAATCCAGGCATTAGCGTCCTTATATTTATTTTTCTCGTTAATAATTAATTCAATTAAATTGTCTGAGAACGACTGAACTTTCAAGTAACCGATATTTTCAGCGAGTAGTTCTGATGTAACATTAGGAATTTGTACTTTTTTCCTTGTCACTACTACATTAAGCTTTTCTCCGTTTCGTAAAACAACTAGATTGACAGATGTATTTTCCGGACCTAAAATAAGTTCACTTACACCGTCATTCGTTTTGCCTTTTAAAGAAGTACCTTCAACCTCAATTATTATGTCATTATTTTTAAGACCTGAATTTTCTGCAGGTGAATTAGCAATGACTTCTTGTATGAAAGCTCCATCATCTTCCATACTAAAAACAATACCGATTCCCACAAATGATTGGTTAATATTGTTTTGAAATTGGTTTAATTCTTCATCTGATAAATATTTGCTATATTGGTCAAGAGAGTTAAAAATCTCATCGATTGGTTGATTAAAAAGTTGATCATCAACCTCTTGAAAATAGTTCTGTTCAATGATTGGTTTGATCTCTTCAATTGTGACTGCGCTTGCCGGTACTTGCAAAAGTATAGCAAATAATAATATAATATGAGAAATTATGTATGTACGGAATAGTTTACTCAATTGATTGTTCCTCCCAAGCTACATATAGTTATTAGTCGAAGCAGTATAAAACCTTTACATTTACTTTTTTGACGATTATGATAATAAAATAGGGGGTAGCTAAGTTGTCTAAAAAGAAACTAACTATAACGATTGATGAACAATTATTTAATGAAATTGAACAAAAAGCAAAACAGTTAGGGATCGCCAAAAGTGCATTTGTCGGCTTTGCATCTAGTTACTTTTTGCACCAGCTTAAAGTTAATGAAAAACTAACCCGAGATCATCAGCTGAATGTTTACGATCTCATTAAAAGAAATATCGAGATGCAAAAAGAAACCCTTGATTAATAAATGAAATGTATAATAACTTCATATAGATTTCTGTTTGATGCTTTTTGAAGAAAATTTAGGCAAGTCACCTCTTAAGATGACTTGCCTGTTTGCGTTTCTTGTTGATTATTTTTGTGGTGGGTAAGCTTTCCATCTTGAAAGGTCAGCATTTTCTTTTAATATGAGCTCTTTAGGGAATATGAAATTCCACGGTTTGCTCGTATTCGGAAGTACTTTAAAATCTTCCAATTTAAACCCGCCTTTAGCAATGACATCGCCATCTTTATCTTCAACGATTAACGGGATTTGTTCTAATTTAATTTCCTTTTCACTACCGTTTCTTACTAGAAGAGTGACTTGAAGGGCGTCGTCTTTAATGAATTTCGCTTCTAGTCCCATGAAATTGACTTCACCTGGCTTTGGTGGTTCAATTCGATTCGTCAATTCCTCGAGTTTTGAAATATCTTCACTTGCTAAAGATTTTTTCCAGGATTCCTCTAAATCTAATCGATGTTTTTCTTGTTTTTTACTTAGTTCAAAAGCGAGTTGGAAATCCTTTTTCGGAATTTGATCAAGAGAAACGAGTAAATCTTTTTCACCAAAAATGAACATCCACGGACGACTTGTTCTTGGTGGCAACTCATCAAGTTCTCCTAAGTTAAAAGGTTTACGAGCTAATTTTTTACCGTCATGATCTAATAAAACAATCGTCGTTTCTTCAAGTCTAATCGTTTTATCCAATGAGTGACGAACGAATGCTCCGACTTTAATATTTCCTTCTTCAATGTTCAATTCAAAACCAGCGAGTGATAGTTGGTTTGGTTTAAGAGGTTTTAAACCGTTGTTTTGGAATCGGTAAACGTAAACATCTTCTTCATCCATTTTCCACTGTGGGTGAATGGATAGTTCCGGATATACGTCTTCATCTTGATTAGTTTCATCAATGTCATCTAGTAAGTTATCAGCATCAACAGAAGTATCTTTACCATCGACGGTTTGGTTTTTGTTTCTCTTTTTGAATGGATTCATAATTTTTGCCTCCTAATTGTTAATTTCTACTTTCTCTGCAGCTTCCTTCATTAATATTGAACGAACGATTTGTGCAAGCTGGACGGTCATTCCTTGTCTTATTTCATGGAATGCAAGCTCAAATAAATTAAAGCCATCATTTTGGTACAGTTGAATCGGATCTTCTTGTTGATATTGGCGAAGGCCTACACCTTCTCTTAAACGGTTCATTTTCTCTAAATGTTTAATCCAAATTTGATCTATAACAGCAATACTTATTTGTTTTAGTTTTTGTTGAATATTTTCATCTTCTTTAAACCGTTCAATTAACTGTAAGTAGTTTTCAACAATCGAAGTTACCTTTTGTTCAAGATCTTGTAAATCTTCATATTTATCATTTGATAGTCGAACATCAACACCAGGTAAAAAGATGGTGAACTGCTGCTCTAGTTGTTCAAGTGGCCATTCTTCAGGTGCAATCGTATCCGGACATTTTCTTTCAATGAAATCCTTTATAAATGTTGGGATTTGCTCAACAATTAAATCTATCGCCTGATCTGTTTCTAAAAACTTATCACGATAATGATAAATAACTTTACGCTGGTCATTAACGACATCGTCGAGCTTCAAGTTAAACTCACGGATATTAAAATTACTTCCTTCAGAAATTTTTTGTGTCGTATCGATAAATTTATGGATGTCTTTTGAAATGATTTGGCCATTTTCATCGGTTTTTAATGAGTCCATCATTTTTTCCTTTTCGTCTCTAGCAAAACGAACGACAATTTCATCATCTAATGAAATAATGAATTTAGTCTCACCAGGATCACCTTGACGTCCGGCACGGCCTTTTAGTTGGTTATCAATTCTCCGTGCGCCGTGACGCTCCGTACCAATCACACATAACCCGCCTAGTTCTTTAACACCTTCACCAAGCATAATGTCTGTACCACGGCCAGCCATGTTTGTCGCTACCGTAATATGTCCTTTTTGACCAGCAAGTGAAATGAGGCGAACTTCTTGTTCAACACTTTTTGCGTTTAATATTTCATAAGGTAGATTCGCTTCATCTAAATATTTAGCAACTTGTTCTGATTGAATAATTGAAGTTGTACCGATTAAGATTGGCTGTCCTTTTTTATGGCGCTCTTTTACTTCCGCAATCAGAGCTTTATATTTGTCTTCTTTCGTCACATAAACCGTATCTTGAAGATCTTCACGAATCACAGGCTTGTTCGTTGGAATTTGCACGACATTCATTCCGTAAACGTGCTGGAATTCCTTTTCTTCCGTTTTTGCTGTACCTGTCATTCCTGATAATGTTGGGTACATTCGGAAATAGTTTTGAATCGTAATATTTGCTTGGGTTTTATTTTCTTCGGTAATGCTTAATCCTTCTTTTGCTTCAATCGCTTGATGTAAACCATCTGACAATGTACGGCCTTCCATAACACGTCCAGTGTACATATCGATTAGTTTAATTTCGCCTTCTTGAATGATGTAATCGACATCTTTTTCAAACATAACGTGAGCCCGCAACGCTTGAATCATATAGTGATACAATGTTTGGTGCTCTAAATCAAATAAATTATCAATGCCAAAAGCTTTTTCAACTTTCGTCATGCCATCTTCAGCTAAACTCGTTGCCTTCGTTTCTGGGTCGAATTGATAGTCTTCGCCCTCTTTGAACGTTTTGGCAAGCTGTGCACAAACACGTTGTAGCTTTTCGTTTCCTTTAGTTTTACCAGCGATAATTAACGGTGTCTTCGCTTCATCGATTAGCACACTATCAATCTCATCGATGATCGCATAATGATAAGGACGTTGAACTTTTTGATTTTTTTCATAAACCATGTTGTCTCGTAAAAAGTCAAAGCCAAATTCTGTACCTAAACCGTATGTAATATCAGCATTGTAAGCTTCTTTTTTCTGTGCTGGTGCCATACCAGGTACGTTCAAACCAACTGTTAGACCTAAAAATTCATGAATAGGCCCAATTAATTCTTGGTCACGACGAGCTAAATATTCGTTCACTGTAATGACGTGAACTCCTTTACCTTCAAGTGCTCGTAAATAACTTGGAAGGGAGGCAACTAATGTTTTTCCTTCACCAGTAGCCATTTCTGCAATGTGCCCATCACAAATAACGAGCCCACCTATTAATTGGACGTCAAAATGTCTAAGTCCAAGGACACGCTTTGATGCTTCACGGACAACCGCAAAAGCATCTGCTTGAATATCATAAATCGTTTTACCATTTTCTAATTGCTCTTTGAAATATGGTGTCATCGCTTGTAATTCTTCATCAGAGAAGGTTTCATATTTTGCTTCAAGCTCGTTAATTATTTTTACGATTTTATTATATTGTTTCAACTGACGGTAAGATGCGTCATATAAAAATCTTTTAATTGTGCTAATCATTGTGATTCGCTCCCAGTAATAGATTGGTAATCTTGTAGTTTTCAAGACAATTATGATTATACTACACTTAAGGCACATAATAAAATGGAAGAATATTATATATTTTGTACTATTTCATCGAACGATGTAACCGTGTAAAATAGAGATACAAGTTTTGATTATTTACATAGAGGGTGAAAACGATGAAAAGGTACGGCATCATTCTATTAAATGTGATTCTTCTTTCTATTATTATAAATGTTCAAGTCTATGCAAGCGAGTGGATTGATTTAGGTATAAAGGAAAATGTTTCTATTAATAAAGAGTGGACGATTACGTTTAGTCATGAAATGGATCGTAAATCGTTACATAATCATTCTGTTTATGTTGTCGATGAGGAAGGGAATAAACAGTTTTTAGCGACGTATTTGAGTGATGATCGTAAAAAATTGACTGTTAAAGCGCCTGTTGACTATTATGACCCAGGAAAAACGTATACACTTTTTGTTGATGCTGATGCTGAGGGAATGAGCGGACTATCTATGGAGCGTGGTTATAAAATGACGTTCTCTATAGATCCAGATGAACAAAAGCCGAGTATGCTCCCAGAGGATGATGACGCGATTTTCTTTGCTACTGTGACAGTGGAAACGAGCTTAAATGTACGTTCTGGACCGTCGACGGCAACAGAGTCGCTAGGAAAAGTATATAATGGAGATGTTTTGGCTATATATGCTATTGATGGTTATTGGGTCGAAACGAAATTTGAGGGAAAGAAAGCTTACTTACATAAAGATTATTTAAAACTGAGAAATGCGAACGGTAAATTTCTGGATGGTATTAATATTGTTATTGATGCGGGACATGGCGGAAAAGATTCAGGAGCAATTGTGAAAAGCCCATTGGTTTATGAAAAAGATATCGTTTTCCCGATTTCATTAAATATAAAAGAACGTTTGGAACGTTTAGGTGCAAATGTTATTTTAACTCGTAGCACTGATGATTATATCGATTTAGATGAACGTGTTGAATTATCTAAAAATCAATATAACGACTTATTCGTTAGTATTCATGCCAATGCTTCAAGTGATTCAAACGCCTACGGATCAGAAACGTATTATAGTGAAGGGAAATCGGATAATGTTGTTGAAGGCAGGCTTTTAGCAACAACGATTCAGCAACAGATGCTCCAGATGGCAGAAGTTTATAATCGTGGTGCGAAAGCTTCTGATTTTCGTGTCATAAAAAACAACTCTGCTCCAGCAGTTTTAGTTGAATTAGGATTTATGACAAATAGTAATGATCTGAAGAAACTGACCGATCCAAATTATCAACAATTGTACGCTGATTCGATTACGCAAGGTATTATTAATTATTATTTAAAATGACGTTTTGGAAGTCTTTGAACATGTTGTGGTTCGTGAGCTTATTTTATGGATTATTTGTATAAAAACGCGAGCGCTACGTTTTTTTAAAAAAAATCTTTTTGATTCAAGGGACACAAAATAAAAGTTGTTAACGAATGTATTTGTTAATGATTTTTGTATATTAAAATTTGTTAACAATTAAGCACAGTTCTAATAATGGCCTTACTTTATTTGGCCATTAGTGTTATAATTTGATGAGTGTTTATAGTATGTCCGTTAAAAAAATAGTCATACTGGTTAATTTTTTTTGTAGTGAAATATTTAAATATGGCTATGCTATTATATGAGGAGGGCTTTTTTAATGATCTTTAAGTCCTTATTGTTAACTTTGTTTGTCGTTTTAATCGTGACGCCGTTAGTTAAAATGCTTGCAGTTAAAATTGGCGCTGTGGATCAACCATCTAAACGGAAAGTTCATACAAGAGTCATGCCACGTCTTGGTGGATTAGCGATATATTTAAGTTTTATGACAGGGATTATTATTTTTTATCCAGATACGATCTATACGTTGCCGATATTAATTGGTGGAACAATAATTATGGTCGTGGGTGTTCTGGATGATTTAATCGAGCTTTCTCCAAAGTGGAAACTTCTTGGGCAAATTTTAGCCGCTGTTGTTGTGCTTGGGACTGTTCAGGTTGAATATGTAAATTTACCTTTTGGTGGAGAAATTCATTTCGGGATTTTAAGTATTCCGATTACAATTATTTGGATTGTAGCTATTACAAACGTCATTAATTTAATTGATGGACTTGACGGTTTAGCTGCTGGTGTTTCAGCCATTGCGCTTCTTACGCTATCAAGCATGTCCATTATTATGGGTAATGATTTAGTTACTATTATGGGTTTCATGCTTTTAGGTAGTACGATTGGATTTTTGTTTTACAATTTTTACCCAGCGAAAATTTTTATGGGTGATACAGGCGCTTTATTTTTGGGCTATATGATCAGTGTGTTATCACTGCTCGGGTTTAAAAATGTGACGGTGTTTTCATTCGTTATTCCGATCATCATTTTAGGAATTCCGATTTCTGATACAATTTTTGCGATTATTAGAAGGAAAATACAGCGAAAACCAATTTCAGCACCAGATAAAGAACATTTACATCACAGCTTGCTAAGACTTGGTTTTAGCCATCCTGTAACTGTTTTGCTTATATATGTGTTAAGCGGAATTTTCAGTTTGGCTGCTGTTCTGTTTACGAAAGCAACCATGTGGGGATCAGTCGTTCTCATGTTTGTATTGTTTTTACTAGTAGAAATTGTAGTAGAATTAACAGGGCTTATAAGCAAAAACTACCGTCCACTATTAAATTTCGTCAAAAAGAGCTCAGATATACGTCGATATTAAATGTTGTAAAATTAAAATAATTTAGATATTAGAAAAGCTAAGTAATTTGCTGAGAGGTGAGTTGCTTGGCTTTTTTTATTTTTAATGCTTTGGAATTTTTGGGGTGAGTGGTGTTCCCTAAGGCAAATTATTAGCGTTTCTGTTAGATGAGGAGATACGGCTTTTAATTGGCTGGCAATTTCAAAATTGGCTGGCAAATCTCGAAATCGGCTGGTAAATAGCTCAATTTGGCTGGGAAGCAGTCAAAACTGGCTGCCAAGTATCAAAAATTGGCTGGGAACTGCCCGTAATTGGCTGATAAATGGAGAATTGGCTGATAAATCCTGAAATCGGCTGATAAATAGCTCGATTTGGCTGAGAAGCAGTCAAAACTGGCTGATAAGTATAAAAAATTGGCTGATAACTACTCGTAATTGGCTGATAATTTGAATATTGGAGAGTAGCCCATCTCCCAATGGAATTTGGCTGACGAATAAACTGAAAACCCTAATCTAAATCAGTCAAAGCAGACAAGTTCCGGGGGTTCGGTCATCGCTCTCACCACACCGACCATCGTGCCCGCGACTTCGGCCGTGGCGCCAGGAACACCGGCACTCAAACATGAAACTCCGACCACATGACTATATAAACATTAGCTACCGCCCCAAATTTATACTATACCTGCACTACCTCAACGTCCCAATTCCCCCATGTAACCCAACTATTTCCTCTATTAATCTTCTAAAAGTCCTATTTAATCTACTGTTAATCACATATATAATTAAGATTAAGAGAATACACAAAAAGGGAGGAAGAGTTTTGTCTAAATTCAATTTGCGTAAAGCGCTATTCTTAAGTATTACGTTCATTTTAATTAGCGCAATTGCAGTCTACGCGATGGATTTTAAAGATTGGGGCGACCGTGAGCAAGTAACAGTTGATAAGATATGGACGGTTTCTTTTGACCGCGAAATGCTTTTAGAATCTATTAACGACTTCAATATATATGTATTAAATGACGAGACTGAACAAAAACATCCAGTTACATTACAACTGTCAGATGATAAAAAAGTTGTCACCATCACACCGGATGAAGACTATCAATTCGATACAAATTACACACTTTACATTACGACTGATGTGTTAAGTACCGAACATAAACCACTTCGCGAAGCTATTAAGAAGCCGTTCGTCACATCACTTAACTACAAAACTGCAAACATCAACGGGCTACAAGACTTCACAATTATAAATACGTACAAAACGTTTAATGAAGCATACGCAGAAGTAAAGAAAGACGATTCACAAGTTATTTTACTAGGGGAAGACTCAATCATTTGGGCCACTGACGGAATCGTTCGAACGAAAGGCTATACAATTATTTATGACCATCCAAACCTATTAAACAGTAAAACATACGTCAACACAAAGGATCACAAAGATGTAGAATTACAATATGTCCAAACTTTACCACACGCGATTGAAATTAAAATCGCAGGCACAACAGGTTATATCAGCCATACTGATGCAACAATTGTGCCACAAAAATATTTAACTGAACGATCCTATTACGAAGTTGTTTTAGCTAATGACGAAACAGAATATTTACTCTATCACCACATCTACACGAACGGTAAATACGAAAACTATTTATATGGCTGGGCACCTGACTGGCTCGAAGAAGGAAAGAAATATTACAGCTGGGACGGCATCCATTTTGAAGAACAACAACATAAACTATTTAACCAACTAGACATCAATCTCAAAACGAACTACACAGCTGAAGAACTAGATTCATATATTGCAGAGAACTCATTAAAAGATACAGATACAGGACAAGCCCCACTGGGGAATTTAGGTGAAACATTCATCAAGGCCGAAGAAACATACGGAGTCAATGCCCTATTTCTAATGTCACTAGCCATCCACGAATCAAGCTGGGGACAAAGCAAGCTCGCACAAGAAAAAAACAACCTATTCGGCTTAAACGCACACGACGATGACCCATTCGGCAAAGGAGACAATTTCAACTCATTTGAAGACAGCATCATGCACGCTGCCAAATTTATTAAAGAAATGTACCTCGACCCAACTAACTGGCGCCATGAAGGCCCTTACGCAGGAAACAAAGCTTTCGGCCTGAATGTACGCTACGCATCCGACCCTTATTGGGGGCAAAAAGTAGCGGGTCATATGTATCGAGCGGATCGATTTTTAGGAGGAAAAGACCGAGAATTACTGCACTAACTTTTTTACTTCCAAAACGATTAATAACAAAAACGCCCTACTCACTGCGACTAACGTGTAGGGCGCTTTTTCTATTTCATATGGATATCTTTTTCAACATATTTTACTTCACCGAGACTAAGATCAACCTGGTCACTCGTCAAATCAACGATCCAGCCTTTGAATTCCTCCGTTTGAGCTTTAGGAACAAATATATGAAACGTGACATTGTCCGCATAATCGATTGAACCGAATAAATAGTCACTCGAACGTAATTCATTTTCTAATTTACCGAGTAGTCCGTAGTCGGAAGTGATAAGTACTTCCTGCATGAGTGCACGTTCGACAACGCCGACATGTTTAATCGCTTCAGATGTGGCATTCGAATACGCACGAATCAAACCACCAGCCCCAAGCTTAATTCCACCAAAATATCTAGTGACAACAACTGTCGTATCTTTTAAATCCATTTTTTTTAAAACCTCTAGTATAGGTACCCCAGCTGTTCCACTCGGCTCGCCATCATCATTCGCTTTTTGTATAAGATTGTGCTCGCCAATCATATAAGCTGAGCAGTTATGTGTCGCATTGTAGTGTTGCTTTTTTATTTTAGCAATAAACGCTTGAGCTTCTTCCTCGGTTTCTGTCCGCTTTACATATCCGATAAAACGAGATTTTTGAATGACAATCTCGTGCTCACCTTCTTCTTTAACCGTTAAATATTTTTCTAGCATAATCAAGCCTCCTAATATATTATTATAAAAAATAAGGACAATTTCAGCAATCGATGTTCATTTCTGTTGTTTAATGATAAAATATGACATAACCCCTATGAACTATGACGATAGTGCGAACCGTTATCTATTGGAGGATATTGTTATGGCGTCAATTCAAGATCGAGACAAAGCATTAGACAAAATAATTAAAGAAATGGTTAGTGTCGTTTCTAATAGTAAACAAGAGATTTTCGAAATAGGCGAAGAATCTCGTAAACAACAAAATTTACTAGGAAATGAATTAAAAGAGATAAAAGATGAAGTGAAAGAAATATTTGATGAAAGCGAATTGCTTGAACGTAATCTTAAAAAAGCACGTGTAAGATTGCTAGAGGTAAGTAAGAATTTCAATCAATTTTCAGAAGAAGAAGTACGAAAAATTTACAACCATACACATCAAATACAAACCCAATTAATTATTATTAGACAAAAAGAAACAACATTAATCAAACGACGGGATGAATTGGAACAACGAATTAAAGCATTAAGTAGAAGTATTGAACGTACCGAAAACTTAATGAGTAAAATTAATGTTGTTTTACAATACTTAAATGAAGATTTTAAAAACATTAACGAAGCTCTCGAATCGGCTAAAGAAAAACATGCTTTCGGCTTACAAATTATTGAAGCCCAAGAAGAAGAAAGACGAAAATTGTCACGTGAAATTCATGATGGTCCTGCACAAATGCTCGCAAATGTTTTAATTCGCTCAGATATTGTCGATAAAACATTTAGACAAAGAGGAATTGAGGCAGGTATTAGAGAAATTAAAGAGATGAAAGAAATGGTTCGAGGAGCATTATTTGAAGTTCGCCGTGTCATCTATGATCTGCGCCCAATGGCTTTAGATGATTTAGGCTTAATTCCAACTTTAAGAAAATATTTAACAACCGTAGAAGAGTACCATCACATAAAAATTGAATTCTACGCTAGAGGGAAAGAAGAACGGTATAGTCAAAAATTCGAAACAGCCGTCTTCCGCCTTATACAAGAGGCGACACAAAATGCAGTTAAACACTCAAATGCTAGTTTAATCCGTGTTCTATTCGAGGCGACGAGTCAACAATTAAATATTATAATTGATGACAACGGAAAAGGTTTTAACAAGGAAGAGATTAAAGATAAATCATTTGGATTACTAGGTATGCGAGAAAGAATCCAAATGTTAGAAGGAGATTTCAAGATTGACTCCGAAATAGGAAAAGGAACAAAGGTTATAATGTCTCTTCCGTGTATATATTTAGAAAAAATAGAGAGATAGAGGATAAGGGCGTCTTAAGAGGATTTTAGGAGGTAAAGAAACAGATGACGACTGATATTGTTTTAATTGATGACCATAAATTATTTCGTGAAGGTGTAAAAAGAATACTAGAATTTGAAAAAGAGTTTCGCGTAATTGCCGAGGGAAGTGACGGTTCAGAGGCGATTAGCTTAGTTGAGCAATACAATCCCGATATTGTTATAATGGACATCAATATGCCTAACATTAATGGCGTCGAAGCTACTAGAAAGTTAGTTAATCAATATAAAGATATTCGTGTCATTATTTTATCTATTCATGATGATGAATCTTATGTCACACACGCACTTAAGTCTGGAGCGCTAGGATATATGCTGAAAGAGATGGACACTGATGAATTAGTGAGTGCCATTAGAATCGTAAGCGAAGGCGGATCATACGTCCACCCGAAAGTGACATATAATTTAATTAAAGATTACCAACGCATTTCTTCCAATGAAGGCGGATACGGTAGGCACGGTTTTGTCCCTATCGAATATCGAAAACCATTACATTTATTAACACGCCGCGAATGTGAAGTGTTACAATTAATGACTGAAGGAAAAAGCAATCGAAAAATTTCAGAGAACTTATACATTAGCGAAAAAACCGTTAAAAATCACGTGTCTAACATATTACAAAAAATGGGCTGTAATGACCGCACCCAAGCCGTCGTCCAAGCAATTAAAAAAGGTTGGGTCGAAGTAAAATAATAGGTTCATAAATTGATAGATTCATAGACTGATATATAACCACTAGCTGAGGCTGGTGGTTTTTTGATGTTTATGTGCTGCCAAGAACTGCGATTTGCTTAAACCTAGGTCGTGATTGCTTAAACCAGGGTCATGATTGCTCAAACCTAGGTCGTGATTGCTTAAACCTAGGTTGTGATTGCTTAAACATAGGTTGTGATTGCTCAAACCTGGGTCGTGATTGCTCAAACATAGATTGCGATTGCTTAAACCTAGGTCGTGATTGCTTAAACCTAGGTCGTGATTGCTTAAACCTAGGTCGTGATTGCTTAAACCTAGGTTGTAATTGCTCAAACATAGGTAGCGATTGCTTAAACATGGGTTGTGATTGCTTAAACCTAGGTTCCGAATGTTTAAACAAAACGTACGATTACTAAAAAGTTACTGCAAATATTAAAAATCTATCAAATATCTTCCATTTTATCCAAGAGCGATATATAATAGATTCGAGTAAATTCCTCGAAAAATTCCTCAGGAGGTCTCCGTAATGATACTACGAAATCATGTTGTGCCTATTAATTTATTGTATCTACAAGTTTACAAGAAAAGGATTTCAAAGAACCATTATTTATTTAAAAAAATCCTCGAGTTTTTTCGAAGGGAAATGTCTGGCTTTATAGGCGAAAAGCGAATAGACTATCCACTAAATAAGTTGGATTTCAAACATGCGATTTGTCATAGTCTTCGCCTGCCTTATTTTGAAGTCCATTTTCAAATTGACACTCTGCTACTGACGCCTCGTTTTTTCTTGATTATTGAAGTCAAAAATTACTCCGGCATTATTTCCTTTGATCCATCTGTAAATAAAATGATTAGAACATTAAATGGAAAAGTCGAATACTATGATGATCCACTAACCCAGGCAGAAGAACAAAATTTTCAGCTAAGACAATGGTTGAGAGATCACGGCGTACCGGAAATTCCCATAATTCATATAGTTGTTTTCTCCAATCCGGAAGCTATTCTAAAAATCAACCCTAGTTATAAAAAACATATGGAATTTGTTGTTACTATTCACCACGCAGCTCACAAAATTAGAGAACTATCAAAAATGCACCAAACTAATCATTTATCATATTCAGATGTAATCAAAATAGGAAATACGATGATTGCCGAACATACCCTCGCTAAACCAACAATCATTACTGAATTTAACTTTGAAAAAAATGATTTTCTAAAAGGAGTCATTTGTCCTAATTGTGGCTCATTGCCAATTAACTGGAATAATAGAAGTTGGGAATGTTGGAATTGTAAAGGTAGATTTAGTAATGCACACTTGTATACGATTAAAGATTATTATTTGCTTAATGGTCCAACTATCTCTAAAAGACAGTACACCGATTTTACACAGATAAATAACCTAGACACAGCAAGCTATCATTTAAAAAGAATGAAGCTAGACAAACAAGGAAACACGCATCAACTTCAACATTTACTAAATTACAACTACGAAACTGACTTTGATTACCTCTTCAATCTTAAAGGATACGCCTAACTAAAATCGCAACCCTAATTCCATCGCAATACGTAAAATTTTATAGTATTATTAGATTGACTATAAAAAAAGGAGCATTCCTGTAATTAAAGAAATTTGAGGGTTGAACAAAAAAGAGCCCCCTTGGTATGATACGAGGTGTCCGCAGCTTCAAAGCAAAAATGGACCCTTAACTAATACCCAAGGAGGACTCGAAATGAATTATACGCAAAATCAAAAAATAACGCAAATCACACCATCAACTTTAATTATCGGCATTGACATTGCCAAAGACAAGCACGTTGCTCGTGCACAGGATGATAGAGGATATGAATTTGGCAAAAGGTTAATCTTTGAAAATCGTATACATGGTTTTCAAAAGCTTCTTGATTGGGTGATCAAGCATCAAGAAGAGAACCATAAAACGCATGTCATTTTTGGGGTTGAGCCAACAGGGCATTTCTGGATGAGCTTAGGTTATTATCTAACTGCCAAAGGCTACGACTTTGTATTGGTAAATCCAATGCATGTTAAGAAAAGCAAGGAACTCGATGATAATTCGCCAACAAAAAATGATACAAAAGATGCACGCGTCATTGCACAGCTGATTAAAGATGGTCGCTACTCCGTACCAAATCTCTTGGAAGGCATATATGCTGAATTAAGAGAAGGCGTCAAATTAAGAGAGCAACTGACCAAGCAGCTGATGATCATCGAGGGGCGTATCCAGAATAATATCCAGCGCTATTTCCCAGAGTTCTTTGATGTATTCAGTGGGTGGAATGGAAAGGCAGCTTTGTGTACACTGCGCCAATTTCCTTTCCCTTCGGACATTAAAAACATGACTGCGGAGCAAGTCTTAGAGACGTGGAAAACAGTTGTGAAACGTGGGGTTGGCATTAAGCGTGCAACCAAGCTAGTAGAAGTAGCAAATAAAAGTATTGGTATCGAAATCGGATTAACGTTTGCCAAGCGTGAATTGTTTTCTCTCTTAGATCAATATGAGTTGTATCTAGAACAGCTCCAAGAACTGGATCAAGAGATTGAACAAGTGCTGGAAAATGTACCTGGTGCAGATGAAATGATGGCGATTAAAGGATTAGGTGTGATAACAGTGGCTACCTTTTTCGCAGAGGTCGGAGACCTAAGTCAATACCGTCACCCTCAACAATTGGTAAACCTAGCAGGTTTATCACTGAAAGAGCATAGTTCAGGAAAATATAAAGGACAGACAAGGATATCGAAGCGCGGTAGGAAACGACTACGAAAAGCTCTATTTTTAGCTGTAAGACCTTTAGTAGCGTACAACCCAACATTCAAAGCCTTACACCAATACTATACCAAGCGACCCGATCGTCCTTTGAAAAAAATGCAATCCTTAATCGCTGTATGTGGTAAATTACTACGTGTATTATTCGCCATTGGACAAAGACAATGTCAATTTGATGGAACAAAATTATTGCGAGGAATCCCTCAAATAGAAACCGTACAGGCAGCATAAGTAAAAATCACCACTTAAATAATTGGGCTTATTCTCTAGCCCACCACCTTTGACCTTGTTTGTGTCCGTGGTGGTGCTTCGCCCGTCGGATGGGTAAACATCAGCCTTAAGGGTCACCCGATTGCGATGATACCACGGACAATCACTACTAAGCATCCGTTGGCGGGGCCCCGTCCCCTTCCAACGTCTATTAAGAAGTGAGCACTGCGGTCAAAGGCAAGCAGCTTCGCTGTGGTTCAGTGTATCTGCTTAAATGAATGACCAAGATTAAAAGGTTACAAAATGAACTTGTAAAACAAAACGACAAACACCAACAGTGCAGAGTCGGAGCTTATTTATACCATACGGGCATCAGACCCAGCAAAGGAGCATATCCGACCTCCACCTTGTGGATACGCAGGACGAAGGAATTTGTGGATGAAATCTCGTGAGACATGGGAGGGTAAGCGACCATAAGTAGCGTGGAGAAATTACGCACGGTCATTAATTTATTTTCACCAATTATAACCACTTTGGTCGATAGGATGGGTGTAGCCATGATTGAAAATTCAGATTATAGTTAGCTCACATTAAATCTCATTAAAATCCTTTAATAGGTGTTTAAGTAATTTTGAGAAAACGAGAGCATTTTGAAGAAAATTTAACTTTAAAGAGGGAGGTAGAGAGATGAAAACAGTTGTTGTGACAGATAGTACCGCGTATATTCCAGAAGAAGATCTTAAAAAATGGAATATACATGTCGTTCCGTTAAGTACAAACTTTGGAAACGAAACATACCGCGAATTAATTGATATTTCCGTTGATGAATTTTATGAAAAAGTTCGTACTGCTAAGGAATTACCGAAGTCATCCCAGCCATCTATTGGTGATTTGACGACTAAATATGAGGAACTCGCAAAAGATTTTGATGCAATTATATCTATTCATTTATCTAGTGGTGTCAGTGGTACATATCAAGCTGCCGTTTCAGCCGGAGAAATGGTTGAAGGAGTTGACGTATATGCGTATGACTCAGAAATCAGCTGTATGGCCCAAGGATTTTATGTTTTAAAAGCTGCCGAAATGGCACATGCCGGCGCACATCCCGATGAAATTATACAAGCGCTTAATGAGATAAAAAAAGAAATGCGCGCTTACTTCATGGTGGACGACCTATCCCACTTAGCACGCGGTGGCCGATTAAGCGGCGCACAAGCAATGGTCGGGAGCTTACTACAAGTGAAGCCAATTCTTCACTTTGAAAATAAAAAAATCGCTCCATTCGAAAAAATTCGCACAAGCAAAAAAGCATTCAAACGAATCGAAGGCTTACTTAAAGAAACAGCCGATAACGCTGAAAAAGTAAAAGCATGTATTATACACGCCTTACGCGAAGATTTTGCAAAAGAATGGAAAGCAGAACTCGAATCACGCTATCCAAATGTTGACTTCACGATTAGCTACTTCGGCCCAGTCGTCGGTACCCACTTAGGAGAAGGCGCCATCGGACTCTGCTGGTATAAAGTTAAATAAATTTATTTTTTTTAAAAAAACGGGTCAGTTATAGGTAAGTGTTGCTAATAACATATCAGCACTAAGTTGTTGTATTGTGAAGAGCGAAGGTGGCGACTCTTGGTCGGCTAAAAGCGGCCACGTCCATGTGGCCAACGCCGACACTTGAACATCCAGTACTTCGCGGAACAGCACGAGTCTCGAGACCCCGCAGGAAGCGTTTTTCTTCCGAGGAGGCTCGAGCCGTGCCCGCGGAAAGCGCCCACCGTTAGCGATTCACAATAAACAACAACGGGCTTTAACAGAGCCTAAATTAAATATGAAAGGTTGGTGGCCGTATGCAGGTTAGCTTACCTTCTCATAACCTCATACAAGAACTTGCTAACCAATTCTCCGGCAAACTACTTTTACAAAAAGAACTTCACTTAGAAGAAGAACTATTCCAAAAGCTACTCGATCACCATTACCTAAAAGAAATCCCAGGAATAAAAATGTATATGAGCTATTATGAATGCGCTCGTTGCTTTAATCAGTCCAACAAATATTTTGGCAAACTACCAAAAGGAATCATTTACTGCAAAAAATGCATTATGATGGGGCGGGTTAGTGAGTTAGAGCCTTTATTTGAATGGACAGGCCCAAAACCAACAGAACTATTAATAGAAGAAGCATGTAGCTGGGAGGGAGAATTAACACCACTACAACAAAAAGCATCATTAGCGATTATCAGAGCCATAAATGAACAAAGTCGCTTACTCATTCATGCCGTTTGTGGTGCGGATAATGACTACCGAGAATTTAACATTAAAAATTCCACTCAATTTCAATCTCTTCGCTGCTATGGATAACTATGTTTTTGATTAACTTTTGATACACGGCTTGTTTATTCTCAAAAGTCGAATGTTTTAATGTAATGACATAGTCTTTAATATCATCCTCTGTTAGTTTGTGTTTATTTATTAAATCGTGTTCTTTTTGGTTTTCGATAATTAGATTCTTTTCCTCGTTTAACCCTTCGATTTTTTTATTAAGAGCTTTCTTATCAATTAAATCTTCAGCATAGAGACCGAGAATTCTCTCAATCTTTTTATCAACTTTCGCAATTTGTCGTTTAAAGCCTTCTTTTTTGATAAGGTGATCACTCATCTTTGTTAAATTTTTCTCTACATTCAAATGCTGAATTTCAGCAGCGACAATGCTTTCTAAGTTTTCACTTCTGTACGTAAGATTAAAACATTTTTTCGGAAATTCTGACGGAAATCTTCTGGCTTTACAAATGTAGTATCTGTAACGATATATTCGTCCGTTTCTTTTATCTGAAGTTGTGTAAGTTACATACGGTTCGCCACAACTACCACATTTAATGAGTCCAGACAACAAACTCCTTTTAGCTTTATGCGCATTGTGCCCTCGATGTCGCTTTAAAAGAGATTGAACTCGTTCAAATTGTTCTTTAGTTATAAACGCTTCATGTTTACCTGGATAGTACTCTCCTTCGAAGCTAACTTCACCTATATATAATCGGTTACTAAGAATATTACGATAACGATTAAAACGCCAAACAGGCAACCCTTTAGCTTTTATTTCTTTCTGAACCTTGGTAATTGAATGATACTTCTCGTATAAATTAAATAATAATTGAATGTGTTCTTTTTCATCCGTTTTAGTAATCAGTTTTCCGTTTTCTCGTTTGTAACCAGATGGGTCATAATCGCCACCACTCACTCTGTAACCATCTTCTACTCGTTTCTTATGACCGATTCTCATGCGCTCTGCTATCGTTTCACGTTCGAGTTGAGCGAACACTGATAATATTCCAATCATCGCTTTTCCGAATGGCGTAGATGTGTCGAGGGTTTCGGTTATAGATACAAATTCAACGTCATTTTTCAAAAAGTATTCTTCTATTAAATCTAACGTATCTCGTTGTGATCTAGAGAGGCGGTCCAATTTATAAACAACAACAACGTCAATCTCATCGAGGTCGTTCAATAATTGTTGGAGGGCGGGGCGATTAGTATTCGCTCCGCTAAACCCTCCGTCTATGTATCTGTCATATACTGTCCACCCTTTAGACTTACAAAATGCTTCTAATCGTTCTTTTTGTGATTCAAGACTATAATTTTCAACTTGTTCTGCCGTAGATACCCGCATATATAATGCAGCTTTCATTTTCATCCCCCTTAAAACTGAGTGATTGCTTTTTTAAGCTTTCCAATAATTCGAATATTTTTATCTGTTTGAGGGTCAAAACTAACTGGTGGGTAGTTTGGATTTTCACTTATCAATGTAAAGCCGCCATTATCCTTATAAACACGTTTAAGCACACACTCATCATCAATTACCACTGCGGCAATTTCCCCGTTTTCAACCGTATTTGTCTTTTGTATTAGCAGGAGATCGCCTTCATGTATTCTTGCGCCAATCATACTATCACCTTTAGCCGTCAAATAAAAATAAATGCCATTGTCTACCCAGTTCTTTGGTGATTTTAAATAACCCTCTTCCTGTTCAAAGATAACTGAGCCGTTTCCACAAGAAATATTGCCGTAAAGAGGAACTTCAACAACATCACTAGCTATTTCCTCTCCATATAAAAGGGAAACATCAATCCCTAAAGCATTAGCTACATCTTCTAATCTCTCATGACTTATTTTAATTAGCCCATGTTCATATTTTCTGACTGTTGACTTTCCAACACCTATTTTATTACCTAATTGTTCGAGAGTCATATTTGATAATGTACGATAATATCTAATTTTGCTCCCAAGATTTTTATAAAATTCGTTCATCGTAATCCCCTTTTTTCTAGCTTTTTCTTTTATAACTAAAAATTATTATATACCTTTTAAGACACTTTTTCAACAATTTTATTAAAAAAAGTTTCTTTTTAGTATTGACTTACATCTTTA
This sequence comes from Bacillaceae bacterium W0354, assembly GCA_051846895.1. GTDB lineage: Bacteria > Bacillota > Bacilli > Bacillales > Alkalibacillaceae > CALKAL01. Next base: position 62,800 of record JBPYCQ010000006.1, read on the forward strand.
AAGGCATTATTATTAAAGTGTCCTTAAAAGACACTGAAAGGAGGGGGCGCCAGAATGGATGTCAAAATAACCCCTAAAGGGATTAGGGTTTCGCAAGGCAAGACACAAGAAGAAGTTGCTGATTATTTAGGTATATCTTTAACACAGTATCGGCGTAAAGAGAATAACAAAGTGAGATTTTATGCAGATGAAATTTATAAGTTGTCAAAATTATACGATGTACCAGTGTCTATTTTTTTTAACAATAAAGTGTCCTTTAAGGACACAAGGGTGGAAGTTGATTAAAATTAGATCGGAGGTTCTACAAATGCAAAAAATAGAAGTGATAGCAATTAAATTAAATGGACACCCGCTCAAAATTGAACCAGGTCTATCGGATTTACTATCGACTCAAGGTTTGGGAGAGCGCGATAAAGAATTACTTGCTAATTATCGATCCGATTATTCTCGGCAGGTTTTATACAAAAACAACAAATTAATATCCGTCATAAAACCCAAAAAGGCATCTATGAAGAAAGGAGCGTAAACAATGGAAGAACTGTCCGAGATGTTAAAAGTTCCTAAACGTTATTGGTTTTATAGTCTTTTACTAACAGCAGGAATGTACGGACTAATGCAACTTTTTATAACAATTTGTTTATTAGGGAGGTGAGGAAATGGAAAAGCGCATTGCTTACTACACAAAGAAGGTTTCTCACTACACAGCCATACACCCTGCCAAACGACGTAATCCGTATCGATTTCAGCGTTTAATGAACTACAAACATGAAATGAACAGACGTTTAAGGGAGGTGAACTAAATGAACGACTTAGAACATCCGGTCGTTGCAGAAATTAGACGTACTGGTTACCCAGAGCAACCAAACATCTACGGTACTGATCTACTCGGTAATGAAGTGTACGTAGGTGAAGAAATTTACTTCTTAGGAAATGGCGAATTTATCGGTGCAGAAGAGTTAAGTGAGGACAGCAAGAAGATTCTAGAGTACTTAAATGTACCTAAGACAATAGCTAATGATTGAAGGGAGGTGAGGAAATTGGACTCAAAAGAAGTCTTAATCAAATGGAACACTGAGGGAAATTTATCAGTTATTTACCGAGTTGAAAACATACTGCTGTTTTACACAAAAGAGAATGACCCTCTATTCAACAAGGGAGAAAAAGTGAGTTTGGAAACAGTCGAGAAATCAAAGCCATATAAAGCAACTCACTACTCGGAAAATAACATACCTAGCGATGCAGTTATCAGTTTAACTTTCACTTGGCAATCAGATGGTGCCCAGATGGAAAAAAACGCCCACTGACGGCAATCAGTGAGCAAAGAAAAATTATTATCAATTAAATTTTACATGATTTGGAGGGAATCAGCAAATGGATTTCAATGTAAACACGGAAATTAAACAATCCGAGATTAATGGGTTGTATCAAGAAGTAGAAGAATTAAAGAAAGAACGAGCAAAGTTAAAAGACCAAATAGACAACAAAACAGATAAAATCATTCAACATATTTTAAACCACGGCAAAGTGATTGCTTATAAAGATAATGTTCCGCACGTTTTATTAGTTAAAAATGGACAAGCTACAAAATTTGATAAGTCACGATTAGCAAACGATCTAGATATTTCCACAAGAGAATTGAACTTAATCGGAGTCGCTGAATTAGTTGAAGAAGGTCGTATCTCTGCTAAAAAACTCAAAGACTATGAATATGAAGAAGCAACCCAAAAATTAAAAGCTAGAAAAGCTAAAAAGACCGATATGGAATTGATTCTAGGTGGTCGTTCGTGAAAGAAAAAACAATCGAAAATCAAATCAAAGGTTATTTAGATCAGATTGGCGCTTGGTATATCAAAACACATGGCAATATGTTCTCGAAAGCTGGCACACCCGACATTATTGCTTGTATCAATGGCACATTCGTTGGAATAGAAGTAAAAAAACCAGGTGGACAACCGAGTGCACTACAATTAGCACAAATCAAACGGATTGAACAGTCAGGGGGTATATCGTTTGTCGCAGACAGCCTTAAACATTGTCAAATGGAACTACGAAGGCACGGTCTTATATGACTTCCAAAAAGAATTACTTCGAAAGATTAAACCGAATTATCTAATTGCAGCTGATACAGGAACGGGTAAGACGATGATGGCTATTCATCATTATCTTAAATACTCGAATGGAGAGCCGTTATTGGTTATTATCCCTCCGCAAAAATTAAAGGAGGGTGGCTGGAAAAGAGAAGTACAGTTTGTTGAAAAGCAGTATAACATCAATATTCCATACGAAGAATTAAGCTACGGGGTACTAGCTAGAAAATGGCATGAATATAAACACCACTTCGTCGTTTTTGACGAATGTCACTACATTAAAAATCCTACATCACAGCGAGGAAAGGCTGCAATCAATCTCACCAAAGTTAGCACACACTTTTTATTACTATCAGCAACACCTTCTAGTAATGGTTGGGGTGACACGATTGCGTATATGATCATGTTCGGTATTTACAAAAACAAAACACACTTTATCAGAGAACATGGTATACAAACACAAATCGATTATGGCCATGGTCCAGTCGGTGTCATCACAGATTGGCGAGATAAAGATTATTTACAAGAACTCTATCAATCTTTTTCTATCAAATTATCAAAAGATGAAGCATTAGACTTACCACCGATTGTATTTGAAAAAGTACATTTTAAACCATCGAAAGAGTATCTCACGATTAAAAAAGATAGAGTGCTAGAAGATAAACTATACGACAACATCGGAAAATTACAACACGGCCTACGTTACTACGCCAACCAAAAAGACAAGCTTAAATACACAGAAATGCTCCTGGAAGGCACAGAAGAGAACATCGTTATTTTCTACAACTATAAAGAAGAAAAAGAACAACTTAAAAAGATAGCGTCGAAATTAAATAAATCAATTTACGAAGTAAGCGGACAAGCTACGAATCTACCAACGAAGGAAGAATGGTCACAAGTTAAAAACAGCGTCACGATTGTTCAATATCGAGCTGGATCAGCAGGCATAGAATTGCAGTATGCAAATGTAGTTATTTTCTATACACCAACTTACTCATACCAAGATTATGAACAATCACTAGGTAGAGCATACAGAAATGGTCAAACAAAAAAGGTAACGGTCTATCAATATGAAACACTTCGGACCATTGAAGTAAGTATTTACAAAGCACTAGAGAATAAAAAGGACTTTACAGAAGAATTGTTTAGAAAGGAGATAGGAGATTGAGTTTATTACCAGTCGATAACGACCCCAATGTGAAACAGAACCGACACTTATACGTTGGTGGTTCAGATGTTCCAACGATTCTAGGACTGAACAAGTACAAGACACAGTTTGAACTCGCTCAAGAAAAAGTAGGGATTGTTCAATCAGAGTTCAAAGGCAACGAGTACACCCATTTTGGTAACGTCTTAGAGCCACAAATCAGAGATTATGTGAATGCAATTAATGAGACTAACTTTGTACCGGACACTCGCATTGATGAGGAATACAACGTGAGAAGTAATACAGATGGATATGATCAGGAAGCTGATTTAATTCTTGAGATAAAAACACACGGTAAAAATCCAACACTTAAAGTCTATGAAGCTCAAATGCAACTTTATATGTGGCAGTTTGATGTGAATTACAGTTGGTTGGCGCTTTACGAACGACCGAGTGACTTTGACACAGAGTTCGATGCAGACAGATTAAAAATTGATCTCATTAAACGTGATGATGACTATATTCAAAAAATACTCGATGCGATTGAGACGTTTTGGATCCGTTGCGAGTTCTTGAAAGATAACCCAAAAATGACCGAGCAAGAGTTTTATAACGCTGGTCAAAATGAAGTGCAAGTGATTGCTAACCAGGTGTGCAAATTAGAATTACAACTTACTGAATTTAAACAGCTAGAAAAACAGTATAAAGAAGCTAAACAAAAGCTGCATGACGCTATGGAAGAATACGACATCAAGAAGTTTGAAACGGATGTTGTCACGATTACTCGTATTCTACCAGGTGAAAGGAAAAGTTTTGATAGCAAGAGATTTAAAGAAGATTATCCGGAACTGGCTGAAGAGTATCAGAAGGTTAGCCAAACAGCTGGCAGTGTGAGGATAAAGGTGAAGGAAGCGTAACTATGGGAGATATGGCTGAATGGGATGCTGAAATGTATCATACGGAAAAATGGCAAGCGCTTGCTTCAATAAAACAAAAAAAGGAGAGAATAAAATCAATGAGTATTTTACCTGAAAACAAAAAGAAAAAAGCGAAAGAAACGCCACGTAACTTTGTAATCTTTGGTGGCACAATGCATGGAAAGACATACTTCACAGAGGAGTTCCCGAACCCACTTAACTTAAACACTGATGGCAACGCAGAAATGATTGAAACACCATCAATCAACATTACTCACCAACGTAATGCTAAAGGTGACATTGTTAAACCAGTAAGTGAATTATTAACAGATATTATCGATGAACTTCAGGGGACAAATCATTCCTTTGAAACAGTCGTAATCGATGTAATCGATGACATTATTACACTATTTGAACAAGAAATCACAGAAGAAGAAGGCGTTAAATCTATTGGTGATATTGGTTGGGGCAAAGGTCACCAAGCTTTAGAAATGATGGTTAGAGTATTCGTTATGCGACTCAAAGAATTGAGTATGAAAAAGAAGTTAAATGTCATCTATATTTCTCGTCTCAACACGATCGAAGAAAATGAGATAGTCACCTATGTACCATCGCTTAAACTCAAATGGCTCAACATCGTTAATGGTAATTCCGATTACACGATTCTTTGTCAAAAGATTGGTAAGAACTACATTCGTCGAGTGGAAAGCAAACGTAAAAACTATACTCGCGAAATGATTGATGATGACCACATCAAAGGATTGCTTGATACGGTTATCGGAGCCTATGACAAGAGTAAACCAACATCAAAAGAAGAAGCAGAAAAGATTGTAAAAGAACAAGAAAAACAACAGCGAGTCGAACAAAAGGCCAAAGAAGTTAGCGATCAACAGCAAGATAAAACAGAGCAGAAACAAAATAAACCAGCGCCACGACCACCACGTCGGCCGGTGACTAAATAATTAATAAAGGAGACTGATAAAAATGGGTTTAAATTTAAAACAAATCGCACAGCAAGTATTAAGTGAGGGCTTTGATCCAAAAACGGATAGCGTAAGTGACTTCGACGAATTATCAGACGGTCTTTACGACGTTATTCTAACAGACGTCAGCTGGAGAGCAAACGACAAAGGCACAGAATGGTTATCGTTTGAATTCGAAGTGTTAAACGAAGGTTTTGAAGGTCGCAAATACTTCGGAAACATCTTCTTCTCAAATGAAAAGATGATGGAGCTCAACTTAAAGCGAGCAATGAAAACTGCAGCTGTACTCGATATTGATTTAGATATTGAAGATTTTGAAGATGAAGAAGCGTTAGTGGCCAAACTTAAAGAAGGTCTTGGGACACAGTGCATGGTTGAACTTAAAACGAACAAAAAGGGTAATTTTCAAAATTGGGAAGCGATGGAGGAAGCTCCGTTTTAAAGGAGCGATCTAAATGTTCACTTTTTTTGATGTCGAAGTTTTTAAATTTGATTGGCTGGCCGTCTTTGTAGGAGAGGACGGCCAAACCACAAAAATACACAACGATAGGGGCTCTTTAGAGCGTCACCTATCATCTTTACAATACCTTGTCGGCTATAACAATTACAACTATGACGACAAAATCATAGCCGGAATTTTAAAAGATACTAATATATATGACTTGTCCCAAAAGATTATGACAGGTAAGAACGTAAAACTTTTTTTAAATCGACCGATCACGTTAGACGTGATGCAAGAAATCAGACTTGGTTTATCGCTTAAAGAAGCCCAGGCGAACATGACGCAAAACATACATGAGACACCGATAGACTTTAATTTAGACAGACCTCTAACTAAAAAAGAATTAGATCAGGTCTTTAAATATTGTGAAAACGATGTATTAACAACAAAAGAATTATTTGAAAAGCGTGAACCGTATTTTGCAAGTAAATTTGAAATGGTCCACACATTCAAGCTACAAGCAAAAGACGTTAAAAAAACACGGGCAAACCTTTCAGCAACTATTTTAAAAGCGAAACCTCACAGTAATCAAGACCGGCTCAATCTCATCTACGATAAACGACTCCCAAAAAATGAACTACCAAAAGACGTATTAGACTTTTACAAACAGATAGAAAACGACTACCAACAAACAAACGACTTTCAGGAATTAGAAAAACAAAAATTCACTTATTCGTTAGCTGGGGTTGAACATATATACGGTTTTGGTGGGTTACATGGAGCAAAAGAAAAGTACGCAGGCGAAGGTCATTTTATGCAGATTGACGTATCAAGCTTTTACCCTTCGTTGATTATTAACAACAACTTAATTGATAACTTAAAAGATTATCAAAAAATATATGAAGAGAGATTACGTCTAAAACAGACTGGTGACAGTAAGCAAAGTGTTTACAAGATTATTTTAAATAGCACGTATGGGGCGATGAAAAGTAAGTTTAATAAGCTTTATCATCCACGAATGGCGAACAGTGTATGTGTGAATGGACAGTTAATCCTTACGCATCTAATCTTACTACTGGATAACTTTGCAGAACTAATTCAAACGAACACAGACGGGATCATTATTAAATACGAGCCAGTCATGAAAGAGACGATTTTAAAATTACTCAAACTGTTTGAAGAACGATATGAATTAACCCTTGATGTTGATGACATTAAAAAGATTGCTCAACGTGACGTCAACAACTACTGCATGATGTATAGCGATGGAACGATTGCTGCCAAAGGACGATTCGCTAACTTTGACGGTGGCGACTTTGAACGGAACAGCTTAACGATCATTGATGAAGCTTTGTCCAAACACTATATGGAAGATATTAATGTACAACAAACGGTTATTAATGCCTGGAAGAAGAACGAGTTAGATAAGTTTCAGTACATTGTTAAAGCTGGGTCAACGTTTGACAGCATGGCACAAGAAGTATTGTCAGACACACTCTTTGATGAACAGACAGCGACAGACTTTAAACCGTTGCAAAAAGTAAACAGAGTATTCGCAGGTAAAGACAAATATTTAGGTAGTGTTTACAAGACTAAAAATGATAACGGAACGGTTAAATATAACAAAGTACCTTATACGAGCGAGAATTGCCTTGTTTGGAATGGCGAATTAAATGAGCTTGATAAACGACAGATTGACTTGAATTGGTACATTAAACAGATTCAAAGTTATTTATTTTAGTGGGGTGAGGACTTGAAAGTGAAAGCGCACGAAATTAAACATGCCTTGCGAGAAAAGCATACTCATAACGACGACTTTTTTGCAACAGAGGTAAAGAATGGACCAACACATTTAGCTAAAAAAGGTGAACTAGCGATTATTGATGGACTAGCCATTAAAAAGAGTTGGGTTAAACCCTGCATCACAGGTTACGAAGTTAAAGTCTCTAGGTCAGATTTTTTAAACGACGACAAATGGCCAGCTTATAAGAACATGTGCCATAGGCTATATTTTGTTTGTCCGACAGGATTAATACAGCCCGATGAGCTACCAGATGAGATTGGATTGATTTGGTACAATCCTGAAAAAAAGTCACTCTACACAAGAAAAAAGAGCATGTTTAGAGATATTGAAATGCCTTACGAGATGCTCTATTACATCATCATGAGCAAGTTAGAAAATACAAAGCATCCGTTCTTTGATAACAAAACAGAGTATTTCCAAGAGTACCTAGAAGACAAAATCAATGCTAAAAGATTAGGATTTGCTGTTGGGTCTAAGTTAATTGAGCAGGTAGCAGAACTGGAAGATAAAAATGCTGAACTTAAAAGAAGAGTAAACAAGTTAGAATCAAAAGCAGAAGAACTTCAATCTATTAAAGATATTCTCAAAAAACACGGAATTAGACCTTATAGTTTTAGCGTCATAGAGGACTTAGACGAGGCATTGAGTTCATCTGTTCCTCGTCATTTAATCAGAGATTTGGAAGATATACAAGCAAAAAGTGAACGGATATTAAAAACGGTATCGCCACAGGAAGACGTGGTGAAAACATGAGAAAGTGTATCTATTGCAATGTTAGAAATGCCCGAAGTGAAAAAAGTCACCTTTGTGAACGTTGTTTCAGAAAAATATTAAGGGAGAAGGCGTGAATGGATAATGGATCGTATAACGATTTTAAAGCGCATAGACGAGCTGGAAGAGTTACAGAAAACAGCTTCAGAAGAAAGATCTAAACAAATAGAAGCAGAAATCCAACGATTAGGACAGATGTTAACCTTGCCACGTCGCGAACAGAAAATTAAAGCACTTATTAAAAAAGGGCCCAACATGATGTTTTCAGAGGTAACTTGGTTACTAGAACAAGATTTTACACGTGATGAAGTGGCTGTTTGGTTGAACATGTCGAGAAGTCAATTACAAGACTATTTAAAAAGACACGGATATAAACGGAAAGGCGAAGGACAAACAAGAAAACTAAAACCGAAAGGGGATGAAGACGTGAAGGGGAGAGCGCAAGGGAACATTGAAGAAGGTAAACGCTTATTGCGTGAGACGAGTTTATCTATCCCTAAAATCTCTAAAATGACTGGATGTACGGAAGCTAATCTTTATTATCATTCTTCAAAAATTCGAGGTAAGCAAAAGAAAAAGAGAGTAGAAGTCGCTCCAAAAGTTGAAACACCAGTAGAACAACCAAAAGACAAGGCAGCGATTCATTTTGAGATTTTACAGAATATGCACAAAATCTATCAATCTAAAAATAAAGATTACGGCGATAGCTTTGGTAAACAGTTTTCAGAGTACGGGATTATTTCAAGTGCGATTCGATTAGAGGACAAGTTCCAGCGGTTCAAAAACTTGATCAAGAATAAAGCAGAAGTGAAGGACGAGAGTGTTGAAGATACACTTTTAGATATGGCTAATTATTGTGTGATGACGTTGATTGAGCTACGAGGTAGGGAGTGAAATTAAATGAGAGAAATTAAGTTTAGAGCATGGGATAAGACAAACAACGTGATGATACCAAGTGAAGATTTGTTTATGGAATACCGTCACGACGAGCCATTTGTTGTTGGTATGATGCCATATTTAAGTGAAAACGAAGAGATTAACTTAACTTTTAATTTTGAACTCATGGAATACACAGGACTAAAAGATAAGAACGGAAAAGAGATTTTTGAAGGGGATATTGTTCGATGTTATGGTGGAGAATTTTATCACGGTATTTACGAATATGATGAAGATTTATTAGTCAAAGATATACGTTCATTACAAGATTTTATACACGCTGAATTTTTAGAAGTTATCGGCAACATCTACGAACACCCACATCTTTTGAGTAGGGAGTGATTCCATCTTAAAACTCATGATGTTTATTTTACCAATATTTAATGCACAGACAGACGTACCACAACAAGAATGGTTAACAGTCGAAGCAACAGCTTATACAGCATTTTGTGATACAGGTTGCATTGGAATAACACGAACAGGCTATGACGTTTCAGATACGATTTATTATGACGGTATGCGCATTATTGCAGTTGATCCTGATGTTATTCCTTTGTATTCAGTCGTTGAGGTGGATACAGGCGTAAATAGATTTACAGCAATAGCCTTAGACACAGGCGGAGCGATTAAAGGGAATCGGATTGATTTATTAGTGAAGGATAAACCGACTGCTTTTAAGTGGGGTAGACGGAATGTGAAAGTGAGGGTGGTTGAGTGAAGGTTCACAAAAGAAAAGTTAAACCAATAGAAGTTTATGTGACATGTGATAAGTGTAATATTCACTACCAAATGAGAAGGAAAATTAAACCCACTACTAACAACTCTGAAATATACACGTATTATTGCAGAAACTGTGGTCATGAAGAGAAATCGTCAGAAAAATATCCAAGAATTGAATTTAAATAGTGTTGGTTGGTGTTTATGAGTGAGAGGAGTTGAATATTAATTGATCACCATAACCAATATCAGTCGAGATTTTAAAATATCTCAAATTAGAACAGATGGTCACATGGTTCAAGAAATGGCCGAAGGTAACCCAGAAGTATTTATCGTTGATTATGTGATTTACATCGAGAATCAATTCACTACCTGTCAAACGACGATTCAAAAACCTGATCAAAACTTATCATTCGAAGAAGCGGAACAGATAATTATTAATCGATTAGAAATAGCGTTGAAAGAAGGTGCGTTTTAATGCGAAAAATATATTATTACCAAGAGCGTTTAACAAAGTGTCCGATGTGTTCGCGCTCTTATCCAGCGTATCTTATCCATACGTGCAGTCCGGACGATTTAAAAGCTATTATTACCCAACAGAGTACAACGATACACTACTTGGAAGGACGAGTAAAAAGTTTAGAAGATGCCGTCTACCAATCGAATGCGATTATTTTACAGATATCAAAAAAATAAGTTTCAGTCACCACAGAAAGTGAGGTGAACCCTTTTTGCTCAAATTTATAGAACTCGATGGAAAAGTGCCTAAACATAGCTTTGACACATTTAGCACCGATCATACGCATTATCGAGACGCTGGTGTGATATTAAATAAAAAAGTAGTCGTTGTTGATTTTGATGACGAAGCATCAAGTGAAATCGGTCAATTAATCTATCAAAAGTACCCAACATTAAAAGTTAAGACAACGCGTGGCATGCACCTTTATTACCAAAAACCAACCAAAGTATTAATTAAAAACTGGACAAACAAATTAACCAACGTCGGCGTATTGGTAGATTATAAGTTTGGCTCAAAGTCTCAAGGTGTCATTAAACAACAAGGCGTATTAAGGCCTATGGAGAACGACCATTTACTCGGACAGTGGGAGCAGTTACCGATGCTCCCAGCCGAGCTTTACCCAAGTAAGTTAAGCCAACCGTTACTTGGTTTGGACGAAGGCGATGGGCGTAACAGCTATTTGTATACGCATATTTTAACTATGCGTGAAATGTACCATCAACTAATAGCCGACGAACGTATTTATGGGATTGCTCAATTTATAGATCAACACGTTTTCAAAAAGCCGCTCGATAAAAAGAAGGACGAGCTGAACGTCTTAATAAAGAATATTCTCGATAAAGAGTTAAAAGAACAAGAGAATGTATTTTTGGACCCTAAAAACGTCATTGAAATGAGTCGCTATTTTACAAGGGCACATCAGATTAAATATTACAATCAGTCGTTATACTTTAAGACCGGCGATGGTTGGATCAGTGATGACAATAAGCTATTACGATTAATTGATCAAAAGATTGCTCTTAAACCACGTCAACAGTCGGAACTGTTAAAACGACTGGAAACCGATGCAGAATTAGTTGAACATGATATTTTCCCTATCAGATTTAACAATGGTTATATTTTAGATACAGAACACGAAGTAGTACCAATTGAATCAGAGTTTACGCCATTTAATTTAGACGTTACTTATGACGAACAAGCTTACGATGAGCATGTGGATGATTTTCTAAACTTTGTGACCAAAGGGAGAGTTGATCTACGACAAGTTCTGGAAGAAATGTTTGGTCACATTTTAATGACTCACTCTTTTCCGCATAAGGCCTTCTTCTTAACGGGTGAGAGTGGGAGTAATGGGAAGTCGACATTACTTGAAATGCTCAATAACTTTGTTGGTGATTTAGGTCATACGTTAAGCTTGGAAGATTTTAATGAGTCGTTCCAGGTGGCGACATTAGACGGAAAATTAGTTAACGTTGGTGACGACATTGACGCGGCTTATTTAGAACGAAGTAAGAACTTCAAGACATTAGTGTCTGGGAACACGATCAGTGTAAGACGAATGTACGGAGAGCCATTTAAGTTAAAGTCCAAAGCAACACTTATTTTTACATGTAATGAAATGCCAACATTCAAGGATAAGTCAGGTGGGATTGCTCGTCGACTGGTCATCATTCCGTTTGATAACAAAGTTACGAAAGTAGATCCGAAGATTGACGAGAAACTTTCTAGTAATAATGCTAAGAGTTACTTGTTAAGACTCGCTCTTGAAGGAATGCAACGCATTGTAACGAACGGTGGCATTAGTTATTCTGCAACGATTGAAGATACGACCAACAAGTACTTAACAGAGAATGATAGTGTTCTTAGTTACATTTATGATCGTGAAGCGCAAGGTAAGACGATTGAAGGCTTAACAATAGATACAGTTTATACGCAATACACGATTTATTGTGAAGATAACGGATTAAAGCCAGTCGGAAAAATTGCCATGAGTAGACGGATTAATGCTGCTGGTTACACATCGAAAGTTAAAAAAATCAATGGGAAAACAAGAAAAGTTTATGAAAAAACTGGGTAAAAGGGTTACGGATGGTTACGGATAATATTTTTTATCCGTAACCTCTATAAATACTTATATATCAATATATATACTTATTTTTCTTTTAAAGTTACAGATAATAATAGTAAAAAGTATATAAAAAATAAAAGTGACTATAGGTGAAGTAAAAAAATAAAAGGGAGTAGAAAAAATGATTTTATCCGTAACCCGTAACCTTTCGTTTCTAACCCTTGATGTATAAAGGTTTAACGGCTTTTATATTTTTGATTTAGGTTACGGATTAACCGTAACCGCAGGTCAATCTTGGCAAGGAGGGATTATGTGAGTCTAGCGATAGATTTAACTAAATCAACGTTTAAAAAGATTGAAGCTGAATGGTTTAATTATCATCGAACGTTGAAAGAAATCAATATTTTACGAGAAGAGATTATGAATCCATATAATGAAGAAGTTGATCATAACGTTGGTGGTGGGAAAAGTAATGAAGTCGGGAAACCAACCGAACGGATTGCGACACGATTAACGACGAATAAGCAGCTGAAGTATTTAACTGAAGTCACTGAAGCAATTGAAGAAGTGTATAATGCTCTTCCTGACGATTATAAGAAATTAGTTCAGCTAAGATATTGGAGCAAAAGTCGTCAATTAACTTGGGATGGAATTGCATTAGAATTGAACATAAGTAGACGACAGGCTTTGTACTGGCGTAAAGAGATTATTCAAGCGACAAGTGAAGTGTTAGGGTGGCGGTAACCCAATGCACTAAGTTTGCACTTTTGGGCCTATAACTAAGTTTATTATGTTACTATACAACAATTGTAGATTGCATGCTTCGACTTTATGAATGACTTGTTTCGTATTACTCCCTTAAAAATTCGTGACCTGGCGAAGTAAAATAAGCAGGAGAATGTTAAAAAAGACACTCACTCGGGTTGTGTGGGTGTCTTTTCTTTTAGAAGGAATTTCTCCCTTTTTGTCGAAATGTTAGTGGTGAGAGGGGAGGTGTGAGGATGATTGAAGTACAAGCTTTAACTTTTGAAGAGGGAAAGGCAAAAAGAATAAATAAGTTTATTAATAAAATGCCAGATATTTGTCCGTTATGTAATAAAGGAATTAGACCGATACCTATCGAAGCATGTGTTAGTAAAAAACTAATTGATGAAGATTTACAATATATATTTAAATGTACATTAGATGATTGTAAAAACTTATTTATTGCTTATTATACTTCTAAAAGCTTTTATGGAGACAAATTTACATTTAGATATACTAGACCGGTTAATATTGAAAGTGCAAAATTTCCCGAAGAAATAGAGTCGTTTTCAAAAGACTTTATTAATATATATAATCAGGCACAGCATGCAGAAAAACTAAACTTAGACCAGATAGCTGGAGTAGGTTACAGAAAGTCTTTGGAATTTTTGATAAAGGATTACCTTATTAAAGTTAAAGAAAAAGAAGAAGAAAGTATTAAGAAAACTTATTTAGCTACATGTATCAATAATTTTATTGATGATCAAAGGATAAAAAATGTAGCTGAAAGAGCAGCTTGGTTAGGGAATGACGAAACGCATTATCATAGAAAGTTTGAAGATAAAGATATTAAAGACTTAAAAGACTTGATTGAATTAACTGTTTATTGGATTACATCAGAAATTAAAACAGAGATATTAATATCAGAAATGCAAAAGAAATAACTTTTTCAGATTAAATTAATTGGACACTTACTCATCCGAGTAGGTGTCTATTTATATGGGCAGGAGTTTTAGGGATAGCGATGCGTGGTGGGGCTTATCGCATAAATGAGGTGTGTCTGTTGAAGTGGACAAAGGAAGAGCATAATTATTTGGTCGAGTTAAGGCAAAAAGGTCTTACATGGCAAATGATTGCTGAAAAAATGACGATGAAGTTTGGTAAGAAATTCAGAAAAGAACAATGTCGTTCCAGATGGCGTAATCATCGTCATTTAATCAATCCAGATACAGATCCTAGAGAAGAGTATCCAACCAAAATAACTAAACATAGCGATGGTTCAATGGATATAGACCAACTCATCGAAATATCTAAAACTGATTTGAAAGATGATGATTACATTCTAAAGGCTCACGGTTATGATCCAGAGAAGTGGGAGATTACCAGTCATCAGTTTAGTATGTGGAATCATCATAATAAACAAGATGGTACGATTACACTTTATGCGAGCAAGGTGAAAATTGCGCCAAAGAAGTATGAGTTCAACGAAGCTGCCATCATCAAGGCGATCGATAAGCTACCAACCATACATATACCAAAGGTCACATCAAAAGCTCCAGGAGATAGACCGTACCTCAATGTTCCTTTATTCGATATGCACTTTGGTATAGCTGATTATGATTATTACAAACCGTTACAAGAACGTATTCTTTATTACTTGGAACAACCAAGAAAAGACGTGCTCTTTATTATTGGTCAGGATCTGTTTCATAATGATGACTTCAGAGGGCGTACATCAAGTGGTCGAGAGATTGAAAAAGTAAACATGGAACAAGCAGAAGAAGATGCCTGGAAGTTTTACGTGCCACTTGTTGAAAAGGCCATTAAACACAGTAATCAAATTCATGTCTACTATTCGGTGGGCAATCATGACGAGTATGCTGGGTGGGCCTTTGTAAAAGCTTTGTCACGTGTTTATGGTAATCAAGCTAACTTTGATACTCGATTTAAGGAACGTAAGGTGCATATGCTTGGTTCTAATTTTATTGGTATGAATCACTCAGATAAAAGAAAGATGAAGAAGTTGCCCGAGAACTTTGCAACAGAGTTTCCGAGAGAATGGTCGATGGCAACAACAAGAGAAGTGTTTGTTGGTCATGAACATCGTGAAGAAGTCGTTATGGTTAATGATGACGGTGGTTTGGTATTAAGGCGTATGTCGACAGGTAACATCATTGATGATTGGCATGATCAGATGGGATATACAACAGCGCATAAACGCTTTCAGATATTTGAGTATAACGAGAATGAGGTAAGGGATTTGCATTATGTCTAGTTATAAATCAAGAGAACAAAAGCGAAAATTCTACGATAGTCAATCTTGGAAAAGACTACGAGAATTTATTAAGAAACGTGACAACTATGAATGCCAGGAGTGTAAGCGGAAAGGTCGAGTAACGGTTGATACAAATGAATACAGTGAATCAGCCAAGCGAAAGAAGATAGCATTAGTTGTAGATCATATTAAAGAGCTAGAAGATTATCCAGAGTTAGCACTTGATGAAGATAACCTGGAGACGCTTTGTGTGAACTGTCATAACCAAAAGCATGGAAGAGTGTTTGAGTTTAATAAACGAGAAGCGAAATGGAATGATGAACGTTGGTAACAATACCCCCCCACCAAATAAAACAGCCGAAAATCTTTACAGGGGCACCGGGGAGGGGGAATCGAAAAACCAGATTCAGGCCATTTTTACGCGTTAGGGGGGTGGGTTCATGTGAAAATCAAGCTAAGAACGGATGTAGGCATAGATAAAATCAAAGAATATCTAATGTCACGAATTGACAGTAATGATCCTGTTGAAGTCGAAAAAGTCGGCAGATACTTAAAACACATTGAGATGTATCGCAGGATGGAGAGGACCGTAAAAAAAGAAGGCGTTTCCGTCAAAACGGAAAATGGAAGCCAGACATTTTTAAAGGCCCATCCTCTACTTGGTGAAATGAATAAAGTTAATGCAGCTATTATTAATATTGAAAAATCATTTAAGTTTATCGATGAGGGTGAAGGCGATAAACATAGTCCTGATGATCTCATATGATGACTCAAAAGTACGTCGAACAATATTTTAAATTATACGAATCTGGAAAAATCAAATTAAACAAAGAAAGAATATTATTGTTCGATTATTTAAAGAAACATGTTCTTAGTCGGGATGATTTATATTTTGACGAAGAGCAAATAGATAAATGTATAAGATATTGTGAAAAGTGGTTTTTCCCATTTCAACCATTCCAAAAATTTATAACGGCGTTCTTGTTTCTTAAGCATAAAGAATCAGGGCGTCTTTTTTATCGTCGCTTTTTAATTATGATGGGACGTGGTGGAGGGAAGAACGGATACATTTCAGCAATATCAAGTTATTTACAATCTGAACTTCACGGAGTTAAAGGATACGGGATCTCTATCGTTGCGAATAGTGAAGACCAGGCTAAAACATCATTCGATGAAGTTTACAACGTCATTGATGAGAATAGCACATTAAAAAAATCATTCCATTTAACCAAGTTAAAAATTACGAACAAATTCACTAAAAGTTTTTTACGCTTTAGAACTTCGAATCCACAATCAAAAGATGGTGGACGAGAAGGTATGGTTATTTTTGATGAAATCCATATGTATGAGAGCGCAAAAACAGTTAGAGTTATGCGAGGTGGTTTAGGTAAGGTTCCGTTTCCGCGTGAAATGTACATCGGAACAGACGGTTATGTTAGAGAAGGTTTTTTAGACAGCATGAAAAAGCAAGCACAACGTGTATTAGAAGGTCGTGTACCTGAATCTAACCTATTTCCTTTCATTTGTAAACTAGACGAAGCAGATGAAGTCGATGACATGAGCATGTGGGAAAAAGCGAATCCAATGTTTTGTGAACCATTAACCGATTACGCAGTCAACTTACTTGAAACAGTTAAAGAAGAATACGACGATTTAGCAGAAGACCCTTCTGGTAGAGAAGAGTTTATGACTAAGCGAATGAATCTTCCGGAAGACGATATAGAAAAATCTGTCGCTACTTGGGAAGAGATATGGGCGACCGGTTATGAAACAGCTTTCGAAGAAGAAAAGCAAGTATTACGAGTAATACCAGATTTAACAAACAAAACATGTGTAGGTGGATTGGATTACGCTAGAATTAAAGACTTTGCATCTGTCGGGTTGTTATTCAAAGTCGAAGGGAATTACATTTGGAAAACTCACTCATTTGTTAGAAGAGGATTTTTGAAACAAGTAAAAATACAACCGCCCATTAATGAATGGGAGGAAAAAGGGCTACTTACTATCGTCGAAGGTCCTGTTATTGATATTAAACATAT
The DNA here is from genome assembly GCA_051846895.1 of Bacillaceae bacterium W0354. GTDB lineage: Bacteria > Bacillota > Bacilli > Bacillales > Alkalibacillaceae > CALKAL01. The sequence goes on from JBPYCQ010000006.1 coordinate 80,250, forward strand.
TGTTAATTGGTTTGTTGATATGCGCGAAAAATACGGCCTGACAACTATTGTAGCAGATATGTTTAGATTAGATTTAGTTAAAAAAGCACTTGAGGATGAGGGTTTTGAATTGGAATTTATACGGAATCCTAAAGCAATACATTCTCTACTAGCACCACGAGTCGAAACGTTATTTGCTCAACATAACATCATCTTTGGTGATAATCCGCTCATGCGCTGGTACACAAATAACGTATTAGTAAAAACAAAATCAGATGGCAATAAAGAGTATCACAAAAAGGATGAATTAACTCGTAAAACTGACGGCTTCCAGGCTTTTATTCATGCTTTATTTAAAGCTGACGAGATACTGGTCGAAGACGAAGAATTCTTTTTAGACGCTATCGACTTTTAGAGGAGGTGAGGAAAAATAGGACTGTTTGATATTTTTAAACGCAACAGCGAATTAGAACTTATGTTTGATTTAGACTTGATCGAGGACACGTCCAAAAAAATACACATGAAAAAGATGGCGTTAGAGACGTGTATCAATCTCATCTCCAAGACTATCAGCATGTCAGAGTTTAGAGTGAAAGATGGTGATAAGTATAAAAAAGATGAAATCTATTACCGCCTGAATGTAAAGCCGAACCAGAATCAAAACGCAGCGACTTTTTGGCAACAGGTCATTTACAAGTTGATTTATGACAATGAGTGTTTAATCATCCAATCAGACACACAAGATTTATTGGTAGCCGATACGTTTACAAAAGTGGAATATGCGTTATTTGGTGACACTTTTAAAGACGTCACAGTCAAAAACCACACCTATCAACGGACGTTTAAACGAGAAGATGTTATTTACTTGGAATACAACAACGAAAAACTATCGCCGATCATTGACGGTCTTTATTCTGACTATGGAGAACTGTTTGGTCGCATTATTAATGCCCAAAAGCGCAAGAGTCAGATTCGAGGAACCGTTGATATTGAGAGTATGACTGGAAAAGATGAAAAAGCAACTCAAAGGTTGCAAGATTACATCAATAAATTGTACAAGGCATATTCCGAAAAAGAAATTGCCATTGCTCCTCAACAAAAAGGCTTTAAGTACGACGAGCACAGTAAAGATGTTAAAGGACATCCAGTTGATGAGGTAGAAAAAACTTCAGATGCTTTTTTGAAACAAGTAGCAAGAGCATTAAACATACCTATTCCGCTTGTACTTGGTGAAATTGCAGACGTTGAGAAACCAACACGGAACTTTATGCTACTCTGCATAGATCCATTTATTAAAAAAATTGGTGATGAGCTCAACGGTCGATTATTTACTAAGGTCGAATATTTCTCAGGCAAGAAAATGGATATTCGCAGACCTTCTTACCGAGATATATTCGACGTTGCAAGCGCAGTTGATAAACTTCGTGCAGCTGGTGTTTATAACGGTAATGAATTACGTGACAAGTTAGGAGATGAGAGAGTGAACAATGAAATTTTAGAAGGGTACTTCATCACGAAGAATTACACAGAAGACGCAGAAGGGGGTGAGAGTGAGTGAACAAGTTCGATTTAAACAAGATAGTAAGTATTAAACGAGGGCTTGAAATTTTAAACCAAACGGAAAAGGAACTGAAGCTATCAATCTATGGATTTATCGGCGGTTGGAGAAACAGCGCCGAAAACATTTTACAACAAATTGAGAATGCTAAAGTAGACACTATTAACGTACACATTAATAGTTTTGGTGGTTCTGCCTTTGACGGTATTGCGATTGGTAATATCCTTAAAAAGCATAAAGCAAAGGTTGTTGTGCACATCGATGGATTAGCTGCAAGCGCAGCTTCAATTATTGCTATGTCTGGGGACGAAATCATCATGCCAAGCAACACCATGTTAATGATTCATCAAGCGAGCACATTCGAATATGGTAATGCTGAAGTGTTTGAAAAGACAGCCAAAGACTTACGCAAAGTTGATAAAGCCGTCACAGCGTCATATCGTAAAAGATTCGTTGGTAGCGATGATGAACTGACAGAACTACTAAACGAAGAAACATGGCTAAATGCTGATGAGGCGGTTGCTTTAGGATTTGCCGACAAGGTAACCGATGAAATTGAAATCGAGGAACCAGAAGAAGAACACGATGAACCTGAAAACATTAAGGAAAGTTTAGTTGCAAAATATGCAGCGCAATCAAATAACCCAAAACCAAAAGAGCCTGATCAAGATTCTAAACCGAATCTATCAGAGCTCTTTTTAAATTTAAAATAAGAAGGAGAATGATAAACATGGGTATTAAATTTACAAATTTCGAAGAGCAAAAATTAAAATTTGCTGAAGTAACAAAAGAAGGTACAGCTGAAGAACAATCAGAAGCGTTAAGCAATATGCTAAACGCACTTGCGAATGATGTGCAAAAAGATATTTTAAACGAGGTTAACACTCGTATGGCCGACAACGCTGTTTTACAATCCCGTGGTCAAAATGTGTTAACAAGTGAAGAGTATAAGTTCTTTAATGCAGTTGTTGAGGAAGGCGGTTTCAAAGATACTGAGACTCTACCTAAAACAACTCAAGAACGTATTTTTGAAGAGCTGAAACAGGAACATCCTTTACTGAATCACTTAGGATTGCAAACACTTGGAGCTGTTACTGAATACATTTATTCTGATCCAGAAGGCGCAGCTGTATGGGGTCCGTTGTTTGGTGATATTCAAGGGCAATTAAATGCTGCATTCCGTAAAGAAGACATTACGCAACTTAAATTAACAGCATTTATCCCACTAGCTAACGATATGCTTAAACTTGGACCTGCTTGGGTAGAGCGTTATGTTCGTACGATACTAAAAGAGGCTTTAGCTGTTGGACTTGAGCGAGGTTTTATCGCCGGTACTGGTAAAAATGAACCTATTGGTCTATTAAAAGACCCAGCTGGTAACGTCGTTGATGGTGTATATCCAGATAAAGCATCAGCCGGTACATTGACGTTCGAACCTGGTCGCACAACTATTAACGAACTTAAAGATGTTGTTAAACTATTAGCTAAAAAACTAAATGCAGATGGTACAGATGCAGATCGTCCTAAAAAGGTCGCTGGTAAGGTCGTTATGGTCACTAACCCATTCGATACATTCGATATTCAAGCAAATGCAACGATTCAAAATGCAAACGGTGCTTATGTAACTAACTTACCATTTAACCCAACGATGACGGAGTCTGTGTTCGTTCCAGAAGGAAAAGTTTTATTCTTTGTCAAAGGCGAATATTTAGCAGCGACGGGCGGAACGGATCCGATTAAAAAGTTTGATCAAACAATGGCTATAGAAGATGCAACGCTATTTATCGCTAAACAATATGCGACTGGTAAGCCTAAAGATAAATACGCGTCACAAGTGTATGACTTGAACATTAGTAGCACTAGCACAACGACTACTACAAGTACAACGACAAGCGCATAAGTTGGAGGTGGTCTAGATGATCACTGATGAAATTTTAAAAGAATTTAAAGAACGCATGCACATCTCACACTCAAGCGAGGACAGCAACTTAAAACAGTTGTTGTCCTCTTCTTTTGTGGATATTAAAAGTAAATGCGGAGTATTTGATTTAGAAGGCGATAAAGACACGGACTTACGTGGTAAGGAGCTTGTTTTTGAAAGAGCAAGATACGCTTACAATGATGCGCTTGAGTATTTTAATGACAATTTTTTAAGTGATATAAACAGTCTAGCTTTATCGTTGTTATCAGACGAGACAACCACAACTACTACAACAACGGAGGGGGTATAAATGCGAGACTTTAAATACAGACCACCCCGTTTACACAGCGGAGAATTACGTACACCCATCACCTTTTACGAGTTTGCACCAATCGAAGGTCCAGAACCGGGTGAACAAGAAAAACGCATTCTTTATGAGTGCATGGCAAAAATTGATGAAGTTTGGTTAAAAGACTTAGAACTGGCTAAATCAAATGGCACCTTATCAGATGTCACAATTACTATCAGAGACCCCATGATAGATTATATTCCGAGCAATAAACACTATATCTCTATTAATACACCTGAATATCAAAACAAACGCTATAACATCAAACATGTACAACCTGACTTACAGAATAAAAAGTTTATTAACATTATAGGACGGCTAGACGAATGAGCGTTGAAATTAGAGGGGTAGAAGAGATTATCAAGGCATTAGAACAAAAGCTTGGTAAGGACAACATGCAAAAAATAAGTGACAAAGCATTATTGAAAGCAGCAGATGAATTTGTTAAAGCGCTAAAAATAGAGTTTGAACGCTTTAAAGACACAGGAGCGAGTATTGATGAAATAACCGTCACTGGTCCTGTGTGGGACGGTGGGGTAAGGGTAATCAAAGTACATTGGCGAGGTCCTAAAGGTCGTTATCGCATTATCCATTTAAACGAGTGGGGCACAATTAAAAACCCTAATCCCCGTGGTAAAGGCGCGATTGCAAGAGCGATGAAAAACAGCGAAAAAGCTTATCGTGAAGCTGTTAAAAAAGCATTGGAGAGTGGTTTGTAATGGATATTCTCAACGAAGTATACCAAGCGCTTATTGCCGACGATTACATCAAAGAGCAAGCACTCGGCAGAATTAAATACTATGAATATCCTGCAACAGGCGATGTTGACAATCCACGTATCATCATAGATCCGATTGATACACCAACTCCAAGTGATTATGCGGATAATACTTGGGTTAAGTTAGACTTTTTAATCCAGATTGACGTCTGGACAAGAAACAGACTCCTCACAGATACATTGGCGGACAAAGTTCGCGATGTGATGTGGGAGCGTTTTGGTTTTGTGCAAAAAGCAGGACCAAAGGAATACGAATCAGGCGTTTATCGTGACGCTAGACGTTACCGAGGAACGTTGTATCGAGAAGATTTTCAAAATTTATAAGGAGTGATTGAATTGACAGAAAAAAAATATAAAGCTTCAACGAGTGTTGATGAGTTTTATTATGCTCTTTTAGATGAGTCAGGTGCATCTATTATTACAGGCAATCCCGAGCGAGTGAAGTTTTTACAGAATATTAACGTGGAAATGCCGCAAGAAATTATTCGTGCTTACGGAGATGGAACAACAGCAGAAATGGCCGTTTCGAACGGGGATATTTCAGTTACATCACAATTCCACCGAATTCCGATTGAGGATAAGCAAAAATTACTAGGCTGGGAAACAAAAGAAGGTCTTACAGCTGCAGGAGGAAAAGACAATCCACCTTATGTCGCAGTTGTTTTTGCCAAGACCTATGAAGATGGATCAAAGGAATACGTTGGTTTACCTAAAGGTATGTTTACACGTCCGAATGTATCGGGTGGAACCAAAGGGCAGACAACGGAGTTCTCGAGCGAAGAAATTCGAGCTCAGTTTATGGACCGAGCAGTCGATGGATTTAGCGACGAAAAGTCTGTTATTTTTGCTGAAGATAATAAAGGCGAGACAACGAATCGAGACGCATTGTTTATGAAAGTGTTTGGTGTGAATTACCCGAGTACAACGACAACGACAACAGCTGGAGCTTAATAATGTATGAAGTACATTTTATGCCAACCAGCGATCTTAAGATTTAAATGGGAATTAGAAATCTGTATTACTAGATTGCAAAAACTAGGCATTCGGGATATTGTCCTGCTGTTCACTCGGCAGGACGACCGAGTGCCACATTTTTTTAGCGACTATTACAGTGTTGAAACACACGTTTACGAAGACCATCGAACAGATAAAACTTACATTCCATCGGTTAAACCATATTTGTGGATGAGGTATTTAGAAGAGGATCCATCACGACAAAACAATATCTATTTTTATTTAGACAGCGATGTGTTACTTAGAGATATACCGAATATTACACCAACAGAAACCACCTGGTACACATCTGATTGTCAAGGTTATATCGGTAACGATTATATCGATAGTAAAGGCGATAAATTACTTGAAAATATGTGTTATGCAATCGGAATCGACCATGAATTAATCAGAAGTAAAAAACCAACTGGTGGTGCTCAGTGGGCGATTAAAAACCCAACATATGAATATTGGAAGAAGGTTTACGAAGATTCAATAACTTTATATAAATTATTAAGTAATTCGAACACCGATATACAAGCATGGACAGCGGAAATGTGGGCGCAATTATGGAATGTTTATCATTTCGGAATTGATATAGAAGTTCCTAGTGAACTAGATTTTTCTTGGCCAATAGATCCCGTTGAAAGATATTACAAAACCAAAATTTATCATAATGCAGGTGTGGTAGATGACCATCAGAACTTATTTTTTAAAGGTAAATATGTTAATCATACACCTTTTGAAGATGATTTAAGTTTTGTAAATAAAAACAAAGCTTCGATTAAGTATGTTGAAGCAATTAAGGAGGTACGACAAATGGCTAAATATGTAGTCTTAGAGGACTTTCGTGATTTAGAAGAAGAGAAGAATTACAAGAAAGGCGATTCGTTTCCGAAGCCTAAAAATAAAAAAATATCTGAAAAACGCTTGAAAGAATTATCATCTAAAAACAATAAGATGGGCAGACCCATGATTAAAAAAGTGGAGAGTGATAAGTAGTGGCAAATTTAAAACGTCATATGATCGAGTTGGTTAAAGAAGTTAAGGCGGGAGAAATTGTAACCGAAAAATACTTAACGCCTGCTTTTATACCAATGAGCGTTGTCTATGAAGCAATTGACATGATGAGCGAATTAGGACAAGTGACGGTCAAAAATGAGAAAGACATGATTGATAGAATGTTATCGTTCATTGCTGACAAGGCATACGGTGGGCAATTTACAAAAGAAGAACTATTTAATGGCTTACATGCACCTGATGCCGTACGAGTGCTAGAGGAACAAATCTTGTTCATTGCAAGGGGGACGCAAAACGATGATACAAAAAAGTATCTGGAGAAGAAGCGTTAGTTGATGAAGACTTTACTCCTGAAAAGCAAAAGGAGTATTTAGATAAAATTATCCTGGACATGATGAACCATGGCAAAGACGTGAACGAGATCTTAAACATGCCGTTTAATTTTGTGTTAGATATTTTAGCAGACAAGAATAAACCGAAAGAAACCAAATCGCTGATTGCTGCATTCGGTGGCTAACGAAAGGAGGGGCTCAAAATGGCAGAACGCATTGAAGGTATGAGTATAGGTCTAGACCTTGACTCGATTGCTTTAGAACGTGGCTTAACTGGTGTAAAAGATAGATTGCGTACCGTTAATAGCGAAATGAAGAAAAACATGTCAGCTTTTGATCACAGTGACCGTTCCATTCAAAAATACGAAACACGGTTACAAGGGTTAAACAAAAAACTAGACGTCCAACGCAAAGTAACCGAAGAGACGTATAAAGAATATCAAAAAATGGTACGTGAGCATGGTGAGGGGTCAAAGCAAGCCGAAAAAGCTGAACGCGCCTACAATAATCAAGCGGCCGCTCTAAATAACTTAGAACGCTATGTATCTAAAGCAACCGAAGAACTCGAAGAAATGCGCAAAGAACAAGCTTTTTTAGAGTCTGGTTGGGGAAAGTTAACCACAAGTTTAGACAACTTTTCTCAAAAAACACTAAGTATTGGTGGGCGCTTAACGGACGTTGGCAAAACTTTAAGCATGCGAGTCACAGCTCCTCTCGTTGCTGCTGGAGGCGCGGCCTTAGCAGCTGCTGATCAATTTGATAAAGCGTATCGAGATATCCGAGTGGGCACAGGAGCGACTGGACAAGCGCTTAAAGATTTAGAAAAGACGTTTGATGACGTATTTCGAAGTGTGCCTGATAGCGCAGATAAAGTAGCAAATTCAATCGCAAATCTTAATACATTTACAGGGTTTACCGGAGATGTGCTTGAAGATTTAACTAAAAAGACATTGGACGCTTCAAGAATATTAGGCGAAGACGCTGTTCAAGCTTCTGAAGAGTTTGGTAAGACTTTAAAACAGTGGAATATCCCAGCCGAAGAAGCAACAGGACACTTAGATCATTTATTCCGATTGACACAAGATTATGGCGTTGGTTTAGGTCAATTAAATACGATGGTGAGTAAGCACGGTTCCGTTATGAAAAACGCAGGTTTTGAATTGGAAGAAGTCGCACACTTCATGGCGAGTTTAGAATCAAACGGAATCCAAGTTACGCGTGTCATGCCCGCCTTGAACATGGCAACTCGTAATTGGGCGGAAGAAGGCAAAAACGCTAAAGAAGAACTACAAAAAATGATAGACACCATTAGAGACGCCAAAACAGACACCGAAGCGTTGGCCGTAGCGACTGAGGTATTCGGAGCACAAGGCGCACAGCGTATGGTAACAGCCATCCGTAATGATGCTATTCCGTCTTTAAAAGAGTTAGGAACAACGGTCGAGGGCACAAGTGGACTGATTGAACAAACAACGGAAGAAACCGTCACAATAGGTGAAGAATTCGCACGATTAAAAAATACAACGATTACATCATTACGTCCTGTTGGTGAAATCTTATTAAATATAGCAAAAGATCACATCCCACCTTTAATAGACGGCGTTACAAGATTAGCAGAATGGTTTGATGACTTAAGCCCCAAAGCACGTAATACTGGATTAGCTATTGCAGGAATTGCGACTGTAGCTGGTCCTGCGACGTTAGTATTAGGCGGTATGTTTAATGCAGTTGGTAGACTTGCGGGCGGATTGTCCAGGTTAACTGGTCTATTAGGTCGAGTAGGCGGGGCAGGGTTGTTAGGTCGTATTGGTATGTTAGGTATGGCTGGTCCAGTTGGTTTAGCTATTGCAGGCATTACTGGTTTAGCCTTGGTCTTGCGCTCAACTTCAAAAGATACTAAAAGATATGAAGAAGTCAATTTAGAACTAGCTGAATCACTTAAAGAACAACAAGCAACAATGAATTCGCTTGTAAGTGAATATGACGCATTAAGAGGTAGTAGTTTTTTAACGAATGAAGAATTCGCAAGACTTGTAGATTTACAGGAAGAAATTAGCCGAACAACAAATGAATCACGACTAAAAGAATTACGAGAAGAATACGAGGAATTGCGTAAGAAATCGGGTAAATCCAACGAAGAATTAGATCGTATGATTCAACTTAATGAGACGTTGGTCGAGAAAGTGCCCGAAGCGGCAAATGCCATTTCGGAGCAAGGAAATCGCATTGTAGATTCGACCGGATATTTAAAAGAATATACAAACGAACTCCAAAACGCGACATTAAGAGAATTAGAACGTCAACTCATTATCGCGCAAGGCAATGAAAAGCAACTTAAAAAAGATATAGTGGAGCTTCAAAAGGAATTAAACGAAGGTGAAGAAGAAGAAAAAAGGCTCAAGGCTGAAATCAAAAACTTTGATGAAGCGGCGGTCGAATCACGATTAAAAGAAATCGACATCCTTATGAAAGAAGCCGAAATTGGTTCAGCAAGACACATACGCCTGTATGCTGAAAAAGAAGAATTAGAAGGACAGTTAGACGTTTACCGACATCAATTAGGCGAACAAATGAAAAAGAACGACGAAATCAGAAACACCATTGCACAAAAAGAAGCAGAACTTGGCTTAGACGAAGAAATACATCAAATGATGGTTGATCAGTTATTAATTCAAGTCGGTATTACAGCCAAAAAAGGCGAAGAAGTTAGAGCGATAGACGAAGCTATTTCTAAGAAAAAAGATGAAATTAAAGAGCAAAAAGAATTATACGACATAGGCACTATCACAAAGCAACAATATGATGAAATGACCACGTCTATCAATGCGCAAATTGAGGAACTTGAAAATGTCAAAGCTAAAATGATTGAAGTTGACCAATACGCAACAGGTCGTACTTACAATTGGGACATTTATTTAACTGTTCAAAACCTAGAAGAAATCGAATCAAGAATCGGTAGACCTATCCGCAAACGCGTACAGCTAGACGTTAATCAAGGTTTAGAATATGCGCCAATGTACGCAGACGGTACTCCACCAGGTGGACATAAAGGTGGGTTAGCGGTTGTTGGTGATGGTGGTGGACGAGAACTAATTGCATTACCAAGCGGACAGACACTTTTATCACCTAATAGAGACACGCTTATTAATCTACCAAAAGGTTCTCATGTTATCCCGCATCGAGAGACTAGTAGATTATTAAGCATGACGCCAAAATACGCAACTGGAACAAGCGGATGGCGAGGGTTGGTTGACAATTTACGTCATAGTGAGTTTGCGAAGTTGTTGGCGTTGGTTGGTAAGAGCTTAGAAGGAAGTGTATCTGGAACCAATCAAGTTAATAATCAAACAGTTAACAATAATGAAGGAAACATTTACATTGACCAGCTAATTATCGACGCTAAATCTATCCAAGAATTCAACGATGTGGTGGAGTGGTTTAAAAAACTAAGGCAAACCGCTAGAGCAAATGGTATCATCATTCGCTAGGAAAGGAGGTGTTTTTATGCCAACGCAAACATTTAAAGTCGGAGAAATGTTAAATAAACGAACTCGCAACAGTAAAACATGGATAAATTTTGATGGAAGTTTTACAACAGAAATATATCCACAAGACATTCACTTTGAAGATGAGAGTGGTCAGTTTCACAACATTGACACTGACTTACAGGATGAAGCAGATTTAGATGTGTATACAGAACCTGTTTCAAAAGAAAGCATACAATCTTTTGCTCAATCAAGACTTGAAACGACACAAGCTAAAAAGAAAAAGGTCTTAAACCGACAAAACCATAATTTCAAAGCTTTAAAAGTTCCGTTTGATGCAAATATTCCACGCAATTTCCAACGTGGGTATTCAATCAGTAAAGGTACGGACAAATTAACTTTTAAACCTGTTAACTCAAGTCCAAGTTATGGAGAGTTAGATACTAGCGATAGAAGTAAAGTTACCTACCAAGATGTATGGAATGATGCCGATGTAGAGCTAAAAGTATTACCTAATGGTATTAAAGAAACAATTTATCTAAAAAGCAATCAAGCACCGACTTCTTTTAGATTTGAAGTTGAAGGTAACATCAGAGAAATGTCCGAACTTGAACTTGCTCCAGCGTGGTTAGAAGATGCAGAAGGAACTGAAAGGTATGTAAAACAAGAAATTGTTGAAGAAGATGAAAAAACCTATATTGTATTAGAAGCTGATGTAACAGATTTAAAATACCCAATAGCAGTAGACCCTACTGTTACTACCACTAAAACCAATTTGAAAAATGGTGACACATTTAGTTTTAATGTACCAAGTAATGCAGTTGTTAAGAGTGCAAATGTAAAATATACGGGTGGGTATTTGGAGGATGTTGTAAAACAGTATACATCTGAAAGAAAAAGAAACTTGAACCCAGATTCATCGCAGTCAACATCTACTGGACACTTGCAATTAAATCATAATATTCCCTCTGGAGCAAAGGTAACAAGGCTAGAAATGAGTGCAGACGGTAAAACAAGAAGACAAGATACCTACGCGTCTGTTGGTTCGTATGTTGAGCATACTATTGAAAACCCTGACATAAATGGGAGTATATATGCAAACACTTATTTCAGTGGAGGATACAATGGTGTTGTTGATACTAGCATTCGTGGCAAGTATGCTGCATATGGACCTGAAAACGATTGGGTACATGGCTCTTATGCAACTGTAGAACAAGTAGTTTCATTAGACTTACACGTATATTATTTAGTTAGTCTACAAAATCCATCAATAACAGTAAATGGAACAAGTACAGGAGCTTATTCGGGTACGCTTACTAATGGGCAATCAACAAGCAATATTTCAATTTCGAACGTAAAAGCAGGTACAAATAATGTAACCTTTAATTCTACTCAAGGTGTTTCAGATTTAGTAATTTCAGTTAATTATAATACACCTCCTACAACGCCAACTGTAATAACTCCGAACGGTGGAGAGGTATGGAATGCAGGACATACTATTAAATGGAATGCATCAACAGATGCAGATGGAGATAACTTAACTTACCAAATACAGTTGTCAGTAAATAATGGCTCAACTTATAAGACTATTGTTAGTATGGCAACAGGAACTTCTTATGAATATGATTTTACAAATGAGCCTTCGACTGACGTAGCAAGGATAAGAATAAGAGCTTATGATGGAACAAGTCACAGTGGTTGGGATGTTTCTGATGGTGTGTTTAGTATTCAGCATAACCAAGCACCAACAATTCCAACAAACCTAAACCCAAGTGGTGGAAGTGTAAGAGACAGAGCAAGCAACATTCGGTTTAGTTGGCAATATAATGACCCTGATCCAACTGATAGTCAAAGTAAGTACACATTAAGATGGAGATACCAAGGAACAACAACATGGAATGAGTTAACAAGTGTAACGCCTAACAATTACCATGATTTTAGTGGAAATACATTTAACAGACAGAACGTTGAGTGGCAAGTAAGAACATTCGACCAAGATGGTGAAGCTTCGCCATGGAGTGATGTAGCAGTATTCTTTGCAGGTGACAAACCTGTTAAGCCTGTAATAACCTCTAATAGTGAAGTAAACGTATCTAATCCAACAATTACGTGGAGTTCAAGCGAACAAGTAACTTATGAATTAAAAGTGTTACAAAATGGGAATGAACTTTACTCTTACAATGCAGAGTTAAGCAAAGCTCACACCATCAAGTATGATTTAGAAAACAATTCGATTTACACAGTTGAATTAACTATAACAAACGAAGATGGGTTAAAGTCAGATATAGAAACACAGACAATTACAGTAAGTTATACACAACCTGCAACACCGATTTTAATAACTGAAAAGGAATTAGCGGGGATTACATTGAACATTAATAATCCCTCACCAAGTGGCACAGAACCAACAGTAACTCATAACAATGTTTATCGCAGAGAACAAGGTGGCGACTGGAAACGCATAGCAACTAATGTTTTAACAACGTTTACCGACTATACAGTAGCGAGTGGCAAGACGTATGAATACTACGTACGAGCTTGGGGTGACAATGAAACCTATTCTGATAGTGATGTTGTCGATGAATCTATTACGTTTAAAGGTGTTTGGCTACATGATGTGACTGATCCTACTACGCTACACAACTTTAGGGCTGATGGTGACGGACGAACGAATGATTGGCGGGCTCAAGCAACCCATATGAAGTTTGCAGGTAGAAAATATCAGGTTACTGAATTCAGTGAACATGAAGATGATGTAGTTAATGTTAATTTGAAAATGTTCAGGGAATGGGAAGATTACAATGCATTGAACATTATTATAAAAGCAAAAAATACGGTTTGTTACCGAGATGGTAGAGGTAGAAAAATCTTTGGAACGATTATAGAGCTTCCGGTAAATGATACAGTTTATGGCTATGACACTAGTATACAAGTAACAGCTACGTCATACAGTGAGGAGGTGTAGTCGATGCTTAATCTGGAAAGAGACGGATATACGAAGCAAGAAGTCATGGATGTGCTGCATGGTAAATATGGACCTAGACATATTCGATTTAGATATGACTTACTAGATTCAGAGGGAAAGTTTAAAAAGCATCTTCACATAGTTACAGGCGGAGAAGTTAAAATGTCAGCTTTAGCACAAATTAAACGGACTGCTCGTTTCTCGCTGAAAGATGACCCTGATATTAATTGGCTGAGTGACCGCATTCAGCCTTTTACAGAAATAAGAATGACTGATAATAATTACATCGAGTTTCCACTCGGTGTATTTTTATTGAGCTCACCACAACGTAAAGACCAAAACAGCAATGTTTATCGTGAAGTTGAAGCTTATGACGGTACGATTATCCTAAAAGACGACAAATTAGATTCAAGATATACCGTTATAGCTGGTGAAAACTATATAGATGCCGTAGTAGAAATCTTGTTATCAGCTGGAATAACGAAATACAACATTGACCAAACAGATAAAACCCTACCAACAGATGTTGACTGGCCACCAGGTACTGAAAAAATAGAGATTGTAAATGATTTATTAAGTGCTATCAACTACACGCCTATTCAAGTTGATGGCTACGGGTTTTTTACAAGCAGACTATACCGTTCACCTTCACGAAGAACAGCTGAGTACACGTACAAAGTAGGTGAAGAATCAGTAATTTTTGATGGCATGACAGAAGAATTGGACATCTTTAATGTTCCTAATAAATGGGTTGTAGTTTTGGCAGATCCGGAGCGTGAGCCTTTGAAGGCCGTTTATACAAATGACAACCCGGACTCACCAACCTCAACCGTTAATCGTGGCAGAATAATTGTTGATTACCGTGAGGTTGATAACATAGCCGACCAGGAATCGCTCAATGAATATGTTCAACGTATAGCCTTTAACGCCTCACAAATTTATGGAAAACTTGAATTCGAGACAGCGATTATGCCGATGCATGAGTATAATGACGTCCTACAAATTGAATACTCTCCTTTAAGTATAATTGGTAAATACGTTGAAACTGGGTGGACAATACCGTTACAAGCAGGTGGAAAAATGCGGCACAGTGTTAGAAAAGTGGTGGATATATAATGTTAAACCCCGAAGAATTTATTGAAATGTTTGGAACAAAAGAAACTAAAAAACAAATACGCTATGCAACTATTGATCCTAATTATACAAGTGGAAATCCTAAATTAATATTTGGTGGAGAAGATGAGGTTACGGTAAAAGAATACATTTATTTAAGTTCGTATACACCTAAACCAAATGACCGAGTCATGTTGTTAGGTAATGTCATTATAGGAGCATTAACCGGCTCAAGCGAGACAGGTGACCAATATGCGCCTATCAATCACAACCACGATGACCGTTATTACACGGAGAGTGAGATTGATAGTAAGTTGAGTGGGAAGTCTGATGTGGGGCATGGGCACAAAAAGTTAGATAGGCATGCGCAATACGAAATAGATTATGACACACCACCTACAGACATACCACAACCGACATTTAGGTATGACTTTATACAAGGCGCAACTGGTCATGGAACTTATAGAACACTATTAACTATAAGCGGATATACGAGAGGGGCTATTCAAATATCATTTCCTTACGGTCATTATGGGAACACTGATACCATCTATTGGAGATTTCATAATTGGAGTAATGATACATGGAGTAATTGGATGGCATTTCAAAATGCATAAAAATTAATAAATTGTTGAAAGAAGGCTCCTAACAGGGGTCTTTTTTAATTATTTGAATTGGAGGTTTAATATAAACATGGAAAATTTAATTAAATTGATAGTTGGTTTTTTTGGGGCGATCGCCTCATTTTTATTTGGAGGGTGGTCGTTGTTATTGCAAACGTTGTTATTGTTTATTGCACTAGACTACATTCTTGGCGTTGCAGTCGCTGCTAGTCATGGCAAATTAAATAGCAAGATAGGCTTCAAAGGTATTGCAAAAAAAGTGGCCATCCTTGCTCTAGTAGCAGTTGGTCATGCAATAGATTTAGTTATGGGAGATAACTCATTCGTAAGGGATGCAGTTATCTTCTTTTATTTAGCCAACGAATTAATCTCAATTTTAGAAACAGTAGGGAAGACTAATCTACCAATTCCGAGTGTGTTGAAAAAGGCTGTTGAAGCTCTAAACCATAAAGGAGAGGGTAGCTAATGTTTATCTATCCAACAGTTAAACGTGTGACAAGTCATTTCAGAACACCCTCAAGACCTACACATCACGGAACAGATTTTGCTCAATCCGGTTATCACGAGATTGTTGCCGTTGCAGATGGCACAGTCAGTCGTTCGTACCGCTCAACGAGTTATGGAGAAGTGGTGTTTATTGTTCATAATATTAATGGGCAGACTTGGGAATCAGTTTATGCGCACATGAGAACTGGTAGCAGACGGGTTAAGCAAGGTGACAAAGTTAAACAAGGACAAGTCATTGGTGTGATGGGTAACACCGGTCACTCAACAGGACAACACTTACATTTTGAGCTTCATAAAGGACGTTGGAACATGCAGAAAAATAATGCAGTAGATCCGATGAAATATTTACAAGATGAGCCGAAATCTCCACAACCGACCGATTCAGGCAGATATAGACTAAAAACAGGAACATTTGAAGATATTGAACATGTGGTAAATGCCCGTGAGAAGTTAATAGATGAATATAAGTGGTTAGTTTATTACGCAGCTGATAACACTAAATTTGACCCGCCCATGCGACTTTACACAGGCACATTTGTAGGTAAAAATGTTGCAGAACATCATGCAGAACAGATTAAAAAGAAATTTGGTTGGACGGTTTATGTGATGAAAGCCTGAATAACATTTCTAAAATTTAGAAATACTAATAATGTTTTTCTAGAATTCTTCACAGTTACCCCTTTTAAAGCCCCTCAAATATTCTGAGGGGCTATTTTTTATCATCAATCATCTCCACAATCTCCATTAAATCCTCAACAGCTTGCTCCTTTGTGTAATGTTCATCATTATTCAGCTGACAGGCAACATCAAGTATCTTTGTTTTGAGTAGGCTCTTTTCATACATTACCTCTAATTTATCCATATTGATCACTCCTCTTCTAAAAACAATTCATTCAAATCTACATTAAAAAACTTTGCTAAACCAACAGCTTGATCTAAACGCGGAAAACTCTTTCCGTTAATCCAATTAGACATTGTGGTTGCATCAACATTTACGTATTTAGCTGCATGTTTCTTTTTTAACCCTGATTGTTCGAACAATTCATTTAATCTCATTTTAATTTTCATTTTAATCACCTATAAAGTTACTTCTCTAATTATTTTCTAAATCCCTTCAAAAATAATTCAAATAAAAATCAAAAATAATTCATAGGACAGACTACCCCCTCATAAGCTTTACTATACCAACTATAATTCATCTTAGGAAAAGTAATCGGAATTGTAGACTATACGTAATATAAAGCTTCATAGCAGACGGAATACATTCCTTTATTAAGGGACTATCTTTACAGATATTAAGAAAAGGGGGTGGCGATTTGCTTTTTGAAATCATATCGACAGCAAGCTTAGCAGCAATTTCTTTTTCATCTTATTTTTTTGAAAACAAAAATTCAGCCAACGATCATGAGAAAATAATCAAAATTGCAGATGCGGCAGGATTGAAAAAAGAACAGTCAATTCGGATTCGAACTCGACGAAAGGGGGATAACTACACCGAGTACGTGTACCAAATGCCATTGGGATTATCTTATAAACAATTCGAAGATAACAAGCAAATATTCATTGATGGCCTTAATAACAAAAGCAAGGTTGAAATTGACTGGAAACAATTTAAAGAAATTAATTGGGATAAAAACGTCATTAAACAAGTGCAAAAAATACTTAACAAACGGAAGAAATTAGATAAACATTTAGAGATTGAATATGACGGAATGTTGAAGTTCAGAGTGTACGAAGAAGGACTTAAAAAATTATATCCATTTAGTGATGAATTACTTCAAAAAGATTGGGTCGTACCAATTGGCTACACTTACAAGGATTTAATCACTCATGATTTTGAGAGTAGGCCACACATGATTGTGGCAGGCGCAACAGGCTTTGGTAAATCAGAGTTTTTGAAACTAATACTTGCATGTCTAATTGAGCAAAAACCAGAACATTTAAGGCTACATTTAATTGACTTAAAAGGTGGTAACGAATTAGGGCCCTTTAAAGACATGAAACAGTGTATTAATTTTGCTCGAGAACCTAAAGGCGCAAAGCGAATTTTAGAAGATATTCAAAACGATATGAACAATAAACTGGATTTGTTATTTGATCAAGGTTTAAAAGACGTTAAAAGAGCAGGGCAAAAAGAACGCGACTTTATCATCATTGATGAAGCTGCAGACCTTGATGAAGATAGTAGAGATATTGTCGTTGATATTGCTAGGCGAGGTAGATCAGCTGGGTACCGTTTAATTTATGCTACTCAATATCCAACAAATGAAACGTTACCTAGCCAAGTTCGTGCAAACATTGGAGCGAGAGTCTGTTTTAGGTTAGAGACTGCAATTCAATCAAGAGCAGTATTAGATGAAGTTGGAGCTGAAGAACTTCCGGAGATTGAAGGTAGGGCGATTTTTAGACGTGTTAAGAATCATATTGTGCAAACACCTTATATTGAAGAAGAACAAATTAATAGAATCATAAAACCACACATCAATGTGAGAGCGAAAAAGGAGGGATTAAGTGCATCCAGCCAAAGCGAAAAGTCTACAAAGACAAGAGGCGATTCTATTGTCTTTAAAGAAGCTTGATTATTTGACTCGTAAACAAATACAAAAGTTACACGATTTAAAGGGCGATCGGAATGCAAGAAGAGTATTACAACAAATGAACCCGTATTTAAGCCACTTTTATGATGGTCAGAAAATCTATTATCTAAGTAAGGAAGGACGAGAAAAGGTAAATTGTAAGATTGCTAGGAGCAAAATTACAACAGCACAACACTACTTAATGCGCAATGATTTATACATTCATCTTGGCCAGCCAGCAACCTGGAGGAATGAAATCAAAATGATTAGTCATGAAGGTAAGAAGGATGAAATTGTCATTGTAGCAGATGCGCACTTTACTAGAAACGGCAGACATCACATTATCGAAATAGATAATATGCAGAAAATGAAAAAGAACAAAATCAAGATTGATAAATATAGAAGATTAATCCAACGCAACTCATTTAAAGAAATGCCTAAATTAATTTGGGTAACAACAACTGAATATAGGCGTAAAGCATTGTTAGATTTAAGCGAAGGGTTAGATGTGGATGTTTATTTACCTGATGATTTTAACTAAAAAAGGAGTGTTTTAAGTGAAGAATGTAAACCTAAAGATTACGGAAAGTGAAAAGGAATCGTTAATTCGAGTGGTGACCGAATCAATTAAAACTTTAAAATCTTATGGATCCGTAGACGAATTTACACATCTAGCAAACTTACTATATGTATATAAAAAGTTAACGGGTGTGAACTATGAGGAGGGGCAGGATGAGAACAAAAACGTATGATTTTAAGGCGTTTATGAAAGGCGAGCATCTTAATCATGTAAAACCGCCCACAGCTTCTTTAGTTCCATTAGCAGCTGCGCCTTTTGTTCCGATTTCGGTAAGTGCTCAAGAAAATATACAATCAAAGATGGTAAAAGCATTTGACCCATTAATTGACCTCATTCAAGGGATGGCGTACCCAGTGGCAATGGTGGTTACCCTTGGTGGCGCATTATTTGTGATGATAGGTAATAGTGAAAGAGGATTTAGCATGATGCAGAAAGCAGGATTAGGTTATGTGATTGTAATGATTGCTCCTATGATACTCAATGTGTTAGTAGATGCTATGGAAGGAGTGGTCTAATTGGATCCTTACAAAACAGTCACAGACAAATTGAATGATGTTGCTTTAATGCCATTCGAATGGGTGAGTGATAAGGTTAAAGATGCAATTGTGAATTTTACTGCAGACTTTATTACAATCACCCCTCTATTGATTGGCGTATCAATCGGAGTCTATGCATTGATTAATATGTTTAGTAGTCGATTAGCTAGTTTAGCTGTAAAGGGCGTGTTTGTATACGGAGCACTATTAGTTATTGTTTTGTAGTACTCGTAATTGTATAATGTTACCAAAAGGGGGACGAGGGAATGAAGCGATTATTGGTATTAATCGTAATAGTGCTTTTAGTGGGTTGTGCTGGTGATGACAGGGAAAACAAATACGATGAAGAAGAAAATGAAACCATCATGGATCCCGAAAAAGATAAGTTTATTGCGAGTAGTCCTATGTGGGAGTATTCACTTGATGTAGATATCACTCATAATTTTGAAGGTTTAGATATACATTTTCAAGAAATTAGGTTAGCGTCTGAAGGAAATTATTTAGCATTTAAAGTCTTCTTCAAAAATTTATCACATAATAAGTTCACCGTTTATCCTGGCCAAATGGAAATTAAATTAGACAACGGAGAAGAGATTTCATTTCGTGACATGGTCGCTGAATTTGAGGTAGGTAATCATGAAATAACCGAAAAAGCGGAAACGTTTGAAGGTTTTTATGTATTCGAAACAATGACTCCAGTATTAGATATAAATAAAATTAATGTCAAGTGGACTAACTATAAAATGGATCATAATGATGAGGTCGATGATTATTTTAGATTTGAAAGTAACTTGACTATTAATTAAATTAAGAAGGGTAGCATTTACCCTTCTTTATAGTAAAAAATGTTCTCGGTAGTCACATACAGCCGTCTGTGGCGCTGGGAAGACAGAGATGCTTTATGAAGGGGTGGCCCATGCGATTGAACGTGGGAAGAGAGTATGTATCGCGACACCGAGAACAGATGTCGTTCGTGAATTAGCACCGAGATTTAGACGAGATTTTCCACGGATTGCATCATGTGCATTATACGCCGACTCAACTGAACAAGACCGGCATGCAAACTTAGTCATCACGACGACACATCAATTATTACGCTATAAAGACGCATTTGATGTGACAATCGTCGATGAAGTTGATGCTTTTCCGTATCACAACGACTATACGTTAGAAAAAGCGGTGAAACGAGCAACGAAAAAAGAAAGTACAACGATTTTCCTAACAGCAACCCCACGGCCAAAAATGAAACTTCAAACAGCTTTGAACTTAATCCCAACTGTCTCCATCCCACTCCGATTCCACGGCCAACCACTTCCTGTTCCAAATTTCAAATACGTTCCGAAGTTAAATAAACAGTTAAATGAACAAACCATCCCAGAGAAAATTTTAAAATGGTTTGAAAGCCGTAATAGACGCTATCTTATTTTTGTTCCAACGATTGAATTAGCTGAACAAATGGCAAAACAACTCGATCACACACCATACGTTCATGCGGAAAGTGAAGATCGGAAAGAATTAATCCAACAATTTAGAGACCGTAAACTAAATAGACTAATCACGACAACGATCCTCGAGCGCGGTGTTACCTTTCCATCGATAGATGTCGCTGTTATTCAAGCCGACCATCAAGTGTTTGATGAAGCGGCCCTCATTCAAATTGCTGGACGAGCCGGAAGAAGCGCGAAAGACCCGAATGGTGACGTTACTTTTTTCTATGAAACAAAAACCCGCGCGTTGGTCAGTGCGAGAAATTACTCGATTAAGAAAAACAAAGAGGCTGAGCAGTTGAATGTCTTAAAGGGAGAGTAGAACAAAATGCACTGTTACATTTGCTTTGAATCAATCCACAAATCAATAACATGGGGAAATTTCCTATCACCTACTATTCAAACGATTTGTTCAACATGTGAAGAAAAATTTGAAAAGCTAACTTCAAAGAAATACTTATGTGAAAAATGTATGAAACCACTCGAAGAAAGACAAGCCTTTTGTGGCGATTGCCTCGCTTGGGAGGAAAGGCTCACCATAGATCCGCTAAAGAAAAACGTTTCCATTTTTACTTATAACGACTATATGAAAGATGTGATGGCAAAATTTAAATATCGCGGGGATTATGAAATCATTCTAGCTTTTGAAAAACAGGTCCAAATAACCTTCAAAACCATGTTTTCAAAACAAAAGCTAACCATCATCCCGATTCCGCTATCCCCCGAACGGTATAAAGAACGTCGATTCAACCAAGCAGAAGCAATCGCAGCTCTATTAAACAAGCCAATCATAAACGCGCTCACTCGAATCCACTCAGAAAAACAAGCGAAAAAGACGAAAGCTGAACGAGTTTTTTCAGAAAACCCTTTCCAAATCGCAACGGATAAACCAATCAAAAAAGCCCTCATCATTGATGACCTTTACACGACAGGAACGACACTAAGACAAGCCGCACAAAGACTAGAAAAGTTCGGTGTCAAAGAAATTTACTCATTTACATTAATTCGCAGCTAAACAGTCTTTGTATTTCGACAAATCTACCGATATAATAAAATGAGAATACAATCTGTGGGAAAGCTCAGAAAAAAATAAAGGTGCCACATCAATGAAATGAACATAACTCAATAGGCCGCAACACCACGAACATGATACAATCGCCACGGATTGCTCCAGAGAAATAGTGAGAAAAAGGAAGAGGGGTTATCGATGGGTGAGTTAGCGAATTGTCCGAACTGTGGGAAACTATTCGTGAAAGGTGTGCAATCTGTATGCCGGGAATGTTATTTAGAGGAAGAGGAAAAATACGCCATCGTGTATGAGTTCCTCCGTCAAAAGGAAAATAGACAAGCTACGGTTTTGGAAGTCTCTGAAGCGACAGGCGTGGAAGAAGCACTTATTATGAAGTTTGTGAAACAACGTCGCTTGTTGCAGGCAAATTTTCCTAATTTAACTTATCCGTGTGATCGTTGTGGAAAGCCTATTCGCGAAGGTAAGATGTGCAAAAGTTGTGTAGAGGATATTCGTGAAGGGTTGACGGCTGAAGCGAGACGTGTATTGACTGAGGAACGGGAAAAAGAAGGGGCTTATTTTAATATTAATAAGGAAAATAAGTGGAGAAACTAAACTTTTTGTGAGGCTGAACCGATATAGTAAGTATAAAATAGGTTCGGTTAAATGAGGTGTGAAAAAGTGAAAATTAATCCTACGAATGGTACGAATTTGAATCCGTATGTGAAGAATTTAAATAAACAGGCGTCAGTCAAGAATAGTCATCAGAAAAGTGATCAACTAGAGATTTCTAGTAAGGCGAAGGAGCTTCAGAAGGGTAATCCGATTGCTGAAGCGAGAGCGCAGAAGGTGTCTGAGTTAAAAGAGCAAGTACAAAATGGTGAATATGAAATTGATGCTAAGAAAACAGCTGAGAAGATGATTGATTTTTGGACGAATCGACGTCTATAAGAGGGGGCATTCCTTTGTCTGTCAAGCAAATTATCGAACATCTTGAGAAAATATATCAGCTTCAGAAAAGTTTGTTATCTATCTCTAAAGAGAAAACGGAGCTGATTAAGGCGAATAAAATTGAGCAGTTTAACGAGCTGTTGATGACTGAAAGGAAGCATGTGCAGGCGATTGATCAGTTGGAGAAGAAGCGGATCGATGCGACAAATGACTGGTTTGATCGTGTAGCCCCAGATGCTGAGCGGACGATTAGTGGGCTGATAGAGCATGTGACAGATGAGGCTGATCGGAAGCAGTTGGAAAAGCTATATGAAGAGATGATTTATGTTTTGGCTGATTTAAAGCAACAGGAAAAATTAAATCTTGATTTGACGCAGCAGTCGTTACAGTTTATCGAGTTGTCATTAGATATGTTTCAGCCGAATTCTACTAAAAATATGAATTACAATCAGCCGAATAGTAAGCAAGGTAAGAAGAGTAGTACATCGGTGTTTGATTCAAAAGCATAGCTGAAGCTTTTTTGAGAGGAGAATTGAGATGACTTCTACATTCCACGGGTTAGAAGTGGCAAGACGCGCATTATTTACACAACAATCCGCCCTTTATACGACAGGGCATAATATAGCGAATGCGAATACGGAAGGGTATAGCCGTCAGCGTGTGAACTTTGAGCAGACGAGCGCTTATCCGGCACCGGGGCGTAATAGACCGGAAATTCCAGGACAGCTTGGAACAGGGGTTAAAGCAGGCCAAATTGAACGGATTCGCGATACGTTTTTAGATTATCAATATCGAATTGAAAATAATAAGGCCGGTTATTGGGGTGCACGCGCTGATGCGTTAGGCCGTATGGAAGACATCATGAACGACCCGAGTGAAGCGGGGTTTGGGAAAGTGATGGACCAGTTTTGGGAGTCGATTCAAGTTTTAGCGACACATCCTGAAGATGAAGGTGCTAGAAAAGTCGTTCTTCAGCGTGCGACAGCTGTTACTGATACGTTTAACTACTTACATAAAACATTAACAGGTGTTCAAGGTGAAATCCGAAATCAATTAGATAAAGATGGGCTAAAAGTGAATAGCTTGCTTAGCCAAATTCAAGAGTTGAATGATCAAATTGGACGTATTGAGCCGAATGGATATTTACCGAATGATTTATACGATAAACGTGATGTGTTAATTGATGAATTGAGTCAATATGTGGATATTACCGTCGATTATGAGCCGAGCGGTGGCCGAGCATTGGACACGGCGATGGGGAAAGCGGTTATTATTTTGAATGGTGCGAATGGTGAGCCGCACAGCGACGATATTAAGCTAATTGATGAGAATAATGATGTTAAGGGTATTCAAGTGACATTTGATAATACAAATGGGACGATTAATCAAGTTCTTATAGGGGCATTAGACAAAGATGGCAAGGTAGCGAGTGCTGATCATACTATTGCACCTGGTAATTTTCCTTCGCAGGGAGCTTTAAAAGGATTAATTGAGTCGCATGATGATATTTATGCGACGAAGATTACGGAATTGGATGATTTGGCGGAAGCGTTTATCGATGAGTTTAATAGAGTACATGGATTAGGAACGGATTTAGATGGAAATGCAGGTCAAGACTTCTTTGGCGGAACAGGCGCAGCATCTATCTCAGTTATAATTAATAACGCAAGAGAAATCGCTGCCTCAGCCGATGGATATCCTGGAGACGGGAGCCACGCGTTAGAGCTTGCTAAAGTCCGAAATACCGGATTAGTTGGTGCTACGAATACGAGCATCCAAAAATTTTATGAAGGTATGATTGGAGAAATCGGCGTTATGGCACAGGAAGCGAATCGCATGGTCGGAAATAGTGAAATCCTTCGTCAATCTGTAGAAGCTAACCGCCAATCGGTAAGCGGTGTTTCTTTAGACGAAGAAATGACGAACATGATTAAATTTCAGCACGCCTATAACGCAGCCGCTCGAAATATGACCGTTGTCGATGAAATGCTTGACCGAATCATTAACCAAATGGGAATCGTTGGAAGGTAGGTGTAAACGATGCGCATAACACAATCAATGCTTAATAATAATATGCTACGAAACATAAGCCAAAGCTACACTCGAATGGATAAATATATGAACCAACTATCAACAGGGAAAAAGATTAACCGCCCATCCGATGACCCAGTTGCCGCGATGAAGGGTATTAGCTATCGCTCAGAATTGTCAAAGGTGAAACAGTTTGATCGGAATATCTCCGAAGTGCATAGTTGGATGGAGAATACGGATGATGCGTTGGATCAATCAGGTAAAGCCCTTCAGCGTATACGTGAATTAATTGTTCAAGCAAGTAACGATACGTATGAAGAAAACCAACGGAATAATATTAGCGAAGAAATTGAACAGTTGAAAGAACATTTGATGGATTTAGCTAATACGAAGGTTAATAATAAACATATATTCAGTGGGACGAACACCACTGAGCCAATGTTTATAAATGGGACATTAAATGCAAATTCGAATGATAACCCCGTTTATATTGAGGTATCTGATGGCATTGAGATTCGCGCCAACATAGAGCCGTCAAATGTATTTAATCAAGGCTTATTTGACAAGATTGATGAAATCGTCACTGCATTAGAAGATCCAAATACAACTGGTGATGCATTAAATGGCTATATTGACGATATTGATGGACACTTTCAAGACTTAGTAAACGAGCGAGCGGATCTTGGGGCACGAATGAACCGTGTCGATTTAATAGAAGACAGACTTGGCCAACTAGAAGTCTCTACAACAAAACTACTTTCTAGTAATGAAGATGCAGATATCGAAGAGGTCATTATGAACCTTGTTATGCAGGAAAGCGTACACCGCGCGGCATTAGGTGCCGGGGCGCGTATCCTTCAACCTTCATTAATAGATTTTCTACGATAGTAGATTCAGCTATCTGTTTAACGAGCAGATAGCTTTAATTTTCTATAAAGTGAGTTGAGACAAATGAACTTCCCAACGATTCAAATACAAACAAAGCCAGCGCTTATTGGTATTGAACAAACGAAAGGTCACCAATCAATTGAACAACCAAAAGCCGATCTTTCGATTGAACAACCAAAGGCGGATTTATCAATAAGTCAAAAAAATGCGCGCCTGAATATCGACCAATCGCAAGCGTGGCATGATATGGAACTGTACGGACCATTAGAAGCAACAGACCGAGCGGCTAACAGAGGGCGACAGCAACTCCTAGAAGGAATCGCAAGGCGTGCTCAAGAAGGAAACCAATTAATGCAAATAGAAAATGGTGGCAATGCCATTCAATCAATTTCTAAAGCAAATAGCAACCGACCAATGGCACCAATCAACGTAACATGGATTCCGTCACGCTTTGCGGTAAAAATTCAGTTTGAACCGAATCAATTAGACATTCAAGCCCAAGCTAATAAACCATTAATTCAAAGTGAAACAAGACAGCCTATTATCAATTACCAACGTGGTGGCGTTAACATTTTCATGCAACAATATAATGACATCCAAATAGATGTAAAAGTTTAATGAAGGGGAGTTTAGCGGTGGAAATAAGCACGGTATATTTCGGAGAAGTGACGATTGACGAAACAAAAATTATAACGTTCGAGAACGGTCTACCTGGATTTAATGATGAAAGAGAGTTTGTTTTAATCGATATCGAAGGAAATCCAATGTTTCAAGTTTTGCAATCGGTGAATAGTGAGAATCTATCATTTATAGTGACAGACCCGTTTTTAATATACAAAGACTATGAATTTGATTTAGATGATGCAGTACTTGAACAGCTTAAAGTAAAAACAAATGAAGATTTAATCATTCGCACAATGGTAACCGTACATAAACCTTTTGATCAATCAACAATCAACTTAAAAGCACCGATTATTATTAATCATAACGAAAAACTCGCAAAACAAATTGTATTACTCGAAGAACAATATACTACAAAACACCAAATTACAGTCAAAAAGGGAGGGGAGTAATATGCTCGTTCTATCAAGAAAAGTAGGCGAATCAATCCGAATTGGAAACGATATAGTAGTTAGCGTTGTCGCGGTCGAAGGCGATCAAATAAAACTCGGCATTAAAGCTCCCCGAAACGTAGATATCCACCGAACAGAAATCTATGAACAAATCTTACAAGCTAACCGCGAAGCTGTACAAACAAAAAATACAATAAATCTATTAAAAAACTTAAAAAACGACTAAACAAAAAATAGAACCTGTCGATAATAAGAATAGAAAGTGAAACAAATGTCGGCCGACTAAAGTTTCATTTTGTCACAAGGATGTGACGAAAACATATTTCAAGGAGGAAAAAGAATATGAGAATTAATCACAATATTGCTGCGTTGAATACGCACAACCAATTAACGAACAACAATAATGGAGTTCAAAAGTCTTTAGAAAAATTATCTTCAGGTCTTCGTATTAACCGTGCAGGTGATGATGCAGCAGGCCTATCAATTTCCGAAAAAATGCGTGGACAAATTCGTGGGTTAGAAATGGCACAGAAGAATTCACAAGACGGTATTAGCTTAATTCAAACAGCAGAAGGTGCTCTTAATGAAACTCATTCAATTCTTCAACGTATGCGTGAATTGGCGGTTCAAGCTGCAAATGACACAAACGCTGATGAAGACAGAACAGCAATAAAAGCAGAGATAGACGAGCTTGTTTCTGAGATTGATCGTATATCTGCTGATACGGAATTCAACACTAAATCATTATTAGATGGCACAACGACGAGTATTAGTATCCAAACGGGTGCCAACTCTGGAAACGATACAATTGATATTACTTTACAATCTATATCATCTACCGATTTATCTATCGACGCATTAGATGTTACCGATAACACAAATGCAAATACAGCAATTGACTCTATTCAAGGTGCAATCGATACGGTGTCAGAATTTCGTTCTAAATTAGGGGCAACACAGAATAGATTAGAGCACACAATTAATAACTTAAGTACTTCAGCAGAAAACCTAACAGCTGCAGAATCACGTATTCGTGACGTTGATCATACTGAAGCTGCTTAAAGCAGAATGAGGTATAGTCGTCCTAACTGGTAACGGTTAGTGATTACGATCGGGTGAATTGCTGGAAACCCCTTAAGCTTGCTCAACCACAGCGGAACTGGAAACGGTAAACGTGATGGTTTAAAAATGAGTAAGATTGGGCAATCAGCAGCCAAGCTCCTGTCTCGAAAGAGTGGAGAAGGTTCAACGACTAGGATAGACCATCTAAAGCAGTAAGCCATGGTGATGAAATCCGTAGGTAGAAAAGGATGCCGCAATCCTTGGAAACCGAAGTGCCCGACCCCTACTAGGAAATCTAGAGGGTGAAGATATAGTCTAGTCATTTACGAAAGTAAATGTTCGCACGATGGCGAAGGAAATGATGGAGTTCACTAAGAACAACATCTTAACTCAAGCGGCTCAAGCTATGTTAGCGCAAGCAAACCAAACTCCACAGGGAGTACTTCAATTACTACGTTAATAACATTAATAGGACTTTAGCATTGTTTGCTAGAGTCCTATTTTTTATTTAATAATTATTTCTGGAAGCAAAGAAAAGTTAGAAAACTAAACGTAAACCCTGAAATGGACTTTAAAAATAATAGTTCATTGTATAAATCTTTTTTAATGACGATAGTAAATGCCTTAATACCTTCTTGTGGGAGGATCTCAAAATCTCTGTTCTCAATAATAAGCTGTTTTCGGTCATCTATAGAATTTAATTGATTTCTAACTTGCATAAGATTTTGTTGAAGTTTAGTGTTTATATCATGAGTAGGCTTTGAAATGTTTAGTGAATTTGGTAAATAGATTGTTGTTCTTTTATCATTGCCGACCTCTTCATAATTTGCTGAATCTATAAATTTTCGTGTAATTTTATATTTGAGATAAGGGTTGATTAACTTTAGAAAGTAGAATATTTGAGGCTGATCATATAGAATTAAACGTTTTTGTTTATCTAGTCTAAATTGTAATTCGAACTTATCTTTTAATGTATTTATTAGGAACTGATTTTAGTTAGTTGTAAATGATTCAGTAGAAAGTATAATCTTTAATGGTGTGCCGCTTTTACTTAGCTTTAGATGTCCATCATCTAAATACCACCAACTAAGTGCGAGAGGGGATAAGTAGTGAATAATAATTTCTCTTGGTATTATTTTAACTCTATTTATATACCATTGATCCTTAATTTGGCATAATATTGGATGTGTTTTTGATTGTACATAAAATTGTTCTGTATAACCTTTAGTTATTCGGTGGTCAACATTTTTCCTGTATTTAGGTTCGTTAATTGAAAGAAACATTTTTAATTGATCATAGCAGTAAAAACACCACTCTTTATCCCTCACTGAGTGTGAGAAACGGAGTCGTGGCTTTCTCCCATCTTGTAAAGTTAAATTTCCATCTCCTAGTAATTTACCAGTTAACATTTCTAATAATTTCGCTTCCATAATATCACCACAATACAACGAACATTTGTTCTAATTCTATTATAATAGACTCTGTTCAATTTGTAAATATCATAAATACTTATATAAAAATTAAAAGAAATATCATAAATACCGATATAATATAAAATAAACATGAACGAGGGGTTGCAGGTATAATGGAGATAAAATCTATTAATCATTCACAACTCCTGCAGAGTAATCAAGATTCTTATACACCAGTCAGGAATAAATCTGTCATGAAGGAAGTCGTCAAACATACGGAAAAGATGAATGAGAAAGCTGAAAAACTATCTAAAGATGAAGCGAAGGAATTAGTTGATGGTCTCAATCGATTTTTAGACCCGGTTGATTCGGCAATCAAATTTGTGTTTCATGATAAGTTACATGAGTATTATATTACAATTATTGATCGTCAAACGGAGGAAGTTATTCGTGAGATTCCGCCGAAGAAGTTACTTGATGTTTACGCATCAATGGCTGAATTTATGGGATTAATCGTCGATGAAAAGATTTAACTGGAGGTGCTTAACATGAGAATAGGTGGATTAGCAACAGGGATGGACATTGACCAGTTAGTTGGAGATTTGATGAAAGCAGAACGTATTCCGCTTGTTAAAATGCAACAAGATAGAACTTGGCTCACTTGGCAACGAGATGCTTATCGTGAAGTGAATACGATGTTTTTAGATTTTCGCTCGCAATTGACACAGATGAAAACATCATCAACATTTCGTGCAAGAACAACGTCATCAACTAACGATGGACTTGTAACAGCAACAGCAACGAGTGCAGCGGGACAAACTAGTTACACAATTTCGGAAGTTAAACAATTGGCTAGTGCCGCTACGAAAGTGAACAATGATACAATATTTAAAGATCCAAAGTCAATCGATTCAAGAAAGAGTCTAGCTGAATTAGAGTCGGCTTTTTTCAATGATTCGATTAATTGGAGTATTGGAAGTACGAGCAATCAAACGGTTCGAGCAGAAACTGCAACTAATCAGTTTCAATTAGAATTGGCTAATGGGGTTCAATTAACAAATGATTACGGGAGCCAAACAACGATTAAAGTTAATGGCAAGAAATATGAAGTGGTTACAGACCCTAATGCGACTTTAACTGATCAGCAAGTGTTAGTCACGCAAGATGGGCAGCTTACTTTTAAAGAACCTTTTGATAAAGGAACAATCGTAGATGTCAGTTATGTCGCAAATAAGCGTGTCCAGTCGTTTAGTTTTACAGAAAAGGACGAAGGAAAAGACACGATTCAGTTAAATCGAACACACTTAGTCAGTGATGCTGGAGAGTTCACCATAGCTATTGATGGGACGAGCTATAGCATTAATGGCACAAATATAGAAGATGGTGGCGGTAATGTTATTGGTACAGTTGATTATGCAAAAGGTCAGCTCAAATTTAATGATGAAAATTTCTTAGCAGAAAAAGAAGTAGAAGTATCTTTTAAAGAACGTTATACGAGTTTTAGCCTTGGTTCTCATACGAAAGACGGATATAAAGAGGAAATATTTAATATTAGCTCAAGTCGCTCGTTTAGCGGCATGATTAGTGATATTAATCGAGCAAACACGGGTGTGAATCTTTTTTACGATGATATGACAGGCAAAATGACGTTAACACGGACAGAAACAGGTCAATTTAATGATTCTGGTGATGAGATAGTTGTTACTGGTGATTTTGCTAACCGTGTTTTAAGATTTGATCAAGCGTCAGAAACGGGTGGAGCAAACGCTATTTTTACGATTAACGGACTGGAAACACAACGTTATTCTAATAATTTTGAAGTTAATGGTGTTCAGTTTCAGTTGAAACAAGAGTTTTCTGGTGAAAATGTTTCTGTAAACGTTTCTAATGACACGGAAAAAGTATTTGAAAACATTAAAAGTTTTGTTGAAAAGTATAATGAACTGATCGGTTCGATTCAGGAAAAAACACAAGAAAAACGTTATCGTGACTACAAGCCACTTACAGATGAACAATATGAGGATATGTCAGAAAAGCAGGCTGAACTTTGGGAAGAAAAAGCAAAAAGCGGTCTGTTAAGAAGTGACCAAACGTTAAATAGTGCGCTTACGAGTATGCGACGTGACTTTTACACGTCAGTTGAAAATAGTGAAGTTAATAATATGATGAAGCAGCTTGCTAGTATTGGGATTAAGACAACGACAAGATATTTAGATGGTGGAAAACTTGAGATTGATGAAGCAAAATTAAAATCAGCTATAGAAAATGATCCGGAATCAGTGGAGAAATTATTTACAGCCAATGGTTCAACCTACGAACAAAAAGGGATTTTACACCGACTGACTGATACAGTCACTCAAACGATGGATACAATTACTAATCGAGCAGGTAATAGCTTCCGTACTGAACAGCAGTATACGTTAGGACGTCGCTTAGTCGATTTGAATGACCGTATAGGTAATTTTGAAGACCGTTTAATGCAAGTTGAAGACCGTTATTGGCGTCAATTTACGGCAATGGAGAAAGCAATTCAAAGAATGAACCAACAGTCGATGTATCTCATGCAACAATTCGGCGGTGGCATGCAATAAAAATGGGGGAGATTTTTCATGAGTAATCAAGCGTACAATGCCTATCAACAAAATTCAATTCAAACCGCAATGCCAGGGGAACTTACGTTAATGCTGTATAATGGTTGCATTAAATTTATCAAACTAGCTAAACGTGACATTGAAAACAAAGATATAGAAAATAAAAATATTAATATTCAAAAGGCACAAAACATTATTCAAGAATTAATGGTTACGTTAAATCAAGAATATGAGGTTTCTAAACAAGTGTTACCGCTATATGACTATATTCGCTATCAACTTATACAAGCTAACTTGAAAAATGATGTTGCAATATTAGATGAGGTCGAAGGTTTAGTTAGTGAGTTTCGTGATACGTGGAAAGAAGTATTAAAGCTTAGTCGTGAAAAATCTAAAGTAAGTGGGAATTAATGATGACACAACAACTTAAAGAATTGTATACACTTACAAAAGAAACTATGTTAAAGTTTGAAAATGAAACGGAACAAAATCGGGAGACATTAATTGTGGATTTCGAACAGTTCATTGAACAAAGAGGGAAGTTATTACAAGACGTACAGGGGCCATATACTGATGAAGAAATAAAACTTGGTCAAGAATTAATTCAGATGGATCAGAAAATAAAAACTTACGTTGATTCGTTTCTATTGGAATTTAAATCAGAAATAAACTCTTTAGAGAAAAAACGTCAATCAAATAAAAAATATGTAAACCCATATGCTAATGTATTGAGCAATAATGGGAGTTTTATCGATAAAAAAAATTAATTTTTAAACCACTCAAGAAGCTGCCGTTTCTTGAGTTTTTCTATATTCACTTATCGAACTAATGTTCAATAATAAAAGTATATTCTTCTTTCATTTCATTATTATTTTTCATAAAATAATGTTAAGGGAGATGGTCGTGTGATTGAAGAGAAATTGGATCGTATGGAAAATATGTTAGTGCAATTAGTGCGAATGGTAGGAGACAATAATAAAGACCAAAAGAGTTTAAGAGGTCAAATGACGCTTATGAATGACAGGCTTGATAGCATGGAAGGTCGACTTGACAAAATGGAGGGTCGCCTTGATAGTATGGAGGACCGATTCAATCAGATGGATGGCCGAATTGACAGAGTAGAAAAAAAGAGTGAGGAGCGGCATCAGATAGTGATGAACAAGCTTGAGGAAATGCAGCTTGGTCAAGATTACATGCTAGAGAAAATTAATCGTAATGAAAAAGAAATTGCAATTATAAAACGTAGAATGAACATGTAATTTTAAAACTTTCGACACTTTGCAACAATTTTCTTCATTCGTTTAAGCAGGAATATTAATGGGTATGGTAGAATATAGTTACATACAATAAAAGGAGGGCATGCATATGAAATATATTATTCGTGGTGAAAACATTGAAGTGACTGACGCAATCCGCGATTATGTGGAGAAGAAGATTGGGAAATTGGAAAGATATTTTGACACAACTCCTACTTCTGACGTGCATGTAAATTTAAGTGTCTACAATGATGAACAGCGAATTGAAGTGACGATTCCGATGACTGATTTACTGCTTCGAGCGGAAGAGAATCATCAGGATTTGTATGCGGCAATTGATTTAGTTGTTGACAAGCTAGAACGTCAAATTCGTAAATACAAAACAAAAATTAACCGTAAATTCCGTCAAAAAGGTGCTGCAAAGTATGTGTTTGCTGAAATGGAGAAGGAAGCGCGTAATGGTCAAGCCCAAGATGACGATCAAATTGAAATTGTTAGAAGAAAACGTTTTGATTTAAAACCGATGGATTCAGAGGAAGCTGTACTGCAAATGGACATGTTAGGACATAATTTCTACGTGTTTGAAAATGCTGAAACTGGTGAGACAAACGTCGTGTATAAACGTAAAGATGGTAAATATGGTTTAATCGAGCCGAATGCTTAATACTTAATATTTTTAACAAACTCCTTCGTGATAGTGCGGAGGGGTTTTTCTTTTGTTCTTAGAAGGATTTTGCTGGCTGTGGAGTTTGCCAGCCAATTTTAAAGTGTTACCAGCCAATTTTCGGTAGTTGCCATCCGATTCTTCGTGATTCTCAGTCAATTATTATGGTTTGCCAGCCAATTATGAATTTGCCAGCCAAATTTCTGGAGAAGGTAAAAGTGCATGCTCGTCTAGTGGGGCTCAATTAACTGGTAATCACTAAACAAGCGGTCTGAGGGTCATTGTTGCTGCAACTAATCGAAGGGTTAAATATGAATGCCAAATTTTGTCGAAAAGTTTTTGCTAATTTTTTTCTAATGAATTATTTAAAATATCTCGTGTTTATTTGTTTTTCTTGAAAAAAGAGTGAGGATAATTTGTTTTTCTGCGTTTGTGACGGGTTTTGTGGGGGGTAGTTTTTCAAAAATATCCGTGGTATAACATAGTCAAGACAAGATCATGAAGGGGGAATACGAGAATGGAAAAGTGCTCCACCCACCACTGCCCCGTGTGTTCAAATTTAAAGATGTATGTGGACCAACAAGCTGATTTGATAGCGCAGTTAATGAAAATGGTAGCCGCGACGAATGAGCGGTTAAATGAATTAGAGTGGATGATTGCCTCCGATACGAAAGGTAATAATGAAATCTTAAACCCAACCCTTCCTCAAACCGAAAATATGAATGTTTAAACTTCCGCCTTTGTGGTCTTGTGACTTTAGCTGACCGTTTCCACTCGTGGTCAGCTTCTTTTTTAAAAATAAGGCTGAATGGCGGGGTAAGTCATTTGGTTGTAGTCATAGGTCATTACCATCCATCACTGAATATTCATTTTTCATAGGACAGCCTCATATAATATTGAGTAGGAATTCATGCAATTATTTATTTTTTGTAATGAAGATGTAACAGTCTTATACAGTTGTCACGTGTATTTCTTTAGTGTTATCATGGTAAATGTAGAATTGTATTTGATTAGAATATGAGGTGCAAAATATATGAAGCAATTGTTGAAGAAAGTTTTTGGTGATGGTAATTCTAGACAGTTGAAAAAACTTGAAGAGATTGCTCATCAGATAGAGGCGTTGGAGCCAGAGATGGAGCGGACATCTGATTATGAGCTTCAGCGTAAAACGGAAGAATTTAAGAGTCGTGTGGCAAATGGTGAATCTATTGATGATTTGCTTGTTGAGGCGTATGCGGTTGTGCGTGAAGCTGCGAAACGTGTGTTAGGGATGCGTCCTTATTTCGTTCAGCTCGTTGGTGCGATTGCGTTACATAATGGGGATATCGCTGAGATGAAAACGGGTGAAGGTAAGACGTTAGCTTCTACGATGCCTGCTTATTTAAATGCGCTTTCTGGTAAGGGTGTGCATATCATCACGGTGAACGATTACTTGGCTGATCGTGATGCGCGTGAGATGGGCGAGCTTTATAAGTGGTTAGGTCTTACGGTTGGTCTTAATAAAAATGAGTTGTCAAAAGATGAGAAGCGTGAGGCTTATGCGTGTGATATTACGTATGGGACGAATAATGAGTTTGGCTTCGATTATCTTCGTGACAATATGGTGTTATATAAGGAAAAAATGGTACAGCGTCCGCTTAATTATGCGATTATTGACGAGGTTGACTCGATTTTAATTGATGAGGCGCGTACTCCGTTAATTATTTCTGGGTCGCAGAAGCGTTCGCAAACGAGTTATTTACAGGCGGATCAGTTTGTTCGTACGTTAAAAAATGAAGATGATTATACGTATGATGAAAAAACGCGTAATGTTCAGTTAACTGAACAGGGGATTTCGAAGGCTGAGCGTTTCTTCGGTATTGAGAATTTATATGACTTAAACAATGTGTCTTTAACGCATCATGTGAATATGGCGCTCCGTGCGCATGTGGTGATGCGTCGTGATACGGATTATGTTGTTCAAGAGGGCGAAGTTGTGATCGTTGACCAGTTCACTGGACGTCTTATGAGTGGGCGTCGTTATAGTGATGGGTTGCACCAAGCGATTGAGGCTAAAGAAGGGCTTCAAATTCAGAAGGAAAGTATGACGCTTGCGACGATTACGTTCCAGAACTATTTCCGTATGTATGAAAAATTAGCTGGTATGACGGGTACGGCGAAAACGGAAGAGGAAGAATTCCGTAACATTTATAATATGAGTGTTGTCGCCATTCCAACGAATAAGCCTGTTGTTCGTGATGATCGTCCGGATTTAATTTATAAAACGGTTGAAGGTAAATATAAAGCGGTTGTTAGAGAAATTAAAGAGCGTCATGAAAAAGGACAGCCTGTCTTAGTTGGTACGGTTGCGGTTGAGACGTCAGAGTTAATTTCTCAGCTTCTTAAGAAGGCTGGGGTTAAGCATAATGTGCTAAACGCGAAAAACCACTTTAGGGAAGCGGAAATTATTTTAGAAGCTGGTCAAAAGGGTGCGGTGACCATCGCGACGAACATGGCTGGTCGTGGGACAGACATTAAGCTTGGTGAAGGTGTTAAAGAGCTTGGTGGTTTAGCTGTTATTGGGACTGAACGTCATGAGTCACGCCGTATAGACAATCAGCTTCGTGGTCGTTCGGGTCGTCAAGGTGATCCAGGTGTGTCTCAATTTTATTTATCAATGGAAGATGAGCTGATGCGTCGTTTTGGTTCTGATAATATGAAAGCGATGATGGACCGACTTGGTATGGACGATGATCAGCCGATTGAGAGTAAGATGGTTTCTCGTGCGGTTGAAGGGGCGCAAAAACGTGTTGAAGGTAATAACTTCGACGCTCGTAAGCAGTTACTTGCTTATGATGATGTCCTTCGTCAGCAACGTGATATTATTTATGAACAGCGTCATCAAGTGTTAACGTCTGATCATTTACGTGACATTATTGAAAATATGATTCAATCGACCGTTGAGCGTAATGTTCAAGCTTATACTCAAGATGAAGAAGATGAGAATTGGGATCTTGATGCACTCGTTGATTTCTTGCATGCGAATATTTTAGAAAAAGACGAGATTTCGGTTAATGACTTAAAAGGTAAAGTGCCTGAAGAAATGACCGAATATGTAATGGATATTGTTAAGAAAAAATATGATGCGCGTGAAGAAGAATTACCTGAAGAACAAATGCGTGAGTTCGAAAAGGTAATTTTACTTCGAACAGTTGATGCAAAATGGATGGATCATATCGACCAGATGGATCAATTAAGACAAGGGATTCACCTACGTGCTTACGGTCAGACGGATCCACTTCAAGAGTATCAAATGGAAGGTTTCGCAATGTTCGAGGAGATGATTGCGTCAATTGAACAGGAAGTTGCTAAATACGCAATGAAGGCACAAATTCGTGATAATTTACAACGTGTTGAGGTGGCATCTGGTGCGAAGGCGATTGCTGGAGGCCGTCAAGCCCAACAGAAGAAACGTAAGCCTTATATTAAAAAGGAAAATGTTGGACGTAATGAGCCTTGCCCTTGTGGTAGCGGTAAGAAGTATAAGCATTGTCATGGTAGTAATGCATCTTAATAAATTAAGATGGACGCTTTTCAACCTCGGTTGAAAAGCGTTTCTTTATGTTTCGACCAATATTGGCGGCAATTGTTCAAAGTAGGGTTGCGATTGTTCAAACATGGGTAGTAATTGTTCAAAGTAGAGTTGTGATTGTTCAAACATGGGTAGTAATTGTTCAAAGTAGAGTTGTGATTGTCCAAACATGGGTAGTAATTGTTCAAAGTAGGGTTGCGATTGTCCAAACATGGGTAGTAATTGTTCAAAGTAGAGTTGTGATTGTTCAAAGATGGATGGTAATTGTCCAAGATGTGCAGTCATTGTTCAAACATAGGCTATAAATTGTCCATACTTGAGTTGGGGCAGTTGTTTGGGGATTCCTCTACACAAATGGTTTGAAGGTCTTTTGTCTCTCAATATAAATAGATGCGTTATATTTGGGATTTCTTGATTTGCGTCAAGGAAATTTTATTTTTTTATGAAAAAATGGTTATAGTAAGGTTGCATCATAAATGAAAGATAGTTTTCACAGAAATTACACATTATATCCATAATTCGTCAACAATTTAGTCATTTGGTCAATGTTTTTAATATCGTTGAGAGTGGTATAATATAGGTAAGTTTTAGTAATAGAGGTGATTGGATGGAGTTAGCAGAAATTCGTAATGAATTGGACAAGTTGCAAGGTCGCATCGAAGAATTTAGGGGGTCTCTTTGACTTAGAGAATCATCGTGAGCGGATTGCTGAGCTTGAGCAGGAGATGACTGATCCGGGTTTTTGGGATGATCAGGATCGGGCGCAGCAGGTGATTAATGAGGTGAATGCTCTTAAGGGGTTAGTGAATTCGTTTAAGAGTAATGAAGAGGCGCTTGATGATCTGGAAGTGGCTTACGAGCTTGTGAAAGAGGAAAATGATGAGGAGCTCTTTGAGGATCTTAATCATAATTTGGAAGAGGTCATTAAGCGGTTCAATGAGTTTGAGCTGGAGATTTTATTAAGTGAGCCATATGATAAGAACAATGCGATTTTGGAAATTCATCCAGGTGCTGGTGGGACTGAGTCTCAAGATTGGGCGTCGATGTTGCTTCGTATGTATAAGCGTTATGCGGAGAAGCGTGGTTTTAAAGTAGAAACGCTAGATTATTTGCCTGGGGATGAAGCTGGCGTGAAGAGTGTGACGTTGTTGATTAAGGGTCATAATGCGTTCGGTTATTTGAAGGCGGAAAAAGGGGTGCATCGTTTGGTGAGAATTTCTCCTTTTGATTCGTCGGGGCGCAGACATACGTCATTTGTTTCGATTGATGTCATGCCAGAATTTAATGATGATATTGAAATTGATATCAAATCTGAAGACTTAAAAATTGATACGTATCGCTCAAGTGGGGCTGGAGGTCAGCATGTTAATACGACGGACTCTGCTGTGCGAATTACTCATATACCGACGAATACAGTCGTCACGTGCCAATCGGAAAGGTCACAAATTCAAAACCGCGAGCGGGCTATGAAGATGTTGAAGTCGAAGCTTTATCAGCTAGAGATTGAGCGACAGCAACAGGAGCTTGATGATATTCGTGGTGAGCAGAAGGAGATTGGCTGGGGTAGTCAGATTCGTTCTTATGTTTTTCATCCGTACAATATGGTCAAAGACCATCGTACAAACGTGGAGAATGGTAATACACAAGGGGTTATGGATGGGGACTTAGACGAGTTTATTGATGCCTATTTACGATCAAAAGTTTCAGGATAAACTTAGGTCGTTTAGGGAAATATATACATGTAGTAACTGTTAAGGAGGTATTTACAGTGAAAAAGAAAGTTTTAGCAGCGATTTTTGGTTTTATGTTAGTTCTTGCTGCTTGTGGCGGCGGTGATGATGACGCTGGCGGTGGCGGCGATACAGCTGGTGAGAAGCTTTATGCGAATAACTGTGCTGTTTGTCACGGTGGCGATCTTCAAGGTGGTGCTGGTCCGAAGTTAAAAGGTATTAGCTCTAAGCATGATGCTGCAGAAATTAAAGACATCATTCTCAATGGTTATGGTGGAATGAAGCCTGTTAATGTTAGTGAAGAAGATGCACAAACTATTGCTGATTGGGTAGTAGAACAGTAAGATATTTTGACTGTAAGCAATGACAATGAGTGAATCATTGTCATTGTTTTTTTTGTGAATGCGTGTACTGCATGGTTGGTTGAACCTGATGTGGGAGTGCTTATATTTGGGTCACGATTGCTCAAACTTGGGCTGTGATTGCTCAAACTTGGGTAGTGATTGCTTAAACTTGTGTAGTGATTGCTCAAATTTGGGTCACGATTGCTCAAACTTGGGTAGTGATTGCTCAAACCTGGGTAGTGATTGCTTAAACCTGTGCTGCGATTGCTCAAACCTAGGTCGTGATTGCTCAAACTTGGGTAGTGATTGCTTAAACTTGTGCTGTGATTGCTTAAACCTGTGCCGTGATTGCTCAAACTTGTGCTGCGATTGCTCAAACCTGAGTCGCAAACGCTTAAACCCGGCGTGTGATTGCTCAACCTGGTCACCCAACCATAGCTGTAATTTAATTCGCGACCCCTAAATTACTAAATTTGATTCGGGAAATTATAAATTTGAATTTTAATACTCCTTCAAATGCCCCTTCATTTAAGTCTTTATTCCTAGGACTTATGCACAACCCACTTGAATTTGAAAAGGAATTGTAATATAAATCCTCATAATTTTTCTGTCGTTTAATGTTATAATAAAACATAATCTTTTAAAAATTATAAGGAAATTAATCGTTTTTAAAATAAATTGAGCAATAGATGTAGATTTATGTTAAAATTTATATACGAAATTTTCTAACTATTCGACTTTCCATAAGACAGCAGGGGGTACAAACATTTATGATCCAGATGCAGAGTGTGTCAAAAGTTTATAGTAATGGGGTTTCGGCATTGAGTGGTGTCGATGTTCATATTGAAAGAGGAGATTTTGTATATGTCGTTGGTCCGAGTGGTGCTGGTAAGACATCGTTCATTAAGATGATGTATCGTGAAGAATCCCCTACAAAAGGAAAAGTGTACATAGATGGTGTTGACTTAAGTCGATTGAAAGAAAAAGAGATCCCTTTTATGCGACGTCAAATAGGTGTTGTGTTTCAAGATTTTAAATTGCTTCAAAAATTAACAGTCTATGAAAATGTTGCGTTTGCGCTTGAAGTTATTGAAGAAAATCCACGAAAAATTAGAAGGAATGTGATGAATGTTTTAGATCAGGTTGGTCTGAAGCATAAAGCTCGTTTTATTCCTGCGCAGCTTTCAGGCGGGGAGCAACAGCGTGTCGCAATTGCAAGAGCTATTGTTAACAATCCAAAACTATTAATTGCCGATGAACCAACAGGAAACTTAGACCCTGAAACGTCATGGGAGATTATGCGTATTTTTGAAGAGATTAATTCAAAAGGGACAACTCTAGTCATGGCAACTCATAGTAAAGATATAGTGAACAAAATTAGAAAACGGGTCATTGCGATGGAAAACGGCCAAATCGTAAGGGACGAGCATCGAGGAGAGTACGGATATGAAATTTAATACGGCCAAAAGACATTTTAAAGAAGGTACAAAAAATATACTGCGTAATAGTTGGATGTCAGTTGCGTCAATTGGTGCGGTGACGACTACTTTAATTTTAGTTGGAGTATTTTTAGCTTTAGTTTTAAATATAAATCATTTTGCGGAGAACATAGAAAACGAAGTACAGTTAAATGTTTATATTGATCTACTTGCCGATGAAGCTGAAATTGCAGAATTAGGGGAAAAGATCGAAGCGATTCCCGAAGTCGTATCTGTTCAGTTTTCTAGTAAAGATGAAGAGTTGGACAAGTTGATTGAAAGTTTAGGTGAGGGTGGCGAGCTTTGGGAGTTATTTGAACAGTCCAACCCACTGAACGATGCATACATAGTGAAAACTAAAGAAGCGACTCAATATAAAGGAGTTGCAGCTAAAGTTTCACAAATGGATTCCGTTGATGAAGTGAACTACCGTGAAGATACAGTTGATAGTTTACTAGTTTTCAATCATTATGCGCGAATTATCGGTTTGATTTTTGTTGGCGCGTTATTGTTAACGGCCATGTTCTTAATATCTAACACGATTAGAATGACGATTATCGCTCGTCAAGATGAGATTGGCATTATGAAATTAGTTGGGGCTAAGAACAGCTTTATTCGTGGGCCGTTTTTTGTAGAAGGCTTACTATTAGGGGTCTTTGGGTCTATTCTGCCAATCACTTTTGTTGTTGTTGGTTATTACTTTTTATCAACAAAAGTTAATTTGAAAATCCCATTTTTTGAATGGTTACCGTTTCACCCATTTGCATGGCAATTGTCATTGTTGCTACTAGGAATCGGTGCTGTTATTGGGATTTGGGGAAGTATTATGAGTGTTCGTAAGTTTTTACGAGTGTAATAGATTATACGAGAGAGGAGACGAATCACATGAGAAAAAAATCGATGAACATAGTAGTTGCGCTCATTATGTTTGTTAGTTTATTCACTCTGACAAGCCCATTAAAAATAAGTGCGAATCAGTCTCTTGATAGTATTAGGCAACAAATTAATGAATTACAAAAAAATATTAATGGTGTAAAAAGTGACCGGAACGAATTGAATAGTGATATTTCGGATGCGAAAAATAAGCTTGAAGCAAACAAAAGAGAACAGCAAAAGACGTTAAATGAATTAAGACAGCTAGATAATGAGCTTGTAAAAACACAAAATGAAATTGATGAAAAGCGTGAAGAAATAAAAAATAAAGAAAATGAAATTGCAAAAGTTGAACAGGAAATAAAAGATTTAGAAGAAGAGATTGCCCAGCTTGAAGATGAAATCGTCCAAACTAAAAAAGAAATTAAAGAAAAAGAAGAGAAAATTGCTCAACGTGAAGAGCTTTTAAAAGATCGTTTGCGCACACTTCAACGTAACGGGGGAAA
Source organism: Bacillaceae bacterium W0354 (assembly GCA_051846895.1). Taxonomy (GTDB): domain Bacteria; phylum Bacillota; class Bacilli; order Bacillales; family Alkalibacillaceae; genus CALKAL01. The sequence continues at coordinate 122,491 of JBPYCQ010000006.1, forward strand.
TGTTGCGTATTTGGAAGTTATTTTAGGGGCACAAGACTTTGGTGACTTTATTAGTCGGACGTCTGCAGTTAATAAAATAATGGAACAAGATCAAAGTATTTTACAAGCATTTATTAATGATAAACAAGAATTAGAAGATATGAAGCAAAAGCTTGAAGATACGAAAGTGATGCTTGCGCAAAATAAAGAAGAGCTTGGCAAGAAGAAAGATTCTCTAGAAGAACAACGTAAAACGCTTGTTGCTGAAAAAGACAAGTTAGAGACATTAGAAAATTCTTTAGAAGCGCAAATGAAAGAGAAAAACAACCTGCTTGCTGATCTTGAAAGTAAAGAAAATGAAATTGAATCTTATAAAATGTCTTTAGAAGAGCAAGAGCAGACGTTACGTAGTCAGCAACGTGCGTTTGAAAGATTGTTAAAAGAGTATAAAGACCAAGAGAAATTTTTACAACAAACATCTTCAGGCTCGCCAAGTAGTACAGGGTTTATTCGCCCAGCAGCTGGAAGAGTAACATCTGAATTCGCCCCGAGATGGGGAGGCTTCCACTATGGAACGGATATAGCTAAAAGTGGACAAGTACCAATTGTAGCATCGGCTGGTGGAATTGTTTCACGTTCTTATTACTCAGCAAGTTATGGTCATGTTGTCTTTTTATCACATGTCATTAATGGACAGACTTATACGACCGTCTATGCCCACATGCGTAATCGCTCAGTTTCAGAAGGGCAATATGTACAACAAGGTGACTTATTAGGTTACATGGGTAATACGGGAGATTCTCGTGGTCAGCATTTACATTTTGAAATACATATTGGGTCTTGGAATTATGCGAAGTCAAACGCAGTTAATCCAAGAAAGTATGTAAATTTCTAATCATGTTTTGTTTACGATTAACCGTTCATGTAGTACGATAAAAGCATCACACCTACGTGTGGTGCTTTTCATTTTTACGGATAACTTATTCATACAATAATACAATAATAGTCATACATTCTTTTAATAGTCCTGAGGTGAATAATTTTGGAAATAAGTAAAAAGTCGCTATTAGCAATTATTGCATTCTCCTTTATCGTCGGCAGTATAATTACAGTTGGGGCGATAGAGATTTTTGATTTACAAAGTGATTCAGCCGTTGTCGAAGAAGAAAAGCCAGACACTGAAGACCAAAGTCAACAAGACAATCAAAAAGATGAACAAGTCACTAAAGAAAATAAAAAGCTAGATCTCATCGAATATGCGATCATGCTTTTAGAAGAAAATTATGTTGATGAAGTTGATAAGGATGAACTGTATGAAGGGGCAATCGAAGGGCTTGTCGCAAAACTCGGCGACCCTTACAGTGAATATATGGATCCAGAGACGACAGAAATGTTTAATCAGCAATTAGAATCAACATTTGAAGGAATAGGGGCTGAGGTGACGAAGCAGGAAGGTTACATAACGATTATCGCACCGTTAAAAGATGCTCCTGCAGAAAAAGCTGGTATTCGCCCGAATGACCGTGTATTAGCGGTTGATGGTGTTGATTTAGAAGGTTATACCGTATTTGAAGCAGTTGCCTTAATCCGTGGGGAAAAAGGGACAGAAGTTACGCTGACGATTGAACGTCCAGGTGAAGAAAAACCGTTTGACGTTGTCATCAAGAGAGATACGATTCCTCTAACAACCGTCTATTCAGATGTTTTAACTGAAAACGGTAAAAAAGTCGGGATTTTAGAAATTCGTTCATTTGCGGAAGGAACAGCTAAAGAATTCCGCGACGAACTATTACGTCTAGAAAATGAAGAAAAAATTGACGGGCTAGTGATTGATGTTCGTGGTAACCCTGGAGGATTATTTAACTCTGTTGAAGATATTTTATCTAATTTTATGGAAGGTGAAGCACCATTCGTTCAAATGGCGAGACGAGATGAAGAGCCTTATGTCGATTATTTAAACGGCCGTGGTAAAAAAGATTATCCGATTACAGTGTTAGTTAACGAAGGAAGTGCATCTGCGTCTGAAATTTTAGCTGCAGCGATGAAGGAAGTTGGTGGCTATGATATCGTTGGAACGACAACATTTGGTAAAGGAACCGTTCAACAAACGATGGCGCTTGGTGACGGCATGTTGAAGCTCACTATTTTACATTGGTTAAGCCCAGAAGGAAATCAAATTAATGAAGTCGGTGTTGAGCCAACTGTACCTGTTGAACAGCCAGACTTTTATCATATTACATTAATTCGATTAGACGAACCATTAAAAATAAATATGAATAGTGCCGAAGTTGTGAAGATGCAAGTCATGCTTGATGCAATCGGTTATGATCCAGGCAGAAATGACGGTTACTTTGATGCGAAAACGGAGCAAGCACTTAAACAATTCCAAAGTGACGAAGGACTCTCTGCCACTGGAGTATTAGACGAAGAATCAAAAAATGCACTTGAAGAATTAGTCATTGAAGCAGTGAACGATAGAGAAAATGACTGGCAGTTACAAAAAGCTGTAGACGTTATGTTTTCTGAATGATTTCAAATAGATGATTCAACACGTGTTGGATCATCTATTTTTAAATGAATGATGGTGGAGCAAAAGCAGGATAAACATATGTCTTTGTCGAATAAGAAGTTGAATATTGTTCGGACTTTGAATGGGGGTAAAGCAGCATGGTTTGGGTTGAGGAGATTAGTTACGGTTTGCTGAAAGTTTTTTTACAACCTTTATTATATATTACGATTGGCCTTGCCATTTGGACGAGCTATAGACGGGTTAAAGCTGATCGAGTCATGTTCGGACACCGCGTCTTTCCACGTCATGCTGAATGGAGCGGTACGTGGCTATGGAGTTTACTGTTTTTTGTTTTATTTTCAAGCGCCCTAATTTTTACAGGTGTGACAGTAACTTATGAATGGATGCTCGCCGTATCAATAATTATTTTACTAATATCTATATTTAATCAAGTCGCTCTGTTATCTCCAGCCTATACAATTGGTGTAACGACAATCGGATTATATGTCCTTAAACAATTCGACCTGTCCCACCCCTTTTTAGATAAAATTTATTCTGTCGATATGCTAATCGTAAGTTACTTACTAATCGGATTGTTATTAGTCGAAGCAATACTCTTTTTAACAACAAAACGAAATCGCACTTTCCCTCAATTACATAAAGGCAATCGGGGAAAATATATCGGCTCTCACATCGCAAAACGATTAATGATTGTTCCGATGTTAATGCCTGTTCCAAGTGGAGTACTAACCCTCAGCCCATATTTTGACTGGTGGCCGGTATTTAGCTTAGGCGGCAGCGGATTCAGTTTAATCCTTTTTCCTTTTTTGATTGGAATATCCCAACGATTTCAAGGATCATTTAGTGAAGTCGGTGCGAAACGGACTGGGAAGTGGCTTTTAGGTTTAGTCGTTTTATTAATTGCCGGAGCTGTAGGAGCGAATTTCATTCCTGGGCTAACGATTGCAATTTTCATCGTCGCGTTATTTGGTCGGTTAGGCATTTTATTATTTACGAGGTTTTCCGATTTGGAAAAACGACCGATTTTCACCCCGCGTTCAGACGGAATGATTGTCGTCGGCGTCATACCCAAATCACCAGCAGACCAAATGGGAGTACTTGTCGGTGAAGTGATTGAAAAAATTCATGACGTCCCTGTCGCGAATGAGCATGAATTTTTTGAAGTGATGAGTGAAAAACGAACATATTGCAAACTGACCCTCAGAAACTTGAATGGAGAAATTCGCTTTGCCCAGCGTTCCTTATACGAAGGAGACTTACATGAACTCGGACTCATATTTGTTAAAGAAACTCCGAGGTTTACATTAAAAACTGAAATAATTGACCGAGCTGACTAAGCCCGGTCAATTATTTTTTTCAGCGAAGTGTAATTGTTCAAAGTTGGTGTGCGATTGTTCAAAGATGGGGAGTAATTGTTCAAAGTCGAGGTGCGATTGTTCAAAGATGGTGTGTGATTGTTCAAAGTCGAGGTGCGATTGTTCAAAGATGAGGTGCAATTGTCCAAACCTGAGGAAAAATTATGCTAATGCGCTCTGCTTTTTAGTTCATATGAGATGTTTTATAATAGGAATGTCAATAAATTTTATAAAAAAGTTTCAAAATAGAATATTTGTTCGTGTTTTTATGTTAAACTAATGGGTAGTATAGTGATAAATTGGAGATGGTGTTGTGGAAGATAAGTTTCAACTCGTATCGAAGTATAAACCTGAGGGTGATCAGCCGTCAGCGATAAAGGAAATCGTTGAGCGTATAAATAAAAATGAGAAACATTTAACTTTACTTGGTGCAACGGGTACTGGGAAGACGTTTACTGTTTCTAATGTTGTTACAGAGATTAATCGTCCAACATTAGTCATTGCTCATAATAAAACATTGGCGGGGCAGCTTTATAGTGAGTTTAAAGAATTTTTCCCAAACAATGCTGTAGAGTATTTTGTTAGTTATTATGATTATTATCAGCCTGAGGCGTATGTTCCTTCAACAGATACGTATATTGAAAAAGATGCGAGCATTAATGATGAAATTGATAAATTGAGACACTCGGCGACATCATCTTTATTTGAACGGAATGATGTATTAATTGTTGCGAGTGTGTCGTGTATTTATGGTTTAGGTTCGCCTGAGGAGTATCGTGACCTTGTTCTATCATTACGTGTAGGTATGGAAAAAGAGCGTAATCAAATTTTAAGAAACTTGGTCGACATTCAATATTCACGTAATGACATCGATTTTCAGCGTGGAACATTCCGCGTGCGTGGGGATTCGGTTGAAATTATTCCTGCGTCACGTGAGGAGAATTGTATACGTGTTGAGTTTTTCGGAGATGAAATTGATCGCATTCGTGAGGTTGACGTTTTAACAGGTGAAATTATTGGTGACCGTGAACATGTAGCGATATTTCCAGCCTCTCACTTCGTCACTCGTGAAGAAAAAATGAAAAAAGCAATTGAAAATATTGAAAAAGAGCTTGAGGAGCAGCTTGAAAAGTTTCACAACGAAGGTAAGCTATTAGAAGCCCAAAGACTTGAACAGCGTACACGCTATGATTTAGAGATGATGCGTGAGATGGGTTTTTGTTCAGGGATTGAGAATTATTCAAGGCATTTGACGTTCCGCGAGCCAGGGGCAACGCCGTATACATTATTAGATTATTTTCCTGACAATTCGTTGATCGTCGTTGATGAATCTCACGTAACATTACCGCAAATTCGTGGAATGTATAATGGTGACCGTGCAAGAAAAATGACGCTCGTCGACCACGGGTTTCGTCTACCATCAGCGCTTGATAACCGTCCGTTAAAATTTGAAGAGTTCGAAAAACATATAGAAAATATTTTGTATGTCTCAGCAACGCCTGGTGATTATGAGATGGAGCATTCACCAAAAGTTATTGAACAGATTATCCGTCCGACAGGGTTACTTGATCCGAAAATTGATGTGCGCCCGATAAAAGGTCAAATCGATAATTTAATAGGCGAAATTAACAAACGTATTGAGCGAAATGAACGGGTGCTTGTGACGACATTAACGATAAAAATGTCTGAAGATTTAACAGACTATTTACAAGAGATGGGGATAAAAGTTGCCTATCTTCATTCCGAAATTAAAACTCTCGAGCGAATTGAGATCATTCGAGATTTAAGACTTGGTGTTTATGATGTGTTAGTCGGGATTAACTTACTTCGTGAAGGGCTTGACATACCTGAAGTTTCGCTCGTTGCTATTTTAGATGCTGACAAAGAAGGTTTTTTGAGATCAGAACGTTCGTTAATTCAAACGATTGGACGTGCTGCGCGTAATGAGAACGGTGAAGTCATTATGTACGCTGACAAAATAACGAGATCCATGCGAGTAGCAATAGAAGAAACGAATCGTCGACGTGAAATTCAAGAAGAACATAATAAAAAGCACGGCATTACACCGAAAACAATCAAGAAAGATGTGCGTGACGTCATTCGTGCAACTTATGAGTCAGTCGTTGAAGATGAGAAGGATCCTGTAAAAGAATACGATTCATTATCAAAAGAAGAAAAGAAAGAATTAATTGCTAAGCTTGAAGCTGAAATGAAACAGGCAGCTAAAGATTTAGATTTCGAAAAAGCGATGGAACTGCGTGATGTTATTTTCGAGTTGAAAGTGGAAGGATGAACAGTATGACGATGAAGTCGATTACGATTCAAGGTGCTCGGGCACATAATTTAAAAAATATAAATGTTAACATACCTAAAAATAAACTAGTCGTTATGACGGGTCTTTCTGGTTCTGGGAAGTCTTCTTTGGCATTTGATACAATTTATGCCGAAGGACAACGTCGCTACGTTGAGTCTCTCTCGGCTTATGCACGTCAATTTTTAGGGCAAATGGATAAACCAGACGTCGATGCCATCGAAGGGCTTTCTCCAGCTATTTCTATCGACCAAAAAACGACGAGTAAAAACCCGCGTTCAACGGTAGGAACGGTAACAGAGGTTTACGATTATTTGCGTCTACTATATGCACGGGTTGGGCGTCCGATTTGTCCGATTCATGGAGAAGAAATTTCCGCTCAAACTGTTGAACAAATGGTGGATCAAATATTAGATTTACCTGAAAGATCACGTTTGCAAATTTTAGCCCCTGTCATTCAAGGTAAAAAAGGTGAGCATGTAAAAGTACTGAACGACTTGAAAAAGGAAGGCTATGTCCGCTTACGTGTTAACGGAGAAATGCGTGAAATTAGTGAAGATATTGAACTGGAAAAAAACAAGAAACATACGATAGAAGTTGTGATCGACCGAATTATCGTTAAAGAAGGTATTGAGACGAGACTGTCTGACTCTCTTGAAACCGCACTTAAATTAAGTGGCGGTCAAGTCGTTGTTGATGTCATTGATGATGAAGAGATGCTTTTTAATGAACATCACGCTTGTCCAATATGTGGCTTTACGATAGGTGAATTAGAGCCGAGACTGTTTTCATTTAACAGTCCTTTTGGTGCTTGTAAAACGTGTGACGGTTTAGGATCGCGGCTAGAAGTGGACATTGATTTAGTAATCCCTGATTGGAATTTTTCTTTAAATGAAGGAGCGATTGTTGCCTGGGAGCCAATCACTTCTCAATATTATCCACAAATGTTGAAAAGCGTTTGTGATCATTATGATATTGATATGAATATGCCTGTGAAAGATATTCCGAAAGAAAAGTTTGATAAAATTCTTTACGGAAGCGGTAAAGAGCAAATTCGCTTTTACTATAAAAATGATCAAGGGGTAGTTCGAGATAACTATATTCATTTCGAAGGAGTCGCATCAAACATTGCAAGACGTTATCGGGAAACCGTTTCAAGCTTTACTCGCGAACAGATGGAAAAATATATGACTCAAACAGATTGCCCAACATGTGATGGCTACCGACTGACAGGTGAAGCATTAGCTGTAAAAGTTGACGGTAAACATATTGGGCAGATCACAGAAATGTCCGTAACTAAAATTTTGTCTTGGATTGACTCAATTAGTTTAACTGAAAAAGAACGTCAAATCGCGACGATGATCGTTAAAGAAATTAGTGAGCGCCTCACTTTTTTAAAAAATGTCGGTCTTGATTATTTAACCTTGTCGCGCTCAGCTGGGACATTATCTGGTGGAGAAGCTCAACGTATCCGCCTTGCAACACAAATTGGATCTGCTTTAACGGGGGTTTTATACGTTCTAGATGAGCCTTCAATTGGTTTACATCAACGTGATAACGATCGCCTTATTCAAACGTTGAAACGGATGCGTGATTTAGATAATACGCTCATTGTAGTCGAACATGATGAAGATACGATGTTGGCGGCTGATTGGCTCATCGATATCGGCCCGGGTGCAGGGACCCATGGGGGAGAAATTGTTGCGAGTGGACCACCTGAAGAAGTGATGAAAAATGATTCTTCGTTAACAGGTGCGTATTTAAGCGGGAAAAAATTTATTGCTCTTCCAACAGAACGGCGGAAAATTGATAAAAAACGTATGCTAAAAATTAATAAGGCAGAAGAACATAATTTGAAAAAAGTCGACGTTTCGATCCCTTTAGGCGTGATGACTTGTGTGACAGGTGTTTCTGGATCGGGGAAAAGTACGTTAGTAAATGACATTTTGTACAAATCGCTATCGCAAAAACTGCATCGCGGGAAATCGAAGCCTGGTAAACATAAGTCAATAGAAGGAATTAAACAGCTTGAAAAAGTGATTGATATTGACCAGTCGCCGATTGGAAGAACACCTCGCTCGAACTCGGCGACATATACGGGAGTGTTCGATGATATTCGTGACGTCTTTTCACAAACAAGTGAAGCAAAAATCCGAGGCTACAGCAAAGGGCGTTTCAGCTTTAATGTGAAAGGTGGCCGCTGTGAAGCTTGCCGGGGTGATGGAATTATCAAAATTGAAATGCACTTCTTACCAGATGTGTACGTCCCTTGTGAAGTTTGTCATGGAAAAAGGTACAATAGAGAGACGTTGGAAGTTAAATATAAAGGGAAAAACATTGCTGATGTATTAGATATGCGTGTGGAAGAAGCGCTTGAATTTTTTGAAAACATTCCGAAGATTAAACGTAAGCTACAAACAATTTATGACGTTGGATTAGGGTACGTTCGTCTCGGGCAACCAGCTACGACACTATCAGGTGGAGAAGCGCAACGAGTGAAATTAGCGAGTGAGTTGCATCGTCGGTCAAATGGACGTTCGCTCTATATATTAGATGAACCGACGACAGGTTTGCACGTTGACGATATTGCGCGTTTGCTCGTCGTGTTGCAACGGCTAGTTGAAAATGGGGACACGGTCTTAATTATTGAACATAATTTAGATGTGATCAAAACAGCTGATTACATTATCGACTTAGGCCCTGAAGGTGGAGAAGGTGGCGGACAAATCGTTGCAACTGGAACACCTGAAGATATTACAAAAGTAGCGGAATCTTATACAGGAAAGTATTTAAAGCCTGTTTTAGAACGTGACCGTAAACGAATGGAAGAACGTTTAGTAGAAAGTACGATGAAGTAAACTGTGAGGAGGACGAATCGTGAAGGCCATACAAATGGAAGAGGTACAACAATATATTGATCAATTCGTAAATAAGGAAGTTTATATTCATTTAGAGACGACGAATGGGGCGTACGCTAAACATTTTGATAAAAATGCTTACAATGTTGGCGCTTATATAAGAAATGCAAAATTGACTTATGAACGCGGGAAAATAGTTGAACAAGAAGGATCTTACCGTGTTGGGTTAAAGCATGATATTGGTTGGATTTATGCTGAAGGATTAACGGACTATGAAATGACTGAGCATGGACAGCTATTACTAACGGGACATGACCGTGAAGGGCGACTAATGGTAACCCTGGAGATAAGCCGCAAACCTTTTTCATATTAATGTGTAAATGATTTTTTCTTAAAAGGCGGCTGAACGAGCGGGTAAGAGTATGAACTTTTAGGAGGTCGAACAATGAATTTTAATGAACATAAACATGTCGTTGTCATTTATCCACATCCAGATGATGAATCATTCGGAACAGCAGGAACGATTACAAAATTCCGTGAAGCCGATGTTCCAGTGACGTATTTATGTGGGACGTTAGGTGAAATGGGACGGAATATGGGCAATCCTTTTTTTGCAAATCGTGAAACATTACCAGAGATTAGAAAGAAGGAATTGCAAGAAGCTTGTCGAATTTTAGATATGGACTTAGTGATGCTTGGACTTCGTGATAAAACGATTGAATTCGAATCACGTGATGAAATTGCCGAACGTCTTAAAAAATATATTGAAGATTTGGGTGCGACGTTAGTTATTACTTTTTATCCGCCTTATGCTGTCCACCCAGACCATAACGCATTAGGTGCAGCTGCTTTTGAAGCAGTGAAGCGGATTGAAAAAAATCGCAGACCAGAGCTGTGGGCGAATGCGATTATTGCAAATCGTGAGGATTATATCGGAGCACCGGATATTGTTGTTGATACGATAGACGTTTTTGATACAAAAGTTAAAGCACTTGAGGCACACCGTTCTCAAGTAGAAGGAATGCTTAGTAAATTACTTGATGGTGAAAAATCTGAAGATCAAAAAGAGAGAATATTAAGCCGTTTTCAGTACGAGACATACTACCGCGTCGATGTAGATGAAGTTGAGTTTTAGAGGCTTACTCTCCCTTTTAATATAGAAGACAATCTAGCGTCTCCGTCTCCAGTCTGAAAATAATAGGCTTATTTTCGGTCTAGTGTATGATGGCACTTTTGAGCTTTAAAAGTAAAATAGATAGTAAGAATTGTTTTAGGGGGACTTTCCGATGAATGAGAAAAAGCGTAGAATTTTGCAAATGCTTGAAGAAGGCCACATCACTGCCGAAGAGGCTGAGAGTTTACTAGAAACGCTAGAAGATCAGCAAGGTCGAAATAACAATAGTGAAGAAAAAAATCAAGATGAACCTAAACGTACGTTTCAAGATTCATTAAAAAGTTTTACTGAAGGTATTTTTCATATTATTGATGATACTGTTCAAAAAGTAAAAGAAGGACCTTTTGAATTTAACTTTTCACATGTTAATGTTAAAAGAAATTTTGACTTCTCAAGTGATTTTGTAAAATATTTGAACTTTGATTTACAAAATGGGAGTGTTGAAATTTTACCGTCAGATGATTCGTTCATTCATGTAGAAATTAAGGCAAAAGTGTTTAAAGAAACCGACCAACAGATAGCCGAAGAAATTTTTGATAAATATATCAATGTAGAAGTCGATGATGAAACACTTCATTTTGAACAAAACAAGAAGCATATTTCTCTTTCTACGATCGTATATTTACCTAGAAAAGACTATAAACAAGCTTATATTAAAACGATGAATGGCTCGTTTACCATTCGCTCTTCATCAATTAATATTGCTAGAATCTCATCAATCAACGGTAGTATTAAATTAAGCGACTATGAAGGGGAAGCATTATACGCTGAGACGAAGCATGGTTCCATTCGATTAGATGATATTGATGTTTCAAAAATTAAAGCAGAAACAACGACCGGATCACTCTACGTCGATGGAAAACTTGAATATTTAGATGGTAGTGTCGTGACTGGTAGTGTTCGGACTTATATTAAGAATGTAAATGCGAAAAGAGCCGATTTAAAAACGACGACTGGTTCAATTCAGTTATCTTTTCCGAAAGAGTTACAAGTCAACGGGAATGCCAACACTAACTTTGGTAGTATCGACATTAATTCTCCTAATATGACTATCAATCAACTAGAAAACCAAACGATACGCAAACATTTTGAGTTTTATAATTCTAAAGGTGAGAGTAATTATTTTGATGTTGATCTATCAACTAAAACAGGTAGTATTAGAGTAAATACGATGTCTTAAGAAAGGAATTTTTATATGACAAAATGGTTAATTTCAATAGTTGTCAATTCAATTGCCATCATCGCAGTGGCAGAATTATTTGATTCGTTCATCATCCAAGACTTCGGAACAGCACTTTTAGCAAGTTTAATTTTGTCAGTGTTAAATATTATCGTCAAACCAATCTTGATCATTTTTACTTTGCCGATTACTATTTTCACACTCGGGTTATTTCTTTTCGTCATTAATGCAATCACCCTAATGTTAACTCAGTGGATTATCGGTGACGCATTCATCATTGAAGGATTTGGAATCGCAGTTTTAGCAGCAATTATTATTTCAATCTTAAACACTATACTACAAAGTCTATTTAAAAGAGCTTTCAATTAAATTTATTGTAAAAAAACCTAACCTTGAGCGGGTTAGGTTTTTTAGTTTTTGGCTCTGTTAAAGCCCGTTGTTGTTATTGTGATTCGCTACCGGTGGACGCTTTTACCCATAGGGCACAAGGCGACATCTGCGAATGAAAAACTTTCGCGAGACGTCTTCTATGCCGGGGCACGGCTCGAGCCTCCTCGGAAGAAAAGCGCTTCCTGCGGGGTCTCGAGACTCGTGCTGTTCCCGCAGGAGTCGCCACCTTCGCTCATCACAATACAACAACTCAGTGTAAATTTCGTTATAATCAACACTAAACTTTAACAGAGCCTAGTTTTTAAAGGCAGCGTGCGATTGTTCAAAGCAGGGTAGTGATTGTTCAAAGTTGAGCTGTGATTGTTCAAAGATGAGCTGTGATTGTTCAAACACAGGATACAATTGCTCAAACAAAGTCACAATTGCTCAAACCTTTTATCGAAATTAGTAGTGTAGTTTTTTGCAAAGACAGATTGAGTGAATTTATGGTATAGTTGTTGCTATAAGATTGACAAAAAGTAACGTTAAGATAGAAGGAGAGATACGGGTGATTAAAGTCCGTACGAAAGATTTGCTTGAAAGGTTTGACTTAGAATTAGTAGCTGGTAAAGATGGTGTTCATAGAGAGATTATAGCGAGTGATATTTCTCGTCCAGGTATTGAAATGGCGGGGTATTTTAAATATTATCCACAAGAGCGTTTGCAACTGTTAGGCCGTACTGAGTTATCTTTTTTAAAAGACTTAAAGCCTGAAGAGATTGAGAGTCGGATGGTTCAACTTTGTACGGATGTGACGCCTGGTATTGTAATTACTAGAGGTTTAGATGTTCCTGAAGCTCTAATTAATGCGGCAAATGACGCGGGGGTTCCAATTATGCGTTCGCCTTACAAAACGACGCGTGTCATTAGTCGACTTACGACCTTTTTAGAATCAAAGTTTGCACCGAAGACTGCCGTTCACGGTGTGTTAGTTGATGTTTATGGGATCGGAGTTCTTATTACAGGTAAAAGTGGAATTGGTAAAAGTGAGACTGCTCTTGAATTAATAAAAAGAGGGCACCGCCTCGTTGCAGATGATAATGTTGAGATTAGGCAAGAAGATTATGACACTTTAATAGGAAACCCTCCGCCTCTTATTGAACATTTGTTAGAAATAAGAGGATTAGGAATCATTAATGTCATGACACTATTTGGGGCAGGAGCAGTAAGAAATTTCAAGAGAATTTCTATGGTCGTTCATCTGGAAAATTGGGATTCAGAAAAGCAATACGACCGCCTCGGATTAGATGAAGATACGGTAAATATTATGGATGTCAAATTACCAAAGTCGACCATCCCAGTTCGTCCTGGTCGTAACGTATCAGTCATCATTGAGGTTGCTGCGATGAATTTCCGTTTAAAACGGATGGGAATTCATACGGCGGAAGAGTTTTCAGAGCGTTTAAGCTCAGTGATTGAAGATTTTGATCATAATGAAATGTAAATTATATTAAGATATGAATGGTAAGGAGAGTATATTATGTCTTGTTCATATGAACCGTATGATCGTGTTTTTATTAAAATAGGGTCACTTCCTATCTATTGGTACGGTGTTCTAATTATGCTAGGGGCCGTCATCGGATTATTAGTTGCCCAACGTGAAGGTAAACGGTTAGGTTTACATAAAGATTTTTTTATTGATTTATTAGTCTTTGCAATCCCAGCAGCCATTGTTGGGGCAAGACTTTATTATGTCATTTTCGAATTTGAACGTTATGATACGTTCTTTGATATCATTGACATCCGTGAAGGTGGGCTTGCGATACACGGAGCGTTATTCGGAGCCATCATAACAGCATATTTTTATGCTAAAGTAAAAAATGTATCGTTTTGGAAGATTGCAGACATTGCTGCACCAAGCTTGCTGATCGGACAAATGATAGGGCGTTGGGGTAACTTCATGAACCAGGAAGCATATGGGGGCCCTGTATCCGAAGCTGCTTATAATAATTTCTTGCAATATATTCCGGACTGGATCATGAACCAAATGTGCGTGGATGGCGTGTACCATCATCCGACATTTTTATACGAGTCGGTTTGGAACGCATTAGGATTAGTTTTGTTACTTTTCTTAAGATATAAAGTAAATCCAAGACGTGGCGTTATCTTTTTATCTTATTTTATTTGGTATTCTTTTGGAAGATTTTTCATTGAAGGATTGCGGACAGATAGTTTATATATTGTCGGTAACTTAAGAACGGCACAGTTCGTTTCTGTTTTATTAATTATCGGTAGTTTACTACTTATGTACTATCGTAAGCAAAAAGGATACGCTGATGAGCTATATGATGGCACATCGTTAAATAAAAAGAAAAACAAAAAACAGTCAGGAAATAATAAAAAGAAAAAGAAAAAGAAACGTTCATAAGGGGAGTTGGAATTGCAAGCAACTTTGAAAAATGGGGTTAAAAATGGACTTCATCTGACGTGGTCTTTAGGAAAAATCATTTTTCCAATCACTTTAATCGTCACTATATTGCAGTTTACGCCAGTTTTACCTTTAATCATAAGCTGGGTTGAACCGTTAATGGGTTTACTCGGCTTATCCGGCGAAGCGGCTGTACCATTAGTCCTTGCGAATGTTCTTAATTTATACGCTGGGATTGGTGCGATCGTTAGCTTTGATTTTTCGGTAAAAGAAGTTTTTATCATGGCGATGATGATGTCTTTTTCACATAATTTATTTGTTGAATCGGCTGTTGCGGCAAAAGTTGGCGTGAAGTTCTGGATTATCGTGACGATTCGGCTAAGCTTAGCGTTAATATCAGCTATATTAATTAACCTATTATGGTCTGGTGGACAATCGATGGCGAAGTATGGGTTAGTGCCTAACGACGGACCAGAACCATCTGGATGGTTAGAAATCGGATTAGCGGGTTTGCAAACAGCTTTTTATAGCATTGCTCAATTAGCATTAATCGTTATTCCAATTATGATCATCATGCAATGGTTACGGGACAATCATTGGCTAGATTGGATGTCAAAAAAATTAGCCCCATTCACTAAAATCATTGGAGTCAAACCGAATGCATCCATGACATTGGTCGCAGGGCTTACAATTGGTCTAGCATACGGTGCTGGGGTCATGATTCAGTCGGTTAAAGAAGACCATGTCTCGAAAAAAGATATGTACCTCGTCCTAGTTTTCTTAGTGACATGTCACGCAGTCGTTGAAGATACGCTCGTTTTTATTCCATTAGGGATTCCAGTTTGGCCATTATTAGTAATTCGACTAACAACGGCCATATTATTAACGATGGTAGTTGCCTATGTGTGGAATCGTAAAGAGCGACAAAAAGATTTGATCAGAAAGGAAGCCGTTGCAAAATGAGTATACGCACAATTTTATTTGACTTAGATGGAACATTAATTGATACGAATGAATTAATTATTGAATCGTTTAAACATACGTTAGGCGTTCATACAGATAAGGAATATTCACGTGAGGAGATTATTTCTTTTATTGGACCACCTTTGATCGATACGTTTGAACAAATTTTACCTGATCAAGTGGATGAGATGATTGCGACTTATCGTGAACATAATTTAGCGCACCACGACGCATATGTAAAAAGTTATGACGGTGTATTTGATACGATTAAAACCTTGCATGAAAAAGGGTATCCCATGGCAATCGTCACAACAAAAATAAAAGATACGGCGATGCTTGGGTTAAAATTGACGAAGCTCGATCAATTTTTTGATGTAGTCATCGGTTTAGATGATGTGACTCGTGCCAAGCCTGACCCTGAGCCTGTTTTAAAAGGGATGAACGCGTTAGGTGGGACTCCTGAATCGACGATTATGATTGGTGATAATTCACATGACATTGATGCTGGAAAAAATGCAGGGATGAAAACAGCAGGTGTGGCATGGTCAGCTAAAGGCCGAGGGTTCATGCAGTCATTGGAACCTGATTATATTTTGGATCATATTTCTGATTTAATCACCATCGTTGAGGGGTGAACTTATGCGAAATACGAAGCGCTACAAAGTGAAGAAGGACAACTCATTATGGCAGCTTTATAAGACCGTTTCTTTTTTCAAAGTAGCAAAAAATTTCTTTTTCATACAACTAGGGCGGTACACACCTTTTTTATCTGTTAAAAGCTGGTTGTACCGCGTCTTTTTACGGATGAAAATCGGAGAAAAAACGGCAATCGCTTTAATGGTGATGCCTGATGTCATGTTTCCTGAAAAAATTCATATCGGTAAAAATTCAATCATCGGATATAATACGACGATTTTAGCCCATGAGTATTTGATTGATGAATATCGATTAGGTGAGGTACATATTGGTGATGAAGTAATGATTGGGGCGAACTGTACCATTTTACCAGGTGTGACTATTGGTGATGGGGCGATTGTTTCCGCAGCGACACTTGTTCATGAAAATGTTCCCCCCGGCTGTTTTGCAGGTGGGAACCCGATGCGAATTATATACACGAAAGAAGAAATGGAGAAGCGGAAGGAAGAGCAGTCTTAGCTAGGAAACGTTAGATGTGGCATTTGCAGATTGTGCTTGAATTTTGTAGATTGATTTTTAATTTTGGAAGATTAAATTGTGTTTTTGGCAGATAGAACTTCAAATTCGGCAGATAGAACTTCAAATTTGGCAGATAGAACTTCAAATTTGGCAGATAGAAGCCCAAAATTGGCAGATAGCACTTTAATTGTGGTAGATTGACATGCTACTTTGGCAGATTAGCCATCATTTTTGCCGATTGAAATTCATTTTTTTAGAGACAATAAAAGTTAAACCTTCATTAAAAAAGGGTACATACACATAATAAGCCAACAAGAATAGACCTGACTTTATCATTTAAAAGAGGTGATTGGCTTGGAAAAGTATATTATGGCGTTAGATCAAGGTACGACGAGCTCGCGGGCGATTTTGTTTAATAAAAAAGGTGAACTCGTTCAAGTGTCGCAAATGGAGTTCGAACAGCATTATCCAAAACCAGGCTGGGTTGAGCATGATGCCAATGAAATCTGGACATCCATGCAAGCATGTATGATCGATGTCTTAAGAAAAGCGGATATAGATGCGAGTCAAGTGGCTGGTATTGGAATAACGAACCAACGTGAAACGACAGTTGTTTGGGACCGCAAATCTGGTAAACCGATTCATCGGGCGATTGTTTGGCAATCAAGACAAACAGAAGATATTTGTAATGAACTGAAAAGGCAAGGCTATGAAGACAGGTTTCGAAATAAAACAGGTCTATTAATTGATCCCTATTTTTCTGGAACGAAGGTGAAATGGATTTTAGATCATGTTGACGGTGCTCGGAAAAAAGCTGAAGCAGGAGATTTATTGTTTGGTACGATCGATACTTGGTTAATTTATAAACTAACAGGTGGAGAGGCTCACGTCACTGATTATTCAAATGCTTCTCGCACATTAATGTACAATATTTTTGATTTGAAATGGGATGACGAGTTACTGGACATACTAAATGTACCGAAAAATATGTTACCTGAGGTGCGACCATCTTCAGAAATATACGGCTATACATTAGAATACTTTTTAGAAGGTCATAAAATACCGATTGCCGGGGCGTGTGGTGATCAACAAGCGGCACTCTTCGGGCAAACTTGTTTTGAATCTGGTATGGCAAAAAATACTTACGGAACTGGCTGCTTTATGTTAATGAATACGGGTAATGAAGCCGTCAAATCTGAAAATGGACTATTAACAACACTAGCATGGGGTGTTGATGGTGAAGTTCAATATGCGCTTGAAGGAAGTATTTTTGTAGCTGGTTCTGCGATTCAATGGTTACGAGATGGTATGAGAATGATTAAAACATCGCCTGAAAGTGAAAACTATGCAAAGAAGGTAGACTCAACTGAAGGTGTTTATGTCGTCCCAGCATTTGTTGGGCTAGGTACACCGTATTGGGATAGTAAGGCGAGAGGTGCAGTGTTTGGATTGACTCGTGGGACATCGAAAGAACATTTCATACGTGCAACTTTAGAGTCATTAGCCTATCAGACGAAAGATGTCGTCAATGCGATGATTGAGGATGCTGGACTTAAGCTTAAAAAATTGAGAGTCGATGGTGGGGCAGTAAAAAATAACTTCCTCATGCAATTTCAAAGTGATTTATTAAATGTGGCGGTTGAACGCCCAGTCATCAATGAAACGACTGCTTTAGGGGCAGCATATCTTGCGGGTATTGCTGTAGGTTTTTGGAAAGATAAGAATGAAATTATTAATCAGTGGGCTATTGATGAAACATTTCACCCACAAATGGATGATGAGACGCGTCAAAAAAAATATGAAGGTTGGAAAAAGGCAGTAAAAGCTACACAAGTTTTTACATCTTAAGGGAGTGCTTCTAGTGAACTTAACATCAAATCGTAACCGAAAAGAAAATCTACGCCAAATTAACAAAAAGTTTGATATTATCGTGATCGGCGGTGGAATTACTGGAGCAGGAATAGCACTTGATGCTGTCATGCGTGGTTTGCGTGTAGCTCTTTTTGAAATGCAAGATTTCGCGGCAGGTACATCAAGTCGCTCAACGAAACTCGTTCATGGTGGACTTCGTTATTTAAAAAATTTTGAAATAAAGATGGTCGCAGAAGTCGGTAAAGAACGAGAAATCGTGTATGAAAATGGTCCACACGTTACGACCCCAGAGTGGATGCTATTACCTTTTTATGAAAAAGGAACTTTCGGACCATTTACGACAAATATCGGATTACGGGTGTATGATTTTCTCGCAGGGGTCAAGCGTACTGAACGTCGCGAAATGTTGTCAAAAGAGGAATGTCTTAACAAAGAGCCACTTTTAAAACGAGAAGGTCTTAAAGGTGGCGGATATTATGTTGAATATAAAACAGATGATGCAAGACTAACGATGGAAGTGATGAAAAAGGCGATTGAAAAAGGTGTTCTCGCTTACAACTATACAAAAGTTGACCAGCTTTTATATCGGGACGGAAAAATCACAGGAGTTAAAGTCAAAGATTTAACGGATAATCACAGTTACGAGGTCTTCGCAAAAAAAGTGATTAATGCGACTGGACCTTGGGTAGATGACATTCGCTCCATGGACCATATTAAAAAAGAAAAGCATTTATATATAACAAAAGGTGTCCATCTTGTGTTTGATCAAGCAAAATTTCCGCTTAATCAGGCGATATATTTTGACACACCAGATGGAAGAATGATTTTTGCTATACCAAGAGACGGCAAAGCTTATATCGGTACGACAGATACACCATTTGAAGGAGACTTAAAACATCCAACAACGACAAAAAAAGACCGTCAATATTTAATGAATGCGATTCATCAAATGTTTCCTCATGTTGACGTGACTGAAGATGATATTGAATCGACGTGGGCAGGAGTTCGACCACTCATCCATGAAGAAGGAAAGAGCCCATCAGAAATTTCGAGAAAAGATGAAATTTTCGTATCTGATTCAGGCTTGATTTCGATTGCTGGGGGAAAATTGACAGGTTATCGAAAAATGGCAGAGCAAATTATCGATATTGTCGTTAAACAATTAAAAGGATCTGATGAACGTCATTTTTCAAAAACGAAGACAAAGCACTTACCAATAAGTGGTGGTGATGTTGGTGGGTCAAAAGGGTTTAAGAGTTTTGCTAAAATAGCATTAGAAGAAGGACGAAGCCGTGGATTATCAAAAGATCTCGCTCAAATATGGATTAATCGATACGGATCAAATGTGAACTATTTATTTGAATATTTTGAGTCAGCACCTGGTGATTTAGAATTAGATAAAACGGTTTATGCTGAATTAATGTATGGACTAGAACATGAATTGGTCTATAGGCCAGTAGACTTTTTTATCAGACGAACAGGTGCAATGTTTTTCAATATTGATTGGGTGGAGCAACATAAGCAATCGGTTATTCAATTTATGAAAGACTACTTTGAGTGGACAGATGAAGCGACAGAACAATATGTGGAAGAGCTTGAGCAAGCGATTAAAGAAGCTAAATACCCAATTGATGAATGAGAATAAATTAACCTCGAAAATTAGACTTTAATATCTAATTTTTGGGGTTGTTTTTATGTTTTAAAAAAAAGGTGCTGGTTAAAAATTTGGCTGATAAACTGCCTAATTTGGCTGATAAGTTAGAAATTGGCTGATAAAACCTCCAAACCGGCTGATAAGCTATCGGAATTGGCTGAGAACATGACAAAATTGGCTGATAACACCCCCGAATTGGCTGATAATAAATTACGGGATTCGTGAATCATGTACGTAGCAATTATTAAATGTTACGATAAGATGCACAACGTTTTTGAATTAATTAATTGACTGACGCTTAAAACGTAATTAATTTGTTGAATTGAAATCATGAATCAATCATTAATCTATGTTATATTTAAGGTCAGGATTTTAGTATGAGTTTTATAGGAGGGCATACATGTACACACCTAGACCCGATTCTAATGATTATAATAATGTAGTCCGCTACCGGAATGATGGTGATTTCTATTTTTCCTGTGGCGTTAAAGCGTTTAAAAGAAAACGTTTTGAACGCGCAGAAAAATGGTTATTAAAAGCGGTAGAGACATCGCCGAAAAACGCCCTCTTTTTATGCCAATTATCTGTTCTTTATACAGAAATTGGACATTACCATCGAGCAAACGGTGTTTTGCAAGAGGTGATTGATTATCACGGAAATGAGTATGTCGATTGTTATTATTTATTAGCTAATAATTTCGCTCATCTTGGTTTGTTTGACGAAGCGAGAAGAAATGCATATAAATATTTAGATATAGCCCCTGATGGTGACTTCAAACAAGATGTTAAAAGACTACTTGAATTACTTGATCATGTTGCTGACGATGATGAGTTTGACGAGGATCTTGATTTTGATGTTGATGATGAAGATGAGTTAATCATATATCAGGAGACTGCTTTTTTTCATTTAGAAAGAAAAGAATGGGACGACGCGATTGAAATTTTAGAAGAACTTATGCTTGTCTATCCAGAATATATTCCAGCTAAGCACGAATATGCTTTTGCCCTTTTTGAAAAAGGTGACAAAGAGGAAGCGCTAGCACTTGAAAATGCGTGGTTTGAACATGATCCAACGTCGCTTCATAGTAGACTGAATTTAATATATTTCTACAATGAATTAGGTGAAGAAGAACGTGTGGCTGAACTGCGAGATACATTGATAAACGTTTATCCAACTTATGAAACGCAAAAGTTAAAGCTTGCAATTACTTTTGCTAAAGTTAATATGTTTGAACAATCGTTGTATCGTTTTCAAATTGTGGATAAACTAAGTGTCATGAATTATCCGAGCTATTTTTATTGGTATTCAAAAGTTTTAAAAGAAAACGGCCTCATTGAAGAAAGTGAAAAAGTAATGCAAGAAGGAGTTAGGAAACACCCTATCCTATCACATATTGTTGACGACTAATGTCGAGAAAAATATTTCCCTGGAAATACTCAAGCAAATAATTTGTCGACTCATATTTTAATGAATATGATATAGAAAGAGATAATAGGAAAAGGAGTGGAAGACATGGCTGAAGATCGTATTTATGATGTGATTATTGCAGGAGCAGGGCCAGCTGGTATGACAGCCGCTGTTTACACATCACGTGCTGATTTAGATACGTTAATGTTAGAGCGAGGAATGCCTGGTGGACAAATGGCTAACACAGAGGATGTCGAAAACTACCCAGGTTATGATCACATTTTAGGACCAGATTTATCGACTAAAATGTTTGAGCATTCACAAAAATTTGGAGCAGAATATGCTTACGGTGATATAAAAGAAATTGTTGATGGTGAAGAATATAAAATTGTCAAAGCTGGCGATAAAGAATATAAGACAAGAGCGGTCATTATTACGACGGGTGCTGAATATAAAAAGATTGGCGTTCCTGGTGAAAGCGAATTTCAAGGCCGTGGAGTTTCATACTGTGCCGTGTGTGACGGTGCCTTCTTTAAAGGTAAAAATTTATTTGTTGTCGGAGGCGGGGACTCTGCAGTTGAAGAAGGAGTTTATTTAACTCGTTTTGCTAAAAAAGTAACAATTATTCACCGCCGTGATGAATTGCGTGCACAGAAAATTTTACAACAACGCGCGTTTGATAACGACAAAATTGATTTTTATTGGAATACAGAGATGAAAGAAATTAAAGGTACTGATGGTAAAGTCTCAACCGCTGTATTATACAATAATGAAACTGGCGAAGAGCGAGAAGAGGAAATCGATGGAATCTTTATTTATATCGGTATGCTTCCGCTAACAGAACCGTTTAAAAATTTAGGAATTACTAATGATGAAGGTTATATTGTGACAAATGAAAATATGGAAACGAGCATCCCAGGTATTTTTGCAGCTGGAGATGTGCGTGAAAAAGAATTGCGTCAAATCGTAACTGCAACAGGCGATGGAAGTATTGCCGCTCAATCTGCTCAACATTATATTGAAGATTTATTAGAAAAAATCGGGGTCAAACAGTAAAACGTAATTTCATCTTAAACCTGCTGTAACATGATTGAAATATAAATCAGTTACAATAGTAAATAATAATTGACCCCCTTTATTAATCTATAGATTTTGATCGAACACAGGTGAACGTTATGCCTGTGTTTTCTTTTTGTTTAATTGTTGGAAAATGAAGAGACCTCCAGGATTGTACAAGCGTGTATTAGCTGTTTGGGTAAACGTTTTAAAAGTTTTGAACAAATCCGCCTGATGTTTGGACAATCACGGCTCAACTTTGAACAATCGCAGCTCAACTTTGGACAATCACAGCTCAACTTTAAACAAAGCTCAAGTGAGGGATTATGATGCCGTATTGTTCGATCGCCTGCTTCCGTTTTTAGAACTCGATTGAATATCAAACAATACACAATGGCTTTATTAAGGTGTATAATATTTACAAGAGATGTATGTACTTACAAATGAAATGAACTAAATTTATTGTACAATGAGGTGAAGAGGTTGCAACAAGTCGCAAATACATTATTGATACATAATGACCAAGTCCTCATGATTAAAAAACCGAGCAAAAATTGGTATGCAGCACCTGGTGGGAAAATGGAGCTAGGTGAAAGCATTAAGCAAACAGCAGAAAGAGAATTTCAAGAAGAAACCGGACTTACATTAGTACAACCGAAGTTATCAAGTGTTTTTACCTTTGTGATGAAAGAGGCTGAAGATGTTGAGCAATGGATGATGTACACATTCGTTGCGAAAAATTATATAGGTGAATTAAATTTACAGACGAAAGAGGGTAAGTTGGAGTGGATTCCGATAAATGACGTACTAGGGCGACCGATGGCAGAAGGTGATCGGTTTATTGTCGAGCATGCCATCTCGGAGTCAACAGATGTTTTAACTGGAACATTTTATTACACAAAACAGTTTCAGTTGATTGATCATATAATAGATAGAGAATAAAAGAAAAGGTGATAGCGTTGAAACAACATTCAAATTCGGTGGAGCTTGTCATAATTACAGGCATGTCAGGGGCAGGAAAAACAGTGGCCGTCCATAGTTTTGAAGATCTTGGATATTTCTGTGTTGATAATATTCCTCCTGCCCTGCTTTTAAAGTTTGTTGAACTAATGAAAGATAATAAGGAATCTAATCGAAAATTAGCTGTTGTTATGGACTTAAGAGGGAGAGAGTTTTTTGATAGCTTGTATGAGGCGTTAGATCAATTAGCTGAGGAAGACTGGATTAAAGAACATATTTTATTTTTAGATGCTGATAATGAAACACTTGTCCAACGTTATAAAGAATCAAGACGTTCACATCCACTTGCACAGAATGGACTACCACTGGACGGAATTAATAAAGAGAGAGAAATTTTAGACGAACTAAAAGGACATGCACAAAAAATTATAGATACGACTGGTTTGTCCGCAAGAAAACTTCGTGAAACTATTCTTCAACAATATAAAGAAAAAAAGCAGCACGTTTTTTCCGTTCAAGTCGTTTCTTTTGGATTTAAGCATGGTATTCCAATTGATGCGGATTTAGTGTTCGACGTTCGATTTTTACCTAATCCTCATTATGTTGAGTCGATGCGGGCATTAACAGGTCTGAATCAAGAAGTGTCCTCATATGTATTTAAGTGGAAAGAAACGCGGAACTTTTTAAGAAAACTAAAAGATTTACTTGAATTTATGTTGCCACAATACGTCCGAGAAGGAAAAAGCCAATTAGTAATTGGAATTGGTTGTACAGGAGGTCAGCATCGTTCTGTCGCGATCTCGGAAAAACTGGGAGAGATTATTGGTAAACAATATACGACCCATGTTTACCATCGTGATATAGAAAAAAAGAAAGGGTAAATAGCAGATGACAAATGTATATGGACCAAAGATAGTTGTCATCGGTGGAGGAACTGGATTACCTGTTTTATTAAGGGGATTGAGAAAGTACCCAATAAATCTTTCAGCAATTGTTACAGTCTCTGATGATGGAGGCAGTACAGGACGATTGCGTGAAGATTTATCGATTCCAGCACCTGGTGACATTAGAAAAGTAATCGCATCAATGTCTGATGTAGAACCGACTTTATTAAAATTATTAGAACATCGTTTTGAAAATGGAAATGGTTTATCTGGTCATGCATTAGGTAATTTGATTTTAGCTGGAATGACCTCGATTACTGGGGATTTTTATAAAGGAATTAAAGAAATTTCTAAAGTGTTTAATGTGAAAGGGAGAATTTACCCAATCGCAAATGAAAATATGTTTTTAAAAGCAGAGTTTGAGGACGGAACAGTTATAAGAGGAGAATCAAATATACCTAAAGTAGGAAAAAAGATTAAGCGTGTCTTTTACGATTCAACTAATTATCAACCATTGCCAGATGCGATTGAGGCCATTAATCGTGCTGAGCTAATTGTGATTGCACCGGGAAGCTTATATACAAGTATCATGCCAAACTTAATCGCCCCGCAAATTCAAAGAGCGTTAAAATCAGCCCAAGCGGAAACGGTATACGTTTGTAACGTGATGACGCAATTCGGGGAGACTAGTGGTTATAAAGCTTCTGATCACATCATTGCAATGCAAAATCATGTCGGTGATTCTTTCATTGATAAAATTATTGTCCATTCAAAGCCTGTTGATGAATCGATTATGGCTGGATACGCGAAAGAAAAAGCTGAACAAGTAGAATGTGATGACGATCAATTACAAAAGCTAGGGGTTGAAGTAATTAAAGGCAACTTCGCTAGTTTGCATGATGATTATACGTTAAAACATGATGAGCATAAAATCGCTAAAAAGTTGATTGGACTGCTATAATAGAAGTAATAGTTTTTAGAAATGAGGGAATTGAATCATGTCATTCGCATCAGATACGAAAAAAGAGCTTACAGGAATTGAAAGTGATGATTGTTGTAAGCGTGGAGAGTTAGCTGCACTCATACGGATGAATGGTTCTTTGTCTTTTTCAAACAGACAATATATTTTAGATATACAGACCGAAAATGCAGCAATTGCAAGAAGGATTTACACATTAATTAAGCATATTTATTCTTTGCCTGTTGAGCTTTTAGTTCGGAAAAAAATGAGATTGAAGAAAAATAATATTTATATCGTCCGTTTATATGAAGGAGTTAAAAGTCTTTTAAGTGATTTAGATATTTTAGAAGAACCTTTTACATTTAACAGGGAAATTACTGACGAGTTTTTGAAAGAGGAATGCTGTAAAAAAGCTTATCTTCGCGGAGCATTTTTAGCAGGGGGTTCAGTGAATAACCCTGAAACATCCTCATATCATTTAGAAATTTTTACGTTATACGGAGATCATAATAGAGCGTTATGTCGATTAATGAATGTATTTAAGTTAAATGCAAAAATGCATGAGCGAAAAAATGGTTTTATCACTTATATTAAAGAAGCGGAAAAAATAACAGAGTTTTTAATTATCATTGGTGCTCATCAAGCATTGTTAAAGTTTGAAGATGTGAGAATTATGCGTGATATGCGTAACTCTGTTAACCGTCTTGTTAACTGCGAGACTGCAAACTTAAATAAAACAATTGGAGCCGCATTTCGCCAAGTTGAGAACATAAAGTATATTGAAAAAACGGTTGGCCTTGACTCACTACCAGATAAGTTAAGGGAAGTAGCAGAATTAAGAATTAAACATCAAGACGTATCCTTAAAAGAGCTAGGTGAACTTTCAACAACAGGAAAAATTAGTAAATCAGGAATTAACCATCGATTAAGAAAAATTGATGAATATGCCGAAAAGTTACGTCAAGGTCAACTTCTTGAAAAATAACCTAATATCTTTTTGTTTTTATAATTTAACATGCTATAATGTATGATAATTTCTATAACGCTTTCAAAATAAATGTCATTAATTATAGATCTCATTTTTCGAAAAGAGAGGGGTAACGAGGTTGGTTGAAAGGAATGTAACCGTAAAACTAGAAACAGGACTTCAAGCAAGACCAGCAGCAAAGTTCGTACAAGAAGCTAACAGATATTCCGCTGACATTTTTTTAGAAAAAGACGGAAAACGTGTTAATGCAAAAAGTATAATGGGTGTAATGAGTCTTGCGATTGGAACAAATGAAGAAGTAAAACTACTTGCAGACGGTGCTGATGAACAACTAGCTGTTGATTCATTAGCAGGATTTATCGATCAGGCTTAATAAGAACGAAAAGTATATTTGACACATATGGCTGATGCTGTATGTGTTTTTTTGTGCGTATGTAATTGTTCAAAGTAGGGCTGTAATTGTTCAAAGTTGCGCTGTGATTGTTCAAAGTGAGGTTGTAATTGTTCAAAGTAGGGTAGCGATTGTTCAAATTGAGGCAGTAATTGTTCAAAGTTGCGCTGTGATTGTTCAAATTGAGGCAGTAATTGTTCAAACTTGGGTTGCGATTGTTCAAATTGAGGCAGTAATTGTTCAAAGTGGGGTCGCGATTGTTCAAAGTTGGGTTGTAATTGTTCAAAGTAGGGTAGCGATTGTTCAAATTGAGGCAGTAATTGTTCAAAGTTGCGCTGTGATTGTTCAAAGTTAGGTTGTAATTGTTCAAAGTAGGGCTGCGATTGTTCAAAGTGGGGTCGCGATTGTTCAAAGTGAGGCAGTAATTGTTCAAACCCTGACCATCAGCAATTACTAAAAAATCAGTTCATCTTAAAAGCTCCGCCACTATTTTTTCAAAAACGTTTTGATTATATAAAAATCGGTTATTTAATCAAGTATAATTGCTACCTTGAATGATTTTCGTCAGTTATGGAAAACTACCTGCATAGTTGGTTCACCTAGCAACCTCAATTTTCGTTTAAAAATGCAACTTATGAATGAGGAAGGTGTTAAGTAGTGGCAAATAACGATTCAAATAATTTTAAGCCCTATGTACCTGCGAGTAAGCGACCTCCAGAGTTTACAATTGTCGCGCTGATCACAGGTGCGTTATTAGCTATTATTTTTGGGGCTGCGAATGCGTATTTAGGCTTGATGGTAGGAATGACGGTATCGGCCTCTATTCCTGCTGCAGTTATTTCTATGGCTATTTTAAGGATTATATTAAAGAGAACTTCAATTTTAGAAAATAATATTGTACAGACAATTACATCAACGGGTGAATCTTTAGCTGCGGGTGTTATTTTTACACTGCCTGCGTTATTTATATGGCAGCTTCAGCCTAGCTTATTAACGATATCAATCATTGCGCTAGCTGGTGGGATATTAGGTGTCATTCTAATGATTCCATTAAGAAGAGCGTTAATAGTCAATGAGCATGACACATTACCTTATCCAGAAGGTACGGCATGTGCTGAGGTTTTACGTGCTGGTGAAAAAGGTGGTGAAGGAGCTAAAGTTATTTTTACCGGATTAGGGATTGGTGCTCTTTTCAAATTACTAACGGATGCGGTAAAAGCTTTCCCTTCATCAGTTGAATGGGAAATCACTCGCTTCAAAAATGCTGCCATTGGTGTCGATACGCTTCCTGCCTTATTGGGTGTAGGTTTCATCATTGGACCAAGAATTGCAGCTATTATGTTTTCCGGTGCCGTATTAGGTTGGTTAGGAGTTATCCCTTTAATTAGTTATATTGGCGAAGTGAGTGACGTCGTCATTGCTCCAGCAAGTACACCGATAAATGAAATGGATTTTTGGGCAATTTGGGACAATTATTTAAGATATATCGGTGCTGGTGCTGTAGCGTTCGGTGGAATTGTCGGGTTAATTAAAACGTTGCCGACGATTATGTCATCATTTAAAGGTGCGATTAAAGGGTTTCAATCAACTAATGATGAAGCTAACTTAAGAACAGACGAAGATATTCCAATGAAGGCGATTATCATTCTTCTAATTACTTTTTTATTAATCTTAATGTTTTATCCGACCATTAACTTAGGATTAATCGGGTCTCTGTTACTATTAGTCTTCGGCTTTTTCTTTGTAACAGTGTCATCGAGAATTGTTGGAATCATTGGTAGTTCTTCTAACCCTGTATCTGGCATGACGATTGCGGCATTAATTTTTATTTCATTAGTATTAGTCGCTGTCGGGCAAACAGGTGAAGCTGGGATGGTTACGGCTATTATTATTGGAGCTGTCGTCTGTATTGCTGCAGCCATTGCTGGTGATACATCTCAAGATTTAAAAACAGGTTACATCGTCGGAGCAACTCCTAAGTGGCAACAATTTGCTCAACTATATGGTGTTTTAATTGCGAGTATTGTAATCGGATTAATCTTAATCTTACTAGATAATGCACACGGATTTGGATCTGCTGAATTACCTGCACCACAAGCTGTGTTAATGTCGATGGTTGTTGACGGGATTATGAATGGTAATTTGCCATGGAACTTAATTTTTATTGGCATGGCTTTAGCATTAGTTGTAGAGCTGTTAGGAATCGGGTCATTACCATTTGCTGTTGGCCTTTATTTACCTATACATTTAAGCGGTGCCATTATTATTGGCGGAATTGTTCGATCACTCGTAGGGCGAGGTACAAAAGATGAAAGTAAGTTAAAAGAAAAGCATGAACGTGGAATTTTACTCGCTTCGGGATATATTGCTGGTGAAGCATTAATTGGTGTAATCATCGCTTTATTAGTCACAGCAGGCGTTGCTTTTCCTGAAAAAGTGATGTTCGGTCCACTTGTATCAATCATCGCCTTTTTACTAGTCGCTCTATATTTATATCGAGTAGCAAGTAAAGCTAAATAATTTAAGAAGCAACCTGTTACCTCATACGGTAGCAGGCTTTTTTTATTGTTTAGGAAATTATAAAACGATATGGTTATGAATTATATTATTTATTGTTCAAAGTTAATATGTGATTGTTCAAACATAGCAAGTAATTGTTCAAAGTTGGTATGCGATTGTTCAAACATGGTGTGTAATTGTTCAAAGTAGGGTAGCGATTGTTCAAAGTTGGTACATGATTGATCAACTACCTATGTTCTTGTTCTGCAGTAAAAGTCCTCAAACTATTTTTCTAAACTTTTATTTTATTTAGACTATTGAAACATATAATAAAGTGACTTATACTTTTTATAAGTAAATAAATTTTATGAAATATCATTTCATTTAATGAAACAAGGGAGGTTGTCTATTGAATTTCACTTCAGAACGCATTCAGTCGTTACCACCTTATATTTTTTCTCAATTTCAACAAAAGAAAAAAGTGTTAGAGGAAAAAGGGATGGACATTATCGACTTAGGAATTGGGGCTCCTGATTTACCAACACCAACGTTCATTATTGATGAACTAAAAAAAGAAGTTTCAAAACCAGAAAATCACCGTTATTCCAATTATAGTGGCTGTCTGGAGTTTCGAGAGGCAGTTAGTCAATTTTATAAAAAACATTATGATGTCGACTTAGATCCCGAAAAAGAAGTACTCGCACTTATTGGTTCTAAAGAAGGGATTGCGAATCTAATTTCAGCAGTTATTAATCCGGGTGAAAAGGTGCTGATTCCTGATCCGGGTTATCCTGTATACCGATCAGCCGTTCATATTGCTGGCGGAGTTTCGGTTGATTTACCTCTAGATGCGACAAATAACTATGTACCAATGTTTGAACAATTAGATGAAGATGACCTTGAAAATTCGAAGCTTATGTTTTTAAATTATCCAGGTAATCCAACCGCAGCTACTGTCGAATTAAACACTTTTTTGGAAGCGGTTACATTTGCCAGAACACATAAGCTAGCCATAGCGCATGATTCAGCTTATAGTCTTGTCACTTTTGACGATTATAAAGCGCCAAGCATATTACAAGTGCCTGGGGCAAAAGATGTCGCTGTTGAGTTCGGTTCACTTTCGAAAAGCTTTAATATGACAGGGTGGCGGATTGGTTATGTCGTAGGAAATAAAGAACTAATCAAAGCCTTATCTATTGTAAAAAGCAATACAGACACAAGTCAATTTTTACCGATTCAGAAGGCTGCAGCAAAAGCGTTGCAAAGCGATTTAACAACGGTTGGTGAAAATAATGACGTCTATAAAGAGCGGATGGATCAAATGATTGAGGCGCTACAATCTTTAAATATTCACGTTGAGCGCCCGCGAGGAACATTTTTCATCTGGGCAAAAGTTCCGGATGGTTTGACGTCGATGGAATTTGCTGAAAAGTTACTCGAAGAAGCTGGAATCATCGTGACGCCTGGTCATGCATTTGGACCATCTGGTGAAGGTTATTTCCGCATCTCATTATCTGTTGCAACTGAACGATTACAGGAAGTGATCAGGCGAATGAAACAGTTGCAAAACGAAGGAGCGAATCTGTAAATGGATCAATTGACTTCAATAAAAAATGACGTCATGACATTAACGG
This sequence comes from Bacillaceae bacterium W0354, assembly GCA_051846895.1. Taxonomy (GTDB): domain Bacteria; phylum Bacillota; class Bacilli; order Bacillales; family Alkalibacillaceae; genus CALKAL01. The sequence continues at coordinate 153,100 of JBPYCQ010000006.1, forward strand.
GTGGCCAAGGAATTGTAGAAAGTTTAAAGCGTGAAGGGGTTGAAAAAGTTTTTACCGTGCCGGGGGAAAGTTTCTTACCTGTTTTAGATGCACTGTACGGGGTGGATTCAATCGAACTCATTTCAACACGGCATGAAGGTGGAGCCGCCTTTATGGCAGAAGGTTATGCGAAAGCGTCTGGCAAGCCTGGTGTCGTCATGGCTACAAGAGGAGTTGGAGCTAGTAATTTATCAATAGGCGTTCATACGGCTTATCAAGACTCAACTCCAATGGTCGTGCTGCTCGGGCAAGTTCATAGTAAGGTGCGCGGACGTGAAGGGTTTCAGGAGGTTGATCTTGACCAATTTTTCAAACATATTGCGAAGTGGACGTTTGAGATTAAAGATAGTGAACGAGTGCCTGAAATTATGCAACGAGCGTTTCGAATTGCACAATCAGGTCGACCGGGCCCAGTCGTCATTTCTCTACCTGAAGATATGCTGAAAAATAAGAGCGAGATGACATTTGGACCACCTTTTCATAAATCAAGGCCACGTCCTGGGGAATTCGAGCTTCAAGCGATTAAAAACTGTCTGCAAGAAGCTAAACGGCCACTCATTATTGCGGGTGGTGGGGTGAAGCTAGCTCACGCTGAAAAAGCGCTGCAGGACTTTGCCGAGAAAAACGATATCCCAGTCATGTGTGCGTTTAGAAGACACGATGTATTTCCACATTCAAACAAACAGTTTTGTGGGCATTTAGGGTTAGGAACAAATCCGAATGTTAAGCAAACAGTCAAAGAAGCGGATGTCATCTTAGCGATTGGAACTCGTTTTTCTGAAGTAACCACGCAAGATTATTCAATCATCGATTCTGAACAAAAGTTGATTCATATTGATGTTGAGGCAGATGAAATAGGAAAAATTTACTCGCCACATATTGGGGTGCAAGCGGATGCGCATGAAGCGTTACATGCGTTAAATGAACTTGACCTTCATTCAAGTTGGTCAGCGTGGGCAGAAGAAAGGCGCCAAGTTTATGAAGGTATCGTTTCAAAACCAGTCGAAAATCATGATCCAATTAACCGCCATATTATTGCGTTAATGGAAAAGCATTTACCGAAAGATGCAATTATAACAAATGATGCCGGGAACTTCGCAGGGTGGCTACATGCTTTTTACCCATTTAATGAACGAAACACTTATGTTGGACCGACATCTGGGGCGATGGGATATGGTCTACCAGCTGCTATTGGGGCAAAATTAGCTGAGCCTCACCGGACGGTCGTTTCTCTATCAGGTGATGGCGGTTTTATGATGACTGTACAGGAGCTGGAAACGGCTGCACGTTACGGAATTCCTACGATCAGCATTGTTTTCAACAATCAAATGTATGGGACGATTCGTATGCACCAAGAAGTTCATTTCCCAAATCGAGTCATTGGAACAGGACTTGGAGATGTAAGATTTGCAGATCTTGCTAAAACATTAGGAGCTAACGGATTTTTCGTTAATGATATCCAATCATTTGAATATGCTTTACTAGAAGCATTGAAAAGTGAACGGCCTGCTGTCATTGAAGTTATGACCAATCCAGAACAAATTTCTGTTAGTGCAACGATTGAGGATTTACGTAATAGATAATTATTTAGTTTCATATAAATTATTTTTTGGAGGGGAAAACGTATGACAACAACATTATTAGCAGAAGAACAATTGAAAAATTTTATTAACGGGGAGTGGGTTGAAACAAGTGGTGGTAAGTATGCACCAGTCATCAATCCAGCAAATGGGGAAAAATTAGTTGATGTTCCGTTATCAACGTCAGATGATGTCAATCGTGCGGTTGAGGCAGCAAAAGTTGCGCAAAAAGAGTGGGCGTTAGTACCAGCACCTCAACGGGCAGAGATTTTATACCAAGTAGGTTACATCATGAAGGAAAGAAAAGAACATTTGTCTCGTCTTTTGACGATGGAAAATGGAAAAGTTCTTGAAGAGGCCCGTGGAGAAGTGCAAGAAGGAATCGATATGGCCTTTTATATGGCGGGTGAAGGGCGACGCTTGTTCGGACAAACGACACCTGCAGAGCTGAAAGATAAATTTGCGATGAGTGTTCGTGCACCAGTAGGAGTCGTCGGCATTATTACTCCGTGGAACTTCCCAATTGCGATTGCAACTTGGAAGTCATTCCCGGCGATTGTTGCAGGGAATGCTGTCATTTGGAAGCCAGCAACAGAAACACCACTTATGGCTTTTGAAATGGCGAAAATCTTTGAAGAAGCAGGCTTACCAAAAGGGGTAATTAACGTTGTGTTTGGCTCTGGTTCTGATGTAGGTGATGCGATGGTTGAACATCCTGATATTCGCGTCATTTCGTTTACAGGATCAAACGATGTTGGCCGTGCGATTGCAAGTAAATGTGGTCGCCTACTTAAAAAAGTATCATTAGAAATGGGCGGAAAAAATGCCGTCATCGTTATGGATGATGCTGATATAGAATTAGCTGTTCAAGGGATTGTGTGGAGCGCTTACGGTACGAGTGGTCAGCGCTGTACGGCATGTAGTCGTGTCATTGTCCATAAAGATGTTAAAGAAAAATTAGAGCAGCGTTTGCTTGAAGAAATGCCAAACGTATCTGTCGGTGACGGTCTTGATGAAAATAACAAGATGGGACCAATCATTAACGAACCTTCACTTGAAAAAATTGAAAATTACGTCCAAATCGGAATTGATGAAGGCGCAAAACTTTTAGCAGGTGGCCATGTATTAACTGATGGTGACTATCGTAAAGGATATTTTTATGCTCCAACGTTATTTACAGATGTTAGAGCTGATATGCGTATTGCACTTGAAGAAATTTTTGGACCAGTATTATCTATTATTCCAGTTGATAGTTTTGAAGAGGCAATTGAAGTGAATAATAGTGTTTCTTACGGCTTATCAAGCTCAATTTTTACTCAAGATGTGAATAAAGTGTTTAAGGCACAAAGAGATTTAGACACAGGGATTGTTTATGTTAACGCTGGTACAACTGGAGCTGAAATCCACTTACCATTTGGAGGAACTAAAGGCACTGGTAACGGCCACCGTGATTCAGGTCAAGCTGCACTTGATGTCTTTACAGAGTGGAAAGCTGTGTACGTTGACTTTAGTGGAAAACTACAACGCGCACAAATCGATGTCGAATAATTACCAAAACTAAATTTTACAGAAGGGGGATATTTAATGAAAGTAGCAGTATTAGGTTCAGGATTAATGGGAAAAGAAGCCGCACGTGATTTAGTAAAAAGTGAAGGGGTAACTGAAGTCGGGTTAGCTGATATCGATTTAAATCGTGCCCAAGAAGTGTGTAACAAATTAAATTCGAGCAAATTAACAGCCTATCAAGTGGATGCGAGTGATGTGGCTGAATTGAAAAATTTCATCAGCCAGTACGATGTTGTCATCAATGCTTTGTTTTATAGTTTTAATGAAATCGTCGCAAAAACGGCAATTGAAGCGGGAGTACATTCAGTAGATTTAGGCGGGCATATTGGCCATATTACTGATAAAGTTTTGGAATATAAAGATGATGCCCAGGCAAGTGGGGTCACAATTATTCCAGACCTTGGAGTCGCTCCTGGGATGATTAACATTTTGTCTGGTTATGGAGCGAGTAAGCTAGATGAATTACAATCTATTAAACTGTTCGTTGGCGGTATCCCCGTTCAACCAGAACCGCCACTAGAATATAATCACGTTTTTTCAATGGAAGGGTTATTGGACCATTATACAGATCCAGCATTAATCATTCGTAACGGGGAAAAAATGGAGATTCCTGCTTTATCAGAGGTGGAGCAGCTTCATTTTGACAGATTTGGTCCGTTAGAAGCATTCCATACATCAGGTGGAACATCAACATTACCAAGGTCGTTTCCGAATGTTGATACACTTGAGTATAAAACGATTCGCTACCGTGGTCATGCGGAAAAATTCAAGCTCCTTGTCGACTTAAACTTAACTCGAAATGACTATGAAGTTGAAGTGAACGGGATGAAAGTCAAGCCGCGTGAGGTTCTTTTAAAAACACTTGATCCAATCGTTGAATTAAAAGATAAAGATGATGCGGTACTGCTAAGAGTTATCGTCGGTGGTAAAAAAGATGGTGTTGATGCGGTTTATGAGTACGAAATGACAACGTTTAAAGACCGTGAACATCAAGTGACAGCGATGGCACGAGCAACGGCAAATACAATCTCTGTTGTTGCACAAATGATCGGAAACGGGACGATTACAAAACGTGGGGTTTATGCACCAGAAAATATCGTGCCTGGTAAAGAATACATTGATGAAATGGCTAAACGTGGCGTCATGATTAAAGAGTCTATTAAGAAAGAAGGAAGCTACGTTAATTTATAGAAATATTCCCTCTGCTTATGGCAGGGGGATTCCTTGTTTTTTAAACTGAAGTTAGGTAATGTCACTTTAATACGTTAATGTTTTATTTTATGATAGAAGTGAAAGATTAATAAAGGGGCAGTCATTATGAATCAAAGTGTGATTAAAGCATTAAAACTATTAGAATTTTTCTCAGAAGATGAACCTGAACTATCATTAAGAGAAATAGCGAAAAGATCCGGACTCCCAAAACCAACAGCTTATCGGCTATTAAGTTCACTGAATACGTGCGGATTTTTAATGAAAACGAAAGAGAGTGAACACGAAAGCAAGTATCGCCTTGGCCTTAAACTTTTGGAACTTGGTAGTTTAGTATCTGATCAATTAGAATTACGGACGATTGCTAAACCTTATATGGAAGAACTAGGACGAATAATTAACGAAGCCGTCCATATCGTCATCGTTAATAATGAACATGCCATCTATATCGATAAAGTCGAAAGCAATCGGGCATTAAGACTTTATACGAAAGTTGGAAAAACATCACCCCTATATATTGGGTCGGGCCCTAAATTACTACTTGCCTATATGTCTGAGGAGGAACGGAATCACATTTTATCCCAGCCATTGAAAAGCATGATTGATGGAAAAACAATAGACAAAAACGAATTAATTGAAGAACTTAACGATATTAGAAAAAATGGCTATTCATTAAGCGTTAGCGAGCAAGATTTAAATACAACGGGGGTCTCTTATCCAATTTTTGACCACCGACGCCATGTCGTTGCATCACTAACTGTAAGTGGTTTGTCTTCCTATTTTGAAAATGATAATTTAAAATATATTAAAGAACAGACAAAAGCAACAGCAGAAAAAATATCATCAGCACTCGGTTACATAGAATAGGGGGACAAAGAATGGCGAACACTTTTTTTGTAGCTGGACATGCTAAATTACCAACAGGAATGGCGGCACAAAACATGTATGACACGTTGACGATCACAGCTGAAGTTGACCAGAAATATGGCGTGATCGTAGAAGCGAACTGTACACTAGCAACAGAACATGGAAGAAAATTTATTAGCCAAATATTAAAAGGCTACAGCTTACAAGACGGAGTCGAAGAACCAGTGAAAGCTATTCAGGCACATTATTTAGGGAAGGCTGGCAACGCACTAGCCTCAGCAATGAAGGATTTATATAAACAATATCATATGCATGTGAAATAGGATGGCAGAGGGTTGCACATCCTATTTTTTGATATCATAGCGCGTTCATTTTTAATAGAGATTCTGTGAATTTCGATGGTATGTTTCATCCCTGATTCTTAGATTGCCAAAAGGCGGGGCAACAGTCTGGAATTGGCTGATAAATGCAAATTTGGCTGATAAATCTCGTAATTGGCTGAAAACCATTGAAAATCGGCTGATAACTACCCGAAATTGGCTGAGAAACCATGAAAATCGGCTGATAACCGCCTGAATTTGGCTGACAAATCCCTTCATTGAATTAGTAAAAACTTCGCATTTTTATGTTTTACAAATATAAAATATAGAGCACGAACCATTGCGATTCATGCTCTAAAGAACTACTTCATTCCAATTGAAACGTATTTCATCTCAACAAATTCATCAATCCCATGGTGGCCGCCTTCTTTTCCAACACCAGATTGTTTAATACCGCCGAATGGTGCTTCTGCTGTTGCAGGGAAGACGTCATTGACTCCGATAATCCCATATTCTAGCTGTTCCATAACGCGTAATGAGCGATCGAGGTTTTCTGTGAAAATATAGGCAGCTAATCCGTAATCTGTATCATTCGCATGTTTGATTGCTTCATCTTCGTCAGTGAAAGGCTGAAGCGGCATTACAGGGCCAAACGTTTCTTCATTCATGATTAACATATCTTCGGTGACGTTCTTAATCACTGTTGGTTCGAAAAAATGGCCTTGAAGTTCACTTTCGAAACGTTTACCACCACACATAATTTCTGCTCCCGCCTGAACAGCATCATTTAAGTGGCTTTCAACTTTTTCTAACGCTTTTTCATTAATGAGTGGGCCAATATCGGTACCATCTTCAGAACCGAGACCGACGCGTAATGATTTCACCTTTTCAATTAACTTTTCGGCAAACTGTTCTTGTATAGATTCGTGAACATAGACACGGTTAGCGCAAATACATGTTTGCCCGGCATTTCTAAACTTACTTCCTAATGTTAGCTCGGCTGCGACGTCTAAATCGGCATCATCAAAAACAATAATTGGTGCATGGCCTCCGAGTTCAAGTGAAAGCTTCTTCATCGTATTCGAGCTTTCGCGCATCAAATACTTACCTACAGCCGTTGAGCCGGTAAATGTTATCATACGAACCGTTTTACTCGTAAGCATGGCGCTTCCAATTTCAGTAGCATCTCCTGTTACTAGATTAAGTACCCCATTAGGAAGGCCTGCTTTTTCAAAAATTTTAACTAGTTCAATCGCTGATAAAGGTGTTTCAGGAGCTGGCTTTAAGACAACCGTACAACCTGCAGCAAGAGCAGGACCGAGTTTTCTCGTAATCATGGATGACGGGAAGTTCCAAGGTGTGATGGCCCCAACGACACCGACTGGTTGAGGGATGACGAGAAAGCGTTTAGTTTGATGTGATGAAGGAATCCATTCGCCATAAACACGGCTCGCTTCTTCGGCATACCATAGTAAAAAGCTAGCACCAGATTTTACTTCACCAATTGCTTCTTTTAAAGTCTTACCTTGCTCAGTCGTTAAGATTTGACCTAAACGTTCAGCATCCTCTTCTAATAATTGAGCAGCTTTATAAAGTATTTTTGAACGTTCACGACCTGTAAGCGATGACCACGTCTTAAAAGCTTTTTCAGCAGCTTCAATGGCACGCTCAGTTTCAGCTTTTCCCCCATAAGAAACTTCAGTGATCGGTTCTAATGTTGCCGGATTGTATACGGTATCTGTTTTGTTAGAATCCGCATCAACCCACTTACCGTCAATATAAATACTTGAAACTTTCGGTTCGATTGTAATCAAAAAGACCAACTCCTTCAGTTCATTTTATCTCGGAACAAATGTCCATCACCCATCATTTAAAATGGGCTAGGACATGTTCCGTTCATTTTATTCGTCTTCTTTAAAAGGCCACGCCGGTAACGTTTTATTTAATGGTTTATCTTGACGATAGCCTAATACATATTCAGCTTGCATAATTGTATGAATTTCACGTGTACCTTCGTAAATGACCGGAGCCTTCGAGTTTCTTAAATGACGCTCAACCGGATATTCACTTGAATAACCGTATGCTCCGTGAATTTGTACTGCATCATCAGCCGCCTTATTGGCAAAATCACATGCTTGCCACTTAGCAAGAGATGTTTCTCTCGTGTTACGCTTACCTTGGTTTTTCAATTCTCCAGCGCGATAGACTAATAGACGGCTCATTTGCAGGCCTGCTTCCATGTTCGCAATCATTTGCTGGACGAGCTGATGTTTACCAATTTCTTTGCCGAACGTTGCACGCTCATGACAATATTTTACACTCTCCTCAAGGCAAGCATCAATTAATCCGCACGCACCAGCGGCAACCGTGAAACGACCATTGTCAAGAGCTGACATCGCGATTTTAAACCCTTCGCCTTCTTCGCCTAATAAGTTTTCTTTAGGAACTTTTACGTTATCAAAGAATAGTTCGCCCGTATTACCAGCACGAATCCCGTGTTTACCTTTAATCGCTTTTGAAGAAAATCCTGGCATTGTACGCTCAACGATAAAGGCAGAGATTCCTTTATGTTTTTTCGACTTATCTGTGTAAGCAAAAACTAAAAAGTGATCAGCTGTATCACAAAGTGAAATCCATGTTTTTTGTCCATTTAAAATGTAGTAGTCACCTTGCTTCTCAGCAGAAGTTTGGAGGGCTGCCACATCAGATCCAGCGCCAGGCTCAGTCAAGCCGAACGCACCAAGCTTTTCACCCTTTGCTTGAGGAACTAAATATTTTTGCTTCTGTTCTTCTGTACCCCATTGTAAAATCGTTAAACTATTTAAGCCAATATGGACAGACACAGCAGTACGGAAGGCAGTATCACCACGCTCTAATTCCTCACAAACGATTGCGAGTGAATTATAGTCCATTCCACTACCGCCGTACTGTTCAGGAATACAAACCCCCATTAAACCGAGATCAGCCAATTTTTTATAAATCGCTGGGTCAAACTTACCTTCTTCATCCCATTTCTGGATATGTGGCATAATCTCCTTATCTACGAATTGTCTCACGGATTGACGTAACATTTTTTGTTCTTCTGTAAATTCAAAATTCATTTTAAAAATCCTCCCTATATTATGTTATTTTCTTTAAAAGAATCTATTTCTCCTTTTTCATATCCTAAAGCTTGTAAAATATCTTCCGTATGCTCACCTGCATTTGGTGGATGTAAGTCATATTCAACAGGTGTTTTAGAAAGTTTTAAAGGACTTCCAACAAGTTTAATGTCGCCTGCTGTTGGATGTTCTTGGTTTACAAACATATGACGTGCTTGAAGCTGTGGATCATCTACGACTTGCTGTAAATTTTGAATCGGGCCACACGGAATGTTTGCTAGTTCGCATTTCTTGCGCCAGTAATCAGTCGGTTTTTCTTTGAAAGCCTGCGCTAGATATGCTGTGATCTCTGCACGATTTTGAACGCGGTCTTTGTTCGTCTGAAAGTGCGGATGTTCAGCAAGCTCTGGTTTCTCAATGATTTCACATAGCTTTTTAAACTGCCTGTCATTCCCAACAGCAATCACCATCTCACCGTCTGCCGTCTCAAACGTTTGATAAGGGACGATGTTGGCATGGTGGTTGCCAAGTCTTTCAGGGATTTTTCCAGACATTAAATAATTACTTGCGATATTTACTAGTGAGCTGACAGCCGTGTCATATAAGGAAATATCAAGCTTTTGTCCTTCGCCTGACCGTGTTCGCTCAAGTAGTGCTGCTTGAATACCAATCGCCGCGTACAACCCCGTTAACACATCGGTAATTGCAACACCAACTTTTTGTGGACCAGATTGTTCAGTGCCCGTAATGCTCATGAGACCACTCATCGCTTGAATGATGAAGTCATAGCCCGGTAAATCTTTGTACGGCCCATCTTCACCGAACCCCGTTATCGAACAGTAGACGATACCTGGATTAATTGATTTGAGAGTTTCATAGCTTAATCCGAGGCGATCCATTGTGCCGGTTTTAAAATTATTAATGATGACATCACTTTGTTTAACAAGTTTTTTAATAATTTCAAGGCCATCTTCCGTTTTTAAATTAACCGTCACACTTTTTTTATTACGATTCGCGCATAAATAATAAGCACTAACATCGTTTTGAAATGGAGGTCCCCAAGTCCGCGTTTCATCACTGCCACCGGGTGCCTCAACTTTAATGACTTCTGCACCCAAATCACCAAGAATCATCGTACAATAAGGACCGGCCAACACACGTGATAAATCAAGAACACGAATCCCGCTTAACGCTTTTGACAGTTCAATCACTCCTCTCTTAAAAAAATATGAAGTTTTTTGCCACTAAAAAAAGCCAGTCTTCACCCATATTAAATGAGTAAAAACTGGCTTCGCATCCATTCGAACAATCCGGGCGGTGGATTGTGACAGATGGAACAGTAGTATAAAAAATTCTATTCATCAACGTACAGGGTGGGGTAGATGCTTTTTATTCAGACATCTTAGCCCTGTTGATTACATTTTATTATATTCTAAATTGTTTGTAAATATGTCTAGACAGCTTTTAGTAACAATCGCTTTAATATATAAGAAAAAACATTCGGAAGTTCGGCCATTGACTCAATTAGCATATGCTGTCTTCCGTAAATATTGCGCATTAATTTTTCCTCATCTTCTGTAATCGTATCATTTGATAAAAATAAGCCGATAACATCAATCCCCTGCTTACGCGTATCAAGCACAGCTTCGTGCGTGTCGATAATCCCGTTCTCACTATAGTCATATGCGGACGGCTCACCATCTGTAAAGACAAGTAACATTTTATGCTTTTCATAGCGTTGGATGAGTTCTTCAGCTGCTACACGAATACTAAAGCCGTCACGGTTATCCTCTTCAGCTTCAAGCTGTAAAATTTCTGGCCCGATCTGAATATCGAGTGATTTTTCAAAAGGAATAACGGTGTGAAAGTAGTTCGGTTGCTTGTTGTCCGAAGCTTCAAACCCATCTTCCCAAAAGCCAGTGACTGTGTGGGGTATTTTTAATTGTTTAAGCACTTCATGATAGATGATTGCTGCTTTTTTTGTTTCATCCATTTTGTTGTACATGGAGGCCGAGCAGTCAATCAACAACGTAAACGCAGCGTCAATTTCATTTGAGTCTAAATCTTTTTTATAAAACACTCTAGGATTGTCATCTATGATGAGTGGAATGAGTTGTTTTTTTGCCAGTCTGCCGTACAGTAGGTGAGAGCGTGCTGTATTCTTCTTATAATCAAGGGCATCTTCAATGGTCCTTTTTAATTGTTTAATAACGGGTGTCACTTCATTTACAAACGATTGATAGTCTTGTATGTCATCAAAGCTTGGCGTTGTCGTTTTTTTAAACTGTTTAACTGCATGAACATTTTCTTTACCATAGCGGCTAGATTTTGAGGCTTGATCATTTTTTTGTTCATTGAGACTTTCAAGCTTGGAGTAATCAGTTTGTTTACTCATGCCAGAAAACCCTTGAACACTTGCCATCGCTTGATCTCCATCTTCACTGTCCCGAGCACCGTCGCCTAATATATTCGTTTTCGTTCCGTGTTCAAGTTCGTAGCGTAGAAAACTTTGCTTTCGATCACTATTTTCATTTTCTCGATGCCAAGTTGAAAACTGTTCGTTAATCACTTCATCTTCATCTTCCAACAGTTCGCGGTCATCGTTATCGAGTTCATCATGTCGCTTTAAATCGTCAATCAGCCATTCGTGATGTAGTTCGGTTTCATGATTAATCGGAGCAACAAAATATGTGTTGACAGAATCTGAATAACTCCCCTTAACATGATTCATAATCTGTAGTGTTAAATCAACAATCTCCTTCGTCGAAGCTGCTTCAAAAAGTGACGTTAGTAGTGGTTGCAGTCTATTCATCATCTCAACTTGTTCCTGTTTACTATTAGGAAAATTCAGGACCGGGGTGTCAGAAGTTAATGTTAAATAGATCATGCAAAACAATTCATCTGTCGGGAAATTACGCATCACATTCGTTTCAAGCTGTGTTTCAAAATAGTGGGTCATCGTCTTTTTCCTAACATTGAACCATTTAGCCGTTCCTTTTCTTTCACGCCGAATGACTTCTTCAAGGCGCAAATCTTCTAATAACGTAAATAATTGGGTTAAAAAAAAAGGTAGCTCCGAACGATTCAAAGCGGCTTGCAGACGTTTCCATTCCTTCGTTGATGTGTGATAAAGCGTTCCAAGCACCCTAAGCATGACATCTGTTTTATAGCCTGCTTGTTTAGTTTCATACGGGTAATGATCCCAAAAGCGGCTTGCGGTCACTTTGAATTGCTGTAAATCAACGTACGACCCAAACTGATATTCAAAATTCAATTCTTTTTGTTTAGATAAAATCGCCGTTAAATCAATAAGTTCTGCAAAAAGATTAGCATCAACGACTGAGTTGTTAAATTTCATAGACTCACCCTCAATTGAATAACGTCTCTGTTAGATTTCGGACAACTTCTTTTTCCCGATTATCTTCAAGCTTATCGATGATGGAACGTAGAATGGCACGTTTAGGTGGAATAAGCTCGCTTAAATCACACGCATCTAATAACGCACGAATACTCGCCGCATCTTCAGATATTTTCCCTTGATAGGCAGCTTCAATTAAATCACTCGAAAGTTTAACAAAAGTATTTATAAGTGAATCATCTGACAAATTCGTGCTACTTTTGATCAAAGACTTAAGCTTTTCACCTTGAATATAAGGAACCTCCAACACAATAAAACGGTTTTTTAACGCTTCATTAAGACGAGTCGTTCCGATATATCCTTCATTAATCGCCGCAATGACATTAAATCCGCCCTTAGCTCGGATGGTTTCATTAGTGAAAGGGTTTGTAATCGTGCGACGGTAATCTAAGACACCATTAATGATCGGTAACGTCTCAGGCTTAGCCATATTAATCTCATCAATATATAAAAAGTGACCGTGCTGTAACGCTTGAGTGAGCGGACCAGGAACGAAATCAATGATTTGCTTACCATCTTTATAATTAATCGTCTTAAACCCTAAAAAACTTTCCGCATCTAAATCAACCGAGCAATTCACACTAAACATCGGCTGATTGAATAAGTGAGAAAGCGTTTCTGCTAGCTTCGTTTTCCCAGATCCTGTTGGGCCCTTTAGTAAAATATTTTTCCCTTGAGAAAGCGCCACAATAGCATCCGTGAACACATCATCATCACTTGGGATATAGCCACTTTCACGAATGAAATGAGAAAACTCTGTTTCTTGTTTATTTTTATGTTGATGAATTAAATCAATTATTTTTTCAGGCAACTGTTCAACAATGTCCATATGATAAGCTCCTTCTTATTTTTCTCTACTGCCCATTCTACTATAAAAGGGAGGGGGAGGGTCAATTCGCGCATAAAATGAAGAAAGCGCGCATAAATGAAAAAATCCGCGCATAAAATGAAAAAAATCGCGCATAAATCAAAAATTCCGCGCATAAAATAAAAAATTCGCGCATAAAAAAAAGCGGGGCTCATTTACATCGAGATCCCGCTTTTATTAATTATACTTTTTGCATGACTTCATCGATTAAGCCGTACTCTTTTGCACGTTCTGCCGACATGAAGTTATCGCGATCTGTGTCGCGCTCAATGACTTCAAGTGGTTGACCAGTTCTATCAGCTAAAATTTGATTTAGCTTTTCGCGCATTTCAATAATACGTTTTGCATGAATTTGAATGTCTGCTGCTTGCCCTTGTGTACCACCTAATGGTTGGTGAATCATCACTTCACTGTTCGGTAAGCCATAACGTTTACCTTCTGCGCCGGACGCGAGTAAGAAAGCACCCATTGAAGCTGCCATACCAACACAAATAGTTGAAACATCAGGCTTAATAAAGTTCATTGTATCGTAAATCGCCATTCCAGCTGTAATTGATCCACCTGGTGAGTTAATGTATAACGAAATGTCTTTATCAGGGTCCTCAGCTGCCAAGAAAAGCAATTGAGCAACAACAGAGTTAGCCACGTTGTCATCAATTGGACCTCCAAGCATAATAATGCGGTCTTTCAGTAGACGTGAATAAATATCATAAGCACGTTCACCGCGGTTTGTCTGTTCAATAACTGTAGGAATTAAATTCATTTTATTTTCCTCCTTTTCAAGCTAAAATTCTTTTCAATTAAAATATTACTCCTTTGGTCAATAAAGGTCAAACAAAAAGATGCGAGTATGTACACAAACAATTTAGCCAAAAGTGTACTTATTTAAACATCTATTTTATTTGGTAACAATGTATGCTTGAATTATATCGAAAGTAGAAGTATAATTACAAATGCGATTTTTAAATTAGTGCATCTTTTGCACGATTATTAAAAACATGCCCTCGTGGTGTAATGGATAACACATAAGATTCCGGTTCTTACGCTGGGGGTTCGATTCCCTCCGAGGGCGTTAGTTATGCCAATTTATATAATGCCTTATACATTCACGACTTCAATTAATATATAAAGAACTAAAAGTATCAACGTCTTCTTCATTACTTCCAAATTTTAAATAAACTCTACCGTGATCATCATAGTAATAAAGGTAATAACCACTTCCAGTCTCACTATACCCTTCAGCATCAGGTTCACCTATTTTAGAAATAATCATATCTCTACTCATATTAATTGGAATTAAATATTGAACAATTCCTAATGCAGGGTTTTCTTCATAGCCATACTCAACACCAAACCCGCAACGACAATCTTCATAAACTAACCAAACGAGTCCTTCGGCTGGGTCTGATTTGTAATCAGGGAGTCCCATGTAATTTTTAATAAGAGATTGTCCGGATGTGTTTAATGGTGGTTTGATATTCTCAACTTTTCCTTCTAATGCATTTTCAATAAAACTTGGGTTATCAAGTATTAAATTGTTTTGTTCAACGTCTAAATTTAAGTTGTACCAGCTTTTTAAATTGTTTTTTTCTTCTGCAAGATTGTATTTATAAAGATCGTTCATTAATATATTGATGACTTGATCGCTTAATAAGTAGTATGGTTCTTCTCCAACGGGTTGGTATACTCCCGTAAACTCTATTCCGTTTGCAGTCCTAATCGCTTTCATCCATACATGATATTTTGCTTGATCCCCATTACTATATATAAGGGTGTATTCGGTAGGTGTGAACATGCTTTCGAACGGAAAATCAGTTTCCTGGGAAGAATTCACAAACTCTTCTTTAATACTATTAAATGTTTGTTCATTAAAATCCGCAGCACTATAATGGACAGTTTCAATTAAGTTTTTTTCAATTACTTTTTCTAAAGTGACCGCATCTTTGCTTCCAAGACTTAAATCCTGGCCAAACATGGGTAAAAGTAAAATAATCAACAAAAGCGATGCCAGGGTTGTTGCAACGTATAGTTTTATTGGGTGATTCTTTTTATCTATAGTTAATTTTATCTTCTGGAAGGTTTCACGTTTCCGTTTATCATCACGTTTGATGTTTCCTAATTGTTTCAAGTTATCACTTATGTTTCTTCTGTCCATGTAATCTCTCCTTTCTTAATGTTTAATAACTTGGCTTCTAATGCTTTTATAGCTCGATGGTTCGTAAGTCTAACCTTATTCTCTGGCCAATTCAAAATTTGTGCGGTTTCTTTTATCGTAAATTCATAAATGTTTCATAAAATAATAACTTCTTTATAGGTGTGTTTAAGTGTTAATAAGGCTTGGTAGAGTTCTGCTATGCTTTCACTTTTTTCATAAAGAGATTCAGGCGTTTCATAATTTCCTTTGATTTCAGCGGAAAGTGAAGAAAATGAAAACTTTCTTTTCCTACGCCAATAATCGTACACAAGGTTTCGGGCAATCGTTATTAGCCATGTATCATAATTGGAATCGTTTCGGAACTTTTTAAGAGAGTTGTTGGCCCTAATGAAAACATCGTGAGTTAAATCTTCAGCGAGGTCTTCTTTTCCAACTTGTAATAAAATGTAATTGTAAATTTTATCGCTGTATAATTCATATAATTTTTCCCAAGTCATCTCTTCACCTCAATTCTTATTCAGACCAATAGACGATTAACTACCCCTATTGTTTCAGTAAGTTTTATAAAATGTTAAAATTACCAACTTATGCTTTCAGTTTAGCACAAACAATTCTGAAAACTTACAGACGTAACGAGTAGTAAGGTACATTCTTTCAACGACATATTTATATAAATCAGTTTTTTATATACATAATTGGATAAAATAAACTAAAGAGCTGGGGGTGAGTATTCATGGATATCAGAGATTTAGTGATACTTATCATCATGATTATTGGTGGGGTAGGATGTATTTATTTTATATCGATTGACTGGAGACGTTATGGATTGCTTTTTATCATAAGTGTCCTATCTGCGAATTTATTATGTTTTACTTTTACATACTTCGGGTTATATTCTTTTCCATACAATCCATTACATGGAGGAGCATTAATGCCTTATGGGCTCGTTTCAACAGTTTTTCCGTTTCTCGTGCTTTTTAGTGTGAGGTATAGTCCAAAGAAGTGGGTGTGGAAAATCCCGTTTTATTGGGGGGTTATACATTTAGGGGTAACTGGGGAAGTGATTTTAAAAAGCACATCTATTTTTAAATTTGGACCTAAATGGGATCTGTGGGATAGTTATACGTTATGGTGGATTTATTATTTACTATTTGAGCTTTTAGGGGGCAAAATCATTCCAGATAGTCGCCGAAAACCGATTGATGCTGAGGCGTTTTCCTATGGTCATTGGGCTTGGATTATTTTTCACGTGATTGTCATCGTAACAATCTTTCTAGCTGGAGTATATACAGGAGTAACAATTATAAAAAAATAGCCACGTTATTGTGGCTACATAATTTTATCTCTATTAATCGCTTCGGGAGGTTGCTCCATCCAACCGTGGTCAATCATAATGTTAGCTCCGTCTTCAACATATAATGACACATCTAATAAAAACTTAGCATACATCGCTCCAATGTCGCGTCGGCCATTTAAAGAAGCTCCGTTAGCATATGTTCTTATTTTCATAGAGAACATATCAATTTTATGGAACATCATTAGCTTGTCAGAAAAAGGTGCAACCGTACTATCGGTGACGTAATGATCTTTCAGTGAAGGAGAAGGTAAATGATCATCGTTTAATTTTTTCATCGCTGCCTGAATATGCTTATGGTTAATCTCTTGTCCACGTAATAAATAATTTTTCACACGTTTATTTTTTGCTCCTTGGCTAAAACCGGTTATTATCGCCTTACTAGTTGTGTCATTATTTATGTTATCAAAAAGATGTGCAATTTCTAACCCATGTAATGGCCGTCTATCTCCCAAAAATCCTGTTAAATAACTTTGTTTTTTTACAAAATCGACTTTTTGCGGTGTCTGAATTTTTGGTGGTTCCATTAGAAGTCCTTTTTTTTGGAGTAAATCGTTAACATCTGTAATTAATTGTACGGTTGACTGTAGCGTTGTCACTAAAAATTCGCGGACGTCTTTTCTTGTGACCATAGCGATTCCTGCATTATAAATGCTCAATCCGGCTTTACCAGTATATTGTAAGTAATACAAATAAAAGTTATCGTGAAATAACCGAGGTGCTTCTAAATTAACGTCATTTTCATTAAAGCCTTGTGGTATTGGAAAATGGCTCTCTTCGAATATTTTAGTTGTATTTTTAATAATATACTCACTTAGTCCTAGAGCCTGTTTAATGATGGATTTTACTTCTTCATCGTCACAATGCTTGTAACAATGCTGCATCACACATTTGCCCATTGTATTACCGACGTATATAGACCAGAACTTCCCCATTTCAGCTGCTTGTAAAGATGTGTTTTTAATTTCTTTAGTCATCCATTTACATCTCCAATCATTTGATTGATAATTGTTCTTAATCGGTTACGAATAAAACTACTGAATTGCTTTCTAAAGTAATAAAATGAATATAACAATCTTCTTGATCGCCTACTAATAAAAATTAGTAAAAATAATAGTACAACCATTAATATAAACTTCCGCACGAAAATCACCCTATTCGTTTTTTAGTGAAATTGAGTAAAATTATTTTTCACAATTATTCTTTTTTTATGTAAGGTTTTGCCTCTTCAAGGAAATATTTGGTATCATAGATCTAAACAAGTTTGAGATTAGAGATGCAAAGATTAGAATTTATTGGAGCGACTTTATTTTTATCAGGAATTCTATTGTTTGGGTTAGTACATTTAGCAATCGCTAATTATGTGCCTAACATGGTAGGTTGGAGTGATCCACCAGGTAAATTAGAGACCGTTCGTAAAGAGATAATGCTCAACACACCTTACTTTTTAAGTGTTTTTCTTATCATCGTCGGCGGACTTATTCTTTTTCTTAAAGTTATTAAAGCGTTAATAGTAAAGCGTTCAGAATAAGAAAAGAGGTGCTTGTTTGCACCCCTTTTTCTTCAGCTGAATTTTCAACGTTTTTTCTTTTTCTCATTACGCAAGTAGCCCATTGCCGCAGCATATGTTGAGGCGTTTTTAGGAAAGCCTTTTTTCATTAATTCCTTACTCGCTTTATTAATTTGTTCACCTGGTTGTTGTTCGGAGTGGTTTATTTTTCATCCTCCCCTCGCTTTTAGTATGAGAATTTTTTCGATTTCATATTAGAAAAATATATAATTGTTTAAACTTTAATCACCATCATCCGTCAGCATTCCAAAAAT
Organism: Bacillaceae bacterium W0354; assembly: GCA_051846895.1. Lineage (GTDB taxonomy): Bacteria > Bacillota > Bacilli > Bacillales > Alkalibacillaceae > CALKAL01. The sequence continues at coordinate 171,401 of JBPYCQ010000006.1, forward strand.
CGTAGTAATTCGTTTCCGAAATCCAATATGTTATTATAAAACTAACAGAATCGCAAAATCAGGTGATGGACACATGGCTAACAAATTATATTTTTATACAAAACCAAACTGCAAACTTTGTGATGAGGCAAAAGTTTTATTACTATCGTTACAAGCAGAGTATGGATTTGACATAATAGAACAAAATATTAATGATGATGAAGAGCTTTTGGAAAAATATTTTATTGAAATTCCTGTTGTGCGAATTAACCAAGCTGAACTTACAGCAGCAGAGTTAGATTTGTACACGTTGGAAAGCTTTCTAAATACTCATTTCGCAAAAGACTAATATTTGATGTGGTAGGAACTTTTTGGTATTATAATATGTAGATATTTTTTGAATGATGCGGGACAATTTACGTCTATGCAAAGGACTATTTATGTCCATCAAAAAAGGCAGGTGATTCCTTTTTGAGTGAATGGTTTCAATTACAACAAAAACTCGTTCCTGATTTATTAAAGACGATTGACCAGCGATATAGCATTCTTAAATCAATTGAACAATTACAACCTATTGGTCGACGTGCTTTAGCGGAATATTTAAACAAAACGGAAAGGCAAATTCGAAGTGAAATTGAATTTTTAGATGAACAAGGGTTAGTTGATGTGACCAATAAAGGAATGTTCGTATCCTTATCTGGTAAAGCAATTGTCGACAACTATCCTAACGTCTTAAGAGAGATGACAGATATCAATGTGTTGGAAAAGCGTCTTAAACATTTACTTCGTATTGAACACGTGTATGTCGTTTCGGGTAATGCTGATCAATCAGAAGAAGTAAAGCAAGTAATCGGACAAAAAGCGGCAGAGATTTTAATGAATTATTTTCACCCTCATACAGTCGTATCAGTAACTGGTGGGTCGACTGTTGCTGCTGTCGCGGACTATCTTAAACCGATAAATCATGTTAAACCGCTTTTCGTACCTGCACGTGGGGGTCTTGGCAGAAATTATGAATATCAAGCAAGTTCAATTTGTGTGAAAATGGCTAATAACACAGATGGAGACTATCGTTTGCTGCACATCCCTGACACAGTAAGTGCGAAGTCGTATGAGTCGATGAAAGATGAACCCGAGGTAAAAGAAGTAATCGATTTAATTGATCAAGCAGACTTAGTTGTTCACGGTGTGGGCCATGCTCTTAAAATGGCAGAAAGACGTCATACGAGTGTTGAAATATTAGACAAATTAAATGAAGAAGGTGCAGTTGGAGAAGCATTTGGATATTACTTTGACAAAGAGGGAAATACTATCCATAAAGTGAATTCGATCGGCATCAAAAGGGAACAATTATTAAAAGTGAATTGTGTTGTAACAGTTGCGGGTGGTCGCTCCAAAGGTGAAGCGTTGTTTTCATTTTTCAAATGGGGAAAAAGTGATGTCCTTATAACAGATGAAGCGGCTGCTAATGAATTAATTAAAAAATTAGAAAGTAAATAGGAGGAATATAAAATGGCTGTGAAAGTTGGAATTAACGGGTTTGGAAGAATTGGGAGAAGGATTTTTCGTGCGGCAATTAATAATGAACAAATAGAAATTGTAGCGATAAATGATTTAACTGGTGCAGATATGTTAGCTCATTTATTAAAATATGATTCTGTCCACGGTGTAATGGAAGAAGAAGTAGAAGCGAAAGATGATGCCATTATCGTAAACGGTAAGGATGTAAAAGTGTTACAGGAGCGAGACCCTGAAAGCTTACCATGGGGTGAATTAGGTGTGGACATCGTTATTGAATCAACAGGAATTTTCCGTGATCGTGAAGGAGCACAGAAGCATATTAATGCTGGAGCTAAAAAAGTGATCATTTCAGCACCAGGTAAAGATGTCGATTTAACGATTGTTATGGGTGTTAATGATGAGAAATATGATGCAAACAACCACCACATCGTGTCAAATGCATCTTGTACTACTAACTGTTTAGCACCTGTTGCAAAAGTGCTTGATCAAAAGTTCGGTATTAAACGTGGAATTATGACGACGGTTCACTCGTATACGAATGATCAACAAATCCTTGACTTACCACATAAAGATTATCGTCGTGCGCGTGCAGCTGCAGAAAATATTATCCCGACTTCTACAGGTGCAGCAGAAGCTGTCGCTAAAGTGTTACCACAATTAAAAGGAAAACTAACTGGTATGGCAATGCGTGTCCCAACGCCAAACGTTTCTATCGTCGACTTAGTAGCGGAGCTTGGTCAAAATGTGACGACTGAACAAGTTAATCAAGCGTTAAAAGAGGCGTCAGAAAATGAGCTTAACGGTTATTTAGGATATAATGAATTGCCTTTAGTATCAAGCGATTATAATGGTAACCCATTATCATCCATCGTAGATGGCTTATCAACATTAGTTATGGAAGATAATTTAGTTAAAGTTGTCTCTTGGTATGACAATGAATCAGGCTATTCAAATCGTTGTGTTGATCTAGCTATTTATATGGCAAAACAAGGTTTATAAAATAATCAACATTGACGGTTAATAATGGTAAACTTAAGGGGGAACATAAAAGTGTTCCTCCTTTATTATGTACATATCTTAATTGGAGGTTTATTAAATGACTCGAAAATTGACACTAAAAGACGTAAATTTAAAAGGGAAAAAAGTACTTTGTCGTGTGGATTTTAATGTGCCTATTTCAGATGGAGAAATATCTGATGACACGAGAATCCGTGCAGCTCTTCCAACTATTAATTATTTAATTAATGAAGGGGCAATCGTAATTTTAGCAAGTCATTTAGGACGTCCTAAAGGAAAAGTTGTTGAAGAGTTACACTTGGATCCAATCGCACAACATTTAAGCAATCTATTAGAACAGCGAGTATTTAAAACGGATGATGTATATAGTGAAGAAGTCGTCCAAACCGTCAATGAATTATCAGAAGGTGATGTCCTTTTATTAGAAAATGTACGCTTCCATCCTGGTGAAGAAAAAAATGATCCAGAACTAGCGAAACAATTTGCATCACTTGCAGATATTTTTGTAAATGACGCTTTTGGCACTGCACATCGAGCGCATGCATCAACTGAAGGTGTGGCTCACCATTTAACAGCGGTTTCTGGCTTTTTACTTCAGAAAGAAATTGAAGTGTTAGGAAAAGCTTTAGAAAATCCAGAGCGCCCTTTTACTGCGATTATTGGTGGTGCAAAAGTAAAGGATAAAATCGGTGTCATCGACAATTTATTAGACAAAGTCGACCATCTATTAATCGGTGGGGGTCTTTCTTATACTTTTATTAAAGCGCAAGGATATGAAATTGGTGACTCTCTTTTAGAAGAAGATAAAATAGAGTTGGCTAAACAATTTTTACAAAAAGCGGATGAGAAAGGTGTCAAACTACATCTGCCACTTGATGCCGTAATTGCTGATGAGTTTTCAAAAGACGCCAAGACCGAAGTTGTGGATATTGATTCGATTCCAGCAGGCTGGCAAGGGTTAGATATAGGGCCAAAAACCATTGAACATTTTAGTTCTATAATAGGTGATTCAAAATTAATTATTTGGAACGGTCCGATGGGTGTTTTTGAATATGAAGCTTTTGCTAATGGGACAAAAAGTGTAGCTGAAGCTTTAGCTAAAACAGATGGCTATACAGTCATAGGTGGAGGCGATTCCGCATCAGCTGTTGAAAAGTTTAATTTTGCTGAACAAATGGACCATATTTCAACTGGTGGTGGAGCATCACTTGAATTCATGGAAGGAAAAACATTACCAGGTATCGCAGCATTAACAGAATATAAAGATGAGGTGAAATAGTCTTGAGAAAACCGATTATAGCAGGCAATTGGAAAATGAACAAACTGGCGGGAGATGGTGCCCGTTTTGTAATGAAAATGAGAGAGGATGTACCGAGTGAAGACAAGGTTGATACAGTCGTTTGTGCACCATTTATCCATCTTCCTTTTTTAACTGAAGCAGCAAGAGATTATCCGATTCGTATTGGTGCACAAAATATGCATTACGAAGAATCCGGTGCTTATACTGGTGAGGTTAGTCCTGAGATGCTGAAAGATATTTTAGTTGATTATGTTATTATAGGTCACTCAGAGCGTCGTCAATATTTTAACGAAACGGATGAAACGGTTAATAAAAAGGTTCATGCCGCTTTTAAACATGACTTACTACCAATTGTTTGTGTTGGTGAATCACTTGAACAACGTGAAAATAACGAAACAATGTCGTTTGTTGAACAACAAGTGAAGCTAGCTTTGGAAGGATTAACTGATGAGCAAGTAAAAAATGTCGTCATCGCTTATGAACCAATCTGGGCAATTGGAACTGGAAAAACGGCCTCAAGTGAAGATGCGAATGATGTATGTAAACATATTCGAGAAGTCGTTGAAAAGCTTTATTCAAGGGAAGTTGCGGAAGCTGTTAGAATTCAATATGGTGGAAGCGTGAAACCAGATAACATAAAAGAATTACTGAATATGTCTGATATTGATGGTGCATTAGTTGGTGGAGCCAGCTTAGAACTTGAATCATTTTTACAACTAGTGGAGGCTGGTGCTAATGTCAACTAATCCGTTAGCGGCGTTAATCATTTTAGATGGATTTGCTTTAAGGGAAGAAAAACATGGAAATGCTATTAAGCAGGCGAAAATTCCACATTTCGATAACTATTGGAACAGCTATCCGCACTCGACGTTACAAGCGTGCGGGGAAGCGGTCGGTTTACCTGAAGGCCAGATGGGAAATTCCGAAGTTGGCCATTTAAATATAGGGGCAGGTCGAATCGTTCACCAAAGCTTATCACGGATTAATTTAGCTATTAGTAATCGGTCTTTTCATGATAATAAAGCGTTTTTACGTGCTGTTGAACATGTGAAGAAAAATGATAGTGCTCTGCATATTTTTGGACTGTTATCAGATGGCGGTGTCCATAGTCATATTGATCACATTTTTGCTTTATTAGAAATGGCTCGAGAACAAACTGTTGATCAAGTATATGTTCATGCTTTTTTAGATGGACGTGATGTTGGACCGAAGACAGCAGTTGAGTTTATTGATCAACTTCAGGCTAAAATGATTGAACTTGGTGTTGGTGAGCTTGCAACGATTACAGGGCGTTATTTTGCTATGGACCGAGATAAACGATGGGAGCGTGTTGAAAAAGCTTATCGAGTTTTGCGGCTTGGTGAAGGAAGAAAGGCAAAGTTTGCTGAAGCGGCTATTCAAGCATCCTATTCAAATCAAGTCGTTGATGAATTCGTTGAGCCTATTGTGATGGTTGATCAAGATGAACGGCCTATTGCCACTGTGTCGGATGGGGATGCCATCATTTTTGCCAATTTCCGTCCAGACCGCGCCATCCAATTGACTGATGTTTTCAGCAATAATCGTTTAGACGTGTTTGAAAATAGTTACGAACCGATTAAGAAGCTTTATATGGTGACGATGACACAATATAGTGATGAATTTGAAAACGTGGACGTCGCTTTTCCGCCAGATATGCCTAAAAATACAATTGGCGAAGTCGTTTCCACCTATGGATATAGTCAGTTACGTATTGCCGAAACAGAAAAATATCCACATGTCACCTATTTCATGAACGGTGGAATTGAGGATAAATTTCCTGGGGAAAACAGAATTTTAATTAACTCACCTAAAGTGGCAACGTATGATTTGCAGCCAGAGATGAGTGCTTATGAAGTAACAGATGCTTTACTCGAAGTGCTTGATGAAAAGCCACCAAACTTAATCATTTTGAATTTCGCTAACCCTGACATGGTCGGCCATTCAGGAAAACTAGAACCAACTATCAAAGCATTAGAAGCCGTTGATGAATGTCTTGGTAAAATTGTAGATAAGATTATTAAGCTAGGTGGGACAGCAATTATTACTGCTGATCACGGTAATGCCGACAAGGTGTTAAATGATGACGGAAGCCCAATGACGGCACATACGACTAATCCAGTTCCAGTTATCGTGACGAAAGATGATGTCGAATTGCGAGATGACGGTATACTAGGCGATTTAGCTCCAACCTTGTTAGAACTCTTGAATATTAAAAAACCACAAGAGATGACAGGGAAGTCGTTAATTAAATGACGAGTTAGTCGTTGTTGAATGTCTAATTTTGAACAATCACAACCCAAGTTTGAACAATTAGAATCCATGTTTGGACAATTACGACCCAAGTTTGAACAATTAGAATCCATGTTTGGACAATTACGACCCAAGTTTAAACAATTAGGAGCTATGTTTGAACAATCACGACCCAAGTTTGAACAATTAGAAGTCATGTTTGGACAATTACGACCCAAGTTTGAACAATTAGAATCCATGTTTGGACAATCACTGCGCAAGTTTGAACAATTCCGACTCGTGTTTAGACAAATCTAGTTTTAATCTCACAGAAAAAGAGTTTTAAAAAATAATAAGCCAATTATAAAAGGAGAGAATGTAAATGCCATACATTATCGATGTTTATGCACGTGAAGTGCTAGATTCAAGAGGTAATCCTACAGTAGAAGTTGAAGTAGTTACAGAATCTGGAGCATTTGGTTCAGCATTAGTCCCGAGTGGAGCGTCAACTGGTGAATATGAAGCAGTTGAGCTTCGTGATGGTGATCGTGGCCGTTATTTAGGAAAAGGTGTTGAACAGGCTGTACGTAACGTCAATGATCTCATTGCCCCTGAATTAGTAGGATTTGATGTTCGTGATCAAGTATTAATTGATCAGCAATTAATCGAGCTAGATGGAACTGAAAATAAAGGAAATCTAGGAGCCAACGCTATTTTAGGTGTTTCAATGGCAGCGGCCCATGCAGCTGCCGACTATTTAGATTTACCACTATATCAATATTTAGGTGGATTTAATGCACATACGTTACCAACGCCGATGATGAATATTTTAAACGGTGGAGAGCACGCGGATAATAACGTTGATATTCAGGAATTTATGATAATGCCGGTTAGTGCACCGACGTTTAAAGAGGCGTTGAGGCAAGGAACTGAAATTTTCCACGCGTTGAAAAAAGTACTTAAAGACAAAGGATACAATACAGCCGTTGGAGATGAAGGTGGTTTTGCTCCAAACTTAAAATCTAACGAAGAAGCCCTAGAAACAATTGTTGAAGCAATTGAAAAAGCCGGTTACAAACCAGGAACAGACATTAAATTAGCGATGGATGTGGCTGCATCTGAGCTATATCGTGATGGTAAGTATGAATTAAAAGGTGAAGGTGTCACTCGAACATCAGAAGAGATGGTGACATGGTATGAAGAGCTTGTTAATAAATATCCAATCATCTCGATTGAAGACGGTTTAGATGAAAATGATTGGGAAGGTTTTAAGCTTCTAACAGAAAAACTCGGAGATCGTGTCCAACTCGTAGGTGATGATTTATTTGTAACGAATACGAAAAAATTATCTCAAGGAATTGAACAAGGTGTAGGTAACTCTATACTAGTAAAAGTTAATCAAATCGGCACGTTAACAGAAACGTTCGAAGCGATTGAGATGGCGAAAAGGGCTGGATACACAGCTGTTATTTCTCACCGCTCAGGTGAAACAGAGGATGTAACGATTGCTGATATCGCTGTTGCAACTAATGCCGGTCAGATAAAAACTGGAGCACCATCTCGTACTGATCGTGTCGCCAAATATAACCAGTTACTCCGTATTGAAGATTATTTAGAAACAGCAGCTAAATATGCTGGCATGTCTGCTTTTTACAACTTAAAATAAATAAAGATTTCAAGTCTGCGCGATAAAGTTTTGTGCAGGCTTCTTTTTTTTTAATATTAATAGTATAATTGTCATAAAATTTAAATAACTCAATCCAAAGGGGGATAAAAATGAATTTAACTAAACAAATTCTTATTGCTTTAGGACTAGGTTTATTAATTGGACTTGGTATGAATGCTTGGTTACCAGATTTGTTTGAGCCAGTAGATACTTATTTCTTTACACCAGTTGGACAAATATTTTTACGCCTAATTCAAATGATGGTAGTTCCAATTGTCTTTGTTTCTATTGTTTTAGGAACTGCGAGTATTGGTGATCCGAAAAAGCTAGGTAGAATTGGCGGAAAAACACTTTTATACTTTTTAAGTACAACCGCAATTGCTATTACTATTGCGATGACATTAGCGTTCATCGTTAAACCTGGTGCAGAAGGTATGCTTGATGCTGACGTAACTTATGAAGCAGCAGAAGCACCGTCTGTTGTTAATACGTTACTTAATATTATTCCTAAAAACCCTGTAGCAGCTATGACGAATGGAGAGATGCTTCAAATTATTTTCTTTGCAGTGTTTATAGGATTTGGCTTGGCAGTATTAAGTAATAAAACTGATCGCGTACTCAAGTTATTTGAACAATTGAACGAACTTATTTTTTACTTAATTAAGATTGTGATGTATGTTGCTCCAATTGGGGCATTCGGTTTAATTGCCTCTGCAGTTGGTAGTGCGGGCCTTGATGCTATAAGATCAATGTTCGCTTATTTCATTGTCGTCGTCATTGCATTAATTATTCATGCAGCTTTAGTTTATGGTTCTGTTGTTAAGTTTTTAGCAAAGAAAAATCCAGTTTGGTTTTTCAAAAACTTTATACCAGCGATGAGTGTTGCGTTCGGTACAGCGAGTAGTGGCGCTACACTTCCAGTATCGATGCAAACAGCACAAGAACGACTCGGTGTACGAAAGTCGGTCAGTAGCTTCGTCCAACCTTTAGGGGCAACGATTAACATGGATGGAACCGCTATCATGCAGGGGGTTGCCACAGTATTTATTGCACAAGTGTATGCAGCTGATCTATCTGTCACACAGATTCTTACTGTTTTACTTATTGCAACATTAGCTTCAATAGGTACAGCCGCCGTTCCTGGAGTTGGATTGGTTATGTTAGCCATGGTATTAAGCTCTGTTGGTCTTCCGGTAGAAGCAATTGGACTAATCTTAGGTGTTGACCGTTTACTTGATATGATGCGAACTGCTGTTAATATAACCGGGGATGCTGCTTGTGCTTTATTCGTTTCTGAAACGGAAAAAGATGAAGAAGAAGGAGCTGCACAAGCATCTTAATTTAAATCATTTAATTGGCTACAAAAAGCTGTCAGCGTACTCGTTGGCAGCTTTATTATTTAGTGCTGTAATCTAGCTCTTGATCATTTGACATACATAATTAGCAAGTATGATAAAATAGAATTAAGAGGTGATACGATGGTGGAAATTATTTTTTTGTTTTTATTCTTTGGTTTGATTTTGCTTTTATTAAACATTATAACGAGTATTTGGGCCTATCGTGATTCTTTACGGAAGGGTAATAGTAAAGAATATTCAATCATCGTATTAGTTGGAACATTATTTTTCCCGGTCATAGGATTAATCGTCTATCTCATTATTAGAAATGATTAAATACACCTTGTCACACTTATCCAATTTTTAACCTTGCAATTGATGTCCTTGTTATGCTAAATTATTGTTATGGATTTGTGCGTACAATTAGGAGGTCAATAAACAATGTACACGTTTTTAGTTATACTTTTATTTATCATTACGCTTGGACTTATCGTTACTGTTTTATTACAATCTGGTAAAAGTGCAGGTCTTTCTGGAGCTATTTCTGGGGGAGCTGAACAATTATTCGGTAAACAAAAAGCACGAGGTATTGACGGTGTTTTACATCGTTTAACCGTTATTTTTAGTGTCTTATTTATTGTGATTACCTTTTTATTAGGTTATATTGTAAGTTAATAAGTAGAAGATTAGAAACAGTAAGTTCAAGCTTACTGTTTTTTTATATGCCAAAAATATGATTACTCTTTATGAAAATAGGAAAACTAACAAATATAATAGTTGTCGAGAAATAGGAGAGAATAAGATGCAAATTAAAAAACCAGAGACATTTACATTCGAAGCAGGGGATCGAGCTGTCTTGTTGCTCCATGGATTTACTGGAAATTCAGCCGATGTGCGTATGCTCGGTCGATTTTTAGAAAAGAAAGGGTATACGTGCCACGCTCCAATTTATGAAGGGCACGGTGAAGAACCTGAGAAGCTAATTGATTCAGATGCAGATCAGTGGTGGCAAGATGCTTTACAAGGGTACGAGCATCTCCAAAGGTTAGGCTATGAAGAAATCGCTGTAGCAGGATTATCGCTTGGTGGTGTCTTATCTTTAAAGCTGGCCATTAATAAACCAGTTAAAGGAGTCATCCCTATATGTGCACCGGTATTTTTTGATAATGTAGAGGAGCTTTCGAAAGGGTTTAAACATTTTGCTAGTGAGTATAAACAATTGGAACAAAAAGACGATGAACAGATAGGACAAGAAGTTCACGAGTTAATGGAAAACTCGCGTCACATGTTCCAAACATTAAATAAATTAATTAAAGATGTCCATAGTCAAATTGAGTATATTTACGCACCGACCCTCGTTCTACAAGCGGAAGAGGATGAAATGATTAATATGGATAGTGCTAATTATATATATGAAAAAGTTCAATCCGATCAAAAAGATATCATTTGGTACGAAGGTGCACCACATGTTATTACATTAAGTGATTATAAAGATCAAGTACATGAGGATGTGTTTCAATTTTTACAGTCATTAGATTGGTCAAAATAAACCCATGGAAAATAGAGGTGAATAAACATGGAAGAAATAAAAAAACAACTGATGACTTTTTTTAATGAAGATGCATCAAAACCTTTTGGCATCGATGAATTGAAAGAGATATTTGAAGTTGAAGAAGCAGAGGATTTACAGCAATTAATAAAAGCATTAAATGAGCTTGAAGAAGAGGGGGAGCTAGTACGGACTCGAAAAAACCGCTACGGATTACCTGAAAAGATGAACCTCATTCGTGGCCGGGTTCAAATGCATACGAAAGGCTTTGCATTTTTAATTCCAGATGATGAAGACCAGGCGGATATTTATATTCATCAGACAGACCTTAATACTGCGATGAACGGGGATACGGTACTTGTACGAATTGAAACAGCTTCGAAAGACGGAAATCGTCCAGAAGGTGTTGTATTACGAATAGTTGAGAGAAATAATCAACCGATTGTTGGAACGTATCAGGATAACGGACGTTTCGGCTTTGTGATTGTTGATGATAAACGCATACCTAATGATATATTTATTCGCGAAGGTAATGAAAAAGGTGCCGTCGATGGACATAAAGTGATTGTGAAAATTACAGAATACCCGACAGCTTTAAAAAGTGCTGAAGGTGAAGTAATTGAGATCTTAGGTCATAAAAACGATCCAGGTATCGATATTTTATCAATCATTCATAAGCATGGGATTAAAGCGAAGTTCGATGAGGAAACGATTGAACATGCGAATGCTGTTCCTGATGACATTTCCGAAGAAGACATTAAAGGGCGTAAAGATCTCCGTGGAGAAACTATTGTGACGATTGATGGTGCAGATGCGAAAGACTTAGATGATGCTGTACGTGTTGAGAAATTGTCTAATGGAAACTATTTGCTGGGTGTATATATTGCAGATGTGACACATTATGTCAAAGAAGGTTCACCGATTGATAAAGAGGCTTTCGAACGCTCAACAAGTACGTATTTAACAGACCGAGTCGTACCGATGATTCCGCACCGTTTATCGAATGGTATTTGTTCATTGAACCCTCAAGTCGACAGATTAACACTTGGGTGTGAAATGGAGATTGATGAAGAAGGAAATGTTGTGAGTCATGATATTTTCCAAGCTGTTATAAGAACAACCGAGCGGATGACATACACAGACGTTAACAAAATTTTAGAAGAAAAAGATGAAGAGACACGGGAAAAATATGAACCGCTAGTTCCGTTTTTTGAAAGTATGGGAGAACTTGCAGCTATTTTACGACAGAAGCGGATGAATCGTGGGGCGATTGATTTTGACTTTAAAGAAGCTAAAATTCTCGTAGATGAGCATGGTGATCCAACTGATGTTGTATTACGTGAACGTGGGGTTGCAGAAAAGTTAATTGAGGAATTCATGTTATGTGCTAACGAAACAATTGCACAGCATTTTCATTGGATGGAAGTGCCATTTATTCATCGTATTCACGAGGATCCAGATGAAGGTAAGCTCCAACATTTTTTCGAATTTATCGCGAATTTAGGATATAAATTAAAAGGAAAAGTTGATCAAATTCATCCGAAGGCACTTCAAACGTTACTTGAAGAGGTGCGTGGTAGTAAAGAAGACTTAGTCATTTCCAAAATGATGCTTCGCTCGATGAAACAAGCGAGATACGCACCAGAAAGTATTGGTCACTTTGGACTAGCAACAAAGTTTTATACTCACTTCACATCACCAATTCGACGTTATCCTGACTTAATCGTACATCGACTGATTCGAACGTACTTAATAGAAGGGAAACTAGATGATAATACTCAAGGGCATTGGCGTGAAAAACTACCTGAAATAGCAAGACACACGTCAGAGATGGAACGCCGGGCCGTTGATGCGGAACGTGAAACAGATGATTTGAAGAAAACAGAATATATGAGTAAGAAAATTGGTGAAGAATTCGACGCGATTATTAGTTCAATTACGAACTTTGGCTTATTCGTTGAACTTCCGAATACAATTGAAGGATTAATTCATGTGAGCTATTTAACTGACGATTACTATCACTACGATGATCGACACCAAGCGATGATTGGAGAACGGACAGGAAATGTATTTCGTATCGGTGATGAAGTACGTGTCCGCTGTATTGGAACGAACATCGAAGAACGTGTCATTGATTTTGAAATGGTTGGGATGAATAAGAAAAAAGGTAAATCTTCAGATGATGAAGAAGAAAAGGTTATAAAAGCCAAAAAACTTAATCGTAGACCGAAAAAGAAGAAATAAATTTGACAGCCCTCTCGTGTTCGGAGAGGGCTGTTTATATTTTCGTCAATGAATTATTTAGTTATTGTTTTATATTCCGCCTCTTACTATCCCATTTTAGCTCACTTGTTACAGTAGCTTTTTATTAGAGTTAATTAAAATGTGTACAAGCAAATAATATTATTAAATAATGATATTTTTTTATTGAATATCGATAAATAATAGGTTATAATCACTATAATTAAACGTCACGTATGAGGTGGTATTATTGTCACAAATAAAAGTTAACATTCCTGAGCAAGGAAAGACGTTCGTATTAAAGGCAGCCATTTTTCTCGTAGGGCTTGTTGTTCTCGCTTTATGTATTTTTTGGTTACCGTGGGCAGCAAATAGTCTTGCAGAAATGTATCCAGAATATATTTATTTAAAATATCCGCTTTTAATAGGAATCTATGCAACAACTTTACCATTTTTTTATGGGTTGTACCAAGGTCTAAAACTATTAAACTATATTGATCAAAACAATCCTTTTTCGGAAAGATCCGTTATTGCATTAAAGTATATAAAATATTGTGCGATCGTTATCGGGGTATTGTATATCATAGGAATTATTTTTTTAATAACGCAAAGTGCAGGAAATCCTGGGATTTTATTGCTCGGAATACTTATAGCTTTTGCGTCAATCGTTATAGCTGTTTTTGCTGCTGTTTTACAAAAACTTCTAATAAACGCCATCAATATTAAAACTGAAAATGACTTAACAGTTTGAGGTGATTTTATGGCGATAATTATTAATATTGATGTTATGTTAGCGAAAAGAAAAATGAGTGTTACCGAGTTGTCAGAGAAAGTTGGAATAACGATGGCTAACTTATCTATTTTGAAAAACGGTAAAGCGAAAGCGATAAGATTATCAACTTTGAATTCAATATGCAAAGCTTTGGATTGTCAACCTGGCGATATTTTAGAGTATCGGAATGAAGAAGATTGAGGACTTTTAGATTTTTGTAAAGCGGATTTAAACATTAACGACTTTAAAAGAGTTTTTTCAATAATAAAAGCGTTAGTGAGTTAATCACCAACGCAAATATTGTACAATCTTTTTAAAAGGATAATCTTGCGGTAACTGCAAGATTATCCTTTAAGTTTTCATATGGAGACGGTGGGAATCGAACCCACGTCCAGAGATATCGGCACTCAAGCTTCTACGAGCGTAGTCGATATATTGTCATTCGCCAGCTCTTCAGCCTACCGACAGGCTTCCGAGTGACTAGTCTGTTTAGTCTCTTCTAAAATCCTCAGACGGCGTATTTTAGCGTAGCCCACTTAATTTGAGACCCTTCAATCTGCCACATGGGCGATAGCAGGAAGGATCCTGTAGAATCTGCTTACGCAGCTACAGCGAAATTGTTTTCTTTGCCAGTTATATTTAACTGATGACGTTTTACGAGTCGTCGCCTCGGCTCGCAACTTAAGCTCGACCTACCCCTGTCGAATCCGAAACGTCCCCGAATAATATTATTCGGAAGTCCATTTCTTCCTATTACATGATTTATTATAACATGCAATTGAACGTTTGAAAATGGAAATACTTGTGTTAACTTTATTGATTACGTTCTTTCAAGGCACGCTCAACTTCGCGTTTGACCGCTTTTTGTTTTAAATCCTCGCGTTTATCGTATTGCTTTTTACCTTTACCGATTCCAATTAATAATTTAGCCACACCGTTTTTTATATACACTTTTAACGGAACGAGTGAATATCCTTTTTGTTGTGTGAGACCAATTAATTTACTAATTTCTTTTTTATGGAGTAAAAGTTTTCGCGTTCTGACCGGATCGTGATTATATCGGTTACCTTGTTCATATGGTGATATGTGCATATTATAGACGAACACTTCACCATTATGGACACGTGCAAAAGAATCTTTTAAATTAATCCTTCCTGCACGAATTGATTTTATTTCTGTTCCTTTTAAAACGATGCCAGCTTCATACGTCTCTTCAATAAAATAGTCATGATTCGCTCTACGATTTGTCGCAATGGCATTTGAATCTTTTTTCGCCATTTCATTTCCTCCTCACTGCATAACTATTTTACCAAAGTCTATGCGGGATTCAAACAAAAGCTGCATTCGCGCATATTTTTAAAAAAGCGCGCGTAAAATAAAAAAAGCGCGCATAAAATTTTTATTTCGCGCATATTTTCAAAAATTCGCGCATAAAACAAAAAAATCGCGCATAAACAACAAACAACTTATTTAAATCAAATTCTTCAGTTAAAATTTACATAGGACAGATATTATCATTTGTTAATATTTGGTAGTTTTAACTTGACTGTCCTTTTTAATTTATCTAGAGAAACTTACACAAAATATTAAATATCATCGATAAAAAAAAATTCGCGCATAAAAAACAAAAGCCTACTACCGTGAAGATAGTAGGCTTTTTGAGATGTTAGTTATATTCTAGAACCAAGCGGCACCGACAATAATTAGTAGGATGAATAGAACAACGATTAACGCGAATCCGCCACCGTAGCCATAGCCACCGTATCCACTCATTATTTAACACCTCCATAGAAAGTTTCAATACATCTTATTCGTGATTTTTAATTTTGTATCAGACAATCGTCTAATTCAAACAATTTTTTAGAACCAAGCTGCGCCAACAATGATTAGAAGGATAAACAGTACAACGATTAGCGCGAAGCCACCGCCGTATCCGTAGCCACCACCGTAGCCACCACCGTAGCCAGCGTTGTAGCCACCACCGTATCCTCCATAACAACATCTACCATATCCCATGAAAATACCTCCTTAAATTTTTTTATACTTTTTTAAAAATTAATAACCATATCCTACGTAAGAAGCTCCAATAATAATTAATAAAATGAACAGCACAACGATTAAAGCAAAGCCGCCGCCGTAACCACAGCCTCCTTCATAACCACTCATAACAACACCTCCATATCTCTTTTGTTTTATCCTATGTATAAACATTGGATGGTGAATGGACTATAGACTAATTAATCTGATTTATTCCTCATCCATTCCACCTGACTTATACAGAAAAAATTCACCCACATAAAATGTTATACATCACATCCTTAGGGGGTGAATTAATGACAATAGATGAATGTTATGAACTGTGTCAACGCCATATGGGAAGACCGGTGGCTATTCGAACAAAGGATGGTGCAGTCCACCGAGGAGTAATTGAACGTGTTAATCGCCAACGGGTATTTATACGACCAATCGATCAGCCTAGAAATTTAGGTGGCTTTGGTCTTGGCTTTTATGGGCCTGGATTTGGATATGGTGGTTTCGGTTACCGCGGCTTTGGTTTTGGCGGTTTTGGTTTCGGAATCGCACTAGGAGCGATTGCTACTTTAGCTGCCATACCTTTCTGGTTTTAAAAAGGAAAAAAGCAGGCGATTACAAGATCGTCTGCTTTTGTTTTTGTTTAGTAAAATAATAAAACGATATGGTGACGAATTGTTCAAACATGGTGAGTAATTGTTCAAAGTTGGTGTGTGAATGTTCAAACATGGCATGTAATTGTTCAAAGTTGATGTACGATTGTTCAAACTACCTATGTTTTTATTCTTGATTGATATTTGCGATTGTTTCACTTTTTTCCGTAAATAATTGATCAGTGGTCATATCATTTTTCTCTAAATAACTTTTAACTAGATAATAGCCAACTGCATATCCTAACATGTTTGGAAATCGACCAAAGCCGTACAAAAAGGTATCATGTCTTACGTCGTATTTTGAAAGATTAAGCTTTGGTAAAATAAATCTTTGATACATACTTCTTAATTGTTCTTCATTATATAAATTCACCCAATGACCGACGTACTTTTGACCAAATCTTTCAAAAATCGCATATTCAGCCATCCCTTCCATAATAATTGTATCGAGCAGTGAATAGTCTTTTTCCTTTTTTGGATACTTATTTAACCTGCATACATGGTTGTATTCATGAGTTAATAATGCTCTTAATTCAGTGGGGGTGTTATTTTTTGATATAAATAAAAATAATTTATCTTTAAAAGCAAGTCCGGATTTCCCATTAAACTCTTCAATTAATCTTTTGTTGTTTTGAATCGATGGGAAAATAAAGATTGGAATGTCCGGGCCGTTCCATTTCTGCTTTAATGTTTTGTATTCTTTTTGGATTATTTCCCACGCGTGAATTTTCTGTAACTGCTTGGTTAGCGTCTTGGAGTATGTTTGAGATGGGATTTGCATACCGAACATTTGTAAATGTTGTTTAATATCTTTAGCGTTTGCATGTTGAAAATATTTTGTGAGGATAGTAAATATTTTGTCTGGTTTTTCGATCAACCATTGATCAGTATTAATGACACCCATTCAGCTCACTCGCTCTCAATTTTAATACTATTTAGTTATGCATTTAATAAAAAAAGCGTTCCATAGGGGGATGTCTCTAACTGTGCATTTAATTATGAATATAATATATAGGTAATGATTTTAAGAGAGGTGATTAATATGTTTCCAGGTAGACCACCACGGCCACCTTTCCCACCTCCGTTTAAGGCGCCGCGACCACCTATGCCTTATAGCGGTCCACCAAGTCAAAAGCAGACAAATCTTTTATCTTTGTTCCAAGATGAAAACGGTCAACTCGACATTGACAAGGTTATGGGTACCGCGCAACAGGTGGGTAAGATTTACGGTCAAGTAAGTCCACTTTTATCAAAGTTAAAAAAATAAAACTTCCAAAACTAAAAAGGAGGCGAGACAATCTCTCGCGCTCCTATGTTTTTTTACGTTTACTTGTTAAATATATACCACTTAAGATGATTAGCATTCCAAAAAATAAATTTGATGAAACAGGCTCTTTTAACCAAATGTATGCTGTTATCATCGTTGTAATTGGAATCATATAAGTGACCGTTGCAGCTATTTCTGGAGTTTCGAACTTAATTATGTGATAGAGAATGATATGAGCAAGACCCGAGCCAAAGACTCCGAGCCCAACTGCTGCAATGATTGTAGTTGTATTAAAACTTGAAAATGTAGGAAGTTCATTTGTTATAATCGCTAACATTAACCCAACCATCGAGGCTACAAAAAGTGAGACGGAAGCGATGATAATCACATCGACATGTTGTAAATATTTTTTTAAAAATTGTGATCCAAAGCCATAAAAGATGGTCGCTGTCATCATCGTACCGACACCGATATAACTACTACCGAATAGTTGATTGACTTGAAATTCTACTAAAATGAGGATGCCAAAAAAGCCAATCAAAATACCCAGCCATTGTTCTTTTAATAACTTTTTTTTGAAAAACAAATAGCCAACCAGTGCAGTGAATAGGGGAGTAAGGGCATTCACTACAGATGTCGTGTTACTATTAATGACGGTTTCACTCCATGCAATAAACCCCCACGGTAATCCAGCATTAATAATTCCTAGAAGTATTAATTTCGGCCATGGGATGTTGTAATTAATTTTTTTGAGCTTCATGAATAAAAATGGCATTAAGATTAAAGAACCTAACAGACATCTAATAAATACCATACCCCAGATACCTGCAGGCTCGATGAGTAGTTTAATAAAAACAAATGAGACTCCCCAAAATAAACTTAAAGCGATTAATAAGCTGTATAATCTCATCCTTATTCTCACTCAACTATTCGACTAAACGTAAATCTTTTTTCTCTTCTACAACGATGTCATTACCTAATATTTTATTTAAGATTTCATCGACATAGTTTGAGAATGCTTGTGATGTTCTTCTTCTTGGTCGGTCCAGTTCAATATTTTTATTTAAAGCAATTGTACCCTTTTCAATTAATATAACCCGATCTGCAAGTGTGACAGCCTCTTCAACGTCGTGAGTGACTAATATCGAAGTAATTTTATTGCCTTGCCAAATGTTCTCGATTAACTCTTGCATTTCAATTCTTGTTAATGCATCAAGAGCACCAAGCGGTTCATCAAGTAACATTAAATTAGGTTGATGGACAAGTGCACGCGCCAACGCAACACGTTGTTGTTGCCCTCCTGATAGTTTTGCAGGCCACTCATCCTTTTTATCTTCAAGGCCAACTTTTTTTAAAGATTCAAATGCACGGTTATACCATTTTCCTTTTAAACCAAGTCCGATATTATCGATTACCTTTTTCCAAGGCAATAATCTTCCATCTTGAAACATCATACGTGCATCTTTATTTAAACCTTTTAAAGGTTTATTATTAATTAAGAGTTGACCGTCATTAAATGGTTCAAGACCAGCGACGAGACGTAAGAGTGTACTTTTACCACAACCACTTTTACCAACAATGGCGACAAACTCACCTTTTTTTATATTAAGGTTAATTCCGTTTAATACGTTCAAATTACCGTAAGACTTCTGTAATTGGGTAATTTGAACGTAATCTTCATTTGTTTCCATTAATGAATTCACCCTTTCATTACATATTCCATTTTAACCATTTCTTCTCACAGTATCGGGCAATGACGTCTGACAGTTTTCCGAACAGGGCATAAAGGACGATGCTAAGAACTATGACATCCATTTGCATGAATTCTCTAGCATTCATTGCCATAAAACCGATGCCAGTATGAGCTGAGATAGTTTCAGCAACAATTAAAGTAAGCCACATAACACCTAAAGAAAAACGGACTCCTACAAGGATCGATGATAAAGCTCCTGGAAAAATGATTGATTTAAATAGTGAGAAACCCTTCAAACCGTATGCTCTACCCATTTCAATTAGTTTTTTATCTACATAACGAATGCCGTGATAAGTGTTAATGTAGACTGGAAAGAGTACACCTAAAGCGACTAAAAATATTTTCGCTGTCTCATCTATTCCAAACCAAAGAATGACAAGTGGAATTAACGCAAGATGGGGAATGTTCCTTACCATTTGAATTGATGTATCAAATAGAAGATCGGAAATTCTGAACAGCCCGTTGAGGAGTCCTAAGATAAATCCGATCGCGCCACCAATCAAAAAGCCGACTAAAGCACGCCACAAACTAATTGATATATGTTCGGTTAGTTCGCCTGACATTAATAATGTATATCCTGATTGAACGACATCTAATGGTGCCGGCAAAATTGTGTTTGGAATTAATCCATAATTAGAAAACAACTGCCAAAATACTAATAATAGAAGGGGGAGTGCCCACGGAAGTAGTTGCAGTGTCATTTTTTTGAAAAATCGTGTCATACTTTACCCCTTTCTTTCTTGAAAAATTCTTATTATTTTATGACATCTCGCACATTTAGTTTTTCTGGAATGATCTCTAATTCGTAAAAAAGGTCTGCGATTTCTTGTTGCTCGTTAATAATATCTTCATTGAGAGGTTCAATTCCGTATTCACGTCGGTTAACCGTAATTTCAATCGCTTCTTCGTTGATTTGTAATTCTTCGACGAGCAAGTCGACTAATTCACCAGTATTTTCATTAGCCCACTGTAACGACTTATCGATTTCTTCAACGATGATGTCTAAAATCTCTTTGTTTTCATCGTAATATTTTTCTGTTGCAACAAAGAAGTCACGATCAGTTGTTAAACCTTCTCCATCAACGATAAATCGAGCATTTGAATCAACGTGTGCGGACGCCGCATAAGGATCCCAAACGACCCAAGCATCAATTTGTTCTTGTTCAAATGCTATTCGTGCATCACCAGGTTGTAAATATGAAACTTCAACATCATCTATGGATAAGCCGGCTTTTTCTAACGCTTTGACGATTAAATAGTGGGAGCTTGAACCTCTAGCAAAGCCTATATTTTTACCCTTTAAGTCTTCTAGTGATTCAATTGACGAATCTTCATGTACTAATATTCCACTACCTAAAAATTTGGAAAATCCAGCTTGTAAGTAAACGAAAGGTGCTCCAGACGCTTGAGCAAAAATAACAGGTGTGTTTCCAGTTCTTCCTACGTCAATACTACCCGTATTAATGGCCTCAACTAACGCAGGACCAGCTTGGAATAGCTTCCACTCGACTTCATACCCTTCTTCTTTCAGCCTTTCATCAAGATTTCCTAGTGCCTTAACGATTAGAAATGGTCCATTTTTTTGATAACCAATTCGTACGACTTGGTCTTCTGATTCATTAGCTTCATCTTGATCGCCACAAGCAACTAAAAAAAGGCTTGCAACCATCATTAAACTTATGAAAAAGTAGGTTACTTTCTTCCGATAAACCCCTTTCAACGTTGTCATCTCCTTCTTAATTGAATAGCTGTTTTTAGCCTATGGTTTCATAAGGAAATAGGTTCCTGTCCTTAGAAGAAAAATATAGGAATAATTAACTTTCCTAAGAAAAAACTATGAAAGATGTCTTTAGGAAAGGGTGTTTGTGATGGGAGTTATGAGTGAAAATCCACAAGAAGAGCCGCTTCATTCAGGAGAAATATATCATCTATGGTCCCACTTATTTACTACGAAAGCTTACTTAGTCACGTTACAAATTTTTATTAATCATACAGGTGATAAAGATTTAAAGGCACTGTTAGAGGACTTCCTAGAAAACAGTGTGAAGTATGAGGAAGAACAAACAGAAGGAATCTTATCACAAAACGGTATACGATTACCTCCTGCTCCACCTGCTAGACCTGATGTTGAAGTACAAGATATTCCAGCAGGAGCACGGTTTAATGATCCAGAAATAGCTCAACTCGTTCATAAGGAGATTATTGTTGGAAAAATGACGTGTAGCTATGTGATGGGCATAGCACTTCGAGAAGATATTTCTCAAATGTATGGTGAATTTCACCAATTAAAAACTGAGTACGAAGAAAAACTGTTAAAGCTTTCAAAAGAAAAGGGATGGTTAACACCACCTCCTCTTATGTTGAAATAAATTATCCAAAAAGGGAAGGAGGGTCTATTTATTGGCGTCTAGAAAAAAAGGATTAATAACTTTAGCTATTGGATCGATTCCTTTGATTATGACCTTAGGTAACTCGATGTTAATCCCGATTTTGCCACCGATGCAAAAAGAATTAGGGATTAGTGAATTTCAGGCGAGTTTAACGATTACTGTTTTTTCAATTTCTGCTGCAATATTTATCCCGGTTCTAGGGTATTTATCGGATCGTTTTACTCGTAAAGTGGTTATGCTTCCTGCTTTAATTATGTATGGAGTAGGTGGTCTCATCGCTGGTCTTGCCTCACTCATACTTTCTAATCCTTATATTTGGATTCTCATTGGTAGGATTTTACAAGGTATTGGCGCTGCAGGTACTGCACCGATTGCGATGGCGTTAACAGGGGATTTGTTTAAAGGGGGAGAACGGAGTCGAGTTTTAGGAATCGTTGAAGCATCGAATGGTATGGGTAAGGTTTTATCACCTATTCTTGGTTCACTACTTGGTCTATTAGCTTGGTATGCAGTCTTTTTTGGCTTTCCGGCTATTTGTCTCATTTCAATTATTCTTGTTGCTATTTTCGTTAAAGAAAAAAAGAAACGGCAAGCTCCACCACCGTTTGGTAAGTATTTGAGAGGCTTATTAAGTGTCTTTAAATACGAAGGCCGCTGGTTATTAACAACTTATTTGGCAGGTGCGACCTGCTTATTTACATTATTCGGAATTTTATTTTACTTATCAGAAACGTTAGAGAAAGACTACTCAATCGATGGCTTAATCAAAGGGTTAATATTAGCCATCCCTTTATTAATTATGGGCCTGACTTCGTATACAACAGGGGCTAAGATAGGAAAGAATATGGTTTTAATGAAAAGGTTAATCTTTTTAGGATTTATTTTTATGGCCATTTCTTACGGGACGTTAATTTTTGTGAAAAGTTTAGTTCCATTTTTATTCGTGTTAGCTTTAAGTAGTGTAGGGACGGGTCTAGTTCTCCCGTGTATAAATAGTTTGATTACTGGTGCAGTCGGTAAAGAACGACGTGGATTTGTCACGTCTCTTTATGGCTCTGTTAGATTTTTAGGTGTCGCTGTTGGACCCCCTATTTTTTCACGATTGATGGAATGGTCACGTACGGGAATGTTCTTATCATTAGCCATATTTACACTTATTGTTGGATTGCTCGCATTATTATTAATTCACGTAAAAAATAAAGACGGGAAAGAAAATAAGAAAGCTCCTTTCCGTTATAAATATGTTTAAGTTTTTCGTAACCAATCAATCGTATATGTTTCATATAATCGTACAGTACAAACTAGATTCACAATATTAGTCGATATCCACTGACTAATAATCGCATAGAAAAAAATATTCCAACTAATGATTGATGCAGTTAACAAAAAGATTGTAACATTAATTAAAAACAAGGGTTTTCCAGGTAGGATGTTTCGTTTTTCAGAAATGATGACAGCGATTACGCCAACGCCACCGTTGGAAAACCCTTGCCTAATTAAAATGCCAATTCCGAGGCCTAAAAACATCGAGCCTACGATCAGGTCAAACCAGATAAAACGAACAGGGATGTGAATGATGGCTTCGTAAATATAGATAGCTATGGATGTGACTGTAATAGCCCAAAACGTGCCGATAATACTTATTTTTCCTAAATATTTCATCCCGATGGCAAGCAATGTGAAATTGACAATCCATAAAGCTAGCCCAACATCCATGCCAGTTAAATAATTTATAAGCACCGTTAAGCCACCCGCGCCACCTGAAGGAATATCGTTCGGAAATAGAAAAACTCCCATGCCAAACCCTTGTGTTATTCCACCAAGTAAGATAGCTCCATTCTTTTGCCAAAACTCCCCCATAGTACAACCCCTACTTTAATTTCAAACTAATTAAGATTAATAAAATTCCACCCATTAAACATATTGCCTTTGCTAAAGAAATTTTACCAGCTAGTCCATGCAACCCGATAAATGTTGTAACTAATAAAATAGTAGGACCAACTAAAGCAAGCAATGAGTTGATATGGAAAGCTTTCATTAAATCGTTAAACTTGTACATAAGTAAAGCAGCAGAAATTTCAATTGAACCGGATATTAGACGGATAATAATTATATAAAGTAATGCTTTTTCAACATAAACCATTCATATTCCCCCAGATAGTTTTCAACATAATATATGATGGTTTTAATTAAACTAGTCCAACTTCATCAAAAAACCCCTTTTGGACCAATGTCCATAAGGGGTCAAGATTGTTCTGGTGGCTTGATGAATTTTAACACTAAAATAACGATAAGTAATCCAAAAATTCCACCGATCACATAAGTTAAATTTAAATAATCTTTCATTAGCATTGACATAAGTGGTGGACCTGCCGCGACACCAGTAAAGCGAGCAGAACTATAAAAGGAAGTAATCGTACCTCGTGCTTCTTTTTCGATATTCTCAGTAATTAACGCATCAAGTGAAGGTAAAAGAACTCCTATAGCGATTCCATTTATGCTCGTTACGAGAAAGAGAATTTCAATTTCTTCACTTGCAATACCAACAAACATAATGCTAATAGAAGCAAGGATTAATGATCCGACAATTAACCATTTCATGAGTTGAAAGTTTCCTTGAATTTTCTTTCCAGTGACATAAGCTGCTATACAAAGGCAAATGAGTGGGATAGCTAGTGCGAATCCTTTTTTTACACCGAATAAATCATGCTGTTGTTCAAAAATATCGGATAAATAAAATAAGACTCCGAACAAGATTAACATGACATACCCACCGATTAAAAAGATGACATATAGCCATTTTCCTTCTCGTTTGAAAATTTCTTTAGTGTTTTGTATAAATTGTTTAAATTTTGGTGGTTCTTCTTTTTCTTTAGGAACTTTTACTAAAAAAATAATTAATATTAACGAAATGAATCCGAAAACGGCAATTGAAAAAAAAGGTAAAAACCATAAAAAAACTGCTAATATCGCGCCGAAAATAGGGCTTAATACTTTTCCAAACGTGTTAGATGTTTCGATGATTCCTAAACAAGCGCTCGCTTTAGCGTCATCATCTTTATATAGGTCACCGACTAAAGGCAAAACAATTGGGCTTGTTCCAGCAACGCCTACCCCTTGAAGAATTCTTCCGATAATAATGAGTGCAAAAGGGTTTTCCATTTTCCAAGAAGCAAACCCAGCAATTAGTCCACCGATAATCGTAATCATTAAACTCGGTACGATGACTTTCTTTCTTCCGAAGCGGTCAGATAAAAAGCCTGCAATCGGAATGAGTAGTATAGCAGAAATCGAGTATGTTGTAATGATCAGACTCGATTGAAATGATGAAATTCCGACTTTTTCTTCAAAAATAGGTAAAACTGGTATGAGCATTGAATTGCCAAGTGTCATGACAAGTGGAATTGATGCAATAGCGATAATACACCATATGGTCACTTGTTCTGTTGTCATTTTATTTTTCATTTTTGCACCTCTAAGAAGACTTACTAATTGATAATGTAACCGAGTTGTAATATTTCTATTAAGGGATTATTAGGAAAGCATATATGTGACTTAACATAAGTTAAGCAAAGATACTGTCACCTGTGATATAATAGGGTGAATTTGTATGAGTGGAGGATGTTAAATGTTACAAGTAACAAATGTATCTTTGCGTTTTAGCGATCGCAAATTGTTTGAAGATGTTTCCATCAAATTTACTAAAGGGAACTGCTATGGATTAATCGGTGCAAACGGGGCTGGGAAGTCTACGTTTTTAAAAATATTAGCTGGTGAAATCGAGCCTCAAGAAGGACATGTTTCTGTAGGTAAAGATGAAAGAATTGCTGTTTTAAAACAGGATCACTACGCTTACGATGAATATGAAGCTTTGCAAGTCGTTATTATGGGGCATGAAAGATTATATGAAATCATGCAAGAGAAAGATGCGATTTATGCTAAAGAGGATTTTTCAGAAGAAGATGGTATGCGTGCAGCAGAGTTAGAAGGTGAATTTGCTGAGCTTAATGGTTGGGAAGCTGAAGGTGATGCTGCCACATTGTTACGTGGGTTAGGCGTCGAGGATTCCCTTCACAACAAAAAAATGGCTGACCTATCTGAAGTGGAGAAGGTAAAAGTATTATTAGCTCAAGCGCTTTTCGGTAACCCGGATGTTTTACTTTTAGATGAGCCAACAAACGGTTTAGATTTACATGCGATTCATTGGTTGGAAGAATTTTTAATTAACTTTGAGAACACAGTCATCGTTGTTTCGCACGACCGTAATTTCTTAAACAATGTCTGTACGCATATTGCTGATTTAGATTTTGAAAAGATTACGCTTTATGTAGGGAACTATGATTTTTGGTATGAGTCAAGTCAATTGGCGCTTAAGATGGCCCAAGAACAAAACAAGAAAAAAGAAGATAAAATAAAAGATCTTAAAGAGTTTATCGCACGATTTAGTGCCAATGCATCTAAATCACGTCAAGCAACTTCACGTAAAAAGTTGTTAGACAAAATTGAACTCGATGATATTAAACCATCGTCACGGAAATACCCGTATATTGCTTTTACGCCTGACCGAGAGATTGGGAATGATTTATTAGAAGTTCAAGGCTTAACGAAAACAATAGACGGTAAAAAAGTTTTAGATAATGTTACTTTTCGTTTAAATAAAGATGATAAAGTCGCATTACTAGGTGACGATTTAGCCAAAACGGTGTTAATGAAGATTTTAGTTGGTGAAATGGAACCTGATTCCGGAAGTTTCAAATGGGGAATTACGACGTCTCAATCATATTTTCCAAAAGACAACTCGGAATATTTCGAGAACAACAACTTAAATCTAATTGAGTGGCTTCGTCAATATTCACCTGAAGATGAAAGTGAAACATTTTTACGTGGCTTTTTAGGAAGAATGTTGTTTTCTGGTGATGAAGTTTTCAAGAAAGTTAAAGTACTATCTGGTGGAGAAAAAGTACGTTGTATGTTGTCGCGGATGATGTTAAGTCACGCGAATGTACTACTACTTGATGATCCAACTAACCACTTAGATTTAGAATCAATTCAAGCGTTGAATAATGGGTTAATTCAATTTAAGGGAACTGTTATTTTTAGTTCGCATGACCATCAATTTATTCAAACGATTGCGAACAGAATGATTGAATTCAAAGATGGAAGTATTATTGATAAACAGATGACTTATGAAGAATACCTAGAAGAAGTTAAGAAAATCGGTGCTAAGGCTTAAAGAATGATGCCACAGATTTATTTCTGTGGTATTTTTGTTGGGGTTTTTTGAGGGATGGAGTGCAACGGCAGAAGAGTGAGAGCGCTACGGCCGAAAAGGAGCACACGCCGGCCGATAAGAGGATCACAACTAACGGTAGAAGCTCCGAAGCGACCTATTCCGCAAAATATTTCTTCAAAATTGATAAAAAAGTAACTATTCAATCGAATCAATTTTAATGTATAGTTTATATATAGGAGTGTGTTACTGATGAGGCAGCATCTAAAAAATATGGACTTTCCTTTATTCGCAATCATATTTTTATTATCGATGTTTGGACTAGTTATGGTATATAGTGCTAGTTTTGTTTATGCTGGTTTAGATCCAGACATAAATAATCCGGCACATTTTTTTGAACGTCAACGGATTTGGGTCATTCTCGGATTTGTTTTATTTGCGATTGTTAGTTTGTTTTCTTACCGCAATCTCGGGCAATTAGTGCCTATATTAATTGTGGCCACGCTTGTCCTTTTGTTAGCTATTTTCATCCCAGGAATTGGTGTGTCGAGAAACTTTGCGACACGCTGGATTACGCTAGGTCCGATACCGTTTTTATTTCAGCCTTCTGAGTTGGCAAAAATTACAATGATCGTCTACTTCTCGAAAGTTTATACGAACAAGCAGGATCAGCTTCATCATTTTGGTAGAGGTGTTTTACCTCCATTAATTATTTTAGCGTTCGTATTTGGATTAATCGTTCTTCAACCAGACTTAGGAACGGCAACATCCATTTTAATTGCGTGTGGAATAATCTTATTATTTGCTGGTATTCGATTTATTCATCTGCTTGGACTAGCTGCAACTGCATTTGGAGCGATGTTTCTGTTAATAAAAACAGCTGATTATCGGATGGACCGTTTTACTTCATTTCAAAATCCATTTAAAGATCCTTCAGGTGAAGGTTATCAGCTCATTCACTCGTTAATCGCCATTGCATCGGGTGACATTACAGGCGTCGGGCTAGCAAATAGTGTGCAAAAATCGGGATTTCTCCCTGAAGCTCATACGGATTTTATCATGGCTGTTATTGCTGAGGAGCTTGGAATGTTTGGGGTTCTATTTGTTGTTCTACTCTATTTAATCTTTATGTATAAAGGAATATTAATTGCAAAAAGAGCGCCGGATCAATTCGGTAAAATTTTGGCACTAGGGATTACATTTCAAATCGTTTCTCAAGCGATTATAAATATGGGTGCTGTTTCCGGTTTAATGCCAATTACAGGAATAACTCTTCCTCTTATTAGTTACGGTGGATCATCCATGTTAATTACCTTTGTACTGCTCGGAATATTAATGAATGTCGCAATAAAAGGGAATATCGCTAGAAGAGCAACATAAAAAGGATGAAATAACGATTTGATTTCATCCTTTAATATTGACAGCTTGGGCAAAGACCGTATATTTCGAACTTATGATTTTCAATTAAATACCCTTCAAAGTTTTGTTTTATATACTGCATCGGACAAGTTTTTACTGCCTTCGTCTTCCCGCATTTTTGGCAAATAAAATGGTGATGGTGTTCTTCATGTCCACATGCTAAACGAAAATGTTTTTCTCCGTTTAATTCTGTAGCCTCCAATATTTTTAACTCATTAAAAAGGTGCAAGTTACGATAAATCGTATCATAACTAATACCATCGTATTTCTTGTTCAAGTAATCTAATAAATCACTTGCCGTACGATAGCCATCTTCTTGGTCAAAAAACGCCAAAATTTCTTCGCGTTTTTCTGTATATTTATATCCTTTTTCTTTTAATAAATATAATGCTTCATCAATAGTCATCGAATCAACCCTTTTTTATATTCAGCATGACGACCCATTTTTTAATTAATAATGTTAAGCCGAGAAGTAACGCTGATGTCATGACAATCGTTCCACCAGGCGGAATTTCAAAATAATACCCTGTAATTAATCCAATGATGACAGCTGTTTCTCCATAGATAATACTATAAACGATAGTTTGTTTAAAGCTTTTGGAAATTCTCATGCTCGTAGCTACCGGCAACGTCGTTAAGGCTGAGACGAGTAGTACGCCGACAATCCGTATTGATGCTGAAATCATTAATGCTGTCATAATGATAAAAATAGTGTGGATCATTTTTGCACGTACGCCTGAAACAGAAGCAAATTCTTCATCAAATGATAAAGCGAATAAATCTTTATACAATAAAACAATCGTTATTATTACAAACAGACTGATGTAAATAATTAAATATAAATCTGAGCGACTCACTGCTGCAACAGATCCAAATAAGTAAGCAAAAATATCCGTGTTAATCCCGTCAGCTAAGGCAATAAATATAATACTTAATCCGACCCCTAATGATAACGTAATTGGAATAGCAATTTCTTGGAATCCTTTATATACTTGTCGTAGTTTTTCAATAACGAGTGCGCCAATAACTGAGAAAGCAATTCCAGTATGAAACGGTGCGAACATGAGTAAAGAGTACTTTTTTTTCATAAATAATCCGAACGCTAATCCAGCAAGGGTGACGTGTGAAAGTCCGTCAGCGATCAGTGATAATCTTCGGACGACGATAAACGTTCCTAAAAGTGGTGCAATAAGACCGACGATTAACCCGGTAAAAAAAGTATTGCGTAATAATTCAAAGTTTAAAAATGCATCAAGCACGTCGATCTTCCTTTCTCATTTTAATGGTCATGAGTGATCGTATTCACATGATGGCCGTAAAGCTTGGAGCGTTGATCATCACTCATATTATTAAAGTCATTTGGATCACCATGATAGTGGATCGTTTTATTTAGACATAACAAATCATTTACGTGAGTAGTAATTGCACCAATATCGTGTGAGACAAGTATTAGAGTAATATTAAGTTCCTTGTTAAGGCGTCGTAGTAATTGATAAAACTGTTCAACATTTTCTGAATCGATTCCTACAGTCGGCTCGTCAAGGATGAGTAGCTCCGGTTGATTTACAATCGCTCGGGCAATAAATACACGCTGCTGTTGACCACCGGATAGATCACCAATATTTCTGTTAATAAACTCAAGCATGTTAACTTCATTTAAAGCGTCCTCGATTAATTGCTTATCTTTTTTTTGATTAGGTAAAAAAGGTTTGTCATTAGATGTAATCCCCATTCCAACTACTTCTTTAACGGTTGCAGGGAAGCCACGACTAAATGAGTTTGCTTTTTGTGAAACGAAACTTATTTTTCCTTTATTTTTAAATTTTTGAATAGGCTTTCCGAACGCCTCAATTGATCCTCTTTGCAATTTTTCTAATCCTAATAACAATTTTATTAAAGTAGTTTTTCCTGACCCATTTGGACCTACTAAGCCGACAAAGGATCCTTTTTTGATGTTAAAAGAGACACGGTCCAAGACGAGTTGTTGCTCATACCGGTGTGAGACGTCTTCTACAGAAATAATATTTGTCGTCAACATTGACACCTTCTTTCTACCTTGTTTCTAATAATGTGTCCAAATTATTTAACATGAGGTCAACATATGTGAGTCCTTGTTCAACCTCTTCATCTGTGCGTGTTGATAAATTGTGTAAATAAACCATTGTCAAACTAAGCTCGTCTGCAATGGTCGTTACTAATCGATCATCTCTATTTTTTTCTTGAAAAATGTATTTGAAATCATTCGTCTTAATAAGGTCAAAAATCTCCTGCAGCTGTTTTTGCGATGGTTCTTGAGAAGCCGATAATCCACGGATGGAATATTGCTTAAAAGGATATTTACTTTCCCAATAACTAAAAGCACTGTGTGATACTAATATTTCTACAGCATCCCCTTCACTTAATGCAGATTGAAAAGTTTCATCTAATTCAATCATTTTTCCTTTGAAGTCGTTAAAGTTTTCCTTTAACTCATTTTCATGATCTGGGTAAAGTTCAATCAGCTCATCACGAATAATTTCCGCCGCTAGTACCATTCGCTCTGGGTCTAACCAAAAGTGGGGATCAACATCACCATGATCATGCTCGTCGTGTTCCTCACTATGTTCATCAGTAATAAATAATTGCTCGTAATCGGAAAGTTTTAATGTCGCCACATTTTCAGACTTCAAAGATTGTGACATTGTCTCTGCAAATGTTTCCATTCCTTCACCGACAAAGAAGAAAGCATCAGTAGAAGCGTATTGTATCATTTTTTTAGTCGATGGTTCATAAGAGTGAGCGTCAGCCCCAGGTGGAATAATTGTTTCCACTTCAACTAGATTGTCAGTTAGTTCAGAAGTGATATATTCAATTGGATAAATGGAAGTTATGATTTTATAAGAATTTTCATTGTCTTGATTACTTTGTGATTGACATGCAAATAATGTAACTAAACTGAGCGTAAAGAATATGAATTTTGTGACTTTCATTAAATGTGCTCCTCGTCGCGTAATTTTTTAGCTTTTTAAGTATATCGTAATGATTACGTTTTGTAAACAGGAATGATTACGATTTAACTAATCTTTTAATAGTTCTAGTTTTAGTTAACATTTAGGGCGATATTCTAAAAATAAAGTTTAAAAATTTGACGTTTTTTAAAAAGTAAAGCTGTCTAATGTATGTTATAGTGAAACTGAATCCTAATAGAAAGGGAATTAGATATGAAAAAATATTTCTTTTCTTTATTTATACTACTCGCGTTTCTTGTAGCTTGTTCAAATAATATAGAAGAAAACGATGCTGGAATCCGAGTAGACCATCAACTAGATGGATTAACATATAATATAGAAGAAAAAGCATGGTCACCTCCACTTGCTGACACTTTTCAAGACCCTTCACTTCAAGAAATAATGGAGGCGTATGAAATAGCTCTTCATGATGGTGAGCTATTACAACACATGCCATGCTATTGTGGCTGTGGAGAAAGTGGACATGAACATAATCAACATTGTTTTGTTGCACAAGTCGAAGGGAATGTTGCTCATCTTGATCAGATGGGCTTTGGCTGACCGATTTGTGTTGACATAGCCCGTGAGGCTAAACGTCTAAAAAATGAAGGTGTTGAAATTGGCGAGATCCGTGACATAATTGATGCAGCTTACGCTAATACAGGACTCACGCCAACACCAACTCCGAAGCCATAAAAACAAAGACTCAATCATAATGAGATAAAAATCATTATGATTGAGTTTTTTTCTTAAAAATAATCATCCTTTGATTTTAATTGGCTGATAAATGCCTCAAATTGGCTGAGAAGATAGTGGGATTGGCTGAGAATACTTAAAAATCGACTGACAACTGTTCTAAATTGGCTGGTAAATATACTATAGTAGAGTAAAGAGTTCAAGCCTTCGAAAATGAACTTTCGTAATAAAGTGGCAATGAAGTTATCCCTTTTGTTTATTAAGATGAGGACAAAGCACACCGTACGGGTGAAAATGCTCACTTTTGTTCTTAAGAAATTTAATAGTCTTTCAACTCATTTACTCATATATTTTTTTATAATTAAATGATAAAATAGATAACGGTTACATTACTATAATTTCATCATTTGGAGGACTGTATATGGAAAAAATTATGCGGAAGTTCTTCCTCTTCCTATCAAATAATAAATTCCTAACTAGATTAGCACAAAAATATGGATTGAAATTCGGTGCTGGTCGATTTGTTGCTGGTGAAACGATTGAAAAGGCTGCGGTTAATATTCGTGAATTAAACGATAAAGGACTTTGCGTCACGCTTGATTATTTAGGAGAATTCGTCGATGATGCAGAAGTCGCTAAAAAAAGAACCGATGAAATGGTAAAAGCAATAGAAGTCATTGCTAGAGAAAATTTAGATTCGCAAGTTTCTGTAAAAATGACATCTATGGGGTTAGATATTTCACGTGAGCTTGTAATGGAAAACATGAGAAAAATTTTAGAAGCAGGTAAAGAACATAATGTTTTTGTTACGATTGATATGGAAGACTTTGAACGTTGCCAAAAAACATTAGATATATTTGAAGAATTGAAGAAGGAATACGACGGAATTGGCACAGTTCTTCAAGCATATTTATATCGTACGGTCGATGATATTGAATATTTAAACAAATATAATCCTAACCTTAGACTTGTAAAAGGTGCTTATAAAGAGTCGCCGGAAGTAGCATACCCTGATAAAAAAGACGTTGATGAAAATTATAAAAAAATTATTAAAATGCATTTACTCAACGGTAATTATACTGCAATTGCAACGCATGATGACGTGATGATTGACTACACAAAACAATTAGTTAAAGAGCATAACATTCCTTATGATCAATTTGAATTTCAAATGCTGTACGGCATTCGAAATGAAGCACAAGAAAAGTTAGCTGAAGAAGGTTATAAAATGCGTGTTTATGTACCGTATGGTCGTGACTGGTACGGATATTTTATGAGGCGCCTAGCAGAAAGACCGGCAAACGTAGCCTTCGTTTTAAAAGGAATGTTTAAAAAGTAGCTTTAAACTATTGTAAGAATAAGTGCCTTCCATTATTTATAAATTAAATATAAACAAAAATGATTGCGAAATGTCAGATAATATTTTATGATATAAAGTAGATATTAAAATTTGGATAGTCTAATCTATCCAATATTTTTTACAATAAAATGAATGAGTATTCATTCAAGGAATAGGGGGAACTAAAATGAACCGTCAAATCAAGCGAGCAGCAGTATTAGGAACGGGAGTCATGGGTTCTGGTATTGCGGCACACTTGGCAAACGTAGGCATCCCTACAATAATGTTAGATATCGTACCAAATGAATTAACAGATGTTGAAAAGAAAAAAGGTCTAACATTAGAAGATGCATCAGTTCGTAACCGAATTGCATTATCTAGCAAAGAAAAACTTAAAAAACAAAAACCATCTCCAATCACAACGAAGAAAAGCTTAGACTTAATTGAAGTTGGTAACTTTGAAGATGATATGGAAAAGCTAGCTGACGTTGATTGGATCATCGAAGTTGTTGTTGAACGATTAGATATTAAGAAAAAGGTATTCGATCAAGTTGAAAAATACCGTAAAGAAGGCACGATTGTTTCATCGAATACATCAGGTATTTCAATTGAAGCAATGGTCGAAGGACGTTCAGAAGACTTTAAAAAGCATTTCTTAGGAACGCACTTCTTTAATCCGCCGCGTTATTTGAAATTACTAGAAGTTATTCCTAATGAAAAAACAGATCCAGAAGTACTTAAATTTATGAAACAGTTTGGTGAAGACGTGTTAGGTAAAGGTGTCGTTGAAGCAAAAGATACACCTAACTTTATTGCAAACCGAATTGGAACATACGGACTTCTTGTCACCGTACAAGAAATGTTAAAAGGTGGCTATACAGTTGGAGAAGTTGACTCTGTAACTGGTCCGATGATTGGCCGACCAAAGAGTGCAACATTCCGTACGCTAGACGTTGTTGGGCTTGATACGTTTATTCATGTCGCAAACAATGTTTATAATCAAGTTGAAGGTGAAGAAAAGAAAGTATTTGAAGTCCCTGAGTTCATGAAACAAATGAACGAAAAAGGCTGGTTAGGTGCTAAGTCTGGCCAAGGTTTTTACTTGAAGAAAAAAGGTAAAAACGGAAGTGAAATTTTAGAACTTAACCCAGAAACGTTTGAATATGAAGAACGTAAAAAGCTAAAAACCGCAGCATCAGGTATGGCAAAACAAGAAAAAGGTGCTAAACGTAAAGTACGTGCCCTTGTGAATGCTAAAGGTGACCGCGCGAGTGATTTAGTGTGGAATATTACAAAACCAACACTTATTTACTCAGCAGAGCTTTTAGGTGAGATTGCTGATGATATCACAGCGATTGATGAAGCGATGAAATGGGGCTTTGGCTGGGAGCTTGGACCTTTTGAAATGTGGGATGCGATTGGACTTAAATCTTCTGTAGAACGAATGAAAGAAGAAGGAGCAACCGTTCCATCATGGGTTGAAGCAATGCTAGAGAAAGGCTTCGAATCTTTTTACAAAACAGAAAATGGAAAAGTCTATTACTATGAACCTAGTAAAAATGATTATGTAGTAAAAGAATTTAACCCGAAAGAAATTAACTTGAAATTACACAAAGAAGTTCACGGTGTGATCAAGAAAAATAGTGGAGCAAGCCTAATTGATATCGGTGACGATGTCGCTTTACTAGAATTCCATTCACAAAATAATTCAATTGGTTTAGACGTCATTCAAATGATTAACCAATCGTTAGAAATTGTGAATAAAGATTATAAAGGGCTTGTCATCGGTAACCAAGGGAAAAACTTCTGTGTCGGTGCAAACCTTGCCTTAATGTTAATGGAAGCACAAGACTTTAACTTTATGGAATTGGAAATGATTGTTAAACAATTCCAAGACACGATGATGAACATTAAATATAATGAAAAACCAGTTGTGACAGCACCATTTGGTATGACATTAGGTGGTGGAGCTGAAGTTTCTCTACCAGCTCATAGTATTCAAGCATCACCTGAAACTTATATGGGATTAGTAGAATTTGGTGTTGGATTAATCCCAGGTGGTGGCGGTACGAAAGAATTGTATTTAAAACAATTAAGAGGACTGCCTGAAGGTGTTGAAGTCGACTTACAAAAAATTGCGAATGACGTGTTTGAAAAAGTTGCCATGGCTAAAGTATCAACATCTGCTGCAGAAGCAAAAGAAAATGGCTTCTTAGATGACCATGATGCAATAAGTGCCAATGGTGATCATTTAATCTATGATGCAAAACAAAAAGTTATCAGCTTATCAAATAGTGGATTTAAGCCACGTCAACGCGAACAAGTACCAGTCGTTGGAGAAGCCGGTTATGCAACAATGTTACTTGGTGCAAAACAGCTACAACTAAGCGGTTATGCATCTGAACATGATGTAAAAATTGCTGACAAATTAGCTTATGTTTTAGCAGGTGGTAAGTTAGCGTACGGTACATTAGTTGATGAACAATATTTACTAGATTTAGAGCGTGAAGCTTTTATTAGTTTAATTGGTGAAGCAAAAACACAAATGCGTATGCAACACATGTTACTTAAAGGTAAACCGTTAAGAAACTAGTTTTTGAAACTCCAATATGAATAGGGGGAAAAATTGTGAGAGAAGCAGTCATTGTCTCAGGTGCAAGAACACCTGTTGGAAAAGCAAAAAGAGGAACACTTGCAAATACACGTCCAGATGATTTAGCTGCTTTGACGATTAAGGAAACGTTAAAGCGTGCGAACAATTATGATGGACCAATAGATGACGTCATTATCGGCTGTGCTATGCCAGAAGCGGAACAAGGGATGAACATGGCTCGTAATATTGCGGGTCTTGCAGGGCTACCAGATGATGTTCCTGGTATTACGATTAATCGTTATTGTTCATCAGGACTTCAAAGTATTGCCTATGCTGCAGAGCGAATCATGTTAGGTCATAGTGAAGCGATTATTGCTGGTGGTGCAGAATCGATGAGTTTAATACCTATGGGGGGCCACGTTATTAAGCCTAACTTAGAGCTCGTTCAAAATGCACCGGGATATTATATGTCAATGGGCCATACAGCTGAAGAGGTTGCCAACCGTTTTGGTATTTCACGTGAGGATCAAGATGCGTTTGCTGTACGTAGTCATGAAAGAGCTGCAAAAGCAATTAAAGAAGGCAAGTTCGATGACGAAATTGTTCCAGTAGAAGTCGTACATCGTGAATTAGGGCCTGACAATAAAGTGGTTGAGAAAAAGATCACTTTTTCAAAAGATGAAGGTGTACGTGAAGGAACAACGGTTGACGTACTAGGTAAACTTAAACCAGCGTTTTCTGTCACAGGATCTGTTACAGCAGGTAACGCGTCACAAATGAGTGACGGTGCAGCATCTGTTTTAGTGATGGACCGTGAAAAGGCCGAAAAAGAAGGACTGAAACCAATGGCGAAGTTCTTATCTTTCGCTGTTGCAGGGGTAGAACCTGAAATCATGGGGGTTGGCCCAGTTAAAGCTATTCCGAAAGCTGTTAAATTAGCAGGACTTGAACTAAGTGATATTGGATTATTTGAACTGAATGAGGCATTCGCTTCTCAGTCTTTACAAGTTATTCGTGAATTAGGACTTGATGAAGAGATTGTTAACGTGAACGGTGGAGCAATTGCTTTAGGCCACCCACTTGGCTGTACTGGAACGAAATTAACTCTTTCATTAATTCACGAAATGAAGCGTCGTGACGTGAAATACGGTGTTGTTACGATGTGTATCGGCGGCGGTATGGGTGCTGCTGGAGTATTTGAATTACTTTAATCTAAGGGAGGATTTAATATGAGTGAGACAACTGAAAAAGTTTTTAAAGGTGGCGGATTTTTAGTAGAAGATGTCGCTGCTGAAGATATTTTAACACCAGAAGATTTTAATGAAGAACATAAAATGATTGCAAAAACAACAGAAGAATATGTTAAAAGTGAAGTATGGCCAGTGATTGATAATTTAGAAAATCACGAGTTTGATAAATCAGTTTCTCTTCTTAAAAAAGCGGGAGAATTAGGCCTTTTAGGGGCAGATGTACCTGAAGAATATGGTGGACTTGGACTAGATAAAGTTAGTTCATCATTAATTACTGAAAAAATGTCACTTGCTGGTGGATTCTCTATTTCACACGGTGCACACGTTGGTATTGGATCATTACCAATCGTTTTCTTCGGTAATGAAGAACAGAAGAAAAAATATTTACCTTTACTTGCATCAGGTGAAAAACTTGCTGCATATGCGTTAACTGAACCTGGTTCTGGTTCAGATGCCTTAGGTGCAAAAACAACAGCTAAGCTAAATGATGCAGGAACACACTACATTTTAAATGGTGAGAAACAATGGATTACTAACTCTGCATTTGCTGATGTGTTTGTCGTTTATGCAAAAGTAGATGGAGAAAAATTTACAGCATTTATCGTGGAGCGTGATTATCCAGGCGTATCAACTGGTCCTGAAGAGAAGAAAATGGGGATTAAATCTTCCTCAACTCGTACATTAGTGTTAGAAGATGCAGAAGTGCCAGTAGAAAATGTCCTTGGGGAAATTGGACGCGGACATATTATTGCCTTCAACATTTTAAACGTTGGTCGTTACAAACTAGCAATCGGTGGTGTTGGTGGTGCGAAACGTGCGATTGAAGTTGCGACGAAATATGCGAATGAGCGTAAACAGTTCAATACACCTATTTCAAGCTTCCGTTTAATTCAAGAAAAATTAGCTAGTGTAGCAACTAATACGTTTGCTAATGAAAGTGCAGTATATCGTACAGTTGGTCTATTCGAACAACGCCTTGGTGGCCTAACAAACGAACAATTAAATGATGGCTCAGAAGTAGCAAAAAGTATTGCAGAATATGCCATCGAATGTTCAATGAACAAATATATGGCGACAGAACTACTTGATTTTGCTGTTGATGAAGCAGTACAAATTCACGGTGGGTATGGTTTCATGCAAGAATATGAAGTTGAGCGCATGTATCGTGACTCTCGTATTAACCGTATTTTTGAAGGAACAAACGAAATTAACCGTTTAATCGTACCAGGCACATTCTTGAAGAAAGCAATGAAAGGTGAATTACCACTTCTTCAAAAAGCGATGGGTCTTCAAGAAGAATTAATGACTATGATGCCTGAGCAAGTTGGCGATGAGCCATTAGAACAAGAAAAATATTTACTGAAAAACGCTAAGAAAATGGGCTTATTAGCAGCAGGTGTCGCCGCACAAAAATTCGGCGAAAAACTTGAAAGAGAACAAGAGCTTTTAGCTAATATTGCTGATATGGCAGCTGAAGTATACAATATGGAATCAGCTATCTTACGTACCGAAAAGGCGTTTAATAAATCAGGTGCAGAGAAAAATAATTTAAAACTTCTTTACACTCAAGTGTATGTTCAAGAAGCATTCAACCGTATTGAAGCTCATGCAAAAGAAACATTAATTGCAAGTGATTCAGGAGATAGCTTACGTATGATGCTTTCTGCTTTACGTAAACTAACACGTCACGATCCAATTAACGTTATTGAGAAAAAACGTGAGATTGCTAAAGCGATTATTGAAGCTGAAAAATATCTAGTTTAATAAACTATAAAAAATCGCACGGGCGCACCCCGTGCGATTTTTTATGCTCAAACATAGGTAGCGATTGCTCAAACATAGGTAGCGATTGCTCAAACATAGGTAGCGATTGCTCAAACATAGGTAGCGATTGCTCAAACATAGGTAGCGATTGCTCAAACATAGGTAGCGATTGCTCAAACATAGGTAGCGATTGCTCAAACATAGGTAGCGATTGCTCAAACATAGGTAGCGATTGCTCAAACATGGTAGCACATTCATTTTTAAAACTAAATCAATATGATAAACTATGTTTGATGAGGAGGTGTTAAGATGAGCTTGACAATTTACCAATATCCGAAATGTGGAACATGCAGAAAGGCATTGAAATGGTTGGATGAAAGAGGAATAGAATACAAACCTATACATATTGTGGAGCATCCGCCTTCAAAAGAAGAATTACAAACATTAATAGAAAAAAGTGGCCTAGAAATTAAAAAGTTTTTTAACACTTCAGGAATGAAATATCGTGAATTAGGATTAAAAGACAAGCTGAAAGATATGTCTGAAGAAGAGATGGTAGAGTTATTAGCTTCAGATGGGATGCTGATTAAGCGCCCAATAGCAACTGACGGCACTAAAGTAACAGTAGGCTTCAAAGAAGAAATGTTCGAAAAATCGTGGAAATAAATCATATCAATTGATGTAAAAAAACATGTTTTTGTTGTATGATGAACATAGTATATATTGAAATATGGAGGGTCAATTAAATGAACTTACCGAAAGAATATAAGTATTCAAGAGAACATGAATGGGTTAAAGTAGAGGGCGATCTAGTTAGAATTGGTATTACAGATTTTGCACAAGATGAACTAGGTGATATCGTATTCGTCGAGCTTCCTGATGTAGGTGACGAATTGGATATTGATGAGCCATTCGGTAGTGTTGAATCAGTAAAAACGGTTTCTGAACTATATGCTCCAATCTCTGGTAAAATTGTTGAAGTGAACGAGGAATTAGAAGATAGTCCGGAGCTTGTCAATGAATCACCACATGAAAAAGCGTGGATGATTGTTGTAGAACCAGCTGATTTATCACAATTAGATGATTTAATGACTGCTGAAGAATATCAAGCAATGGTTGAAGACGAATAAAATGAAAGCTGATCCATCTCGGGTCGGCTTTTCTTCTATCACAAAAACTATCAAGAAAAACTGTGGTGATTTAATTGGATCAATTAGAAAAAGTGCTCATCGTTGAGGGAAAACAAGATCGTAATAAAATAAAAAATATTATTGATGACGATGTATTAATTTTATGTACATTCGGAACAATCGGTCTTCATGCCATTGACGAAATGATTGATCAATATCAATTATTTGAGAGAGATGTTTTTATTTTTACTGATACCGATGAATCTGGCGAGAGCCTAAGGAAACTACTAAATCGTGAGTTATCGCATGCCACGAATCTATTTATTGATAAAAAGTATCGACAGGTAGAAGACACACCAGACTATGTGTTAGCAACGATTTTACAAGCTGCGAATATAAATGTTAAACTCGATTTTCTGAAAGGATCCGACTATCGTGAATGAAATTGACAGAGATAAAGTTCAATTTTTAATCAATAAGAAAAATTATCATATATTGTTTGTGAATAGCCCTTTCTGTGGTACGTGTAAAGTTGCAAGGAATATGCTTCTTTATATTGAGGAAACAATTGGTTCTGAAAAATTTTATGAGCTCAATGCTGTGTTAGCACCAGAATTCATGCAGAAATATACCATCATGAGCGTCCCTTGTCTGATTGTCTTTAAAAATGGCGAACCGATTGATCGACTTTATACATTTCATTCTGTACCTTATATTTTACAGGAAATGGGTCCTTATTTAGTATAAAGCCTAGTATCCAATTATACGAAACTAGGCTTCTTCTTTCATAATTCGAGTCAAGGCTTGGATAACTTCGAAAAAGTCCGATTGATCACCGTATTGACCTGCGATATCACCATTACGATCGATAACAATCGTAGTCGGAACAGACGTACATTCATATAAATCATATACTTCGCGACCACGGTCTTTTAACACAGGCTGGGTGATGAATTGTTCAACAAATTTAGTCGCTTCACTTTCATCACGTTCTCTACCTGGGACATTAATTGTGATCATTTCAATTTCCTCATTACGTGTTGTTTTAAAAAATTGTTCCTTCTTCGGCAAGTCTCTTGCACAATCAGGGCACCATGAAACCCAGAAGGTAAGAATAATTATCTTTTTTCCAATAATGTCATTTAGATCAAAAATATCGTTCTCATTACTTAAGTATGGTAATTTGAATAAAGGTGCTTTCATTAATATTCATCCTTTTTTAAAAAATATGATTGACGTTTATTTAACATCATGGTAACATAAAATACATCGAAAATAGAATGATTTATTTCTTATCCAGAGAGGTGGAGGGACTGGCCCTATGAAGCCCGGCAACCATTAGACTTTGTCTAACAGGTGCTAATTCCAGGCAATGAGCATTCATTGCAAGATAAGAATGAGCTAATGACGGTTAACTCTTTCTTGTGCTTGCAAGAAAGAGTTTTTTAATTTCTTTATAAAGATATTTACTACAGTTATGTATAAAAAAATTTAATAGATTAAGATTAACTCTTATCCAGAGAGGTGGAGGGACTGGCCCTATGAAACCCAGCAACCATTAGACTGATGTCTAACAGGTGCTAATTCCTGCAAAGCTATATGCTTTGGTAGATAAGAGGACGTGAAAGACTATGTTCCTTTCTGTTCTCTTATGTGCAGAAAGGATTTTTTTATTTTTTTTACTGAAAGGAGCCTTTTCATTGATCAACATTAAAGCGTTAACTAAAAAATATAAAACAAAGCATCAAGAGGTTGTTGCGGTTGATAATGTTTCCTTAAATATTAAAAAAGGAGAAATCTTCGGCATGATTGGTTATAGCGGTGCAGGTAAAAGTACGTTCGTCCGCTTAATTAATCGTTTAGAAGAGCCGACAGCCGGTGAAGTAATTATTAATGAGAAAAACATTACAGAGCTCAGCCAAAATAAGCTGCGTTCAGAAAGACAAAAAATAGGAATGATATTTCAACATTTCAATCTTCTTTGGTCAAGAACTGTTTTTGAAAATATTTCTTTCCCATTAGAAATCGCAGGAGTACCGAAATCGGAAAGACAAGAAAAGGTATTAAATCTTATTGACCTAGTTGGTTTAAAAGGTAAAGAACAGGCCTATCCTTCTCAGTTAAGTGGAGGACAAAAGCAACGTGTCGGTATAGCAAGGGCGCTAGCCAATGATCCGGATTTATTGCTTTGTGATGAAGCAACATCAGCTCTCGATCCAGAAACGACAGACGATATTTTGGATTTGTTAGTTTCGATTAATGAAAAATTAAATTTAACTATCATTATGATTACGCATGAGATGCATGTCATCCGAAAGATTTGTCACCGGGTAGCTGTCATGGAAGAAGGGAGAATCGTTGAGCAAGGCGATGTGTTAGATGTGTTTGTCAGACCTCAATCGAAGACAACTCAGCGCTTCGTAAGACAGTTAAATCCTTTAGAGCATGAACAGGAAACGATTGAATCGTTTGTTAATGATAGTGAAAATAGTGAAGTCGTCAAATTACATTTTATTGGGCAAAATGCACGTCGCTCACTAATCAGTGAAGTGGCTAAAAGATTTGATATCGAAGTTAACATTCTACAAGGTTCAATCGCTCCGACTCAAGAAGGTGCTTATGGCATATTGTTCGTTGAATTAAATGGTGAAAGAACTGAAATTACTGAAGTTATCAAATATATTCAAACAGTCGGTGTTGAAGTTGAGGTGATTAAAGATGTTAACTGAATGGTTTCCCAACGTGAATATGGAAAAAATATGGGGTGCGACTTACGACACCCTTTACATGACGATTTTTGCCTTAGCAGGAACTTTAATATTCGGACTCATTCTAGGGTTGCTTTTATATTTAACAGAACGTGGGAACTTGTGGCAAAACAGCATTATTAATTTTATAACAGCTACTTTCGTCAATGTGTTTCGAGCTATTCCTTTTATTATATTGATTTTACTCCTGTTCCCGTTTACCGATTTTCTAGTAGGAACATTACGTGGACCAAAAGCCGCACTGCCAGCACTTATTATTGGTGCAGCACCTTTCTATGCAAGATTAGTCGAGATTGCTTTAAAGGAGGTGGATAAAGGAGTCGTTGAAGCAGCTAAAGCAATGGGTGCGAAAACGAGAACAATTATTTTCAAGGTATTGTTACCTGAATCTATGCCAGCACTAATCTCAGGATTAACCGTAACGGCGATTGCATTAATCGGTTATACCGCGATGGCGGGCGTGATCGGAGCAGGAGGTCTAGGAGATTTAGCGTATTTAGAAGGTTTCCAACGACGAAAATCCGATGTCATTCTATTATGTACCATCATCATTATATTAATCGTATTTATTTTCCAAGTTATCGGTGACACTTTATCTAAGCTAATTGATAAAAGATAATAGTTGTCTATTAAGAAGATTAATTCATTAAAATAGCACTGTTAACGTTCGTATTTAGGATAACGGGCCTAAACAGAGCTTAAAAATAAAAATATTAAAAAAAGGGAGTTTTACAACATGAAAAAGATTTTATCATTATTAGGAATTGCTTTATTAATTACGTTTTTAGCAGCTTGTGGCACTTCAGACAAAGCTGAAAAAGATGAAAAAAATGGTGGAAGTGACGTATCTGAAGAGAGTAATAAAGAAGATGGCAATGAAAATAACAATGAAGAAGAGAAAGAAAACGAAGAACAAGAATTAGTTGAAATTGTTGTTGGTGCTTCAAATGTTCCTCACGCTGAAATATTAGAGAAGGCAGCTCCTTTATTAGAAGAACGAGGAATTAAATTAGTTATTGAAACATACCAGGATTATATTTTTCCGAATGAAGATCTAGATAACGGCACTTTAGATGCTAACTATTTTCAACACATTCCATACTTAAATGAACAAATTGAAACAATTGGTTATGATTTTGTCAACCTTGGTGGTATTCATATTGAGCCAATTGGAATTTATTCAAAAAATATTAAAAATGTTGACGATATTGAAGAAGGTACAGAAGTTATTTTAAGTCGTTCAGTAGCAGACCACGGAAGAATCTTATCTTTACTTCAAGAAAATGGTCTAATTAAGTTAGACGATAGTATTGATCCAGTCGTGGCAACGGTCGATGATATAGTAGAAAACCCACTTAAATTAAAATTTGACGCAAGTGTTGATGCTGGATTCCTACCTGAATTTTATGACCGAGAAGAAGATGCTTTAGTAGCGATTAATACGAACTATGCTATTGAAGCGGGACTTGTTCCTGCAGAAGACGCCCTAATACTAGAGGGTGGAGAGTCCCCGTATGTAAACGTGATTGCCGCTCGTAGCGAAGATGAAAATAATGAATATTTAAAAACATTAGTCGAAGTACTAAGATCCGAAGAGATTCAATCATTTATTTTAGAAAGATATGAAGGGTCAGTTGTACCAGTAGACGGAAAATAAAACGTCGAAATTTATGAATTTCGAGCATTCCCCAATATATAAGAG
The DNA here is from genome assembly GCA_051846895.1 of Bacillaceae bacterium W0354. Lineage (GTDB taxonomy): Bacteria > Bacillota > Bacilli > Bacillales > Alkalibacillaceae > CALKAL01. The sequence goes on from JBPYCQ010000006.1 coordinate 216,005, forward strand.
AATAAGCGCAAATATATATAAATTAAGGATGTGAGCATAGCTTCATGTGTTCACATCCTTTTTTATATGTATACACAGTCGCAAATCGAGTTTTTACATAAGTAAGTATCGTGATATGATTCATATAGAAAATTCGGAAAGGATGATTTAGTCATTATTAATGACGACAAGATTGATTTAAATTATACGGATGAAATGGAAAAGGCAATGCATCAAGCTCATGGATTCGGCTATAAGGAGTATTGTCTCAAACACGAAAAACGAATGGAAGTAGAAAGAAAAAGGGAACGAGATTATCAACAAGAATCAATGGTTGTCGCGGGAATTAATCGGTTAATTTATAAATAAAAAATTGAGAAAATCCACTGCAGATTTTGACATAAATCGCAGTGGGTTTTTAATTATGACGAAAAATGGGAACAATTATACCGTTTGGTTTTAATTATGTTGAGTTTTTGATTATAATGGGATTTGGATAACTAGATGGTTCTCATTGAATTAGTTGATTATAAATTATAAATGTTTTAAACTGATAATGAGAATAAATTGAGAATGACCATCAATTAATTATAGAAAATGGAGGTATTGATATGGCAGGATCTACTTTAGAAATCAAAGATCTTCATGTTGAAATTGAAGGGAAAGAAATATTAAAAGGGGTAAATTTAACCATTAAAGGCGGGGAATTTCACGCAGTAATGGGTCCAAACGGTACTGGTAAATCAACTTTAGCTAGTGCAATTATGGGACATCCTAAGTTTGAAGTTACTAAAGGTTCAATCACTATGGATGGTAAAGATGTTTTAGAAATGGAAGTTGATGAGCGTGCTCAAGCAGGCTTGTTTTTAGCAATGCAATATCCAAGTGAAATTAGCGGAGTGACAAACTCTGACTTTTTACGTTCTTCTATTAATGCTCGTCGTGAAGAAGGTGACGAAATTCCATTAATGAAGTTTATTAAAGAAATGGATGCAACGATGGACCTTCTTGAAATGGATAAAAATATGGCGCAACGTTATTTAAATGAAGGATTCTCTGGTGGAGAGAAAAAACGTAATGAAATTCTTCAACTAATGATGTTAAAGCCTGAAATTGCAATCTTAGACGAAATCGACTCTGGATTAGATATCGATGCATTAAAAATCGTAGCAAACGGAATAAACAAAATGCGTAGCGACGATTTTGGTTGTTTAATTATTACGCACTATCAACGTTTACTTAACTATATTACTCCAGACCATGTACACGTAATGATGCAAGGTAAAGTTGTTAAATCTGGTGGACCAGAACTTGCACAACGTTTAGAGGCTGAAGGTTATGAGTGGATTAAAGAAGAGTTGGGAATTGAAGACGAAACAGTCGGTCAAAATGCGTAATTTGATAGGAGGGTAAAGGATGACAGTTGAAACACAGCTACCTTACGATAAAGATTATGTCACGCAATTTTCAAAGAAGCGCAATGAACCAAATTGGCTTCAAGAAATGCGTTTAAATGCTATACAATTAGCTGAAGATTTACCAATGCCTAAACCAGAAAAAACGAGAATTCGTAATTGGAATTTTACTAATTTCAAACACGATGTTTCTGGGGCAGCAATTAATAGCTTTGATGAAGTACCTGAGAAGATTCGTATTCTTTTAGGCGATAATGAAGCTAGTGAGAACTTAATCATCGTTAGAAATAACGAAGTTGCTTACGCGAAGCTTTCCGAAGAACTGAAAAACCAAGGCGTGATTTTTGAAGACTTTTTCACAGCTGTAAGTAACCATGAAGATCTAGTGAAAAAGTATTTCATGCAAGAAGGTGTTTCTGTTGATGAGCACAAATTAACAGCACGCCACCTAGCATTACTTAATTCAGGGGTATTCTTATATGTTCCAAAAAACGTACGAATTGAAGAACCTATTCAAGTCGTTTACTGGCAAGAGGATTCTGAGGCAGCACTGTTCAATCATGTCTTAATTGTTGCTGATGAGCATAGTGAACTAACTTATGTAGAAAACTATGTATCACATAATGATAAAGAGCAATCAGTTGCTAATATCGTTAGTGAGGTATTTGCCTTTGATGGTGCAAAAGTTTCTTATGGTGCTGTTGATAATTTTGCGAAAGGTACAACGGTCTATGTGAACCGACGTGGTAGAGCAGGCCGTGATGCAATTATCGAGTGGGCACTAGGACAAATGAATGACGGTAATACTATCTCTGAAAACGTCACTTATTTAATGGGTGATAATTCTCATTCACATGCAAAAGCTGTCTCTGTTGGTCGTGGTGATCAAAGTCAGAACTTTGTAGCGAAGATTATCCATTATGGTAAAAATTCAGAAGGATATATTTTACAACATGGTGTTATGAAAGATACAGCGAGCTCCATTTTTAACGGAATTGGTAAAATTGAGCATGGTGCAACGAAAGCTAACGCAGAACAAGAATCTCGTGTACTGATGCTTTCTCAAGGTGCACGTGGAGACGCGAACCCAATTTTATTAATTGATGAAGATGACGTAACTGCAGGTCACGCCGCATCTGTTGGGCGCGTAGATCCGTTACAGTTATATTATTTAATGAGTCGCGGTATTTCACAACATGAAGCAGAAAGATTAATCATTCACGGTTTCTTAGATCCAGTTGTTCGTGAAATTCCGATTGAAACTGTACAAAAACAGCTAAGAGAAGTGATTGAAGGGAAAGTTAACTAATGTTAAATGAAGAAGTTCGTAAACAGTTTCCGATTCTGAATCAGGAAGTGAACGAGCATCCATTAGTATATTTAGATAGTGCAGCAACTTCTCAAAAACCGCAATCTGTCATAGACTCTATAAAAGAATATTATGAAGGTTATAATTCAAATGTTCATCGCGGTGTTCATACGTTAGGAACAAGAGCAACAGAAGGATATGAAAGTGCAAGAGAAACGGTAAAACGTTTTATTAATGCATCAAGCATTAAAGAGGTAATTTTTATGCGTGGTACAACAACCGCCATAAATACAGTTGCTCATAGCTATGGTAGAAGTCATTTATCTGAAGGTGATGAAATCGTTATTACACCGATGGAACACCATAGTAATATTATCCCGTGGCAACAAGCAGCAAAAGCAACTGGTGCAACTTTAAAATATATACCAATGCAAGCTGATGGGACGTTGTCGCTTGATGATGTTAAAAATACAATCACATCCAATACGAAAATCGTAGCTATTACACATGTTTCAAATGTTCTCGGAACCATTAATCCGATAAAAGATATCACTAAGATTGCACACGAGCATGGAGCTGTTATAGTTGTGGATGGTGCTCAAGCTGCACCACATATGAAAGTGGATGTTCAAGACTTAGACGTAGATTTTTACGCATTTTCTGGACATAAAATGTGTGGACCTACTGGAATAGGAGTTCTTTACGGTAAACAAGAGCATTTAGAAAAAATGGAGCCAGTTGAATTCGGTGGTGAAATGATTGATTTCGTACATCTTTACGAATCAACTTGGAAAGAGTTACCGTGGAAGTTCGAAGGTGGGACTCCTATAATTGCAGGTGCAATCGGCTTAGCAAAAGCAATCGACTTTCTTAATGAAGTCGGATTAGATCAAATTGAACAGCATGAGCATGAGCTTGTACAATATGCGATGGAGCAAATGGAGACAATCGATGGAATTACAATCTATGGTCCAAAGAAACGTGCAGGATTAGTTACTTTTAACTTAGATGATTGTCACCCACATGACCTCGCGACAGCTCTTGACTCTTTAGGAATTGCTGTACGCGCAGGCCATCATTGTGCACAAGTGTTAATGAAAGAATTACAAGTCACAGCTACTGCAAGAGCGAGCTTTTACCTGTATAATAATAAAGAAGACGTAGATTATTTCGTTTCTGGCTTGCAGAAAACAAAGGAGTATTTCAGTAATGTCTTTTAATAATTTAGACACACTTTACCGACAAGTAATCATGGATCATTATAAAAATCCGAGAAATCGTGGGAAATTAGACGGTGAACACATAACGGTCGAACTTAACAATCCTACTTGTGGAGATCGAATCGACCTTCAATTACGTATTGAGGATGGAATTGTCCAAGATGCTAAATTTGAAGGTGAAGGTTGTTCAATTAGTATGGCATCTGCTTCGATGATGACACAAGTGATTAAAGAAATGAATGTTCAAGATGCTCTTCAAATTTCCCAATTATTCTCTGAGATGATGTTAGGTAAAGATATTGACACCGAAGAAGTGAAACTCGAGGACTTAGGAGACATTCAAGCATTGCAAGGTGTTTCTAAGTTTCCGGCTAGAATAAAATGTGCAACCCTAGCTTGGAAGGCATTAGAGCAAGGTGTTGAACAGGGAGAACAATAATCTTGTTCACTCAAATATTAAAGGAGGGTGAATCAAATGGCTAAAAAGGCACCAGAAATTGGCGATTATAAGTATGGTTTCCATGATAAAGATATTTCTATTTTCCGTACAGAGCGAGGCCTTACAGAAAAAGTTGTTCGTGAAATTTCGCGAATGAAAGAAGAACCCGAGTGGATGTTAGAGTTCCGCTTAAAATCTTTAGAAGAATTCTATAGAAAGCCGATGCCACAATGGGGTGGCGACTTATCGGAGCTAGATTTTGATGAAATCACGTATTATGTTAAGCCTTCAGAGCGTTCAGAACGTTCTTGGGATGAAGTACCTGAAGAGATTAAACGTACGTTTGATCGTTTAGGAATTCCTGAAGCAGAACAGAAGTATTTAGCAGGTGTATCAGCACAGTACGAATCAGAAGTTGTTTATCATAATATGGAAAAAGAATTAGAAAATATGGGCGTTGTCTTTAAAGATACAGACACAGCTTTAAAAGAAAACGAAGATCTTTTCCGTGAATACTTTGGAAAGTTAATTCCGCCATCTGATAACAAATTCTCAGCACTTAACTCAGCAGTTTGGTCAGGAGGTTCTTTCATCTACGTACCGAAAAACACAAAAGTGGAAACACCACTTCAAGCTTATTTCCGTATTAACTCAGAAAATATGGGACAGTTTGAACGTACGTTAATCATTGTTGATGAAGGAGCGTCTGTACATTATGTTGAAGGATGTACAGCACCTGTCTATACAACAAACTCTTTACACAGTGCTGTTGTTGAGATTTTTGTTAAAAAGGATGCTTACTGCCGTTATACGACAATCCAAAACTGGGCAAACAACGTTTATAACTTAGTTACTAAACGTGCTTCAGCAGATGCGAATGCAACGATGGAATGGGTTGACGGTAACTTAGGTTCCAAATTAACAATGAAGTATCCAGCTGTCTTATTAAAAGGTGAAGGCGCACGCGGCATGACACTTTCCATCGCTTTAGCTGGTAAAGGTCAGCACCAAGATGCAGGTGCGAAAATGCACCATTTAGCACCGAATACGTCATCAACGATTGTTTCGAAATCAATTTCAAAACAAGGTGGTAAAGTTACTTACCGTGGAATTGTACACTTCGGTAAAAATGCTGACGGTGCACGTTCTAACATTGAATGTGATACGTTAATTTTAGATAACGAATCAACTTCAGATACGATCCCTTATAACGAAGTGCTTAACGAAAACATTTCACTTGAGCACGAGGCGAAAGTATCTAAAGTGTCTGAGGAACAATTATTCTATCTTATGAGCCGTGGTCTTTCAGAAGAAGAAGCAACAGAAATGATTGTCATGGGCTTTATCGAACCATTTACTAAGGAACTACCAATGGAATATGCAGTTGAAATGAACAGATTAATCAAGTTCGAGATGGAAGGTTCTATTGGATAATATGTTAAAACCCTTGTCACAATGGTGTGGCGAGGGTTTTACTTTTGAATTGGCTGTTATTCATTTATCAATTTTACAATAGATGAAATCCAGAATGATAAAAAGTTTGGAACTTAAAATAAACATGTAATTTAATTGGATAACCTTCCTGACCAAATCCAAGGAAGTTGATGTGCCCTGCCCATTAATATTCTTGAATCACCCCTATGTATAGGTTAGTATTAATATACAATACAAAAGCTGACTCAATATGGGTCAGCTTTTTGTATATCAGGCATGCAATGGTTGTTGAACGCATAATGCTATATACTAATTAAATAAAATATATAGCACAAAGGTGTTTATAAAGATAGAAAATTTGCATGATATAACAATACATAGGGAGACGTAAATATGGTATTTCTATTGTTACTCATCATTGGGGTTGTTAGTGCACTTTTAGGGAGTCTTGTTGGTCTTGGTGGGGGATTAATTTTTGTTCCGGCATTACTATTTTTATCTAACTTCCTAGATACATTTTCATGGGTCACACCTCAAACGGTTGTGGCAATGTCATTATTAATCATGATTTTCACAGGTTTATCTTCAACCTTAACCTATTTAAAAGGTAAGCGCGTCGATGTGAAAAGTGGTCTTATTTTTTTAATAGGTAGTGTTCCGGGTGCACTTGTCGGGGTTTGGCTTAATCAATATTTCAAAATTGAAATGTTTGAATTGTATTTTGGAATATTAATGTTGGTATTATCTGGATTACTAATTGTGAAAAATAAAGTGATTAACAAAACACTGGCGAATCAAAACCAAGCTAAAAGATTTCATGTCAAACGTACAATGTCTTTAAATGATGAGACTATATCCTATTCCTATTCCGTAATTTTTGGTGTTGGCTTAGCATTCATTGTTGGAATGCTCTCAGGATTATTTGGAATAGGCGGGGGCTCACTCATGGTAACATCAATGATTTTGTTTTTTGGTTTCCCAGTCCATATCGCAGCGCCAACGTCTATGTTTATGATATTTGTTTCAAGTATCGTCTCATCAAGCGCTCATATTGTAGCTGGAAATGTGATTTGGTTATATGCGATTGCTAGTATTCCCGGTGCTTGGATAGGTGGTGTACTCGGTGCTAAGCTAAACCAACGTCTAGAAAGTAATATGATTGAATGGGTTTTGCGCATCATGATGATAATTATTGGTATTCGTCTCATTTTTTAGCCAAAGGAGTTCAGAAATGACAGAGACTATATATATATATTTCACAAGTGATTTACATAGTTATTTTGACAATTGGCCAAAGATCATGAATGAAATAAATAGAAAAGTTGATCAACATAAACAGGATGGATCACTTTATTTGCTGCTTGATAATGGTGATCATATTGATCGTTCTAATTTAGTTACGGAAGCTTCATTAGGCTCTAGTAATGTTACATTGCTTAATCATGCAAATTATCATGTCGCAACAATGGGGAATAACGAAGGGATTACATTGCCGAGTGAGCAGCTCTACCATTTGTATGATGAGGCGACGTTTGAACTCGTCTGTGCTAACGTTGAACCGATTAATGAACCAGCACCAAAATGGCTTAAGCCTTACCACATTTTTCAAACGGAATCGAATATAAAGATAGGTGTCATAGGATTAACGGCTCCATTTCAAGCCTTTTACGAAAAAATTGGTTGGACGACTAAAAACCCGAAAGATGTTTTAGATCAATATATCCCTCATTTACGTAAAGCTTGTGACATCATCATCGTTTTATCTCATTTAGGTGCATATGAGGAGGAAGCAATCGCAGATCGTTATCCAGTAGATATCATCATCGGGGGGCATACACACCATTTATATGAACAGGGCCGTGTTGTTAATGATTGTTTGATAACGGCTGTTGGTAAGCACGGCTATTATTATGGCGAGATTCAAGTAAGGGTGAATCGGATAACAAAGGAGATTACTTCTAAAGAAGGTGCTGCAATTAAAATAAAAGATCAAAATGATAGTGATACATTAAAACTGTTAAATAAATTAAAAAATGAAGCAGAAGAACGGTTATCGGAAGTTGCGACAGTATTAGAAGAGCCCCAACAAGTTGATTGGTTTAATGAAACACCGTTAATGAAACAATTTGTGCATACATTAAAAGATTGGACAGAAGCCGATTGTGCAATGCTTAATTCAGGCGTATTATTGCAAGGCTTTGATCAAGGGGTTGTCACTAAAAAAGATATATTGCAAAGCTGTCCACATCCGATGAATCCATGTACAATGGTGTTAAAAGGTGACGAGCTTATTGAAATGATTCGGATGGTTGAGGAAGAACGATTTATTGAAAGAGAGCTTAAAGGCTTTGGATTTCGTGGCAAGAAGATTGGAAAAATGATTTACGCGAATATTGAGTTAGATTACTATGAACGAACTAATTATGTTGAAACCGTTTATGTTAATGGGAAGCCTATAGATACGAATAAAAAGTATAAAATTGCAACTGCAGATACCTTTTCCTTTCCGCAATTAGTACCTGCTATATCTTCTGTAAAAGAAAAGACATATTTCCTCCCTGAATTTATTAGAGATTTACTAGAGGAGTGCCTTAAGAATGTTGAAAAATAACATGTTCTGACAGGCACTTCTTTTTTTGCTCCTCATAACGTAATAAGAGAAGGAGGAGGATGTGAAGATGGTTCATGTTGAGCCGATTTTTATTGATGACATCGGATTTAAATTTGTTCATGTTGAATTACCTAAGACGGATTTATTAGTCGTTTCAAACGATATTGGTTATATTATGTGCGGAGCGCTTGACGTTGATTTATTAAACGAAAAACTAAGTGACAGACAAATTGTTGCAGGTCGAGCAGTTGGCGTGAGAAATGTTGATGAATTACTTTACGCACCTTTACAAAAAGTTACAACGTACGCAAAAGAAAAATACGGTTGGTATGAAGGAATTATTGGTAAAGAAGCCCTAAAATTATTGAAATAAGTAAATTTTAAATATTGAAAAAATTTGTCAAAAGTATTATGATAATAAAAAAAGAAAATATAGGGGCATACGATGAAAGTAATTAAAGTGACTGAGCTAAAACAAGGAGATATACTAGCTAAACCGATTGTTGATTCATATGGACGCGTATTATTACAAAAAGATATAGAATTAACTGATCGTTTGATTAAACGCATTCAAGATTTCAAACTTAATCTCATTTATATTAAAGACTCTTTTTCAGAAGGAATTGCGGTAGAAAATCTTATAAGTGATGAATTAAGGATAAAATATGTAAACGAATTGCGTTCAACTTTTGCTGCGTTTGAAAAATATAGCAATGGGCATCAATCTCGGTTCGTGTTAGAACAATCATTTTCATCCATTGAAGAAACGATTAAAGAAATCATTCCAATTATTAAATCGAATGATCACATATTTTCAATTATATCTAATGTATTTGTTTACGATAATTATTTATATCATCATTCTTTAAATGTCGCTTTCTATACTTTAGTGTTAGCGAAAGAGCTTCAATTAGATGATGAAGAGATGATTGAAATTGGGATTGGTGCCTTATTACATGATATTGGTAAAGTTAAAATTCCTGAACAGCTATTGAACAAGCCAGGAAAGTTAACTCCTTTAGAATATGAAGTAGTTAAAGAGCATACAACTTACGGCTATCAATTGTTAAAAGAAATTCCTAACATTTCAGAAACGATTATTAGCTGTGCTTATGAACACCATGAACGATTAGATGGATCAGGTTATCCTAGAGGGGTACGTCAATCAGAAATAAATGATTTTGCCAAAATAATTACTGTGGCAGATGTTTTTGACGCTGTAACTTCAGATCGATCTTATCGCCATGCATATCCACCTCAAGTGGGATTAGATATTTTATATGCTGGCAGTGGAACAAAGTTTTCAAAGGAATACATAGAAATTTTTCGTAAACATATTTCAATTTATCCGAATGGAATGTTTGTTTCATTAAGTGACGGACGAGCTGGTATAGTGGCAAAACAAAACAAAAAAATATCAGATCGGCCGATTATTCGTATTGTAGAGGAGGAAGGGAAACTTTTACCCAAAAATAAAATTTATGAGATTGATTTAGCAAAGGAATTGAATGTTGTCATTACGAATGTTAATTCATTTAAAAGAACTTATTAAATGATGACGAAAGACTTAAAAGCTAATCTACATAACGGAACCCCCTCTGACATAAAATGTTTTGAGGGGGTTTACACTGTGAGAAGACTTCCAAAAAATCGATTTAAAAAAAGAAAACCAAAAACATTTAGTGAAATTATTATGATTACACTTGTATGTTTTGTGATTGCAATTATTCTTTCGGTGTGGATCATCAATGAAGGAATAGAACCGACATTAATTGATATTGCCGAGACAAAAACAGCACAATTTGCTCGTGAGGCAATAAATGAGGCTGTTAGTAAACGAATAGTTGAGGATTTAGAGTTTGATGATTTAGTCCAGCTCGAACAGGATGAAGAAGGTAATCTCGTTTCGGTTGGTTGGAATGCAGTTGTGGTGAATCGGGTGCTCCGTAATTCAACATTCCGAGTACAAAACTATTTAAAAAGACTTGAACGTGGAGAAGTTCAACTTGGAGAAACGCTCGACTTTGATTTGGATGAAGATGAAGAAGTCATAAATGAAGATGAAGTGGTTGAAAATGAGGCGATTGTACGGATTCCAATTGGTCAAGCAACCGGAAACACGTTATTAGCGAATTTAGGTCCACGGGTTCCAGTCCATTTTACTGTCATTGGGGATGTACAATCTGATTTTATCACTGAGATGGAGGAGTATGGGATTAATAGTGCATTAGTAAAGCTTTCAATTGAAATACAAGCTAATGTTCAAATTGTTATTCCTTTTGCCACATCTACAAAGGAAGTCGTGACCTCAATTCCGATAGACATTCGAACGATATCAGGAAAAGTACCAGAGTTTTATAGTAGTGGCGGTAAATCACCAAGTCTATCCATACCGTATAGTCAATTTGTTGATGAAGAAGAAGATAAGTAAGTGTAAAATAGTTCTCGAGGTTAAATTACCAAAAATTAACTAGTAAAAAAAGAGAAGGCACTCTATCATATATGTATGCTTCGACGGCAAATACATATAGAAAGAGGCCTTCTCATGAAACAAATTATATCAAGAATTCACGAAATAATAAAGGAAACAAATAATTTAATTGAATTTGAGGAACGTGTACATCAATACATGTTTGAAGTTTTTGAAACGTGTGTTGGCGAAGCGTTTAATCAAATTGATCAAGTCATCAAAAAGCGAAGACAACAAGAAGAATGGACAGTTAAACGGACAGACTGGAAAACGATGCAGTTTATGTTTGGGTCAGTTCGCTTTCAACGTACATTAATGGGAGATGAACACGGGCAACCGCATTATCCATTGGATGAATGGTTGGGATTTAGAAAGTATCAACGTTATAGTCCATTGGTAGAAGTGAAAATAGCTGAAATGGCAAGTGAAAGTACGTATAGGGAAGTAGCACGTGTGTTAAAAGAATGGAGTGCCGTACACATTAGTCATCAAACCGTTGGATCGATTGTACGACGTGTGGGTGAAGCACAAAAACAAGCAGACCACGATCAAGTCATTGAATTAGAGGAATCAGATTCATTACCTGAAGGTAAAGAAGTCAACTTTTTATACGTGGAGGCTGATGGTGTATATGTTCGTGGGACTGAACGGCGAAAACATCATGAAGTTCGTCACGCGTTAATTTATGAAGGTTGGATAGAACATGGCAAACGAATATCGTTAAAACATCCACAC
>JBPYCQ010000007.1:0-173671 GCA_051846895.1 Bacillaceae bacterium W0354
TTTTCTTTTCAAATGTTTTCAAATAATGATAGATATCCATTTCCCACTGATGAACGCCCCAGTTTCGAGAATGAGTCGTTACATACTCTCCATCAATAAACAACCGTATTTCTTCAGCCCCTACTTTTGCTCGAATATATTTCCCTACATGTCCCTCAGGGACAGAATAATGATTTTGTTTAATGACTACAGTACTATATTTGTCAACTCGACATTCTACTAGTTCTGCTGCATCAAACGGTTGAATCATCGTCATACCAATCGCGGCTTTTTCATGATCCATTAAGTTTTTATGTTTTTCCTTATGCTCATGGTGTAATCGTTGATTTAGCTTTTTTATAACCTCTATTAAGTATTCATTCGCTTCTGCTACACTATCAAATGTATATATTGATGAAAAGGCTTTTCGTCGGACGAATTCAACACTTCTTTCAACATGTCCTTTCTCATTTCCCTTTCTTACCTCACATAAGCGAATACGAAATTGATAATAGTCCGACAATTGTACCATAGGCTCGGTTATCGTTTTTTCATTGCCTATAAAGGACTTCACGACAGTTCTCATGTTGTCATAGGTAAATACCTCTGGTATAAAACCTAAATGTTCAATCAATTTTGTATGTACATCTATAACACATATTTGTGTTTCGGACTCATATAATCTTGCGAACCGGTAATTACTATAAGGCAATGTAAAGACGGCCAATGAATAACTTCGTATCTTACCATCAATCTCTAACTTTACTTCCCCCCAATCAAATTCAACTTCTGCACCTGGTTCACAATATTTGCGAATGTAAACTTCTTTCTTTTTTGCTGTTTCTTGATTGACATAATTTCTTACAGTTGTATAACTAATGTTGTATCCCTGATCAAGTAGGGCTTCATACATATCAACTATTTTCATTTGTTGTTTAGCCATGTAGTGTTCTTGTTTCCATCTATTTTCCGCAATATATTGTTGTAATTGTTGCTGAATCTCTTCCGTTAAAACCCTTTTGGGACTAACTCTTGGTTTATATGTCGGGACACTCACAATATTTTCGGTAATAGGCAGATGTCTAACATCTTTTTGCTTACTATTCTCAAATTCTTGAATATATTTTCTGACTGTATTTCTTGATGTGTTTGTTATTTTTGCTATACTTCGTTGGCTTTCTCCCTTTAAAAACCGTTGAATTATTTTTTGTTTTCTATTCAATGAAATCACTCCTGGTTTCCCCCTTAATATCAATTTGATATTAAGGTAATTTTCCATCAGAGTGGTTCACTTTTCAATTGCGATTGTGGTTCATTTTTAAGTTAACATATACAAACGGATTGATTACATAAACACCTTGTCTAAGATTAGAGAGGCTCAAAGGAAGGTCTTAGGGATTGAACATGTCTACTATTTTTATAATGAGGATACGACTCACCATTTTCATACTTGGATGGTTCCACGTTATAAATGGATGTACAAGTTTGGGAGGTCAGTAGAATCTGTTAGACCTGTACTACTTCATGCAAGAAATGAATTGAATAATGACGAAAATATAAAAGAAGTAATGGAATCGATTAGTGCATTAGCGGAGGAATTAAACAAATATGGGGGTGTTTAAGATAATTAAAGCTGTTATATTCGACTTAGATGGCACGTTGCTAAATAGAGATGCTTCTGTACAAAAATTTATAGAGAATCAATATGATAGATTGCATGACTGTCTTGGTCATATCCCGAAAGAATTTTACATATCAAGATTTATGGAGTTGGATTGTCGAGGTTATGTCTGGAAGGACAAAGTGTACCAACAAATGGTTAATGAATTCAAAATTAGCGAAATTTCTTGGGAGAAGTTGCTACAGGATTATATAACAGAGTTTCACAATAGTTGTATTCCTTTTTCCAATCTAATAAGTACGTTAGAAAGTTTAAAAGGTAATTCCATTCGATTAGGGATGATTACAAATGGAAAAGGTCAGTTCCAAATGGATAATATAAGGGCTTTAGGGATTGAAAACTATTTTGATACAATACTTGTTTCTGAATGGGAAGGGATGAAAAAACCTAATCCTGAAATATTTCAAAATGCATTAAGACAAGTGGATGTTTCGCCGAATGAGAGTATGTACGTAGGCGATCATCCTAAAAATGATATACAAGGTGCTATGAATATAGGGATGCTTGGAGTGTGGAAAAAAGATTTACAATGGGATAATGTTGAAGCGGATTTCATTGTTGAAGATTTGAAAGAGATACCATTAATTATTCAAGCCATAAATAGAGCGTAGTAACTAAAGAGCTATATTTTGCCAGAAATTGATGGGAAGTTTGCTTTTTTTCATCACTTTTTACTGTAACTATTGTAAGGTTGAGAAATAGAAGGAATTTGTAAGAAATTGGGGGTATGAAAATGGGAATAAGAAATTCGGCAAAAGCTGTTATTGTTCAGGATGATAAATTGTTAGGAATTAAGAAGCAAGATAAAGACGGCTACTACTATCTTTTACCTGGTGGCGGTCAAGAACATGGAGAAAATCTCCATCAAACATTGAAAAGGGAATGTATAGAGGAAATCAATGCTGACGTAGCGATAGGTAATCTAATATTTATTCGAGAATACATTGGGAAAAATCATGAGCATTTTGAGTTTGATTCAGAAGTGCATCAAACGGAGTATATGTTTTTATGTAAGATAAAAGAAGGAAGTAAAGATATAGGTAATGGAATAGTCCCTGACGATGGACAAATCGGTGTTGAATGGATTCCGTTGTCAGAATTATTGAATTACAGGATTTATCCTCAGACAATGCGAGAGTACATAATTGATTATATTGCAGGTAAGGAGCTACCTGTTTACTTAGGGGATATAAACTAAAGTACATAGAGACAACTAAGAATCACAAGCAATATAAGCCTATCGGAACATTAGGAGGGTTGAAGATGTTGAAAAGGGTGTATGGTAATCGTTCTAACTGGAAACGTGTTTTGAAAAGGGACTATAAACAAACCTTTCACCATGATAAAGATTTTATAGGGCATATAACTTTATTGAATATCCGCAAAGTATCAGAGCCGTTATTTGTAAAATATCAGGAAAAGAAAGTTTGTATTGTTGATGACAGTTATTCATGGCTTCAACAATTCCCTATTGGAAAGAACCATTCCGTAACAACAATGTTTGACGCAAAAGGTGAAGTTGTACAATGGTATATAGACATTTGCTATGAAATTGGAACGAAGAATAATATACCATGGATGGATGATTTATTTTTGGATATCGTTGTACTTCCAACGGGTGAAATAATGCTTTTGGATGAAGATGAACTTGAAGAAGCACTATCTAAAGGAGTAATTGAAAAATCCCTTTATGATTTAGCGTGGAAAGAGGCAAAGGAAATAATCGATTTAGTAAGTGATGGGAGATTTGGCTTAATAAACTTGGCAAAAATTCATAAAGAGATTATATCTGGAAGATAAGTGAAAATTGTTATTTAGGTTTCCAAGGGTTTAACAATCAATTCAAACAGGTTATGTCATAGAAGATTGACTTAAAAAAATCTGAACGGAGTGATAGGGGTGCTAAATAATATCAAAGGATTAACTATATTATGGGATTTTGATGGTACTTTATTTGATACATACCCTGTTTATACCACAATTTTCAAAAAGGTATTAAATGATGAACATGTAGATAAAAATGAGGTTTTCAGGCACTTAAAAGTATCATTTAGACATGCAAGTAGTTATTACAATTTTACTGAGGAACAATTAAAGGAATTTTTTCTGTTGGAGGAAAGAATACCGCCAAAAGAATTCAAACCGTTTGATGGTGTTGAGCAGGTTTTAAAATATGCTGATAATAATGTGATAATGACACACAAACTAAGGAAAGATGTACTTAACATTCTGGGATATTACGGTTGGGATAAATATTTCAGTGAAATTGTTGCAGGAGATGATGGATTTTCTCGTAAACCTAACGTAGAGTCTTATGAATACCTTCACCGAAAACATGGGATTGATTTGGTAATTGGTGATCGTGAAATTGACATAATCCCCGCAAAAGAATTAGGAATATCAACATGTTTATATCAAAACAATCACAGTAAAATTGCAGACTTCCGTATTGATAATTATAACGAATTCTGGAAAACATCCTTATAGTTTTCTGAAAAGTGTAAGTATAACTAATTGATTTGAGGAGTTCCGTATTGAAACATCATATTAAGGGTAGAAATTAGCCATTGATAATTTGAAATTTCAATGGCCTAAAGTATGTCCCCCTGTAAAAGAATAGTTAACCGCTAAATTGAAGTGACTTAATGAATAACTCCATTCATCTTTTATTTAGATTATCCATTTGAGGTGGTTCTTCCATCCAGCCTTTTTTTATCATGATTTTTGCACCTTTATGAGCATATTCAAAGATATCTTTTATAAAAACTCCATTTTTCGCAGACAAGTCATTTCGTAAACTAAAAGCAGTTCCGATTGAATTACTTCCCATAGAAAAACTACAAAAAAGACTTGTGCAGTACATCATTAGTTTATCGGAAAAGGGGGCTACTGTTGAGCGGGTTGCATTCCCTCCTGCCGATTGAGGTATAGGAAGGTTTGTTTTAATCATGACCTCACTTAACTCTTTTATAATGCTTTTAGCAAGTTCTTTCCCTTCATTAAAGTATTGCTTAACTTCTCCGTCATTTGCACAATTTGCGAAGCCTAAAATCAATTGTAAACCTGTAAGATTTGATTCGATGGCTTTATGAATATGAGCAATTTCTATCGTATTCAAAGATCTCTTCTGACTAAATGGATTTAGGGCAATTCCACCTAGATAACTATGATCTTTTGCAAACTCAACTGATTTTGGCATTGATACGTAAGGGGTTCTTGCTAGCAACCCTTTTTCAAGCAAATATTGGGAACTGATTCGGAAATACCTTTGACTAGTAGCAGTAAGGTCTTCGAACAACGTCGTTATATCTTCTCTGAACGTCATTGTTAAATTTAATGAATGTAATCCCATACCGATTTCATTTAAAAGGCGAACTAACATTATGTCAAAGCCATTATCATACAGTTTCGGGACGTCCTTATTTACGTCCTGTGAAGTGTATCCAACTGGAATAACAGCACCTTCTTGTTCAAATATTTGGATTATTTTTTCAACATAACTTTCAAGCTCTTTATGCAAGTTAATCATAATATCTTTAGCGGTTTCTTCATCTGCTTTCGTTATGAAATACTCTAACATTCGTAGAAACATTGTTTTTTCTTGATAAGTAAGCCATAAAACTCCTAATTCAGATGAAGAAATTGAAGCTTTTTCTGTCATATACAATCCTCCCTAAACTAATTAGTTTTAGGGTATGTAATCTTGAAATTTTAATTAAAATTTTTGAATAAAGTAATTCAACTTCGCTTTTGAGAAGTGTCTAATCGCTCCTCCTCATAACAATTGGACAAAAATTGTATAAAACTCATTTATACGGAAAATGGGACACTATGGGAGCCCAATCGGTCCTACCAAACATTTAAAACATCAAGCATGACAGCAATAATTAATATGGGAGCTACATATCGTATGAGAATAAACCATACATTAAAAATTGCACGACTGATTGAGCTACCTCGCTTGAATTCTTCAAATAGAGCTGATTTCTTCATTTTAAATGAAACAAATAGCGCCATCAGTAGTGCACCTAAAGGCATTAGAATATTACTGACCGTAAAGTCAGCAAGGTCAAAAAATGTTTTATTAAACATCGTAAAATCACTTAATAAGCCAAATGACAACGCAGAAGGAATGCCAAATATAAATATGAAAAGACCAATAATCCACGCTGTTTTAACTCGTTTCGCCTTGTCTCTTTTGGCAATGACGGAAACAATTATTTCTAACATTGAAAAGGCTGATGTCAGTGCTGCGAATAAAAATATTAATAGAAAGCCTACAAAAAACACCATTCCAAACGGTAGTTGACTAAAAATAGTTGGCAACACATTGAATAAAAGTACTGGCCCAGCATCGGGAGAAAGCCCAAAGGAAAACACAGCAGGAAAAATTGCGAGTCCAGCTAACAGTACAATGGCAATATTCATGCCTACTATTGACAATGCTGATTTTGGTAAGCTTTGATTTTTTGATAAATAAGAACTATATGTAATCATGACAGATACCCCAACACTCAGTGTAAAAAACGACTGACCCATAGCTTCCAGAATTGTTTTTGAGGTAACTTTAGAAAAATCAGGTTGAAATAAAAAAGTAAGCCCTTTTGATGCACCATCCAATGAAATGGATCGAATAACTAAGATGAGAAATAAAATCGTTAAAGCTGGCATCATAATGCTACTTGCTCGTTCAATTCCTTTCTGAAGTCCTTTTGCTACGACAAGGATTGTTAATAAGATAAACACCAATTGTACGACCAAACTAATAACGGGATTTGAAATGGTATCATTAAAGACCAAAGCGTACTGCTCACTATTAAGGCCATTTAATCCCCCGCTAATCGCTTTTATTAAATAAGTGATTATCCACCCACCAATAACACTATAAAAAGATAATAGAATAAAACAAGTAACCATGCCGAGAATGCCTATGTAATGCCATCTCGTTTGTGGAGCAATATGTTTAAACGAAGAAATAGCATCTTGTTGTGCACTCCTGCCAATCGCAAATTCCGCTAAAAGAAGTGGAAGTCCTAAAATAAGAGTAAATAATATGAAAATAATTAAAAATGCACTGCCTCCATTTTGACCAGCAATGTATGGGAATTTCCAGATGGCACCAAGGCCAATAGCGGATCCTGCTGCTGTTAATATAAATCCTAATCTAGTAGTAAATTGATCTTGTTGTTCCAAAATGTTTCCTCCTAGTAAGGTGTGATTGATGCTTAATTAATGTTTCTAATTGTCTATGAAAGCATGGTTAATTGTCAATAGGAACTTATGTTATTTGGTAAATTACACGAACTCTTTTTATTATGAATGCTGTGATATAAGGTAAGTTAACTTCACTATGAAATAGAAGTGTTTTCAAAATGACATACAAAATAGGTACATAAAGGTTTTTTATTTTCTGAATAATGTTAGAATTTAATTGAATGTGACTGTGGCTAGCCACACCGAAAAGTCCAGATGATAGAAATGGTGTAATAGGTGACAGTTCAACAAGTGTAGCCTAGCCGCCTTGTTAAGGAGGATGTATGAATAAAAATATTTTCATTATTAGGCATTGTGAAGCGGAAGGGCAGTCTCCTGATTCCCCATTAACGGAAAAAGGATTCACACAAGCAAAGGAATTGTCTGATTTTTTAACTCAAACAAAAGTTGATCGAATCATATCTAGTCCTTTCTTACGCGCTATTCAAACGATTAAGACATTTGCAGAGAGTAAGAATATAGAAGTTGAGGTGGATGATCGATTAAGTGAACGTGTTCTAAGTACATCCTTTCTTCCGGATTGGATGGAGAAACTGGAAGCGACATTCAGTGATAAGGATTTAAAGTATGAAGGCGGGGAATCTAGTAACGAAGCAAAGGATCGAATCGTAGAAGTTGTCGATGAAATAGCAACCAGTGACTATGAAAATACGGCTATCGTGGCCCACGGTGGTATTATCTCCCTATTGTTAAATCATTATGATGCGGGTTTTGGGTTTGATCAGTGGAAAAGGCTGAGTAATCCTGATGTGTATTTATTAAAAATGACAAATAATGTCCATCAATTTAAGCGTTTATGGAAAGGCTGGTAAAATTCCAAAGCACTTGGGGATTTATATATATCAAACAAAGCTACAATGGAGGTTAATATGAAACACGCACTCATCGTTGGTGGGACAGGTATGTTATCAAGAGTATCATTATGGTTAATAGATAAAGGATATCACGTTTCAGTTATTGCTAGAAATGCTAATAAGATGAATCAGTTATTAGAAAAGACCAGTTTTAAAAATCGGATTACACCTATTCTTGTTGATTATAGATATGATGATGACCTACGAACTAAAATAAGGTCAACAATAGATATGAACGGTGACATTGATTTAGTCGTTGCATGGATTCATTCGGATGCACCAAATGCACTTGAAATAATCAAGCAAGAAGTTTCACGGAATCTTGGGGAATGGGAGTTATATCATGTTTTAGGTAGTAGTACTGATGTGAATAAAATTAAGAAAAAAACCTCAGTGCCTAAGAGTTGCTTATACTATCAAGTTCGATTAGGGTTTGTCATTGAAGATGGGCGATCAAGATGGTTAACCCATAATGAAATCTCTAATGGGGTTATAGAATCTATAAAAGAGAAAAATAGTTTAATTACGATTGGCCAGATAGAACCGTGGGATAAGAGGCCTTAGTAAATAAATATGTATGTGAACTCGGTTTGAAAATTTAGAATGATTTTTTTAAAAAAGAGTAAAACCATGTATTAATGAAAGAGGAGTGTAAGAAATGAACCCAATGTTAAAAGTGTTTCCCCAAGAGTTTTCAACTGAAAGATTACTGATACGTATGCCAAAACCAGGAGATGGAAAAGTTGTCCATGAAGCAATTACGGCTTCGATTAATGAACTTAAACCGTGGTTACCATTCGCTCAAAAGGAACAGACCGAGCAGGATGTTGAATTGAACATAAGACAAGCTTATATATCCTTTTTAGCCAGAGAGGATTTACGGTTATTAGTCTTTCTCAAAGAAACCGGGGAATTTATTGCATCTTCTGGATTGCATAGAATAGATTGGACTATTCCGAAGTTTGAAATAGGATACTGGATTGATAGTCGCTATAGTGGTAAGGGATATATAACAGAAGCGGTCAAAGGCATTACTGACTTTGCTATTCATGAATTAAACGCAAAAAGAATTGAAATAAGATGCGATGAACAAAACATCAAGAGTAGAGCGATACCGGAAAAGTTAGGATTTACTCTGGAGGGGCTATTAATAAACGACGATAGGTGCCCTGAAACTAACGAATTAAGGAATACTTGTATATACGCCAAAACTGTTTAGAATTACAACTTAATAAAAAGGAACTTATGGTTAAATACATTTTGGGAGGGAACCCATGAAATTAATTGATCCGACAAGACATTCTGACTGGTTAGAGCCCCATTCAATCGAATGGTATAAACAACTGGGTGAACGTTACGGAAAATACGAATATCCTTGGAATTCAGTTTTATCAAAACCTGATGGGGAGTCCATTTTTAATGAAGAAGTGTATAGTATGATTCCGAACAAAAAAGTATTAGATGTTGGCTGTGGCCACGGTGAATTCACCATAAGTTGTTGCACAGTAGCAAAAGAGGTAATTGGTTTTGATGTAACTGATCGCTTTGTAGAAAGTGGAAACGTACATAAAAAGGTAAATGCATCATTTGTTGTCGGTAACTTGAAAAACGGACTGCCGTTTGAACGAGATGAATTTGATTGTGCATTTGTTCGTAAAGGCCCGACTTCTGCATACCCATTATTAAGTCGAGTAGTAAAAAAAGGCGGAGAAATACTCGGACTCCATCCAGGCGATGATTCAGGTAAAGAGTTACCAGCATTGTTTCCAAACCTCTTTAAACAAAATGATGGAAATATTTTAGATACAATTAAAAACAGACTGAAGAAAAGTGAGTTTTCGGGTGCTGATGTTGAAATAGTAAATAGTATTGAATATTTACAATCCCCTACGGATGTGTTAAAACTACGTTGTTTTGGACAGAAACAAACTGTATTTAAATTATTAAGTGATTAAAATATGCCACAAATAAGTAGAATATTTGAGCAAAATATGATGCCTCAAGGATTACCGATAACCTATCAACGTTATATAGTTCGGGCGACCGTGTAGAGAACATGGTGCAGCATAAGGTCGTTAGGATAATATGAGAATAAATAGCTTTTTAGTATTGCAAATCTTATATTGCTAGATGGGAGAGAATGAAGTTTTGAAGATATATAATACTACAAGTTTTTTTATAAAGAATTTTACTCCGACTGTAGATTTTTTAAAGGATTATCATGCTAAGTTTTCACCTCATTTCTCTGAATACTTTCTATACCATTGTAAAGATAAAGATAAAAAGCTTAAAATGGCTCTTGAAAAATTGTGACTTAAAGCATAAATTTGCCGGATCGGCAAATTTATGCTTTAAGAAACATGATCCCAGTGTGTAAAATAAGCATATATTGTAGGTTGTTATTGATAACTCTATACTGAAAATCATATAAAATTTATTTGCTCTAATGAGAGAATTAATCTTTTATGAAAATTTAAAAATGTCCAAAGAAAGAAGTTTTATTATAAAGCACTATCGGGTTTGGTATTTTAAAAAAGGATTTTATGGAATTATATGTTAAAATTTAGATGTAAGTTATTCAACTAATGGGCAGAATAGTTAAAGAAAAATCAGCATCCAAACGAGGACTTTTCTATAATGGAAAGCACTTTTTTTAGAAGAGTATGTAAGGTTTACTTGACACACAAAATATACCCTGGTAAGTTTTGTGTAAGGTTAACCTTACATGAAAAGAGGTACAATAATTGAAAAACAAAGTTAAGAAACTTAGAGAGCAGTTTGGATTATCACAAGCACAATTGGGTGAGAAGGTGAATGTTTCACGGCAAGCAATTAATGCAATAGAAAACAATAAGTTTGACCCATCGACTTGGTTGGCATATGATTTAGCAAAACTTTTCAATATGTCAATTGAGGAACTATTCGATTTTGAGGAGAGTGAGAGAAAATGAGTTTGTTAAAACAACCTATCGTATGTGGATTGCGGTCATGTACCACCACAAATTACTTTCGTAAATGGTGCATACGCTGAAATTGAATCGGAAAATGGAGCAGGCAAGGTATTACAAATTTTTAAATAGAAATGTACCATGGAATGAAACAACCGTTGGTTGTTAAGCTAACGGGTGGGTTAGTTGAACAAAAACCATAACAATTAGGCTGTCATTTCATGGCAGCCTAATTTAGTATTAACAAATCAACATTTAACACTAACCCAGCGTTTTTCTAAAATACCAATTTAAAGTTCAACAGAGACAAGCAATTTTGAAAATGATGATTTTTACATTAGTATTCTTGAGTTATTTGAGGCAGTGGGCATTTTTTTGATTTTTAAGGGCGCTTTTGAGTTATTCTAATACATGCGCTTTAAGTGAAAGCTAGCTAATTCATTCTCCGAGTTTCCACCACATACAGAACAACGAATGAATATATTTCGATTATGTTGTTCTACTAAAAAGCAGATTAGTTTAAGTAGGCCACGGTTCTGTAGTAAAATTTTGCAAGAACATCATAGGGGAGATATTAAATGACTAAAGGAATATATGAATTTATAAGTGAATCACAGTTAAAAAAGTATGCAGAACTTGCTGTGCTAACCGGAGTAAATTTGCAAAAAATCAATTATTGATTATTCATAGCGATATACAAAATGCTACGTTTGCACGTCTAATCCAAACGGTAGCCTACGAGGCAGGAGCTTCAAATGTATTTATTGATTGGACAGATGAACAGTCTACCAAAGAATTTTACTTAAAAGCATCAGATAGTGCCATCGATAACTTTCCTAATTGGCAGGCTGCCCGTTTTAAGGAGTGGTACGATGCAGGGGCTGCTTACATCCATATTATTTCTGAAAACTTAGA
This sequence comes from Bacillaceae bacterium W0354, assembly GCA_051846895.1. Classification (GTDB taxonomy): domain Bacteria; phylum Bacillota; class Bacilli; order Bacillales; family Alkalibacillaceae; genus CALKAL01. The sequence goes on from JBPYCQ010000007.1 coordinate 11,652, forward strand.
TGTATTTAAGAGGGTTTCTACAGAAAGGATAAACCGTTTCCAAAAAGCTTCTCGTAATAAATTGAGGGATTATTATGAGAAAATTAGATCCCTCGAGGTACGCTGGTGTCTTCTAACTGTCCCATACGTTGGATGGGCAACTAAAGTATTTCCTAACCTAAGTAAAGAAGAAGCTTTACAATCATTATGGAAATTAATTTTAAAAGGATCTCGGGCAGATGGGAAAAATCCTTTAAAAGATTGGGAAAGTCACAATAGAGCCTTCGTGTCTCGAAAAAAAATCCTAAACGAGAGCCAATTTAAAGCCCTGCATTTTACAAATAGCCATGGAACTGATTTATTGGTTGGTCTACCTAAAAATCATCTCTATGTCGGTGGGGGTGTCAGAGATAAAAATGGAATACCTTTTTTTCCAAACATCCCTACGGAAGAAATATTTACTGCTCCCCATAAAAATAAGGTGAACGGCAAATTGGTAGGTACTAAGCCTCTTATCTATGGGGGAAGTGGCATCGAGGAATACTCATGAGCGTTATTTCGTTCGCTACGATTTCCACTGTTTAATACCAGTTTATTTAGCCCTTGTTCCTTTGCCCATGCTTCTGCTTTTTATATAAGCTTATCGCCAATACCATTTTTTCTATATTTAGAATCAACTACTAAAGCAACAATTCTGATGTAATTCTCATTTTTTTCATAATGGAAACCTAACATCATACCAATCATTCCAACAACCTTACCATCCTTTTCAACTACTTGAGTATTATATCATGGAGTGGAACTAATTTTTTCGAAGCCGTTGTTTCATTTCGCTTTTAGTTGTTGGATAACCTAATTCCCCCATCAAGTTTGCTAATTCACCTATATCCTTCTCTGTTGCTATTCTATTCAAGATTTCCCCTCCTAATTGTCTTTAAAGTGCTCTATTCATTTTATCATTTATTGTTAAACCATTCTACCCCGTTAATGTAACAAGCACAAGTTCCATAAAGTGTATAACTATTAGTATATATATTTCGTTAGCATCGATAATGGATAGACAAACAGTGGTTGCACTATCGTTGATACCCTCACCAGAATGAGTTGGAAAAACTGTAGAAATAACAATGGATAACGGAAAATTTTTCTCCTGTAGAATTTTAACAGAAGTGCTTTAATCAAAATTTATTTAGACGGATTACTCTAATTTAAGGGTAGTCTTTCTTTTTAAAAAAGGAGAGAGTGAAAAAATGGCGACTAAACTATTTTAACGGTTGCCTTTTAATTCATTTCGTAGAGAAACTTGCGATTAAGGAAAGCAAAGCACCTGGATTGTTATCCAAGTGCTTGTTTTAATTTTACCTTGATGATTCACAAAATTTTATTAATTATTATAGTTAAAAACATTTGTGTAATCAGTAAATGAAGCAAATATCTTTTTTAATTCCTGTACTCTTTCCTGATGGGATTTCTCCTTATTTACATAGTCTACTCTATAATATATATCCTGTTTATCAATAAAGTATAAAGTAGAATAATTCAATGCTTCTTCAAAGTACCCTTTTGTTTGACTTTGAATATTAATATTTTTGTTTATTTCATAATCCTTATGCGGAAAATTACTAACAATAATCTCTATACGTTCGCTTGAGTTATTTCGATTATCTAACCTTAAATCAGTTTCAATTTTATCCTCATCCTTATAATAATTAATCCCACTTGTTATGAATGAATCATGAATCTCTTTAAAAGGATAGTAAGTTGGTACTTTTACTGTAAATGGTAATGCGTCAAACGTTAATTTTAATGTGGGCACAATATATTTTACTTCTCCATATTTCACCAAATAATCCATGTTCATTTCATTTTTATCATTAGCAAAAGAGTGCCAATTTGGAGTTGTAGTCACAATAAGTAAGATCAATAGTAAAATGCTTATTTTTTTCATTTTTCATCATCCTTTTCAAATGTTTTCACTTATTTTGTCCAGTTACTTAAAAAAAACAAAATAAAAAAAGGATTTTACATTTTTTTGTTTAATAGTAAATATAAATAAAAAAATGGAGGTTTTTTCATGAAACAATCAAAGAAAAGATTACTTGTGTTTTGTCTAGTTATTATGCTTGTTGGTTTTGGGTTTGTTAACGCAGAAAAAATCACTGCAGCAACAAAGAGTATTGGAAGCCATAATAGTGTTTTTGTTTATGGACAGCTTGAATTCCGAACTTACAGTGGATTGCATGCTCAAGCCAAAACATACACCATAGAAGAAAAGATAATAGAACGCCTCTATGTAAGCGTGGGAATATATGAAGACGGCAATCAAATAAGTTATAATAGGTCATCAATTGATTATGATTGGTATGACTCTGGGTGGGCTTATACCCCCTCTGTAACAGAATATGGCGGAAGAGAATATTCTGCTCTCAGTTATCATTCAGCAACAATAAATGGCCAAAGAGTTACTGGTTCTATGAAAATAATCAAAAACAGCTAAATAGAAATATGTGGCCTACAACATAAGTAGGCTTTTTAAATAAGGGGGATTTTATGAAGGGTTTTATGAGAAAAAACATCTTTTTATTTGTTACTCTTATTTTTATCTCTGCCTGTGAAGTAGCAGGTTTTGAAGTAGACAACTTAGAGGAGCCTACTTTTCAATATACTGAACTAAGTCTTTTTGATGAAACTGCCATTTCTGAAATGCAAATAACCTACAAAGTTGATGATAAATTATTCACTCCTGAAATTATTGTACGAAATGAATATTTAACAAATAATAATTATTCATTAATCTTTATATTAAATTATAATCAGATTAATGTTCGCTATAACGGTAAAGAAGTTGAAAGGATTAATATGAGTTTAGAACCTAGCGAACAAAAAAGTTTCAATATCGAAGTGCCTATAGTAGATAAAGGTAGACACGATTTCATAGCTGTATTAGTCCAAAACCCTGGCAGTAAAACTTTAAGCGACCACTATATTGAGTCTATGGTGCAACAGATGGCAAAAAGAGTTACACTTATTGCTCAAGAGGATTTAAAACCTGATTACATAACAAAAGAAGCTGAGATTTATGATAAGGAATTAGATACGGATTTTATTTATTTCACCAATAGTAAAAAGGATGGTTTTAATAAAAACTTAAATAAATTAAACCCTTCGCAAAAAGAAATATTCTTAAATATTCCTGTTTATTCAAATGCTTTAGATTATACAGTGCTTATTTTTAATAACTTAAAACTTGAAGAAAATTATTGGATATCAACAAAACAAGGATTAAATGGTGTTTCTATTGTTCTAGACAATTATAAAGATATTAATAATACACTATTTGCTATAGCCGTTCCCAATCCTTATGAAGTTCTAGAAAGTTCCCCCAATACCTTAGAGGAAATTCCCTTCCATACATGGGAGTCGAATAGGTTGGCACTTGAGAGTTTTAATACTCAGCGCTAAATATCGGAAAATAGATTGAATAACATCAAAGAATTTTCCAGGTTCCAACAATAATGTCGGTTAACAAAAGTATAAAAGAAGGAAATACACGCACCTTAGAATGGAATGGATTGGTCAAAGTTAGACTGGTTTAGCCCTTATACATTTTTATAACAAGAAGGGTGTGCGACCTATTTTTCTAAACAAGTGACCGAAGCTAATGAGGCTGTTTATTTTGTGTATGACGATGGTGGTGAGGAATGGTTACAATTTGCACGTCAAAACGTACCACAAATCATCTCGGCATTTATTAAAGACTTGAAACAACAAACAACAGTTGAAATTTATCATGAGTGGTTTTCAATTAATGGAGGTCAAACCTTTAGTCAGACTCGATTAGGTTATTATATTGGTTACGTTGTTCTTAAACGTTTAATTAAAAAGTATGGAGAAGAAAAGGCTATAACGATTTGGAAAGAAAAGACTTTCACAGAGGAAATTGATAAAATACTTGTTGACTTAGCTAATAAATAGCGACATTAATCGTAAATAGTATATTTCCTTAAGTTGAAATAACACCATTGTTAAATTCCTTATATCACAGGACATTTCGTTAGGTTCTAAGAAATGTATGGAAATTTAAAAGGTGGGTTAAAGATGAGAGTAGTTATTTGTCTGCTGGCTGTCGTTGTAATTACAGCATGTTCTAAACAGGATTATAAAGATCACGCTCAAGAAAGATATAATAAGCAGGATGCCTTACATGAAATGAATCATAAAAAAACAACTAATTTAGAGAATAATCACTCGGAATCTATTTTAAGAAAAACATTGCCGATGCAACATGATGGTCATGATGTTGAATTAACATTCGAGTACAAAATAGAGAAAGGTGAGCCTGTTATTTTGCCTAAGCCACCGTCTGAAAAGAAGCAATATCAAGTGACGCCAATCCCGAATTCGGATAAGAGTATCATTGAATTTGAAGGTTCTCTATATTCTTTAGACTTAAAAAATGGAAAAATTGAAATTCTTCTAAATGATGAATATAAAGGGCAGACATTTTCAGAAATGAAAAAGGGATTGATTCAAGAATCCAATAATCCTAACGCTTTTGTTTGGTGGGGAACGCGTCCAAGTGTAAGTCCTGATGGCTCTCACTTAATATTTAATACGAATCGTCGACAAGGAGAGGAACAGGTTTGGTTTAAGGATCTAACGACTGGCGAGGAAAGACCAATAACGTCATTGAGTACCATTAACGTGATTGGATGGGTTAGCAATCAAGAGTTTATTGGTGAATCTTTTTCAGAAATTTTTCATGTGAACGTAAAAAATGATAGTATATTATCTTACGGACAAGCTACTAGTATCGGTGTCAGTCATTCTTATGTAGTCATTCAACAGGAGCTCGGTTCTATTCAAATCATTGATTTAGATAAAGAAACGAATCACACGTTTGTCGATGATCAACTAAATAGAGTATCGCATATGACGTTATATGAACATAGCCCTTGGATTGCTTTGGTCAATATGCCTGATGAGAGGACGCCACTTTATGAATTACTCGTTATAAACCTTGAGGAGTTGAAAATAAAGCGATTTGATATAAATAAAAAACAAATTCCAATTGTTTTAAAGTGGTTAGACTCTGATACGCTTCTACTAACGGTTAAAGATGAAAGAACAGAAAAGGAAGAAAAGATAAAGGTTGATATCAAAAGTAAATAAGGATTTTCAGATAAAGATGGGTCATTTTTTTGTTTTCGTTTTCTATCTCATTTATTCTTTTTTCGACTCGTTCGTCTAGTGTGTATGATTTCCCACGGTGATTTGCAATCTTCTATACATTTATTCAATAAAAAAAGTAGTTCAATTATGGATGAAAATTTTATATTTTCACCTACATTGAACTACTTAAATTTAATTTTATATTGCTTTAAGTCCTGTTTACGCTCTTACTAATTTATTAATTTTGTCTTGTATAGCATCGTCAGTCATATTTAATGCAAGGGCTAATTCTTTGAATAATATGTTTTGAATATTAGTTAGAAATTTATTGTCGTTTTCGGGAAATTTTTTACCTTCTTCTTCAATTTCATTCTTTTTACGAATAAGTGTATTGGCTACTTTTGCGATTTCTTCCCTATTGCCTGTGTTCATAAATTTTTCGTATAATTTAGTGCGGTCATGAGCTTTTTCCACCCACATAATATCATCTGATTTGAAGATGTTAAGAAGTTCTTTTGCCTCTTTTTCCTCGATTAGTTCTAACATCATAATTTGATTATTGTGGTCTACTGGTGCGTTGATTGTTAAATTTTGATTATTTTCGATAGGGCGTAATACATAGTACTCTTTTGCGATTCCATTAAAAGTTTTGCTCGTAATTTCCTCAACTCTACAAATACCGTGAGATGAATAAATAACTAATTCTCCAATATTAAGCATGTTTTTATGCTCCTTATGAGTTGACACTGTCAACTCGGTTGATAATTCAATTATATTCCAATATCGCCAAAATGTCAACTGGGTTGACATTTGGTTGCGTATATATGTATATTAAGTAACAGAAAATAGAATGGAGTGTAAAAAGTGAATCAAAACTATCAAGACTTAGATCTTATTGATCTTATTAGCGCACGTTATCTACAACTCCGAAAAAAAACTGAAACAATGTGGAATGATCATAGTGATATCAAAATATCTTATTCCGAATGGTTAATTTTGGGGAAAATACATCAAATGGGTGATCCGACTATTTCTTCTGTTGCGAGACAAGTGGATATCTCTCGTCAGGCGACTCATAAATTTATCAAGGGTTTGAAAGATAAAGGGATTATAGAAGTGAAAAATGTGGAAAACAATAAGAAGAAGAAGTATGTCAGATTAACGGAACTGGGGATAAAATATTTTGAGGAGAATATGGCATTAAAAGTGGAACTTGAAAGCAAAATTGCAGATAAAATAGGGAAGAACCAGATCAATCAGCTTTTGGAAATATTAAAACAAGACTGGGGTATATAAGTAAAGGCAGCCTCTTTAGAAGATGGCTGCCTTTAAATATGATGAATTAATTTCTTATTAAATAATCAAAAGCTCCTAAAGCCGCAGTAGCTCCTGAACCCATTGAGATAATGATTTGTTTATAGGCGCTATCTGTACAGTCTCCTGCTGCAAATACACCAGGGACATTTGTTGCTCCGTGTTTATCTATAACGATTTCACCGAAGCGGTTACGTTCAATGGTATCACCTAACCATTCTGTATTAGGTACTAGACCAATTTGTACGAAGACACCTTCTAGTTCAATATGTTTTTCTTCGTTTGTAGCACGGTCAATATATGATAGTCCATTTACTTTATCGTCACCTGTAATTTCCTTTGTTTGAGCGTTCTTAAGTACAGTTACGTTCGGTAGACTGTTGAGACGCTTTTGAAGGACGGCATCAGCTTTTAATTCATTGTTATATTCTAATACAGTAACGTGTTTAACGATTCCTGCAAGGTCAATAGCTGCTTCAACACCAGAATTTCCACCACCGATAACTGCTACGTGTTTTCCTTCGAATAAAGGTCCATCACAGTGTGGACAGTAGGCTACTCCTTTGTTACGAAATTCATCTTCACCTGGAACCCCGATTTTTCTCCAACGTGCTCCTGTTGATAATACGACACTTTTACTTTTTAGTAGTGCTCCGTTTTCAAGCTCAATCTCGATATGTTCAGGTGTTTTCTCTAAGCGCTTAGCGATTTGTAAGTTCATGACATCAATGTCATAATCCTTAACATGTTCTTCAAGCGTTGCAACGAACTTCGGTCCTTCAGTATGTTTAACACTTATGAAGTTCTCAATGCCGAGTGTATCCATCACTTGTCCACCGAATCGCTCAGCAACAATACCGGTGCGGATTCCTTTACGTGCTGCATAAATGGCTGCACTTGCACCAGCAGGCCCTCCACCAACGACAAGGACATCGAATGGGTCTTTATCAGCGAATTCTGACGCGTCAGGACCGCCGCTAACCTTTGCAATGATTTCTTCAAGAGTCATGCGTCCACTACCGAATGGTTCACCATTTAGATAGACAGTTGGAACGGCCATAACTTCTTTGCTCTCAACTTCTTCTTTAAATGCAGCGCCATCAATCATCGTATGTGTAATGCCAGGGTTTAGGACACTCATTACGTTTAAAGCTTGCACAACATCAGGACAGTTGTGGCAAGTTAAACTAACGTAAGTTTCAAAGTGATATTCGCCTTCGATTTTTTTAATTTGGTCGATGGCACTTTGGTCTACTTTTGGCGCTCTTCCGCTTACTTGTAATAGAGCTAATACTAACGATGTAAACTCATGCCCAAGAGGGACACCTGCAAAAACAATACCGGTGTCTTTGTCAGGGCGGTTGACACTAAAGCTTGGCGTACGCTGTAATTGTGTCTGCTCCACTTTAATTTTAGATGACATACTTGTCAATTCATCAGTTAAAGCAAGCATATCGCGGGATACATCATCTGATCCCGCGCTTACTTTAATAAGGATGTCATTTTCCATAAGTTGTAGATATTGCTCTAATTGTGCTTTTATCTCTGCGTCTAATAACATGTTGTATCTAGCTCCTTATATTTTTCCAACAAGGTCTAGGCTAGGCTTTAATGTTTCAGAACCTTCTTCCCATTTTGCTGGGCAAACTTCACCAGGGTTTTTACGCACGTATTGTGCAGCTTTAATTTTATTTACTAATGTACTTGCGTCACGACCAATGCCGCCAGCATTAATTTCAACTGCTTGAATAACGCCGTCTGGATCGATAATGAATGTTCCACGATCCGCAAGACCTTCTTCTTCATTTAAAACATCAAAATTACGTGATAATTGTTGTGAAGGGTCCCCAATCATAATGTATTCGATTTTACTAATTGCTTGAGAATGATCATGCCATGCTTTGTGTGTAAAGTGGGTATCTGTTGAAACTGAATAAACTTCCACACCTAGATCTTTTAAAGTGGCATATTGATCTTGCAAATCTTCAAGTTCAGTCGGACATACGAATGTGAAATCTGCAGGGTAGAAGCAGACAACGCTCCACTGTCCTTTGAAATTTTCTTCAGAAACATCAATGAACTCACCGTTGTGATAAGCCTTTGCTTTAAATGGTTGTACTTCCTTACCGATTAATGACATAATACTGATCCTCCTAGTTGATTTTTTTATTAATAATAATTATTATCCAAAACCAATTATTATATAAGCATATCTCTCTTGTCAAGGAAAAGCCTTTAGTTTACTGTTTGTCGTTTGGGTGTTTTACTAAGTATAATCTTACTTATTCTTAACATTAATTAGATAACTTATGAAATAAATTTATAAAATGTTTTTATATCAGAATAACAATTCTGAATATTTAAAATTAATAGTTTTTTGTGTGTAATTTATTTAAAGTATAGATTCAACCTGTTAGAAAAAAATATAAAAGTACTCTTAAAACTAAGACACGGAGGTAAGTAAATGGGTAAAAATAAAAATCGTAATAATGAAAATATGAATGTCAAATTAGGAGGAATGGGACTTTACGGCACGACTTCTAACAGAGAAATAGGTGGCTATAAAACTTCAGGAGATATAGAAAATGCGGGACAAATCGACAAAGGCTTTAAAAGACCAGAAGATCAAGATGACGCTATGCCTGAAGCTTCTCTAGAAGAAGATAATCGAGAGCAAGATTATTAATCAAGATAAGGACTTAGGAAAAACTTTCCCTAAGTCCTTAGTATTAATTTTCTATTAGCTTCCTTAACATCCACGTTTCTCGTTCGTTTTTATGAATTTTATCCCAAATGTGTTCATGTTCAATTTTTACGTGCTTAATATCTGTGCGAATTTCCTTATGGTTGATATGAATGATTTCTTTTAAAATAGTTTGTTGTTTTTTAATGTCATGAATATCCGCTTTCATGATAGCTTGTTCATCTTTTATTTGTTGAATATCTGTTTGTATATCATGAATATCCGCCTTCATGATAGCTTGTTCATCTTTTATTGCATGAATATCTGCTTGCATAGCATGAATATCCGCCTTCATGATAGCTTGTTCATCTTTTATTTGTTGAATATCTGTTTGTATATCATGAATATCCGCTTTCATGATAGCTTGTTCATCTTTAATTTGTTGAATATCCGCTTTCATAGTAGCTTGTTCGTCTTTAATTTCTTGTATGTCTAATTTCATAGCAGTCTGCTCTTCCATTATGTGCCCAACAGTATTAACAAGTGTTGATAACATATTTTCCATCCGATTTAACTGCTCTTGCGACATTATTCTCACCATCCTAATTCCATTATATCTAAAAAATGCTAGCTAAACTAGGGCTAATAATTTATATAAAAAATCACTTCGCAACCTAATAAATTGACTTGCCTCACTAGGGTATACCCCTATAGGACAGTGCCATGACCAGAAAAAATCATTGTTATTCTTGCTTATGATTCCGTTTAAAAGTACATTTCTTGAAATATTTATAATCGGGAAATTTGTTATGGAATAGGAAAGTCCGGTAACGAGGTCATTTACAGTCAAGACATTGTTGTCAAAATCCATAACTTCAAAAAAGCCAGTGTATGTTTGGTCATTTTCCTCTCCCTCTTGTAATTTAAATAAAGCTCTTGCGGGATCCCAATATTTATGGTGTTTATCTGGAAATGCGTGTAAGAATAGCCTGTTTGTTAAATTCTCGCATTCAATTAGTGCTGGGAGGGCTTTGTTAGTTAATGTTTCTAACGTAGGATACAAGGAAGTTTGATGCTCTTTGTCAAGCCAGTACACAAATCTTTTTAGTTGAGTGAGGAACGTTTTTGAGTCGTTTTGCTTTTTCTTGAGTGTTATGTAATTAGGGTAAATGACATAAATCAATTCTTCCCAATAGGATGTATCGCAATCTTTCCACGAAGGTGGGCAATCATTTTCTAAGTAGTTTGCCATATATGCACAAATGACTCGTAGAAATTCGTTCACTTTGTTGCTTGAAGGATGTTTCCGCTTGTAAGCAATAAAATCATTTCCATAATAAAAGAATACCGACCGATATCGCATATCGAATTGCGAACCGATCTTCAGTTTTTCTAACATTTCTGTTCGGTCATCTTCATTTTTAAATTCATGCATAAAAGCGTTCACTTCAAAGTGGTTATTATTAGTTGAATGTTGAAATGTCCATCTGTTTACTGTCATTTTATATTCCTCCTATATATTTAAATAGCAAGGAATATTATAGTAGCCTTTAATAAATTCTCAACGTTCCCAACTCGTTATGAAACTAGCCTTTTATGAAATAATTATGTTTTGTTGAATGTTTTTTGTTTGAATTATAGTCTAACAGCGCATTAGGACAAAAAACAAAAAGCAGATGTTACTCTTAATTTTTGGGTAGATATAAATCTTTATTCTATTTCTTAGTTAATTTAAAAAAAGCTAATGCACCTAATGCGGATGTCGTAAACATCGTTAGACTCATCGGTATTGCCGTTGTTTCGTCCAAACCGACTAATGGAGAAACGGTTGCGCCAAGTAATAGTGGAAGTGTACCTAACAACGCACTAGCACTTCCGGCACGATGGCTCTGATTTTGCATGGCTAATGTAAAGGTGCTAGTTAAAACCATCCCCATCGTTGTCATGTAAATAAAAATTGGTATAACAATTAAAAATAATGGTCCTTCTATAAGTGTGTTAATTAGTAAAAAAGAAGTAGCACTTACTGCGATGATGACAGCGGTTTTTAATAACGTTCTCTCGTGAATAATTCCACCAAGTCTTCCAATTAAAAAACTACCAGTAATAATTGCAATCCCATTAATTCCAAATAAAACACTGAAAACTTGTGGAGAAACACCGTATATATCTTGATAAACAAAAGGGGTTCCAGCAACATATGCAAAGCTTCCACCATGAATAAGACCAACAGTTAATGCGTAACCAATAAAGGAAGGATCCTTAAATAAGCTTCCCATCGTTGTAACAGAATGTTTAACCGAGCTTGGCACTCTTCTTTCAACAGGTAACGTTTCACTAAGTCTAAACGCTATATTGACAACGATTAACAAACCTAGAAAACTAAGAAAGTAAAAGATTGTATGCCATGTTGCAAAGGGAAGAAGAAGGATAGCGCCACCTGCCATGGGTGCAATCATAGGGGCTGTCGCATTGATGACCATAAGTAGAGCGAAAAATTTAGTTAATTCTTTACCACTGAAGACATCACGAACAACCGCACGCGATAAGACGACACCTGCCGAAGCGGTAAAGCCTTGTAAAAAACGTGCGATAATTAATGTTGTAATATTCGGTGCAAATGCACATAGAAGTGAGGCGAAAATAAATAGAGTGATGGAAACGATTAATGGTTTCCTTCTTCCTTGCGCATCACTGAGTGGCCCAATGACGACTTGGCCTACTGCAAGACCAATCAGACACGTAGTTAAGCTTAATTGCACTAGAGAAGCTGCAGCACCTAAGTCTGTTGAAATCGCTGGAAAACTAGGTAAATACATATCTATATTGAGTGGTCCTAATATTCCTAATGACCCTAATAGTAAGGCTAGTGTCAGGCGTTCTTTTCCTGTTGGATTATGTATCATACGTTTAGCACCCTTCTTTTATACAAGTACTATGGAAGTGTAAAAAATACCCGCTAGTCATTGGACTAGTGGGCACTTTACTTAGTCTTAGTTAGTGTAAGCTTGAGTTAATGGTGGAACGATTTGTTTTTTACGTGATACGACACCTTTTAAGACCGCTTGATTATTTTCTAACTTAACATTAAAGGCAGCTTCAACATTAGTTGTACCTTCTCCTAATGCGATGGCTGTTGAGTCATTCGTTAAAATGTCAGTGATAACAAAAAGAAATAGGTCTAATCCCTTAGTGTCAATATTCTTCGTTATAACATGTACAATTTCGTCTTGTCGTTCGAGAACTTCATTTGTGTCTACAGTATTAATCTGAGCAATTTCAACTTTTTTATCACCCATAGAGAATTCTTTAGCATCAAGAGAGATGAGCTCTTCAGCTGTTTTAGTACTTAAATCAGCTCCAGCTTTTAACATATCTAGTCCATATTTTTCTGCGTCAACACCAGCGATTGCAGCAAGCTCTTCAGCAGCTTTTACATCTTCATCTGTGCAAGTTGGTGATTTGAAGAGAAGTGAATCAGAAATAATCGCAGATAGCATCAAACCAGCTATTTCTTTTCTCACTTTAATATTGTTTTCTTTATAAAGTTTTAACAAAATCGTTGCTGTACATCCAACTGGCTCTAGTCGCATCATAAGTGGATCTTTCGTTTCAAAGTTACCAACTCTATGATGGTCAATCACTTCTGCGATGCGTACATTCGTAATGTCTTCAGCACTTTGTTGAAACTCGTTGTGATCGACAAGGATGACTGTATCAACTTCGGCTGAAACGTTTTCCACTAATCGCGGTGCTTCAACTCCAAAATAATCAAGAGCATATTGTGTTTCAGCATTAACAGAACCTAGTCTAATTGGCTCTACATCATGTCCTAATTCTTTTTTTAATTCAGCATAGGCAATAGCTGCTGTAATGGAATCTGTGTCGGGATTTTTGTGACCGAAAACTAGCATCTTTTCCATTAGTAACTCTCCTTCTAATCAAAAATATTTTCTAGTGTATTTTAGTTCAAATTTTTCTCCAACACAATTTTAACACTAAATGGCGCGAAGGTAGAAGTATCTTAATGAAACATCAATTGATTTATGTTTTATTTGATTATGAATCTTTAAATTTAAAGTGTTCATTTATTAATTTATATTTAAGTAATGATATTAGCTAAAAAAATTCTCGGATAAAAACGAACTTTACTATTGTACATACCCTACAATCTTTCTCTATTTCTAAATTTAGTGGAATTGGGCAAAATCTATGATAGTCCAACTTTTGATAAACAAAGCTTATCTTTAATTTATACCGAGGTGTTCTGAATGGCTCTTACACTAACTGCAACTTTAACAATGATTGTTGGCATTGGATATTTAACGATGCAAAATAAAGGCCTACACAAATTTGAACAGTGGTTTTCGTTGTTTTCATTAATTATGCTTTACACAGGTTATACTTCAATTATTAGTGTAAATTTAGAACTTTGGGAATTAAGTGAAAAAGGAACTAAACTTTTAGCGATGCGGGTTAGTTGTGTCGTGTTTGTTCCACTTACAATTCTATGGTCAATCGATCGATGGACGGCTTTTAGTCATAGTTTGATAAAAAGATGTTTATTGTTAGCATTCTATTGGCTTATTTTATATATTGGAGATTTGTCACTCAGAGTAAATGACGTTTATGTCTATAAAAACTGGAATGTCCTGCTAACGTTTTTAGGATGGATATCACTCTTTGCTATAACTGTCGGTTTTCAAACGTTATTTAGGAAATTGCTTAAAAAAGAAGGTGTCTCGATATGAGTGCATTACCTCTTCCTAAATCATTTGACGCTAACGAATGGTTCGTAATCATTTCACTCATTGTTTCTTATTACATTCTTTGGTTATTTAGAAAAAAGATGAAAACTAGCCATATCATCCTGATCATTTTATACTCGGCAACGATTGCCAGAATTGCGGATCATTCACTAGCAGGTCCGCCCATAGATGGTTATGATCTAATGGATACGGGTAAATTTGAACTGTTTGATGGTTTAACATATTTTTTATATGGACCTTTTGGTTTTTTCTTCATCAGCATTTTTCAAAAACTTAATGTGAAAGGACTTTCAGTTTTATTTTATATTTTAGTATGGGCGACAATAAGTGTTTTTTATGAGTGGATTACTGTTTTATTTGGGGTTTTTACATTTACTGATTGGAAGTCTATATACTCTTTTCCAATCTATTTATTTACGCAATCGCTAACGTTACTATTTTATTACTTTGTTTTAAATAAACATTCTAGTGATGATCAAGGTGCTTTAAAGAATTGATTCTTAATTTATTCAAAAGATGAGGATATTTCTCTAAATCATTCAATAAATATAAAGTAGGAATGTTGAGGGGGAGATATTCTTGGAAATTGAAGTGTTAGGTTCAGGTTGTAATCGATGTGTTTCTTTTGCTAATCATGTTGAACAAGCGATTAATGATTTAGGACTGACTACGAAGGTTAATAGGGTGTTTGATCTTGATGAAGTAAAGAAGTTTAATGTGGAAAGGACACCTGCGTTAGTTGTTAATGGAAGAGTCATCGTATCTGGTGAGGTTCTTGAACCAGAAGTGATTACAAATTTGTTAGAAAAGGTAAAAAATTAGACTGAGTTGTTGAGGGTCATTCTGCCTTCCAAAAGAATGGAAAACAACCTGGGTTCAAAAGGCCCAGGTTGTTTTCAGATGGTGTATATAAAAATATAGGGGAAGAACATGGTTTAGCCGACTATATTATAGCCAGAATCTACATAAACGATTTCGCCAGTAACACCTCTAGATAAATCACTTAACATCGCAAGGGTCATGTCACCGACTTCTTCTTTAGTGACGTTACGTTTAAGTGGTGATTTTTCTTCAATTAAATGCAATATTTCATTAAAAGAAGGGACCCCTTTAGCAGCTAACGTCCGGATAGCCCCTGCAGAGATGGCATTAACTCTAATGCCATCTTTTCCTAAGTCTAAAGCTAAGTATTTAACGGCAGCTTCAAGAGCAGCCTTTGCAACACCCATGACGTTATATCCTTCGATTGCACGTTCTGCACCTAGGTAAGTCATAGCAATGATTGAGCCACCATCTTGCATGAGTGGTTTTGCTTCTCTTGCAACGGCTATCAATGAATAAGCACTTGTATCTTGTGCAAAAGCATAACCCTCTCTTGAAGTGTTAACAAAATCAGTTCTTAAGTCTTCCATATGAGCAAAAGCAACTGAATGAACAATTCCGGCAACTTTATCAGTTTTTTCGCCTATCTTTTTAAAAGCTTCTTTTATACTCTCATCACTATTAACATCACATTGGACAATGTCTTCGGCTTCATAACCACTATCACTAAGTAGTTTTTCTAATTTTTTCATAGAGCGCTCTTGACGGTAAGTAAAAATAACCTTCGCTCCAGCTTTAAAAAGAGATTGTGCTACTCCCCAAGCAATGCTTCGATTGTTAGCTACTCCCATAACGACATATGTTTTATCTTTCACGTTCAATAAATCTTCCATGGTACCCTCCATAATAATAATTTATTCTTGGTATTAGTACTAGGTATTAAATTTAGTTTGATTATATCATATTTACATAATTTTTAAACCCTTTTTAATATGTAATGTTAAAATGAAAATTAATAAAAATGAAGTGTCCATAACAACCGCTTTAAAAATGATTTTCTGTTGTGGGGAAAAAGGAGTGGCTTTCTTGGATAGAGTTGATGTTGTTTATGCATTAATCCTTAATGAAGCACAAGATCACGTACTGATGGTTAAAAATGTTGGTTCAGGCTGGTCGTTGCCAGGTGGTGCTGTTGAGAAAGGTGAGACGTTAGAAGAGGCGATGGTTCGTGAAGTTAAAGAAGAGACTAATTTAGAGATTGAAATAGAACATATGGTGTCCGTTAATGAAGCTTTTTTTAATCATAAGAATATTCATCCTATATTTTTTACATTCAAAGTAAACGTGATTGCCGGAGAAATAAAAATCGTTGATGAATCGGAAATATCAGATATCAAATGGTACGATTTTTATTCGGCAAATGAATTAATGCCGTACCATAAAGACGGGATTGAAGGGTTAATTCAACTTAAAGGCATGTATCACTTTCAAGGTTAATAAATTTATTTTAATTTCTAGGTTTGTACTTGATGGGGTGTGGGGTAAATAAACACTGAAATTCTAACAAATATTCTGTAAATCTTTTTGACAAAATGTTATAATCCTATTTAACTCTTTTTGTTAAGTAAAATAATTGGTGTGAACGTTTAGGTCTATTAGGGGGTAATTATGGGAAACCAAGGTAAACATAATATAAGAGTTGAAGGTATTGATTTCGGTTGGGATATAAACAAAGGTATTTTTACTTTTGAAGGTGATGAGGCTGTTTTATTTTGGATTTCAAACGCGATGAAAGTATTTTTTGAAACAATCGAGGAAATTTCAGGTGAGGATGCCTCAAGTGTCGTATTTGAAACCGCGGGATATAGACAAGGATTAATCGTAGGTAGCTTTTTCGAAAAAACAAAAGAATTAACTATTTCTGAGGCCTCAGAATTATTTGATACATTGTATGCTTCTGCAGGCTGGGGGCATATTATTGTAAATGAATTAGATTTCAAAAATAATAAAGCAAATATCCACCTAAAAGATACATGGGAATATAAAATAAATGTGGCTCAAGGAAAAAAAGAACGGACTAATTTTATACCTGCTCATTTTGCCGGTGTTTTTACAAAACTTTTCGGAACTAACATTTGGTATGATGTTAAACAACAACAATTAACTGGAAATGAATATAGTATTGTTGAATATTTTCCATCTGATATCACCGTTACAGAAAATATTCATCAGCTATCACGAAAGAAAGAAACTGAAATGATTAATCAACTAGAAGAGATTGTGGAAGAGAAAACATCTGAATTAAGAGAGCTTGTTAAAAAACTGTCATCACCTATTATTCCAGTTCTGGATGGTATTGTTGTCGTTCCCCTTATTGGTAAATATGATGAAGAGAGATCTGAGGAACTAGTTGATCAAACGCTTAATAATTTGCCTTCCCATAAAGCAAATTATTTAATTTTAGATTTTACGGGAAAAGATACAGAAATTCACGATTACACAGCTATTTTTATTGATCGACTCGTTTCATCGGCTAATTTAATTGGTGTAAAGACCGTCCTTGTCGGTATATCACCAAAGCTTAGCATCAAGCTATCACAATCAAACATTAATTTATCCCAGTATGATTGTTTTCAAACATTACAACACGGTATTCATTACGCGCTTGCTCAAATGGGACGTAAAATTTTATAATTTTTTTATGGGGGCTAAAATTAAGTCCCTTTTTTATTTAATGCGTGTGAGGTGTTACTTTTGAATATTAATGAAATAAAATGGCGACAGCATTTTGATAATTTTGAAATAGTGTATATGTTATTGCAAAAACATACAGAAAGTGAGCTTGAAAGCGAAATCGAACGAGCAGGATATATACATTTTTTTGAAATGGTCATAGAACATGCTAATAAAGTGATGATTTCTTATTTAGAAGCGAAAAATGAACCAGTCACGTCGCCGAGAGATCAGATAAAAAAATTACATAAATTAAATATTGTTCAAAATGACAGTGTTTGGTTTAAGATTCAGAATAGAAAAAATTTGGTGTTCTATATTCATAATCAAGACTTGTCTCAAGAATTAGTTACAAATATTAAAGTTGAATATTTACCCGAAGTCGAGAGTTTCTATAGAAATTTGAAAAAAATTGTTTAATTATATTTTGTTCTAAAAAGCATTTCTTTTACCTATTAGTTTTTGGAAATGAATGTTTAATCAACTGTGGAAGCAATTCTCAAACATACTTCAGACTGTTCGCCCCATACTAAGTAATACATCGTGAAAGGGGTGAAAAGCTGATGCAAATGAAAAATGTTGAATGGCTACCAATCGTTGCTTCCATAGGTATTGGGGCTGCGACTTATAGTGTAATGACGGGTAAAGGTGGGCAATTACAGAACCTAATCCCTGCCATAACTAATATGGCATCTGGTCAAGGGCAAAATCAAAATTCACAAAGTAGTATGAGCGGACAAAACCAATCGTTTAATATGGAAAATCAATATAGTGATGAGCAAAGCTTTTCATAAATTTTGGTTTGTAAATTAGTTTGGTCAACAACTTAATATATATGTAAGATGGCTGGGCTAAAATTACAAGAAGCAACGCTTATAGCGTTGCTTCTTGTATATTAACGAACGATTGTTACATCATATTTAGAATTGTTGATGACATAATGTGAAACAGATCCAAGAATCCAACGTTCAATTGCATTTGTTCCAGTTGCACCACAGAATATGAGATCGACATTTAATTCATCAGGTAATTTTTTTGCTATCATGTGCTTAGGATTACCAAGTCTAATTTCTTTAACGACTTCTACATTTTCGGGGATTTCTAACTCCTCAAACAATTCTTCGAACACATTTTCAGCTATATTTTCGGCATCTTCAATAGCATTATGATAGCCACCAATAAGGACTAGGTCAATCTGTTGTTTGTCAATAATGTAAGCAATCGTCACTTTCCCTTGTGTGCAAGCAGCAAATGTAATTGCTTTTTGAACAGCATTTTTTGCAGGAGTAGAACCATCAAAACCGACAAGTATATGTTTGTAATTTGTTTTACTCATTTTTCGCCACCTCCTATGACGTTTTAAATTTTATTCTTAACGTCTAATTTAATTATAACTTTATTCCAGAAGTTATTGAATGAATTATAAGAAAATTATTGTATTCTTTGTGAATGGTATTGGGAAGAGATGAAGTAAAGAATGTCAGAAAGACTTACATAGAATAAAACGAGATGTTTCAAAAATGTATTTTTATTCAACTTACACTTAAGATGTTTTTAAAAATTAAACTGGAAAGTGAGCGACTTGTTAGAGAAGGAAGTCATGTTATAATTGGAAAATGTCATTCATATCAACTATTAGATGGACATAATCAATTTTACTTGTAAAAATCTTATATAATTTGTATGAGTATAAATTGACCATATAACACAGAGAAAAAAAGAGGGGTATATATGCATCTGAGTGCAAATAGAGACAATAATTTAAGAAAATTTATTTTTATATTAGGTATTATTTTAGTCGCTTTTAACCTTAGACCATCAATTACTGCTGTAGGTCCATTAATAAGTGATATTCGTTTAGATACAGGAATCTCAAATGGCGTAGCGGGCTTATTAACGACACTACCATTATTAGCATTTGCTTTTTTATCACCCTTTGCGCCAAGAATAGGTCAAAAATTCGGTAATGAACTAACCGTCTTATTTGGGTTAATTTTGTTATGTGCAGGTATTTTTATTCGACCAACTGATATTATTTTTCTTTTGTTTTTCGGGACAATTTTAGTTGGTGCGGGAGTAGCTATATGTAATGTTTTACTTCCAGGGATTGTTAAGCGACGATTTCCTGCGAAGGTCGGGTTAATGACAGGGATTTATACGATGGCGATGAGCTCTGTTGCTAGTGCTGGGTCTGGCTTTAGTGTGCCGTTAGCTCATGGTTTGGATCTAGGGTGGAAATGGACGTTAGCGGTCTGGGGTTTTCTCGTTATAATCGCCATGATTATTTGGTTGCCACAGTTGAAGAAAAAAAACCGATCGGAAAAATTACCTGAACCTGATCCATCTGACCGTGATATTTGGAAATCAAATATCGCTTGGAAGGTTACTCTTTTTATGGGCTTACAATCGATGTTGTTTTTTAGTGTCGTTGCCTGGCTTCCGGAAATTTTGATTGATCGAAATTTTAATCAAGAAGAGGCGGGTTGGATGGTATCAATAGTGCAGATGGTCGGCCTTCCATCAGCTTTACTAGCACCAATTATAGCAGATAAACTGCCGAATCAAAGAAGTATTGTAGCCACTATGGGTACGCTTTACTTTGTCGGATTATCTTTATTATTATTAGTAAACGGGAATTATTTTATTTTATCAATCAGTATTCTGTTTATAGGGTTGTCACAAGGAGCGGGGATTGGATTATCATTAACGTTCATTAGCTTGAGAGCTCGGAACCCACAACAAGCGGCCAATTTATCAGGTATGGCACAATCTGTCGGATACTTTTTAGCGGCAATTGGCCCTTTTATGGTTGGAATTATATTTGATTGGTTTGCTTCATGGAACATATCGATCGTTATTTTAGTGATTGTTTCTTTATTGATGACTTACTCGGGACTAGGTGCTGGGAAAAATGAGTATGTTATGCCAGAAAAGATGGAGCGCACTGCGAACTAATAAAGTAGGTGAAGCACTCTCCATAAAAGGGGAGTGCTTTTATTTTGGTTAATTATGGTTAAGTTTCCTGTGGTTTACTAATATAATCCACTGTTACATAACTGTAATATACCGTTCGAACCAATCACGAGCTCAACGTTTGTAATCTGAACAGCTTGTCAAAGGTAATTTTTCCTAATGTATTAGATCACTTTATCATGTTAATATCAACTTGTTCAAAAAAAAGGAGGAGATTTCATGAAGAAATTTGTTTTAGCATTAATTCTTGTAATCTCATTTGGTTTATATATGCCACATGGACAAGTTGACGCCGCAACAAACTCATATACAGTACAATCAGGAGATTCTTTATGGAAGATTAGTCAAAAACATGGTGTTTCACTTGCTTCTTTAAGAAGTGCGAACAATAAATATGATAATCTTATTTATCCTGGGGATCGACTAGTTATCCCAGCATCAATTTCAGCCTATGAAAAGGACTTGTTAGCAAGACTTGTACATGCTGAAGCAAAAGGTGAGCCGTATGCAGGTAAAGTAGCTGTTGCAACAGTTGTCTTGAATCGTGTAGACAGCAAACAATTTCCTAATACAATTAAAGAAGTTATATATGAAGTCGCACCTGGTGGATATTATGCATTTTCACCAGTGAAAAATGGTGCCATCAACCAAGGAGCCGATGCTTCAGCTTATCGTGCAGTTGAAGAAGCATTAGCATTTAGAGGTCAAGGAAACGGTTCATTATATTTTTATAACCCAAAAACAGCTCAAAGCACTTGGATTAAAAGTAAACGAGTAACTGTTACAATTGGGAATCACCGTTTTGCAAAATAAATATTGGATTTTAATAGGATCTAGAAGCTTCTAGGTCCTTTTTTGTGTTTTTTAACATACTTTCTAACCACTCTAATTTATATTTTATTTAGTTTAGCAAACAATAATTGATGTGTATATTTATCAAAAGGAGGTTTCTACCGTGGACCGTGAGATGAATTATGGTGAAGATTACAAAATGATTCCTGCTACTTCTGTAGGAAGTGGTGTGACTATTGAAGTGTTACCTGATTTAGCATGCCATACCATTCAAATCGTTAATATTACTTTAGTTGGTGAGCCTGGTTCAGATGAATTTGTTTTAGTTGACGCAGGAATGCCAGAATCAGCCGATGAAATTATTGAAGTCGTTGAAGAACGTTTCGGTGAAGGGGCACGTCCGAAAGCGATTATTTTAACGCATGGTCATTTCGATCATGTTGGTGCAATTATTGAATTAGTTCACCAATGGGATGTACCTGTTTATGCACATCAGGAAGAAATTCCATTTTTGACTGGACAGAAAAAGTATCCGGAGCCAGATGCTACGGTCGAAGGTGGCATGATTGCTAAAATGTCGCCAATGTTTCCAAATGAGCCGATTGATTTAGGAGATCATGTTGAGGTTCTTCCAAATGATTATTCTGTTCCTCATATGCCAGGTTTCAAATGGTTTCATACACCTGGGCACTCTCCAGGGCATGTATCCTTTTTTAGAGAACATGACCGTGCTCTAATTGCAGGAGATGCCTTTGTTACAGTTAAGCAAGATGAATTATACAAAGTCTTTACACAAGATTTTGAATTTAATGGCCCGCCAAGATATTTAACAGATAATTGGTTAGCGGCGAAACAGTCTGTTGAGAAACTAGCAGCTTTAAAACCTCTTGTTGCGGTAACAGGGCACGGTATTCCAGTATCGGGTGATGTGTTAAGAAAGGGATTAGCTGAATTAGCTCAAAACTTTGATCAGGTCGCTAAACCCGATTATGGGAAATATGTAGATGAGGATAATGTACATTAACTTATTAAGAGGTGAATAATTCATGGACGATAAGAAAAGAGAAGCAAAGCAGCAGGATCAGCGTCGTGTAGCTGAAGAGTATTACAATTCTTCATTTTATGACGGAAAATCACAGTTTGAAAAAGGAATGGCAGAAACGCACGAACAAGTGTCTGATACGTATCATGAAGGAACAATTGATCAAGAGGAAGAGTGAAAATGAGGAGAGCCCTTTGTAGTTAGGGCTCTTCTTCCTTTTAGTCATAGGAATTAGATGCGATTGTTCAAAGT
Organism: Bacillaceae bacterium W0354; assembly: GCA_051846895.1. GTDB lineage: Bacteria > Bacillota > Bacilli > Bacillales > Alkalibacillaceae > CALKAL01. Next base: position 34,183 of record JBPYCQ010000007.1, read on the forward strand.
TAGGTTGTGATTGTTCAAATATAGCGGGTAATTGTTCAAACATGAGCCCTGATTGTTCAAACTTGCCCTGTAATTGTTCAAACTTAACCCATCATTGTTTTAACTTTAAATTTAACCGCTCAGTGGGGTTCGGAAGATTTCGTAACAGTGAATAATTAATTTAAAACATTGAATACTATAGTCAGATTTATGTGGAAAGGAGTTGAAGAAGATGAAGAAGCGACTGATATCAGCGTTAATAGCCTTAGTAGTTAGTTTTGCCATTATTGGTGGAACGCAAGCGTTAGCAGAAGATGACCAAGGAGTTAATAAAGAAGTTAAGTTGACAACCGATCAACAAGCTGAGCTTGAAGTGCTTTATGGGCAACTGTACGACCAGCATAACAAAATTATCGATAAATATGTAGAGTACGGTGTCTATACCGAAGAGAAAGCTGATAAAATTAAGAAACATATGATGGAAGGGCATGAAAAGTTAAAAGAAAACGGCTATATCCCAAAATGGGACCATAAAAAGAAGCATAAGAAGGATTGAACGAACTGAGCATTAAATTCGCCTTTTGAATTTAGTGCTCTTTTATTTTTAGATTCTTAGATATCGTAAAGCATAGAAGTGATAGTTGTTCAATAGCAAAATGATAGTAGAAAGCTGTTTATTTTCAATTAATGAAGCCTATCAGTCATTAAGAGCGTATGAATATTGGCACTTTAAGTCAGTTAGCAAGAAATTCAATATTAAAACGCTTTTTTCTAAAAATTTATTATACTATTGGTAAAGTAAGTTAAGGCTCACAGTTCAACAAACGTGTCAGATTGTGAAACTTTTGCAGTCCACATCCGTAATTATAAGAGACAGGGAACGATATTAAATACACGATAATACATAAGGTTTTAAAGGGGGAGTGTAAATGAAAAAAGGTAAAGATTGGACTAAGGTTTTGGCGTTTTTCAGCATTGTTTTACTCGTAGCTCATTTAGTACATTTAATTTATTTAATGGGAGATATCCCAGATCGTATCGCAATCCACTTTACAAACGAGGAACCAGATAGATGGGGTTCCAAATATTTGTTGCTGATTATGCCGGTAATTGGTTTTTTGGTGTGGTGGTTGTTGGGAAAGTTAGCTAAACATCCAAATAAATTAAATTATATTAATTTAACTGAAGAAAATCGAGATAAACAATACAGAATGGCAAGCAAGATTACAGCAATCCTTCAAAACTTATCGCTATTAACATTTTTATCGGCTAATGAAGAATTTTTAAGCTATGCAATTGGTACTCATAAAATAATCTACTTAACGCTAACTATCATACTATTAGTTTTGGCTCTGTTAGTTGTCATCTATAATCTAATTTGGGCAGCACGGTTAAAAAACTAATTCCGTTAGATGACAGGACATATGTACAACAATCGGGGGTAAATGTTGAGCAATACTCATCATTAAAAGTGGACATTATATGAATATTAGCTAAAAAAGGACCTGTTTATGGGTTCTTTTTTCTTTATTAGTCTCTTATTAACAATATTATTTAATAGAGCCTAAACCTAAAAGCGTCTATTATGATATATTGATTAAAAAGTGAAAGAAGGTCGTTAAAAAGTGATTGAGAAAATGTTGAAAGAACTCGATTTAAATAAAAATCATATTGGACTATCAGTTGAGCATTTAACAACTGGTGAATCGTTCGATATTAATGGAGACGAATTGTTTCAAACGGCTAGTACAATCAAGGTGCCAATCTTGTGGACACTTTACGAACTAATTAACCAGGAGGAGATGTCTCTTAACGAAAAAGTAACTATAAATGAAGGTGATTTCGTACCGGGCTCTGGTGTCCTCAACGAATTTGTCCCGGGATTAGAAGTTACGATTAAAGATTTAGCTACATTCATGATTATTGTAAGTGATAATACAGCAACCGATAAGTTATTAGAACGAATTGGAAAAGATACGGTTGAGTCAAGTATGCGAGAATTGGGTCTTAATAATACATATGTGAGACATACCATTTGGGAGTTGCTTTGTCTGTCCGTTAGTATGGACCCTTCTAAGAAAACTTACGAGACATACACTGAATTAGTTAGACGATTAAATGTTAATGAAGTTGATCATGACAGCATTGTTTTTACAAAAGATATTCAAAACAATGTCATGACACCCAATGATATGACGAAATTACTAAAGATAATCTATATGAAAGAAAAGCTTTCAACTGAACTACATTTAGATATGTTAGATATTTTAAATAGACAACATTTTACTCACAGGTTGGCCAAATATTTACCTACAGATGTTCAAGTAGGGTCAAAAACGGGTAGCTTGTTTACAGTAGCAAATGATGTCGGTATTGTTCAACTTCCAGATAATCAGGGGTCTTACATCATCTCTGCATTTTTAAAAGATACGAGCGAAGAAGCGGGTAGCGAGTTGATTGCTCATGTAAGTAAATGGCTATTCAACTATTTTAAATTATTTAAAAATTAGTTCTTTACTGATTTAAAGGGTATAGGTATAATGGTAAAAATGGAAGGGGGAAAATAGATGAAACTAATATTAAAATTAATCGCTGGTATTATTGTTGGTATTGTTGTTGGTCTAATGGGCTTTGAATGGTTAACTAGATTGTTTTTAACCTTTCGTGACATCTTAGGCGAGTTTATCGGCTTTATGATTCCTTTAATTATTTTATTTTTTATTGCATCAGGTGTCTCGAAATTGGGTAAAGAGTCAGGTAGATTAGTAGGTTTAACTGTCGGTACAGCTTATACATCTACTATACTAGCTGGAACGTTAGCTTTTTTCGTAGCAATTACGCTCATGCCTCTTATTGCATCTGAAGGTTCAGTCCCAGAAAGCGAAACTGGGTTAAAGGCCTTCTTAGAATTCGAGATTGACCCTATTATGGGGGTAGTGACGGCATTAGTATTTGCCTTCACATTCGGAATAGCAATGGCAAAGCTAAAAACGGAATTGCTCATTAATGTTTTTGAAGAAGGTAAAAACATAGTAGAAATGGTCATCTCTAAAGTGATCATTCCAATTTTGCCGTTTTACATTGCGGGAATTTTCGCAGGCATGGCAGCTGAGGGTGTCGTCTTTGACACGCTAAAAGTATTCGGGATTGTTCTTGTTGTTGCGATAGTTGTTCATTGGGTTTGGATTACGGTTTTATATACAGTCGCAGGTAGTGTTGTTAAGAAGAATCCATTTGCACTTATTAAAAATATGCTCCCTGCTTATTTTACAGGGATAGGAACGATGAGTAGTGCGGCAACGATTCCAGTTACGTTGAAGCAGACAAAGGAAAATGGTGTGAAAGACAACGTAGCCGATTTTGCTGTTCCACTAAGTGCGACGATTCATTTATCTGGTAGTACAATTACCATTGTGAGTTGTTCAATCGCAGTCATGACATTAATGGACGGTTTAACTGTTCCGAACTTCTTCGTAATGCTACCCGTTATTGCGATGTTAGGAATTATTATGATTGCTGCACCAGGTGTTCCAGGTGGAGCGATTATGGCAGCGACAGGAATTCTAGGTTCAATGTTAGGGTTTGGAGAAGCGGCGATTGGATTAATGATTGCGCTGTATATGGCCCAAGATAGCTTCGGTACTGCTGCCAACGTAACAGGTGACGGAGCGATTGCTTTAATGGTTGATAAATATTCGGAGTAAATTAAATAGGTCGTTAATATCTTGCCAGCTGGATGCATTATTTTCCAGCTGGTTTTTTCTTTTTTTAATTGTTAGTAGGCGGTTTTTGTAGTATAATTTCATGTTGGGATTTGTTGATATATTGTGATGCTCACAATATATACTATCTTGCAAATAGTATATTAGGAGGTTGGTTTTATGGAGAAACCATATCGCGTATTACTTTATTACAAATATGTCAAAATTGACAATCCCGAAGAATTTACTGAACAACATCTTGAGTTTTGTAAAGACCTCGGGTTAAAAGGGCGCATCTTAATTGCGGAAGAGGGTATTAATGGTACTGTTTCTGGTACTGTTGAGCAAACAGATGCGTACATGGAAACAATGAAAGAAGATTCACGTTTTGAAGACATGATTTTCAAAATTGATGAAGCTGATGGACATGCATTCAAAAAGATGCACGTGCGCCATCGCCCAGAACTAGTTACATTAAGACTGGAAGATGACATCGATCCGAATGAACTAACAGGCAATTACTTAGCGCCTAAAGAGTTCTACGAAATGATGCAAAAGGAAAATACAATTGTGATCGACGCACGTAATGACTATGAGTACGATCTTGGTCATTTTGAAGGTGCCGTTCGTCCTGATATAAAAGCATTTCGCGAGCTACCAGAATGGATTCGCGAAAATAAAGAGATGTTAGAAGGAAAACGTATTTTAACATATTGTACAGGCGGAATCCGTTGTGAGAAATTCTCCGGGTGGTTGAAAAAAGAAGGTTTTGAAGATGTTCATCAACTACACGGTGGAATTGTCACATACGGTAAAGATCCTGAAGTTAAAGGTAGACGTTGGAATGGAAAATGTTACGTTTTTGACGAAAGAATATCTGTTCCAGTTAACCAAGTTGAACATGTCGTAGTAGGTAAAGACTATTTTACTGGTGAGCCTTGTGAACGTTATGTAAACTGTGCTAATCCTGAGTGTAATAAACAAATTTTATGCTCTGAAGAAAATGAACATTTTTATATGCGTGGCTGTACACATGAATGTCGCGTGCACCCAAGAAATATGTATGTGAAAGAGCATAATTTAACAGAAGAAGAAATTCAAGAGCGTCTTGAAGCCATTGCAGAACGAGAAAAAGAAACAGTTAATAATTAACTTTCTAATAACCGTACATTATGTGCGGTTATTATTTTATGAACTATTATGTATTGCAAGGTAGTGGTTAGTTTGTTATACTATATTGCAATACAAGGTAGTGTTGAAGAAGGTGATGTTGTGTCTCTTAGAAGTCAACTATTAAAAGGGGTTTTGGAGGGCTGTATTTTAGCAATTATTGAGAAAAAAGCAGTGTATGGTTATGAACTCTCCATGATTCTTCAAGATTATGGTTTAGATGTGAGTGAAGGATCCATTTATCCAATTTTGTTACGTCTACAGAAGGAAAAATTAATCTCAGGTAAAATGGAAAAATCCTTTAGCGGACCGAATCGGAAATATTATTATTTAACAAATGACGGTGTAATAGCGGTTAATGAGTTCCGAAAAAATTGGGAGTCATTGAAGCTACCTGTCGACGACATATTAAAAGAAGGAGGGAAATAAATGGATGCTAATTCATTAATAAAAGAGAACAATGAGAAGCGTAAGCAATTATCAAAAGAAAACCTTAAATGGTATGAAGATATGCTTGTTTATATTCGTTTATCTTTTGACAAATCCGAGCAGGAAACAGAAGAAGTTCTAACTGAAATATTAGATCATTTGTTAGAAGCACAAGCCGACGGAAAAACGGCACAAGATGTATATGGTCATTACCCTAAAATGTATGCTAATGAGATTCTAGGTGAACTACCTAAAATGATAACGAAAAAGAGAATGATGTTCCTATTTATGATCATTTTTTATTTTCTCGCAGCGGCTGCATTGGGTTCATTTTTATTTGATCTAATAAGTTTTTACATTTTTAAGGCTGGAGAAATTATTAAGACTTATTATCTTGGAACAGAGATTGTTATTCTTGTGTTGTCAATTTCTTTTGCGTTTCTATTTTTATATATCGTTATTCAATTTTTACGGTGGACTTGTTTTAGAAACTTAAATAATGTATTAGAGTTTTTTCTATTATGGATTTTAGGGGTATTATCTTTCGGAGTGTTTTTCTTAATTCGTTTCTTTATGCCCGATTTTGGCCCGACAATCGAAATATCGTCCTATATATTCTTAGGTATGTCCGTTATACTATATATAGTTGGAAGATTTATTTCGAGAAAAATAGGTTGATTGAAGATAAAAGTCCAAACTAAGTAGATAGCTCACGAATTGATGTAGGTAGCACTCCCAATTATGTAGATAGGACTGCTAATTATGTAGATAGAGCGTGATTTGATGTATATAGGTCTACTGATTATGTAGATAGCACGCGAAACTATGTAGGTAGTGCTCCCGATTGTGTAGGTAGCACACCCGATAATGTAGATAGCACTCTCGATTATGTAAGTAGCATTTAGTCTGAAGACACATTCTTAGAAAAATATATTGATTTGGAGGAGTAAAATTTGAGACAGCCACCGAAGCAAATGATTGCTAGTGATGCGATTAAAGCATGGAAATTAACAGCAATCATCTTAACCATTATTCCAATTGCAATCACAGTTGGTTCATTTGTCCTTGTGCATTTTAATATTATTCCTGATTGGATTCCATACATTGTCATAGGATTAGGTATCGTTGAATTATATGCATCCATTTTTTTAATACCAAAATTGCGCTGGCGTAGGTGGAGGTATGAAGTATTTGATCAAGAGATTTATATACAACGTGGTGTTTTAGTGATGACTAGAACGCTTATTCCGATGATCCGTGTCCAGCACGTTGATACAAAGCAAGGACCCATCTTAAAGAAGTACGGACTAGCTAGCTTAACGATTTCTACTGCCGCAACCACTCACGAGATTCCTGCTTTGCTTGAAGAAGAGGCAGCTCATTTACGTGATCAAATATCTGAATTAGCTAGGGTGGATCAAGATGATGTCTAATCCGAAACGTCTCCACCCTACGGCAATCATATTTAGAGTCATAGAAGTCATTAAAGGTATGGTCGTAGGGCTTTTGCCTTTAGTTGTTTTAATCTTAAAGGACGGCTTTCTCAATTATGTGTTATTAGGTTTAGCGGCGTTAAGTGTTTTGATCATCATATCTAGTATCATCCACTGGTTGCGTTTTACATACGCGATTGTTGGTGATGAAATAAGGATTGAGCAGGGCCTTTTTATCCGTAAAAAAAGATATATCCAAAAAAATAGAATTCAGTCGATAGATTTAACTCAAGGTGTCATCCATCGTTTGTTTGGTTTAACAAAAGTTCAAATTGAAACGGCGGGCAGTGACCGTGATGTGGATGCTGCGCTTAGTTCCGTTCTGTTACAGGAAGGACAAGCGATTCGTGATTATTTAAAAGCAAACACGGCAACTGAAGTAGAGGAATCAAACCCTACCGAATACCCGAAAGAAGAAGTATCAACTAAACAGTTAATTATTGCTGGTTCAACCTCTGGCAGTCTTGGTGTCATTCTAGGTTTATTTGGTTTTTTATTCAGTCAGATGGAAAGTATTATTCCTGAAGATTTCTATAATCAGACGGTAGCATTTCTCGTTTCCTTAGCAATTGAGTTAATTGTCGTTCTTGCGTTAATTGTAGTGATCCTGTTATGGGCGTTAGGTATATTAGGAACGGTCATCAAATATGGTAAGTTCACCATTACTCGTTATGAAAATGAGCTATTTATCACAAGAGGGCTATTAGAGAAAAAACAAATGACGATTCCATTAAAACGGATTCAAGCGGTCGGGGTAAAAGAAAGCCTTATTCGTCAGCCTTTTGGACTTGCCACCATTTATGTGGAAATAGCTGGAGGTGAAACGAAAGAAGGGTCAGATTCACGAACATTGCTATTGCCAATAATAAAAAAGTCAGACGTTAATTCGTTTTTGGAAAAAATATTACCTGAGTATCAGGATGTTCCTACTGACTTCATTCATTTACCAAAAAGAAGTTTACCTTATTATTTAGTACGTTCATTAGCGATACCAATTATTGCACTGATTGTGGTGGCCATTTTCTTTTCAGATTGGTATCTCATCCCAGCTATTATTTGTGGAGTTACTGCGATGTTTGGGCTTGCTAAGTATCAAACAGCTAGTTATTTTTTAGATGAAAAAGAACAACAATTAACGTTAGTCTTTCGCAACATAGGTAAAGAAACCTTATTTTTAAAGCATCGACGAATTCAGTCCTTCTCACAATTGCAACATATTATACACCGGAAACAAGGTCTCGCTTCCTTTAATGTGTCTATTTTAAATAATTTTGCTGGAAGGCATATTGAAATGAAGGAAATGAGAGCAGAGGATGTAAACAGAATAGCTGATTGGTTTTCTTTAAGAAAAAAATGACTCGAACAATAGACGCTTGGACAAATGTTAACTGTCCAAGCGTCTTTATATTACAAAACTTATTCTCATTTCGCTATTTTTTTCTTGCGCATAGCTTTCGGTATATAGACACAATAAGGTTCGCTTTCTAAATAATCTCCTGTAACTGCATAAGCTCGTGAACGCGAACCTCCACAGACATGACGGAATTCACAAACACCACATTTACCTTTATATTGATCAGGATCTCGTAATGCTTTAAAAATAGGTGAATTTCGGTAAATATCGGCTAGCCCATTTTCACGCACGTTCCCAGCTTTAACTGGTAGCAGTCCACTCGGATAAACGTCTCCAATATGGCTGATGAAAACAAACCCATTGCCATCATTCACCCCTTTTGGTGCACGGCCTAAACCGTCAATCGAACCGGTTGTACCTTTCATAAGTGCATCTTCATAAGCTATTTGATCATGTTCATTTGTATGCTCTCTCATTTTATGTTGAATAACGACTCGGCGATAGTGTTGGGCGGCTGTCGTTTTAATATCAAATGGCACTCTTTTACTCACTTGATAGAGCCATCTTAATACTTGCTCATGCTCAGCTGGTGAGATCATATCTTTTTCTTGTCCGCGTCCTGTTGGAACTAAGAAAAAGACACTCCATAAGACACAGTTTAAATCCTCAACAACCTTTGCCATCTCATCTAAGACGTCAACATTGTAACGAGAAATAACGGTATTGATTTGAATTGGAATCTCTAGTTCGTGTAAGTATTCAATAGATTTCATCGTTAAGTCAAATGAACCTTTAGTTCCTCTGAAGTGATCATGAATTTCTGCAGTTGGTCCATCTAAACTGAATGCCCAACGTGCAAGGCCGACATCTTTTGCTTTTTGAATCGCTTCTTTTGTTACATTAGGTGTTGCGCTCGGAGTCATCGATACACGCACACCTTTTTTTATTGCATAATCGGCTATATCGTATACATCTTCTCTCATAAGTGGATCTCCGCCTGTAAAAACAAGCATTGGATTGTCCATTTCATAGATTTGATCAATTAAATGTTTACCTTCTTCAAATGATAGTTCCCTAGGGTCTCTTTTATATTGCGCCTCTGCTCGACAATGTAAACATTTTAATTGGCAAGCTCTCGTTAACTCCCAAATGACGATAAATGGGTTTTCGTTATAATCGCGCTCAAACAATGTGATCCCCTCCTTGTTTTCTGTCTATATTGTAAATTAGCAAAAAGCTGTTCGCTGTGACATTCGTCACTGAAATTCGCTAAATGTGTCAGGAGAGTGACGATTGGTATAGTTAGGATCATGAGTATCCGATACACAATTACAACGGTGAATCCTTGAGAAGCAACTAAGCACATAATCTCGACAATCGCTATGAAAGTATTTTACACTGAATAGAAAGGGAGGAATATTTCCAAATTTCATTTAGTACGATTCAAAAGCTTGAAACGTATCAAATAGATTTTTTTTTCTTTCTCGGGCGGGTAGAGGTAAATATATTATTCGTTTTTTGTGCATAGACTTGATATTAATATTTAATTGACTGGAAACTTCAAAATATTTTTTTGAAAGAGGTTTTTACATGAGTAGCATTCTATTACAGGATAAGTTCGGCAGGCCACTACAAGATTTACGCATCTCAGTGACTGATCGCTGTAATTTTAGATGTGTTTACTGTATGCCAAAGGAGATTTTTGGTGACGATTTTGAATTTATGCGTCGGTCACAGCTTTTAAGTTTTGAAGAAATCGAACGGTTAGCGCGAGTTTTTGTTGAACTAGGTGTTAAAAAAATTAGATTAACGGGTGGCGAGCCTTTATTAAGAAGGGACTTACCAGATTTAATCGAAAAGCTATATGCCATTGACGGATTAGAAGATATTGGCTTAACGACAAACGGTTTTTTACTTAAAAACTTCGCCAAAAAGCTAAAAGATACTGGGTTAAAGCGAGTCAATGTCAGTCTCGATGCTATTGATAACCAAATATTTTCTTCCATTAATTCAGTTGGCGCTAAATCTGAAAGAGTTCTAGAAGGAATTGAAGAAGCGAAGAAAGTCGGACTTGGAGTAAAAGTGAATATGGTTGTGAAAAAAGGAATGAATGAGCAAGAAATCATTCCGATGGCTAAATACTTTAAACAAAAAGGCGTTACGCTACGTTATATCGAATTCATGGATGTTGGACAATCGAACGGCTGGGATTATAGTCATGTGATCACGAAAAAGGAAATCATTGAATTACTATCAAAACATTTTGAATTAGAACCCGTTGACAAAGACTATATAGGTGAAGTCGCACAAAGATATCGTTATGTCGGAACTAAAACAGAAGTTGGGTTTATTACGTCAGTATCGGAAACGTTTTGCTCGACTTGTACACGTGGTCGAATATCTGCTGATGGTAAATTTTTCACCTGTTTATTTGCTGGCAATGGTTTTGATTTAAGACAACTATTAAGAACTGGTGCAACGGATGAAGAGATTAAATCAACGTTTACACCAGTTTGGAAAAATAGAAAAGATCGTTATTCTGATGAACGTACTGAAGAGACGGCCAAAAACAAAAAGAAAATCGAAATGTCATATATCGGCGGATAGTGATAGAAGGGAAGAGGTCTAACGTGAGTGACCGTTATTCTCGCCAAATGTTATTCCATAAAATTGGCGAAACTGGGCAAGAAAAAATTAAAAGAAAACATGTCTTAATTATTGGTGTTGGTGCATTAGGGACAGCAAATGCTGAAATATTAGCGCGTTCAGGTGTTGGTAAGCTAACTCTTGTTGATCGTGACTATGTTGAGCTTAGTAACTTGCAAAGACAGCAATTATTTTCAGAAGAAGATGTTTATGACCAACTTCCAAAAGCAGTCGCTGCTAAAAGAAGATTGGAGAAAATTAATTCTGAAATTGTTGTTGATGCTCATGTCATGGATGCTACAATCGGAGACCTTGAAACAATGATGGGAACGGTAGATGTCGTAATTGATGCAACGGACAATTATGATATACGTTTTTATATGAATGATTTGATCCATAAGTATGACGTGCCGTGGATTTTCGGTTCTTGTGTTGGTAGTTCTGGTATGAGTTATACAATATTGCCTGGAGACACACCGTGCTTGAGCTGTATTTTACAAGCAACACCTGTATCAGGGGCAACATGTGATTCTGTTGGAATCATTTCACCCGCCGTACAAATGGTTGTTGTTCATCAAACAACAGAAGCATTGAAACTATTAGTAGAAGATGTTGCATCACTAAGAACACGTTTAGTGATGTTTGATTTATGGAATAACTACTATCAAACGATTGGAGTAGAACGAGCAAAGGAAGACCATTGTGCAACATGTGGAGAAAAGGCTAATTATCCTTATTTAACAGATGAACATGGACCTAAGACAGAAGTGTTATGTGGTAGAAATACCGTGCAAATAAGAACAAATAAGAAATTCGAACTACAAGAAATGGGTCAACGTTTGAGTAAGCTAGGGATCGTTAAAGGTAATGAATTTTTACTTTCGTTAGAATATAAAACGTATCGATTAGTTTTGTTCCGGGATGGACGTACACTTGTACACGGAACGAATTCAATAGAAGAAGCTAAGAGAGTATATTATCAATTAGTAGGGTAGGTTTTAAAATATGGTAGAACGTAGAAAGCCGATTAAAGTAAAAGAAGCGATTGAAAGAACAATGAAATATGCTATTCATGGTAGTGTAGAGTTTGTTCCGATTGAAGAAAGTTATGGTCGCTTCTTAGGTGAGGACTTAATCGCTGATCATGATGTGCCGATGTTTGATCGCTCACCTTATGATGGATATGCGATTCGTTCAGAAGATACAGTTAATGCCTCACGCGAAACTCCGATTCTATTGGATGTCGTTGATGAGATTGGAGCCGGTAGTGTTTATCCCAAAAAAGTCGGAGAAGGAGAGGCCGTTCGAATTATGACGGGGGCAGCCATTCCTGATGGTTGTGATGCTGTTGTCATGTTAGAGCTTGCCAAAGATGTTGAAATTAGCGGAAAAAAATATGCTGAAATTAAAAGAACGTTTCGTAGTGGAGATAATATTTCTTTTAAAGGTGAAGATACGAAAGAAGGAACGATTTTGACACCTAAAGGTACATATATTAATCCAGGCACGGTTGCTTTACTTGCGACATTTGGATATAAACAAGTACCAGTTAGCAAAAAACCAAAAATCGGCATTATCGCAACTGGTAGTGAATTATTAGAGGTTGACGAACCCCTTCAATTCGGAAAAATAAGAAATAGTAATGCTTATATGATTTATTCACAAATTATAAGGGCGGGTGGGAAACCCGTTTACTTAGGGCAATTTAGTGATGACTTTGACACGTGTTATCACCAAGTGAAAGAAGCGTTAGATAAAGTTGACTTTCTTATTACGACGGGTGGCGTTTCTGTTGGTGATTACGATTATTTGCCTGATATTTATAAAAAGTTAGGTGCAAATGTTTTATTCAACAAAGTCGGTATGCGCCCAGGTAGCGTGACAACGATAGCAGAGCTTAATGGTCAGCTTTTATTTGGGCTATCAGGTAATCCGTCAGCTTGTTATGTCGGATTTGAATTGTTTACACGACCGATTATTCGCACATTTCTTCATAGTAATACGCCTCATTTAAAACGTGAAAAGGCAATGCTAGGCAAAGATTTCCCTAAGCCGAATCCTTTTGATCGCTTTGTAAGAGGAATTTTAAGTTATGATAGTGGAAAATTAATCGCTACCCCGTCCGGTTTAGATAAGTCAAATGTTGTTTCATCATTAGCGATGGCAGATGTCCTCATTATGCTTCCTAGTGGGACGAGAGGCTATTCAGAAGGTATGGAAGTAGATGTTATTTTGTTAGAAGACCAAAGAGGTGTTTCTTTTGAATAAGCAATTGTTTGAAATAGTAGATGAACCAATTAATCCACAACAGTTAATTGATAAAGTAGTACGAAGAGAAGCAGGCGCAATTACGACTTTTATCGGATCAGTAAGAGAGTGGACGAAGGGAAAGCGAACAATTTATTTAGAATATCAAGCTTATGTTCCAATGGCTGTTAAAATGTTAGAAAAAATAGGTGAAGAAGTTCAAGAAAAATGGCCGGATACATTAATTGCTATTACCCATCGTATTGGTCATTTAGATATAACAGACATTGCTGTTGTTATAGCGGTCTCATCACCTCATAGAAAAGAAGCGTATGAAGCGAATCAATATGCGATAGAACGAATTAAACAAATCGTACCAATCTGGAAAAAAGAGCATTGGGAATCTGGAGAAACATGGATAGGTGACCAGCTTGAAAATGTGCCCTATCCATCTGGAAAACCAAATTTAAAGGGTGAAAATAATGGTTAAAGTATTACTATTTGCTCATCTGCAGGAACAGGTGGGTCAAGCTGAAATACAAATAGATTTAGAACATCCACTGACTGTAGAGGCGTTTAAACAGTTACTTGAGGAGCAATATTCATTACATCAAATAAATAATGTAATGATTGCCGTTAATGAAGAATATGCCAAAGATGATGATATGATTAATAGTGACGATACAATAGCTCTTATTCCTCCAGTAAGTGGTGGATAAATAGTTGATGTAAGGGGTCAAAGGTATATATGTTAAAAAAACATAGAGAAGTATCTCCAAAAAAGGTGTCGTGTGCCATTATTACAGTGAGTGACACGAGAGATTTTCATACGGACAAGAGTGGTAAATTAATTGAACAATTACTTATAGAATCAGGTCATTTTATCGTAGGTCGACAAATTGTAAAAGATGATCAACAGTTTATTCAACAGACTCTTAAGGAATTACTAGGTAAAGACGATGTCGATGTTATTATTTTGAACGGTGGAACAGGAATTGCAAAACGTGATGTGACGATAGAATCAGTCAGCCCATTTTTAGATAAAGAGCTTCCTGGTTTTGGGGAATTATTTCGTTATTTAAGTTACGAGCTCGATATTGGTTCAGCAAGTATTATGTCTCGTGCTATAGCTGGTGTTGCAGGAAATAAAGCAATCTTCTCTATTCCTGGTTCAAGTGGGGCTGTGAAGCTTGCAATGGAAAAATTGATTATACCAGAAATCGGACATATCGTTATGGAAATAAACAAAGATTTATAATCGAATAGGTGAAGACAATTGAAAATAGCTAAATTCATCCTCATAATCAGTATAATTGTCATCGTTGGTTGTCAGTCAGATAATCAGTCTCATACAAAAATTACGGTATCCGCAGCATCAAGCTTAACGAATAGTTTGATAGAAATAAAAAAACAGTTTAGTGAAGATTATCCACATATAAAAGTTGTTTTTAATTTTGATGGTTCGGGAACGCTTCGTAAACAAATTGAACAAGGGGCTCCTGTTGATTTGTTTTTAATTGCTTCTCACTATGATTATGAAATATTAAATGATAAAGGATTAATCGAAGAAGCGATGCCTTTACTCAACAATCAACTAGTTATTGTTCAAAATGAAGACTATTCATTTAATACATTAGATGAATTGATTGAATCAGATGTAACGATTGCTATAGCTACACCTGAAGCGGTCCCTGTAGGTACATATGCAAAACAAGCCTTTGAATCACTTAATGTATGGGACAAACTACAGAGCGAAAACCGTTTAATATATGGTAAAAATGCTTCACATGTGAAACAGCTTCTAAACGAAGGTGCTGTTCAAGCAGGTGTGATTTATGAAAGTGATTTACTTTTAGCAGATCAGTTAGTGCGAATTACTTCAATTGATCAACAATTACATGAATCAATTGATTACTATATAACTAAAGTTAGAAATGATAAAACTAGTGAAGCGGCTTCCTTATTTTATGAATATGTTGTGAGTGAGCCAAGCTTAAATGTTTTTGAGAAAAATGGGTTTTTGATTAATGATCAAGCTAGAAAGTTGGTGGAAAAATAATGGAATGGTCATGGTTTCCGATCCAGCTTTCTTTTTATGTTTCTATAATAGCAACAGTGATTACGTTAATCTTAGGCGTAAGTGCTGCACATCTAATTGTTAATAAAAAATTTAAAGGCAAATCAATCATTGAAACAATTTTTTATATGCCACTCGTATTACCACCAACAGTTGTTGGCTTTTTATTAATCATTATTTTTGGGAGAAATAGTTTTGTCGGTCAGTTCATTGAGTGGCTCACAGGACAAACACTTTTGTTTACAGCGACAGCAGCAATTATCGCAGCCGTTGTCGTTTCATTTCCACTTATGTACCAATCAGTAAAAACAGGCTATTTATCTGTTGATCAAAGAATTCTAGATGCAGCAAGAGTCGATGGCGCTTCAGAGATGAGAGTTTGGCTAACCATGACAATGCCTCTTGCCTATCGAAGTATGATTGCAGGAATTATTTTAAGTTTTACGAGGGCTTTTGGTGAGTTTGGAGCGACGTTAATGTTTGCAGGAAATATTCCCGGACAAACACAAACAGTTCCAACGGCCATTTACTTAGCCATTGAAACAGGAAATACGAAGGTCGCATCTTATTACGTTATATTTAGCATTTTGTTTTCATTTATTTTATTACTATTCATAAACCGAACAAAAGCAGATTGAGTGAGAAAAGTTCATACTCTTCTCATCTCAATTTATTCACGGCGGTAATCACCACTTTTTCCGCCACTTTTTTCGACAAGATAGGTTTGACCAATAATCATACCTTTATCGATGGCTTTACACATATCGTATACTGTTAATGCGGCTGTGTTTGCTGCCGTTAAGGCTTCCATTTCAACCCCTGTAGAACCAACTGTTTTAACGGTCGCTTTTATTTCTAATTCGAACTCGTCTTCATCATGAGTTAACCAATGAAAGGCTAGGTCAACACCACTAATCGGAATAGGATGACACATCGGGATGAGGTTAGCCGTCTGTTTAGCTCCCATGATTCCTGCGATTTGTGCAACATTAAGAACGTCACCTTTTTTATTTTTTTGTTGGGTTATGTTCTCATAGATCTCTTGATTCATGATGACACTTGAGCGAGCTGTTGCAATACGAGCACTTTCATTTTTATTTGAAATATCAACCATCTTTGCGCGGCCATGCTCATTAAAATGTGTAAACTTACTCATTTGGATCACTAACCTTTACATAGATTTTATACTGTTATAGTAACATAAAGTAGTAAATAAGATAGGATGTTAAATATGCTTATTTTACAAGTAGTTGGATATAAAAATAGCGGAAAAACGACTCTAGTTAACCATATCGTTCAGCATTTTTCAAAGAAAAGTATGAGTGTCGCTACACTTAAGCATCATGGTCATGGTGGAAGGACTGACATGCTGCAAAACACTGACACATATAAACATGAACAAGCTGGTGCTAATATGACAGGCGTTGAAGGAGAAGGAACGCTTCAATTAACGATTAATCAAGAGAAATGGACTATCGATCAAATTCTGAATTTTTATCGATTAATAAAAGTTGATTTGTTAATTATTGAAGGCTATAAAAACTTGGATTTTAATAAAATAGTTTTAATAAGATCTAAAGATGATCAAGTATTATTGGATGAGCTTTCTAATGTTAAATTGGTTGTTTCAAAAGTTAAATTAGATGAGAATGAAAATATGTTTTCGGTTATTCAACGAAAGAATATAAATGACATACTAAAATGGTTAGAGAATGATCTAAATCATAAGCTCAGTTAATGGATAGTTATTTTTGTTCAAAACTATGTTGTGATTGTTCAAAGTAGGGATGCAATTGTTCAAACATGAGCTGTGATTGTTCAAAGTGGGGATGCAATTGTTCAAACATTGTCTTAAATAGTCTAAAGGATAAAGCTCATAAGAAAGTAGTGGTAGAGCATGACAGAAATTATAGGAATTATAGTCGGGGGTGGTCAGTCTAAACGATTCGGATCTCCTAAAGCCTTTGCCAAATTAAATGATCTTCCGTTTTATCATTACTCTCTAAAGGCATTAACCCCGTTTTGTGACAAAATATTAATCGCTACTTCTGAAGAGTTAAAAGATAGTTTTAAGCAGACTGAGCAGATTAAAGTGATTATTGATGACCCCCAGTTCAAAGGTCAGGGGCCACTTGTTGGTATATTGTCTGCTATGAGGCAATATGAATCTTCATGGTATTTGGTTCTACCTGTTGATGTGCCATTTATAGAATCAGAAATTATTGAACAGCTCTTGCAACACCTTACCCCTGATGTACAAGCAATTATCCCGATTGTTAGGGGCAGAGAACAACCGTTAATCGCCATTTATCATCATTCTGTGAAAGAAATAATTGCAGAACAACTTAGACAAGGTGAGTTCGCTTTAAAAACTTTAATGGAAAAAATCGAAATAACATTTGTACATTTTGAACAAGAAGAACCTTTTAGAAATATTAATCGAAAAAGTGATTTGTAAAGACAAAAATACTATAAACAGCCATACAATAAAAAATGACCAAATCCCTTTCGATTTAGTCATTTGGATGAAATATAAAGGCTTACTAATAACGCTATTAGAAATAGCATCAATTTAAGAGCGATTGGATCAACGAAAAAAAGTGCTGAAACAGTAATAAAGATCCAAACCATTGAAATGGCAAAAATCTTTGTCTTTAGTGGTATCTTTTTCCCTTCTTGAAAAGCTCTAACGTAATCACCGAAATATTTATTGTACAGTACCCAATGGTGAAGTCGTTCCGAACTCCGAGCAAAACAGCCTGCTGCTAATAGTAATAAGGGTGTTGTTGGTATTAACGGTAAAACGACACCAACTAAACCGACAGACAATGATAGCATGCCTAGTGAAAAGAAGATTGCTTTTTGATAGATCCACAATTTCAACAACCTCACTTTTTAGACAATTAAAACTAATGTTAAAAAGATAATCGCATTGATAATCTCTATGATGCCAGAATGCATGGGCTTAATAACACCTGTTCTTGGTGTGACCCAATCTTTAATAACTGATGGTAAGAAAGCAAAGATTAACATTTCCCATCTAATAATAAAAGGTAAGATGAGTAAAAAGATATGATACATATGTGATTTCCATTTAAACTTCGGATTTTTTAACTCGCGAATTAATGATTTGATATAAAAAGCACTTCCAAGAAAGTAGGCCGTCGTCACAATTAATAAAAGAAACATTTCTGTCGTAACAGCTTCTTTTCCAATGTAATAACTCGCCGCCCCACCAATAGTGAAGATTAAAATGCCACTCAAGTCATTAATTAAAGAACGTTCATTTCTTTTTTTAATAAAATAGACGCTAATTAATAGAAATGGAATCATTGCAAAACCAAACAGTGTCACCTCAGGCATGAAAATAACAATGGGTATTAAAAAGATAACCGCTGTAATACCATATCCTAACACCCAAGGCATCATTTTATCTGCTTTTCTTTTGTTTCTAAAAATATTTAATAGCGGTGTTGATGTTAGGTATAAGAAAAACCAACCGATAGCAAAGAAAAGGTGTAGCCAGTTTGGTTCCGTAAATAGGATGCCTAATAAGACAGGTAATAAGTACATAGCCCATGATCCATGCTCTTTAGGCAAAACGATTTTGCTTTTCTTTTTCTTAGCCATATTAACACCTTCTTTCATCATTCTATTAAAAGCAGGTCCAATATTGTAACCTGCTTTTAATCATACCTGTTTTTATCCTATTAATCGAAATATTCGTCCATCAAACGCGAGAAGAGAATATTATTTTCTAAATGGATATGCTCAAATAAATCTGATTCTAATTCTTCTAGTTTTAAATAAGTTAGTGTAAATGTATTACAAGCACGAGGTGGAATTTTATAATCATTAGTAACTTCACGTATTTTCGATAATAATCTAATCGCTCCATCATGCTCATTCTCTAACTCGTGAATGCGATCAATAATTTCCTTTAGTCGGTCAACATCAGTGCGGTCTTTTTCATGTTCGATGATTTCAGGAAATAAGTATTTTTCTTCAATATATTGGTGGTGTTCAAGTTCATCTTTTAACTGGTGATATAGTGTATAAACCGTTGTTAATTCTGGATGGTTCCCACCGTGTACACGTTGTACTTTAGTGACGTAAGTGCTTAATTCAGGTAAGACTTCATTCATATATTGATGGTGTCTTTTTATAATGTGGTCGATTAAAACACTATCTTTTTTTGCTGTCCAGTCAATTTGATTTTCCCTTTCAGATTCAGATGTTCTAAAAAGGTCGTTGATTTCTTGAAGTACAGCATCTTTATCTAAATTTTTTCTCTCAAGAGCTTCACCTATAGGTACATCCCCGGAGCAGCAGAAGTTAATTTTGTATTGTTTAAATATTTGACTCGCTCTTGCGAATTGTGTGACGATATCACCCGTTTTGGACTCCATCGTAAATCTTTGTTCCATAAATATCCCTCCTGTTTTACGTTCAATCTAAATTTAACCCATTCTTTCTATGTAATCTGTGAGTTATATCACACTTAAGGGAAAAAATATGAACAATCTTTTAACGGAGATTGATTTAATCAATGAAATTCCTATGTTTTGGTCGTTTATGCTTGTTCAATTTTTAGCAAAAAAGAACATTCAAATTGATTTGTCCCAAAAACGATAGGTAATATTTTATATTTTACCTATATAAAGGGTCAAACATTTGAATGTTCTACAAGATAAAGGTTATGTTCTGTTCCAAAAACGTTGTTGTGCAATAGCGGAGATAAAGTCTTGACTAAAATCAGGGTTATTGGCTGCAAATACAACCCCAGCTAAGTTATTATTTTCTGTTCTATTTATAAATGGCTGCCCTGTAGTGGCAACACCAATGGGTTTATATCGTTTGTATTGTTCATTGACGAATTCCATAATATCTTGTTTGAATTTTGCTTCATTATCTGCTGTACCACCAACAACATAGATTGAATCGTATAGTACAGGGTAAGTAGTGGTAAATGTTTCGTTCACTTCAATTTTTGTACCGCAATGGCCTGTTACTACTCCAAGTTTTTCACTAATTATATCCATGAAAACCCAGTTTTCTTTAAGGTAATTTAATACATGAGTCACTTCTTCTCCATTAAATCCATCACCGATAAGAACGCCTACCTTTTGAGTATAAGGCAAATGAGGCGTAGTCGCTTGGCTAAGAGACGGATAACTTGTTGATACGGGTACATTTGTCCCTTTTGGTCGGTCTACACCAATATGATCAGCAATCGTACATGCCAGTTCAGTGTCAACATTAGCCCACATTTCTACATTCTGTTGTCTAACAGATTTACTTTTGACATATCCAAGGTGATAAATAAATGTATGGGTTAGATCTTGTTTTTCTGCGAGTGATAAACTATTCCAAAATATTCTAGCCTGTGAGAAGAAGTCATAAAACGATTCACTTGGTAGCTCTCTTGTTATATGTCCATCTACTTCTTCTGGATAATGGACATAACCGCCTTCTTCAAATGAAGCCTCTGAAGGTGTATTACCAGCTAATGAATTGTTATGATAATTGACATAATCAACATCAATACGATGTCTTTGATAACTATCTCGTAAATTATAATTTTTCTCAACGATTGGTTTGTTAACTGGAATGTCTTCGATATTTGCGGAATGTTGACGGTATAATTCTGTATCTCTATAAGCGATCGCTCTTCCTTGTAATACGGGATCATTTGTAAATCCGATTCCTGGAACAACATTGGATGGATCAAAGACAGATTGTTCTTCTTCAGCAAAGAAATTATCTACTAAACGATTTAATGTCATTTTACCAACGTAATGTACAGGCACGACTTCTTCTGGCCATAGTTTTGTATCATCTAAAATATCGAAGTCGTAATTGAACTGTTCTTCTTCATCGATTAACTGAATACCTAATTCATATTCTGGGTACGCCCCCATTTTAATCGCTTCAACGATATCTCGGCGGTGAAAGTCTGGATCAACACCACCAATAATATTTGCCTCATCAAGTAATAATGAATGGACACCTAGCTTAGGTTCCCATTTAAATCTTACAAAAGTAGATTTTCCATGTTCATTAATAAAACGAAACGTATTAATTGGCCAACCAGACATCATTCGCCAGCTTCTTGGACGTCCTCTCATTGACATGAGCCACATAACCATATGTGCAGACTCCTGGTTGTTTGCTACATAGTCCCAAAATGAATCATGAGCGACAGTTGCCTGTGGAATATCTGTGATCGGATTAGGTTTTACAGAGTGTGTTACATCCATGAACTTCATAGCATCCGCAAGAATGAAAATAGGAAATTGGAGTGCTAACATATCGTAATTTCCTTCTTGGGTATAAAACTTAGTTGCAAATCCACGTATATCTACTGCAGTATCTTTAGAACCTTTACTTCCGATAAAGTTTGAAAAACGAACAAATACAGGTGTTTTACGACCTGCTTCTCCTAGAAAATGTGCACGTGTCAGATGTCTTAAAGATTCATAGGTTTCAAATTCTCCGTACACTCCGAAACCTCTAGCATGAACGACTTTTTCGGGTATGCGCTCCCTGTTAAAATGTGTCTGCTTTTTGTAAAAATGAAAATCCTGTAGTAGTGACGGGCCACGCCTACCCGCTCTTAATGAGGTTGTGTCATTAGATACCTTTATGCCACTTTCTTCGGTCATCTTTTCTCCAGGACCAGTATTTCGCCTCCGGTATTGTTCAAGCTGTTGATCTTTAGGGTCTTTGGGGCCAGGATTCATATGTCTTTCTTCTGTTGGTTGTTGGTTTTTATTATCTTTTGATTGAGATTTTTTATGTTGATCCTTATCCATTCAATCACCTTTCCTATCTTAATATTTTTAGACTATTAGATAATATGAAGCGTACTCTTCCTATATACGTTTTTTGTTATTTTTTAGAATATCTTTTCATAAAGGCTCGTCTAATACATTTTTTTGTAAAAAAACGAACACCTTGATTTAGTTAAAAATAATTGCCTGTCATTTCTGAGTGATTGTCTTCATCTAATAGTAATAAGAATATTCAAATAATAACAACTGAGGTGATAAGAGTGGCGAACAGATCTAAGATGAAGGATCCTGGTTTACTTCTGACGGTTGCGCTAGTTGTTTACGCCTTATTCGTCTTTTTGTGGTGGCCGGCGCAAACGTATTGGTTAGGCGTCTCACTTGTTGGTTGGCTTATGTTTTTTGGCTTATTTTATTGGTTTTTGCTCGGAGTCATTTATGTCATTTGGATTGAGAAAAAAGAGGAGCAATAAATCTTTGAAAAAGGAGAGGATGAGCAATGAGAGTAACGGAATCAGTCATTTTATTAACATATTTATTAATTATGACTTTAATAGGAATTTATTTTTATAAACGAGCTCGTCAGTCAGAAAGCGATTATTTTACAGCGGGAAGAAGCATTAACACGTTTGTTGGTGCTTTTGCCATCTTCGCCGCTGTTGCCAGTTCAAGTTCGTTACTAGGTGCCGTTGGTGGTGGAGTGAAAAACGGGTTACCTTACTTTTTCACATATGCTTTTGGTGTTATTGCTATCTTGCCTTTTGCAATGTTTTTAGTCGCGGGTCAAATTCGCCGGGCTGGTGTTAAAACAGTTCCGGACTTTTTCAAACAACGATTTGGGACATCCGTACAAATTATCGCTGCAGTTATAGTCGTTATTGGGATGACTTTTTATATGGTCCCACAGCTTACGGCGGCTGGAATTATTGGATCTTACGTCCTTGGATTAGATTATTTAACAGCAGTTATTGTTTTAGGGTTAGGTTTTACGTTGTATGCGGCTCTCGGTGGGATGTGGGCAATTACGTACACTGACCTTATACAAGGGGCCATCATGATCATTGGTATCGTCATATTAGCTCTATTCATATTAAGTGATTTTGGTAGTTTAACCGTTTTATTAAATGAAGCTTTAGCTGTTGATCCAACGTTTGGGGACATGAAGCTACCATGGATGAGTTATTTTGGAATTTTTATAGCGTTTTTGTGGTTTGGAATTATCTCCCCATCGGTCATCATGCGTAATTTTGCTTCAAAAGATGCGAAAACAGCACGACGCACTGGGATGTGGGGAACATTAATTTATTTAACGTTATTTTTGGCAGGATTCGTTGTCACTGTTGCGGGGGCACAGTTAGGTATTCTCGAATCGTTAGATAATACGGATATGATTTTCGTTAACGTGATTGAGACCTACTTACCACCTATTTTAGGCGGGGTTATGTTGGCTGGTTTATTAGCTGCAATCATGTCATCAGCAGATGCGATGTTGTTAGCGATTTCAGCAGGCATTGCTCATGATATTTATAAAGAACATATTAATAAAAATGCGAGTGAGAGATTTGTTACAGGTTTTGGTTTAATCGTGATGATTTTTGCCAGTATCGTTGGAATCATCATTGCCATTGAACCTCCTGGAATTATTGCTGTCATGGTCGGTTGGGTCGGTGGATTTTTA
The DNA here is from genome assembly GCA_051846895.1 of Bacillaceae bacterium W0354. Taxonomy (GTDB): domain Bacteria; phylum Bacillota; class Bacilli; order Bacillales; family Alkalibacillaceae; genus CALKAL01. The sequence continues at coordinate 57,748 of JBPYCQ010000007.1, forward strand.
CTATCTTCGTTTGGTTTTCCACTTGTTCTCGGAATTTGGTGGAAGCGAGCTAACAAACATGGTGCTCTTGTTGGAATGGTCAGTGGTGCATTGATGTTTGTTATATTAATGGTTTTTGCAGATTTACCTACAAATGCAGAGCCGATTATCGCTGCGCCTATATCTTTAGCATTAATGATTATTGTTAGTTTAATGACTGAGCCACCATCAAGACAAATGCAAGATAGAGTCGATTATTATCATGGAATCAAATAGATAGAAGGGTGATTCAATATGCGTCATAAAAAGAAGCTGCAAATTAAACGTATAGGTCATTCGGAAATTACTAAAGAAAATGTATATCGGTATATTTATAAAGGACTGCCCTTTACAAATAGACTTAACAAACAAATCAACGTAAATTATTTAAAAAATAATAGTGAACAATGTCAACTTATTTATCATCCTTTTTGGTTAGCAAAAACAGTAATTGTAGCTGAAAGGCCACCTTTTCCGCCACGTAAAACACCGAACATGATTTTTGTTGATGCGGTTTCGGGGTATCGGGGGGTATTTTCAAGTGTACCAGTTATACAGAAGGTGGAAGTAAATGGCGATGAACTGAGAAAGTTAGTGATTAATCAAGAAGAAGAGGTGAAAAAGTATATTGAAGATGTTCAGCAAAAACAAATTAATCGCTCATATATACTGAAAAAGCCTTTACATGAACTCCACGACCTCTTTTTAGCGTATTTACCAATATGGAAGGTAAATATAAAGTTAGATACAATCAATAAAATCTATTATGTTAATGGAAATACAGGAGAGCTTGAGAACTTTATGGCTAACAGATGGGAGAGTAGGGAGGATTTGATAAGTTAAGAGGCAGTGAAAATAGTTATAAAATTAATGCATCAAATAGCACCGTGAATATTCTTTGTGTACTTTAGGGTGGCTGGTTAAGACTCCTGGTCGACGAAGACATGGCATTGTTTGTCGATCTGGAGTCTACGCATTCCTGCGCCTGTTAGTTCATTATCTCATTTGGTTATTATAATTTAGTTATATCCTGAACCTATTATCCACGAAATAATTTATAAATCTATTTGTAAATGACCATGGCACTAAAAGTGAATATCGAATATGAAAATTTGATATCTATTAATTCTAAAGAAGGGTCATTTAAAAATTGATTGATGCGCTTATCCAGAGTTTTTTCAGTTGCTGCAGAAAACGTTTTTACTTTCAAGCTACCATCTCCTTAATTTTAAAAAAATGTCTAAACAAATACATAGCAAACTGACTATCTTAAAAACCGTCTACATATTCCCCTCTAATTGGATTCAAGTTATTCTCAAATTTAATTCTCAATGATTGTGACTCGAATAGGTCTTGTCCATTAGATACTTGAAAATGGATATGCCGTTCACTTGAGTTACCTGAATTACCGACAAGGCCAATAAAATCTCCAGCTTTTACTTCATCACCTTCATTAACTGTTAAACTACCTTCTTTTAAATGACCAATAATACTATATTCTTGATGGTCATGTTCAATAATGACGTAATTCCCAAGTGGGTTTTCGGTATTAGTTTCAACACCTGGCTTATTATCTTTTAGACTATTTTCTGTTGCTACAACAATTCCTTCCTTAGGTGCAACTGCATCTTTGCCGAAAGCATAATAATTTTCATTTACTGTTGGGTCACCGTCGTATGAATAGCCATCCTTTACAATGAGTAAATCGTAAGCATATCTTTGGCTTTCGAGTGGGTAATGATAATTTACAAGCTCATTTGTTCCACCCCACCCAACATACCATTTTTCATTGATTGGCATTTGGTATGTATTTTCTGTATACACATTGTCCGACTCTAGATTAGCTTTAATAGGTACGATTAAAATTCCTTCGATAATTAGGTCGCTAGAAAAATAAGCTCTAACCCCTTTACTTTGATCGTCACTCATCCACTGGTATTCGCTCTGATCACCAAGTTTAGTAGTTGATACTAAGTGATATGAGGCGATACCCTTATTAAAGTCTTCTCCCATTCTTTTAAATTGGTCTTCAGTAACCATAGATTTGAAGTCATCACTAGTTTGACTGTAAATATCTTTAAATTGATTATTTAAAAATAAATCAATAAATTGTTCGGCTGACTCTAGTTTTACTATTTTGTCCTCTTCATGCTGATCAATCGTTAATGATTCTGTCTTTGTTTGCGTATTATTTTTAAAAAACATATACGTCACTCCTATTACAGCAACTAAACAAATAATAATAATTAATATTTTCTTCATGATTCACACTCCGATAAAATTCATATTTCTAAAAGGTAATGGGCAAACTATTATAAAACAGGGGGTGTCGTGATGTATATGAATGGTCAGATTATTTCTGGAAACTTAGATCAAATAAACAATGAGTTTATTATTAAACAAGTCAAACATTTAGAGACAGTATCAATAGTTGAAAGAGAGCAGCTTCAAATGCTATATCAATACTTATCAAAACAAGACCATCCAGAAGGACAAGTCGTTACGTTGGACGATCAAATGTTAATTCACTTTAATCAAAATGAAATCCAAACTTTACTCAAAGACATTAAAGTTATTTTAGAACGGCTACAATCGATTTCTTAAAACGGTAATACACGTTGCATGTATAACAAAAATTCCTGTTACAAGAAACCAAATCGCTCGCTTATATTGTTCAAAACTAAAAGCATATAAATAATCATTTACTAGTTCAAGCGCTAACCACCCTAGTGGTAGGAATGGTAAAGCAATTCGATAAGAAGTACTCAAAATATGCTGACCCCGTTCATCTTTTCCTTCTTTACTCCATTCGAATTTCAAACTAATAAATATACTAATAAAGAAAACGACAACATAAATAAGTGCGAAAAAACCCATATTACTTCATCCCTCCCTTTTCATATATAAAAACATCACTAATCTCAACATCAAATAATAATGCAAGTTCAAAGGCTAATTTTAATGACGGATTATAACGGTTTTTTTCTATTGAAACGATTGTCTGCCTGCTAACGCCGACCATTTCAGCAACTTCTTTTTGTGAATAACCTTTTTCTGCTCGTAGAACTGCCAATCTGCTTTTTAAAGTTCCTTCCTGATTCAATAATCGTCACCACCTTAACCAAATAGTAATATATTTTTTACACAATGTAAACTATTTTTTACTTTTTGTTAAAAAAACATGACATATGTATGTTTGAAAACATTTCAGTAAACGATAAAGTGAAAAGAGCATAGGCTGGTGATGGAGTTGAACAGAAAAATTCCTTTTATATTGATATTATTAATAAGTGTTGCTCTACCTTTGACTACGATAGCCGAAGAGCATGATATAAGTGGACAAGAAAGGGAATTATTATTGGCTCTTTTGGAACCACACATAACAGAGGCGGTTGAAAGCTATTATGGACGGCCGAAACAGTATGATTTATTTGATGCAAAATTTTTAGAAGTTGAAAAGACAAATTGTCAATTTTGTTTTAACATAAAAGTTCAGGTGACAACGTTCCAAGGTGCACATAATCCTCCATATGGTGTGGAGATTATGACGTTAAGTGTAAGTAATGGAAGGGTTGTAGTAACGGATTATCAACATGAGGAGAAAAAGTAATCAAAAAAGGAATTTCGCCCAAGCTCGCGAAATTCCTTTAATATATTAGCTATCTGGATTACTCTCTTCTTTATTTGTTATTGTTTCTGTATTTGAATCGATATGAACTGTTCTTGTAGGGAAGGCAACAGAAACGTCTTCTTCCTCTAATATATCCATAATTTTAAAGTTAATATCTTGCTTAGCTTTTAGATACTTTTCCCAAACAGTCGTTTTTGTAAAGAAATACAAGAATATATCTAAACTATTGTGGCTGTATTCATCAAATGTTACAAAAATTGTTTCAGGATGAACCTCTTCATGATTTCGAAGCATTTCTTCAATACGCTCAACCACTCGTTGTAGTTTATAGCGAGGTGTTTTATATTCCACGCCTAAATTAAAGTTAATTCGACGTTTACCCATCTCACTCCAATTCATAATCGCTTCATTGGATAATGTTGAGTTTGGTACGATCACTAAAGCTTGAGCAAATGTTCGAACTTTAGTACTCCTGAATGAAATATCCTCAACTGTACCTTCAACGCTAGGTGTTTTGATCCAATCACCAAGCCCAAAAGGTTTTTCTGTGATTATGACAACGCCACCGAATAGATTTTTTAATGCATCTTGTGCAGCTAAGGCAAAAGCTAATCCACCTAGCCCTAGACCCGCAATAAATCCACTTATGTTATAGCCAAGTTCTTCGATAACGATGATAAAACTAATCGCCAATACGATAAATTGAACAGCCCGAGATATAAAAGGGATTAATATATCATCAATTGTTATTCTCGTATTTTCGTTAAGCCTTTTAAACAGCATCGCTGAATTTGAAGCTAAATTGTTGAAACCCCAGGCTATTAATATAATGATAGAAATTCTTATTAGTTGAATGAACGATGGGTTATCTTGTTCAAAATAAGGGAAAGGTCCCATGGCAACATAAATACCGAGAATGACAAATAACCAGCGAAGAGGTTGTTCAAATGCTACGAACAACTGTTGCAGAATTTCTGAAGGTGTTTTTTTTACGAGTTTTAGAACAAGTTTATATATGTAGTTAGCAAATATTTTTCTAAACCATAAGAATAATAGAAAAATCAATATAGATAGTCCAAGATTTGACCAAGGCTGGTAATCTTCAATGAATTGTTTAATTTCATCAATCATATAAATACCCCTTTTTCAGTTAATATTCGAATAATATCTTTAGCAGTAAATGTTTTTTAAATTTTCACCAAAAACATTCCTTATTCTATTTATTCTAACAAACTTTGTTCAAACTTGTACTGTAATTGTCCAAAGTTGTGCTGTGATTGTTCAAAGTTGGGTTGTGATTGTCCAAAGATAGGTAGTGATTGTCCAAACATGGGTCGTAATTGTTCAAAGATGGTTAGTGATTGTCCAAAGATGAGTCATGATTGTTCAAAGATGGATAGCGATTGTCCAAAGATGAGTCATGATTGTTCAAAGATGGTTAGCGATTGTTCAAACAAGAGTCGTGTTTGTTCAAAGATAGGTAGTGATTGTCCAAACATGGGTCGTGATTGTTCAAACACGGCGATGTCTAATTACATTGAAATCACTCATGCTATAAACTTTTATAAGATCCGATGCGAGGAGAACCGCTGACGAGATATAAAAATAAAAGTCCTCAAGTGATAGAAAAACAATTATTTGTTAAGAAAAAATGCAGTGATATATGAACCGTCAATATCACTGCATGATGCAATTGGAAATTTTCCTTACTTTATTATCAATGATTCGTATTAAATTGTATGTTGTGTAAATTCGAAAAAACTCCCTCAATTTGAAGTAATTCTTCATACGTCCCTTGTTCTGCAATCCCATCTTCTGTAACAACAACGATTCGGTCAGCATCGCGAATGGTTGCTAGTCTATGAGCAATCACTAAAGTTGTCCGATTTTCAGAGAGGTCATTTAGAGATGCTTGGATTATTTTTTCTGTTTCTGTATCCAGGGCAGATGTTGCTTCGTCTAAAATTAATATTGGTGGATTTTTTAGAAACATTCGAGCAATGGCCATTCGTTGCTTCTGTCCACCTGAAAGTTTAAGGCCCCGTTCACCGATTTGCGTGTCATAACCATTTGGAAGTTTTTCAATTACTTCGTGTAGATGTGCGCGACGTGCTGCTTCCATAATTTCCTCATCGGTGGCATCTTTTTTTCCATAGGCAATATTTTCTCGGACTGTACCTGTAAATAGAAATACATCTTGTTGAACAATACCAATTTGCGAACGCAATGATTTTTTTGTAATGTCGCGGATGTCTAGTCCATCAATGGTAATCGAGCCACTATCAACATCGTAAAAACGTGGAATGAGCGTGCAGATCGTTGTTTTTCCAGCGCCAGATGGGCCAACGAAAGCAACCGTTTCTCCAGGATTAATTTCTAAGTTAATTCCAGCCAGAACAGACTTGTATCGATCATAAGAAAAGTGGACATTGTCAAACTTGATTTTCCCTTGTAATGATTGAACAGCTTTAGCGTTCGGTCGGTCGACTATTTCTGGTTCTTCCGAAAGTAAATCTTGGAACCTCTTAAATCCTGCCATTCCTTTAGGATATAATTCTAATAATGCGCTTACTTTATCAATCGGTTTAATGAGTACATTAGTATACAAAACAAATCCTATTAATTCACCATGAGTGAGCTTCCCATTTAAGCTTAGCCAAGCACCAAAAACAAGAATGGCTAAAGTAAAGAACCGTGTCATCATATAAATACTAGAATGGGTTCCTGCCATGACTTTGTAAGCAACCAACTTAGCTTTTCTAAATAGTTTATTATCTTTGTTAAATCGCTCAATTTCAAAATCTTCATTTGTAAATGATTGGACGACACGAACTCCAGATACAGCATCTTCAACACGAGCATTGACATCGGCAATTTTGACGTACATATTTTTCCACGCCTTATTCATGGCGATATTACAAAATGTAACGAGTGCAATCAGAAGTGGAACCATGATTAATGCAATCAACGCTAGCTGGGGGTTAACATTAAACATAATAATAAATGCACCGAAAAAGGTCATGACTGAAATAAAAGCATCCTCAGGTCCATGGTGAGCAAGCTCGCCGATATCAAATAGGTCGTTCGTAATTCGACTCATAATATGACCTGTTTTCGTATTGTCAAAAAACTTGAATGACTGCCTTTGCACATGGACAAACAAGTCTTCACGCATGTCTGTTTCAATATTAATTCCGAGCTTATGTCCTAGGTAACTGACGATATATTGCAAAAATGTACTCAGTATATATACGGCTAACAGTAGAAGTCCAACCGTTACGATTAGATTCCAATTTTCATCTTTAATTAAATCATCAACATACCATTGAACGGCTAATGGGAAAGCCAGTTCCAAAAGAGCCACAAATATGGCACTGGAAAAATCAATAATAAAAAGTCTTCTGTGAGGTTTATAATATGAAAAGAATTTTTTTAACATGGGTCATCACCTTATCTGTTTTACATGAACGATATTATATCAAAATTATAAAAATTAAACTATAGAAAGTGCTCAGTAGAACATAGATAATCACGAGTTTTAGAGTGCATTTTATAATAATAATAATATTTTTTAAAAATTATAGGATTTTATGGTTTTATTTTTAATTTAATGGGTATTAGTATGGAGAAGTCTTTGTATAAACTTTTTGAGGAGAGAGAATATGGGAAAGTTTGTTACTGCGATAAATTGTATGGATGGACGAGTTCAAGAGCCAATTATTAATTGGATGAAAGAAAAATATGCTGCTGATTATGTTGATATGATCACAGAAGCGGGTCCAAACAAAATATTACTTTATGGACCGGAAGAAACGATTGAAGCAATAAAGGAGAAGGTCAAGATTTCTTATGAAAGGCATGGTTCCGAAGTTTTGGCTGTCGCTGGGCATTATGATTGTGCAGGTTATCCTGTTTCAAGAGAAAAGAAGATTAGTAAAATTATTCATTCCGTAGAATTGATTAACTCATGGGATATTCCGATGAAGGTAATTGGATTATATGTAAATGAGAATTGGGAAGTTGAAGAAGTAGTGTCTGCATAAACAATATATAAAAAGACCGGCTTCATTGAATAAGAAGTCGGTCAAATAATTAATGCTTCTGTTCCCATTCTTCACGCAGAATTCCCATTTTTACAGAGTCATAGTAGACACCGTTGTACAATCTAAATTTCCGAATTCTTGCTTCTTCAATCATTCCTAACTTTTCTCCAACCCGAATCATTCGAATGTTACCTGACCAGGTAGTATAACCAATACGAGGGATTTCTTTGTATGACTCAAACAAATAATTAATCCATAGTTTAATCGCTTCAGTACCGTAGCCCCCGCTCCAATACTTTGGATTATAAATACCGATCCCTATTTCCATCCAGTTCGATGGGCGATGCTCCCAGTAGTAATTAACTGTTCCAATAATTTCGTCATTGACAACAATCAAAAATCGCTCATCAAAATTCTCATCTATCCTTTTACTCATATGGTTATGAAAAACGTCGTATTCAATCTTCTCTAACGGAAAGTAAGGCGCATCCCATTTTTTAAACTCAGGATCTTCTTCTCCATAAACAAGTATCCATAATGTTTTTAAATCTTCTTTTTGGATGGGTCTAAGATTTAATTTCTCTCCATAAATGATTTTATTACTCATAATTAAATAACGCCACTCCTAAACATGTAATGTTATTTTTTGCGTGATTAGTTTTTTAACAGACAGTTTTATAATAATCGCCCTACAATAGTCCTATTCGATGCAACCGTAATTAAACCCTTCAAAAAAACTCCTTCTATAATAAGTAAATATAAATAGTTATATGATATGAAAAGATCAAATGGGATAAGAGCTTTTAAATATGAGCTACCATAAAGAATAAAGCCAATCTAGGAACAATTAGTGTTGGCACGACGCTTACATCTTAAAAAGCAGTGCTTTTATAATAGTTTTCACCGCTGATTCAGTTTCTCTATGGACCCTGACTTTATCTAAAAAAGGAAAGTCACTTGGTGTAACGGTTATTTTCGCAAGTGGTTCCAATTCTTTTTCACAAACCCATTCGTCTCCAATTCCACCTTGTTTGAATAAGCTCTTTGAGAAGAAATATATCGTTCCGTTTGTCCAACGCTTCGGAGTATTATTATTCGTCGAAAAATAATAATAACGTTTTATTCCTTTATTAGTAGTAATTGATAAGCACAGGTTTCTTATGGAACCAACATAACCTTTTCTATTTTGAACTGCAAAAAACAATGACCATACTCCGTCAGATGAAGCAAAAACAGCTTTAATTGGCTTACCATTAAAGAGAGAACTATTTCTTGGCTCAAACTTACTTATTGAGGAATTATTGGAACCGTGTACCACTACATTCTTATTCTCGATTACATAATTCAAAAACATGTATAATGGGTATTTACTGTTATATGTAAAAAAACTACCATCACTTGATGATATATATCTTATGAACATTTCATCAAACTCTTCAATAGCTTGCTCAGGTAAATTCAGTTCTTCTATTTTTAATAATCTGGTTTTATCTAAAATAAACTGTTTAATCTGGCCTAACATTATTTATTTGCTCCCCCCTAGATAAAAAGTAAATACACCGCTTTATTTAACAAACCTCCCCTATTAATTGAACAACGTTTTTAACTTATTTTACCACAAAAATATCAATAAACCTTTGATTTCCACAATTAGGTGTGCAATTTCGACTATAATTCATCTTACAAAACAGTCTGCACTTTTATATTAAAAAGTAATTCAATTAAGGTTACAAATTACACTTTTGTTCTCAAAAACTAAACTCCTAACTTCTATAGTTAGGAGCCTTGATTATCCTGCTGTTTTGGATGTAAAACACTTGGTCTTGTATCTTGTAAAGGGATTGGAGAACGCACGAGAACTTCCCACATTGCCATCGGATTAAATGGGATGAATGGCCAAAGATATGGGGTATTTAATGTTTTAGTTGAGATTAATAATAGTAACCATAGAAATACGGCAATGACAAAACCGGTAACACCGAATAATGCAGTAACAGTTAAAAGGGCGATTCGAACTAGTCGATTTGAGAGACCAAGTTCATAGCTTGGAGTGGCATAATTTCCAATCACGGCAATCGATAAATAAAGTATGACCTCTGGTGTAAAAAGGCCAACTGAGATCGCGATATCCCCAATCATTAATGCGGCAATTAAACCTAGAGCAGTGGCGAGTGCACTAGGTGTGTGAATGGCCGCCATCCGCAGCATTTCAACACCTAGCTCTGCTATTAAAAATTGCAAGTAAAGCGGAATTGATCCTTCTTCTTTTAAACCGATAAATTCCCAACCTGGCCATAACAATTCAGGGTGAGTCGCAAATAAATACCATAAAGGTAGTAAAAATAAAGCTGTAAATACCGCAATAAAGCGAATCCATCTCAAAAAAGCACCAGATATAGGGCTCTGACGATATTCTTCAGCATGCTGTAGGTGGTGCCAAAAAGTTGTTGGACAAATCATTACACTTGGTGACCCATCTACAATGATTAGCACATGGCCTTCAAATAAATGATTAGCTGATGTATCTCCTCTTTCAGTGTAACGAACAAGAGGGTAAGGGTTTAGTCCTTTTCCGAAAATTAATTCTTCTAATGCTTTTTCTCCCATAGAAATAGCATCAATATTAATCGATTCAATTTTATTTCTAAGTCTTCTAACAAGTTCAGGATCGACAATACTATCGATATAAGTCATAATAATATCCTTTTTAGAACGCTTCCCTACTTGTAAATACTCCATAGTAAGAGAGCGGTCACGAACATGTCTTCTAATTAATGCGGCATTAAACACCCCTGTCTCTACGAAACCATCCCTCGGCCCTCTGACGACTCGTTCTAAATCAGGTTCTTCTGGAGATCTAGAGGGGTATTCACGTGTATCAACTAAGACAGCCTCTTGACAGCCTTCTATAATAAGTGCGCTTTGGCCAGACAATATTTGAGTAATAACTTCTTCTAAATCTTTAGACGTAGCTACTTCTTGGTGAGGAATAATTGTACGTGTTAATGTTTCAATCGGATCTTTTTTAAATATACCTTGATCTAAAAGCTCTAAGTTTCTCAGCATTTGAATAATTGGCATCGTGCTACCAAAACCATCGACTAAAAACATGCCGATTTTTACTCCGCCATGTTCCATTTTATGATGAATAATATCAAAGTTCTTATCAACCCGTAACTCTTTTTTTAGATACTCAATATTCTCATTAAACTTTTTTGAGATAGGAACTTGAACGCCTTTTTCTCCCATAGAATCACATCCTTAACTCACATACATCACTATTTGGTAGTATGTGCGCAAGATACCATCCTATGCTTAGTTCAATAAACTTATAGACACTGATATTTAAGCATAAAAAAAGGAGCAAACATATGCTTGCTCCTTTACTGAAATATTAAAATCCGTACATTTGCTCAAAAATGATTTGTTCTAACTCTTCCATGCCGATAATTTCATAATCTTCTGGATTAATTGAGAATTCAACATCTTTGTTAAAGCTCTTATAAGTGTTGTCTAAGGTTAATGCAACATTTACTTGATCGCCTTCAACGTTAAATCCTAAGTCGATGATGAACTTTTGTTGTTTAAGCTCGTCGCCATCAATAGTTAATTGAACTTCAAATTTATTGAAGTCAATTTCTTCTAAACCAGCTTCTAACTCAGCTTTAACGTCTTCAAGATCTTGAGCAGTTACTGTATCGTCTAGTTCAACTAATAATTTGTTAAATAAATTCACTAAATCTTCTTCAGTGAACTTAATTGTGTAAACATCACCGTCTTTAGAGAACTCGTCGTCACTTTTTTCATTTAAAAGATCAACAACAATTTGTTGTGCTTGTTTAGTTAACTCTTCCACCTCAGCAGCATCTTGTGCTTCAAGTTCCGCCATTTCAAGTTCAATTAATTTACCTTTAATATCTTCAGGTAAACCAAGGAACATACCAAAGTTATCCATCAAACTGTCAGTCGCAATGTACATTTTTTGATTTTTCATATCTTGTAAGAATGGTAAATCTAAATTAATTGTCATTGGACTAATTGTACCTGAGAAATGAACGACAGCTTCTTGCATTTGCTTTTCGCCATCATACTTCGTGTCAACGCTTAACTCTATATCATTTATCATTTGTAAGTATGGAGCGACAAAAGGATCATTGACATCTGCATCTATATTTAGGTCAACCGTTCCTTCAGCTTCATAACTTTTTGCTTCCATAACTGATTCGAAAGCATTGACTACAACTTCCTTATCACTTTTAGACTCTCCTCCACAAGCAGCTAAAAGCAATACAGTAACTAAAATAAGACTTGATAATAATTTCTTCATGAGTATCCCCCTTAATAAATGAATCACCTAATAATAATAACACAAACAAATAGTAAAAAAGAATGCCTAAAGTATTATTTTATTAATATAAAATATTCAGATTATCCTTTATTAGTACTAAAGTTATAAGTGTTAATTACCATTATAAGTTATTTGTGGTAAGAATGAAAATTTTCAGAGGCTAAATTTATATTTATGCAGTCTAAATAAATATATGTAAAGAAGTAGGACATTTTAATAATGAAAGGTTGAATATAAAACCATCGTCAGACAAAACCTATTATTGAAAAGGAGTGATTAAAATGGATCAAACGATACGCGATTTAATGAGTGAAGACGTTGTAACAGTTTCTCCACAGCAGTCTGTACAAGAAGCTGCAAGATTAATGGAAGACAATAATATTGGAGCCATTCCTGTAGTTGAAAATGGACAAGTCCAAGGAATCATTACCGACCGTGATATTACACTACGTTCAACAGCTGATGGAGACCATACAGCAACTGTTGAAGAATGTATGAGTCGTCATTTAACAATGGCAGATCCGAGTATGGATGTTCATGAAGCAGCTAAAGTGATGGCACATCATCAAATACGACGCTTACCTGTCGTTGAAAATGGACAGCTAGTTGGAATGCTTTCAATTGGAGACTTAGCAAGAGAAGAGATTTATGATGATGAAGCTGGGGAAGCGTTACAAGATATCTCGATGCCTGATCGAAATCAACAATAATTATACTTATAGAGTGTCTGTCCAATGTAAATGGACAGGCACTTTTTCTTATAGTAACATCAATATAGAGTACATAATTTTGGTAATAAGGACGATTAATTATGCAAAAGAGAATAAGAGATTATGGAATAGCTGTTGGAAATTTAAAGACAGGACCATTAAATAAAATTACAGATGTTAACGGTGTTACAGTTGGACACTCGACAATAGATTGTGGAGATATAAAGACTGGCGTGACTGCGATCTTGCCTCACCAAGGGAATATATTTAAAGAAAAAGTGATCAGTTCGAGCCATGTCATTAATGGTTTTGGGAAAACGATTGGTACAGTGCAAATTGAAGAACTTGGAACCATTGAAACACCGATACTATTAACGAATACGCTAAGCGTCGGCATTGTGGCGGATAGTCTCGTTAAATATATGCTTGAACAAAATGAGGAAATTGGGAACACAACAGGGACTGTCAATCCTGTCGTTGGTGAATGTAATGACATGTATTTAAATGATATTAGAAAGATGGTTATTGACGAACATCATGTACGAGATGCGCTGGAAAATACAGTGACTGATTTTGAAGAAGGGGCATGTGGTGCTGGAACAGGGATGAAATGTTTTGATTTAAAAGGTGGCATCGGCTCAGCATCAAGGTTGGTTGAGGTTGAGCACGGTACATATACAGTCGGTGTACTAGTACTATCTAATTTTGGGAAAATAGATCAATTGCGTCTGAATGGGAAAACAATTGGTAATGATTTAAAGGAAAAAATAATGTGTGACACTCAAAATGAAAAAGGCTCTATTATGATCGTCTTAGCGACCGATTTACCGGTAAGTGAAAGACAGTTAAAACGAATAAGTAAACGAGTAAGTGTTGGACTAAGTAGAACGGGTTCTTTTTTTGGAAATGGTAGTGGAGACCTTGTCGTTAGTTTTTCGACGGCTAATAAAATACCTCATGAAGGAAAAGGTCAATTACATACAATAAATACAATTGATGATAACGACATTGATCTAGCATTTGAAGCTGTGGCTGATGCGACTGAAGAAGCTATCTATAATTCCATGGTGACAGCGAAAACAACAATTGGTAGACAAAGTCGTCGATTGTATTCATTATCGGAATTTTTATAAAGGGAGAGGGGTATGAGTAATAACAACAAGAAAGAAAAAGAAATTAAAGGATCACGTTCGAATGGTTGGTTTGAGTTTTTTGGTATGATTTTAGATGTGATCATTTATATGCCACGCTTATTAATCAATTTTATTAAATCATTCTTTTAATGGAAAGGGTTGTTGAAATGAACATAACAGAGTTAAAGCAATTAGATGGACTAGGTCAAAAGGAGCTTCTTGATAAAAAAGAAATAACACCTTTAGAGTTGACGGAACATTATATTGAACAAATTCAAAAGTTCAATCCAACGCTTAACGCTGTCGTACATACAATGTTTGACGAAGCGATTAATCAAGTGAAAAACAATCAATATGGAGATGGGCCGTTAGCGGGAATGCCATTTTTAATTAAAGATTTAAATGCGATTAAAGGTCATCCGAATACAAATGGATCGAAACTTCTTAAAGATGTTGTAGCTCCAGAATCTGATCTTTTAGTCCAACGATATGAAAAAGCTGGACTTGTCTTTTTAGGTAAGACGAATACACCAGAATTCGGCTTTTTACCGACGACAGAGCCTGAACTTTTTGGCCCGACTAAAAACCCATGGGATTTAGAACGTTCACCAGGTGGTTCAAGTGGGGGTGCAGCAGCGGCTGTTGCGGCGGGGCTGATACCTTTTGCACATGCGAGTGATGGTGGTGGCTCCATTCGGATTCCAGCTACAGCTTGTGGATTATTTGGATTGAAGCCTTCACGCGGAATGATGCCTTATGCACCTTACGTTGATCATTTATCAATTAATCATGCAGTTACGCGTTCGGTTAGAGATAGTGCGGCACTTTTAGATGTATTAAAAGGTGGAGCACCTACGGATAACTACCCGACAGCTGATCGTGGGGTCAGCTTTTTACAGGCAATTAAAGAGGAACCACGAAAATTAAAAATCGCCTATACGGCAGACTTTAATGGAAAAGTAAATATAGATGAGGAAACAAGAAAAGCTTTTGAACATGCAGTAGATGTTGTCAAAGCTCTAGGACATGAAGTAGTTGAAGCCTCACCAGAGTTCAACTATGAATTGATGGCAGAAAGCTTTATTAAAGTATGGATGGCAACGGGTGCTGTCGTCATTAAGCATATGGGTATGATGGTAGGTCAGGAGCCAAGTACTAGTAACTTAGAGAAATTATCACTAAGTGTTTTGGAGGAAGGAAAAAAATTAACGGCTGAAGAATATGAAGAGGCACGTGTTTTCATGCAAATGGAAGGTCAAAAATTGTTAGCGTTCCATAGCGACTACGATCTATTATTAACGCCTGTTCTAAGTAAAGAACCAATAAAAACAGGAAGTCTCGTAACAGAAAAGGCCTACTCATTTTTAAATACATTTACTAACTATGTTTCATTTACGCCTATTGCGAATGCGACAGGACAACCGGCGATGTCTGTTCCTTTATATTGGACGGAAAACAATGTGCCAATCGGAGCACATTTTACGGGTAGAATTGGAGATGACGCACTTCTCTTCCAATTAGCAGCTCAACTCGAAAAAGAACATCCTTGGATGAGCCAGTATCAAAAAATTCAACTATAAATAAATACGGAGCAACTGTCTTTATGGCAGTTGCTCTATTTGTTTTTCAATGATGTAAACAAATTTTCCCCTAAATTGACGTCGGTCCTCATCTGTTAAAGCTTTCGGTCCTTTTGTTTTCCCACCACTTTTTCTAACCATAGAGCTAATATATCGATTGTTAAGTAATGTATCGATATTGCGATTGGAATAAATAAAACCTTTGTGATGTAAGACAATACAATCTTTTGCCAGAAGTAGAGACGCTAGTCCATAGTCTTGAGTTATTACGACATCGCCCTTTTTTGCTAACTGCATGATTTTATAATCAGCAGCTTCACTGTCAGAATCAACATAAATCGTTTCAACATGAGGTGCTTCTAAATTGGTTGAGAAATGTGCAAAACTTTTTACTAATAAAACAGTTAAATCATACTTTTTAGCTTCCTCTATAATGATTTCTTTAACAGGACAAGCGTCAGCATCGACTAATATTTTCATTATAATCACCTACAAACATTGTATCATGTTGACTTGACTATTAGGTTAGGTTACTATTTTTTTAACATACATAAAATTGGAAGAAGGTTGTGATCAGTTTGACGGGGAATTCTAAATATATCGTTTTTCGTATGCGTGATGAACAGTTTGCGGTCAATATTGATCAGGTAGATGCTATTGAACGTGTAAGTGATTTTACAAAAGTTCCGCAAGCTCCTGATTTTATGAAAGGGATTGTTGAGTTACGTGGGGATATCATCTCTGTAGTTGATTTAAGGCAATTATTAGATATTGGGGAAACAGATCTCAATCATGATCCGAGAATTATTATCGTCAATGTCCAAGATTTGAAAATCGGTTTGCTCGTTGACGAAGCAAAAGAGGTTATTGATTTAGACGACAGTATTATCGAGGAACCACCAAAAATGATCGGCGGAGTTAAAAAAGAATACATACACGGTGTAGCTAGATTAGAAGATCGATTATTAATTGTTATGAATTTAATGAATGTCCTACAAATGAGTGATGTTGAACAAATTAAGGCAGTGAAATAACTATTAAAAGAAGTGGTACATGATTTTAAGTAGTTTATTCACGATGGACAAAGCCTAAAATAACAGGTTATATAGCATACCAAATCTATTAGTGTTTGGTATGCTATTTTTTCGTTATTACATCAACGCATTGTTATGAATCGTCCTTGTTTTAGCTCTTTAAATAAAAAGTGATTATGTAAGACTTTGTGAAAACGAGTACTTAAACCAAGCAAGATTGTTGAATAACGGATTTGATATTTACAAGGAGTTGTTTAGATGAACTTTGAAGAAATTAATACAGAGAAACATCGAGATACAGTAGTTAAATTTCGGAAAGACTCATTTTACGTAAGTTTTGGAAATACTACGGGGTTTGGTGAAGAAGAATATTTGCGCTGGTTAAATGAAAAAATCAGAAATCATCCTAAAGGTTTTGTACTAGTCGAAGAAGATGGTAACTATATAGGGCAACTGGAATTAACTATTCGTGAATATGAAGGCAATGACATCGGCTATGTAAATTTGTACTATTTAGTACCCGAAATGCGTGGACAGGGTAAAGGGCAAGAATTACACAACTATGCAAAGCAGTTCTTTAAAGAAAATAAGGTTAGTGAATATCATCTAAGAGTTTCCTCATCAAATACTACTGCGATTAAGTTTTATTGTAAAATCGGAATGGAGAAAGTTGGTCCAGAGGTAGATGGACGAGTAATTAGAATGAAAGGCTATTTATAAAATTTCTTATTGCGTTAGCGTACGCTCTAGGCTAGCAGTTAGATATTAGATATTGCAAAACGCGCTTGGTTGGAATTTTTTCTAACCAAGCGTTTTTGTGTTTTATTTTAAGTACTTTCAGATTACTCTGCGGTAAGTGAACGACTAAGCAACCCTTTTATATTAAAAATTATCAAAACGTATTTGACAACCATTCATAATTAAAGTAATGTTGAATATAATATAGTGCATTACACCACTAATGTACTACTTCAGTTGTTAAATCAAAGGTGGGGAATAAGATGATTCTCGATCATAATAGTTCTAAGCCCATTTACGTACAAATTTCGGAATGGCTTGAAACGGAAATTATTAACGGAAATATCGAAGAGAATGAAAAGATGTATTCTCAATATCAACTAGCAGATAAGTTCAATGTCAATCCTGCAACGGCAGCCAAAGGGTTAACGTTGTTAGTTGATAGCGACATTCTTTATAAAAAGAGAGGTCTTGGAATGTTTGTCAAAGAGAAGGCAAAAGAGAAGATTATCGAAAAAAGGAAGAGCGAAAATTTACGTTCAATTGTAAATGACCTCGTGCGAGAAGCGGAATATTTACAAGTGTCAAATGATGAGATTTTAAAACTTATTGAACAAGTTCGTGAAGAAGGGCGTGATTCATAATGACAGTAACATGTCATCAGTTATCGAAACAATATCAGAATATATATGCAGTTAAACAACTATCAGTCACTTTTAAAGAAAATAGTATTACTGGATTAATTGGGAGAAATGGTGCAGGAAAAACAACGTTACTACAAATGATTGCCGGTTTTACATATCCAACTAGTGGTGAGGTAAACGTTTTTGGCGAAAATCCTATGAATAATTTAAACGTTTCCGCCAATACGATATTTGTTGATGATCGCATGGTTTTTCCTCCAGAATTAACACTTGGTGACGTTCTACATGAAGCAAAATCGTTTTATGAAAAATGGGATGAGGAACTAGCTGAAAAATTAGTTAACTATTTTTCGATTAACTTGTATCAATTTCATAATGAACTTTCAAAAGGAAAGAGAAGTACGTTCAACATGATCGTTGGCCTCGCTTCGAAGTGTGCCTTAACTATTTTCGATGAACCGACAACAGGAATGGATTATTCCGTTCGTCAAGACTTTTATCGAGCATTATTAAAAGATTATTTAAATCATCCACGAACAATTATTATTTCTAGTCATCTATTGAATGAGATTGAACAGATTTTAGAGGAGATTGTCTTAATTAAGGATGGTCAGCTCGTCATGAGTGATTCTGTGGAAAACATGAAGGAGTTTGCTGTTGGACTAACAGGAAAACGGGATCTACTTGAAACGTGGACGGCTGGAAGAAATATTATAGCAAGACAGGATGAGGGAAGTTTGAGTTATTACGTTGTTCAAAACAACTTTTCAAGTGATGAAAAGAGAGAGATGGAGCGGTTAGGAATCAAGCTATCTAAAGTTGACACACCAGATTTAACCACTTACTTAACGAGTCCGAATGAAGGAGGAATCGACGATGTCTTTAACTAGAGTCAGTTTATTTGAGAATGTAAAAAGACAATTTGTTTTTAAAATAAAAGCTTTTCAAAGTGTCTTCACAACGATGATCATCATTCAATTAATCGCAATGGTATTCTCGTTATCGGGTGTCGGTTCTTCCGGGAGTGGTTATAATCATATTTTTATAGATATTCTGTATTACAGTTCAGATATGGTCGTCATCTTTACGTTAATTTGGGGGTTTATTATTGCCGCAACTATTACAAAACCTGAAAATAGATTAATGGATTTTACTTTTGTAACGAATCATCTTTCAAGTCATTTATCTAACATAGCTTTTATCGTATTCATGTGTTTAATTGGTGGAGCAACTTCCATATTAGCAGGTTTCTTATTAAAGCTCGTTTCAATTGTTATTTACGGAGCAGATCAAGTGATAGTAATAGCTCATTACACAATAACTGAAGTATTGCTCGGGATTACAGTTGTGACAATATATCTTTTACTATTAAGTGGATTAGGATATTTGGTTGGAATGCTCATACAGTGGAACCCAATCTTTAAATTTATCATTCCTGCCATCTTTGTTGCTTTATTATTTTTAAGCTCATTTCAACCTTTTTTAGGTAAAATAGTTAGCTTTTATGTACAAGAGAGAGATTTAGATTTCATATTTTTTAAGGTACTAATTACTGTTATAGTTTGTTTTACTGTATCAACCATACTATCCAAACGAATGGAGGTTAGACAATGACTGCTGCTTTATCCTTTTTACCAATAATGATGATGGGTTTAATTGTTCTTGTGCTTTTTACGTTTTTAGGTGGAAAACGTATTTTTGATAACCGAAAGAAAACATCATTCAAAAAGAAAACAAAAACAAAAATTATTATGATATATTTTGCCCTATTGGTGTTTTGTGCTATCACATATCCTATTATCACGAAAAGTCTAACGACACTTGATATGGATCAGTATGGGATGGATTTTAGTGGGGTTGAGTATAAGGAAGATTATAGTGAATCTATTGGAAGTGAAGCTGATTTAGAAGATTTAACTTTATTAAAAGAGGAAAAACTTTCATTCAAAAATAATAATATTAATGTTTTATCAAATATGGAACTGGAATTTAGACCATTGTTTATTCAAAAGAGCGATCAATTAGATGATGAAATTATCGTCAAAGTTTATGGAAAAGAATCAGCCGACTTAAATATAAATAAGCGTGTGCCTGCTCCGACAATTACTGTAGCTGGGAGTAATGTGAATATTACAGAACTTGAAATGGAATTACGATTTGTTGCTTTTACAAAAGAGTTTCCAATCACCTATTTTACAGAAGAAGAACGACTAATAAGAGGGTCCAAAATACTAAATCAAATTAAAGAGAGGGTTGTTTTAATAAAAATACCAGAAGATGTTGGGATTTTTAATGAGGAACAGTTGAATATCATATATATCGATTAGTCGCTAGATATATTTATGGTCACCAACAATATAGTTGGCAATATCTATTACAATGGAAGATTAAAAAATGAGTACCGTATTTAGAAAGTACTCATTTTTTTTATAAATATTTTGTGTAGTTAACAATATTGTAATTTCGTTTTAATTTTAATTATAATAAAATGTGCTAAAATAGAACTAAATGTAACTATAAGTATGACGAATTGATAGGTCTTTATTACTAGATTTTGCCATTACTTTTCGTATTGAGGAGAAATGCAAATGAACCTTACTAATAATTTAACATTCCAAGAAGTGATGATGAACGGAATACAAGATATGGTTTTTATCATTGATGTTGGTGATGGAAATGAGTTTATTTATCGTTTTCTTAATCAGGCAGCAATGAACAGAACAGACCTATCTAATGAAGTGATTGGAAAATCTTTAAAGGAAGTTTATCCAAATGAACTTGGGGACTTTTTAAGTGATCAATATAATAAAGCAATTATGAAGAAAGATGTGTTGATATATGAAGATTCATATATTGATCCATCAGGAAAGAGAAAATATTCAAAAACAACGCTAACTCCTTTTTTCAATGATGAAAATCGTTGTATAAGCATTGTTGGTGTCGTTAAAGATGTTACCGAAAAGAAGGAAGCTGAGATTGAAGCTAAAGAAGCAACGCGGAAGCTACATGAAAGTATGCAACGATACCAATCACTATATCATTATAATTTAGATGCTGTTACTACCATCGGTTTGGACGGGAAGATAATAAACGGAAATGCTCTTACTGAACAAATTACAGGTTGTAAGCTTTCTAATATTATTGGTGAATCATTTCTTTCATTAATCGTTCCAGAGTTTAAGGAGATTACTGAGAGTCATTTTGAGAAAGCTATCATTGGTGAGTCACAGCAATTTCAAGCGATGATTTTCAATAAAAAGAGAGAAAAGTTTGATATTATTGTAAAATTTTCTCCTATTATCATTGACGAAAAAATTTCAGGTGTTTTTGGTGTATTTAAAGATATTACGGAACAAGAAGAGACCATAAGGAAATTAAGGGAAAGTGAAGAGAGATTCCGAATTATTACTGAAAATGCTCATGAATTAATTACTCTTTTAAACGATCAAGGGAAAATAATTTATGCATCCCCTTCATATAAAGATATTTTAGGTGCTAATCCGGATGAATATATCGGTCAGCTTTTTCTTTATAATGTACATCCAGATGATCGGATGACGTTAGACCAGGCAATTATAACATCTATTAAAGAAGGGAAACCTTGTAGTGCCCAGTTTAGACAATTCCATCAAGAAAAAGGCTGGATTTGGTGCGACTTAACTGGAAGACCAGTTTTTGATGCTAATGGTCAGTTTGTCAATATGGTCGTACTCACTAGGGACATAACATTACAGAAAAACTATGAAAATAGTTTGAAGCATTTTGCTAATCATGATACGTTAACAGGATTGCCGAATAGACGTTATTTTAATTTTAGATTAAGAAAAGCACTTAGCGAGCTACTTGATAACCAAGATGGACTAGCTGTAATGATGATAGATATCGATGACTTTAAAACAATCAATGATAATTATGGCCACGATATTGGAGATGATGTTGTCGTTGATTTTGCTAGTCGAGTTAGTGGTGCCATACGTGAGTCAGACATGGTAGCTAGACTGGGTGGAGATGAATTTGTTGCCTTACTACACGGAATTACTAAGCATGAAGAGGCCTTAGAGGTTGCAAGAAAGATACATGAAGCGGTTGAAAGAGAATGGAAGATAAAAAATGTGGAGTTATCAATTACAACTAGCATCGGTATTGCCATTGCTCCACCAGAAGGAACAACACGATCGGTTATAATGAAGCAAGCTGATATGGCTTTATATGAAGCAAAAAGGTCAGGGAAGAATTGTATAAAAATAGTTGATTAAAAAAGGTTGCCGATTATGGCAACCTTTTAATTTATTCACTTAAAAGTTTAGCTTCTAGATCATCTAACATTAAGTTTGCTGCTAGTACACCACCAGCTGTATTCCAAATCGTATCACTAACTTCATATACATTACCAGCTTGGACAGCACTTAAGTTTTTCCATAAATCACTTTCTATCCATTCGTTTGCTACTGCGTCACCATCTTCACCTTCTGGGTTATAAGTGAAGTAGAAAATAACGTCTCCGTCCATTTCGTTAATACGCTCCATTGTTACACCTTTAGCAGCAAAATCATCAACATCTTGTGATTCAGGACGAGCAAGCCCAATCTCATCTAAAATAATTCCACTAAATGAATCTTTATGATAAATACGTACATCTGAAGGCATGAAACGGACCATTGATACTTTAGTATCTAATTTTCCGGCATCTTCTAGTTTGCCACGGATATCCTCAATTCGTTGGTCATAATCAGCTAAAATTTGTTTACCTTCTTCTTCTTTACCAACAGCTTCTGCAATTAATTCATAATTTACTTTCCAATCTCCGCGTAATGTTTCTTCAAAGATAGTTGGAGCAATCGCACTTAAGGCTTCATAATGTTCTTCTTGGCGCATCTTATTACCTAAAATAAGATCAGGTTCTAAAGCTGCAATTTGTTCAAGACTAATAGAACTTTCGGTACCTACGACTTGAACACCTTCCATTTGATCTGCAATATGATCATACCAAGGGTCACCCACCCAAGATTGAACAGCGCCCACAGGTTTAATTCCTAATGATAGTAGTGCTTCTGTACCGTGGTTAGTTAAAACAACAATGCGTTCAGGTGTTCCTTCAATTGGTGTCTCACCCATTGCGTGTTTAACTGTATATGAGGCGTTTTCTTCTTTGTCTTGAGCGTTTTGGTCAGTTTGTTCTTGGTCTTTGTTATTATTATCGGTTTTGTCTTCATCAGACGAACCACAAGCTGCCAATGTAAAAAGTAAAGCAATTAATAGAATTGCTATTTTCCATGTTTGTTTTTTAAACATATTTACTTCCTCCTTTTAATTATGTAATGATAATGAGAATTGTTTTCAATTACATGAAAATGATAATACTTCTCAATTAAGTTGTCAATAGATAATATGTGTCTAAATGAAAATGATTCTCACTTTCGTTGACAATGCTTATTTGATTCAATTAGACTAAAGTAGTGATAGTTCTATTTTTACCATTCTCAATATTTTTATGAATATGGAAGGTTAAGATATATGTTAACAAGAACATGGAGCCGAACAATAGGTATTTTTATAGGTATTATTTTAGTTCTGTTGTTAATGTGGGCAAGTGTCATACTTGGTTTAACTCACATCACAACACTAATGGTTATAGATTCGTTTAAAAATTACGATTTATCTAATGAACATATCATCATACATGAATCAAGAATTCCTCGTGCCTTAATAGCAGCTGCAGTAGGGGCTAGTCTAGCGATTGCGGGTACTATTATGCAGGGGCTAACGAAAAATCCATTGGCCTCTCCAAGTATTTTTGGAGTTAACGCAGGTGCAAGCTTTTTCGTTGTTATTGGTGTATTCTTTTTTGGGGTGACATCAATTTCTGGTTTTACTTGGCTAGCATTTGTTGGTGCAGCCTTAGCAGCAGTCGTTGTTTATATGTTAGGATCTGTTGGGACAGATGGGCTAACACCGATTAAACTCACTTTAGCAGGTGCGGCGATTGCGGCTTTATTTTCATCCATGACCCAAGGGATGCTTACATTGAATGAACAAGCTTTGGATCAAGTGTTATTCTGGTTAGCTGGAGCAGTACAAGGTAGAAGCTTAGATTTATTAGTAGGTGTCCTCCCTTATTTAATTGTTGGATGGATTGGTGCGCTATTTATTGGGAACAAAATGAACATTTTAACAATGGGTGAAGATGTAGCCATTGGTCTTGGTCAAAAGACATTAATAGTTAAACTATCTGGTGCAGCAATTATTGTTTTGCTTGCTGGAGGTTCAGTTGCGATAGCAGGACCGATTGGTTTTGTCGGATTGATTATCCCACACGTCGCAAGGTGGTTAGTCGGACATGATTATCGCTGGGTTATCCCATATAGTGCCCTACTGGGAGCCGTTTTGTTAATTGGTGCTGATATTGGTGCAAGATATTTAATTATGCCAGCCGAAGTTCCTATTGGCGTCATGACAGCATTTATTGGTGCTCCTTTCTTCATTTACATTGCAAGGAGGGGCATAAATGAGTAACTATATTACCGTTAAAATATTTAAGTATAAGTTTCTAGTTAATAAAAAATCGTTAATCATAGTGAGCTCGCTTCTAGCCATGACAATTGCCTTAATGATCATCAGCTTAGGGATTGGACAAATTAAAATTTGGCCTCATGAAGTTGTCAAATCAGTGTTTAACATGGGTGAGGGCATAAATAACTTAACTGTAAGACATTTTAGAGGACCTAGAATCGTATTAGCCGTCTTTGCTGGGGCAGCTCTCGCTATGTCTGGAGCCATTTTGCAAGGGATAATTAGAAACCCATTAGCTTCCCCGGATATTATCGGGATTACTGCGGGTGCCGCGCTCTCTACAGTTGGATTTCTTGCGATATTTAGTGATCGAAGTAATGCTTTAACAGTTAGTATCCAATGGTTGCCTCTAGCATCTTTAGTTGGAGCAGTAGCCATGGGAATATTAGTTTATCTTTTCGCCTTAACCCGTTCAGGTATTAAACCACTGAAGCTTGTATTAATCGGGATCGGATTATCAGCTGCGGTTGAAGCGGTCACAACGATGATTATGAACTTTGGGCCAATTTATACAGCGGCACGTGCGAATATTTGGTTAACGGGAAGTGTGAATGGAACTAACTGGTCAGAGATTAGAATTGTGATACCATGGATTGTTATTTTAAGTGTGCTACTATTTTTCTATACGACACGATTGAACATTCAAGAGCTAGGGGATGATTTAGCGACGAATGTCGGTGCACGTGTGCAAAGAGACCGATTAGCATTACTTATTCTAAGCACAGCATTGGCTGGAGGTGCTGTCGCCTTTGCGGGTGGAATAGGTTTTGTTGGTTTAATGGCCCCTCATATCGCACGCCGGTTAGTTGGATCTGTTTATGGGGCTTTGCTGCCAGTTTCAGCATTAATAGGTGGGATGATCGTATTAGTTGCTGATTTAATCGCAAGAACGGCCTTCTCGCCACTCGAAATTCCAGCAGGAGTATTTACATCATTAATCGGTGCACCTTATTTTATATACTTGCTTTATAAAACTAGGAAATAAAAAGGATGTCATAATATGGCCCAAATATTTCGTGATGAGATTATATACTTAAAGGATAATTTTCGTGTCGTCGATTATGCGGAGGATGTTTCGGTTTCTTTGGACGAGCTATTAGATGAAGAATTTTTACTTAGCTATTTAAATGATATTAGTGAGTATTTTAATACAGATAATATTTTCATCGTTGGTTCTCAATTAATGAAACGACTAGCATTTAATGTCGTGCTACCACCGCTTTATTTAATGACGGTTCACCGAATGAAGCTAGATTTAGATTTTCGAAAAATGTGGATTGCTCCTAATATTGTCGGAGATTTGTGGCTTCCGAATTTATATCTAGAAGACTTTACAGTTGAGGAACTACCAGATGATGAGAGAAAAACTTACTTAAGTGAACTTTTTAATAAAATAAATGATTTGGTCAATGTAATTTCAAAGGTTACTCGTGTCCCTAAGCCGAACCTTTGGGAGAACATGGCGGTCTATATCTACTGGTTGTATGAAAAGAAATTTAAAGATGATCGCTTTGTCGATGTGGCTGACCGGGTGGCTATGGACTTTGAATTCTTAGTTCATAGACTCGGTGCTGATGCGTTTGATGGTATGTGCAATCAGCTAAAGAATTTCTATTGGGGACGTCGTATTGAGGAAGATGGCACACGCATTCGTCGGACATGCTGTTTTCATTATGGGGCTAACGAAGCGCGAAAAACTTGCAAGACTTGCCCACACACAGAAGAAAGTGTCAAAAAACCACTACCTTTTGAAAAAGGATATTTTAGAAAAGACCAAAAATCCCACTGAGGTGGGATTTTTGCTGTATTTTTATGCCTTTGAGTAATCAATCCATTTTCTTGAAAGGCTTTTTATTACCTTTAATCTGCAAAAAAATGCTCCTATCTCCAGCTTTATAGAGCCAATCTGCCAAAACAGAGATTTAATCTTCCAAAATTGCAATTTAATCTTCCAAAAATCCAATTCTATCTTCCAAAATTAGAAAACTATCTGCAATTATTTATTCCAATCTGCCATCCTATAAACCTTTGCTCATATTTTTATAATCAAATAAATAGTTATAGTCCATTTGTAAGTCATATTTAAAAAAATATTTACGATATCGATAATCGTTTTCATGTCGAATGGCTAATTGCTTTAAAAGCGAATTAACTACTTTGGCAGAATTAACTTGCAATAACCATCTAGCTTCTCGGTTTGTAATCGTTGGCTTAAATAAAAGGTAGAAATCCTTGAATGCATTGAGATGAGCATTTTTACTTTTATTATTACAAAATGAACAAAGCCACATGCCATGAATTCTTCTCATTGGTAGCTTAAGACACTGTGAACATATAACACCAGGACGTAAATCACGCGGTGTCAGATTGAATTTTTTCATCATATTTGAGTGCTGGGGGGTGTGCTCATTTTTAATCATATTCGCAACCTTTGTTAATTTAGATTTTGTCAGAAATAATTTCTCATATTTATTCTGTAAAAGTACAAATTTTTCAATTAGTTTGCCTACGTAAATAATGCGTTCATCAACTGGCATGTCTCCACTACGAGTCAAAGTAACATGATTACTTGTAAAGACAACAAGTGATTCAATTGGTATCCCTGTTATCCCTTTTGTAATTAACCAATTTTGTAAATGGAATACTTGGTTATCAACTTGAACAATAGGGTCTTGATATGCTCTTTCAACACCTTTAATCTCGCAAAACATTTGTCCGAATCCGTGATCGAATCGTACAACACCAGTAAAATTTTTCACCTCAATGATTAATATAAACCACGGTGTCAATATAAGAGCATCGACTTGAAAATAACCAGAAGGAGTCTTAAGCCTAACGTTAGGAATGATGAAAATATTAGGACTGTCGATTGATTTTAAATAATAAATTAGTGACTTTTCTCCGCGATAACCGGAATGGTAAAAAGTATACTCCTCATTTATAGTGTGAAATTGTATGTGTTCTTCATCTAATCGTATTGATAAACACGCTAATTGTAATAAACTCATAGGAAGCTCGATATTTTTTACTATCATAAAAAGATCCCCTTTTTGTCATAAGTAAAGTACATTGAATAATTAATGTCAAAATGCAAAAATCTCTTTATTCAACTTATGACACAGCAAAAAGGTCAATAAAAGTGTTAAAAACAACAAAAAAGCTATGGTTATCGTGATTATGATAATATTTATAATAAAATGATTAAACAATGAACTGCACAGCAAAGTTTATTCATAACTATCTCCAATTTAACGGTCTTTGGAAAAGATGTCTGCTCATAAGCTATAGTAT
Source organism: Bacillaceae bacterium W0354 (assembly GCA_051846895.1). Taxonomy (GTDB): domain Bacteria; phylum Bacillota; class Bacilli; order Bacillales; family Alkalibacillaceae; genus CALKAL01. The sequence continues at coordinate 85,488 of JBPYCQ010000007.1, forward strand.
AGTGTAATCATAAAAGGGGAATGGATATATTTGAAACTAATTAAAGAAAAACTGAAATGGCTAGATAGAATTGTTTATTTTGATCAGAACGATTTTTTGCGAGAAAAAGCAAATGATCATCAAGTGTTAAAGAAAATCATATTAGAACTTGAAGATCAATTTTCTCAAGAGATTAATAAAGATGAACGTTATTTTTTATCAGGAATGCTTGGAAACCTTTATCGAGTCTATGAAAAGCCGGAAAAAGCAATCGATTATTTAAATATCAGTTATCAGTTGGCAAAAGAAGAGAACATAATGTCAAAGAAGATAGTTACTCTCATAAGGATGGGAGAGGCGTATAAATATAAAGGTGAACATGTAAAAGCTTTAAGTTTATTTAACAATGCTTTACAGAAAAGCTATGATTATGAGCCGTCATATTTGGACTTTGCTTATCAGCATAAGGGTAAATGTTTAATGGAACTTGGCCATCTAGAGGAAGCGATGGAGGTGTTCCAAGGGGCTTTGGCAATTAGAAAAGCTAAGGGAGATGAGCAGTTAATCCAATCAACAAATGAAGCCATCAATTATGTAAAAATGTTAAAAGAAAATATGGTGTGATCATCATTTTTTAAAAGTATAAAAAATGCACCTGCAATCACATACAGGTGCATTCAATTTTATCCTTTTTTCTGTTTCGTCATCTCGGCCATCTGCTTCCAAATCGAGCCTTTAGCTTCTTCGCCTTCTTGAATGCGAGCAAGTGCCATTTTCGCTTGCATACGAACTTCGAATTCTGGATCTTCTAAAGCTTCTTGTAATGCTGGAATCGCATTCTCATCACCATATTCGTATAAAAACATAGCGCCACGCCAGCGAACAATCCGGCTTTTGTCCTTTAATGTTTGAATCATTTCGGGAATAGCTTCAGTAAATCCTAAATCAGATAAACAATCTCCTGCTGTACGGCGGACGGTAACTGTCTTATCTTTTAAGGCTTTATATAAATACGGTAAAACAGCTTTATCTTCCACCATCCCTAAATAGGCTGCCGCAATTCTTCTTACAGATACTTTCGGGTCATCAAGAGCTTTATCTAATACAGGCAAATCGTCGACGGTTGGGTCAGGCATTTGCGCTAAAGCGGCATAACGATCTTTCCAATCAGGTTGATCTAACATATCAAGTGTTACTTTTTCTTGTGGTAATGCTTTACTCGCTGCATCTTCTCCAGCAAGTGCCCACTGTATGAGCTTTGCTAGCCGTTCGTCATCATATGTAGCTTCAATTTCCTGGACGACATCATTTCCAATTTCATCAGCATCCCCATACCGTGGCATTTGTTCAACCCATTCACGTTCCATTAACATATTGGGTGAAGTTTTTGATGCTTCCATTGCAGCATTCATAAACCGTTCTGAAAGTCCGAAGCGTTTTTCAACTTCCGCTTCTTCAGTCTTTACTTGCATTGGAATGTGGCGGAACTTTTGAATAAATACTTTAACTTCACCAAAAGCATCTTCGTCTCTTTTATTTGAATGTTGGTTACCCATTCCCTCATCAACTTCACCAAAGATTTCCTTTACTTTAGGCAATATCTCTTCCCAAGCGACTTTTGGATTTCGTTCTAAAGCAATGAAATCGATGACACGATATAGCTCTTTTACTCCATTGATTGTGAAAAACTCTTTAACGTACTGAGGGGCATTTGTTAAATCATCTGTATCTTTATAGCTTTCCGACTGACCATCGGGTAAACGTTCATCAATATTAATTTTCATTGAATAAGGACTCGGCGTCGGCTCAATAGATAAGATCTTCATTTTAAATAACCTCCTAATAGTTCCCTATTCAAATTTTATCAAATATATAATGGAACATCTAATTAAAGCATAGAATAAGTACAAACATAAGAAACCTACGGGGAGGACATCTAATGAAAAGTATTTTAAGAGCGGTGGAAGGTGTATCTGATCGAGCGAAAAACTTTTGGGACAAAATAAAGGAAGTGGATTATAAAGCGCAACTTTTAAAAATGAAGGACTTACCGGTAGAAGTTTATTACAAAAACATACCTTCTGTGATTATACTTCTGATGAGCTTTATTTATATGGTCGGCATTGAGAAAACTCCTTCAGCTGGTTGGATTATATTTTTTATGATTGCTTTCTTTTATGCGATATTTGCAACTTATTATTGGAAAAAAGATCAACAGTTTAATCTACACCTATCGCTCGTTCTGTTAATTATGACGTTCTCCTTAGTGGGTTATACGACTTTCATTATGATCATGGAGAAAGTAATTGCTTTTAAGTTGATTTATTATTTGTTTTAGAAATTCTCTTCGTATGTGGATAGCCTCTTTATGTAGATAATTCCCCTGTCCATGTGGATTGGGCACTCATTTATGTAGATAGAGGTCTCGTTCATGTAGATAGAACTCTCTTTTATGAAGGTAGAGCTCTTATCCATGTAGATAGAACACCCTTTTATGTAGATAGAGTTCTTACCCATCTAGATAGAACACTCTTATATGTAGGTAGAGCTCTCGTCTATGTAGATAGAACACTTATTTATGTAGATAGGGCTCTCTTTCATGTAGATAGGTCGCTCTTTTATGTAGATAGAGCTCTTATCCATGTAGATAGAACGCACATTTACGTAGATAGAGCTCCTTTTCATGTAAATATCCCTCTAAGTCTTTAGTTAAAAAAAGAGGCCACTTATTTCCACGTGGCCTCAACCTCCAGTTACTTCAAATGATTACTCAAAAGTTCTCTCAATCCAAGGTATATTATGGCTAATGCAAATATTATAACGGTAATGGCGCCAATCCCTACTAAAACACTTGAAATTGGAGCAATAAAACTTGCTGCACGAGCAGTTAAACTTATGAGTGCAAAACCGGCTAAAATAACAGCAATATACAGCCAAGCAACCTGATTCATGATGATCCCTCCTCATAATTACGTTATGAGAAGGTTTGCAATAACGTGTATATATTTGTTTAAAAAAGAAGCCGCTTTAGAGTAGCGACTTCTTTCATTATGCAAGTTGTGTTACATTTTTACTTTTATAATAATTAAATCCTAACACAACGACAATAATGCTAATCCCAAGAATATCTGTGTAAATGCCTGGAACGACTGATAGCAGAGCCCCAACCCCTAATAGTAACCTTAACAACACATTCATATGTGTTTTAAAGAATCCTTCTAGTGCCGAGCTCAATGCGATAATTCCGATTGTTGCTGTTGCGGTGTTTAAAATAATGTCCATCACTGGTGGTAAAGCAAACTCTTTCGCTGTTGTGGCGATCCCTTCAGTTTCAATCAATAAAATCGACGGTTCATATACGAACAAATACGGAATGATAAACCCGGCTAAAGAAAGTTTTAACGCCTGAAAACCAGTCTTCATCGGATCTCCGCCTGAAATTCCCGCACCAGCATAAGCTGCCAGAGCAACTGGTGGAGTGACGTTAGCGAAGATTCCAAAGTAAAAGACAAACATATGGGCGACTAAAACAGGGATCCCAAATTCAGCTAAAGCAGGCGCTGCCATTGTTGCTGTAATAATATATGCTGGGATTGAAGGTAGCCCCATGCCTAATACCATAGATGCTAACATTGTAAAAAATAACGTTAAAAATAATGAGCCTGCACCTAAGCTGGTGATTGATGAAGTCATTACTGTTCCGAATGCTGTTAAACTGACAACTCCGATAATAATTCCAACCACAGCACAAGCAATCATTACAGATAGTGATTGCCTTGCCCCTTGAGCCATTGCTTCAAGAATATCTTTAATGGACATTCTTGTTGTACTTCTAAACCAAGAAACAATCACTGTTAAAATAATCGTATAAAATGCAGCGTGTCCCACGGGGAAGTTTGCATAAAGCATCCATACTAACCCGATAATCGGCAAAATAAGATGCCCGCGCTCTTTCATTACTTCTTTTATCCGAGGTAGATCAGGTTTCGGAACACCTTTTAAATTTCTACGACCAGCTCGGTAGTGAACTTGCATAATGACTGCTAAATAATAGAGGATGGCTGGTATTAAGGCGGCCAAAGCAATCGTACCATAAGCAATTCCTGTCGTTTCAGCCATAATGAAAGCACTTGCTCCCATAATTGGTGGTAAAATTTGTCCACCGACAGAGGCACTTGCTTCAACGGCTCCTGCAAAGTTTTTATGGTAACCAATCTTTTTCATTAAAGGGATTGTAAAAGCACCTGTACCTACAACGTTCGCAACAGCCGCACCGTTAATACTTCCCATAAATCCACTTGAGATAACAGCAACCTTTGCTGGGCCACCTTGTTTATGCCCGGCTAAAGCTAACGCTAAATCATTAAAAAATTGCCCCATACCCGACTTTGCTAAAAAAGCACCAAACAAAATGAAGAGGAAGATGAAATTTACAGATGCACCAATGGCTGTTGAATAAAGACCCTCAGTTTTTAAATACATTTGACCAAAAATATCACCTAAGTCAAATTCGCGTGTCATTAGTCGTAAGGGTAAAAAATCCATGTGGCTATAAAATGGATAAGCCAAGAAGACTAACGCCACAATTGGTAAAATAATTCCTGTCACCCGTCTTGCTGCTTCAAGAATTAGTAGGACTGTTAATATACCGAACAGAATATCTACATTATTTGGAATTCCGCCGCGAGTGGTTACGATTTCGTTATATTCCATAATTATATATCCAGCTGTTGAAAGACTTAAAATAAATAGTAGCCAATCATATAATGGAATTTTAGAACGATCTTGTTTTGAATATGTCGGATATACTAAATAAATTAGCGCTAAACCAATCGCTACGTGAATGGCACGTTGTTGAAGTGCCGGCAACGGATAATGTTGAATATATAAATGATAGGCTGAATAGAAAATTGCCAAAAGTGCAACGAAAAGAATAATACCTTTATGGTTAAATTCGCGTACTTTTGATTCTTTATCAAATTTCTCTAAAATTACTTTTTGATTCGTTTCTATTTGGTTGGTATCTATATTTATATTTGTGACGTCGTTTTTCTTCATAAGAACCTCCTCCCAAGCAAATCCCATAAATGTACATTTTGCACGGAGATTGTTATTTCCTCATAATCATTTGTTAATTCATAAAGAGGAATAATATCATCATTAGTTTCAACAATTGTCTTTACATTATGAGAAACAATTAAATTTAAAACAGGTATTTCTCGATCGATTCGCATTTGAACGTAACCTTGTTGTGTACTAATTATTTCTCCATTAGCTGGAACACCCGCGCCAAACGTTTTAAAACGTGTTTCAGTTAACAATAGAACACCGTTTTTTTTAGTATATTTTTCATACCATTTTTCCTTTTCGACAGAGTGAACCCATGAAATGGTAAAATTATTACTGACTAAATAATATGGTTCGTTATTAATAACAAATTGAAAGACAGGAATTTTTACAAATAGTAAAATAAGGAGCGCCAATATTATAGCGCTCCCCAAAGACCATTTACTTTTGCTCATTGTAATATCGTTCTGCTCCTGGGTGAAGCGGTGCAACTAAGCCTTCTTGAGCACCTTCTAATGAGATATCAGAAGCGGCTTGGTGTGAGTTAGCTAGTTTATCTAGGTTTTCAAAAAACGTTTTTGTTAATTTATACACATCATCTTCACTTAAATCTGATCGAACAGCTAACGCATTCATAATAGCGGCAGTTGGGACAGGTTCATCATTCCCATATGTTCCTGCCGGGATTTCCATTGATACAAAATAACTTTTATCTTTCGCAATTTCTGCGATATCGTTTGGATCAATTGTAACAAGTTGGAGATCAATGGAATTTGATAACTCAAGTACAGATGCGTTTGGTAGTCCACTTGTTAAGAACGCTGCATCAATTTGTCCAGCGCGTAGTCCATCCGCTGCTTCCGCATAACCTAAATAATCAACATCTATATCGTCATAAGTAATTCCATGTCCCTCAAGTAATGTGCGTGCGTTAACTTCAACGCCAGAGTTTTGGTCCCCAACGGCCACACGTTTACCGCGTAAATCTTCAATTGTTTTGATTCCTGTATCGGCAGTCGTAACAATTTGAACATAGTTAGGATAAAGAACTCCAATTTGACTGACGTTTTCAACTGGGGAGTCAAAGCTTTCCTCACCATTGATGGCTTGGCTTAAGACGTCACTCATGACAAAAGCCATTTCCACCTTTTCTTGCTTTAACAAGTTAATATTTTCAACCGATGCCCCTGTTGTTTGTGTTTTAGAGTTGACTTTGTATTCAGATGAATAGAGCTCTCCGAGTGTTGTTGCGATAATGTTATAAGGGCCAGATGAACCACCAGTTGCAATGGTGACAATGTTCGTATCAAGTCCCTCATTGTTTCCGCCATCCGCATTGCCGTTTCCTGTAGTGTCTGTAGTGTCTTCATCATCTGCACCACAAGCGGCTATAAATAATGTTAATGTTACAAAGAGTATAATTGAGACAAATTTTTTCATGTTGATGTTACCTCCTAAATTTCATATGTTTTCAACTTTATATTTCCCCAATCAATGTTGATAATGTATGTTAAATGGGAATACAAACCAAACAGGTGATGATGAAATGTTTCGTGATAAAAGATTTACTCTGATAACGCTAATAAGCTTAATGATTATTTTTCTTTTTATTTTTTTATGGATTGGACAAAGCACCAATTCGAACCTTTTAATTGATCAAATAGGTGAAAAAGTAGCGCACATTCTCCAAAGTAGGCAGATGGACAGTGTGATGACCTTAATAACTCATTTAGGGTCTGTGACATTCATAACTATATCCTCTGTTTTTTTACTCATTTTATTAATTTTGTTAAACAAACATAGAATAGTTAGAGCTATATGTTTTTTATTCGCCATTATTGGGATCGCGCTTTTAACAAAAGGTTTAAAGGTGTTATATCAAAGGGAAAGACCAAATATTTTTTTAGAATATGATGCATTCGGATATAGTTTTCCAAGTGGTCATTCGACTGGTACAATCGTTTTTTATGGATTTATCATATATTTAACAGTTAAAAGCCAATTAAATAATGTATTAAAATGGAGCATTAATTTACTATTAACTGCATTGATTATCATGATTGGATTTAGCCGTGTTTATTTAGAAGTTCATTACTTGTCCGATGTTGTTGGAGGGTTTTTAATAGGGGCGATGTGGCTTGGAATATGTTTAATTATTTTAGAGTTTATAATAAGTCGAAAATAATAAGTAAATGCGGTCTTTTTATATCTCTTTTTATGTTATAATTTGTGAAAAAAGAGGGGGGTACAGTTGGGATACGTTGAAGATTTAAGGAAAATTGTCGGTCATCGTCCACTTATATTCGTTGGTGCGGTTTGTATTATACTCGATGAACAACATAGAATCTTGCTTCAGGAGCGGAAATTCCCCAAAGGCCGGTGGGGTGTCCCAGGAGGCTTAATGGAATTAGGAGAATCAACGGAAGATGTTGCACGACGTGAAGTGAAGGAAGAAACAGGTTTATCAATTGGTGAATTAACCTTGATTAACGTTTATTCAGGACCTGACCATTTCATAAAAGCTGAAAATGGCGATGAATTTTACGTTGTAACTGTTGCCTATTACACGGATGACTTTGAAGGCACCATTACTGTTGATTTTGAGGAATCGATAAGTTTTAAGTTTTTTGATTTAGATAATTTGCCCGAAGATATGGTTGGGACACACCGACAAATAATAAATGATTATATAAAAATACACCACAAATAATAATGTGTAATGAATAAACTGAAAACCCGAAACGGGGGAATGAAAGTGTTAACAGATCAGCAACTTAGTGATATTGAACGATTACAAATGATTACTGAGCAACATGACAAAATTGAATTAAAGCTAAGATGGTATTTTCTTCATTCTCGTAAAACTCAGAACAATGATTTTTTCTATTATGAAGGTGAGCAATTACTTGGTTATTTAGCGTTATATTACGTTGGGGGTGCTTATGAGCTATGTGGAATGGTTCACCCAAAGCATAGGCAAAAAGGGATATTCACTCAACTGTTTAACCAAGTTTTAGATGCTTTAAAGACGCGTAAAAGTAAGACGTTATATATAAATGCACCACCAGAATCAGAAACAGCTAAAAAAACGTTAGAAAAAATGGGTGCAAAATATGCATACTCCGATTATCAAATGCGCTGGAGTAAACAAGATCTTGATGAAGAAGATGCTTCTATTAAATTGCGCAATGCAACAAGAACTGACTTTGAAACGTGTGTTAACCTTGATATGTTAGGCTTCAATTTGACTAAAGAAGAATCTAAGTATTTAAATGAAGTATGGTTTGATGAGATTGCTCATCGAATTTTAATGATTGAGCATGAAGGAAAGGTCGTTGGAAAAATTCAGCTAAAATCAGAAGGGATTGAGTCATACATTTTTGGGTTTACTGTATTTCCTGAATATCGTAGACAAGGAATTGGACGTAAAGCTTTAACTGAAGCTGTGCGTATGGAATCTGAATTAGGGCATGTCATTTTTGTCGAAGTCGGAACAGATGATGAAACGGGTTTACACTTATATGAATCTGTCGGATTCAAGACATTCCAAACCCAGGATTATTATCGATATATGTGGAATGAAAACCTCGCATAATGCGGGGTTTTTTTGTGGCAAGTTTATGTTATGGGGAATTTCCGGTTACATTTGGGGAAATTTTGAATTATATAGGGAATTACGGACATTTATGGGGAAATTTTCGTGTATATGGGGAAATTTCAAAATATATGGGGAATTAGAACCGTCGACTCATGAGTTGCTGCCATAGATGACCAAAAAATATTCCAATGGCAGAGTGAATAAATAAATATTTTCCAATATCAAAAAAAAGGCCCCTATGGAAATTTATAAGTGCGAAAAAAAGCATTATTATCGACATAATGAGAAGAGGTCCAAAGACGAAAATGTAAATATCAATTCGACTTAAGCTTTGGAGTTGAACAAACCTTAAGACGAGCGTCAATATGAGTACGACAAATATAATGACGACGTGTTCAGTTAAGCTCATGTTGATCAACTCCATTGGTGAGGATACAAAGAAGACTTGGTTACTTCATTATACGCAATAAATTAGCAAAAAATGAACGATAGTTATATATGATATAATAGGGTAAATTTTACAGGGGAGAGTGAGAAATGGAGAGAAAGATTAAATTTGAAAATTACTTTAGTTTCTTAATTCTTTTTCTATTTTTATTTGCTCCATTAGTTATTTCTATTCACCATGTTTATATATATTATGCTATTGTCGTTATAGTAGCCGTTGTTGAAATAAATCAAATCATCCATCGTGAACATTATGATTTAAAGTTTTATCACAAATGGAAGATAAGGCGTGAAAAGCATTACTTTTATCACTTTTTTAGAAATTTTATAGGTTTTTTTACTAGTTTTATAATTGGTATATTGATAGTACCATATATTATGAGTGGAGAATTCGATAATGAGTGGAAATTTTTCTTTTCTGAATATATTGGGACCACGATTTTTATAGTAATTATGATCATTATTTTTTCTGCGATGGGAACGTCAATACAATATGAAAGAAATGAAAGCAAATTTAATAAAATTGAATATAAATTAATGCAAACTCAACCTGAATTGCTAGAAGATTCTCCATTTAGCTAGATACATTCCGCTTAACCTAAATAGTTTAAGAAATCTTTATCACCGCAAAACTTGTGCAATGACTTATCTCATGCGCTCAGAAAAAAATTAGGAGACTGACCTTAATGGCTCCTCAATAATTAATTTCATCTTCTAAGATTGATACAATAAAAAATTCAATACGTATATAAAACGATTGAAAGGAGTTATAACTATGGGCCGAGCTAAGTTTGCTTTTTATATAAGTCTTATTGTATTAATTGGAATCCCGCTATCTTTCTTGATTTACTCATTCGTAGTTGATCAGTGGGGCTATTTTTTGTTTTCATTGGGACCTTCATTATTTGCTGGTTTGACAGGGCTAATTATAAGTTTGAATGCAATGAAAAAAGAAAAGAGAGCTTCATAAGGGGGAACTTTAATGTTCTTAATCGATCTTCTAATCATTTTCGGAATACTTTTTGTCAGTATATATTTAGTAGAGCTTTTCTTAACCAAATTTTTTCTATTAATCGCACTGACAAAAGATACATAAATGATCATCATAAAAAAATTAACTTTGCTTCAATTGTTATTTTTGCAGTCCTACTATTAGTATTAATTTTACTATATGTTCTTGATTTTCCAATAGGTATTTATATAGTTATTGTAATACTTTCGTTTCCAGTTCTCAGTTCAGTCATTGATTTATTTATTTTCTTGAAGTATGACAGAGGATCAAAACAATATATTTTATCTATTTCACAAATTATTCTATATACATTATTCCTCATCATTTTATTTACGTCTAAGTTGTTTGGGTTAATAGATTAATTTTTCATGAAAAGAGCTTCCAGTGTGAAGTTCTTTTTTTGTAAGTGTAAGTTTTATAAAAGATCAATCGTCTAATAAGAAAAGAAAGGGGGATGAGAATGAACCGTGAAGCTGTGATTGAAACTTGGTACGAGGAGTTTAGTCAAGGTGTTTATCATTTCTTAGTTTATTATAATCGAACAGACGATGTTGATGACCTTTTGCAAGAGACATTTATTAAAGCATATAAAAACATGAGTCAATTCAAAGGTGAGGCCTCACCGAAGACATGGTTAATATCCATTGCTCGTACAGTTTCAATTGACCAGATAAGAAAAGCGAAAGTCTATCAGCTTTTACGATTCAATTTAACATCTGAAATGGTATCCCCTATTTTTGAAGAACAGTTTATAGAAGATGAACGAAAACGTTTAGTGCATCATTGTATTAATCAGCTTAGACGAAACTATCGAGATGTCGTTATTTGCCGGGGTATTATGGAGCTTTCCACACGAGAAACAGCGGCCGTGCTAAATTGGTCAAAAGAAAAAGTGGATACCACTTATTTTCGTGCGAAAAAACAATTACGTAACGTGATTGAAGCTGAAGGGAGTGAGCTAATTGAAGAGAGATGAGATTGAACGTCAAATAGGTGAGTTACCAAAGCGACAGATGAGCGCTTCAAAAAAGCAGCACAACTGGTTACAAATAAAGAATAAAATGAATGATTCGAAACGACCTAATAAATGGATTGTTTACCCATTAACAGCTATCGTAATTGCCATGTTTAGCTTGATAGGTTATACATTTTTGTTAGAAAAAAATAAGCAAACACAGCTTGATGAATGGGATGAAGTTGTCACCATGTTCGATGATGTGAAGCCTTTTGTTAATATCACTCATGTAAACGGGCCAATTAAAATTGAATATTCAAAATCAATCTTAATTGGTTACTTATATCAATCTGCCATCTTTATTGATGATAATGGAGAAGAAATAAACCCGTTGGAGATTAAGGACCCAATAGAAAATTATTTTGATGAGACGAAAAGAAACGAAGCTTTTTTGTCTGATGTTAAAACGATTTGGGTTTATTTAAACAGTGCTAAAAATCAGTTGCATTGTAGTGAAGGTGAAAGTGATTGTATAAACTTATTAGATAAAATAGATGAGTGGCTTCGTGATCTAAATCAAATTACGGTTAATCATGAGTTCGAGCATAATTATTCTTTGTATGAAAAAGTATCCATTGAACTAGCTACCCTTGCACAGGCTATTGATCGTGTCACCGTTGAAACATACGTTTTTGAAGGGAGTAGCTCACAGTGGGAAGTAGGTATTCAGCCAATCAATCAAAATAATTATTTAATCACCTTATTGTATCAAGGATTACTCGATTCAAGTTTTGATGGAGTAGGTGAGCTAGAATTGGAACTGACAGATGATGCAGGAAATATTTTGGCTAAACAGACTATGAATGTGCTCGGGGTTGGTGGGAGTTATTCGGATTTTTTGATTAAGGATGATATAGAAGCGCTTGATGGATTAATCTTAACTGTTAAATGGTTTGAAGGCCAAGAGGATACGATTCATTTAAAGAAAAAATTATATTAAAGAAAGCTGCCTGTTCTTTGAGCAGGCATTTTCATTTTGTTTTTGTTAAGATGAATGTACATAAAATTTACATTTAGAAGGAGAATGGTTGATGAGTGGAAAGAAGATTGTTTGGGTCATTATAATAATTAGTATTTTAATGATTGCATTTACTTATGGGCTTTATTTTATCATGAAAAGCAATAATCTCTTCTAAATTAAATGATCTTGAGGAGGTATTTGATTATGGAAATCAAACAAGATGATCACAGTTTTTACATTGGTGACAACGACAATCGTGATGCGGAGATTACCTTTGTCGCAAAAGACGATGAAATGATTATGATTGATCATACAGAAGTATCAGATAAGCTTCAAGGCCAAGGTGTGGCTGGGAAGTTAGTTGAAGCGGTTGTTAACTATGCACGAGAGAACCACTTAAAAATTACAGCCTCTTGTTCCTACGCTAAACATAAATTAGAAAAAACTGAAGCCTACCATGACGTTTATGCAGGCTAACTGTTTATGCGCGAAAAATTAGATTTATGCGCGAATTTTTCGTTTTATGGATGATGTTTAATATTTTGTGTAAGGTTCTCTAGACAAATTAAAAGGGACAGAGTATTCTCAAGTTAAAACTACCAAATCTTAACAAAGGAGAATATCTGTCCTATGAAAATTTTAACTGAAGAATTTGATTTAAACAAGATTTTAGGAGAATCTGTTATTACATTAATTAAGGAAAAGATTGAACTCTTTCTTCGTCAAGAAATTGAAGCCTTTCTTAACGATCATACAGATAGCGGTTCAAAGAACGGCTATTATTCTCGTTCACTTCAAACAAAATTTGGAACAATAGACAAACTTCAAGTGCCTAGAGATCGTGAAGGTGATTTTCAAACAGAATTGCTCCAACCTTATGCCCGTAGGGATTCTTTTCTTGAGGAATCAATTATTGCATTATACCAAACAGGTACTAGCACGCAAAACATCGCTAAATTTATTGAAAAACTTATAGGAAAATCTTATTCACCAGCCACTATTTCTAATGTAACTAATGTTGTTTTGGATGATATTTACCAGTGGCAGAAACGACCAGTAGATGAAACATTCTTAGCTTTATATCTTGATGGTATCCATATCAAAGTTCGGCGGGATGATGTAGATACCGAAGCTGTTTATGTTGTTTTAGGTTTGCGTTTTGATGGTTCTAGGGAGGTATTGGGATTTTATGTTGGTGGTCGAGAAACTTCTAATGGGTGGAAGGAAATTTTATTAGATCTAAAAAAGCGTGGCCTGAAGTATGTTGATGTAGGAATCTTTGATGGTTTAAGTGGGTTAGAAGAATCCTTTAAAACTGTATTTCCACTCGCCAAAGTACAGCGTTGCGTGGTTCATAAAATGCGTAATTTACTTAATAAAGTTCGTAAAAAAGATCAATCGGAGATTGCCCATGATTTTAAGGCTATCTATAATGCCGAGAGCCGTTCACAAGCTAAAACAGCCTTTAAACAATGCAAAGAAAAATGGGAAAACAAGTATCGCCGTGAGGTTAATTCATGGGAAGAAGATTTAGATGTATTATTAACGTTTTATGATTACCCAGTCTCAGTTCATAAATATGTTTATACAACTAACATAATAGAGCGTTTGAATAAAGAAATCCAAAAAAAGGCTTAAGACGATGAACAGTCTTCCTTCGATTGATGCTGCGGATAAAATTATCTATTTACAATTAAATGAGTATAATCAAAAAGGGCACACAAGAGGGTCCTTACCGGGATTTCCTGGAGCACAAAAAGACTTGGAAGATATTAAAAATAAATTACTACAGAAAGATTTCTAACTATGACTTCCTCAGGTTTTAAGTATTTTAGCTGATAGACCTGTTAAGTCAAGCCAAGTACGCTTGACTTATCAGGTGAAAATCAGCTTTTTGGTCAGCAACCTGATGAAGGTCATTCTATAGCCTGGTAAGGCTAATAAAATACATTCTAACTTGAGAAATACTCTCTACACATTTTACACAAAATTCTTGACACTACCGTTTTATGCGCGCTTTTTCGAATTTATGCGCGCTTTTTTCGTTTTATGCGCGAATTATAAAAAATACGCGCGAACTACAAATTTACGAAGATATTTCTACTAACAGTTCTAGTTAGTTGATGTGACTTAATGCTTTTTCACTTAAATCGGAATTATTCTTCTGTCGTTTCAAAGTGATCATTTTAATCCCAAAGCTGATTTTTATCACACTGTCAATTACCGCAAATAATAAAAAAGGAATACTTACTAAAAATATACCTATTATTGAGTTCAATGAGGTTAGAACGCCAATCACGAGCATTAATTTTCCTTGAGAAAAATAAAATCCAAGAAAATGGATCCCAATGATAATAAAGATACAGAGCCATAGTAATCGTAAATTTTCGAAGCCGATAGTCAATCCACAAAGTGTGCAGAGGATGATTGTTACTACAACTGAAATATTATCCATTCTATCTTGAAACTTAGAATTTTTACCATATGCTAGTTTGTTATTCACAAAAGGGAGTCCAAATATTAGGAAATAGCCAATGAAAAAACCAACACCCATAATGAAAGGTTGTATGTACAATTCACCACCTGTAATCGCTGCTAGAATAATGATTAAACCAATATAAATCAACCAAACTCCAACTGTTCTTTGCGTGTTATATTCTCTTTTAAAGTTTTTTGTATGACTCATTATAATGATACCTCCGTAACCCACTTGTTAGATTTCCTACACATATATTAACATAATGTGAGTAAAACATTCCGTAAAATTCATAACATACTAAATTTTATAAATTTTTTGCTACTAAATTTTCCATAAAATTGTTAAAGTAGTAAGTAAACGAATTAGTTAAGGGAGATTGTCAATGAAAAAAATAAATATTATTAACTTACAAGGATCTTATTATGAAGTGGGTCAAACTGTTGGAGGGCGGTTAGCGAATGATAAAGAATTTCAAATGATGTTAGAAAATATAAAAAAACTAGGCTTACCGAATCAAAATGTGCATGAAATTAAGCTTGTATTAAACGAATACTGCCCTCAGCTGCTAGAGGAATTAACAGGTTTACAAGAAGGGTTGAAAATTTCAGAGGATGAGACACTCCGTTTGTTCGCAGGTTATGATATGCCTCAACTTAAGATGGGGTGCACAAGTTTTATTACAAAAGATTACTATGTGCGAAACTATGATTTTACCCCAGATATTTATGATGGGCTCTTTATTACGGCTAAGCACCAAGATGGGACATTTATATGTGGAAATGCGCAGCTTGTAACGGGTCGCCTAGATGGGATGAATAGTAGCGGACTAGTTGTAGGGTTGCATTTTGTTAATAATGAACAATCGGCGAAAGGGTTTTTGAACAGCACGATTGTTAGAATAATTCTTGAAAGTTGTGAGGATGTTCATCAAGCGATTGATTTGTTAAAAGAACTTCCCCATGCGGCGAGTTACAATTATTCATTACTTGATAAAAAAGGGGGGGTTGCAGTATTTGAAGCATCGCCAACAACACATCATATCAGATTTGGAGAGCAGCACCTTAGCTGTGTAAATATGTTTGAAACAAAAAAAATGGTGAAGTACAATCGTAAGCACATCCAAACTTCAATAGATCGATTAAATGCTTTAACAGAATACAATCATGACGTATCAGCCGAAGAGATGCACGAGTTATTTAGTGAACAGTCGTCACCACTTTTTTATACTTATTATGATGAATTTTTTGGAACATTACATACAGTCACTTATAAGCCAAAGGAGAACTGTGTGTTATTATCAGCGGCCGGAGAAAACCATAAACTCACTTTATAGGAGGGCGATGATGAGGTTACGCTTTGTATTTGTTATCGGTATATTAATAATCACCATTCTGGTAGGTTGTCAAAATAATGATGCTGGCTTGAAAGAAAAAGAACAAGACAATCAAGATATTGTTATGAAAAATAAGCAAGGGGATATTCTTTTAACGACCTCAGATTTTACTAATGCCAGTTATGACGAACAACCTAACGGCGGAATAACTATAACAATTCATCTAGTTGAAGAAGGAAAACTTGAGGAAATAACTAAAGCTCATATCAGTGAGCAGTTAGATTTTTACTTGTATGATGAACTCATAGTTTCGCCGAGAGTGACGTTCCCTATAACGGGTGACAGTTTAATGATTGATGGTAATGTTTCAGAACAGTTAGCGAAAGAGCTTGTCTTAGTTATTAATAATCAATAAAAGGGATTGGAGAATAGTTGATACTAATTAACTATTCTCTTTTTCCAGTTTTTCATCCAAATTTATTTTCGGATTTACATTAAGTAAAAATTGGATAAACTCCTTTTGGTGTAATGGTGAGATATAGATAAAATCATAATTGTTATACGTGACTTCAATACGATCCAGAGATAACGCCGGACTTGAAAGTAAGTTCTTCGTTTTAGATAAGCTTCTAATATTATTTATATTGATTTTCTTTTTGAATGGACCGAACTTCACTATTAACGTATCCTCTTCAATTAAATAACCTGTTGTATACCAGAGCCAAATGAGCGCCAATCCCCATGGTGCCATTACTAAAAACGTGATCAAATCTAGTGCGATAATTCCAGGTAAAATCATTAATAACGCTGATCCCCAAAGAAGAAACCAAAATAATAAATCTTTTTTAGATGGAAAAAACATATTTACCCCTCCACTTTCATTTAAGGCAATTCCGAAATCCCCTTTGAACAAATCTATCCTCTGTTTGAACAATTGCATCCCGTGTTTAAACAATTTGTACCCAAGTTTGAACAATCACAAGGCGAGTTTGAACAAATACAACCTGTGTTTGAACAATTTGACCTCATATTTGAACAAACCCATTAAAACTGTACCAACACTACATATTTATGGTAAGATAACAAAGCTAATATAGTCAAAAAGGTGCGTTTTTATGAACAAAGATTTAATATATTCAATCGTATTTTATATATTTGGTATAGTGATTATTTCCTTTGGTGTGACTATGCTTATTTTATCACAACTTGGCACAGGACCGTGGGATGCGCTATTTGTTGGTCTTTACGAAATGTTTGGCTTAACTGTTGGCTCATGGATTTTTATTGTCGGGTTCATTTTGATGATTTTAAATAGTAGGTTGCTAGAGAGAAAAGTAGAGATCCCCTCACTAATCACTATGTTTATAACTGGAGCATGTATAGACTTTTGGTTGTTTATTGTTTTTCCAAAAGTATTAGTGACTGAACTTTTCTCACAGGTTATATTATTAGTTTTAGGAATAACTTGTATGGGAATTGGGATTGGTTCGTATTTGCAACTGGAATTTGCTAGAAATCCAATAGATAACTTAATGATGGCAGTTAATTATCGAACGGGATTAAGTCTAGCTATATCTAAAATGTCTCTTGAGCTCCTTATTCTTGTCGTTGCTTTTTTCATTGGCGGGCCAATTGGAGTAGGGACCATTATTGTAGCCTTTGGGATTGGTCCTCTTGTCCAATTTTTCTTTACTCGGTTTAAAAATTTGAAAGTTAGGTTAGTGAAAGCTTCATCATAAAATGAACGCTTGGGGTTTAATTAAAATTTCCCAAGCGTTCATTCTTTATCTGCCAATCTAATCATACCAATTATTATTCTTGTGAAAAGGGAGGTCGCAATAATACTAAAAAAAGAATGATACCATTTCCATTTATTGCTCCATTTGATGAGATTGGTCCGCTTCTCCGCCATTTGTTCTATTATAAAAACAGGAATTGTCATTATAAACAACTTAAGGATTGTCACAAGTTTTTTATCTTTATAAGTCCACTGGTTATAAATGATATTGAAAGTTGGGTATAGGAAAAAATCAAATAATATATGTGATCTAAATAATTTTGGAAATAATCGAACTGGATATTTGACCAAGTTAGCACGACTAACAATTGCATCCAAAACAGTATTTGTTACTGTATTAAACAAATAAACAATAATCCAATCCTTTATTGGTCGTTTTCTTAAGATTAATGGCAATAAGATTAGCGAATTTACGATAAATCCAACTTTTAATACGTTTAATTGTGTTTGTTTGCTTCTCATAAGTAACCTCCAATTTTAATATAGTTTGTCCGTTTTTTTGACTAAAAATGTATCATTCAGTGTTGTTTCATTAATAACTGTGTCAAGTTATAATTTATATAAGAACGGAGGTGTTAAATTGATTATTCAAGCAGTCGGGGATTCGGCGATAAGGATCGAATTTGAAGCTGAAATTTCACCTGAATTGAACAGGGATATAAGTAGCTTATGTATGAACATAAATCACAGTTTTATTGAAGGTGTAATGGAAAGTGTACCTACTTTTAATACAGTGACAGTGTATTATGACCCAATAAAAATAGACTATAAACAATTAAAGAACAAGTTAGTACAACTTATGAAAAAGGATTCTTATCATGATCATTTAAAGACTGAGCGTGTATACATACCCGTGTTTTACGGTGGTGAATTTGGTCCTGACTTAGAGAGAGTTGCAAAGTATAATGAGCTAACAACTAAAGAAGTCATTGAGCGACACCAGAATCGGACGTATTTTGTCTATATGATTGGTTTTTTACCCGGATTCCCTTACCTTGGCGGGCTTGATCGAAAAATCGCTACACCGCGCCTTAAACAGCCTCGTCGAACGACATTTAAAGGTGCAGTAGGAATAGCGCACGAACAGACAGGCATTTACCCAATTGAGTCACCTGGTGGTTGGAATATTATCGGGAAAACTCCGGTTGAACTATTTAATTATGAAGCAAAAGAAAATGCCTTTTTACTACAAGCAGGACAACAGGTTCGTTTTTATAGGGTGTGTGAAGAAGAGTATTTGGACATCGAACAGCAAGTAAAAGCAGGTTCATTTCATGTAAGAAGGGAGATTGTTGATGATGGCTAAGCGTGTAGATTTAAATTGCGACATGGGAGAAGGCTTCGGGACGGATGAACAAATCATGCCTTTTATTACATCAGCAAACATTGCTTGTGGCGGCCATTTTGGTAATGAAAAAACGATGGAGCAGGCTGTCATATTAGCAAAAAAGAATCAAGTAGCCATAGGGGCACATCCGAGCTTTCCTGATCAAGAAGGGTTTGGTAGAAAAATGATCAACCTATCACTTGATCAAATATATATGACTGTTGTTGAACAAATAAAAGCATTACAGAACGTATGTAATCGGAATCATGTAGAAATGCAGCATGTCAAACCACATGGTGCGTTATATAATTTAGCTGCACGAAATAAACAAGTTGCAGAAGTAATTGTTAACGCTGTTTATGACTGTCATCCTGATTTGATTTTATTCGGGCTCTCAGGAAGTGAACTTATTAAAGTAGCGAAAACAAAAGGGTTAAAAGTTGCATCAGAAGTTTTTGCTGATCGGACTTATCAGGTAGATGGAACGTTGACGCCAAGAACAGAATCAAGTGCACTCATCGATGATGTTGATGACGCGATCAAACAGGTTGAACAAATGGTTAAAGAAGGGAAAGTTAAGGCTGTTACAGGAGAATGGGTGGATATATCCGCGGATACCATTTGTATTCACGGTGATAATGATCAAGCCGTTGATTTTAGTAAGAAAGTAAATGAAGCACTAAAAAATTCAAGGATTGATCTCATAGCAGTTGGGGAGTAAGGGGTGTTGTAGATGGGTTCGCAACCAATTTTTAAAGTAATGAAGTCAGGATTATCGACAACCTTTCAAGATTTAGGTAGGTACGGTTATCAGAAGTTTGGTGTTCCTACCTCAGGTGCGATGGATCGCTATGCTTATACCATGGCTAATATCTTAGTTGGAAATCAACGGAATGAAGCTTGTTTAGAAGTGGCTTTAATTGGTCCAAGATTAAAAGCATTACATGAAGTAACATTAGCGATTACTGGAGCTGATTTACAGCCGGTGGTTAACGGGCAAAAGCAAAAAATGTGGACAACCTTTACGATGCAAAAGGGAGATGAACTCAGCTTTGCTCAACATCGTCAAGGTGTTTTTTCGTATATTGCCGTTGCAGGAGGCTTTGATTGCCCAGAATATCTTGGTAGTCGCTCAACTGATATGAGTAGTGAATTTGGTAATCTCATTCAAATAGGTGATATTTTACGAGGCCATCCACGGTTACATAGTAAAGGAATCGGCTTGCAGAATAAATTAATACCTATTTATGAAACAAATGTAGAGGTAGCGGTTATTGAAGGTCCACATACAGACCATTTTACAAAAAAGGAAAGGGAGCAGTTTTTTAAAAATGTGTACACACTGCAATCTAACTCTAATAGAATGGGTTATCGTCTCAAATCCCAGCATATGAATTGGACAGATAAAGATAATATCTGGTCTGATGCTATTCCATTCGGTGGCATTCAAATCATTCCAAGCGGTGAGCCGATTGTTTTAATGGCCGATCGTCAGACGACTGGAGGTTACCCTAGAATTGGAACGGTTGCGTCAGTTGATATTCCGAAAGTCGCTCAACTTACACCAGGTGGAGAGATTAAATTTTATCCGGTGTCTATTGAACAAGCGCAAGTTAGATTAAAGGAACAAGCAAGATTGTTTGAGTTAATCGAAGCCGAAGTTGCCACAATTAAATAAACTAAACCAACCTCGGCAGGCGAGTTATCTATAATAAAAGTCAAGAGCAACACATAAAGCTACACGAATCATTGTTTCATTTTTATGATCCGCCGTTTTCACATAATACCCGTCTATCCCTTTTTCGACATTCTCTTGTATGGTTTCGTAAATAGGCGATCTCTTACGTATTAGCGTAATCGTTTCTCCAGTTTGGTAATCGGTGATTGGAATATCGATAGACATCGTATTAATTTTACACTCATAACGCTCTACATCTTGGTAAATGACTATTAAGTCTGTTTTTGTAAGTGTTGATTTTGATTTAATTGTCGCTATAAGCTCTTTATTTTTAGAAAAAAGATAAATGTCATGGTTTTTAAAAAATCCTCCCTCTTTTCTTAAATAGCCTATGATTTCATTTTCCTCATCTTTCACTTCCAAATCAAAGCCATTAAAATGAGAAAGATTAAAGTAAGTATTAAATAAGTATGATAGGTTCCACTTCTTCGTCTTCATTTCAATGATTGTCCCTACTGTTTCTTTGTTAACCATAATGGAATATCGTGATTTAACATTTTTCCAGCTCGTATATGGTTGGATAAATAACTCTTTATATTGATCAAACATTAAAGTTCCCCCTTTGAATAGTCCAATTATATTTTGGCATAAAATGAACTGGAAATATAGTGGAAGGGAAAATGTTAAGTAAATAGAATAGAGTATTAAGACAGTTTGGATGGAGGAGATTGGTAATGAAAAACTTAATCAATATACTGTTAGTCGTTGTTGTACTAACTGTTGCTTTTGTTTATGAATTTCCAGTTATATTTTTTGCTTTAATCAGTACGATGATTTTAGGATATCTGGTCATTGTTAATGAACGGTTAAAGTTAATTACGAAGCATTTAAATATTGATGAAAAGTCTATATGGAAAACGGGATTTGAAACGACAGTAGATGAGGATGAGCAAACGTAAATTTTTAAAAACAAAAAGCCAACAAAGAATTATAAATTTGTTGGCTTTTTAGTTAGTTTCTTGTGGACGATGAGAGTTATTACTTAAGCTTGTGCTTGGGCTAGATCTTGTGGATTCATTTTAGTAGAGTCGTCCTCGCGATTTCGTTGTACAAGGAAAACGAAGACCATAAGTAGTAATCCAACTAAGTTAGTTAAAAGTCCTGGATCAATCATGAGTAACCCACCGATTAATAATAATATACGCTCCCATTTGTATGAGTGCCGGATGAAAAAGCCAATTAAAGCACTGCTCACGCCGGCCATTCCGAGTAATGCTGTTCCGACTGCCATCGTGACCCCTACAATCGTTGGATCAACAAGAAGTAGCATCGGTTCTCGAATGAACATATATGGAATGATAAATGCGGCGATGGCTAGTTTGACTGCGTTGACTCCTGATTGGAAAGGATTCGCTTTGGCAATACCAGCCCCAGCATATGCTGCTAAACAGACAGGTGGGGTAATGTCAGCCACAATACCGAAATAAAAGACAAACATGTGAACAGCAATCATTTCCAAACCAAATGTATTAATTAAAGCTGGTGCAGCTACTGTTGCTGTTACAACATAGTTAGCCGTAGTTGGAAGCCCCATACCTAAGATGATACAAGCAATCATCGTAAAGATTAGAGCTAAAGGCAAGATACCACCAGATAACGCAATAATTCCTGATGCAAATTTTGTTCCAAGACCAGTTGTACTCACAATCCCAGCTATAATACCAGCTGTTGCGACTGCGGCGATGACTGGTAATGCCACACGTGCACCTTCTTCAAGTACGTTAAGAATTTGACGAAAAGTCATTCTCGTATCTTTTCGAATGAGACTAATGAAAAATGCAGATGCAATTCCATATAACGCCGCGCGCTGTGGTGTCATTCCGTATAAAATAGTTCCGACAATTATAAAGAGAGGAAGTAACATGTACCCGTTTCTAATGATTAGCTTTTTAAAATCAGGTACTTCAGATTTCGGGAGACCTAATATCTCGGCCCTCTTCGCCTCAAAATGAGTACCTATAAATATACCTGAAAAATATAAAATCGCAGGTATTAAAGCAGCGAGCATAATCGTACTGAAACTAGTGCCTACGTATTCCATCATAATAAAAGCAGCGGCCCCCATTAGAGGTGGCATAATCTGTCCCCCGGTTGATGCTGATGCCTCTGTTGCAGCAGCAAACTCAGGGCGAAAACCTGCTCGCTTCATCATCGGGATTGTAAATGATCCCGAAGCTACCGTATTTCCAACTGAGCTCCCAGATACCATACCTTGGAAAGCGCTTGCAGCAACGGCCGCTTTTGCTGTTCCACCTGTAAAGCGTCCAGTCAGAGCAAAAGCCATATCATTAAAGAACTTTCCAATATTCGTATGGACGAGCATAACGCCAAAGAATAAGAATAGATAAATATATTTTGCGGATATTTGTACCGGAGTCCCAAAGACACCACTTTCCTGCAGCCATAATCTAGTTGCCACACGCTCGATATCAAAACCAGGATGAGACAGTACTTTTATCGGAATATAATTGCCGTAAATTCCATAAAGAATCATAACTGAAGCAACAATGACGATAGGTAAACCGACTGTTCGTCTTGTAGCTTCTAGTACTAATAAAACACCTAAAATAGATACTAAAACTTCTGTGAAAGTGAAACCGCGAACAATGGCATGAAGCAGATCATTATAAAAGATAATTTTATAATATGATACAAATAAACTAGTAAAGGCTAAGACAACATCATACCATGGAACCGTTTTTTGAATTCTATGTAACCCTTTTTTTGCTGGGAAGAGCAGAAAAATAATTCCTAAAGCTGTACCAACATGAATCGCACCTTGGAAATGTGACTTTAAAGTACCAAAGCTCGTATACAGGTGAAAAATAGTGAGTGATACCCCTAAAAACATAATCACCCATTTCCAAACACCTAAACGAGTTCTGAAGTTACTTTCACGATCATATTTCTCAAGAATTTCATGAGCATCTATATTTTCGTTTTGTTCATTTAAAAGCGTTTCTTCCTTTTGATCATTCTTATTCTTATCTTCTTTCATCAGGTCACCGCCTCTGTTTAAAACAGGAAGAGATAACGGTGGTGTTATCTCTTCCTATCCTTTATTTTTAGCATTTAGTTTATTCTTACAAGTCCTCTAAACTATCGATTCCAAATTCTTCGCGAGTAATAATTTGGACAACTTCTGGATAAATATGACCGATAAAGGCAACGTTTTCTACTTTTTTACCTTCAAAAACTCCTTCACCATTGTAAGCCTCTACCGCTGTACCATGAACAGTCATTCCTAAGTCCATCTCTCCGTCGCGAATTAACGAAAGGTTCTCAACAGATGCCCCAGTTTCTTGGTCTGTAACGTTAATTGAATCGATATAGTTATTCCAAAGGACAGCCATTTCTCCACCAAGTGGATAGTAAGTACCTCCAGAACTTCCTGTACCTAAAACTAACTCTGACGGCTGATCAGATACGTTCAATTCCGCAACAGGATTATCGACAGTTAACCCTTGCTCTTCGTAATATCTTTTCGCACCTGGATGAATTGGTAACTCTTCAGCACCATTTAAAGCGTTTTCTAATACCATTTGTCTACCTTGAGCGTGAGTAATTTCATCTGAATTTTCTACCATAAGTTTTGCGAGCTCATAACCTAGCTCTTCACTAATTGTGTCCGTACTTCCTACTAAAATAGCAAAAGCTGCTACCGTTTGAACATCTTCTTCTAAGAAATCATAACTATCTTTTGGAATAGTAAATCCTTTATAAGCCGTATTTTTCTCTACTTTTGCAACTGCATCATCAGATAAGCCTAGCATTTTAACATCACCAGTTGAAGCATCTAAGTTTGCAATACTGGCAGCTGGTAATCCTAAAACACCAATGGATACTTCGATATTACCGTCTTGGACTTGGTCTGCTGCTGCTCCAAATCCTTCTGTAAATTGCTCATAGTCACCATCATCTAAACCATAAGCTGATAAAATTTCTTTGGAAATGTTGTTTGTTGCACTTCCTGGAGGCCCAATAGCAATCTTCGTTTTGTCTCCACAAGCTGCTAACAGGACCATCATACCTAATAAGGAAACAAATAGTATTAACCACTTCTTACTTCGCATACAAAATCCCCCTTGAATTAATTTCTAAGTGAACAATCTAAGATGCTTAAGTAAGTACAATGGTGCAAACTAACAACATTTTAAAATTTATCGAAGGAGTTGTCAAATTAGTCTAACAATTTACTATTGACTTATCAGACTATTATTTGACAACAATCTACAAATTAATATATAGAATCCCTACTTTTTAAAACAAATCGATGTGAAATGCTGGCAGCTATTTGTTGAATCTTCTTGTAATTGTAGAAAGATTGTAAAAAAATAGAATGTTATATGAAATTGTATACTAGTCTTGAAAATACTAATTTCTAGCATAGAAGTACTTAGTTACTAACTATTGAATTAGATGAAGAGAAGTGTTAGGAGGCTTAGCGAGTGTAACCATCACCGTATTTCTTTAAGTATTACAGTGTAAAATGTATTCTACTAAAAAATAAAAAGAGGTGCGTCAACACCTCTTTAAATCTACTCATATTGATATTCAGTTAACTCCAACAATCCAATTTGATCTAACATTCTTTTAGGGACGAGGAAGGTTGCAGTTACTACCCCCGGGTGACGCCCTATTTCAATGTTTCCGTTAATCGTAATTCTATTCATGACTTCCGGTACTGTAATATTTAATAGCTTGGCTGCACGCTCCATAGCGTTTGTCGTCGCATCATTTAGGTTCGCGCCAGTACCAACAAATTGCAATGGTAATGATTCCTCAACTTCTTTTAGATTCCATTTTTGTGCTAGTTTTTTAGCTTCCTTCATCTCTTTTTCGGTAAAAGGTTTTGCTAAATATGATAAGTCATCTTCATTCGGCAATATAATTGGACCTTCAAGATTCATGTCTTTTAATACTTTAACTTTCATATCAACAATCCCGGCAACGTCTGTTGTATGACCTGCAATTTCTCCATCACCTTGCATCGCATGCATATCACCAACATAAACACCACCACCAGGAACTTTAACAGGGCAAATAACGATTGCTCCAGCACGAACACGATTAATATCCATATGGCCATCAGTGCGTTCTTCTAACTCTTCAGCTGAAAGGCCGAAATCATGAGGTGCATCAATTAAAAATTGTCCAAAGTCACCGGCGTTATGTGAATCTGGGAAAGGGCGTGATGGCGTTGTACCTAGTTGTCCAAGGAAAGGACGCATTCTCGCCATAACACCGACTAAATCATGGGGTGCAAATGCAACAATCGGGTTTTGAATTGAATTCTCAGGTGTGCACATATAGTCTTTGGCACTTTGAGCAATAGTTTCAGCGCCTTCTTTATTTAGTGTTAATCCAAGCGTGTTTTTTTCGTTAAATGTCATCGTATAAGCATTGGTAAAAACAAAAGGAGTAATATCTTCACCACACTCTTTACAACGAACAGCTTTTTGACCAATTCCTTTAATCTCAGTATCCGGATTAATCGTATTACAGTTTGGACACTTACCAGCGACAAAAGGATCGCCAATAAATCGACCTTCTACAGGCTCATCATTACCAGATGCTGTCGCGATTGAAGTTACTTCAATGGAATTAATATAAATTGCAACCGCATCACCAACCTCAGCACCCTCAACGTAAACAGGCTTCGTCACTTCATGTCCGCCTCTAAGCTTAGGAGTAATCATCGGCCCCCAGCAACCAGGCGTCGTGTTAGCGACAATATGCCCGCCGTCTTTAACGACATACTTCATCTCTTCATTTGGGTCTAACACACCATCAGTGAACTCATTAATGTAAACCGTTCTTTTCGCTTGCATTTTAAACCACCCTTTCATAATTTTTATTACACTTTAATTTTAACTCTCAAAACAATCAGCGGACAAACTATCTGTTTATACAAATCTATTTTGAGCGATGTAGATTTATGAAAAATTGTTGCACTACGGAAGTTCGCGAATAAAATGAATAATTCGCGCATAAACAAAAAAAAGCGCGCATAAAATAAAAAATTCGCGCATAAAACAAAAAATTCCGCGCATAAATCCAAAAAAGCGCGCATAAAAAATTAAACGGCGGATGCCTCACCGTTTATAGCTCAGTTCAAACCTTTAGAGGTTTCTACCCATTCTGGTTTTAGTAGTGAATACACATTGGCATCATGCGATTGGTTGTTTTGAAATAGATATCCCCTTAGAACGCCTTCGTGCTTAAATCCAAGACGTTCAAGCAATTGAATGGATGCTTTATTTTGAGGATATGTTACAGCTCCCATTCGATATAATTGAAGTTCGTTAAATGAGTATGCTAGTACTTTTTTTACTGCTTCAGAAGTGATTCCCTTCCCCCAATAATTCGGATGAAGATCATAACCAATCTCAGCTTTCTTTCCATGATTGTTTAGATTGTTTAGTCCAAGTGTACCGATACATTCATTAGACCCCTTCAGTCTTATAGCCCATCTAATGGCTCTTTTATTTTCATAAGCGGATTGAAACGCTTCTACCATATTCCCTGCTTGATCAACACTTTTCAGATGATCCATTCCATAATATCGAATCACATCATCCCGTGAAAATATGTCATAGAGGTTAAGTGCGTCTTTTTTTGTTATGTGAGTTAAATGCAGACGTTCAGATTCTAGAATAGGGAACTTCATTATTAGCACTCCTCAAGTTTTGTAGCATTAATATTTTTAATCTTATCATTTCTAATCCCGCGACTAAATCAAAACTTCCAAACAGTCATCTACTTTAGTAAAATTAATATGATAATAGGCTGGGGAGGTTATAAAAATTAATCCAATTCGAATAACAGCTATTTTATATGGTCTGGCATTTTTACTTATTATTATTCCTACAATTTTTGTTCTAACAACTGACCAGACGATTTCTAACACAACTTCAAACCTTATGATTGGCGGGGCAATTGTTATAGCGATTATCGGAAAAGTGTTGACGATTGTTTGGAAACGGAAAGAAAACATGAATATTGTTCCAGATATTGGAATAATCATCGCATTCATCGCGTTACTCGTTGTTTATTTTATAAAATAGTGGTGATTTTATGAAAAAACGTCTAAGGCTAATTATACTGATTATCATTGTCTTACTTATTAACCTTTCATTGGTGTATTACCAAAATTACAGCTTGAGTTCAGTTCTTTCTCAAACAGGTTTTGATAAAGGAGATATTATTGATATTGATATTCTAAGTGAGCATTCTTTACAATCCCACAACGTTATTTTAGTAGCTAATAAAAAGAAAATGGGTTTCATAGAAGCGAAACGGAATAAATATGGTCTTTGGTCACCGGGATCTGCGGGAATTAGTCAGTTAGAACGAGAGACTTATATTACCATGCCAAAAACGTTAGTTGATGAAAAGCAAAATAAGCATATCTATTTAGTCGTTTTTGCTGATGAAGAAAAATATAAAGAGATAGAATCAATTAACCCAGAACTTTTTCGATTAGTTACAAAGCGGTTAGAGATAAATGGGAAGCAAGTGCTACATATTCATGCGATTGCAGAAAAAGAGAAAGATAATCTTAGCTCTTCTGAAGTCGTTGATTTTTTAAAGTTGAAATAGCCGTAACTTTTTCAGAGAGAAAGGAAATAGTAGTTTATGAAAGTAAATATATTTGTCTACGGAACGTTACTAAAAAATGAAAGAAATCATTCGTTTCTTGAAGGAGCAACATGCATCGCCCGAGAAGCTTGGACGAGCGGAAGTCTTTATGACACAGGAAAAGGGTATCCGGCGATGACGAGACATCACACGGACCGTGTTTATGGTGAAGTTTATGAGGTCACGCTAGAGATGCTGAGTAAAATAGATCATTTAGAAGGTTATTTTGGTAAGGGAAAAAACAATCATTACGAACGAATCGAACAGGTGGTTTTTACCGATTTTGGTCCAGTTGAAGCATTTGTTTATATTTATGATGTTTCTGGAACCAATGATTTAGAAAAAATTACTTATGGCGATTGGAAGTGTCATAAGTATTTGAACGAAAACGAGTTACTTTATTTTGCTTATGGCTCCTGTATGGACAATGGGCGTTTTTGTTTAGCCGGAGTGGATGAGCAGTTCAGTCAAATGATTGGTTGTGGAGTATTACAAAATTACTCCATGGTTTATACATTAAAATCACATGACGGTGGTCGTGCGGATATGATTGAATCAAATGAATGGGTGGAAGGTAAAGTTTATAAAATTACGAAAAAAACTTTAGACTATTTGTTTGATCGAGAGGGTGTACATACGAATGTTTATCGACCGACTTTCATTGATGTAACTATTAACGGTATGGAATATAAAAACGTGTTAACTTTTCTCGTTATTGAAAAAGAAAAACAAGAAGTAGCACCCCCAGCTCACTATGCTACTGAGATACTCCGTGGTGCAAAAGGGTGTGTAAGTGATGCTTATTATGAAAAACTAGAGAAAGATTTAGCTGAGAAGTTTGGGATGGTTGGGATTTATTAAGAGATGAAGTGCATCAATAGGGATTTATTACCAACAGTATGTTAAAATGAATTTCAAGATTGTAAAGTTGTGAAAGAGGTGCGCGAATTGAAAATTGTTACGGTTGATTTCGATGGGACGTTGTATCAAGGAAATTCATTTAAAGTGATGTTTGACGTTGGTAAAAAAGAGTACGGTATTAAGGAATGGTTTGTATTAAGTATTGGAGCAGTGAAATCTATTTTCACATATATTTTTAAAGGAAAAGATAAAGCAAAGCATACGTTTTTTACTGAATTTGCAAAATCATTTAAAGGAAAATCACAAGAAGAATTGAATAAATTTTTTGATGCCTTAGCAAGACAAGACTTAGGTCGTGTGAATCGACCACTTGTCAAAAAGATTAAACAACATCAAGAAAATGGAGATCAAATTATTATTCTTTCTGGTGCGTTAATGCCTTTTTTACATGCCTTTACGAATGTGATTAACTTAGATAACGTTGAAATTATTGGTACAGAGCTTTTATATAAAGATGATGGACAAGCAAGTGGTAAAATTGGACCTATCGTAAATGGTGAATTAAAAGCAAAAGCCGTTCGTAAATGGTTGGCTAATCGAGAAGTGACTGAAGAGGATGTCACATTGTGGGCTTATGCTGACAGTGAAAGCGATAGTCCGTTATTTGATATGGTTGATTATCCTATTGTAGTCAATCCAGATGAAGATATGGAAAAGTTAGCTGAACAACGTGGATGGCCTGTTTTTGAAGGTTAAAGGAATATTTGCACCCACTTTTTCATGAAATAGAATGAGTAGCTATTTTATGAAAGGTGGTTTTTAAAAAATGTATTATCCACCACAACCGAGTCCCTATAACCCGTACCGGCAAGATAATCAAGTACGTATGATGACGGTGTTCGGTGAAGGAATGGTTTCGGTTGAACCGAATGTTGCGAAAGTTAGGTTAGGAGTCGTCACACAAAGAGAGGATTTAACGGACGCTCAAGAGTTGAATGCACAAACAGTTAATCAAGTCATTCAAGCTATGTTAAATGTCGGAATTTCAAGAAATGACATTCAGACGGCAGACTACAATATTCGACCAGAATATGATTATGTTGATGGTGTTCAACAATTTAGAGGATATGTGGTCACGCATATATTACAAGTGACCATTTATGAGGTTATTCTTACAGGTAAGGTGATTGATTCAGCTGTTTCTGCTGGAGCGAATCGCGTATTTGATATTAGCTTTACAGTGCGAGATGAAGATCAATATGTTCGTATCGCATTAAATCGTGCCCTAGAAAATGCCATGAGTAAGGCAAGAGCTTTAGCTTCAACAATCAATGCTACTTTAGATATCGCACCCCTTAAGATTGAGGAACGTATCGAGGCGCCACCAAGGTTATACAAAACTTTTGCCCAAGCGGAGGGAATGGCAGGAACAACAATAGAACCTGGTCAGTTAGAAATAAGGGCACAAATTGAAGCGAAATATAGGTTTGAAGCGTAGACTTCCAGATGAGGGAGTCTTTTGTTTTTTGTAAAATGTTATTTAAAATTTTTCTAAAAAGCTATTGCATTTTTGGAACGCACGTTCTATAATGTAATCGAAAATACTTCTAGCTTTACTCCACAAAAAAGCTGACTCAGTATTAGAGCCAGCCCCATTATTGCTTATCTACTATGCTATTTTTTTCTCAAACCGTTTAAATAATTGAATAGATTTTAGTTTTGACAGAATATTAGTCGTTTGCTTTCTCTTTTTGTAGCCGATCTGATTTACTACATACTTTTTCTCCAAGTCTTTTGCTCTTACTTCATTTACCATCATATTATTTAACATTTTTAACCGCCTCCGTTTGATTTGTTACTCTTAGTTTACTTTTAAAAACAGCTATTTTTAACGGTATGAAGATTGATTTTCATTTCATTCTTAAGGCGGATTTCTTTTCAGACTCATTAATGGTTCAAATTGGTGAATTTATTACATTGATGAAGGAGGGGACATCAAGGATAATGAAGTTATGACTTTGAAAACATATAACCTTAATAATAAAAAGCTTTTAATAGGAGTGAATATGTTATGAAAATCTTTCACACAGCTGACTGGCATTTAGGAAAGCTTGTCCAAGGCGTTTACATGACTGAGGATCAAGAGTTTGTTTTACATCAGTTTGTTGATGCCATAAAAAGGGAGAAACCAGATGTAATTATAGTTGCTGGCGACTTATATGATCGAGCAGTTCCACCAACTGATGCTGTTAATCTATTAAATAACATCTTCAATGAAATCGTACTAGAATTAAAGACTCCCGTTCTCGCAATAACTGGAAACCATGACAGTCCTGGTCGATTGGATTTTGGTACAAAAATAATGCGAGATAATGGCCTGTTTATTGTTGGGCAATTGTCACGTGAATTAGAACCTGTTGTACTGAAGGATGAATTTGGGGAGGTTCATTTTCATCTCATTCCGTATGTTGATCCAAGCGTTGTTCGTCATCTATATGAAGACGATGATATTCGCTCACATGATGATGCAATGAAACGAATCATCTCAGAAATTGAGAAGAAGATGGATACTAATAGTCGACATATTATGGTTGGACATGCTTTTGTCACCCCACAAGGAGAACCTAAGGATAATACGAGTGAATCTGAACGACCGTTGTCCATAGGAGGGGCAGAACATGTTCATGCAAGTTATTTTGAAAAATTCCATTATACAGCCTTAGGACATTTACACCAAGCTCATTACGTGGGAAGTGAGAAAGTAAGATATGCAGGTTCGCCTCTAAAATATTCTATTTCTGAAGAACATCACAACAAGGGATTTCTAGTTATTGATATGGATGGTAATGGGGATGTAACTGTTGAAAAAAGAGAATTAAAACCTAAAAGAGATATGTATACAGTTGAAGCAACAATGGAGCAACTGTTACAGCATAAATCAAGTGATGATTACGTTTTCGTGCGTCTATTAGATGAGACACCTGTCCTTTATCCAATGGAAAAAATTCGCTCAGTATATCCGAATTGTATGCATGTAGAAAGACGGATACTTTTATCACAGCAACATGAGCGTAATCAAGACAAAACCGAACGTCACAAAATGAGTGACCTAGAGCTGTTCCAAGCTTTCTACAAAGAAGTTAAAGGGGTCGAAGTGTCTGAAGAGGTTGAGAAAATATTTACAGAAATATTAAATGAGACATTACGTGATGAAAGCGAATTACAGCTATCTAAAAAATAGGATATTTGAAAGGGGAAGCTAATATGAAGCCGATTAAGCTTACAATGACAGCTTTCGGACCTTATCGTAGTCAAGAGATTGTTAACTTTGAAGAACTAGAGGATCATAGATTATTTGTTATTTCAGGAAAAACTGGTGCAGGTAAGACAACTATATTTGACGGAATATGTTTTGCTTTATATGGTTCGGCGAGTGGCGAAGACAGGCAAGATGATAAAATGTTACGTAGTCACTTTGCGGATGATGATTTACACACGAGTGTGGAGCTTATCTTTGAGTTAAAGGGAAAAAAATATCGGGTGCTACGTCAGCTTGGCCATGTTAAGCAAGGAAATAAAAGTATAACCGGTGAAAAGTATGAGTTTTACCGAATAGAAGAAAAAGGAGAAGTCCCTTGTGTCGATCGTCAAATCAAATCAGAAATTGATCAAAAACTCAAACAGTTATTAGGATTAACGAAAGATCAATTCAGCCAAATTGTCATGCTTCCACAAGGTGAATTCCGAAAACTTTTAACTTCAAAGACAGAAAACAAGGAAGAACTCTTACGGAGAATATTTCAAACTTATCCTTATCAAGAAATAAGTGAGCGGCTAAAAACTAAGAAGAAAGAAGCCGAGGGAGCCTTTGAATCATTAAAACAAGAACGTGATCGTTACGTACAAGACATATATGCTAAATTGCCTGTCAGAGAAGACTCACTATTGTTTCAAGTGTTAGAGCAAGAACACTTTAATATGAATCAAATAGTTGAAGGTCTTATTGCTGAAGGTGAATTTTATAAAGAAAAAATTGTACAAATGGATAAGGAAAAAAATAGTGCTTCAGAGAAATCAAAAAAAATGCAAGAAGCTTATCATGCAGCTAAAGCTTTAAATGAAAAGTTTACCGAGTTAGAGGAATTGGAAAAGAAACTATTCATTTTAAACGAACAAAAAGATGAGATTAAAGCTAAAGAAGAACAGCTTGAAAAGGCAGAACAAGCTAGTCATATAAGTGTACTTGAGACAAACGTGAATGAGTGGAGAGACGATGTAAAGGCGAAAAAGCTCGTTCAGCAAGAGACAAAAGTAGATATGGAAGATGCCTCAAGTAAATTGAAATTTGCTGAAGAAAAGTACATGAATGAGAAAAATCGTAAAGAAGAACGCGAAAAATTATCTCATCGCATTAGCCAACTAGAAGAACTGTTACCAAAAGTAAAAGAGTTGAATACTAAAAAGCAAGAATCAAACCGTTTGAATCAACAAGTAGAAAATTTACAGCAACAATTAAATCAAACGAAGGATGAAACTAAGTCTCAACAAAAGGCTAAAGAAAAATTATCTATACAAGTAAAAGAATATTCTTTAGCAGTTGATATGTTACCTGAAGAAGAGAAAAAGTTACTTGATATGTATGAACAAGCGAAAGCATTAGATAAATATATTGAAGTTAAAAATAATCTCGATAATTTAATAAATGAATATAAGGAATCTGAAAAAAAGTATAAACAAATAAAACATATTTATGAACAAAAAGAAGAGGCTTGGATTCAAGGACAAGCTGGATTACTAGCTAAACACTTACATAACGGTGAGGCTTGTCCAGTATGTGGTAGTGAAAATCATCCAAATAAAGCAACAGTAGCTGAACATACACCGACTAAAGAAGAACTTGATCAAGTAAAAAGACAATATGAAGACGTTCATAAGGAGTTTTCGCAAATCGTTGCGGATGGTAAGTCAGCTAGAGGTCGATTACAAGAATGCGAAGATGAGCTTAATAATTTAGGAATTGAACTTAATAATGTTAATCAAACGTTTGATGACATTCGGCAAGAAGGTAAAAAACAAAAACAATTAGTTAAGGAGTTAAAGGAGAAAAAGGCAAAATTACAAGAGTTACAAAAATCTTATGAGCAAGTGGAAAAGGAATTAAATGAATTACAAAATAAACAAGATAACCTTCAAAAAGAATATTACAAAGCAGATAGTTTATATAAGAGTGCAAAAGCTGTTTATGATGAAACACTCAAAAGCATACCTGAAGAAGTCCGTGAGATAAACGTCTTAGAAGTCAAGATTAATGAGACTAAACATTTAAAAATATCAATGGATCAGGCGTGGGAAAAAGCACAGAAGGAAGTAGAAGAGTATAGAGAAGTTTATACAAAGGTTAAAGCAAATGAAGAAAATGTGAGCAAGCAATTAGCCGAATCAGAATCCAAATTAAGCAAAGCCGAAACACAGTTTACGGCTGCTTTAAAGGAAGCGGGTTTTGAGAGTGAACAATTGTATCAGCAAGCTAAGCGAACAGAATCTGAACGAAAACAGCTAAAAGAGAATTTAGAAAAATATAAAGAAGCATTATTAACTACAAGAAATCGAATTAACCAATTAAAAGAGCAGTTAACAGAGCAAGAAAAAATAGATTTAGCATCATATGAATTACAAATGCAGGAAGCAGAGCAAGCTTATGAACAGACGTTAAGAATATATAACTCAACTGTTCAACAGGCACAAGATGTTCAAGATATTAAATGTCAGATTGAAAAGGCAAGCACAAAGGTTGAACATCAAGAAAAGCAATTAAACCAAATAGCAGATTTATACGATGTCATTCGGGGCCATAACGATTTAAAAATTTCATTTGAACGTTATTTACAAATTGAATATTTAGAGCAAATTATTGAGGCAGCAAATGAAAGGTTAAAACGACTATCCAATGGCCAATTTTATTTAAAACGTAGTAACAGACAAGAATCCCATGGAAAACAAAGTGGATTAGGTCTGGATGTCTATGATGTTTATACTGGTCAAGATCGGGATGTTAAGTCATTGTCAGGTGGTGAAAAATTTAACGCATCTCTTTGCCTAGCCCTAGGTATGTCTGATGTGATTCAAAGTTTCCAAGGAGGCGTCGTAATAGATACAATGTTTATTGATGAGGGCTTTGGTTCATTAGACGACGAATCGCTCAATAAAGCGGTAGATACATTAATTGATTTACAAAAGTCTGGAAGGATGATTGGAGTCATTTCACATGTGCAAGAATTAAAGTCATCGATTCCAGCCATTCTACAAGTAGAAAAAACTAAAGAGGGTTACAGCCAAACTGAATTTTTAATAAAATAAAAACATATTTCCATGGTTAATCCATTGTGATTGACCATGGGCTTTACATACCATTTACCCTAACCACTCAATTAGATTTCGCATAATGGTTAAATTTGCTTAAAGTTAAGTTTATTTTATTATCAAGTTGTTTGATCAATGACAATTCTTTGTCTTGTTTGATCTTTTTATAATGGTGGGCATTGCCAGGCTCTTTGTCTTGTTCATCAGCTAAGTATATGACATGCTGTAAAGAATTTCTTTGGAAACGTTCAGATGGAAGTACTGATTCTGTGTGAAATAAAATGGCGTGAGATATTTCCTTCGCTGCTAAAGGGCTTTCTCCAAGGCGAATTAATAGCTTGTGCGCACGTTCGGCCCCTTTAATCGGGTGAATGTCATAATCTTTGTAGAGCTTATAGTCCCATTGCCCATTGCTATACCATGTATAATGGCCAATATCATGTAAAAAACCAGCTTTTGCCGCCCAATCCGGGTTGACATGATATTTAATCGCTAGCTCATATGCATATTGTGCCACGGAAATTGCATGGGCCATTCCGGATCGTCTTAAATACTTTTGTGCAATTTTGTGACGATAAATTTGTTCCAAAGTAACACGATTCATTTTAAAACCTCCTATTTTAGGTTAAATTATCGATATGTTATCACTATTGTTGTTTATATTCAATGGTTAATATTAACTACTTATTGTTAGTGGAAAGGTTCAAGTATGAAAATAATTCTTGTGCATGGCTTTAATAAAAATAAAAAAGATATGATTCCAATGGCAAAATTGTTAGAACAAAGGGGTTTTCAATGTTTATTGCCTAATTTACCACTCAGATATCAAGAGTTCGATTTATCTGTTTCCCAATTAGCAAAATATTTAATAAAGTATGTAGAAATGAATGAAAAGGTTCATTTAGTCGGTCATAGCACAGGTGGTTTAGTCATAAGAAAGCTTATCTCTAATGGAACGTTAAATAATAAAATTAAAAGAGCTGTATTAATAGCAAGTCCGAATAAAGGAAGTCAATTAGCTCAAATAGCTAATAAATATAAGGTGTACGTAAACATTTTTAAGACATTAAAATCGTTAGACCCAGAATATGTTGCGAAACTCGATCTTATACATGACCGCACGATTGAAATCGGGGCAATAGCAGGAAATAAAAAAGGATCCATTCTTAGTAAGCTTATAAAAGGTGAAAATGATGGACGAGTTGAAATCGACTCAGTGATCTTCAATGCTCTAACTGATTATACTGTTTTACCATACTGGCATAAAGAAATTCATCGCGTTGAAGAAACAGCTGATCAAGTGGTACATTTTTTAAATACAGGCCATTTCATTAAATAATTAATAAACAACAAAATTATTAGATAGCATATGTGGGATGTGATTAAATGAGAAATTCTGAAAAGTTCTTATCAACATTTAATAAAATAGAAAAATTCTTAAACGATGAGTTGAAGGTAGGAGATAAATATACGAGTTTTTCCAGTTCAGTAAAAAAAGCTTCATCTCGAAACATTGTCGTCAGGCGTTATAAAGATAACTTATTGGAATTTGCTGAACTAAGGAATGCCATTGTACATGAAAGGACGGAACCAGAATATCCGATTGCTGAACCACATGATTCTATCGTTGAGTTAATCGAATTAGTTTACCAAGAGTTAACAGAACCAAAAAAAGTCATTCCATTGTATGAAAGAGAAGTAACGGCATTCCAGGCAACGGATTCATTGGCTGATTTATTAAAAATCGTTAAACAATCTGCCTATTCTTACTTTCCAGTTTATGAGGGTGGTCAGTTTCTTGGATTAGTAACAGAAAACGGGATTACAAATTGGTTAGCAGGTACCGTTGAAGAGAAAGTTTCACGCAAAAAAACACCTTTAAAAGAGATTCTAAAATACGAAGAAGGTGTGGAAAACTATACTTTTATGAGTGCAAATGCAACTATATATGAAGCTCAACAAATTTTTCAAGAAAACATTGCAAAAAACGTTCGTTTTGATACGATACTTATAACAAAAAATGGGGAAAGACATGAGAAGTTAATAGGGATTATAACTACATGGGATATTATTGAATTACCTTAGGAGGTATGAGATGAAATATTTTGCTGTATTTTTACCAATGAAAGATGAAGAAAAGAGCAAGGAGCATCGCCTGCAACACCTTGAATTTTTAAAAAATATGAAATCGGAAGGAAAGGTTCATATGTATGGCAGATTTACAGATGGATCAGGTGGTCTAGTAATTTATCGTGCATTTAATATTGATGAAGCGATATCTTACTTAAAAGAAGATCCGTATGTAAAAGTTGGCGCACGGGGTTGGGAGATTCGTGAATGGGCAGTAGTTGAATAAAAATAAAAGGGTGAGTGGAATGAAAGTAGGTTTTATAGGCCTTGGTATTATGGGGAAACCGATGTGTAAAAATTTAATCAAGGCTGGTTATGATGTTATCGTATCTAGTTCGAATGCAACAACCAATATGGAAATGAGCGATGCTGGAGCAACAGTTGTTGATTCTTGGAATGAATTAGCTCGTCAATCAGAGGTAGTATTCGTCATGGTACCTGATTCTAAAGAAGTAAGAGAAGTAATTGTTGGTGAAAAAGGAATTGTAAATGACTTAAAACACGGAAGTGTCGTTGTTGACATGAGCTCAATCTCACCTATTACCAGTCAAGAAATCGCGAAAACATTAAAAGAAAATGGGGTAGGTTTCCTTGATGCCCCAGTTAGTGGTGGTGAACCTAAAGCCATTGACGGAACTGTTTCAATTATGGTTGGTGGTGATGAAGAAACATTTATTCGTTGTTTACCACTTTTACAAGTCATGGGGGGG
Organism: Bacillaceae bacterium W0354; assembly: GCA_051846895.1. Classification (GTDB taxonomy): domain Bacteria; phylum Bacillota; class Bacilli; order Bacillales; family Alkalibacillaceae; genus CALKAL01. Next base: position 123,944 of record JBPYCQ010000007.1, read on the forward strand.
TCAGTAGTACGTGTTGGAGAAGTCGGAGCTGGTAATTCTACTAAACTAGCAAATCAAATTATCGTCGCCTTAAATATCGCTGCAGTATCTGAAGCCTTCGTTTTGGCGAAGAAAATGGGTGTTGATTTAGATTTAGTGTACAAAGCAATCCGTGGAGGGCTAGCAGGTAGCACTGTACTCGATGCTAAAGGTCCGATGATGATTGAAAGAGACTTTAATCCGGGCTTTAAGATAGACCTTCATTTAAAGGATTTAAATAATGTAATGAAAACAGCAGAAGAAATAAATGTTGAACTACCACTCACTGCTTCAATGCAAGATATTCTACAAAAGCTAAATGATGAAGGTTATGGTAAAGAAGACCACTCAGCCATTATTAAATATTTTGAAAATCTCACGGAATAAAAATCTAGGAAAGATCATTTTTCTTTCCTAGTTTCGACGGATTCAAACTAGCAAAAGTACGTAATTATTTTTAGAATGTAATAAAAAAGAGAAAACTTACTCACTTAAGATTTCTCTAAACTACATAAATTCTTTCAAAACAGGCTGTAGTTTCCTTTTAACTTCTTTTCCCCAGCCTTTGACAGCGTCAATTGTCGTATTTTCTTCGGCTGCAATGTCTTTATAGGCTTTACCTTCAATGATTCTTTTTTTAACAAAAATCCACTGCTTTTCGGTTAAAGAATTTCGGACGGTTGACCAAAATCCTGGGTCAAAATTTTCAATATTTTGATCATGTGATATGTCTTCTTTAATATAATCTGATACAGCTTCGTGTTCATTAATACGACTGTTTTTCCGAATGAGGTCAATAAGTCGACTGTTAATCGTAATATAGGCAAGTTTTCCGAATGTCTTTCTGTCGCCATATTTTTGATAAGCTTCCCAAAGGGCAATCACGCCTTCTTGAAAAAATTCCCCATCTTGATCATTAATATTTAATTTATGAATTAAATAATAGATCATCCGTTCATATTCTTTCACTAAATCTGCGAACTCAACGTGGATGGTAGTATTTTGTTTCAACGATAAACACCCCTCAAACCGACAGACTATTATCACTTCATATAGTTGAATAATTCTTTAAATTTGTCATCTTGGACAATTGCCAATTAGAAGTTTGATTTTCATAAAAAAGGCTCGATTTTTGCTAAAATTAACAAAAAAACGAGAGATAAAATTAATATAGGTAAAAGTTATAAGATTTTTGTATTAAATGAGCTATTCAACTATATAATCGGGATATTTTGTAAAAAGGGTGGTTATTTTGGCAAAAAAAGAACTGGGCGTTGAATTGCTCCAGTTACGAATCTTTATAGTCAAATTTTTCGAGGACTTTTTTCAATGTATTATTTATATTTACAAGTGCGATTAAGATAAAACCAAGCATAATAAAAGTTATGACCTCTTGAGTAAATATCGCAACTACACCTAAAATAATTGCAAATAATGTATACCAATAATTCAAAAGTAACCCCTCCTAATAAACCTACTTAATATATTTTACCATATTAATTGAACTCCATATCACCGCCTTAGGCACAAGCGCATATGATGATGCAAAAGGAGGAAGTCATATGGAGTTGACTCTGGCTCATTGGATCTATGCAATAGTGACATTAGTTGTCATCTTAACGATGATTTTTAGAAGGGGAGTTGTTTTACCAACATTATTGGGAACGATTGTGGTCGCTTGGATCTTCTCAGGGAGCATTGTCACTGGATTCACAGCTGTGTTTTATGCAAACTTAACTGCCGCAAATGAACTGTTCGAGATATTCTTAATTATTACATTCATGGTAGCACTGCTTCATTCGCTTAAAGACCTCGGTGCTGACCAGAGAATGATTGCACCTGTTCAGAAGATGATTACGAACGGACATATCGCATTTTTTGTTCTAATTGTAGTAACGTTTGTCATATCACTATTCTTCTGGCCGACACCAGCTGTCCCACTTATTTGCGCACTTTTAGTCCCTGCCGCAGTGAGAGCCGGCTTACCTATCATGGTAGCGGCGATGGTTGTCGCATTGGCAGGTCAAGGCATGGCGCTATCTTCAGATTATATTATTCAAGTTGCCCCAACGCTAAGTGCAACATCTGGTGGGATGGATGCTAATACGATTGCTGATAAAGCTTTAATCTTATCAATTACTACAGGAGTCGTAGCTTTAGGTATTGTTTATATAAAATACCGTAAGAAAATACGCAAACCAAATGACCCGAATAATGCTACTGAACTGAAGAAACTTCCGGGTCAGGAGGAAACAGTTGAAAAAAACTATTCTAATAAAACATGGGCAAAAATATTTGCCGTATTAGTCCCACTTTCCATGTTAGCTGTTATGATTTTTATGTTTCACACCAAAATTACAGGTGGAAGAGAAGGTGGATTTGAAGGAGGAGATGGCGCAGCATTAATCGGTGGTGTTGCAGTTCTCTTGCTAGCTCTTGCAACAGTTTCATATGGAAAAGTTAAAGCACTTGATCGTATTAGTGAACATATTACAAATGGATTCGTTTTTGCCTTTAAAGCGATGGGACCAGTCATCCCGATTGCAGGTTTTTTCTTCTTAGGTAGTGGTGATTTTTCTGGAAAAATTTTATCGATGGGTGAAAAAGAGTCCCCAGATTTTCTATTTGACTTAGTTGAAGCGGGCCAGAGCTTTATTCCGGAAAGTGCGATTTTAACTGCACTCGGTATTTTAATCGTTGGTATTATAACGGGGCTTGATGGGTCTGGATTTTCTGGGCTACCATTAACAGGGTCACTATCAAGTGCTTTAGCAACAAACGGAGTAGATCCAGAAACGTTAGCAGCGATTGGACAAATGGGATCTATTTGGACGGGTGGCGGAACTTTAGTCGCTTGGTCGTCTCTTGTTGCTATAGCAGGTTTTTGTGGCGTATCAGCATTAGAACTCGCAAGGAAAAACTTCATCCCGGTTATCATAGGGTTACTCGTTGCAACTGTTATAGGGATTTGGATATGGTAATAGATCACAATCCCACTCCTTAGATTAATATGTCATTTTGGTAACGAAAGGGTTTAATTATTAAAAACGAACAAGACAATATTTCTAAGAGAAGGGCTATTTAAAAAGTCCATTTTAGAATAAAAATGACTAAAACTAAACCCAAGAATGTTGATTTTACAGCATTCTTGGGTTCTACTTTCTATAGTTTTCGGATGTTCACTCATTAAAATAACGATGATTCTATAAACCCCTCCAACAATTCTTCAACCACAGGTAAGTCATTGGTTACTTCGGTTTGTATTCTAAATCTTTCAATAATAGGCTTCACCGATTGGTACGCTTGTTCGTTCATGATAAGTTTCTGTGGTATCCCTTCAAGTATGTTAAAAAGTTGTAATAACTCCCCTTGTAGGATAGCAAGATTCACCTCATCAGGGGAAAATATTTGGAATTCAATCGCTAATTCACTGTCATGGTCAGCTAAGATTATAAGGTGTGGAAAGTAAGGTCGCTGATTTGGGTGGTCTGACACTGGCATTTCAATTGGACCGATGTAATATTCGATTGTTAAAGGTATTCGCTGTTGCAACTTCTCGGCCTTTTTTAATTCGAAAGCTGACACAGCAAGTTCTGTTTTTGTTTCAATTGAATAATCAAATAATTGACTAATAGGTATAATTTGGCTTGCAAACACAATGTCTTCATTTTTCATTGAAGGTACCAATGCTAAAATTTCTAAATCCTCATATATTTTTGGAATTGTAAGGCCTTTTTTCGTTTTAATACAAACTTCCAACACTTGTTCTAAAGCAACTGATAAAAGCCTTGTTTCTTCTTGGTCTAAATGCCACGGTGAATAGCCTGGCTTAAAGCTGATAAATATTGGCCACGATTTTCGACCGCGAAATGATGTGTTATATTTTTTAATTAATTGATATTCACTTGGATCAAGATCTTCTCTATCCTCAAAACTTAATAACAAACTTCGTTGCTGTATTAACACGTGGAATGGATCGAACTCACCGCTCAATGTTTTCCATAAGGTGTCATACCCGTCCTTACCAATATAAACTGCTAGACCGAATGTCTCTTTAGCAGCCCCAAGTATCGAGCAAAATAATTTTTGATTAGTGATAGGGTCTATAACTAAAAAGATAGATTCATCATCCATCCAATTCCATGGCTTTAATTGAAGAAGTTCTTTTGACTTTTCTAATATTTCAGGCCAATAGTCATCTTCAGTATCTGATATAGTGTTGTGTAAACCATACTCTTCTATTTTTTGATTGATGTCATTGACTAGTTGTTGTGAATCTTCATAGGTTAAATTGACATTTCCCTTGATAACCTCACCAAAGCTATCTTCTTCAGGAACTAAGTTTTTAGCCTTTATACAACGGGGATAAACTTGATCTGGGTCTGGTTGCAAAATTTTAGAAAGTTTAATCACATGTCTCCAATCATCACCAAAATCGTACGTATATAAAACAACGTCATTTTGAACTTTGAACCAATCGGAGAGTAATTCTTTTTGTTCATCTAAGCTATCATGCTCGTCCAAAATGCTAATCTGCCCCGAGTTAGCGGGTGTAATCTCTAAATTGCTTAATTTCATTCCGTTAGATTTTTGTATAGTGAATGAATGTAGATGGACATCATCCCAATCAAATACAACTTGTAATAGTTCGTGTAAATCGTTAAAAGTGGACTCACTATCTAGCTGAATGGTTCGCCAAACAGGGACAGGCATATCACGTAGCGTAACTTTAAATTCAAATATCATCCCAACACCTCCGAAATTATTTATAGTTTAACATAATAGAATACTGAAATTATAAGTTTAATTTAATTTATTATTTTTTATATCTAGTTCCCACATTTTTCTGACAATGGTATATTAATAGTAAAACAGATTAGGTGTGGATACGATGTTTCGTGGATTTTTCTGGATTTGGCTAGCTATTTTGCTTTTAACTTGGGGATTTGGAATATTAAATATTTACGACAGTTTAATAGAAGTGCCAGCCATAGTATTATTTAGTGCAGCATTATTTTTTTCTATCTATTTTTTATTACCATTGTTTCGCAAAAATGAATTAATTCTTTCAAGTGCACTAGTCGTCTTAGCGTTAATTGTTACGGCTGTATTTCTTGGTGCATCAACAGAACTGCCAAATCTTTTTACGTTAATCATCTTTTCTTACTTAGCTGGAGAAGCGACATACCGTTTGACAAAGAGGTATGCTCTTATAGCAGGTAGTTTAATAGGGTTATGTCTAATAATCTATGGCATACAAGTATTTCCTCTATCTTTTTTAGTTATATACATCGTTGTTCATGGTCTTACTCTAGCCATTTTTCACAAACTTTATTATCAATATAACGAAATAGAAACACGATATGAAACACTTCTTCATGAATACCGAACGACTAAAAGGAAATCACTAACAGATGAAAAATTAGCCCGTCAAGAAGAACGGACACAAATAGGTAGAGAAATACATGATAGTGTCGGTCATAAGTTAACGAATTTATTAATGCAGCTTGAAGTGGCTCGAATGGAAGTTGATGATCAGACGAAGGAACGAATTGTTCTATTAAAAGAGCTTGCTAAAGATAGTTTAGAAGAGACGCGTAGAGCGGTTAAAGCGATGAGGCAAGAGGAAATAGGTGGACTATCTTCAATTATTCATTTAATTCGAAAGCTTGAAGCGGAAAGTTTCCTGCGAATCCATTTTTCGGTGAAAAATAGAGCGTTTTCTGCGAATTTAAATACTGATCAGACGGTTGCGGTATATCGTGCGGTTCAAGAAGCGTTAACTAATGTGATGCGTCACAGTTCAGTAAGAGAGGCGACAGTTTTATTTGAATCACCTGGTGAAAGTATTTTTCGGTTTGAAGTCATTAATCCGGTCGAAGTGAATTATTCATATGTTGAAGGGTATGGTTTGTCATCGATGCGGGAACGGGTGGAACAAGCGGGTGGCAATCTTGAAATTCTAACCTTTCAAAATAAATTTGTTATACGTGGAACGTTTCCGTTAAATAAAAAGGGGGCTGATGTGCATGAAGAAAGTGCTATTAGCTGAAGACCAAGTACTAGTCGCACAAGGGTTAAAGATGATGATTGAAACTGATGATGAATTACGGGTAACGGGTGAAGCGAGTAATGGAGTTGAAGCCCTCAAACTTTGTGAAAAACAATGGTTTGATGTTGCTGTACTCGATATTCGAATGCCTGAGAAAGATGGCCTTGAGACCGCCCGAGAAATAAGAAAGCGCTGGCCCGATATGAAAATACTAATGCTGACGACATTTAATGATGATGAGTATGCACTAGAAGCGTTGAAGCTTGGTGCTCATGGGTTCATGTTAAAAGATGCGGATGCAGACACATTAATACGCTCGATTAAAAGTTGCCTATTGGGAGGACTACAATTACAAGGTGAAGTTGCTGCTAAAGTGGTTCCGCGTTTATTAAATTCTAAACAAGAACAACCGAAATCTACATATCAACTAACTCCAAGAGAGACTGAAATTTTAAAATTAATTGGTGAAGGAAAGAGTAATAAAGAAATGTCAGAGGAATTAGCCCTTTCTGTAGGTACGATAAAAAATCATATTAGTCAATTGTTAGATAAATTGGATTTACGAGATCGAACACAGCTTGCTATTTTTGCGATTCGGAATCATTTTGTTTAAAAAATTTGACAAAAGTCATTATTTTTAAATGACTAGAGTCATGGTTTTATGAAAAAGTAGTGACGGGAGACAGTTTTGACGCTGTCTCTTTTTTTATATAGTTAAATCAGCAAGGAATACGAGGAGGAACGAGAATGCTTGAAACGACTAATTTAAAAAAGGTGTATAAGGATGCAGTTGCAGTAGATGAAGTTAATTTGTACTTGAATCAAGGAGAATCAGTAGGGCTCCTTGGACCGAATGGTGCGGGGAAATCGACAATGATCTCCATGATGTCATCCCTTGTTAAACCGACATCAGGAGATATTCATCTAAAAGGTAAAAGTGTTGTGAAAAACCCAAATATCATTCGTCATGTTTTAGGTGTTGTACCGCAAGAAATAGCTTTATACCACGAACTATCAGCGTATGAGAATTTAAGTTTTTTTGGGAAAATTTATGGTTTGAAAGGGAAAATGCTTGAGAACAAAATTAAAGAAGTGTTACAAATCGTAGGACTAACTGAAAGAAAAAAGGATGTAGTCAAGAATTTTTCTGGTGGAATGATGCGACGACTTAATATAGCTGTTGCGCTTCTTCATGAACCTGAAATCGTCTTTATGGATGAACCGACTGTTGGAATTGATCCCCAATCAAGAAATTATATTATTGATATGGTTCGTAAACTAAATCAAGAAAAAGGGACAACCGTTCTTTATACGAGTCATTATATGGAAGAGGTTGAGAGGCTTTGTGACAGAATTTACATTATGGATCATGGAAAGATTATCGCGACAGGAACAAAGGAAGAATTAACAAGTATTTTATCTAGCGAAGAAACGATATTCATCGAACTCGATCGCCCTTATCCGCAATTTGCAGATGCCTTAGAGAAGGACGAAAATATTCTTAACGTCTCAACGACGGAAAGCAGAATTAAATTAATTGTTCCTAAGAATAGTCGGTTATTAAGTATGATTTTTCAAAAGGCCGAGCAATTTGACGTTCAGATAATAAATGTTAATGTTCAAATTCCAACGTTAGAAGACGTGTTTTTACATTTAACTGGTCGGACATTACGAGATTAGGGGGTGCATGACGTGTTTACTTTTATGAAAAAAGATTTTCTTATTATGATTCGTGACCGGCAAGAATTAAAGATTTTGCTCGTCATGCCGATTGTGTTGACGATGATTTTAGGCTTTGCATTAAAAGGAGTAATGTCGGGAGAGACGGATTCATTTCATATGAATGTAGCTGTCGTCATTGAGGATAATGATCAACTTGGTATTCAGGCGTTTTTAGAAGAATTAGAGAGTCAACCAATACCTGAGGTTGTTCAGGAAGAGCTAACTGAAGTAGTTAATACTGTTCAACCAATTGAAATAATAAAAGACTTTCTTAATCATGAAGATGTTAAAAGCATGATTGAAGCGGAATATATGGATATTGAAGGAGCATTGGAAGCATTAAAGAATGAAGAAATTGTAGCTATTTTAACTTTACCGGAAGATTTTACGTATTCTTTTTATCAGCATATGATTTTTGACGAACAATCATCATCTGTTGTTGAAATTACTACTGGTAAGCATTCAAGTATGCTATCAAGTATTTTTGAAGAGACGATTGATTCATTTATTCACAATATTAACTTTGAAACTGTCGTTAATAAAATAGCAGGTGAAAATGCAGTAAGTGCTAGTTTAGTAGGTTTTGAAGGTGAGGTTGTCACTGTAACGAATGAAAAGCCAATCAGTTCAACGAAATATTATACAATAGCGATGTTTGTCATGTATGCTCTGTTTGTAGCATCAACCATTACTTCTAAATCTTTTGTAGAGAGTTATTATAAAGTGTTTAATAGAATTTTATTATCTGGTAAGTCAGCTTTTTTATATTTGTTCGGAAAAGGTTTAACAACAGTGATTTTGGTTATTTTGCAAGCTTTGATTCTCTTTGTTTTTTCTAGTATTATCTTTCAATCATTTAACTTGTTTGACCCAACCTTTTGGGTAGGATTTTTCTTTTCAGTTGTAGTTTTTGCGTTTTGTGTTGGATCAATCGCAATGGTATTAGTCGCATTAACCTTAAGAAAAGGAAATAACACGATTGCCAACTTCTTCTCGGCGGGACTTATCTCGATATTAGCCTTATTAGGAGGTAGTTTCGTTCCTGCAGCCATGCTACCGGATATCGTCGGCAAGTTAGGGGAATGGACTCCGAATGGGATATCATTAAATCTATTTCTACAGTGGTCACAAGGGTTAGGGATGGAGTATGCCTTACCTTTAGTCGGGAAGTTATTAGTTTTAACGTTAATTTTTGTAATTGCAAGTTATATCATTTTTCCAAAAAGGGAGGTTAAATCATGAATTCTATTTTTCAATTACAATGGATTAGATTAAGAAGAGAACCGTTGTTATTAATTTCAATGGTTGGCATGACAATAGCTTTTATTACCCTTTTTGGTGGATTTAGTTCATTTGAGAAAATGGAGATACCTACGTATTTCGCTAATGATATAACCGAACCAGAAAAAGAGCAGTGGTTTGACAGGTTAAATGAATCAGGAGTGTTTCATTTTACTGAAAAAAACAAACAAGACGCAACTAAAGAAGTGGCTCTTGGATATGTGAATTTCGCTTTGGAATTGTCTAACGTTCAATATCGAATTTTAATGACAGCGGACCATCAAAATTTCTTATCCTTGAAGCAGTTCATATCTCAACAATTTGCGGAGGAGCAACGTCTTCGTGAAGTTGAAGAGCAAATTGGGAATGATGGCTTTCGTGAACAAGTTTTAAGTCAATTGGAAACACCACCTATAAGTGTTGAAAAAACTTCTTTATCGAATGATCAAACGGTAGGATATGATCCTCGTACACAAGCTTTATTTGGAATGACACTATTTTTCGTTATTTATACGATCATGTTTAGCTTAGCGAAAGTAGCCTTGGAGAAAAGGACGAAGACGTGGGAAAGGTTAATTTTATCACCAGTGAAAAAGTGGCAAGTATATTTTGGTTATATGTTTTATACACTTCTCATTGGGTTTGTTCAAATTAGTTTAATTTTTGTATTGTTTAAATATGTATTTAACTTCCCATTAGGTGATAAAATAGTTGATTTATTAGTAATTGCTCTTTGTTATTCATTTGCTATTGTTGCTTTAGGATTGTTGTTAATGGGGATTTCAAAGACGATGGAACAATTAAACGCTTTAATACCTATCGTTTCTGTCAGTATGGCCATGCTTGGTGGTGCGTATTGGCCAATAGAAATTGTGAGCAATAAAATTATTCTATTCCTTTCAAAAATTACACCGATCACATATGGGATGGATGCATTGAAACGTGTTTCTATGGGCGGTCAAGGGTTAGCAGATATTTCGGATAGTCTAGGTGTTTTATTATTAATGGGAGTCATTTTTGTTGGGATTGGTATTAATTTGATGGAAAGACGTTCATAAACTTTCGGAGGATTATCATGTATATTTCGGTTACAAGATTAACGGTTAAAAATCGATGGAAGATACCAAGCTAATTTTATCACATGATAAAATCATATATACAAGTACAACAACAAGATGGTTTGATCTATTTTTCCTTATATAATCAAAAATTCAAATATCTTTGGACGTTAACTGTATGGGAAGATCAAGAGAAGATGAGAGTTTATCGTAACTCGGATAGCCACTTAAAGGCAATGAAGGTTTCACGTCAAATCGCTTCAGATTATGATTATGCTTATTGGGTAGATGAAGAAATTCCCGGTTGGAAAATGATGAACCATAATTAGCGGGCGGAAAAAGAGAAGGAAATAAAATAGCACGCCACTTAAAAATGGCGTGCTTTCTAATATTATTTTGCTTGTAAACGTGCAATACGATCATCTAAATCAGGGTGAGATGAAAATAAGTTTGATTTACGTTTATTACTTATTTTTAATGTTTGAATTGCTGTATCATCATGATCATTAGAAGTAACGCTGTTAACATGATACTTCAATTGTTGTAAAGCATGAATCATCTTGTCCTTACCGGCTAGGTCCGCACCACCACGGTCCGCATGGTACTCTCTGTATCTAGAGTATGCAAGAACGACGATACTTCCAAGAATTGAGAATAAGATTTGGAAAATAATAATTGCAGCGAATCGAACAATATAAGCCATTTCTTCACGTACAAAACGTGAAACGATGATAGCTGCAACACGTGATAGGAACACAACGAATGTGTTGACGACACCTTGAAGCAATGTCATCGTCACCATATCACCATTTGTAATGTGAGCAACTTCGTGAGCTAAGACACCCTCAACTGCATCTTCGTCCATCGTTTGTAAAAGGCCACTTGAAACAGCTACTAAAGAACGTTTTTTAGACGGGCCAGTTGCAAACGCGTTAACTTCATTTGAATTATATATTCCCACTTCAGGCATATGCATCATACCAGCAGCACGTGCAAGGCGGTGTACTTTTTCAACTAAATAACGTTCACCTGTGGAAAGATTTCCACTAGGATCAAGTACTCTTACCCCCATCATTTTCTTAGCCATGAAGCGAGACATAGCGAGTGAAATAAATGATCCTGTAAAACCAATCAGTAAGCTTAATACTAATAATGAGGTATAGTTAATACCTAAGGCACCGCTACCATCTTCAATGGGACCAATGTCTGTATATGAAACAATGATTGACCAAACAATAGCAATCGTCGTCATAACAAGTATGTTTGTTAAAATAAACACAAATATTCGTTTGCCCATTTTATTACCCCCTTCGTTTCTTTTTAATTACTATTATATCATGTTTATTTAATAAAATTATAGTTTGTTATCAATAAAATTATACGGATAATATTTTTTAGGAACAGGTCAACCTCCTAATGACATAGGATATAAAAACTAATACGTAGGGGGAGTAAGATGTATTATCCTTATAGAGCTAATCCGTTAAGTTTTTATAATATGTATCAATATTATAGACAAAATGTTGTGCAAGGACAGGCGACTTGGACAGAGGGAGGACAAGTAACTAAATGTGGAATTCCGTGGTCAGATAATCGTTATATGACAGTTGCTGTTAGTCCAAATAGTGGATATCAATGTGGCCAAACGATAAAAGTAAGAAACCCAGCGAATACAAGAGAAGTACTAGTTGAGGTTGTTGATACAGTTCCGGGGTTTCCGGCAAATCAAATTAATTTACATCGACAGGCATTTGAAGCATTAGGTGCAAGGCCTGAAGTGGGTGTCATTAATATAGAAATTATCCGTGCGCCTGAATTAGAGGAAGAAACGTTCGGGAAGTATTTATTGGAGATTACGCAAGTAGCCTACCCAGGATATCGCGTTGTCGATTATTCCTTCCGAGGCAGGGAACAGCTTGACCCTAATAGAATAAGAGAATCATATGAATTTGTCGTTGAGTCACCTCGTGAAAAATTAACGGTACTAGGTAACGTTGTGTTTAATCCGGTCACAAATCGGGTCGTTTCATTTGATTTAGAAGAATTAGATTAACATGATGATAGCGTGCATTCATAGTATGTTTTGGCTTATGAATGCACGTTTTGTATAATTAAAAAGGCTTTGTTAAATCCCGTTGTTGTTTATTGTGAATCGCTACCGGTGGACGCTTTCCGCGGGCACGGCTCGAGCCAGGGAACTACTTCGAGAAACTTCTTTGCCCCTTGCACCGAGGAATCATGCTTCGTAGCGTTACTAGTAGACGCAGGTGCATCTCTCGGAAGAAAAGCGCTTCCTGCGGGGTCTCAAGACTCGTGCTGTTCCGCGAAGTACTGGATGTGCAAGTGTCGGCGTTGGCCACAAGGACGTGGCCGCTTTTAGCCGACCAGGAGTCGCCACCTTCGCTCTTCACAATACAACAACTCAGCGTAAATATTGTTATTATCAACACTAAACTTTAACAGAGCCAATTAAAAAAGAAATTGAAATATGAGAGGCTTATTACTAAGAATGACTACTTATACTTGTAAATACAAGGTAGTTACCGCTCTACTTACCAACCTCAACAAGAAGTTCCTCATGTTTCTAATAGATATCTTATTACAAAGCATAAATTTCGAGGTGAATTTATGGACAAAATTATTTTAATAGGGTCACCTGGATCAGGGAAATCTACGATGGCTAGAAGACTTGAAACCGAACTGGATATTGAACTCTATCATTTGGACAACTTGTTTTGGAAGCCTGGGTGGATTAATATCCCAATTGATGAACAAAGGGAAATTTCAAAAGAATTAGTTCAGAAAAAGCGATGGATGATCGACGGAAATTATAATGCCACGCTACCGATTAGATTGGAAGCAGCTGATACGGTAATTTTCTTTGATTTGCCCCGTTGGATTTGTATGTTGCAAATTTTTAAACGCCGGATTCAATACTGGAATAAAAAACGCCCCGATTTTAACGGTGGGAAAGAAAAGCTAAACTTAGAATTTATAAACTATGTGTGGCGTTTTCGGAAAAATAAACGGCCAAAAATTGTTAAATTAATCGAGTCAATTAAACACCAAAAAGATGTTTATACTATTCGCTCACGTAAAGAATATGATACAGTTTTTAATAGAATTGTAGAAAAAGGAAAAGAAAATACATAAAAAGGTGATTACATGGAAGTACTTCGAGTACAAATTGAGCACGGAGGATATAGTGAAAAAGAGCCTATTATTGAAGGAATTGATTTTTCAGTACATTCCGGTGAGCTAGTAGGATTACTAGGTCCAAATGGTGCAGGTAAGAGCACAACAATCAAATCAATCATCGGGACACTTGAACATGTTGAGGGTGAGGTTGTTTACGATCGAGATAGAAGATATGCATACATACCTGAACAACCTATTTTTTATGAAGAATTGACATTATGGGAGCATATACAATTTACAGCTTCTGTCTGTGGTTTAAGTGAAAATGAAATGGTTGAAAGAGTAGAGCCATTATTAAAAACATTTCGGTTAGATGATGTAAGGCACCATTTACCAACCACTTTTTCAAAAGGTATGCAGCAAAAATTAATGATTATTTTAGCCTTTTTAGCTCAACCTCAGCTTTACATCGTGGACGAGCCTTTTGTAGGATTAGACCCTAAAGCAACGAATGACTTTTTGCGGTTGTTGAAAAGAGAACGTGAACGTGGTGCAGGTGTGCTCATGTCGACACATATGCTTGATACGGCTGAACGTATATGTGAACGTTTTGTACTAATCATTAACGGTGGCGTCATTGCCAAAGGAACTCTAGACGAAATCCGTAACGAACATGCTTTGGGTGATAAAAATCTTTATGATTGTTTCGAAATATTGTTGGAGAAGAATGGCTTATGATCCATGTGAGTCAAATTAAAACGGGTAACGAATTATTTCGGTTACGCCTGATTCATCAAATACAATTTTTCTTAAAAATGTGGAAGTTGGCCGTCGATTGGATTGTTTGGATTTATATAATTTTACCTGCTTTAGGTGTAGCGCTATATTTTTACGTCGATTTATGGCGTGGTACTTCTGGGGTGGCGACGTATTTTCAAGAACCAATGATGATCTTATTGATTATGCTATTTTGTATAAATGGACAAATGAAATCTTATTTTAAAGAAGCGGACATTCTATTTTTGTGGCAAGAGAAAAGGATCATTAAACAATTTCAACATAGTTCAATTATTTTTTTCTGTCTGTTTACCGTATTAAACGCCATTATTTATATTGCTGCCTTAGCACCGATAGTAATCATTTACTTAAATTGGAGCCTACTTAAGTTGTGGCATGTTTTTGTTTTGATTACAGTGTTACATGTTTTAATAGGACTAATTAAAAGAGAGTTACAAATCAAAAAAGGTAAATGGGCGTATCGGGGTTGGATGTCGTTAGTTACTTTACTTATTGGCGCGCTTTTATTTTTGATTGTGCCTAGAATTGAAAGTGTGTGGATGTTGTTGGCTGGCGTTGTGGTAGGGATGTTAGGGATTTATTATATGATTTACCGAATTCAAACGAAGCCACAACAATTTTACCGCGAAGTCGAGATTGAAATTGAAAAAAAGGCAAAGTCTGTTCAATTATTTTTTTCGCAGCTATCATGGATTGGCGCACCGGACTTTTTATCGGAAAAGGCCAAAAACAGATCAAGAAAAAGGCCGTTTTTATTTAGAAGGTCGAGGAAAATTTTCAGGTCGTATTCAACTAGTACTGGGTATGTCGAACTGTTTTTAAAAAATGTAATAAGAAATCAATCGTGGGTGTTAATTTATTTTCAATTTATTGGTGCAGGTGTATTTACGATATTAATCGTTCCTGGAAAATTAAAGTGGGGCATCTGGTTATTAATAGTGTTCGTCATAGGTAATGTTGTTCGAGTATTTTTGAAGCGTGTGCTAGATCACCCGTTTTTAACGGTTGTATCTTGGCCGAAAGTTAATCAAATAAAAATCGCGTATCATTGCTTATTAGTCGGACTTATCCCAAGTAGTTTAATACTATCAATTTTGTTTGGATATTTGATGTTTGGACTTTTTGGGATAGTATTTGGTATTGTTGCTAGCGCGATTTTGTCAGTGGTGATTAGTAGATTTTTTGCCAGTAAGGTTGTTGATTAAATATTTTGGACATAATGAAACAGAATGACTGAGTTATTCGTATCATGAGTAATGATACTTAAGAAAGGTTTGAGCAATATGAAAAAGTTACTCAGTTTATTTTTAGTCATTTTATTAATGGTCGCCTGCTCTAATGAAGATTCGAAGGAAGGTGAAGAACAAGTGGAAGGCCTGTCTGGAACGTGGAGTGGACAGATTGAATCCCCACCGGTACCATTAGAATTTATCGTTAAATTTACACAAGAGGATGAGTGGAAAGGGACGTTAAGTATTCCAGTGCAAAATTTAATTGATTATCCACTGTCTAACTTGGTGCGAAATGGTCAGTCGGTTTCATTTGAGATGGTATTGCCACAAGATACGGTGAATTTTGAAGGCGAAATTAAGGAAGATGACTCTATTGAAGGGACATTTACTCAACGTGGACAATCTTTTCCGTTTTATTTAAAACCGGGTGAACCAGCTGAACAAGAGGAAGCTGACGCGGACGCAACTTTCTTATCAGTAGAAACTGAACATGGAACATTAAAAGGTGAGCTCGTTGTACCTGAAGGAATGGATCAGTATCCAGTCGTATTAATCATTCCGGGATCTGGCCCAACTGATCGTGATGGTAACTCACCGGCTTTACCTGGGAAAAATAATAGTTTAAAGCTTTTGGCTGAAGCTTTGGTAGAAGAAGGAATTGCGAGTGTTCGCTACAGTAAGCGCGGTGCAGGAGAAAATATGGACGCAGTGATTGCTGAGGCGGATCTTCGTTTTGATAATTTTATTCATGATGCCGTTTCATGGATAGAGTTACTAAAAGGCGATGACCAGTTTTCAAAAGTCGGCGTTGTCGGGCATAGTCAAGGTGCCCTCGTCGGGTTGCTTGCGGCAAAAGAGTCGGGTGTTGATGTCTACGTTTCGGTTGCTGGAACAGGGAAAACACTAGATAAAGTGTTACTAGAACAATTATCTGAACAGTTGCCGGCAAATCTATTAAGTGAAGCTGAAGAAATTTTGGCAGCTTTAAAAGAAGGAAAAGTTGTAGAAGACATTAATCAACAGTTATATAGTGTGTTTAGACCGGAAGCTCAGCAATTTCTAATTTCTTGGATGGCTTTTGATCCTGTCGCAGAGATTACAAATTTTGAGACACCGACGTTAATTGTACAAGGGACTCATGATTTGCAAGTGTCAGTTGAAAATGCGGATTTGTTATCAACTGCAAAGAATGATGCTGAAGTGCTGATGGTTGAAGGAATGAATCATGTATTAAAAGACGCACCATCTGAACGAATGGGTAACTTACAAACGTATGGAGACCCTAATTTGCCGCTTGCAGAAGGGCTTATTTCAGGGATTGTTGAATTCTTTCAAAAAGAAGATTTTATTAAATAATAGTTAATATCACACCGCTATAGATGGTGTGATATTTTTTTATAAATATCTTTTCCTTTTTTTAAGGGGGAATTAATGCTAAAATGATAAAAAAGTCTGAATATTCTCGTTTCCGGGTAGGTGAAAGGAATGAAGTTTTTATCACGTCTGTTTATAGCTGCTGGGTTAATAGGTGTGACGTATGCTTTTTTAAAATTATTTATAGATTATACGTCAGAAGATTGGTCAAGCTTTAAGGAGTTTAGTACATATTTTTTAATGGAATCAGTGGAACGGATTGTGTTGTTAATTAGTATTATCTTAGTGCTGTTCGGTCGATTCCTTTTAAAAAAAGTAAGAAAACGAGGAAGAATTTTTTATTAAATACATAAAAGGAAACCTTCGCTAGTTCGGCGAAGGTTTCGGTATTTTTAAGGTATTAAATAATTATTTAAAAATTCGCTATCATCCGGGTCGCTGAATAAATCAACATATAGACCATCAGCTGATTTTGGAGTAAGCTCAAATTTTAATTTAACAGTGCCACCAGCTTTCAACCGGTCGGTTAAATCACCCGAAAATGGGGCGTCTTCACTTCCTTGATTTGTTTCTACCGTTAAGTATGTCACGTCATTTTGTGCGTCATACTCAACTGAGAGGATGTCGTCTTTAATGTAAATCGTGTCGCCTGCCCGGTAGTTTTGGAAAACATTATGAAGATGCCGCTCGTGAACTTCATCATACATTTGCTCGTATAATTCATTTAATGAGATGAACTGATTTTTGTCATAGTTTGGATCGGCCTGTTCTAAAAACTGTTGTGATGGTACTTCAATTATAAAATCTTCTACATCGATAAACTTTGGTAATTCACTAGTTTTAGTAAACTTAGCCTCCGTAAACCTTGCCTGTTCAGTCAGGTGATAATGATACACGGAATCATCAATTTCTTCTTTGTAAAGTGCTGATATTGCGAACGCTTTGCCGTTGTTGAAGCTAACAAATGTTTGCATACCAATTTTTCCATTGATAATGGCTTGAATATCAACGTATGTTTCCTCAATCGTGTAGTCATCGCGAACGTCCGTATCAAACCTGTAAGTGACATGGCCACGAGGATCTTCGATAATCTCAGACGGCTCCTCAACCTTCAATATGTCAAGTACATCTTCGATTGTCATTCCTAATTTAAGATTAAATTTTACAGTGTTATAGCTGATAGCTTCATTCATCTGATTATCAACTATGGAATCTTCAGTGTCGACTTCTATCGAAGGCACCAGTTCCTCAATCTCGGTTATTAGTGAGAGATCTTCTTCGTGGTACCCTAGGCTATCATTAATGTTCTCATATACATTAAAGAAGACATCTGTGTTTATAAAATTATAATGGTTCGTGTGATTACTAATTCCTTTTCCGATTAGAAGGCTATACTTTTTCCCGTCTCCTGTTATTTCTTTGCCGAACATGGAACCTTTACCTTGATCTTTAAGTGATAGATTTTCTGTAACTGTATCAAATTGATAGCCACTATCTGATCGTTTGATAGTTGCAGCTACAAATTCATGTTCATTGATTCGCCCAAGTAACATAATTTCGTCATCTATTAAGTGGATTCCGACAACGCCACGCTTCATATTATAATTTTCAGCGAATTCGTGAGCAATATAATTTAAGGTCTTAGGGTAGTTATCAATCGTATCATAAGGAACGAAAGAATCTGCAATTTTAACTAAATCTTCTTGAGTTATGAGACTACCTTTTTCAGAAAAAACTTCTTTCACTTCATAAATAATGTCGTTTTCAATCCATTTGATTTGTTGGTAAGCATCGTTTTTCAAATAATAGTAATTGTTATTGTGCTTACCGTTTAGTTCTGTATATTCCGAACTGCCTAGAGTGATATCATCTTTATGGCCAATGATTCTTACGGTAATATTTTCACCTAATTCACCGTTATAGTTAATATCGATTAAATAAATGAAATCGCTCGTGTCCGGATCATCGAAAGTTCTTTTTGACATGCCTGATGAGCTAACAACTTCAAAAGGTAAAAATGATGGTAATTTATATTCAAATGAAGCTGGACCCTCATTGATTTGAAACTCTTGAGGTAGAATCGGTTTATTTCCATGAGGTCCAGCTTGATCCTGCCCGGGATTAGCAAATAAAGGAATCATAATAGCAAACAATGCAATAGCAACAGCAGTTAAAGCGAATACTTTCCATTTATGATTAGAATGAGTTGCATCTGCCTTATCAATTTTTTCATTTATTTGGGTTAGCAGTTCCTTGCTTTTCTCTTGAGAAAGTTTTACTTCATCGTTTAGATGATGAAGTGCTTGGTCTAACTCATTAAAATGTTTCATGCTGGTAACCCTCCTTTTCCAGCTGATTTCGTAATGCCTTCATTGCACGTGACAAGGTGGTGCGTACTTTACTTTCATTCCAACCTAATATTTCTGCGGTTTCAATAACTGAGAAATCTTTTATTTTTCTTAATAGGATGACATCACGATATGAACGTTTAAGTTGGTCAAGAGCTGTGTACAGTTCTTTATTGGATTCGTTCATATGTAATATGTGATCTGGTGTTTTTTCCATGTTCGGAATAGTATCCATTAGATAATAGATTGGATGCTTTTTTCTGATATAATCAATGGTCAAATTTCTAGAAATCTTGAATAGCCAGCCTTTAGGATTTTTCTGTTTGAACGTATGCATATTTTTATAGGCTTGTAAGAACGTATCTTGCAGCAAATCCTTTGCCTGGTCCGTGTCACGGATAAGATAGACGATGTATTGGTATAAATCATTACTATACTCGTGATACCAGTTATTAATCTGTTCTTTATATTTATCATGGGCCACCTTGGTCGCTCCTTTCTTTATGGTCTACTAAACTAACGAATGATGAAGGGGTTTGTTGCAGTTTTTTAAAAATTTATTATAATTATCTCATAAAAAGAGAAAAGGAGAGGTTTTTCATTGGTAATAAAAGATCATGATCTTCCTCTTAAACTTTGGAAACTAGAAGCCTTGAGTGAAAGAGTTCTCGAAAGTCATATCAGCTTTCCGGAGATAGAGGAGGCGCTCAGAATTGTTCGTGCAGGTGACCGTGGTGAACGTTCAATCGATTATTATATTGATTTAATTGATAGTGACGATTTACAAGTCTTTTACGATGTAAGACTTCCGTGGCGAGAACATTTTTTCCAGATGGATACATTACTGCTAACAGCCTGGTTTATTTTATTGTTAGAAATTAAAAACATCACCGGCGAGATCTACTTTAAGAAAGAACCTAAACAAATGCTCCGTATCCTTGATGGGACCACCGAATCCTTTCCAGACCCACTTCTACAAGTCTACCAACAGAAGTTCCAATTAGAAAATTTTATAAACATGCATGGATTCCCTCAAATTCCGATCTACTCATTAGTTGTTTTCGTCAATCGAAACGGTATTCTGCACATCGATCCTCAGGACACTTTTCATATAGGCAAAGTCATACCAGTACAAGAATTTATTTTTAAATATCGAGCTCTACGTAATCAGGATCATCCACAAGTTCTAAGTGAGAGACAATTAGACAAGCTAAGTAATATTCTTTTAAATTCACATACACCTTATGACGAAGATGTGCTTGCTCGCTTTCAACTGACAGAGAAGGAGCTGAGGAATGGGGTTATCTGCCCTAGCTGTCAGCGGTTCGGAATGATTCGAGAGTGGGGCGGTTGGCTTTGCGTAACGTGTGGAGCTAAATCGAACAATGCTCACGTTAAAGCATTGAGACATTACGCATTACTAAAAAAACATTTAATTTCAAATGGTGAAGCGCGGGAGTTTTTGGGGGTGGAATCACGGGAGGTTTCAAAATATATTTTAAGTACATTAGATGTGTCTAAGATTGGAAAAGGAAAAGGTATGAAATATGATCTGTCCAGTCTAATTGACCCTCAATTCCCCATATATTTTGGGAATTCCCCATAAATCAAAAAAATTCCCTATATAAATGAAAAATTCCCCATAAAGTACACCAATTTCCCCATATAATCAAAAAATTCCCCATAAACAATAACCGGCGGGTCGTCCACCCGCCGGTTTCCTTTTAGTTATTAGTTGACTGTTAGCAGAATCCCTTTAATTCCAAAAAAGCAGTTGACCTCTAGTAACTATTAGTGTAAAATTACACTAAATTAGATAAATGACATCAATCAAATAGGAGGCTAGAATATGAATCAAAAATATATAATTGTGACATTCATCTTGTACATCGCAGCGATAATCATAAATGTTATTCCATCAATAAAATATCCGGACTATGAATTAACCTTATTTCATTTAATCACATCGATTTTATTTTTCATCATCCTATTCGTTTTACTTAAAAAGTCACCAAAAAGGTTTGTGAATACTTTCTTAATTATAGCCGCTAGTTCAAGTGCTTTAGTATTTATAATCAATTCATTCGTAAATCAATCTGTTAACAATCTCATTCTGGATGTTATGTCGTCGATTCAATATCCGCTCTTTATCTTTTTCGTCACCCCATTTTTTGGAATTAATTATTTACTAAACGTTAACTATGACTTATTTGCTAGTTTTACTTCAATAGCATACATAGTCATCTTATCAATAAATAATATTAGGAGAAGATAAAAATGTCGTTTACTACAATAATCAGTTTGTTTTTAATAGGTTTAATTCTATTAGTAGGTGGGTTCATATTTAAAAGAAAATGGCTCACAATTTTGTCAGTTCCTTTATTAGTTATTACAGGGTGGCAAATAGCTATTTTGCTTGTCACGGGAGTATAAAATTTGGGTATGTCCCGAAAAAAAGGAGGGAACCGAATTGATAATGATGAACGTGTTCGCGATTGTAGGCATTATAATTGCGACGTGGCTTGGGATTGATGCTCAAGGTATTGCTTATTTTTTGCATGATTTATTTCCACAAACAGACACTGTGATTATTCTAGTTATTTTAACAATTACGAGTGTTAGTTTATTTATATTAATACCTACATTAACTTTCTTCTCTAAAAAAATAGTCAAAAAAATGTGGGCTTACTATTTCGTTAGTTGCTTTATGATTGGAATTCCAACTTCTGTTTGGTCACTATTTGTCATGTTAATGTGGATGCATTAATAAAAAGAAATCCTACGCTATAAATCATAGGATTTCATTACAGCATTTCTAGATGCATTATTTTAACATTGATTAATCAATTGTTTGATTAATTTCATTAACCATCTCTTTTACAGAAATTAATCCTCCACCAGATAGGTACCAGAAGTCAGGATCTAAGTAATGGATTTGGCCTTCTTGATAGGCAGTTGTATTTTTTACTAAGTCATTTTCAATCGTTTCTTTTGCTGCAGCTTCACCATTCACAACTTTATCACGGTCGATGACGTAGAGATGATCTGGGTCTTTATCTACAATAAATTCAAAAGATATGTTTTGGCCATGTGTTGCTACCTCGATGTTGGGGTCAACAGCTTCAATTCCAAATACATCGTGAATGATTCCAAAACGTGATCCAGGTCCATATGCACTTACTTTTCCGCCATTTGATAGAACGATTAACGCTTTTTGATCAAGTTGGGAAGTTTTACCCTGAAGTTCGCTAATCATATCATCAATCTCTGATAATTGAGCGGTTACTTCATCTTTCTTACCAAATATTTCACCAATTAAATTAGCGTTTTCCTTGAATGATTCCATATAATTGTCTGTATCTAATTGAATAAATAGAGTTGGAGCAATTTCTTTAAAATCTTCATATAGATCCATTTGACGACCTGAAATGATAATTAGATCAGGATTTAATGCATGAATTTTTTCAAAGTCTGGCTCTTTTAATCCGCCGACGTTTTCGTATTCATCTGATTCATATTTACTTAAGTAGCTTGGAACGTTCATTTGTGGAACACCAACAACAGGAATGCCAAGTGCATCAAGAGTATCTAGTGTACCAAAATCAAAAACAACAACACGCTCTGGATTTTTCTCAACCGTAATTTTATCTAATGAATGCTCAATGGTAATTGTTTCTTTATCCTCAGAACCAGAAGTATCATCATCATTACCTCCACATGCTGCTAGAACGAGTAAGCTTACAATTAATATAGAAAAGAATAGTTTTTTCATAAAAAAACACCTCATTTTATAATTTTTCGCCATTTATGGCAATGTTTAAATACAAAAATTAAGCAAAATATACACAAACTTTACATTGGTCAATCGTTTTAATAGGAATGTCCATGTCGTAAATTTCCTTCAGATTTACTTGATCAATCATCTCATTAGTCGGTCCTTGGTTAACAATTTTTCCATCCTTAAGTGCGACGATATAGTCCGAGTAAAACGATGCAAAATTGATGTCATGAATAACTAAAATAACCGTTTTCCCAAGTTCATCAACGAGCCGACGTAGTACTTTCATGATTTGTACAGAATGTTTCATATCTAAATTATTTAGAGGTTCATCGAGCAAAATATATTCTGTATCTTGAGCAATAACCATGGCAATAAATGCACGCTGACGCTGACCGCCACTTAACTCATCAAGAAAGCGATCTTGCAAATCATGTAATTCCATAAAGGTTAGCGCATCGTCAACAAACTTCCAATCTTCCTCAGTCAAATGACCCTGTGAATATGGAAATCGACCAAAAGAAACTAGTTCTTTAACAGTTAAACGCACGCTTAAATGGTTTGACTGCCTAAGAATGGCCATCTTTTTAGATAAATCGTTGTTCTTCCATTTTTTTATTTCACGATTCTCGATGAAAATTTCGCCAATATCATATTTGATTAATCGACTGACTGCGGATAATACAGTACTTTTACCAGCTCCGTTTGGGCCGATAAATGACGTGATTTTACCTTTTTGAATATGGACGGATACATCCTTGACTACAGGTTTGTCACCGAATTTTTTTGTTAAATTTTTAATTTTTATCATGCTCGACTCTCCCTTAATAGAAGATAAATAAAGTAAACGCCACCGATAAAGTTAATAATGACACTTATCGTTGTTGAGAATGTAAACACTCTTTCTACAATTAGTTGTCCACCGACTAATGCGATGACACTGATCAAAATTGCTCCTAGAATGAGTTCGCGGTGTCGGTACGTTTTTAAAAACTCATAAGCAACATTGGCAACTAATAGGCCAAGAAAAGTGATTGGTCCGACTAATACTGTTGCAATCGATATGAGAATTGCGATGACTATGAACATTTGTTTAACGACAAAATCATAGTCAACACCTAAGTTAATCGCATGTTCTTTGCCAAGTGACATGACGTCTAAATACTTGGCAAACTTTAAAAAGTAAAGCGTTGCGAGTAACATAAGAACGATTGAGATATAGAATAAATCGGTATTGACATTGTTAAAGCTTGCAAACATTCGGTCTTGAACGACTTGGAATTCGTTTGGATCAATTAGGACTTGCATGAAATCAGATAAACTATTAAAGAAGGTACCGAAAATGAGCCCAACCAATAATAAAAAGTAAATGCTCTGACCTTCTCTTTTAAATAAAAAGTGGTAAAGCAACAAAGCGAATACGACCATTAGTCCAACAGAGATGATAAAGTTAACATGTTTGTTCATTAAGGTCATGTGCGTTGAACCGAAAGCAAAAATGATAAAGGTTTGGATTAATAAATACAGTGAATCTAAACCGATAATGCTTGGTGTTAAGATTCGGTTATTCGTGATGGTTTGGAACACAACGGTAGAAAATGCAATTGCACTACCTGTTAAAATAATCGCTAATATTTTCATCGTTCGTCTAGGAAGAACGTAATTCCAGTTGTAACTTAGTCCTGTAAATAAAAAAGTAACAATCAAGATGAGCGCTAGTATAAGTAAAATAATTAATTTTGTTCGGTTACGCATAAGTACGTCTCCTTAGCAGCAAATAAATAAAGGTTCCACTACCAATTACACCGACAGTAAGTCCAATCGGGATTTCGTACGGATAAATGACAACGCGCCCTAAAATGTCACAAAACAGTACGAAAACAGCGCCCAGTAATGCGGTGTGCGGTAAGTTTTTCTTTAAGTGGTCACCTTGATAAATAGAAACGACGTTTGGAATAATAAGCCCTAAAAATGGAATTAATCCAACCGTTAAGACGACGACTGAAGTAACCATTGCAACAATAACTAAACCGATATTGACGACTTGTTTATGATTTAGCCCAAGGTTAATAGAAAATTCCTCACCCATCCCAGCAATCGTAAACTTGTTAGCGAAAATATACGCTACGAAAAGAAGTGGAATACTTATGTAAAGCAGTTCATAGCGTCCACTCATAATCATCGAGAAGTCCCCTTGAAGCCATGCGGTTATACTTTGGATCAGGTCGTTTTTATAAGCAAAAAACGTTGTGATTGATCCAATAATATTACCGAACATGATTCCGACGAGTGGGATAAAAATAGCATCTTTAAACTTAATTTTTTCTAAGATTTTCATAAACAAAAACGTTCCAAGCAAGGCGAATATGAATGCTGTTGTTGCACGCTGTATCGGACTTGCAGATGAGAAAATGAGTAGTGATACTAATATTCCAAGTCGTGCTGAGTCCATCGTTCCTGCCGTTGTTGGTGAGACGAATTTGTTTCGTGAAAGCTGCTGCATGATAAGGCCCGCAATGGCCATACCTGCTCCGGCAATAATGATGCTGATTAGTCGTGGTACTCGGCTTTGTAAAAATATTTGCTTTTGCAAGTCTGACATGTTGAATAGTTCAAATACATGTATATTAGATGCTCCGATAAAAAGCGAAGCAAATGAAAAAACAATTAGCGCGATTATTAAATACCGTAATTTCATCGTAATCCAAACCTTCTTATTGTAGTCGATAACGAGATGTTGCAATTGATAATGATTATCATTCTCTAAATAATAGAATAAACGCTCTTATGGGTAAGAGTCAATGGTGAATTTTAAAATAATCATGTAAAAAATGTGACAGATTATTTTTCAACAAAAAATTTAAGTGAGAAGTCGATATTTGGTATACTTTTTAAAAGGCTTTCAACAAAAAGGATGATATTTCTTGAAACAAGTATATAGTGAGGTCTTACAGTTTCGTGGTAATCATTATGACTACGGGTTATTTCAAGGTAGAAAAATTAAAGATTCCATGATATTAAAAACTAGAAATAAAGATTGGAAAATTAGAAGACCACGTTTTGAAATTAATATAGAAGAGACAAAATCAATATATAACACGTTTGCTCCACGGATATGGGATGAAATTGAAGGGCTTCGGGATGGGCTTGAGTTACCGATGGAAGATGTGCTCCTTCACTATGGTGGCTACCGTATTGATGTTGATAAAAGTGGCTGTTCTATTTTGACGGATAAAGATTATATGATTCGTAATTATGATTTTCATCCGCAGACGTATGAGGGTTTATACAGTTTCTTTCAACCGAGTGATGGGGGAAATGCTATCATTGGTCCGTCCTCGCGAGTGATCGGGAGAATGGATGGGATGAATGAGTATGGATTAGTTATGGGATATAATTTTACGAATCGCAGGCGGCCGGGCACTGGGTTTACGTGTACGATTATAGGTAGAATGATATTAGAAACATGTAAAACAGTTGATGAGGCCGTGAATCTGCTGAAGGATATTCCACATCGGGGTTCATTTAGTTATGTGTTGTTAGATAAGAATGAGAAAACACGTGTTGTTGAGGCAAGTCCGCGTTCGGTTGAAGTAAGAGAATCTGATGTTTGTACAAACCATTTTGAAATATTAAAAGAAGAAAACCGTTATCATTTGCAAGATTCATTTAACAGAATAAATGCTATAACTGAAGCGAAAGACAAAATAACAGATGGCTATGAGGCGTTTCAATTAATGAATGGCCGTGATCGGGGTGTCTTTTCAGAAAAATATAAAAGCTGGTCTGGAACGATTCATACTTCAGCTTATTTCCCGAAAGAGAAGAAGGTGTGGTTTGCAATTGGAGGAGATCGAAAGCCTTTTGTTTTTGATTTTGACAGCTGGCTTAAAGGAAATAATATATTAGTTAAAAAAATACATGGAAAAATCAATACTGATTTAAGTTTTGCGAATTTTAAATGAATGCTTATATATACTTATAGCCCGGGAATATGTGAACCGAAGCAATATAAACTTTGGCATGCTTTATCCTCCGGGCTATTTTAATTTAAAATATACCAATTCTAAAAACGAAATAATGAATAATGAAATAAGCAATAAATGCCGTTTCCCCTATTAGAACTAAAAAGTCTATTATAGGTTTAGGCTGTTTCTCTTTCATGTTTACCATGACATAAATTCTTAATAAAACGAGAATACCACCGACAATCAATATTAAAAAATGTTCGATAAATACGTAAGCGATCACATATATTAACCATTTAAAAATAACTGCACCGATGAATAAAATAGTATATTTCTGAACTTTACTACTAAATTCAAGATCGTCATCTTTAATATCTTTCATTGCTTCATTGACTTTTCGGAATTCAATGATCGCTCCTATATGATCTGATAAAAGTATTAAACAGAAAATAAACAAAATGATATTCTCTGTTGTCCAATTTGCTAAATTCATTTATATCTCCTTTTTATTACTTAACTAGATCCTCTAATGCTAAATCTAAATCTGGAAAAATAAATTCATATCCTTCATCTAATAATTTTTTAGGGTATCCGTATCGGCCTTCGAGTGCTATTTCGGGATCAACTCTCATGAATAAATAAGCACCTAACCAGACGAATGGTGATGGTGCAGGAGGTGCCCAGCCTTTCCCCATCACTTTTCGTAGGGCTTGCATAAATTCTTTATTTGTTGGTGCTTTTGGAGTAGAAGCGTTATATGTTCCTTGCATGGAGTCGTTTTCAATTGCCCGAATAATCATTTCGTTCATATCGTCAATGTGGATCCAACTGAAATATTGTTTTCCTGAACCTACAGTCCCACCTAAGTTTAATTTCACTAGTTTCTTTAAAGGCTCTAAAGCCCCTGCCTCAGGCGTTAAAACCATTCCAATTCTAAACAATACTTGTCTGACATCTGGATGTTTTTCTTTGTAAAAGGCATCTTCCCACAGCTCACATACGTTGACAGAAAAGCCTGTTCCATGAGGGGCGTTCTCATCGCAGATATCCCTCGTATTACCGTAAATGGCAAGTGCTCCGGAATTAATAAAAGCTTGTGGTGGGTTATCTGCTTGGCGAATGGCCTGCCAAAGTGCTGTTACTGAATTGACCCGTGAGTTAATGATTTCTTCTTTGTTTTTCTTAGTATAAATGCAGTTAATCGATTTTCCTGTAAAATTAACAACGGCGTAGCTGCCTTCAATCTCTTTACTCCAACCATCGACTGTCTCCCCGTCCCAATAAACATAAGATACACCGTTATCTACTTTAGGTTTACCGCGTGTAAGAATGACTACCTCATACCCTTTTTCTATTAAAAGAGGAGCAAGAGATTGTCCTAAAAGACCAGAACCTCCAGCAATGACCACTTTTCGCTTCATATAAGCACTCCTTTTTTCGAACTATTCTGTATTTATTATATAAGAAAAAGAAGGGTTTTGAAACGTCATAAGAGAATATTAGATTTAAATATGGGCTTAAAGGGAATAGAACAAATATGTGGACATCATTTTGACGGGAAAATAGGAGGAGATCAATGCTTAATCATAAGGAAAAAGTTATTTTTCATTATGAGCAGTCAATAGAGTACGTCCAATCGTTAAAAAACTTATCAGAAGTCGAATGGAGAAAGCCACTAGGAGACGAGAAATGGACGATTGCAGAAGTCATTGCACACTTTGAACCGTGGGATGAAATTGTGTTAGAGAAGCGGGTTCCGTATTTTTTCACAAGAGGAACTTTACCAAAGTTAAGTCTAAATGTTGATGAAGTGAATCGTGAAGCTGCAAAATATGGAGCAAAGCATACACGTGAAGAGGTGATTGATCGCTTTATTCAGTCTCGCCAAAAAATGATTGAAACGATTACAGAAATTGATAGTGAGGATTGGGAAAAGACAATATTAATTGGTGGACAAGCATTAACTATTTATGAATATTTTTATAAACTAGCAGAGCATGACGAGCATCATTTCAAACAAATTGATGATTGTTTAGTGGATGAATAGAAGCTTAGGAGGAAAAGAAACCCTAAGCTTTTATTGTCTAAAAAACGTGTTCAAACAAAAGTCGAATAATTAACGCTACTGTTACGAGGCGTAATAGTACCTTGACGTGCTCACGCTTCAGTTTACCTGCAAGTCGAACACCAATTTGAGCACCAGATAATGATCCTAACATAAGAGCTAATGTGAACGGCCAAATGATTTGCCCAGTGGAAATATAACTGATTGAAGCTCCAAAGCAACTAGCAAATGTTGCTATACGAACTAAACCAACTGCACGGTAGTAAGATATTTTCATATAAGAAAATAGATAAAGCATTAAAGTGCCTTGACCTGGTCCGAAGACGCCGTCATAAATCCCGATTCCATAAAGTAAAGGTGTCCCTTTTGTTCGGAATCGATATTCTTCATTGCCTGAGAAGTCTGCCTTTCCAATGAATGAAAAAAGAAAAGCAAAAATCAATAGGCCGATTGCAACTTTAAACATAATATCAGGGGAAAGTGCCGTAGCAAGTAACCCCCCTGTAATCCCGCCTGCGAGACTTATTGGGATTAGCTTTAATCCTTCTTTAATTGATACTCCCTTATTACGATAAATAGCAATGAAGCTACTCAAAGAGCTTACCGTATTTGAAACTTTGTTTGCCCCAATTGCCGAATGAACAGGAATCCCTAAAGAAAGCATCGCTGGAAGACTAATTAATCCTCCACCACCAGCCAATGTACCGAGCGTTGTTGCAACTAAACCGATCAAGTATAAAATGATTAAGTCCATGTTGTCATCTCCATTTAGTCAAAAAGAAAATCCGCGAATAGCGGATTCGTTGCCTTAATTAAAAATAGCATAAAATAAAATTATCATCTATTTTTTGCTTTGACAAGCTGATTGATTGCTTCGTATTCTTTTTGTTGAAGTAGTTCGATAATTTTACTTCCAACAATGACCCCGTCACAAGAATCGCACATTTCTTTTACATGGTCAGGAGTTGATATGCCAAACCCAGCAAGGACAGGGACATCACTAACCTTCTTTAATTTGGCCAAGTGGTTCTTCAAATTAATATTAAAATCTTTACGCGCGCCTGTAATGCCATTCACCGTAATCGCGTAAAGAAAGCCTTGTGAAGCTTGAGCAATCTCTCGCATACGCTCTTCAGAACTCGTTAACGAAACAAGCTGAATGAGGGCAATTCCCGCTTCATTTAGCTGCTTATTAATCAAGTCATTCTGTTCAAGCGGGAGGTCGGGAATAATAAGGCCATCAACACCTGCCAGCTGCGCATCACGAATAAACTTTGATAGGCCGTATTTAAATATTGGATTCATATAAGTCATAAAAATAATAGGTATGTTAATTTTGTTTCGTTCTGCCTGTAATAATTCAATAATTGCTTGCAGTGTGACACCTTCTTTTAAGGCTCTAATACCTGCTTCTTGAATCGTTGGACCATCTGCGGCAGGATCTGAAAATGGAATCCCAAGTTCAATGGCAGATACGCCAGCTTCTTCAAGTCGCTGTAAAGTAGGGATGAGTTGTTCAAGTCCACCATCTCCAGCCATAACATATGGAATGAAAATTTTGCTGTTATTTTGAAGTTCATTTTTCAAAGATTTTTCTAAATATGCTCTTCCGTGTATCATCGTTGTCATGAGATCCCTCCTTTATTTGCTTGCAAATTTAAAATTTCTTTTACTTGTTCTACGTCCTTGTCACCGCGTCCTGATAAACAAATGACGATAGTTTCTTCTTGGGACATATTTTTAGCAAGTTTAGTTGCGTAAGCCACAGCATGTGAGCTTTCAAGAGCAGGGATAATCCCTTCAGTACGTGATAAAAGTTGAAAAGCATCGAGTGCTTCGTCATCAGTAATGGCTTCATAAGTCACTCGTTTCGTATCATGTAATAAACTATGTTCCGGCCCAACCCCAGGATAATCTAGTCCTGCAGAAATGGAATGAGCATGCTGTATTTGACCATGTTCATCTTGTAAAAGATACATCATCGAACCGTGTAAAATTCCGACAGATCCTTTCGTTAATGTGGCTGCATGTTTATCGGTATGAACTCCGCTACCAGCCGCTTCAGCCCCGTATAATTTTACTTCTTCATCTTCAATAAAAGGATAAAACATTCCCATCGCATTACTACCACCGCCGACACAGGCAACGATTGCATCTGGTAGTTTCCCTTCTTTTTCTAGAATTTGCATCTTTGTTTCCTGCCCGATTACACTCTGAAAATCACGGACAATTTTCGGGAATGGATGTGGTCCAAGGACAGAACCCATAATATAGTGGGTGTCCTCAACGTTTGCTACCCAGTAACGTAAAGCTTCATTTACGGCATCTTTTAATGTGGCACTACCTTGATCGACGCTAACTACTTTGGCACCAAGAAGTTCCATGCGAAAGACGTTCAACTTTTGTCGTCGTACGTCTTCGGCTCCCATAAAAATAACACACTCTAAGTTAAGAAGCGCACATACCGTTGCTGTTGCAACTCCGTGTTGCCCAGCCCCAGTTTCAGCGACAACTTTTTTCTTACCCATCCGTTCGGTTAATAATGCTTGCCCTATGGTGTTGTTAATCTTGTGAGCACCAGTATGGTTCAAATCCTCACGTTTAAGATAAATCTTTGCCCCGCCAATTTTTTTCGATAAGTTTTCAGCAAAATAAAGAGGGTTTTCCCGACCGACATACTCTTTCATTAATGATTGAAGTCGATTTAAAAACTGATCATCTTGTATCGCTTCTTCATAAGCCTGCTCGAGTTCCTTAACAGCTCCCATTAGTGTTTCAGGAATATATCTACCACCATATTGACCGAATTGTCCATTATGATCTGGTTGTGCATATGTCATTATAATCTCTCCTTCACGTTTTGAACGAATGTATAAATTTTTTGCGTATCTTTTACCCCGCCAGTTTCAACCCCACTTGACACATCGACCATTGCTGGTTGAACAAGTGATATCGCCTCTTGAACGTTTTCGGGGGTTAATCCACCAGCAAGAATGAGTTTATTCCGATCAATGTGCTGACGATCAAGTAATTCCCAATCAAAGCGAGTTCCGTTCCCACCGCGTTCAGGACCAATCCCGCTATCTAGTAAAATGTAAGCAGCATCTTGATAAATACCGACTGCTTGTAAATCCATTTCTGATTTTACACGGATTGATTTAATATAAGGCACGTTCAACTTTTTGCAAAAATGAAGCGTTTCATCTCCGTGCAACTGGATGTAATCGAGACCGACGAATCTTGCTGTATGTTCAAGCACTTCCTTAGAGGCATTGACGAACACGCCGATTTTTTTGACGGAACTTGGTAAGTTATCGGCAATATCTTTCGCCTCATCAATCGTCACTTGGCGCTTACTTTTTGCAAAAACAAATCCAATGGCATCGGCTCCAGCATCGACCGCGGCTAAAGCGTGTTCAATGTTTTTAATTCCGCAAATTTTAATTTCTGTCATATTGATCACCTTCTATATTAAGTAAATACACATTAAGTTTTGGTTTCAATCTGCAAAAAACATGTGCAATCAGCCAAATTGCGCTTTAATCTTCCAAATCTGAGAATCAATCTGCTAAAAAAGAGATTCTATCTTCCAAAAACGAAATTCTATCTTCCAAAATATTAATTTAATCTGCCAAATTAGCATCTCAATCTGCCAATCAAACATTTTACTTTAAAATAAAAGTTCAATCTGCCATATGAGTATTTTAATCTTCCAAAATTGAAGTCAATCTGCCAAATAAACAATTTAATCTTCCAAAATCAGATTTCAATCTGCCAAATTAGCATTTTCATCTTCCAAAATCAGATTTCAATTTGCCAAATCAACACTTTAATCTTCCAAAACCGAAATTCAATCTGCCAATCAAGGACGTTCAACAGCACTACACTTGATAACTCTAAACTATTGGTACTTGTAGACTTTGTAGTTTCGCTTCAACATCATCACTTAGCATGAGTGATTCGCCAACGAGGATGCCGTGTGCTCCAGCTTTGGCAACTCGCAAAGCGTCTTCATGAGAATGGATGCCGCTTTCACTTATGACAGTGATTTTCGGGTTGGTTATACGTTTTATTAAATTCTCTGTCACAGCAAGGTCTACTTCGAAAGTTTTTAAATTACGGTTATTTATCCCGATGATAGTAGCCCCAATTTTAAAAGCTGTTTCGAGCTCTTCTTCGTTATGAACTTCAAACAAAACCTCAAGGCCAGAGCTTTTCGCATAATGATTAAGTTCTTTTAATCTTTCAAAAGGAAGAGCAGCAGCAATTAATAAAATGACGTTAGCGCCAGCGCGTTTTGCTCGGTCAATTTGTATTTCGTCGATAATAAAATCTTTACATAGGATTGGAAGGCTCACTTTTTTCCTCACATTGACTAAATCCTCAATCGTCCCTTTGAAAAAAGGTGTATCTGTCAAGACGGAAATGGCACTTGCTCCACCTTGTTCGTAAATAGTTGCTTGCTCATCAAGGTCTATCCCAACGTTAATATCTCCCTTTGAAGGGGAGGCACGTTTAATTTCTGCAATGACAGCTAAACGGTTTGAACGTAATAGAGTATCGTATAAAGATTGAGTTCTGTTGACCTTAATTTTTTCACCAAATTCCGGCTCGAGCTTCATTTTTTCAACTTCAATTTTCTTTTTTTCTAAAATACGGTCTAAAATGGTCTCCGTCATGATGACATCACCTTTCTACTTCTTGATTCACTGTATGAAATTAGTTCGTTTAATTTACGTAATGCGGCGCCGGAAATAATTGACTCCCGAGCAATTTGAACGCCATCTTGAACAGTTGATGCTTTACCTGATGCAAACAATCCGATTCCAGCATTAAAGAGGACGGTATCTAAATAAGGCCCGCTTTCGCCATTTAGCACGCTTAATAGAATATCAGCATTCCTCTTAGCATCACCACCGCGGATCGCTTCATTATCGTATGCCTTTAATCCGACATCTTCTGCTCTTAAGCTAAACGGGATTGTTTCACCTTCAGCTAATAAAACAAGATGATTCTCTCCAGCTAATGATGCTTCATCCATCCCACCAGCACCGTTAATCACGACAGCTCTTTTTCGACCTAATTGATTCAATACAGCTGCTAGTTTCATAACGATATCGTGGCGGTAAACTCCTAAAAATTGAGTTTCAAGATCGACAGGGTTTGTTAATGGCCCTATTAAATTAAATACGGTTGGAACACCTAGCTCTTTTCTCACTTTCATAATTCGTTTAATTCGAGAATGTACATGTGGAGCGAACAAGAAGGCAATCCCAACATCTTCAAGTAAATATTCAACTTCTTGACTAGAAAAATCTAAAGCAACCCCTAATTGTTCTAAAACATCAGCACTTCCTGTTTTACTAGAAACACTTCGATTGCCGTGTTTTGCCATCTTTACCCCAGCCCCAGCTAAAACAAAGGCGGTAGTTGTGCTTATGTTAAAACTGTGTGATTGGTCTCCACCCGTACCGCAGTTATCCATAACACCTGGCAAATGACATTTAATCGGCATCGCATGTTCTCTTAACACTTCAACAATTCCTGTAATTTCTTCAACAGTTTCACCACGCACTTTTAAGCTAGTTAAAACAGCTGCAATCTCGCTATCGGTTATTTGTTCAGAAAAAAGGGAGCGAGTCACCTCTTTCATTTCATCACGATTTAATTTTTCACCAACAGAAAGTTTATTTAGCAAATGCTTCATGTTGATTCTCCTTTCCGAGTTCTAATAGAAATTGATTTAATATTTGTTTCCCGTGAGATGTTCCCAGTGATTCAGGATGAAATTGCAACCCGTAAACAGGGTATTGATAATGTTTAATTGCCATCAGTTCACGGTCATCCATCGCAATAGCTAGCTTTTCGAAATAGGGTGGCAGCGTATGTGAATCGACGACTAATGAATGATAACGCATCACTTCCAAAGGCTGTGGTAAATATTGAAATAACCCAGATCCTTTATGTCTAATTAATGATTTCTTCCCATGTCTTATTGATGAGGCTTTAATGATTTTCGCACCGAATGCTGCTGCAATCGTTTGATGACCTAAACAAATACCCAAAATCGGAAGCTTCGTATAAAAATGTTCAACGACTTGTAGACTAACTCCGGCATCATCTGGTCTACCAGGCCCAGGTGATATGACAATGCCTTTTAGGTTCATTTTTTCAATGTCATCAATGGTAATCTCATCGTTACGTCTGACGATGACATCGGCACCTAACTCTTCTAAATACTGACTAATGTTATAAGTAAAAGAATCGTAATTATCGATTAATAAAATCATCGCGTTTATACCTCCATTAAGGCTT
This sequence comes from Bacillaceae bacterium W0354, assembly GCA_051846895.1. Lineage (GTDB taxonomy): Bacteria > Bacillota > Bacilli > Bacillales > Alkalibacillaceae > CALKAL01. The sequence continues at coordinate 159,091 of JBPYCQ010000007.1, forward strand.
TTGCTTTATTTAAAGTTTCTTCGTATTCATTAACAGGGATGGAATCGTATACGACACCTGCTCCAGCTTGAACGTGAGCAGCACCATCTTTTAAAACCATCGTGCGAATCGTTAAGGCAAAATCAAAGTTTCCGTTTATGCCTAAATAACCAATCGCCCCCGAATAAACACCGCGTTTACTTTTTTCTAGTTCATTAATAATTTGCATCGCTCGAATTTTCGGTGCTCCACTGACTGTTCCTGCCGGTAAACATGCTGTTAAGGCATCGATAGAAGAGAGGCCATATTTTAACTTACCAGTGACTTCTGAAACGATGTGCATTACGTAACGATAATGCTCAATCACCATGTTTTTACTTAATTGAATGGTTCCGGGCTGACAAATTTTCCCTAGGTCATTACGTCCTAAATCAACGAGCATTGAATGTTCAGCGATTTCTTTTTCATCCTTTAATAAATCTTGTTCAAGCTGCCTGTCTTCGAATTCGTTGTTGCCACGCTTTCTAGTTCCAGCAATCGGATTTGTCGTAACGGTCCGGTCTTGCACTTTAATTAAACTTTCAGGCGATGCGCCAAGGACTTGATAACTTTCAAAATCGATATAAAACATATAAGGTGAAGGATTGCTTTTTCTTAATTGTCGGTAATAAGAAAATGGATTACCTGCAAATTGTGCAGTTAAACGCTGCGATATGACAGCTTGGAAAATATCACCGTTCTCGATATGATGCTTTACAGTTTCGACCATTTTTTCGAATTCGTCTTGAGTAACGTTCGATTCAAAAGCTGACAAGTCAAAAGGTTCATCTGCTTGATTGTTTTGTTGATTCATTTGTTGAGCTAATTTTTCTAGTTCGTCATCACAATCAATGGCTTCATTCGTAATCCACCGATCGAAGACGAACAGGTGAATTTGTTGGAGTAAATGGTCATAGACAATGACTTTTTCAAAAAACATGAAGTGTAAGTCAGGCATCTTTAACTCATCGTGTAAGTCAGCTCCTATATGTTCAATATGTTTAACGATGTCATAACCTATATAGCCAACGCCCCCCGCAGAAAAAGGGATGGTAGAAGGTAGGTCGATATTGTCAATGGTGAATGTTTTTAAAACTTCAAGTGGGTTCCCTGATTCAATGGTGTTTTGATTATGATAGAGATCACGTAATTCAATTTGTTTGTCCTGGGCAATCATTTCATAAAAAGGATCAGCTCCAATAAATGAGAACCTTCCTGACTTTTCATGTTTTAATGAGCTTTCCAATAGGAACTTTTTGTTGCTAGTTAGTTTTAAAAATATTGAAATCGGAGTATGTTGATCTCCTTCTATTATTTGATGTGAATAGTTAATCATTTTGTTATCCTCCTTTTGACTTTGACACTGATCTATTGTTCTGAGCTCGCTTTATTGGCTCTTTATTTCGTTGTATAAACAAAAAATCCCCTGCAAACTAATAAATGTTTGCAGAGGACGAGTTAATCGCGGTGCCACCTCAATTGGAAAGATTGTCTTTCCCAGCTCATTCGGCTACGGGAAATAGTACAAAGCTATTTCCGATATCCTATCCTGTTAACGGTGGAAGCCGTGTTGCCCTACTTGATTGTTCAAGCAACCTCTCGTAAGTCCATTCAGTAAACCGTATCGTATTAGCATCTCACCACCGCTAACTCTCTGGAACGAATCCGATTTACTTACTCCTCTTACTCAACGATTTTAAAGTATATCATTATATATTAGTGACGGGGGAATGCCACTTTTTCACATTAATACAAATAAAAAAGGGCCTCCCATCCTATAAAAAGGACGGGAAACCCGTGGTACCACCTTTGTTGACTGTAAGAACAGCCCACTTTAACCGTATCGAAGTAACGAAATACTTGAATACGTGTCTCTTGTATCGATGAGACGTTCGCTAGCCATACTCATAACATATGTTACTTTGGGCTAGAGGCTCAGAAGTCCATTCCTTTCATCTCGCAGGCTAGTTCACACCGACCACTAGCTCTCTGAACTGTTTGAAGAAAGTACTCCTCTTCGTCAACGCCGAATCCATTTTGAATTTGTTATTTATCATATGCTCTTTTTGAAATCATGTCAAGAGTTTTTTAAAAATTATGCTAAATCGACGAAACGCATTTCAATTAAATTACGACCCGATGACTTCGCGTGGTACAACGCATCATCAGCTATTTGATATAAAATATGATCATTTTCCATCGAAGGATGATACTGGGCTAGTCCAATTGAAATCGTTAAGTGTATAGCTTTTCCAGTAGGTAAAATAAAAGGGGTCAACTTAACTTTATTTCGAATTCTTTCAGCGATTTCTCTCACCTCTGGAAGCGCTTTCCCAGAATACAAAATGGCAAACTCATCACCGCCATTACGTGTAACTCGCGCGTCTTTTCCTGCTTCTCGCTTAAACAAATCAGCCAATTGTTTAAGGACTTCATCTCCAGCCATGTGACCATGCGTATCATTTACCTCTTTAAAATGGTCGATATCTAACATCATAAGAACAAATGGGACTTGTTCTTCCTTAGCCAGTTTAATATACTTTTCATAATAGTGATGAAAGGTCCTCACATTATATAAGCCTGTTAACGTATCAATTCGTGCATACTCCTTATAAGTGAGAAGCATTTCGCTATTTTTCCTAACGTAACGAACGAAATAAAAAGCAATGAAACCACCACAAATTGAAAATACGATATGTAATATGGCTGCATCAACAACTTCAGAATAGTCTGGTGCTACGATATATAGTGCAATAGAGAAAATCGTTTGTGAATAAAATAGTAAGACGAGCCATTTTTTCCAGTTGATCATTTTTACATAATAAGAAATAAGACCGCTACCGAGAGCAATAACGAACATCATCACAAGTGAAGCGTGCGATGAGATGTTAATATCAATCATATAACGACCTACACTTATAATTGCCGCAGCAATCAGCGGTGGGATTATCCCGCCATAATAAGCAACAATGACAACAGGAATATGGCGCAAATCTAAAATGGTAATATCGTTAACATAAATACTGAAGTGCATTAAAATAATCCCAAGAAAACCACCAAGAACACCATCAGCCATTTTAACCCATATAGGCGAATTAAATGTCAGACGGCGTGTGGTAAACATTTGATGCCAGAAGAAAATAAAGGCAATCAATATGGCAATGTTAACAATTAAGTCTTCCATCATAACGACTCATATCCTTTAATATTAATGGATAAATTTAGCACTATTATACCATAAAACCAAATAATTAAATTGAATTTTTAAAAAATATGGTGAAAAAGAAGGGGTGTTTTTGTGATTACTTTGGCTGATATAGAAAAAGCTAGAATACTTATTAGAAATATTATTAAAGAAACTCCTATCTTAACATCTGAACAGTTAAATGCTTTAACCGGAGCAACGGTTTATTTAAAATGTGAACATCTACAAAAAACGGGATCATTCAAAATACGAGGCGCGACGAATCGTGTTCAACACGCAAAAAAAGAAGGTGCTAATTACATTACAGCAGCCTCTTCGGGAAATCATGGACAAGCAGTTGCCTTTATCGCAAACAAACTAGGATTACCAGCAACGATTGTCGTACCAACTGATGCATCTGCAAGCAAAGTAGCAGCGATTAAAGCATATGGTGTTAAAGTTGAAACATGTGGAACTACGTCAGAGGAGCGAATTCCACGGGCGAAAGAAATAGCTCGTGAAATGGGTGGTGTTTTTATTCCGCCTTATGATCATCCGCATATTATGGCAGGGCAAGGTACTGCTGGTCTTGAAATATTAGAACAAGTTCGTGATCTTGATATGGTGATTGTGCCTGTTGGTGGAGGAGGCCTCATTTCAGGTATCTTAACAGCTATAAAAGAGACAAATCCACGGATTAAAGTGATTGGCGTTGAACCTGAGGATGGGAACGATACTTTTTTATCTTTGAAAAAAGGGAAGCGAACCCTCGTTGAAACGAGTACACAAACAATTGCTGACGGCTTAAGGACAGCGATTCCAGGTGAACTCACATTTCCAATCATCCAAAAATATTTAGATGATCTCGTTCTTGTAAGTGATGAAGAAATTCGCTTTGCAATGCGTTTTGTTTTAGAAAGAATGAAACAGTTAATCGAACCTTCAAGTGCTACGACAATTGCGGCAGCCATTTTTGAGAAAGTCGAAGTCAAAGGAAAAAACGTTGTCTGTTTAATTTCAGGTAGGAATGTGGATCTTATGAATTTAGATCACATGTTGAAATCGACAAAGTAACGGTTAATAACGGAAGGCTGGGACCATATATATCCCAGCATTCCTTCAAATTTTTCTACCAAAAATATTTAAGTAACCAAAATAATAAGATAAATAGACGACTAAGAAAAATGTTCCGACAATACTAGCAAGGAACAGCCAATCGCGTTTTTTAACCTTCATTTCATAGTAATAGGTACGTTCACGATCACCAGTAAACCCTTTAGACTCCATGGCGATGGCTACACGTTCGGCTTTTCGAATAGCATTGGCTAGAAGCGGAATCATATAGCGCTTCAAATGGTGCAAACGTTGGGTCATGCCTTTTGCACGACTTACCCCACGAATACGATGTGCCTGTCTTAACAAATTGAGTTCGTGTTTAAACATCGGTAAAAAACGATAGCCAGCCAAAATGCCGTAAGTCACTTTTGGTGAAAGTTTAAATTGTTGCATTAAGCTGAGCATAAATTTAGTAGGATCAGTTGTGAATGCGAACAGCAATGACAATGAAATGAAACACAATGATCTTAATGCTAAGCTAATCCCGACCTGAAAGCTTCCTGTTGTTACCTCATACCATAGAAATTCAAAAAGCACAGGGCCCGTATTATACTTTTCATCAGTATAAAGCATGGTCATCCATGCGAGGCCAATCGCAAATATCGATAAAGGTGCAAAGAAAAGTAACCATTTTTTTAATGATATATTTGAAAAAATAAATGTAACGCTCACGATAAATATTAAAAACATTAACGGTGTAAAAATATCAAAGGCAAAGCTTAATAACACACCAGGAACTAATACAGCTATTGCTTTTATACTAGGATTGATAGATGTAATCATTAGACATCTCCGCCTCTTTTTGTTTCAATCTTAAAGGTTTAATTAATCTTGCCTCATTAAGTAACTGATTGTTTTCCCACAATTTATGTGGCATGTCATTAAAGGCTATTTGTCCATCGTTTAAGACAATGACACGATCACAATATTGATTGACTAAATCCATATCATGAGTGACAAAAATAATCGCCACCCCTTTGTGATTAAGTTGTTGTACGATTTTCATTAGCTCTTGTGTCGTATGTCCATCTTGACCAAAAGTCGGTTCATCAAAAAACAATAAATTTGGTGATTCATCTAACATCGTTGCGACACTTAGACGCCGTTTCTCCCCACCGCTTAATGAAAAAGGATTACTCCATTTATGTTCAGTTAGACGAAACGTTTCTAGTAATCTAGAAGAAATATCTTCTATATCTTCATCGCGGTAGTTATTAAGGCGCATACCAAAAGTGATCTCATCATATACCGTATCCGTAATAAACTGATGTTCAGGATTTTGAAAGACAAACCCTGTTTTCATTCGAAGTTCTGCTTCTGACCACTCCCCTAGAGGTTTATTTAGTAGTAAAATGTCTCCGTATTCTGGCTCTAGTAATCTGTTAAGTAATTGTAGTAACGTTGATTTTCCGGCTCCATTTTGACCAACGATGGCGACGAATTCCCCTTCGTTAATGTCGAATGATACATCTTTTAAGATAACCTTATCTTTTCTAAAAAAACTAAGCTCTTTTACACTTAAGCAAGTTTTTCTCTTAAGTTGTAACTTCGGTCTATGATTTGTTTTAGGTGTTGATAGTATCTTAGGTAACATGATCCCAGTCTTTTGTAGCAAGCTTGAATGATTGCTAAACATAATATTAGGATGCTCATCTGCTATAACTTTTCCTGATTGATTTAAAGCAACAATTCGGTCCAAATGATTGATCCAATGATCGACTTGGTGTTCGATAATTAGTACGCTCATTTTAAGTTTGTCTTGAAGCTTATTAATTACTTCAATGAACTCAATAGAAGATGCGGGATCAAGGTTGGCAGTTGGTTCATCTAAAATTATTAGTTCTGGTTCCATTAGTAGAATAGCAGCTAATGCAATTTTTTGTTTTTCACCACCCGACAACTCATGAACTTTATGATCGATATATTCTGTCATACCGACAAGATCTAAAGCTTCCTCAATACGAGGTCGCATTTCATTCGCTGGAATAGACAAGTTTTCTAACGTGAATGCTAGCTCATCCTCTACACGAATCATACAAAATTGACTTTCTGGGTCTTGAAAAACAATCCCTATTTTCTGGTTAAGCTCCCCTTTTGAGAAACTGTGCACATTTTTACCATGATATAAAATGTCACCTTCAGAAAATCCCTCAACTGCCTCAGGGTATAGTCCATTCAAACAAAGTGCGAGGGTGCTTTTTCCAGATCCGCTCGGCCCCATAAGCAATGTCATTTCGTTTTCATAGATTGATAGATTTAACTGATTAAAAATGGGTGGTTTATTTCTCTCATAAGAAAAAGAGAAATTCTTTAATTGAATGATTGGCTTCCTAGGCAGCATGTCGTTCACGCTTTTCCTGTAGCTCCTTTCCTAAGGCGAAACCACGTAAAACCCCCGTATTAGCCATTTGATCACTAATGAATTTACCTAATAATCCTGTGAAAATAATCGCGCTTAACACTCGAGTACAGAACATGAGTGTGACAAGCCATGGAGCATAGGCATCAAACCCAGACATGAAATAATGATAAGGGAAACTAACGGAAGCAGCCCCAATCCCTGATAAAATTAGTATTCGAAGGCGATAATCTTGCCAACGTGTTAAGGCAAAAGCAAGCTCAGCTCCTAATCCTTGTACCATTCCGGATAAAATTAAAGTTGGCCCAGCTGTAGAACCAATCAACACTTCAGTAATAGCTGCGATTGTTTCTGAAGCGAATGCGACACCTGGTTTACGGATAATGTAAGCAGCAACGACCGAAACAATAAACCAAATGCCAAAAATGATTTCATAGCTAAGCGGTCCTAGACCAAACGGGGTTAATGCTCCGTACAACACTTTACCAACACCAAAAAATGCTAAATAGATTAATCCGAACACAACACCTAAAATTGACATCAAGACGACTTCTTTAAGTTTCCACTGTTTACTCATTTTGTTCGCTCCTTTATTTATTTGATGGACTATTCGCTGAGATAGTAAATGTCATATTCACATGAGATACGTCTTCTTGGACGTTTACAAAAGATTGTTGCAGTGCAAAGAAAATATCATTGACGTCTCCATCTAGTCGTGTTGCATAATGCGGATGACTTACTTTAACCCCGCGACTTTTAGATAAGTTAATTTGTTCATAAATTTGATCCATGTAATCCTCACGCCCAAGCGGATAAAGAGCAAACTTACACCCAGCTTGTTGGGAAATGTTTTTCGATTTGTCTTCATTCATTACGATGTCTGTTTCGTCCATATAAGCATCTCCAGATGAATCACCAGGACAACCGATTGAAAACGTTCCACTCATCGCAACATGTTCTCCTGTTTTTGCTGCATGGAGAAAAATAGCTTTAGTTACATCGAAGATATGCACTATTTTTCCACGAATACATGTGCTTACATCATCCGTATCTTTCCAAACCTTTGATGTGTCAACCTCCTTGAGCGCCGATAAGATGATATCAACGAATTGATCACTCATCGGATAAAGTGTAAAGTGACACCCTGCAATTCTGCTAGTTCCACAACTGTTTGTCATAAAAATCCCTCCAAAAATTACTTTTTTATAACAAAAAAACTGCACTCCCGAGGGAATGCAGTTGCGTATGTATGACAAATGCGCATATCAAAATAGACATACAGCGAACTACACTTCCCCACGCTAGTATTATCTAGATCGGGTAGTAAGGGTCAGGCATTGCCTTCTCAGCCGTTTTTATACAGCTCCCCTAGTGTGTTACGGGCTATGCAGTTTTGTTATACTTTAAGCATAACATCAATTTTTCGTTTGTAAACAGTAAGGAGTGTAAAAGTTATTGAATGAGAATAAAGTCATAGAAAACGCTGTCGAATATGTACGTAATGAGCTTGAAGGAGAAGGGTCAGGGCATGACTGGTGGCATATACATCGGGTGACAAACTTAGCTGAACATATAGCTATTGAGGAAGGTGCTAACCTGTTTATTTGTAAAATGGCAGCACTGCTACATGACCTAGCGGATGAAAAGTTAATTGAAAATGAAGAAATTGGGTTATTAAAAGTGCAGAGTTGGTTAAAAGGACAAGCTTTACAAGAAGAAGTTATTGATGAGATTATGGGAATAATTAAGACCATTTCCTTTAAAGGGGGGCATGGGCCGAAGTTATCGACACTTGAAGCAAAGGTTGTTCAAGATGCAGATCGGCTTGATGCGATCGGAGCGATAGGTGTTGCGAGATGCTTTACATACGCAGGATCAAAGGGCCACCTTATGTACGATCCAAATATTGAGCCCCGTGAATCAATGACGAAAGAACAATATAGAAATGATGATAATACAGCAATTAATCATTTTTATGAAAAACTACTAAAATTAAAAGATTTGATGAACACAGCAACTGGACGCAAACTCGCTATTGAAAGACATCAATTTATGGAGCGATTTTTAAAACAGTTTTATAAAGAATGGGATGGCGAAGTGTGAAGGATGAATAATACTTATAGAGTAGGAAAAAATACGTTATAGGGGTAATGACGTGGACAAACATTACATTTTGTATAATTATTAATGGTTAAGCGGTTTGTGCAAAATAATTGAATACCTTAACGGGGTATGTTAATTTTAATTAATAACTAGTGAAAGGAGTTTTTAAGATGAAAGAAGTCGTTTTAAAAGTAGAAGGCATGTCATGTGGGCACTGTGTATCATCTGTAAAAGGTGCTTTAGATATCGTTGATGGTATAAATGATGTAGAAGTTAATTTGGAAGAAGGATTAGTAACGGTGAAGTATGATGAATCACTAGTTACAGTTGAACAAATGAAAAGCCTAATCGATGAACAAGGCTATAATGTTGTAGCTTAATCATCTCCCTCATCTTCTATTGAAGATGGGGGTTATTTTTTTACATAAAAGTAATTATACCTAAAGCTTTTTTATTTGACATATACACTAGGGGGGTATAGTATCAAGGTAGAGGTGAATAATAAATGAGTGAAAAGAATGATATTAAATTGACGAAACATGATCATCCAGTCGTTCCACGGTCTGGTGATGAAAAAGAAAACATGATCAATCGCTTGAAACGTATTGAAGGTCAAGTTCGGGGTATAAAAAAAATGATTGAAGATGATCGATATTGTGTCGATGTACTTGTACAAATATCAGCAGTTAAGGCAGCTTTAGATAAAGTAGGCTATTCAATGATGGAACGCCATGCGAAGATGTGTGTAACAGAAGCGGTTAAGCAAGGTGATGGAGAAGCATATATGGATGAATTGATGAAAGTCGTCAAGCAGTATTCAAAATAGAGCTAGAAGGGTGATGAATGATGACAGCAAGTAATAAAAGAAAGGCTCAATTAGATGTGACAGGAATGACCTGTTCAGCTTGTTCAACCCGTATTGAAAAAGTGTTGAATAAAATGGATGGGGTTGAAGCGAATGTCAACTTATCGATGGAGCGGGCTACAGTCACGTACGATGATGATATAGCTTCAATTGATCAAATAGTCGATCGAATAAATAAATTAGGCTATGGTGTTAAAGAAGAAAAAGTAGAACTCGATATTCATGGGATGACTTGTGCTGCGTGTTCAAATCGAATCGAAAAAGTATTATCTAAAATGCCAGGAATATCCCAAGTTAATATTAATCTAGCAACTGAGTCAGGAACGATTACCTATACGCCAGGATTAGTTTCTGTTGATGATGTACTAGAAAAAGTTAAGAAGATCGGTTACGAGGCTTTTATTAAACAAGAACGTGAAGAACAAGAATCTTATCAGGAAAAAGAAATCCATCACAAAAGAAATCGATTTATTTTATCAGCTATATTATCTTTTCCATTATTATTGACGATGATCGGGCATCTTCCTTTTGATATTGGCTTTGACGCACCGTCGTTCATTACGTATCCATGGACACAATTTATCCTTGCGGGAATCGTCCAATTTTTTATCGGTTGGCCTTTTTACACAGGGGCTTACCGTGCACTAGCCAATAAAAGTGCCAATATGGATGTACTTGTCGCATTAGGTACGTCAGCTGCCTTTTTCTATAGTGTCGTTCAAACATTGCTATGGCAGTTTGGCGACTTAGGGCATCATCCAGATTTGTATTTTGAAACAAGTGCCGTATTGATTACACTTATTATTTTAGGTAAATATATGGAGGCTTTAGCGAAGGGTAGAACGAAAACAGCTATTACAAAACTGTTAAAGCTCCAAGCTAAAGAAGCAACAGTCATTAGAAACGGTGTTGAAGAAAGAATTCCTGCTGACCAAGTACAAGTAGGCGATCATATCATTGTGAAGCCTGGTGAAAAAATACCAGTCGATGGTTATGTCATTGAAGGGGAAACGTCTATCGATGAATCAATGATTACAGGGGAACCGATTCCTGTAGATAAGTCAATTGAAGACACTGTTATCGGTTCAACGGTTAACAAAAACGGTACAATAACAATAGTTGCTGAAAAAGTAGGTAAAGATACTGCTTTAGCAGGTATTATTAAAATTGTTGAAGAAGCTCAAGGTTCAAAGGCTCCAATTCAACGGATGGCCGATAAAATCTCTGGAATATTTGTTCCTATTGTTGTTGTTATTGCTTTAGTCACATTCTCTATATGGTTTTTCTTTGTGGACCAAGGTGTTTGGTCATCGGCTCTTGAAGCTTCAATAGCAGTACTCGTCATTGCCTGTCCATGTGCTTTAGGTTTAGCTACACCGACGTCGATTATGGTTGGCTCCGGACGTGGTGCAGAAGGTGGTATTTTATTTAAAGGCGGCGAATATTTAGAAGGTACACAATCGATTAACACAGTTGTGTTAGATAAAACGGGTACTATTACAGAAGGAAAACCGCGCGTTACAGACGTTGTGAATTTACGTGAGGAGGAAGACTTCGCTCTCGTTGTGGCTGCTGAAAAGCGTTCAGAACACCCACTTGCAGAAGCGGTCGTAGCTTATGCAACAGAGCATGATATGACAGTCGCAAATCCCGAAACTTTTGAAGCCATCTCAGGTCATGGTGTTTATGCTCGAGTAGAAGGCCGTGACATTTACGTAGGTACAAGAAAGCTGATGCGTGAAAAAGGGATAGATGTGAAAGATGCAGAAGCGACTTTACGACAATTTGAAAGTGATGGAAAAACAGCTGTCATTGCTGCGATTGACGGTCAAGTATCCTTTATTATAGCCATCGCAGACGTAGTGAAAGAGACGTCCAAAACAGCCATTAAAGAGTTACAAGATCTTGGAATTGACGTCTATATGATGACAGGTGATAACAAATTAACGGCTTTAGCTGTTGCAAAAGAAGTAGGAATTCCACCTGAAAATGTATTGGCGGAAGTCTTACCAGAACATAAAGCTGAACAAGTTAAAAAACTGCAAGACGAAGGCCATAAAGTCGCGATGGTTGGAGACGGGATTAATGATGCGCCAGCACTAGCTACAGCAGATATTGGGATGGCAATTGGAACTGGGACAGATGTAGCGATTGAAGCGGCTGATATAACATTAGTGAGTGGCGACTTAAGAAACATTCCGAAATCAATTAGATTAAGCCAGAAAACGATGCGCAATATTAGACAAAACTTATTTTGGGCCCTTGCTTATAATAGTGCAGGAATCCCAATCGCGGCATTCGGATTATTAGCCCCTTGGGTAGCGGGAGCAGCGATGGCGTTTAGCTCTGTCTCAGTTGTGTCGAACTCGTTGAGGTTGAAGCGACAAAAGATATAAATTTTGATTAGAGAATAGCAAGAGGCTTTTTAACTACTCCCCAAAAGATTTTACTCTTACATTGAGGGAGACCACGTTAAAAAGCCTCTATCTTTATAAAATTATCTTTTATTATTCTTCGCACGCTCATCTGCAGCGTTACTTCTTGCTTGTGCTTCTAAGTCATTTTCATCAGCGAATTCTTGGTCATATTCAATGTCACGCCCGTCAGATAATTGATTTTTTGGTGTTTGTGCCATTGTTTTGCGACTTCTTTTTGAATTTTTATGTTCATCTCTACCCATATTTATCACCTCATAAAATGTTTTACACATTTAGTATGAGTTACGAGCCATCATATTATAAAAACTATTTTGCTTCCATTTTGTCACAATAGGCATGGAAGGCTTCACGCATAAAAGCTGCAAGTCCTTCTCGATATTGATCAAGATTTTTTGTGAATCGTGGGTCGTCAATGTACATATTGCCTAGTCCACGTAAAATTTCTAGATTGCATTCATAAAAGTGTGTACTAATATGATTTTGAAATCTTTGCACGACGTCTAACACCGCTTCGTCTGATGGTTCATGATCCATCAGCGATACGAAATCTTTATATATATTATCACTTTCTTCCTTAATTTTTTTCCACTCCTTTTCTCCATACTGTGAAGTGCGACGTTGTGACTCTTTGTATGCATCTGTATGTCCGTACTTTTCTTCAGTTTCTCTAGAGTATTTTTTTTGATGCTCTTCAATTTCACTTATATCAAAACTATTAAACATTTCATTTTTGTCCATTTTAGAACCCCCTCGTATATTATGTTTAGGCCCTATCATTTGAGCCCAGATTTTCTTGCATTTCCTGCTGAATATAGTCAAAAGTCTTGGACGTCCCGAGATGTTCCTAGATAATGGTCTTAGGATCATTTGGGACAATTCTTTTCCCCCTTGTGGCTAGACCACACTATAAAGACTGTTTCCCAGTGTGCGTGCGGACCTTCCTACTCGCAGGCTGTGCACCCTGAACCTCGAACCTAGATGATAGTAGCTCTGGGGCGGCTTTCGAATCAGGGATAGTACTTATACACGAGGTTGCTGATCGGCGTTCACACTAGGGATATCTCAGGGCGTCCAAGAAATAAGTACCAATGATTCTAAATCGAAAGGAGGAAATCCCCCCATGAAATTATTTGCTGGATTAGATGTTAGTTCTTTTGATATCAAGGTTTGTTTGTTAGATGGTGAAGGAGAAAAGGTTAAATCCTTCACGGTCTCTAATGACCTTCCTGGTGCGAGTGAGCTTCGGGATACCGTTTTAGAATGCGTGAATGGTCAGGCTGTTGATACACTCAGATTCGGGCTTGAGTCCACGTCTGTTTACAGTTTTCATCCATCCATGTTTCTTCATCATGACGAGGCTCTCAAAGCACTTGGCGCAGAGGTTTTTGTCATGAATCCGAAACAGATTGCGAACTTTAAAAAGAGTTATAGTGATATGGACAAAACCGATGAAATTGATGCCTTCGTCATCGCCGATTATCTGCGTTTTGGCCGATTGCCAATGTCCGTGGTAAAAGAGAGCCAATATGTTGCGCTCCAACAGCTTACACGTTCCAGGTATCAGCTGGTCCATCAGGTTACCAAGGAAAAGCAGCACTTCCTTCAACACTTGAGTTTTAAGTGCAACACTTTCAAAGAGGAGGTCGACTCTTCTGTCTTTGGAAATGCCATGATGGAGCTGTTTTTTGAGAAGTTCAGTCTGGATGAACTTGCGCAAATGCCGGTCGAGGATCTGGCTGCTTTTCTTCAGGAAAAGGGCAGAAATCGTTTTGGGAATCCGGAATGCGTTGCGAAATCCATCCAGAAAGCTGTTCGCTCTTCCTATCGTTTAGACAAGGTTGTTGAAGATTCCATCGATATCATTCTCGGAACGACTATTGAAGTTATTCGTACACTTCAAAAGCAGGTAAAAGAGATTGATAAAGCAATCGAGAGAATAATGGCTGGCTTGACGCAAACGCTTGTAACCATCCCTGGCATTGGGCCAGTATTCACAGCTGGAATTATCGCTGAGATCGGCCAAATCGAGCGATTTGATGATGAAACAAAGATAGCCAAATATGCAGGCCTTTATTGGCGAAAACACCAATCAGGCCGCTTTACAGCGGACGACACTTCACTTTCGCGGAACGGGAATCAGTACCTCAGATATTACCTGGTTGAAGCCGCCAACTCGGTAAGAAGGCACGTTCCTGAGTATCAAGCTTATTACGCGAAGAAATACCAAGAAGTTCCGAAGCATCAACATAAAAGAGCACTCGTCTTAACCGCAAGAAAATTAGTGCGTTTGGTGGATGCGCTACTACGCAATCACCAAGTCTACACGCCAAAAAGGAGCGTGAATATATGAAGTTAGCAAACTTCAAAAATCCTTTTAAATAATTCCAGTAATTACCAAATATTTACTGGTCTAGTTTCGTAATGCCTTTTTTAAGAAATCTGAACCTTGATAATCAAATATTTAATTATTTCTTTGTTGACATACCACCGCAGGTCTT